>NZ_LODW01000071.1 GCF_002914525.1 Rhizobium hidalgonense | reverse complement strand
CAACACCGTGCGCCTTGTCCACCAAATTTAAACCGGACAGCAGTGGGTCAAGCCCTGGGATGACGGAGGAGAGGTGGTGCCTGGATGACGGAGGAAAGGCGGTGCCGGCTCATACGCCGCGCCGGTGCGATGAAAGGGCGTGGGAAAGGCTGTGCAGGCGGGAACGCCGACCACGCACTCCCTCAGCCTCAAGCTTCCATCGAATAACCGGCGCCGCGGACGGTGCGGATGACGTCCTGCATGTTGGAGAAATTCAGCGCCTTGCGCAGGCGGCCGACATGGACGTCGACGGTGCGTTCGTCGACATAGATGTCGTGGCCCCAGACGCCATCCAGGAGCTGCGAGCGGGAGAAGACCCGGCCCGGCGACGACATCAGGAATTCCAGCAGGCGGAATTCGGTGGGGCCGAGGCGGACTTCGCGACTCTTGCGGTGGACGCGATGGGTTTCGCGGTCGAGCTCGATATCGCCGCATTTCAATACCGTCGACAGCACCTCGGGGCGGGCGCGGCGCAGCATCGCCTTGACGCGGGCAACCAGCTCGGGGGTCGAAAAGGGCTTGACGACGTAATCGTCGGCTCCTGTGGAAAGCCCGCGGACACGCTCGCTCTCTTCGCCGCGCGCCGTCAGCATGATGATCGGCAGGCGCTCGGTTTCCGGCCGCATGCGCAGGCGCCGGCAAAGCTCGATGCCGGAGACGCCGGGCAGCATCCAATCGAGGATGAGAAGGTCGGGTGTGCGCTCCTGAAGCCTGATTTCGGCCTCGTCGCCACGAAGGATGGTATCGACCTCGAAGCCTTCCGCTTCGAGATTGTAGCGAAGAAGCACGCTGAGCGCCTCCTCGTCTTCAACTACTGCAACTCTCGGGATCATGCGTATTGGTCTCCTCGCGCATGATCCTTAAACCGGGGATGATTTAAGCAATGCATCCTGCGCAAAATCAGAAAAGTGGCTGCGACCTCTTTGCGCGCCCCACATTGGCGCGCGCGCAATTGACGGGTGCGGACGGTTATTCCGTGACTGCACCAACGGTGTTGGCGCTGTCGTCCTTCGGACGGTCGCCTTCCGGCTGGGCGCCGGTTGCCATGTAATAGATCGTCTCGGCGATGTTGGTGGCGTGATCGCCGATGCGCTCGATGTTCTTGGCGCAGAAGAGAAGATGCGTACAGCTGGTGATATTGCGCGGATCTTCCATCATGTAGGTCAAGAGCTCGCGAAACAGCGAAGTGTACATTGCGTCGATCTCGTTGTCGCGCTCGCGGATCGCACTGGCCTTGTCGGCGGCGCGCGTCGTGTAGACGTCGAGCACTTCTTTGAGTTGGACGAGCGCCAGCTCGGACAGATGCTCAAGGCCGCGGGCGAGCTTGCGGGGAACGCCGGTGCTCTGCACGGCGATGACGCGCTTGGCGGTGTTCTTGCCAAGGTCGCCGACCCGTTCGAGATCGGCGGCAATGCGGATCGAACCCATGATTTCGCGCAGATCGGCGGCCATCGGCTGACGGCGGGCGATGGTGACGATCGCCTTGTCGCCGATCTCGCGTTCGGTGTGATCGAGGATCACGTCGTCGGAGATGACCTTCTGGGCCAGCGCCGTGTCGCCGTTGACCAGCGCCCGGACTGATTCGGCAACCATCTGCTCGGCCAGGCCGCCCATTTCGGAAATCCGCCTGGACAGGAACTTCAGATCATCATCATAGGCAGAATAGATATGTGTCGATGCCATGGGGCTTTGTCCTTCGAATAACGGAAAGCTTCGTATCGCCAAAATCAGCCGAAGCGGCCCATGATGTAGTCCTGGGTGCGCGGATCGTCGGGATTGGTGAACATCTTGTCGGTGTCGTTCTCCTCGACGAGATTGCCGAGGTGGAACATGGCGGTGCGCTGCGAGACGCGCGCGGCCTGCTGCATGGAGTGGGTGACGATGACGATCGTGTAGTTCTCGCGCAATTCGTGGATCAGTTCCTCGACCTTGGCGGTGGCGATCGGGTCGAGCGCCGAGCAGGGCTCGTCCATCAGGATGACTTCGGGGCTGACGGCGACGGCACGCGCAATGCAGAGGCGCTGCTGCTGACCGCCCGACAGGCCGGTGCCGGATTCATGCACGCGGTCCTTGACCTCGTTCCAGAGACCGGCGCGCTGCAGGCTGGTCTCGACGATCTGGTCGAGATCGGCCTTCGACTTGGCAAGGCCATGGATGCGCGGGCCGTAGGAGACGTTTTCATAGATTGTCTTCGGGAACGGGTTCGGCTTCTGGAAGACCATGCCGACGCGGGCGCGAAGTTCGACGACGTCGATATCCGGATCATAGATGTCGTCGCCGTCGAGGGTGATCTTGCCGGCGACACGGCAGCCGTCGATCGTGTCGTTCATGCGGTTGAGGCTGCGCAGGAAGGTCGACTTGCCGCAGCCGGACGGACCGATCAGCGCGGTGACGGTGTTTTCGCGGATGTTCAGGTTTACATCGAAAAGCGCGCGCTTCTCGCCGTAGTATACCGAGACGTCCTGGCCGATCATCTTATAAGGAACGGTGCTCATCTTCTGATCCAGCGCCTTTTCAACTGCAGCTTCGGTCAACATGTTCATGATCTTGTAACTCCGTTTACCAGCGGCGCTCGAAGCGACGACGCAAGAGGATGGCGCCCATGTTCATGACGATCAGGAACAGGAGCAGGACGATGATGGCACCCGAAGTACGCTCGACGAAGGCCCGTTCGGCCTCGTTGGCCCACATATAGACCTGCACGGGCAGAGCCGTCGAGGGATCGAGCGGTGTCGTCGGCGCGTTGGCGACGAAGGCGACCATGCCGATCAATAGCAGCGGCGCGGTCTCGCCGAGCGCGTGCGCCAGGCCGATGATCGTGCCTGTGAGGATGCCGGGCATAGCAAGCGGCAGAACATGGTGGAACACCATCTGCATCTTCGAGGCGCCGAGGCCAAGGGCTGCAGCGCGGATCGACGGCGGCACGGCGCGCAGTGCGGCGCGCGTAGCTATGATGATCGTCGGCAGGGTCATCAGGGTCAGCACCAGACCGCCGACCAGCGAAGCCGAGCGCGGCAGGCCGACGAAGTTGATGAAGACGGAAAGGCCGAGCAGACCATAGACGATCGAGGGAACGGCGGCGAGGTTGTTGATGTTGACCTCGATCAGATCCGTCAGCTTGTTCTTCGGCGCAAACTCCTCGAGATAGATCGAGGCGGCAACGCCGATCGGCAGAGCGAGCACCAGCACGATCAGCATCAGGTAGAGCGAGCCGATGAGGGCGACGCCGAGGCCTGCGGCCTCCGGACGGCTGGAATTGCCGTTGACGAAGAGGCCGGTGTTGAACTGCTTGGACAGAGCCCCGCTCGCCTTCAGCTCGTTCATCCAGCCAACCTGCTTGTCGTTGACCTTGCGGTTCTTCTCATCGACGGTCAGGTCGATCTGACCCTTATTGGCGCTGTCGACATTGGCGTCGGCGAGCACCGTGACATTGACCGTCTTGCCGATGATCGACGGATCGGCGACGACCATGTCGCGCAACTGGATCGGCGCACCCTTGGAGAGCATGGCCGTGGCATCGCGCACCTCGGGCTTGCTCGAGGCGTTGACGTTCAGCTGCTTGACGATCGCGTCGCGCAGTAGAACCGGATAGTTGGCGGCGACCAGCACCGAAGGGTCGGTCGCACGCTTATTGCCAGGGTCGATCGTCTTCTCGGTGAATTCGATCGGCAGGGTGATCGAAGTCTGCTGGAAGGCGGTGTAACCCTTGCCGATCACCGTCCACAGCAGGATGAACAGGAAGACGAGACCGAAGGTGATGGCGGCGATGCCATAGGCCTGGAACCGGCGCTCGGCGGCGTAGCGGCGCTTGATGCCGATATCACGGCGCGCCGGCGCCTTGGAGACGGTGACGCCTGATGTGGGAGAAACAATATCCGTCATTCGTACTGCTCCCGGTATTTGCGCACGATGTAGAGCGCATAGATGTTGAGGCAAAGCGTGATGCAGAACAGCGTGATGCCAAGAGCGAAGGCAACCAGCGTCTGCGGCGAGGTGAACTCGAGGTCGCCGGTGAGCTGATTGACGATCTTGACGGTCACCGTCGTCATCGGCTCGAAGGGGTTGATCTGGATGCGGGCGGCGACACCGGCGGCCAGCACGACGATCATGGTTTCGCCGATGGCGCGCGAGGCGGTCATCAGCAATGCGCCGACGATACCGGGAAGAGCTGCCGGCAGAACCACCTTCTTGATGGTTTCGGAACGGGTGGCGCCGAGACCGAGCGAACCGTCACGCAGGGCCCGCGGCACGGCAGTGATGATATCGTCCGACAGCGAGGAGACGTAGGGGATCAGCATGATGCCCATGACGATGCCGGCGGTCAGAACGCTCTGCGCCTGAATGAAGTTGGTGTAGCTGCCGGAGAGCAGACCGCTGATCTGGGCGGAGAAATCGCGCAGGAACGGGCCGACGGTGACAAGCGCGAAGAAGCCGTAGACGATCGTCGGGATGCCGGCGAGCACTTCGAGCAGCGGCTTGGCGACGCCGCGCAGCTTCGGCGAGGCGTATTCGGCCATGTAGATGGCGGCAAACAGGCCGACGGGGACGGCGACCAGCATCGCCACCAGGCCGATATAAAGCGTGCCGAGCAACAGCGGGATCAGCCCGAACTGGCCGAAGGACGAGCTGCCGGCGCCGGCAAAACGCGGATCCCAGACGGTGCCGAAGAAGAAGTCGGCGGCGGGAACGGCGGCAAAGAAGCGGGCGGCTTCCGACAGCATGGAAAGCACGATGCCGATCGTCGTCAGGATGGCGATCGAAGAGGCAAGCAGCAGGCCCCAGAGCATGACGCGCTCGACGCGGTTGCGGGCGCGGAAGCGCGGGGCGATGGCGCGCAGCGCATAGAAGGCGCCGGCAACGGCCAGAATGAAGACGACCGCCGTCATGGCAAGGCGGCTCGTCATGCTCATGGCGTTGAGCGTCTTGGCGGCGTCGAGCATGTAAGGCTGGGGCTGGCCGGCAAGCGGCACGCCCTTTTCGCTGAGCTTGGCCTGAAGCGCTGCGGGATCGCCGGCAACCGCTGCAGTTTCATCTGATGTCAGCAGCGTCAGGCCGCGGGCGACCGTCGCCACCATGGAATAGCCGAGATCCTGCTCGACGGCGGCTTGCGCCTTGACGTCGGCAGGGAAACTGCCGCGAACCGAGGATTGGATGATGCCGGGGCTGACCGAGAGCCAGAAGCAGAGGACGGCGAGGGCGGGAAGAACGGCCCAGATCGCCGCATAGGCGCCGTAATAGGCCGGCCGTGAATGCAATGCCGAGGATCTGCCGCCGGCAATTGCTGCGGCCCGGCTGCGCGCGACCAGATAGGCGGCGGCGCCGATCACCACAAGGCACAAGAGTATGATGGATGTGCTCATTCGTTACGTCCCCAGGCCCGTAGCCCCAAAGCCCGGCAGCTTCATCAGCCGCCTTCAGCATCATGCGGAATGTATTCAACCCTGCAACACCGGAAACGCCGGCGCGCGAGGGGATAAGGCAATGCCGGCGCGGGCTTTGAAGCACCGCGCCGGCAAAGTGATTACATAGCCTTACCGGCTTCGACTTCCTTGCGGATCGCGTCGCGCTCGGCATCCGGAGCGGCAACCAGGCCGTATTCAGCCAGCGGGCCGTCGGGGCCGATCATCTGGTCGGATACGAAGAAGTTGACGTATTCCTTCAGGCCAGGAACGGCGCCGAGATGTGCCTTCTTGACGTAGAAGAACAGCGGGCGGGAAACCGGGTAGGTGCCGTTGGCAATGGTTTCAGTCGACGGAACAATACCGTTCACGCTCGCAACCTTCAGCTTGTCGGCATTGTTTTCATAGAAGGAAAGGCCGAATACGCCAACGCCGGTCTTATTG
This sequence comes from Rhizobium hidalgonense, assembly GCF_002914525.1. GTDB lineage: Bacteria > Pseudomonadota > Alphaproteobacteria > Rhizobiales > Rhizobiaceae > Rhizobium > Rhizobium hidalgonense. Next base: position 31,088 of record NZ_LODW01000071.1, on the reverse strand, counting down.
GCGGCGATGCGTGCCAGGGTTTCCGGATAGTCGCCGTCGATGTCGACTGCAGCGCCGTCCTTGCGGACTGCGACGCAGGCCTTGCCCTGAGCGGCCTTGTCGGCAATTTCCTTGGCGATGACGTCGGTTGCGCCCGAAGCCTTGCAGCCGGCGGCGAGTACGTTCTGTTCGAAGACTTCGCGCGTGCCGTGCTTTTCGCCCGGGATGTAGGCAGCGATATCAACAGCCGGAAGCTTCGGGTTGACTTCCGACCACTTCTTGTAAGGGTTGGCGACGAGCTTGCCGTCGACGACGACCTGGGCTGCGAGGGCCTTGTAGATGTCGGCAGGAACGTAGGCTACATCAGGGTTGGAAGCGTCGGTTGCGAAGACGATACCGTCATAGCCGATCTTGACTTCCTGGATGTCGGTCACGCCGGCAGCCTTGCAGGCTTCGGCTTCGTTCTTGTTGATCGGACGCGAAGCGTTGGCGATGTCGATGGTGTCTTCACCGACGCCCTTGCAGAATTCCTTCAGACCAGCGCCCGTGCCGCCGGATTCAACGACCGGCGTCTTGAAGTTGGTGAAGGTCTCGCCGAAGGACTCGGCAACGATCTTTGCGTAAGGCAGGACGGTGGACGAACCGGCAACCTGGATCTGGTCACGGGCGACGGCAGCGCCGGCGAAAGCAGCGGTTGCAGCGAGCGCGGCAACGGTGAGCTTGAAGGTGTTCATTAAAAATCTCCCGGATTGGGCTTGTGTGAGTGCGGCCTTTCGAGAGGCCCTCGCAGTGCCTTTTTTCATCGGCGAGACTCTCTTAGCGCTGTAAGCACCGTCCTTTTATGTCAAATCGGTGAAACATTTGTGACAGGCTATCTAATTGTTTTTGAATGATAACTTATTCAGGACCTAGCTGATCACGTCAGGGGTTGGCAAAGTTTGCGTCGCCCCTCGACCTTGCATTGCAAATTCTTCAGAAATGACGCTAAGGTTGCCGTACGCCCGCAAACGGGGCGGAAGGGGCGTGCCGCGACCTCTCGACTCCCTATTCCCGTATGCCTGTCAGAACCGCACGGTAAAATCCGTGCCCTTGTCGACTTCGGATTTTACGATCAGCCGGGCGCGGTGGCGGGTGAGGATGTGTTTGACGATGGCGAGGCCGAGGCCGGTGCCTTTTTTCGAGCGGCTGTCTTCGATGCTGACGCGATAGAAGCGCTCCGTCAGGCGCGGCACGTGTTCGGCCGGAATGCCCGGCCCCTTGTCGACGATGCTGACTTCGACGGGATTGCCGGTGCCGTTCTTCAGCCAGACATCGACGATCTTGCCCTCCTGGCCGTATTTGCAGGCATTCTCCATCAAGTTCTCGAAGACCTGGACAAGCTCGTCGCGGTCTCCCAGCACCTCGACCTTGCCCTCCGGCAGATGCAGGTTGATGTCGACGCCGACATCCGCTGCCAGCGGCACCAGCGAATCCCTGACATGGCCGAGCAGCGGCACCAGATCGACCTTCTCATCCGGGGCGATATGCGACTTCAGCTCCAGGCGGGAGAGCGAAAGCAGATCGTCGACCAGCCGGCTCATGCGTGTGGCCTGGTCGAACATGATGGCGAGGAAACGCGCCTGCGCCTTCAGATCGTTCTTCGCCGGGCCCTGGATGGTCTCGATGAAACCGCGGAGCGACGCAAGCGGCGTGCGCAGCTCATGGCTGGCATTGGCGACGAAATCCGAGCGCATGCGGTCGATGCGGCGGACTTCTGAAATATCGCGGAAGGAGAGGATGAAATAACGCTCGCGCGCGCCTTCGGCGGCGAATTCGACGGGGGCGCTACGCACGATATAGACGCGTTCGGAGGGCAGCCTCTCTGCATGCTCGATCTGGTTCGGGGCGTTGGTGGCGATGGTTTCGCGCACCATGTCGAGCACACCCGGCGAGCGCAGGCGGGCCGATATATGGGCGCCGAGCACTACCTCGCCGAAGGCCTTTTCGGCAGCCCGGTTCTGGAAGAGCACCGAGGCATCGTCCGACAGCACCATAACCGGTATATCGAGGCCGGAGAGCGTGGAGGAAACCTCAGGCAGGCGCCTCGGCGGCGCTTCTGGCGCAATCTCCAGCGGCTCGGCGGGTGCATCCTTGATAACAGGCGCCTCATTGAAAAGCGCGGTGACGATCATGATCAGCAGGAGGCCGAGCACAACCCACTTGTTCATGCCGGCGGCAAGCGCGGCGAGTGCGCTGAGGATTGCCGCCAGCAGCACCGGCCGCTCGCGCCGGATGCGCGCCAACAGGCTTTTTCTCCACGGAGTTTCGTCTTGCAAGTGCCCTCGCGGCGTCGATTCGTTGTCTTATATTGAACTCTGCCTGATAGCGGTAATTCATGACAGAAATTTTCGGCTGGCGTCTGCAATACGAAAGGCTGCAGCCGAAATTTGGAAAAATCGCCGGCCGACAGCGAAAGATTTGATTTCCAACGGTAAATATGTTGGCGTGAGAAACGATCAGAGGCAGGAGGACAACGTGGCTGGGGACGTCGAAAGCAGGGCGGTCGAGCTGGATATCCGCGGAAAGAAGCGCATCTTAGATGTCGACGATCCCGTTCTGCCGGATTGGGTCGAGGAACATGCGCTGGAATCCGGCGAATTTCCCTACAAGAAGAAACTCAAGGAAGAAGATTATGTAGAGCAGCTGGAAAAGCTGCAGGTGGAGCTCGTCAAGGTTCAGTTCTGGCTGCAGGCAACCGGCAAGCGGGTGATGGCGCTGTTCGAAGGGCGGGATGCTGCCGGCAAGGGCGGCGCGATCTCGGCCTCCTCGGAGAACATGAACCCCCGCCTTGCGCGCGTCGTGGCGCTGACCAAGCCGACCGAGCGCGAACAGGGACAATGGTATTTCCAGCGCTATGTCGCGCAGTTTCCGACCGCAGGCGAATTCGTGCTGTTCGACCGCTCCTGGTACAACCGCGCCGGCGTCGAGCCGGTCATGGGCTTCTGCACGCCGCAGCAATATCAGGATTTTCTCAAGCAGGCGCCGCAGCTCGAAAAGATCATCGCCCATGAGGGCATCTTCTTCTTCAAATTCTATCTCGATATCGGCCGCGAGATGCAGCTGAAGCGCTTCCACGACCGCCGGCACGACCCGCTGAAAGTCTGGAAACTGTCGTCCATGGATATCGCGGCGCTGACGAAATGGGACGATTACAGCGAAAAGCGCGACCGGATGCTGAAGGAAACCCATACGGATTTCGCGCCCTGGACGGTGATCCGCGCCAACGATAAGCGGCGGGCGCGCCTTGAACTCATCCGCCACATGCTGAACCGGATGGATTATGACGGCAAGGACAAGAAGGTGCTCGGCACGGTCGATGAGCAGATCATCGGCTCGGGGCATGGATTCCTGAAATAGGCTTTCTGAAAGAGGGCGGCGGGCAGCGGCCGTCGCCATCGGCTGCGCCGGGGCTGACGCCATCGGCTGCGCCGAGGCTGGCGCCACCGGCTTCGCCAGGGCTGGGTTATTGCCCCGGCAGGATGCGGATGGCGAAGAGGTTGATGCCGCGCGCCTTGCCGTCGAGATCGCTGTTGATCGTCAGCGTGCCCGGCGCATTCGGTGCCAGCGAGCGGTCGAACTTCACCTGCAGCAGCGCATCCGATTTTTCCCGGGTGACGTTGAAACGATGGCGGGCGCAATTGCCGAGCGACTGGAAATTGCATTCGACGGTGACCTGCGTCGGCTCGTCGGTGGTCGATTGCAGCGTCAGCGCGATTGTCGAGGATTTGCCGGCAAGCTGCTGCAGCACCGAGGGCGGCACGCTGACCGAGATATTGCCTTCGGCCGCACCGCTCTGCGAAATCAGGCGGATGGCGGGGCCGTCATTCTCGGTGATCTTTTCGGTGCGGGCCTGCGGACCGGCCTGGATCTTGTCAGCGTCGTCGGGTTTGAAGACTGGGATCCAATCGGCCGAAAAACTGTTCTGCGGATCGATGGTCACCGGCTGATCTTTGGAAGCCGCATTGCCGGCGCTATCGTCAGTGCCGGTAAAATCCTCGGGCTGGGTGCTGGCCGGCGGATTGGCGACGCTGGTGTCGCGCTCGGCCGCCGTCAAAAGCAGGCCCGATGTATGCGCCCACCAGGCGCCGATGCCGATAAAGGCGAGCAGCACGCACCAGACCAGCAGCCGCGAAAAGAATTTGCGCGGCTTGCGGCGGCCTGCCGCCCGCTCCGGGCGGAAATCCATGTTGGTGGCGCGCTGGCCGCGCGTCAGGCGTTCCTCGCCGACCGGGGCGGCTGCGAGATGATCGGCATGGCCGGCATGCACGCCGTCGAGATTCGAATCGTCGCCGCGGTGCATGGCGATCTCGGGGGCGCCGCGGGTCTCGCCTGCGGGCACGGGACTGTCAATGAGGTTGTCAATATCGGCAACATCTCCCCGATGCACCGGCGGCGCCGGCATTTCGACATCAGGAGGCACCGGCACCTCCGGCGGCCTCTGGCGCGGGTGAAGTCGGTCGCGCTCCTCGCTTTCGATAGCGTGGATGGTGCTTTCCAGGCGATGGCGATGATGGGCAACGACCTCGGCGTCGGTAATGTCCTGCTTGCGCAGGCCGGCTTCCAGCGCCTGGCGGGCCGACTGGTAGATCCTCGCTCGAACCTCCGGATTGTCGCGATCGGAATTGTCGAGCGCTGTTCTGATGGCCGTTTCTAATCCGCTCACGTCAAGTCCTTCACCTTGAACTCGGCATCGGACTGCAATCCCCGCCGTTCTCCATCAAAATTCGGTAACGGCAAGTGCGGCAAACCGCAAGCCTTGCGAGAGTGGGCCACGGTGGATCGGCGGGGATAATCGGCGGGTTTCAGCGCTTGCGGACCTTATTTGTGAGCTGTCTCGGACTGATATATTCGGGGTGAAATCGGCGAAGGCATGGCAGGCGCTCTTTTATCGTCTTTTCTTCTCTGTTATGAGATTGACGTTTTCGTAAACGTCAATGGAAGCGATGAACCATGGCCCTCCCCCCGATCCTCGAGGACAATTTGAGACTGCCGGTCATCGGCTCGCCGCTGTTCATCATCTCGCATCCCAAACTGACGCTAGCGCAATGCAAAGCAGGAGTGATCGGAGCGTTTCCGGCGCTGAACGCCCGGCCGGAAAGCCAGCTCGACGAATGGCTGGCCGAGATCACCGAAGAGCTTGCCCGCCACGACGCCGCCCATCCCGACCGGCCGGCCGCCCCCTTTGCCGTCAACCAGATCGTCCATATGTCGAACAAGCGACTGGAGCACGATCTGTCGCTCTGCGTCAAATACAAGGTGCCTGTTGTGATCTCTTCGCTCGGCGCCGTGCCCGAGGTCAATGCCGCCGTGCATTCCTATGGCGGCATCGTGCTGCACGACATTATCAACAACCGCCACGCCCATTCGGCCATCCGCAAGGGCGCGGACGGGCTGATAGCGGTGGCGGCGGGCGCCGGCGGGCATGCCGGCACGCTTTCACCCTTCGCGCTGATCCAGGAAATCCGCGAATGGTTCGACGGGCCGCTGCTGCTTGCCGGCGCCATCGCCACCGGCGGCGCCATCCTCGCCGCGCAGGCGATGGGCGCCGACATGGCCTATATCGGCTCGCCCTTCATCGCGACCGAAGAAGCGCGCGCCACCGAGGCTTACAAGCAGGCGATTGTCGAAGGGGCGGCTGGCGATATCGTCTATTCCAATTATTTCACCGGCGTGCACGGCAACTATTTGAAGCCCTCGATCGTCGCCGCCGGCATGGACCCTGACAACCTGCCGGCAGCCGATGTCTCGAAGATGGATTTCGAGCAGGCGGTCGGCGGCGCCAAGGCCTGGAAGGACATCTGGGGCAGCGGCCAGGGGATCAGCGCCATCAAGGCCGTCGAGCCCGTGGAAAAACTCGTCGACCGGCTGGAGGCCGAATACAAGGCCGCCCGTGCCCGGCTTAGCCTTTAAACCGAGTTTCCCACCCTGCCCTCTTTTTTGCCAAAGGCATGACAGGGCGCTTGAAATCTTCGGACAATGGCTGTATCAGCGCCATGCAAATCGCGGGCCGCATCGTTCGGCCGCGAGATGCCGCTTTAGCTCAGGTGGTAGAGCACATCATTCGTAATGATGGGGTCGCAGGTTCGAGTCCTGCAAGCGGCACCATTTTTCTTTCATGACGTTCCGAACGTTATAAGCCTCTCTTAAAATTCTTCATCCACCTTTAGACTGGCTTTGGCCAGCCGACAGGCAAGGCTTCAACGGCTTGAGGGCTTCTTCACTCAAGGCGGCTGCGCTGCCTTCATCGACATTTCGCGACCGATATTGATCGAACGCGACCGAGTTTAGCAATTAGGAGGATCTATGAAGATATCGCTTTTAAGCATCGCGCTTTTCACATTTAGCTTGTCCGCTGCGCAGGCAGCAGAGTTCCCTCTCGCCTCGTGTGCTGGATGGAACGGAACGCTCGTCAGCAGGAGCGGGACCGATTCAAGCGCTGCGGTTATGGAAGGGAACGTCAATCAGGCCAACTTCCAGGAATATTGCGAGCGAGACCCGGGAGGCGAGACAAGAGCCCATGGCGGCAAGCTGACCGTCAAGCAGTGCGTGGCGATGTACACAAAAGAGAATGGGAGAGACACTTTTCGTTCCACCGCCAATTGCAGCGAAGGTACCCTGTCCTTCGAACCTTCTGCCGGAACACCGCAGAGTGTCACTTTCCCACTACCAGAGAATTCAGACGTCTCGTGCGCTTCGGGGATGCCGCCGCTGATCGAGCAGTTCAGGCTTCTCTGCCCTCAGGCAGCGCAGGAGTTTCATTTGATGGATGACGAATAACAGGCTGTGCAACACCGCCAACAGTGCGATGCGGGCATTGGCCGGCAGGGGGCTGGAATAGTTCAGGGGACTTGACCAGCGCCCGCTATCAAACGACCGTGAAAACGCGGCCCCCGATAGGAACATGCCACCGCCCAATAGGTTCTCCTCTTGAGACAACAAGGATGGAGAAAATCATGTCCTGTAAACTCATCGCAATATCCCTCCTTTCGATCGGCCTTGCCGGCTCGGCGCTGGCGCAGACGGCCGGCGGTGCGGATTCCAGTGGGCGGCTGTCGGTCGCGCCTGTTATCGGCGGATCGGGCAGTTCGGGGGCGGGTTCGTCCGGCGCTGGTTCGGCCGGCACGGGTGCTGGGGCCACCGGGTCCACGGGCACGGGGTCCGTCGGCACCGATCCCGGCACCACCGGCAGCACGAGCGGCAATGGCGGCGTCGAGCTCAATCGCGGCCGCAGCACGATCAATCCCGGTGGGGTCAATCCGGATCTGCAGCCGACGCCGGGTTGTACCGCCGGTTCGGCGGACACCGGCTCCGGCAGCGAGGCCTGCCCGCAGTAAGGATAAAGCGGATGGCCGCTTGAGCTGCTGACGGAATGAAGGCCCTGGGCTCAGTGCGCCGGGGCCTTCGCTTGGTGCCTGCGAAATCGGACGAAAAGAACAGCTGCCGCTGGAACGGCTTTACGACTCACGCTTGCGGACGTAAAACTACCCGTCACTCCGCACGCGGCACATCGCCCCACACCAGCCAGCCTGCCGTATTCCGGCGCCCGCGGAGCACCCGAAGAGGATCGTCATGTCGAATGCAGCGCATCGCTCGAACCGCGTGCTTGTCGTCGCGACCATCATGTTCGCGACCTTCATGGTGGCGATCGAGGCGACGATCGTGGCAACCGCGATGCCGCGCATCGTCGGCCAGCTCGGCGGCTTTTCCTATTACAGCTGGGTGTTTTCTGCCTTCCTCTTGGCGCAGTCGACGACGACGGTGATCTACGGCAAGCTTTCCGACATTTTCGGCCGCAAGCCGGTGCTGATCGGCGGCATCCTGATCTTTCTTGTCGGCTCTTTGCTCTGCGGGCTTGCCTGGTCGATGATGTCGCTGGTGCTGTTTCGGCTGCTGCAGGGGTTGGGTGCGGGCGCCATCCAGCCGGTAACGATGACCATCATTGGCGATCTGTTCAAGCTCGAGGAACGCGGCCGGGTGCAGGGTGCGATGGCGACCGTCTGGGCGACCTCGGCCGTCGTCGGGCCGCTTGCCGGCGGCATCATCGTCGACAATATCTCCTGGGCCTGGATCTTCTGGATCAACCTGCCGATCGGCATTCTCTCGATCATCGCCTTCATGATCTTCCTGAAGGAGGACGTGGCGCACAAGCAGGCCAAGATCGACTATCTCGGATCGGTGCTGTTTTCGATCTCGATCGTCGCGCTGCTGGTGATGCTGACCGAAACCGATGCCAGCGCCTGGATCCTGATGTCGCTTTTCGCCGTCTTCGTGGTCGCCGGCATCCTCTTCCTCGCCCAGGAGAAGCGGGCGCCGGAGCCGATCATTTCGATCCCGCTCTGGAGTCGAAGGCTGATCGCCACCAGCAATGCGGCAACCCTGCTTGCCGGCATGGCGCTGATCGGGCTTTCGACGATCCTGCCGATCTATGTGCAAGGCGTGCTCGGCCGGTCGCCTATCGTCGCCGGCTTCACGCTCACCATGCTGGTCGTCGGCTGGCCGCTGGCGGTGATGCTGTCCAGCCGCTTCTACAAGACGTTCGGCATCCGCCGGACGCTGCGCGTCGGCAGCCTGCTGTTTCCGTTCGGCGCCTGTTTCCTGCTGTTCCTGACGCCTGAGAGTTCACCGGCGCTTGCCGGCGCCGGCTCCTTCTTCATGGGCTTCGGGATGGGGCTGATCAGCCTGACCAGCATCGTGCTGGTGCAGGACAGCGTCGAATGGTCGATGCGCGGCAGCGCCACCGCCTCGATCATCTTTGCCCGCAGCCTCGGCAATACGCTCGGCGCCACCGTGCTCGGCGCCATCCTCAATGCCGGCATCAACCACTATGCCGGCGGCCAAGCGGCGGCCGGCCTGCACGAGGCGCTGAACCAGCCGACCGGGCTGTCGGCGCTCGCCGCCGACCCGGCAATCCGCGCGGTCTTCAATGCGGCCCTGCACTGGAGTTTTTGGGGTGTGGTCGTCGTTGCCGTGCTGACCTTCTTCACCACCTGGCTGATCCCGGTCGGGCATGGCCGGAGCCAAGAGGGCGCGGCTGTCGCCAGCGAGGCGACGTCGCATTAGGCGGCTCGGCTTGGCCGATAAGGGGATCGACGAGTGGGCGTCAAAAACTATCTGATCGAAGGCGTTTCCGGCACCGGCAAAACAACGGTGGCGGAAGAGCTGCAGCGGTGCGGTTACCATATCATCCACGGTGACAGGGAGTTGGCTTATGTCGGCGACCCCGATACCGGGAAACCCCTGTCTGCCGACGACAGCGTGGCCGACAGTCTCGAATGGAAGCAAGCGCATCACATCTGGGATGTCGAGAAAGTCAGATCCGTAATCGCCGATCAAGGCAAGGCGATCTCCTTCTTCTGCGGCGGTTCCAGAAACTTCTCCCGCTTTATCGATTTGTTCGACGGGGTTTTCGTTCTCGATGTCGATCTGGACACGTTGAACCGGCGGCTTGCCGGCAGACCGGAAGACGAGTTTGGCGGAAGACCTGCCGAACGGGCGCTGATTGTGCGGCTGCATGCAACGAAAGAGGACATTCCGAACTGTGGTGCGGTCATCGACGCCACTCGTCCGCTCGCCGTCGTTGTCGATGAGATTCTCTCGAAATGCAGAGGTTGAAGCTCAAGGGCGAAAGGCGTTTAAGTCAGCGCTGCCAGCACCTCCAAAAGAAACGACGGTGAACTGAGGAAGCCTCCGGCGACAAGGCCGACAAAACCAAGCGCCAACGCTCCGACAAAGCCGTGACTTTGCCAACCGTAGCTGGCGCCCACGGCTGTGGCCGTCATGACGATCGAAACGGTCCACACGATTTTGACCAATGAGATCAAGCGGCGAATAAGGGTGGGTTTTTCTTGCGTCACGGCGCAAAGCGGCCTTCTGAAACACCCCAATGTTCTGAATATAATATTGAATTTCTTGCCACCAAGAGTGCTTGCCTCGTCCGCCCTCGCGAGGAAATTGCCCTGCAGAGGTATACTGCAAAGATGGCGAGCCCGGAACCTTCGTTGGGCGATTGATGTCCGTCACCAAGCCGACGTCAGCTTCCATTCCGGGGCTGCGCCGCCTTGTTCGAGGCCGTTCTGGCCTTTGGCGAGGCGCGGCGGTTTTCCAAAACGCGGGAGAGCAAGTTCGGTTTTCTCGTGCGCTTGATAAGATCGACATCACTGACGAGCTTTGCCCCGCCCCGACGCCGCTCCAGGGTGATCTTGCGGCTATGGAAGACTTCGAGCTCGGCGCGATGGGCGACGCTGATGATCGTCACCTCAGGCAATTCCTCGATCACCATCTGCATCATCCGGTCCTGGCTCTTTTCATCGAGTGCCGAGGTTGCTTCATCCAGCACGATGATATCGGGTGTGTGCAGCAGCAGGCGGGCAAAGGCGAGCCGCTGCTTTTCGCCGCCCGACAAGGTCTGGTCCCACGGCGCCTCTTCCTCGATCTTGCCGTTCAGATAATCCAGGCCCACCTTGTCCATGGCCGCCTTGATCTGATCCAATGTCCAGCTATCGGCAGCACCCGGATAAGCGACGGCGCGGCGAAGCGTGCCGGATGGGATATAGGGCCGCTGCGGCAGCATGAACAAGCGTCTGTCGACGTGGAAGTTGACGCTGCCGTCGCCCCACGGCCAAAGACCGGCGATCGCTCGCACCAGCGTGCTCTTGCCCGAACCGGATTCTCCCGCCACCAGCACCCGCTCGCCGGGTTCGATCGCGACCTGGGTTTCCTTGACCACGGCGGTACCGTCGTCAAGCGATACGGAGAGATCGTTCAGGCTGAGCATCGCCTCGCCCTCCGTCTCACCGCGCTTGATGCGGCCGAGCGCGTCGCTCTGTTCGGCGCGTTCGAGCCCGTCGAGCGACATCATCAGCGAGGCAATGCGCCGTGCGCAGGCGTTCCAATCGGCAAGACGGGGATAGTTGTCGACCAGCCATCCGAACGCACCCTGAACGATGGCGAAAGCAGAGGCCGCCTGCATGACCTGTCCCAGGCTCATGCTGCCTTCGAGAAATTTCGGCGCACAGAGCAGAACCGGCACAACCGGTGCAATCAGCATCGATCCATGCGACACAAGCGTGGTGCGCATATGCTGGCGGGCAAGCAGCGCCCATTGCCCGAGCACCTTGGTGAAGGTCTTGTCGAGGTCGTTGCGCTCCTCCTCTTCACCGCCGAGCAAGGCGATGCTTTCGCCGTTTTCGCGCACATGCGTCAGCGTATAGCGAAATTCGGCTTCCGTTTGGTTTTTCGCCTCGGAGACCTGGACGAAATGGCGGCCGATGACGGCCATCGAACTGGAGGTGATCGCGGCGTAGAGGACCGCTGTGACGACGAGAAAACCTGGTATGGTGACGGTCAAACCGGCGATCGTCAGTGTCAATGCCCCGCCGATCGTCCAGAGCACGACGATGAAGGTCGAGGCCGACAGAAAGGCCGATATGACCCCGGCGATGAAATCGACAGGGGCTTCGGTGGCGATCCGCAAATCCTCGGAAATGCGCGCTTCGGGGTTATTGTGGTCACCGCCGATGAGGTTCAGCTGATAGTAACGGCCGTTCGCCAGCCAGCGCCCGATGACTGCGGTCGTCAGCCAGGAACGCCAGCGGCGCTGGATCATCATGCGAAGGGCGACCTGCGTGGTGACCACGGCGACGGTTCCGAGCACGAGCGGCAGGAAGACGGCGCTCAGGAAATAAACGGTGCCGGCATCGTGCCGCTCGATGGCGTCGAAGATCGCCCGGTTCCAGAGATTGATTCCATATTGGAAGGCCACATTGATGCCGATCAGCGCCAATAGCCCGAGGGTGCACGGCCAGGCGAGCTTGTCGCCACCGCGGCCCCAATAATGGCGCGCGCTGATCCAGAAACGCTTGAGCAGATATTTCTTGCGCGCCTGTTCGGCCTCCTCGGGCGTCAGTTCCGGGCTGGGTTCGTCGGCCTCCGGCGGCGGCACGGGCTCGACAGGCGCAGCCTTCTCCTCGAACGACGTTTGGGAACCTTGCGGCTCGAAGCCGTCGACCGATCTAGGATTGAGTTTAGCGCCCGTCATGAGCACGATAACGGCTTAGGGATCAGAAGGTTTCATGAGGGGTTGCGGGGGTCAACGTTTGGCGTTGTGCCGTGTAGCCCTTCACCACCTCACGCAGTCTCCGTCGCCAGCTGCGGCAGGGATTGCAGCAGGGTCTGGCGGGCGGAGTGCAGATGGGCGCGGCAGGCTTTCTCGATCGCGGCCTGGTCGCCGGATTCGAGTGCTGCGATATAATCCAGATGTTCGTGGATGGCGCGCTCGTTACGCTCGCGCGCGGCCGTCTTGTTCCACTGGTAGTGATAGTGGAAGACGATGGCGATCGCATCGTAGAAATCGGCGATGAAGCGGTTCTTCGAAGCGCGATGGATCAGCAAGTGGAAGCGTTCGTCGAGGACGGAGAAATCCCGGAAGCGCTGGTTGATGTCGGCAAGCATGGCGTGATGGTCGTCGCGGATGGCGGCAAGATCGGTCCAGGCCTGATGGCCTTGGGGAAGCCGGCCGAATTCGGCGGCCGAATGCAGCTCGAACATCTCGCGCACATCGGCCAGTTCGAGGGCGAATTCGCGGGTAAAGCCTTTGAGCGTCCAATGGCTGTTCGGCCGCTTCTCGATCAGGCCGAAGCGGGAGAAGCGGATCAGGAACTCGCGCACGCTGGTTGTGCCGGTGCCGATCTCGCGGGCAAGCTCCAGCTCGTTGATCTGCATGCCGGGGGCGGCATCGTCGGCCAGGATGCGCTGCATGAAGCTACGCTCGATGATGTCATGCAGGGAATCGGTTTCTTCGGAGGGAAAGAGATCGCGGTCCGTGGGTTGGCGCAGAACGGTCTTCTGGCGTTTGTTCCAGCGGATGATGCCTTCTTCGCTAAGCCGCGTCAGGATGGCGCGCGCCGTCGAGCGGCTGACGCCGAGCTGGGCGGCGATCTCCGGTTCCGAAGGCAGTGCGGTATCCGTGCGGAGCGCCGCGGCATACCTGTTATAGGCTTCCTTGAAGACCGTATTCTGCCTTGCCATCCGACCCCCGCTTTTCGCCCGCGTGTCCGCACCGCCATCCCAGCTCAAGAAGCTGGACGGCATCGGACCGGGGCTTGTTCAAACGACCATTAGCGTATTTCCAGCCGTCTGCGGCTCGTTGCCTCCCTCGTCCACAGGATCAATATTCCCGTTGACTTGAAAATGTTTATTGTAGATAAAAAACAAAATCAATCGCATTCGCCGGTGCAGCGAGCGTTTCCTAGATTCAAAAGTTAGAGCATGATGTCGAAACCGCTCATACTTTCGGCACCACGCTCCAGGGAGAAGAGACTTGGACAAACTGCCTTGGATCATCCTGTCGGCCGGTGACAATGTCGCGGTCGCAACGGCGGCCATCGCGCCGGGGTCGACGGTTGCCGGCATCGAAACCCGCCAGAAAATCGATCCCGGCCACAAGGTCGCAATTGCCGATATTCCGCTTGGGTCCCCGGTGGTGAAATACGGACAGGCGATCGGCCGTACCACGGCCGAGGTCAAGGCCGGCGATCATGTGCACAGCCACAATCTACATTTCGAAAACGACCGCTTGGCTGCGACCGCCAATTCGGCGCCAGAAACCGCGACTGCCGACGACAAGGCGCGGACTTTCATGGGCTATCGCCGCGCCGACGGGCGGGCAGCGACGCGCAACTATATCGGCATCATCGCCAGCGTGAACTGTTCCACCACGGTCTGCCGGGCAATCGCCGACGAGGCGAACCGGACGATCCTGCCGCATTACGAGGGCATCGACGGTTTCGTGCCGATCGTACACGACCAGGGCTGCGGCATGAGCTCTACCGGCGACGGCATGAACGTGCTGCACCGCACACTTGCCGGCTATACCAGGCATGTCAATTTCGGCGGCGTGCTGATGATCGGCCTGGGCTGCGAGGTCAATCAGCTGACGCTCTACGGCCAGAGCGGCGCCGGCGCCTCCAAGCGGCATTTCAACATTCAGGATGCCGGCGGCTCGCGCCGCGCTGTCGAGCGCGCCATGGGCATGCTGCGCGAGATCGCCGCCGATGTCGGCAAGGAAAAACGCGTGCCAATGTCGGTCGGTGAGATCATCATCGGGCTGCAATGCGGCGGGTCCGACGGCTTTTCCGGGATCACCGCCAATCCGGCGCTCGGAGTGGCGGCCGATCTTTTGGCAGCGGCCGGCGGCACGGCGATCCTGTCGGAGACCTCGGAAATCTATGGTGCCGAACATCTGCTGCGCAGCCGCGCCGTCAGCGACGAGGTGGCGAAGAAGCTCGACGAGAAGATCGCCTGGTGGGAGGATTATGTCGCCCTGCACGGCGCTTCGCTCGATAACAACCCGTCGCCCGGCAACAAGCGCGGCGGGCTCACCACCATCCTGGAAAAGTCGCTCGGCGCGGTTGCCAAGGGCGGCCGCTCGCCGCTGACGGCGGTCTATGGTTATGCCGAGCGGGTCACTGCCCCCGGCCTGGTCTTCATGGACACACCCGGTTACGATCCGGTCTCGGCGACCGGCCAGGTGGCCGGCGGCGCCAACATGATCGCCTTCACGACTGGCCGCGGCAGCTGCTTCGGCTGCCGGCCGGCGCCGTCGCTGAAGCTTTCCAGCAATTCGGCGCTCTATGCCTCGATGGAAGAGGACATGGACATCGATTGCGGCACGATCGCCACCGGTGACGCGACGATCAGCGGCAAGGGCCGCGAGATCTTCGAGCTGATCGTCGATACGGCCTCGGGCAAGAAAACCAAGAGCGAGCTCTTCGGCTACGGCGACAATGAATTCGTGCCGTGGCATCTGGGCGCAACGCTCTAATCCTTGTTTATGCGCTTCCCGAGACCAGCTTCACAGCTTTCCCGGGATGGCTTGAGATAGCGAATTTCAAGTTCTTCGTGAGGGGGAATGATGAAGACGAGACGGATCGGCAAGACCAAGCTGGAGGTGACCGAAATCAGTTTCGGCGCGGCAGCGCTCGGAGGTCTTTACCGCGCATGCCCGCGCGAGGTGGCGATCGACACGCTGCAGGCGGCCTGGGACAGCGGCATCCGCTATTTCGACGTGGCGCCCTGGTATGGGCTGGGTCTCGCCGAACGCCGCGTCGGCGATTTCCTGCGTGACCAGGCGGATGGCAGTTACGTGCTGTCCACCAAGGTCGGCCGGCTGCTGCGGCCGGTACCGACGGGCACCGTGCCCCATTACGGCTATGTCGATCCGCTGTCCTTCGATGCTGATTATGACTATTCCTATGACGGCATCATGCGCTCGGTCGAATTCAGCTATGCCCGCCTCGGCCTCAACCGCATCGACATTCTCTACGTGCACGATCTCGGCGGCTACACTCATGGCGCGGCAAAAAATGCGGTCTACCTGAAACAGTTTCTCGATTCCGGCGTGAAGGCGCTGGAGGAGCTTCGCTCGTCAGGCGCGATTTCCGCCTTCGGCCTCGGCGTCAACGAAGTGCCGGTCTGCCTCGACGTCATGCGCCAAGCCGACCTCGACTGCATTCTGCTCGCCGGCCGCTATACGCTGCTCGACCGCTCAGCCGTCGCCGAACTGCTGCCGCTCTGCCGGCAGAAGGGCACGTCGCTGGTCATCGGCGGCGTCTTCAACTCCGGCATTCTCGCCACCGGCCCGGTGCCGGGCTCGCATTTCGATTATATGCCGGCCGATGACGAGGTGCTTGCCAAGGTCGGCGCGATGGAGGCAATCGCCAAAAGCCATGGCGTGCCGCTCGCGGCTGCCGCCATACAGTTTCCGCTGAACGAGGCGATCGTCGCCTCGGTGCTGATCGGCACAGCGAAACCTTCGAGCCTGACGCGCAACATGGAAATCGTCGAGCCGCGGCTTGCCGAGGCGATCTACGGCGAATTCGAACCCTATACGCTGGTTGCGCCGCCGCTTGGCGCCGAAGCCGTCCGAGTCTGAGGAGACACTATGCTCAAAGGGATCCATCCGCTGCTCGGCCCCGACCTGCTTCATGCGCTGAAGACCATGGGGCATGGCGACGACATCGTCATCTCGGACGCCAATTTCCCCTCCGGCTCGATGGGGCCGCCGGTCATCCGCGCCGACGGCGTCAGCGCCACCGCGATGGCCGAGGCGATCCTCGCCCACATGCCGCTCGACACTTTCGTGCCGGAAACGGCCTGGCGGATGGAGGTTGTCGGCGACCCACAGGCCGTGCCGGAGGTCTGCGCCGAGTTCCAAGAAATCGTTTCCCGGCGCGCCGGCGATTTCCGTATCGTGCCGGTGGAGCGGTTCGCCTTTTACGCAATGGCCCGCAAGGCTGCCTATATCGTCGCGACCACCGAGTTTCGACTGTATGGCAACCTGATTTTAAAAAAGGGCGTCGTGCATCCGCATGAGGTCGATCTGGGCTGATACCTATTTTAGGGTATCATTGTATTGAAATAAAATCAGTTGCTTGGGCGGAGTTTAGCAAAGCAAAAAAGCGCGATCGACACCCTTGCAATTTGATTGCGCCTCGGCTAGCTTCAGCCTGCAAATGTTTTTTATCGATAAAAACCCTCCGCCAGCGTTCAGCGGTCCGGTTTATTGGAGGAGAACGCATCTTGAGAGGAGAACCCTTATGACCATCATGAAATCCCTTCTGTCGCGCCGCGCCTTTACCGCGCTCGCGGGTGCCGCCGTCATCGCCACGGCGATGCCGGTCACGTCCTTTGCCGCCGACGTGACAATCCCGATCATCGTCAAGGACACCACGTCCTTCTACTGGCAGATCGTTCTGGCCGGCGCCCGCAAGGCCGGCAAGGATCTCGGCGTCAACGTGCCGGAACTCGGCGCCCAGGCAGAATCCGACATCAACGGTCAGATCAGCATTCTGGAAAACGCCGTTGCCGGCAAGCCGGCCGCCATCGTCATTTCGCCGACCGAATTCAAGGCGCTCGGCAAGCCGATCGATGAAGCCGCCAAGTCGGTTCCGATCATCGGCATCGACTCCGGCGCCGACTCCAAGGCATTCAGCTCGTTCCTGACGACCGACAACGTTCAGGGCGGCCGTATCGCCGCCGACGGCCTGGCTGCCGCCATCAAGGAGATGACGGGCAAGGAAGAGGGCGAAATCGTCATCCTCACCAACCTTCCCGGCGTCGGCTCGCTGGAACAGCGCCGCGAAGGCTTCCTGGATCAGGTCAAGACCAAGCATCCGGGTCTGAAGGTCATTGCCGACAAGTACGGCGATGGACAGGCAACGACCGGCCTCAACATGATGACCGACCTGATCACGGCTAACCCGAAACTCGTCGGCGTCTTCGCCTCGAACCTCATCCTGGCACAGGGTGTCGGCCAGGCGATCGCCGAAAACAAGCTCGGCGACAAGATCAAGGTCATCGGCTTCGACAGCGACGACAAGACGGTCGGCTTCCTCAAGGACGGCGCCATTGCCGGACTGGTCGTTCAGGACCCCTACCGCATGGGTTATGACGGCATCAAGACCGCGCTTGCCGTCTCCAAGGGCGAGAAGGTCGAAGCCAATGTCGACACCGGCGCCAACCTCGTCACCAAGGCGAATATGGCCGATCCGAAGATCGACGCGCTGCTGAACCCGAAGATCAAGTAAACTATAAGACCAAGGCCGCGCCGGCTTCAAAACCCGGCGCGGCTTTTTCCATCCATGTTATGGTTACCAGGGGCCATGCTATGGTTACCACGGGATGGAGAGCAGACGTGACAAGAAGGAGGAGAGGTCCATGATCGGACTCGAAGAGGTCAGTCATCGCCATGATGACAGCGCGACGCTGAAAGAAGCCAATCGAATTCCCGCCGGATCGCCTATCCTCGAACTCAAAGGCCTGCAGAAGAATTACGGTCATGTGCAGGCGCTGAAGCCGGCGACGCTGACCTTTCTCGCCGGTGAAATTCACGCCATCGTCGGCGAAAACGGCGCCGGCAAATCCACCCTGATCAAATTGCTGACCGGCGTCATCACCCGCACCGCCGGCGAAGTGCTGTGGTGCGGCCAACCTGTCGGGCTGTCGACGCCGAACGAGGCGATCGCCCGCGGCATCAACGCCGTCCACCAGGAAGTCGTACTCTGCCGGCACCTGACGGTCGCTGCCAACCTCTTCCTCGGCGACGAGGTCAACCGCTACGGCCTGATGCGCAAGAAGCAGATGGAGAAGATGGGGCAGGCCGTGCTCGACGATCTCGGCTTCGGACTGCCGGCAGGCGCACTGTTGAGCTCGCTGACGATCGGCCAGCAGCAGCTGGTGGCGACCGCGCGCGCCGCCATGCGCGGCACGCAATTCCTGATCTTCGACGAACCCACCGCCTATCTCACACGCCAGGAATCGGCACAGTTGTTCAAGCTGATCCGCCGCCTTCAGGGCGAAGGCGTCACCATCGTCTATATCAGCCACCGCATGGAAGAAGTCTTCGAGCTGGCCGACCGAGTCTCGGTGCTGCGCGACGGCACGCATGTCGGCACGCGCCTGATCGGCGAGACCAACGACGCCGAGCTGATCGCGCTGATGATCAACCGCTCGATCGAACAGATCTATCACAAGGAAGAGATTGCGATCGGCCAGACGATCGTCGACGTCAAGGGCCTTTCGGGTCCGGGCTTCGAGGACGTGTCGCTCAGCGTCAAGGCCGGACAGATTGTCGGCCTCTATGGCCTGATCGGCGCCGGACGCAGCGAATTCGCGCTCGGGCTCTACGGTCGCCAGCCGACAAGCGCCGGCGAAATCCACTGGATGGGCAAGCGCGTCGACATCAGGAACGAACGCACGGCCATGGAGCTCGGCGTCGCTCTGGCGCCGGAAAGCCGGCGCGACCAGGGGCTCTGCCTCAATCAGTCGATCGGCCTCAACATCAACCTGCCGGTGTTCGGGCGCCTCAGCCACGGGCCGGTCATCAACCACGCGCGGGAATCGGCGAATGCCGACAATCAGATCCGCAATCTCAGCATCAAGACGCCGAGCCGGCGCGTTCCGGCCTCCAGCATGTCGGGCGGCAACCAGCAGAAGATCGTCATCGGCAAGTGGCTGAGCCACGGCGCCAGGCTGTTCATCTTCGACGAGCCGACAGTCGGCGTCGACGTCGGCACCAAGGCGGAAATCTATCGGCTATTCGCCAAGCTTCTGAAGGAGGGCGCCGGCATCATCCTGATCTCCTCCTACCTGCCGGAGGTCTACGAACTGGCCGACCGGCTGCACGTCTTCCGCGGCGGCAAGATCGTCGCCAGCCATGATTATCACGCGGCGACGCATGAAGAAGTGCTCAGCGAAGCGATCGGCGTCTGAGCCACAAGAATAAGAGGGAGAAAATTCATGACTGCCACCCCCACCGAAATCGTCGCGCCGCCGCCGCGCCGGAAAATGAACATCCTGTTCGGCCTGACGCTGATCGGGCTGTTGATCTTCCTCTGGGTCGTGCTTGGGCTGGTCACCCCGAGCTTCTGGACGCCGCTCAACATCTCGAACCTGCTGCGTCAGGGGGCGATGACCGCGATCCTGGCGCTCGGCCAGACCTTCGTCATCATCACCGCCGGCATCGACCTTTCGGTCGGCGCCATCGTCGGCTTCTGCACCGTCATCATCGCCTGGCTGCTGCAGGCCGGCGTGCCGCTGTGGGGCGCGATCGTGCTAACGCTCGCCATCGGCGTGGCGATCGGCGCCTTTCACGGCTTCGGCATCGTGCATATGGGCCTGCCGCCGTTCATCATCACGCTGGCAACGCTGACGTCGCTGCGCGGCATCGGCCTGCTGATCACCAACGGCTCGACGATCAGCATCACCGACGAGAGTTTCAGCAATTTCGCGCGGGCCGATTTCCTCAGCATTCCGAGCCTGTTCTGGATGGTCATCCTGGTGGCGGTGCCCTCCTTCGTCTTCCTGCATTTGAGCCGCTGGGGCCGCTATCTCTTCGCGGTCGGCTCGAATGCGGAAGCGGCGCGCCTTTCCGGCGTCAACGTCAAGGGCATGATCTATCTCGCCTATATCCTCTCGGCCGGCTTTGCCGCCTTCGTCGGCGTGCTGCTTGCCTCGCGCATCGCGATCGGCAATGCGACGCAGGCCGACGGCTGGGAATTGCAGGCGATTGCCTCCTCGGTCATCGGCGGCACCAGCCTTTTCGGCGCGGTCGGTTCCGTGCACGGCCCGCTGATCGGCGCCTTCATCCTCGCCACCATCAACAACGGCGCCAACCTTCTGAACGTCAACTCCTTCTGGCAGCGCATCATCACCGGTCTGCTGATCATCGTGATCGTGTTCTTCGACCAGCTGCGCCGCCGCAAGAGCAATTGAGAGGCGAGCAAGAGATCGCGGCCTGCCCCTCATCCGGCTGCCGCCACCTTCTCCCCGCACCCGGGGAGAAGGGACCAGGCCGCAACCTTTCGGTCCCTCGCCAACGCCTCGCTGGGCACGTCCCTTCGCCCGGTTTACGGCAGAGGGTTAGGGCGAGGCAGCTATCCGCACGAACCGAACAGCAGTGGCACGACACCAGTAAAGAACGAAGAATGCGAGCCCCGTCATGAAAGCAGTTGTTTGCCGGGAACCCGGCGTGCTCGAGATCGTCGAGCGTCCTTCGCCTACGGCTCCCGCAGCCGGCTGGGTGCGCCTTGCCGTCAGCCATGTCGGCATCTGCGGCACGGATTATCATATCTTCGAGGGCAAGCACCCTTTCCTCGAATATCCCCGGGTGATGGGGCATGAGATCTCGGCGACGGTGCTGGAAGCCGGCGATGGCGTTGCCATGGCCATCGGCACGCCCGTCATCGTCAATCCCTATCTCTCCTGCGGCCAATGCGTCGCCTGCATCAAGGGCAAGCCGAATTGTTGCACCAATATCAAGGTGCTCGGCGTCCATACGGACGGCGCGTTCTGCGAGGAAATTTCGGTTCCGGCCGAGAACCTCTATCCCGCCAAGGGACTGAGCCTCGAAGCGGCGGCGACGACCGAATTTCTGGCGATCGGCGCCCATGCGGTCCGCCGCTCGCTGACCGGCGCCGGCGCGCGCTCGCTCGTCATCGGCGCCGGCCCGATCGGGCTCGGGGCAGCGATCTTCTCACGCATCGCCGGCCATGAAGTGACGCTGCTCGATACCAGCGCCGAGCGGCTGCAGATGGCGGCCGAGCGCTTCGGCTTCACCTCCGGCATCGTCGCCAACGAGGCGACGGCGGATGCCGTCAAGGAAAAGACCGGCGGCGACGGTTTCGACGTGGTGTTCGACGCGACGGGCTACGGCCCGTCGATGGAAAAGGCCTTCTCCTTCGTCGCCCATGGCGGCGCGCTGGTGCTGGTCAGCGTCGTCAAGGACGATATCCGCTTCTCCGACCCGGAATTCCACAAACGCGAAATGATGCTGATCGGCAGCCGCAACGCCACCCGCGCCGATTTCGAACATGTGGCCGATTCGATCGCCAAGGGCCTGGTGCCGGTGGATAAACTTATCACCCACCGCACGACGCTCGCCGACGCACCGCGCGACCTCGCCCGCTGGGCGCATGAGAAGAGCGGGCTGATCAAGGCAGTGATCCGGGTTGGTGGTTAGTCGACGCACAACATGCGCGTGGAGTGCTCGGCGTGGATACTCGGGTCAAGCCCGAGTATGACGGAGGGTGGGGGCAGCGACCGGCAAGAGCGACGCTTGGAGCAATCAAAGTTGGGCGCCGGTTTTTATGTCCGGGATCGCGCAAAAATGGGGAGAACCCGCGGTCCCAATTTGCTTATCGTTTGGTGTCTACGACGCTTTTTTGCCGCAGTGCCAACACCACACTCCGTCGTCCTCGGGCTTGACCCGAGGACCCATGCGGCAAGCACTGCATTCGCGTTTCAAAATCGCAAAAACACTTTCAGTCCGGAATTGCGAGACCGCTAACGCTCCATTGACGCAATCGCCCTGCACATCTCCCTGACCACCGCACTATCCGTCCGGTTCGAGCTTTTCGCCTCGAAACCAAAGGCCACCGCGCGCGGATCGCGGCTTTCGACCGGTGAACTGCAGGAGCCGTGGACCTCGCGGGCGCCGGTTGCCTGCAAGATGGCGGTGACATTGGTGGGGCGGATGCCGCTGCCGGGCATGATCGAGATGCGGCCGTCTGCCTTGGCCGAAAGACGCTTCAGCGTGTCGAGGCCGTCGGCGGCCTTCAGCGCGCAGCCGGAGGTGAGGATGCGCTCAACGCCGAGTTCGACCGCCTGTTCCAGCGCCTGATCGGCATCCGGCACCAGGTCGAAAGCGCGGTGCAGCGTCGAACCGAGCCCGGCAGCATACGCCTTCAGCCGGTGGATCAGCGGCATGTCGAGCGTGCCATCGGGGCGGTTGGCGCCGATGACGACGCCGGCGAGTCCTGCGGCGCGCACGGCATCGATATCCAGCATCATCGCTTCTTCGTCCGCCCTGGCGAAGATGAAGGGGCCGGCATGCGGGCGGATCATCGCGTAGATTGGAATGGGCGCCCGGGCGGCGATCTGCATGAGGCTCGGCAGCGGCGTCAGGCCACCGAGCTCCAGCGCCGAGCAGAGTTCGATGCGGCCGGCGCCGCCGTCGATTGCGGCAGCAAGGCCTTCGGCGCTGTCCACGCAAACCTCAAGCGAAATCGTCATGCTGCGCTCTCCCTGGCGCTGTCGGTCTGTGCGACAGGTTCCGACGTAATGCGCGCCGCCGCCTCGATGATGACGGCGCAGGCATCGGCGGCGGCTTTGCGGTGGTTGAAGGCGACGTGATAGGACATCGGCAGATGTTCGTCGAGATCGACGATGCGCACCTTATCCGCGATCGGCATGGCGCTGACCCGGCCGAGGAAGGAGACGTAGCCGTGATGGGCGACGAGGTCGACGATCACGGGCAACGAATCCGCCGCGGTGATATCCCGGCTGCGCAGGCGGCGGTTTGGGGCGCGCTCGTCGCTAAAGGCCATGGCCGCATGGCCGAGGCCGGTGCGCGGGCTCGGCATGCAGATCGGGTGAGCGGCGACGAGATCGGCGACGCCGGTGCCGGTGCTGTCGGGCGGGGCGATCACCACCATCTCGGTCTGCAGCAGCTTGCGATGGCGGAAGCTTTCCAGCCCGAAGACCGAATCCAGGATCGCGACATCGATGCGGCCACTCTTCAGCGCCTCGCGCAGATCGTCGGCGGTCATCGAGACCAGCGAGATCGCATTGTTGTTGCGGTCCAGATTCCATTCGGAGACCAGCGCGGCGAGACAGCGCGCCACCCAGCTTTCCGAGCCGGTCGGGATGATCGAGCCAATGCGCAGCGACCGGGCGGTGCGCTGATAACGCTCGTCGGCCTGCGATTTCAGATCGTTCCAGGCCTGGCTGACCGTCGTGAAAATCTGGTAGGCGCGCCTGCCCTCCTCCGTCAGCACCGAGCCCTGCGCCTGCCGCTCGAAGAGGCGAGCACCCAGGAATTTCTCAAGATTGGCAAGCTGAAGCGAAAGCTGCGGCTGACCCAGGCGAAGGCGGCGGGCAGCACGGTTGATGCTGCCTTGATCGGCCACTTCGAGAAACCGCTCGATCGTGACGATCTTGATGGGAATGCGAGAAACCCAGGCCTCGTCTGTGTCGGCGCCGTCGTGACCGGCCAGCTGGCCGAGTTCGCCGATCGCCGCGGTGAGCGGCGCCAGGCCTTCCAGCACCCTGCCGCTTGCAATCAGCGTCACCAACTCGCCGGAGGTGCGCTCAATCAGCTTCATCGCCAGTTCGGTCTCGATATGGTGGATGGCCGTCGAGACAGTCGACGGCGATAGCTGGAAACGCCGCGCGGTCTGGCGCACCGAACCGGAAGCGAGGACTTGGTGGGCGATGAACAGGGCACCGAGATGCAAATGGCGGCTCCGGAAAGCGCTGGAAAAACCGGACGATATGATGTGTTCACGAAAAAAGATATCCCTGCCTCGAAAGAGGCGGGCTATCGTTTCCCGAATAAAAAGATCCGGGCGGCGGAAAACCACCGACCAGCACCGGAACGCCGTGGAAACACGCAAGGGGACAAAAACAAATCGCGCCGGCCGCGGAAAAGGGAATGCGTTTCCGCGCACGGAGATGTGTTCGCCGCCATAATCGTGGTGCGGCCGCAAAAACTGGAGGGGGCTTGCATCGATTTTTCGAACGTGCACGCTATTTCCATGACGCACGCAATTCCGGCATGATGGCGGCCTCGCCTCCACTGCCGGCGGACTTCCTGCCCGCAAGGCTCCCGCGCGAAGCCTTCGCCACGTTCAACGATGTCAACCAAGGGGACTTTCCATGCTGAAGAAACTCGCACTTGCCGTCTCGCTCACCGCCTTCGCGGCGGGGGCGGCCCATGCCGCGGATGTGGTGGTCTCGTCGAAGATCGACACGGAAGGCACGCTGCTCGGCAATGTCATTGCGCTCGCGCTCGAAGCCAACGGCATCAAGACGCAGGACCGCATCGCGCTCGGCGCCACACCGGTCGTGCGCAAAGCGATCACCGCAGGCGAAATCGACATCTATCCGGAATATACCGGCAATGCCGGCTTCTTCTTCAACAAGGCCGATGACGCGGCCTGGAAGAACATCGACCAGGGTTACGAGCTGGCAAAGAAGCTCGATTACGACGCCAACAAGATCGTCTGGCTGACGCCGTCGCCTGCGAATAACACCTGGGCGCTCGCCGTGCGCAACGACGTCGCC
Organism: Rhizobium hidalgonense; assembly: GCF_002914525.1. Lineage (GTDB taxonomy): Bacteria > Pseudomonadota > Alphaproteobacteria > Rhizobiales > Rhizobiaceae > Rhizobium > Rhizobium hidalgonense. Next base: position 6,449 of record NZ_LODW01000071.1, on the reverse strand, counting down.
GAGCCGAACAAGCTGAAGAGCCTGACGGATTTCGGCAAATGGGTGGCCGGCGGCGGTGAAGCCAAGCTTGCGGCATCGGCCGAATTCGTCAATTCGGCCGGCGCGCTTCCCGCCTTCCAGACGACCTACGGCTTCCAGCTGAAGCCGGACCAGATGGTCGTGCTGTCCGGCGGCGACACGGCGGCGACGATCAAGGCGGCTGCCGACCAGACCAACGGCGTCAACACCGCCATGGTCTACGGCACCGACGGCGCGATCCAAGCGGCCGAACTCACCGTTCTCGAAGACGACAAGAACGTGCAGCAGGTCTATGCGCCGACGCCGATCATCCGCGAAGAAGTGCTGAAGGCCAACCCGAAGATCGAGGAAGTGCTCACACCGATCTTCAAGAGCCTGAGCGCCGACGAGTTGCGCAAACTCAACGCCAAGATCCAGGTGGATGGCGAGCCGGCAAAATCCGTCGCCGAAGCCTATCTCAAGGAAAAAGGCTTCCTGAAGTAGCAGCCCTTGCTCCGCCCGGTCGCGGGCGGAGCGTCTTTCCCATAAGGTTGGATCGATGGAAGAAACCTCAGCGGTCCGCAGGCTGGACCGGCTCGGCGTGGTTCTGGTGGCCGGCGGCATTGCGGCGACGGCGCTGATGCCCTTCATCTATGTCAAGGCGAACCGCATCGCCGCCGGCAAGCCGATGCTGCTGACGCAGCTTCTTCCCCAGCCCTCTGTCATCATCCTTACCATCCTTCTCGTTCTGACTGCCTTTGCGACGCTGTTCCTGCGCCATGCCCTTGCACGGCTTGTCATCGCCACCCTCTGCCTTGCGGCGCTGATCATTGCGATCGGCCTCGTTTCGGCCGCGGCCACACCGCCGGGCAGCACCGTGGCGCGCATGACGCCCGGCGGCGGTTTCTGGGTGCTGTTTGCAGTGATCGGGCTGATCATCTCGGATGCACTGGTTAAAATCCGGCTGGCGCCGTGGATGCGGGTCGCAGCGCTTGTCGCCTATGCGGCGCTGCTCTTCGCCTTCCTCTCGTCCGGCCTGCTCGACAGCCTGTCGATCATGAAGGAATTTTCGACGCGGGCGCCGCAGTTCGAGACGGAAGCAATTTCACATCTGCTGCTGGCCTTCGGCTCGCTTGCCATCGCCGTTGTCCTCGGCCTGCCGCTCGGCATTCTCTGCTTCTGGGTGCCGAGGCTGCGGGCCATCGTGCTGCAGGGGCTCAGCCTGATCCAGACGATCCCCAGCCTGGCGCTCTTCGGCCTCTTGATGCTGCCGCTCGGTTATCTCGCCACCCATGTGGCGCTAGCGGCTGCCATCGGCATTCGCGGCATCGGCACGGCGCCGGCCTTGATTGCACTCGTGCTCTATTCGCTGCTGCCGATCGTCGCCAACACTGTCGTCGGCCTGCAGGGCGTCGACCCTTCGGTGCGGGATGCCGCCGCCGGCATGGGGCTGACACGCCGGCAGATCCTCACCGGTATCGACATGCCGCTTGCCTTTCCGGTCATCCTCACCGGCATCCGCATCGTGCTGGTGCAGGCAATCGGCATGGTGACGATTGCCGCGCTGATCGGCGGCGGCGGCTTCGGCATCTTCATCTTCCAGGGACTCGGCCAGACGGCGATGGACCTCGTCCTGCTCGGCGCCGTGCCGACCGTCTTCTTCGCCTTCTCATCGGCCGTCATCCTCGATGCGGTCATCGACAGCATCCGGGGATCCGCCGCATGAGCATGATCGAGATCAGCAACGTCACCAAGCGCTATGGCGCGGCCACCGTCGTCGACCACGTCTCGATGAACGTCGAGAAGGGCGAGATCACCGTCATCGTCGGCACCTCGGGCTCCGGCAAATCGACGCTGATGCGGATGATCAACCGGCTGGTACCGATCACCGAAGGTCAGATCTTCGTCAACGGTCAGAATGTCGCCGACGTCGAGGTAACCGAGCTTCGCCGCAAGATCGGCTATGCCATCCAAGGGCACGGCCTCTTCCCGCACCGGACCGTGGCGCAGAATATCGCCACCGTCCCGCAGCTTCTCGATTGGGATGCCACGCGCATTTCCAGCCGGGTCGAGGAACTGCTCGGGCTGTTCAACCTCGATCCGGCGACATTTGCCGAGAAATATCCGCATCAGCTTTCCGGCGGCCAGCAGCAGCGCGTCGGCGTCGCCCGGGCGCTGGCGGCCGAACCCGAGCTGCTATTGATGGACGAACCCTTCGGCGCACTCGATCCCGTCATCCGCGGCAAGGCGCAGGACGACCTCCTGGCGATCCAGAAGCAGTTCGGCACCACTATCATCCTCGTCACCCACGATATGGACGAGGCCTTCCATCTCGGCAACCAGATCGCCGTGATGAGCGAGGGCCGATTGCTGCAATGCTCGACGCCGGAAAAAATCCTGACCGAACCCGCCGATCCCTTCGTGCAGCAACTCACAGGCACCTCCGACCGGGCGCTGAAGCTGATGTCGCTGCTGCCGCTGAAGGAGAGCATGGCGCCGGCCAAGAGCGGTCTTTCCTACTCCTTGCCGCAGTCGCTCAGCCTGCGCGATGCGCTGGCCGAAATGATCTGGCAAGGGGTCGACGAGGCGGCGGTGCAGGATGGTGAAAGGGCGCCGGTGGGATCGATCTCGATGACGCGGTTGCTCGAACTGGGCCGCAAGGCATGAAGCTCGTCGTCGCCAATCTCTTCCGGCTGGCCGCACTCGCCCTGCTGTTGATCCTGCTGTTCCGGACCGAATGGCTTTCCTTCTTGTTTACGCCGCTGACCAACAACAATGCGCCCGCCGTCTATACCCAGAACAGCCTTGCCTCGCTGGCCGCCGGCCATCTGCAGCTGGTGGTCGGATCGATCGTTTGCAGCGCCGTGCTCGCCGTTGCCGGCGGCATCTTCGTGACACGGCAAAGCGGCGCCGACTTTCTGCCGCTGTCACGGGCCATCGCCAATGCCGGCCAGACCTTTCCGCCGGTCGCGGTGCTGGCGCTCGCGGTGCCTGCCACCGGCTTCGGCGCCATGCCGACGCTGATTGCGCTCTTCCTCTACGGCCTGCTGCCGATCTTCGAAAACACCGTCGCCGGGCTGAAGCAGGTGTCGCCGCAGGTGCTCGATGCCGCCGACGGCATGGGCATGAACGGCACGCAGCGGCTCTTCCGCGTCGAGCTGCCGCTCGCCCTGCCGCTGATCCTCGAAGGGCTGAAGGTCGCGACCGTGATCAATATCGGCACGGCGACGATCGGCTCGACAGTTGCGGCCAAGGGGCTCGGCGAAGTGATCATCGCCGGGCTGATCTCCGACAATACCGCCTTCATCCTGCAGGGCGGGCTGATCGTCGGGCTGATGGCAGTGCTGATCTATGACGCCATGGGCCTCGTCGAAGGCGCGATTACCCGAAGAATCGGCTTGCGCCCGGCGTAAGAGGACCGCTACCAAGGCTGCAGCGATCGATTCAACGGGAGGCCGCCTTGGCGAAGATGATCCACTCCATGATCCGCATTCTCGACGAGGCGCGCTCGGTCGAATTCTACAGCAAGGCCTTCGGCCTCTCGGTTGCCGACCGCGTCGATTTCGACACTTTCACGCTGATCTATCTGAGCAACGCCGAGACCGGCTTCGAGCTGGAGCTGACGGTCAACAAGGGCCGGACTGAGCCATACGATCTCGGCAATGCCTATGGCCATCTCGCCGTCTCGGTCGAGGAAGTCGCGGTCGAGCGCGCGCGGCTGGCGAAACTCGGGTTCAAACCCGGCGAACTGGTGGAGCTCAACCGCGACGGCAAGCTCTTCGGCCTGTTCTTCTTCGTCAGCGACCCAGACGGCTACAAGATCGAAGTGCTGCAGCGCCACGGCCGGTTTCTCTAGGAATATCCGATGATCGAAAAGACCGAGCTCAATTCCGGCTGGACGCTGACCTGTAACGATACAGGAAGGACCGGATTACCCGATGCGATAGCTGCAACGGTGCCGGGATGCGTGAATCTCGACCTTCTCGCCAACCGGCTGATTGCCGATCCCTATGTCGACGTCAACGAGATCACCAATGACTGGATCGGCAAAACCGACTGGACCTATCGCTGCACATTCGAGGCGACGCGCGAGGATGGCAGGGTGCAGGAGCTGGTCTTCGACGGGCTCGATACGATCGCCACCATCGTTCTCAATGGCGAAGAGATCGGCCGCAGCTTCAACATGCACCGCATCTACCGTTTCGATGTGTCCGGGCTGCTGAAAACAGGCGAGAACGAACTCTCCGTTACCTTCCGCTCCGCCTATGCCTACGGCGCCGAGATGGAGAAACAGTACGGTTACCGGCCCAACAATTATCCGGGACCGGGCAATCTGATGCGCAAGATGGCCTGCAATTTCGGCTGGGACTGGGGGCCGACGCTGGTGACGGCGGGCATCTGGAAGCCAGTGAGGTTGGAGAGTTGGGACCGGGCGCGGCTTGCCGAGACACGGGTGTCGGCCACGCTTGCCGGCGGCGACGGGCTGGTGAAGGTGCATGCAAGGCTGGCGCGCCACGGCGATGCCGGGCCATGCCGGCTGGTCGCCGAGATCGGCGGTGTGACCACGACTGCAGCGATCGCGCCTGGCGAAGACATGGTCGCCTTGGAGATTACCCTGCCCTCGCCGCAGCTCTGGTGGCCGCATCATCTCGGGGCGCAGCCGCTCTATCCCCTGATACTTAAACTGATCGACGAGGTCAGCGGCGATCAGCTCGACAGCTTTGAGCGCGAACTCGGCTTCCGTTCGCTCAGGCTCGACACCGCGGCCGATGCGCACGGTTCGGCCTTCACCTTCGTCATCAACGACGTGCCGCTGTTCATCGCCGGCGCCAACTGGATTCCCGACGATTGTTTTCCGTCGCGGGTGACGGCCGAGCACTATGCCGCCCGGATCGAAGAGGCGAAGAGCGCCAATATCCATATGCTGCGTGTCTGGGGCGGCGGCATCTTCGAGACCGACGAATTCTACGAGGCCTGCGACCGCATCGGCATGCTGGTCTGGCAGGATTTCCTGTTTGCCTGCGCCGCCTATCCGGAGGAGGAACCGCTTCGAAGCGAAGTCGAGGCTGAGGTGCGCGACAATGTCGTGCGGCTTATGCCGCATGCTTCGCTGGTCCTCTGGAACGGCAATAACGAGAATATCTGGGGCTTCGACGAATGGGGCTGGCGGCCGATCATCAAGGCGGGCGAAAGCTGGGGGCTCGGCTACTATCTCGACCTACTGCCGAGGCTCTGCTGTGAATTCGATCCCGACCGGCCCTATTATCCCGGCAGTCCCTATTCCGGATCGATGGAGATCGCGCCGAATGCCGATGCGCATGGCTGCAAACATATCTGGGACGTTTGGAACGATGTCGGCTACGAGGTCTACCGCAACTATATCCCGCGCTTCTGCTCCGAATTCGGCTGGCAGGCGCCGGCCAATTGGGCGACGATCGAAGAAAGCGTGCACGATCAGCCGCTGACGCCGCAATCAAACGGCGTCTTCCACCATCAGAAGGCGACGCAAGGCAATGACAAGCTGATCCGCGGCCTTATCGGCCACCTGCCGGAGCCGAAGTCGATGGAGGACTGGCACTTCGCCACCCAGCTCAACCAGGCCCGCGCCATCCGCTTCGCCATCGAGCACCTGCGCTCACATCGGGATATCTGCAAGGGCGCCGTGGTCTGGCAGTTCAACGACTGCTGGCCGGTGACCTCCTGGGCCGCACTCGATTCGGCCGGGCGCCGCAAGCCGCTCTGGTATGCGCTGAAATCAGCCTATGACCCGCGCCTCCTAACGATCCAGCCGCGCGGCGATGGCCTTGCGGCAGTCGCCGTCAATGAACGGACGCTGTTCTGGCGGGCAAAGATTGCCGGCAAGCGATTGAAACTCGACGGCAGCGTACTTGCCGAATTCGAATTCTGGCGTCTGCTCTGCGACCGTTTTGAAGCGAAGGAGTTTCCGCTGCCAAGCGATATCGTCATTCCCGGCTTACCGAAAGACGAGGTCGTTGTCGTCGAGATGCTCGACCGGCGGGCGTTTCACTATTTCGTCGAGGATATCGACCTCAACCTGGAAGCGCCGCGGCTGGCAGTCGATGTTACCGGGATGGACGGCGGCTACGCGGTCAGGGTGACCGCGGATAATTTCCTCAAGGATCTCTGCCTGATGGCGGATCGGCTGGACCCGGATGCGGTGGTCGATTCGATGCTGGTAACGTTGCTGCCGGGCGAGGGCCATGTGTTTGCGGTGAGGACGGCGAAGGCGATCGTGGCAGAAGATATCACCGTCGGCACCGTGCTGCGATCGGCCAATGATCTTGTTGCGGGGAACTAAAGAGCTCTCGTGTCCGGGCTGCACCGGCTACCCGTTTGAAAAATGTGGAGCCGCCGTGTTCTCTACCTCCCTCACCAAGTCAGTTTATTCGAGTGCGATCATTATTTCATTTTGCTGCCGCAAGGCGTCTCTG
>NZ_LODW01000070.1 GCF_002914525.1 Rhizobium hidalgonense | reverse complement strand
ATAGAACTAACCCCTTTTCCAAGTCAACACACCAATACAAAGTTTTTTGACAATTTTGTAACAGGTTGATTCGGCTGGCGTTTTTGTCGGTCGATATTATCCACAGGGCGCCCTTTCGGGACGGAATCCCGGAAATTTCTTTATCACCTGGTCAAAAATCCATCGGAAAGTTGCTTGGCGATGGAGAAAGATGCCGAAAAAACAGCGGCTTGAGCGGATTTATGGTTAATGAAAGATTTAATGTGCTCCCGTTGCAGCTTCAAATTTCCGTCATCATCAGCGGCTGACATTTCGGAACCAATCCCCGTCTTAGGTGTTGTCTTTCCCATTGAAGGAAGGAGACCGACATGGCTGCCAACACCGATGATATCAGGGCATCTGTCAGCAAAGACATCGCCGCACTTCAACAGGAAGTCTCGCGCCTGCAGAAGATGATTTCCGCTCAAGGCGCAGAAGCCTATTACGAAGTCCGCGGCCGCGCAGGCAAGGCTTATGACGAGGCCCTGCCCCGCGCCAAGAATGCCGTCGCCCAGATCAGGGCCGAAGGGGCCGCTGCTGCTGGCGCCGCCCGCGAGCATCCAACCGCCGCAACCACTGCGCTGGTGCTCGCCGGGGCCATTGGTTTCCTCGCTGGATATCTGCTCGCCGGCAGCTCGCAGCCGGAGCCTCGCCATTGGTGGCGCTAAAGGCTCCGCATCCCCCTAAAAAAGCATACTTTTGCGCACCCGCCGATCCGTTTTTCGGTAGGGTGCGTAAATGCTTATGTCTTATAAAAACCAATTTTTAATGCGAGCTGTGGGAACATAAAAAACGAAGGGAGGACTACCATGGACAATAAGAGGGCCAACTGCATCATTGAAGTCAGCGTCGACGGCGCCAATGGTCGTCACGCCGTCGGCATCATGAATATGCGCCAGGCACTCGACCTGCCGGAAATGCCGAGCCTGTCCTACACCCATCCCGACCCGGTCAAGGCCGCCGCCGGTATCGTCGTCAGCCGTAAGGAGCTGGCCGGATTCATGGTCTGCCGCTGAGGCAGCCCGACCCCATCGAAACCCTGACGGCGCTTTATCCCAAAGCGCCGCGTGTTTTTGGCGGCCCCTGAGTTTCCCCTCGTTTTCTATTCGCCTTGCTGGCATCCTTCTGCCATTCATGCCAAGAGACGGCATCAAATGCAGGACAAGGACGGCAGATGAGGGACCGGCGCCCACCGCATAAGACGCGTGAGCGGACAAAGCTCGTCGATAACGCCGCGGCTAAGCGGGTCACCCTTCCCCGCGCCCTTTCCAAGCTCGGTTACTGCTCCCGCACGCAGGCCGAACGCCTGATTGCCGAAAACCGCGTTGCTGTCGACGGCCGTGCCATCACGGATATTTGCGCATGGGTCGATCTTGCAACGGCGAAGATCAGCGTCGACGGCCTGGTTATCGCCGCCGAGGCGAAAATCTATCTGATGCTCAATAAGCCTCGCGGGCTCGTCACCACCCGCCATGATCCCGAAGGCCGGCCGACGGTCTATGATTGCCTCAGGGATTTCGACATTCCGCATCTCTCCCCCGTCGGCCGGCTCGACAAGGCAAGCGAGGGCCTGCTGCTTTTCACCAACGATACCGAATTTGCCCAGATACTGCTCGATCCAGTTACGCATGTAACCAAGACCTATCATGTCCAGATCGATCGCATCATGGATGACGAAGCGATCGACGCCATGACATCCGGAATTCGCCATGACGGCGAGTTGCTGACGGCAACCGCCGCGCGCCGGCTTCGCCAGGGCGACAGGAACTCCTGGATCGAGGTCGAGCTCGACGAGGGCCGCAACCGCCAGATCCGCCGCATGCTGGAGGCGCTCGGGACCGAATGCCTTCGCCTCGTGCGCGTCGCAATCGGCGAGCTCGAGCTCGGCGAATTGCCGAAAGGCGCGGTGCGTGCGCTGACCGAGGCGGAATTGCAGTCGCTGCGGCGGAAAACCGGCATCGAAAAGGCAAGACGCAATTGACTAATGCGATGGAAATGGCGCCGCACGATTTCTGGCAGGAGATTGATCCGCCCGGCACCTTTGCCGTCGGCGGCGAATTCGCCTCCTTCTATGTCGCCGTGCTGGAAGACGGCCGCCAGCTTCGCCTGCCGATCCGCGTTTTGGCGGATGGCAGTCACGCCCTCGCCTCGCTGATCGTCAACCAGACAAGCTTCGCCGTGCTCGACACACTCGCCGAAGGCCTCGCCGAAAAGATCAGGCCCATGCGCATCGATGTCGTCGCTGGTCTGCCGACACTCGGCCTGACGCTTGCCGCCGCCGTGGCGCAGAAGCTCGGCCATAACAGGTATGTTCCGCTCGGTACCTCACGCAAATTTTGGTACCGCGACGAACTCTCCGTTGCGCTGTCCTCGATCACCACACCGACGCAACAGAAACGCCTCTATATCGATCCGCGCATGCTGCCGCTGCTTGAGGGACGGCGCGTCGCCCTCATCGACGACGTCATTTCCAGCGGCGCCTCGATCGTTGCCGGGCTCGATCTGCTGGCGGCCTGCGGCATCGAACCCGTCGTCATCGGTGCCGCTATGCTGCAATCGGACCGATGGCGCGAAAGGCTGGAAGCCGCCGGGCCGCAGTGGATTGCACGCACCGTCGGCGTTTTCTCAACGCCCATTCTGGAGCGAACCGCAGCTGGCCGGTGGAAGGCTCCGCCGGCTTGACGCGAGATATGCGAATTGTCCAATCTTTGCCTGAAGGCGCCTCTGTACAGCGCATGAAGAACGATTACAGTCCGCCCCGTCGATGAAACACCGGATCTGCCTATGTCATTCGAGCAAGCATCCCTGCTGATCCTTCTGCTGGCGATGCTCGTTCTCTTCTCACTCGATCGCTTCCGCATCGAGGTGGTCTCGATCGCCGGCCTGCTTGCCGGCTACGCGCTCGGCCTCTATCCGGCCGACCAGATCTTCGTGGGCTTCGGCAGTCCTGTCGTCGTCACCGTCGTCGAGGTCCTGCTGATCGTCCAGGTGCTGGCGCGCGCCAAGCTCTTCGACAGTCTCGCCGCCCGTTTCGCCGCCGCAGGACCCTCGAATTTCCAGGTCATATCAGGCACATCTTCGCTTGCCGGCTTCATCTCCATCTTTATGAACAATATCGGTGCCTTTGCGATCACTCTGCCGGTGGCGCTGCGGCTCGGCACGGCTCTGGCGATCCCCCGCCGGCAGTTCGTCATGCCGGTCTCGTTCGCAGCCCTGCTCGGCGGTCTCGTTTCGCTGATCGGCACGCCGGCCAACCTGCTCGTCAGCGATGCGCTCGGCAAGGCGACCGGAGCCGGCTTTCACTTCTTCGATTTCGCCTATGTCGGCCTGCCCGTCGCAATCGCCGGCATTCTGCTCATCGCCTTTCGCGTGCAACGGCTGTTTCCGGAGCCCGACGAAGATCCCGCGACAATCTCCCCGACCACGCGCCGCATCGTCGTCGAACGTTGCGTCCCTGAGGTTTCGCCGCTGGTCGGTGTAACGCTGTCCGATTGTCCAATGCGCTTCGGCATCAAGCCGCACGCGCTGATCCGCGGCGACAATTTCGTCTTTGGACCGCTCGATCAGTCGGTGATCGAAGCCGGCGACGTGCTGCTTGCCGAGGGGGCCGATGCGGTCTTTGCCGGTCTTGCCGCTACACAGGCGCTGATCGCCGACATCAGTCCGCACGGCCTGCAACCGGATTTTTCCCGTGTCGAAAGCGTCGTCATGCCGGAAAGCACGCTGGTCGGTTCGCGGATCCGCTCGCTCGAAATCTTTCACAGCCGCGGCGTCGCGGTCACCGCGCTTTCCATGCGCGCGCCGCGCATCGAGGGCCGTTTCATCGACCTGCAACTGTCGATCGGCGATATATTGACACTGGAGGGGCCGCGAACGGCAATCGCCGAAGCGCTCGAAGAAAGCGAGTGCCTGCCGCTCGCCCCGACTGCCTCGAGCGAACCAGCCTCGCACCCCTGGCGGCCCCTGGCGCTGTTTGCCTGTGGCATCGCCGCGTGTGTGGCCGGCTTGCGCCCCGACGTCGCCTTTGCCGGCGTCGTGCTCGTGCTCGCCTTGCTCAATCATCTGAATATCCGCCACGCAATGGCCGATCTCAACTGGCCGATCATTATCATGCTGGCGGCGATGATCCCGATCGGTCAGGCGGTGGCGACCACCGGGGCGGCCGAAACCATCGCCTTCTGGCTGCGCCTCGTCGTGCCGATCGCCCATCCACTCATCGGCGTCGCGCTCATCCTCTTCCTCGCCATGGCGCTGACGCCTTTCGTGAACAACGCGACGGTCGCCATCGTTCTGAGCCCGGTCGCCCTGGAATTTGCGAGAGACGGCCAGCATGCGCCGCACGCCTATCTGATCGCGGTCGCCGCCGGCGCCTCGCTCGATTTCCTGACGCCCTTCGGCCATCACAACAACACGCTGGCCATGGGCATCGGTGGCTACCGCTTTAGTGACTTCCTGCGCGCCGGCTGGCCGCTTGCCGTTACGAGTTACGGCCTCGCCTTGTTTCTCCTGGCTCTGTTCTGGCTCTGATGCGATACTCTGTGATGCCATACTTTGGGGGTCGCCTTGACTTCCCGGTAATGAAAAGACAGGAAGCCTTCACCCAATCACAAGGACAGTCGAGCGCCGTGCGAATCCTCTCCGAAGCCCATTTTCCGGAACTGCCGAACTATTATCGCGGTAAGGTGCGCGAGAATTACGACCTTCCGGACGGACGCCGGATTATCATCAGCACCGACCGGCTGAGCGCTTTCGACCGCATCCTCACCTGCATTCCCTATAAGGGCCAGGTGCTGACGCAGACGGCGCGCTACTGGTTCGAGGCGACGAAGGACATCTGCCCCAACCACGTTCTCGATTATCCGGATGCCAATGTCGTCATCGGCAAGCGGCTCGATATCCTGCCGGTCGAGATCGTCGTGCGCGGTTATCTTGCCGGCACCACCGGCACCTCGATCCTGACACTCTATAAGAAGGGTGAGCGCGAGATGTACGGCATGCGCCTGCCTGACGGCATGCGCGACAACCAGATCTTGCCCGAACCCGTCATCACCCCGACCAGCAAGGAATTCGACGGCGGCCATGACGAACCGCTGACGCCTGAGGAAATCGTCACCCGCGGCCTTCTGACCAGGCAGCAGTGGGAGACCCTGTCGGGATATGCGCTCGCCCTCTTTGCACGCGGCCAGGAGATGGCGGCCAGACGCGGCCTGATCCTCGTCGACACCAAATATGAATTCGGCACCGACGGCGACGGCAACATCATCCTCGCCGACGAGATTCATACGCCCGACAGCAGCCGCTACTGGCTTGCCGAAAGCTATCCGGCGAGTTTTGCCGCCGGGAAACGCCCGGAAAGTTTCGACAAGGATTTTGTCCGCGCATGGGTGGCCGAGCGCTGCGATCCCTATAAGGATGAGATCCCCGAAATCCCCGTCGAACTGATCGAGCAGACCTCGGCCGTCTATATCAAGGCTTACGAGGCCATCACCGGCGAGCGTTTTGTCCCCGACGACAGCGATGAGACGCCGCTTGCCCGTGTCCGAAACAACCTCGCCCCCTATTTCCCCTGAAGAGATGACGGGCAAGCCGACAGGCCAAGCATCGGCTTGCGGATTTTCGCCCAAACGCGCTAGCATTAGCAAGGGGTATCGGGCTCGGCCCGACGGGGGACGGATGACGAGAAGGCCGCGACGCAAGGCCGAGGAAACGCGGGAGGACATTCTCTCCATGGCTGAGACGCTGTTTCGCGACCGTGGCTACGTCGCGGTGTCGATCGCCGATATATCAGGCGCATTGCATATGTCGCCCGCCAATGTCTTCAAGCATTTCCGTTCCAAGGTCGCGCTGGTCGATGCGATCGCCGGACGCCATCTCGACCATGCCACCGAGCGTTTCGCCGCCTTCGAGCAGGACCTGCCGCCGAAGGAGCAATTGCTCCGCTTTGTCCTGCGCCTGCTGGAGGGCCATCTGCAGGACATCCAGAAGAACCCTTACATCTTCGAAATGGTGCTTTCGACGATCGAGGCCAAACTCGAGGCCGGCAACCGCTATCGCGCCCGGATAGAACAGAAGCTCGGCGAAATCATCCGCCAGGGGATAGTGGAGGGACGGTATCATTGCTGCGATCCCGAGAGCGCGGCACGCACCGTCGCAGACGTGCTGACCTGCGTATTGCATCCGATCCTGATTGCCCGCGACGATAAGGAAACCCTCGTCCACCGTGCCGAGGACATCGTCGGCTTCGTCGATGCCGCATTGCAAAATAACTCTTGCTAAGTGACGGTTGCTGACTTACGTCACTTCGCAAAGCATTTGTTAAATCCGGATGGCATTTGAAGCCAAATCAATCCTGACGCTTATATAAGCCTGCGCTCGGCTGAGACGAGCCCGTGGATCGAACGGCAATTGCCATCGCACAGGGAATTCAGAATGATACGGCGCGCCCTCCTCATCTCCTCGGCTCTGGCGTTCGGCACGTTGCTCGCCGGCTGCAGCGACAATGCCGGCAAACCCGCCGGCAACGCAGGCGCAGGTGCCGCAGAGCAGGCCTCGCCGGTCGGCGCGGTCACGATGACGAAAGGCACGTTCCCGATCACGACGATCCTTCCCGGGCGTGCCGAGACCTTCCAGACGGCCGATATCCGGCCGCAGGTAAGCGGCCTCATCCGCGAGATCGCCTTTAAGGAAGGCGGCGAGATCAAGAAGGGCGACCTTCTTTACCAGATCGAAGATGCCCCCTATATCGCCGCTGTCGAGCAGGCCAAGGCGGCAATCTCCAAGGCGCAAGCCAGCGTGCCAAGCGCCGAAAGCAATCTCGACCGCTACCAGCGCCTTGTCGGCAGCGGCGCCACCCAGATCGAATTCGAAACCGCCAAGACGACGCTGCTCCAGGCCAAGGCCGAAGTGGAGTCGGCAAAGGCCGCACTTTCCGCCGCGCAGATCGATCTCGACCACACCAGGATCGTCGCCCCCTTCGACGGCGTCATCGACCAGACGGCCTATAATGTCGGCAACGTCGTCTCCGCCAACCAGACGACGGCGCTGACGACAATCCGCCAGCTCGATCCGATCTATATCTCGCTGACGGAATCGAGCACCAACCTCCTGAAGCTGCGCGATGCGATGGCGGCCGGCGACATCAAGGGCGCAGACAAAGTCGCCTTCCACCTGATCCTCGAAGACGGCAAGGAATATAACCAGCAGGGCAAGCTCGACATGTCGAAGCAGGTGGTCAGCGAGACCACAGGCACCTTCATCATCCGCGTGCTCTTTCCTAATCCCGATCGCATCGTTCTGCCCGGCATGTATGTCCGGGCAACCGTCGAGCTCGGCGCCGAGGCCGGTTATGCGCTTCCGCAGCTGGCAACGAGCCGCGATGCCAATGGCCGGCTGACGGCGCAGTTTGTTTCCGCCGACGGCAAGGTCGAAACCCGCGCCTTCGAAAACAGCTCGCCTTCCAACAATTCCTGGCTGGTGACCGAAGGCATCAAGGATGGCGATCAGCTGATCGTCAGCGGCCTGCAGTCGATCACGGCAGGCATGCCGGTGAAGCCGGTCCCGATGAAGATCAACGACAACGGCGTGGTCGTGGCTGCCGAGCAGCCCTTGGCCGGTGATACGCAGAAGCCCGCAGCGAAATAGTCGCTGCAGCCCGGCATCGTCACCGTCTCAGCCGCACAGGAACAACCGATGGCCAAGTTTTTCATCCGACGTCCGATTTTCGCCTGGGTCATTGCGATCACCATCATGCTCGCCGGCCTGCTGGCGATCTTCACGCTGTCGATCTCGCAATATCCCGACATCGCCCCGACGACGGTCCGCATCAATGCCACCTATCGGGGCGCCAGCGCCGAGACCGTCGAGAAATCGGTGACGACGATCATCGAGGATGGCATGACCGGCCTCGACGATCTGACCTACATGACCTCGACCTCGTCGACCGGTTCGGCCAGCATCCAGCTCACCTTCGGAACGAGCGCCGACCCTGACATCGCCCAGGTGCAGGTGCAGAACAAGCTGCAGCTGGTTCAGTCGCAGCTCCCGGGCGACGTCATCGATGCCGGCATCAGCGTCACCCGCTCGACTTCGAGCATTCTTCTCGTCGGCTCGCTTGTGTCGACCGACGGCAAGCGCAACTCGGTCGACCTCGGCAACATCATGTCGACGTCGATCGAGGATCAGATCCAGCGCCTGGAAGGCGTCGGCAGCATCAACGTCTTCGGTTCGGGTTACGCCATGCGCGTCTGGCTCGATCCGTTCAAGCTGTTGAAATACCAGTTGACGCCGAGCGACGTCACGTCGGCCATCCAGGCGCAGAACACCCAGGTCTCCGTCGGTTCGCTCGGCGCCCAGCCGGCGACCCCCGGCCAGCAGCTCAACGTCACCATCACCGCCCAAAGCCAGCTGACCACCGTCGCCGATTTCGAGCACATCATCCTGAAGGTCGAAAAGGACGGCGCGACGGTGCGCCTGAGCGACGTCTCGCGCATCGAGATCGGTCAGGAAAGCTACGGCGGCGGTTCGCGGTATAATGGCCAGCCGTCGACCGGTTTTGCCGTCAATCTGGCGATCGGCGCCAATGCCATCGATACCGCTGCCCGCGTCCGATCCGCCCTCGAGGTCATCGGCCGTGGCCTGCCGGCAGGCGTGGAGATCACCTATCCCTACGACACGACGCCCTTCGTGGAACTGTCGATCGAGAAGGTCGTGCACACGCTGATCGAAGCGATCGTGCTCGTCTTTGTCGTATTGCTCGTGTTCCTGCAGAACCTGCGGGCAACGCTGATCCCGACGATTGCCGTTCCCGTCGTGCTGCTCGGCACCTTCGGGGTGCTGGCGGTCACCGGCTACTCGATCAATACCTTGACGATGTTTGCCATGGTGCTGGCGATCGGCCTTCTCGTCGACGACGCGATCGTCGTGGTCGAAAACGTCGAACGCATCATGTCTGAGGAGAAGCTGTCGCGGCTGGAGGCGACGGAAAAATCGATGGGCGAGATCACCGGCGCCATTGTCGGCATCGCGCTCGTTCTCACCGCCGTCTTTATCCCGATGGCCTTCTTCGGCGGCTCCACAGGCATCATCTATCGGCAGTTCTCGATCACCATCGTCTCGGCCATGCTGCTGTCGGCCCTCGTCGCCCTCGTGCTGACGCCCGCCCTTTGCGCCACGATGCTGAAGCCGGTCGGCGAGCACAGAAGACACCGTGTCGGCGACTGGTTCAACCGCATTTTCACGCGCTCGACCAATGGTTATGTCAGGACCATCGGCTATCTCCTGAAGCGGCCGATCCGCGTCATGCTGGTCTTCCTGCTTGTCGGCGCCGGCTGCGCCTATCTCTTCACTCGCCTGCCGAGCTCCTTCCTGCCGCAGGAAGACCAGGGCGTGCTGCTGACCATCGTCACCACGCCGCCGGGTTCGACCACACAGCAGACCCAGGCTGTCGTCGAGAAGGTCGAAAACTACTACCGTGAGAACGAGAAGGATGCGGTCGAGTCCGTCTTCGGTGCGTTGGGCTTCGGCTTCAACGGCTCCGGCCAGAACAGCGCCATCGTCTTCACCAAGCTCAAGGATTTCTCCAAGCGCACCGATCCTAATCTAAGCGCTCAGTCGGTCGTCAACCGCGCGCTGCGCAGCTTCTTTGCCATCCGCGAGGCGCAGGTCTTCGCGCTCCTGCCCCCGGCGATCCAGGGTCTCGGTGTATCGAGCGGCTTCTCCATGTATCTCGTCGATACCGGCGGCCACGGCAACGACGCGCTGACGGCCGCCTCCAAGCGGCTGATCCAGATGGGCAACACCTCGGGCAAGATCGTGGCGCTGCGCAGTAGCAGCAAGGAAGTCGAGCCACAGATGCGCATCGTGCTCGATCAGGAGAAGATCGGCGCCATGGGCGTCGACATCGCCTCGGTCAATTCGATGCTGTCGATCATCTTCACCGGCCGCGACGTCAACGACTTCACGTTGAACGGCGAGATCAAGCCCGTCTATGTCCAGGGCGATGCGCCCTTCCGCATGCAGCCGGATGATCTCGACCATTGGTACGCCCGCAACACTGCCGGTGAAATGGTGCCGTTCTCTGCCTTTACCAAGACGGAATGGGTGAAGGGTGCGCCCTCGCTTGCCCGCTTCAACGCCGTCAGCGCCATTCCGCTCGACGGTGCGTCTGCACCCGGCGTTTCCTCCGGCGACGCGATGAACGAAATGGAAGCCCTGACCGAACAGCTCGGCGGCGGTTATACGGTCGCCTGGCAAGGCATCTCCTATCAGGAGCGCCTTTCCGGTTCGCAGGCGCCGATGCTCTATGCGATCTCGGTTCTTGTGGTCTTCCTCTGCCTGGCGGCACTTTACGAAAGCTGGTCGATCCCCTTCTCGGTGATCATGGCGGTGCCGGTCGGCATTCTCGGAGCGCTGACGGCCGCCACACTTTTCGGCCAGGCGAACGACGTTTATTTCAAGGTCGGCTTGCTCACCACCATCGGGTTGGCGGCAAAAAACGCGATCCTGATCGTCGAATTCGCCAAGGACCGCATGGAAAACGGCATGGGCCTCTACGAAGCGACGCTGGAGGCGGCGAGATTGCGCCTGCGGCCGATCATCATGACCTCGCTTGCCTTCATTCTCGGCGTCGTGCCGCTGGCGATCGCGACAGGCGCGGGCTCGGCGGCACAGAACGCCATCGGCATCGGCGTCCTCGGCGGCATGCTGGCGGCGACAATGCTCGGAATCTTCTTCGTTCCGTCATTCTTCGTCGTCATTCGACGCATCTTTGCCACACGCAGCAAAAATGCGGCAGGACTGTGATAAAAATGCACTGTGATAATGCTGTTCTCGTTGCTACATTGCGCCCGACTGCTTCGGTGTGTGTGTTTTTGGCAGAACGAGGCGCGGCCGCGTTAATGAAGCATGAAGCTTCGGACAAGAATTGACTTGCTCGAGTACAGGATGAAATGAATGGTATCTCTTCGTTTTGCCACCCCGGCATTATTGTTATTACTGTCGGGCTGCGTTGTTGGCCCGGATCATGTTCCTCCTGAAATGCCGCTGCCCGCCAAATTCGGAGAAGGCGGAACGAAGAGTGATGGTGATGTTGCTACCGCAGCCTGGTGGACCGCCTTCAACGATTCGAGACTGAACGGCTACGTCAACGCCGGCCTCGAGCAGAACCTGACAGTCCAGCAGGCGATCGAACGCATCAATGCGGCCTCCGCCGCCGTCACCACCGCCGGAGCCGGCGCCCTGCCGAACCTCACCGTCGGCGGCTCGCACACGGTGAGCGGCCAGAGGGGCGAACTGCGCACGCAGTTCGACACGCGCAATACCAGCGCCGGCGACGTTCAGTTGAGCTGGCTGCTCGATCTCTTCGGCCTCTACAAGCGCAGCACCGAAAGCGCTCTCGCCTCGCTCGATTCCGCTTACTCATCGGCCGATGTTGCCAGGCTGACGCTGATCCAGGATCTCGTCTCGAGCTATATCGACGTTCGCTACTACCAGCAGCGCCTGTCTCTTTCGAAGGCTAACCTGAAGTCCCGCCAGGAAACCTACGAACTGACCAAGTTCCAGCTCGAAGCTGGTGCCGCTTCGCGTCTCGACGTTGTTCAGGCCGAAGGCCTGGTGCAGTCGACGCTCGCCGAAATTCCCGGCCTCGAAACCAACATCCGCATATCAGCTCATCACATCGCTACACTGCTCGGCCTGCCGGCCTCGGCCCTCGTCGATGAACTGCTGAAGGGCTACGGTCAGCCGGTATTCCGCGGCGGCATCACCTCCGGCATCCCGGCGGACCTGATCCGCAATCGTCCCGACATTCGTGTGGCGGAACGTGATCTCGCTGCCGCAACCGCCAATATCGGCGTCGCCCAGGCGCAACTCTATCCGAGCATCTCGCTCAGCGGTTCGATCTCACCGTCCTACATCAACCAGCGTGGTATCCATGGCGGCCTGACGCCTTGGTCCTTCGGCCCCACCCTCAACCTGCCGATCTTCGACGGTGGCCGCCTGCGCGCCAACGTCAAGTCGGCGCAGTCCGATGCCGCCACGGCCTACCTCAACTGGAAGTCGACGGTGCTGACCGCGGTCGAACAGGTCGAAAACGCGCTTGCGGCTGTCCGGCGCGACGCCCGCACGGTCGCCGCACTTCAGGCCCAGGTCAAGACAACCCAGGAAACGCTCGAACTTTCCACCGCATCCTACAAGGATGGCGCCTCTTCGCTGCTCGACGTTCTCGACGCGCAGCGTCAGGTTTCGCTGGCTCAGGCAAGCCTTGCCCAGTCCGTCCAGCAGATGGCCAAGGACTACGTCTCGCTGAATATTGCAGTCGGCGGCGGCTATGCACCCGGCGGCAAGACCACGGCACCGGTGAAGCCGGTGCCGACGGCGAAGCCGGCCAAGAGCTGATTGGCGGTCTGCCTGTCGGAAATTCGGAACCCCGCGATCGCCTCGCGGGGTTTTTTCATATCTGACGAATTCGCTTCGCGGATAATTGGGCATAAGGTGAGTTTGGATTCGACAAGCAAAAAAAGCTGAGGTAAAGCTCTGATTAAACGATTAACCAGAACGCTTTAGATCATGGCTCAATCGCGCCCGGGACCAAACCTCAGCAGGATAGCGACGTCACTCGGCGTCTCTGTCGCCACCGTCTCCAATGCGCTTTCCGGCAAGGGCCGGGTCTCCGGCCAGTTGATCGAAAAAATCCGCGAGCATGCAGCCGAACTTGGCTATATCCCGAGCCAGGCCGGCCGGGCGTTGCGCACCGGACGCAGCGGCGTTCTCGGCCTGGTCCTGCCCGATATCGCCAATCCGCTGTTTCCGAAGATCGCCCAGGCGATCGAATTTGCCGCCTCCACCGCGGGCTACGGTGTGCTGATCGCCGATTCCCGGGGCGATGTCACCGCACAGACCGAGGCAATCAATCGGCTGGTCGAGCGCGGCGTCGACGGTATGGTCGTCATTCCCCGCCGCGCCACCCGCATCTCTTCCGCTGCCTGCCCCGTCGCCGTCATCGATACCCCATCGACTTCAGGCAACACCGTTGCTGCCGACCATTGGCAAGGCGGCTGCGAAATCGCCGGCCATCTTGCCGGCCTCGGCCATCGCCGCATCCTCATCATCGGCAACAATCAGGAATCCAGCGTCCAGAACGACCGCGCCGATGGCATCCGCTCCGGCATGCGCCCGGACATGCATGCGGACACGTTGTGGATCGACAGACTCGAGCAGGATCGCGGCAGCGGCTGCTCGCTTGGCCTTGCCGAAAAAGTCAGGCAGGGCTTCACCGCCTTCGCAGCCCTGTCCGACCTGCAGGCCCTGCGAGCGCTGACGGAGTTGCAGCAAGCCGGCGTCAACATTCCCGCCGATGTCAGCGTCACCGGCTTCGACGACCTCATCTGGTCGCCTGTCGTGACGCCGTCGCTGACAACCGTGCGGATGGACATGGATAGGATTGCCGAGATTGCCGTGTCGGCACTGACGGATGCCATAAAAACAAGCAGCACCTGGGAGGGCATGCTCGTTACCGCGGATGTCGACCGTGTCGCCATGCAGCTGATCGTCCGCCAATCATCCGGGCCTTGCGGACCCGGCACCAAAAACCTCAGAGATGGAGAACATGTAGGATGAAAAAAGCTCTCATTGCTTCGGTGGCGCTCTCCGCCCTGTCGCCGCTTGCCGCATCTGCGGCGGAACGGACGCTGACCATTTCCGTCTATGCCTTTGCCCAGGACGATTTCAAGACGCTGGTCTACGATCCATTCGAAGCCAAATGCGGCTGCAAGCTCGTTGTCGAAACCGGCAACAGCGTCGAACGACTGGCCAAGATGGAAGCCAACAAGGCCAATCCCGTCGTCGATCTCGCCGCCGTTTCGATGGCCGATGCGCTCGCCGCCGCCCGCGCCGGGCTGATCGACAAGGTCGATACCGCGAAACTTTCGAATTTCGCCAAGCTGTACGACATCGCCAAGGATCCGAACGACGACGGCATGAGCGTTGGTTATACCTTCTACGCCACCTCGATCGCCTATCGACCCGACAAGATGAAGATCGACTCCTGGGCCGATCTCTTGAAGCCGGAATATGTCGGCCACGTCGCCTTTCCGAACGTGACCACCAATCAGGGGCCACCGGCGCTTTACATGCTCGGCCAAGCGCTCGGCAAGGACACGCCCGATTTGAAGGGACCGATCGAGGCGCTGGGCGAGAAGAAGGACGAGATCGTTACCTTCTACGAAAAGTCCTCCCAGCTCGTCCAGTTGATGCAGCAGGAGGAAATCTGGGCAGCGCCGATCGGCCGCTTCTCCTGGGCAGGCTTTACCAAACTCGACGTCCCGGTCGCCTGGGCGACGCCGAAAGAGGGCCAGACCGGTGGCATGAATGTGCTGGTGCTGACCAAGGGTTCAAAAAACCAGGATCTCGCCTTGCAGTTCATGGATTTCTGGCTCTCGACCGACACCCAAACCAAGCTCGCCGAAAAGCTGGTCGACAGCCCGGCAAACAACGAGGTCAAACTGTCCGAGGCTGCGGCCAACAACCTCACCTATGGCGAGGCGACAGCCAAGAGCCTCAAGTTGATTCCTTCCGCCGTCGCCCTCGACAATCGCGCCGGCTGGCTGAAGACCTGGAACGAGAAGGTCGGCCAGTAAGGTCCGTATCAAAACTGGTCCCGGCGCCACTGTCGGGACCGCCCTCCTGTCCTGGAAAGGCGCCTCATGTTCCAGAACCGCGCAGAAGCCCTGGCGCTTGCCTTGCCGGCGGCCATCTTTGCGACCGTGGTCTTCCTGCTGCCCGTCGCGATCCTGCTGTCGGAGGGCTTCCGTGCCGGCGGCGGCTGGACACTGTCGGCCTATGCCGGTTTCTTCTCCGAGACGCTGAACCGCACAGTTTTCCTGCGCAGCTTCCGTCTCGGCCTCGAAGTCACCGCCGTCTCGGCGGTTATCGGCTATGCCGCAGCCTTTGCCATCGTCAACCTGCCGCCGAAGGGCAAGGGCCGGATGATCGGCCTCATCACCCTACCGCTGATGATCTCGCCGGTGGCGCGCACCTATGCCTGGATCGTCATTCTCGGCCGCACCGGCATCGTCAACCAGGCGATAACCGGTATGGGTCTCAGCGCCGAGCCGCTACGGCTGCTGTTTACCGAGACCGCCGTCTTCATCGGCCTCCTGCAGCTCTTCCTGCCGCTGATGATCCTGTCGCTGATCAGCGCCCTCGAAAACATGCCGAAGGACGCGATCCCGGCTGCCCGTGTGCTCGGCGCCAACTGGTTCCAGGTCTTCTGGAAGGTCATCCTGCCGCTGACCAGGGAAGGCCTCGTCGTCGGCGGCACGCTTGTCTTCACCGGTTCGCTGACCGCCTATATCACCCCTGCCGTGCTTGGCGGCTCCAAGGTGCTGATGCTGGAAACGCTGCTGTATCAGCAGGTTTCCGTCGCCAATAATTTCGTCTCGGCCAGCGTCATCGCCTTCATCCTGATCGTCATGAGCTTTGCCGCCAACATCCTGCTGAAACGTCTTGCAACGGCGAGGAACCGCCGATGACCCTGCGCCTGTTTTCGCCCATTGTGCTCTTGCTGCTGCTGGTCTTCCTGATCGGCCCGTTCCTGATCATCATCGCCGCTTCGTTATCATCAGGCGATACGCTGGCCTTTCCGCCGCAGGGACTATCGCTGCGCTGGGTCATGAAGGTCTTCACCATCGACAGCTTCCGCGACAGCTTTGCCATGTCAATATTCCTTGCCGTCTTCGGAACGCTCGCAGCCCTCGTGCTCGGCATCCCAGCCGCCTATGCCTTGTCGCGGTACCGGCTGCCCGCGGCCGAAACTGTTCGCACGATCGTCTCGCTGCCGATCATCGTCCCCGGCATCATCGTCGGTCTGGCTCTGCTGCGCTATCTCGTCGTGCCCTTCGGCTTCAATATCACGCTGGCGCTGTTCTTTGCCCATACAGCCCTGGTGCTGCCCTATGCCGTGCGCGTCGTTTCGGCGAGCCTCGATAATCTGCGCTCGGATATCGAGGAGGCAGCCGTTCTGCTCGGCTCTTCCAGGTTCGGCGCCTTTTTCCGCGTGGTGGTGCCGAATATCCGCGGCGGCATTCTCGCCGCCTTCATCCTCGGCTTCGTCACCAGCTTCAATCAGGTGCCGGTCTCGCTCTTCCTCTCCGGCCCGGGCGTGCGGACCCTGCCGATCGACATGCTGGGTTACATGGAAACCACCTACGATCCCTCCATTGCAGCGCTCTCCGCCCTTCTCGCCTTCCTGTCGATCGGCATCGTCTTCCTCGCCGAACGCTTCCTTGGATTCTCGCGTTATGTCTGACGCCTATCTTCAACTTGACAAGCTGACGCTCGCCTATGGCGATACGGTCGCGGTCGGAAATCTCGACCTCGCAATCGGCAAAGGCGAACTCGTCGCCCTTCTCGGCCCCTCCGGCTGCGGCAAGACGACCACGATGCGCGCCATCGCCGGTCTGCTGACCCCCGCTTCCGGCCGCATCCGGCTCGACGGCGCCGATATCACCCGCGTCTCCGCCAACAAACGCGCCATCGGCCTGGTCTTCCAATCCTATGCACTCTTTCCGCATCTGACGGTCTACGAGAACGTCGCCTTCGGCCTGCGTCTCAAGGGCATCTCGGGCGCCGATCTCGATGCCCGCGTCGGCTGCGGCCTGAAATCCGTCGGGCTCACCACTTTCGCCGGCCGCAAACCCGCCGAACTCTCCGGCGGCCAGCAGCAACGCGTGGCCCTTGCCCGCTCGATGGTGATGGAGCCGAAACTGCTGCTGCTCGACGAGCCGCTCTCCAATCTCGACGCCCGCCTGCGCCTCGAGATGCGCGCAGAGCTGCAGCGTGTCCAGAAGGAGACTGGCGTCACCATGATCTTCGTCACCCACGACCAGGTCGAGGCCCTGGCGCTCGCCGACCGCATCGTCGTCATGCTGAATGGCGGCATCGAACAGATCGGCACGCCGGAAGAGATCTACAACAACCCCACCTCCGCCTTCGTCGCCGATTTCGTCGGCTTCGAGAATGTCTTTGCGCTGAGTGATGGAAAGCTCGCGACGCCGAATGGCCCGGTAGCACTTTCCGGCCCGGCGCCGAAAGCTGCGGCCGGCCTCGCCTGGCGCCCGCGCATGGTGACCCTCGGTTCCGGTCCTTTTCAGGGCACCGTGCGCGGCACATCTTTCGCCGGCAACACCCGCGAATATCTTCTCGATACGCCGCTTGGGCCCATCAAGGCCGAAATCGACGCAAGCCTGCCGCCGCACGAGATCGGCAGCGCGCTTGCCTTCGACCTGCCGGTTGCCGGCGCGGCCAACCTCAAACGGTTCGGGTGAAATCATGGGCGTCTGGATCGACACCGACATGGGCTTCGACGACATCGCTGCCATTCTGGTGGTGGCGCAGTCGGAATTCGAAATCGACGGCGTCTCGCTGGTCTTCGGCAATGCGCCGCTGCCGCAGGTGAGAAAAAACGCCGCCGGCGCCGCCAGCGCCTTCGGCTGGACATTCCCCATCCAAACCGGCCGCGCCCTGCCGGTTCTCGGCAAGCTCGAAACCGCCCAGGCGATCCTCGGCGCAACCGGAATTCCGACATCTGGCAAGAGCCTGCCGGAGGCGCCCGCCCTTGCCGAGAGCGATGCCTTCACCGCACTCTGCCGCTGGCTGGAGCGTGATGGCCAGCACCGCATCCTGGCGCTCGGGCCGCTCACCAATATCGCCGCCGTGGCGCTCGCCCGTCCCGATCTCGCCGCCCGCATCGGCGAACTCGTCTGGATGGGCGGCGGCGTTACATCAGGCAACCACACGGCCTCTGCCGAGTTCAACGCGCTGGCCGATCCCGAGGCCCTTGCGATCGTCATCGCCCATGGCCTGCCGTTGCGCATGGTCGATCTCGACCTGTGCCGCAAGGTGCTGGCAATGCCCGAGGATGCCGAACCGGTACGCAATGCCGGCGGCGCCAATGCCGAGCTGATCGCCGACATGTTGTCCGGTTATATAAGCATCGGCACCAGCCGCGGCCGCCCTGGCATGGCCATCTACGACCTCTGCGCCGCCGTCGCCTTCGTCGCTCCCGATATCGTCAGCTTCCGCCCGGCGCGCATCGACGTCGAGCTGCAGGGCAGTCTGACCCGTGGCCGCACCGTCGTCGAGACCCGCGCCACGCATGCGACCTTCAATGCAGAATTCGCCGCCGATATCGATGCCGATAAGGCGCGCGCGGTCATTCTCGCCGCCCTGCTCAACGAGGCCCGCAAATGAACGCCATCCCTAGCCGGGAACCCGCCGATCTCAACGATCCCGCCTTGCGTGCCCGCGCCGTCGCGGCTGCGCGTGGCGACGCCCCCTTCGATGTGCTGATTACCGGCGGCCGGCTGCTCGACGTGGTGACCGGCCTAGTCCGGAAAGTCGATATCGGTCTCGTCGGCGCCCTGATATCAAGCGTCCATGCCCCGGAGAGCCGCACGGATGCGGTCGAGATCATCGATGCGGCGGGCGGCATCCTGACGCCCGGCCTGATCGACACCCACATGCATGTCGAAAGTTCCATGGTGACGCCGGCCGAATATGCGAGCGCGGTGTTGCCGCGCGGTGTCACGACGGTCGTCTGGGATCCGCATGAATTCGGCAA
Organism: Rhizobium hidalgonense; assembly: GCF_002914525.1. GTDB lineage: Bacteria > Pseudomonadota > Alphaproteobacteria > Rhizobiales > Rhizobiaceae > Rhizobium > Rhizobium hidalgonense. The sequence continues at coordinate 320,561 of NZ_LODW01000070.1, read as the reverse complement.
CGTCCACGGGCTCGACGGCGTGCGCTGGGCGATCGAGGCGGCGCGCTCACTGCCGTTGCGCATGATCCTGCTTGCCCCTTCCTGCGTGCCATCGGCACCGGGCCTGGAACGTGCCGGCGCCGATTTCGATGCCGCCGTCATCGCCGAAATGCTGCGCTCCTCCGCCGTCGGCGGCGTCGCCGAAGTCATGAACATGCGCGGCGTCATCGACGGCGATCCGCGTATGACCGCTATCGTCAATGCCGGCCTCGCCTCCGGCAAACTCGTCTGCGGCCATGCCCGCGGCCTTGAAGGCGCCGATCTCAACGCCTTCATGGCAGCAGGAGTCACCTCCGACCACGAACTCACCTCCGGCACCGACCTCGCCGCCAAGCTTTCCGCCGGTCTGACGATCGAGCTGCGCGGCTCCCACGACCATCTGCTCAAGGAATTCGTCGAGGTGCTGAATGGTATCGGCCACCTGCCCCCGACCGTGACACTCTGCACCGACGATGTCTTTCCCGATGAACTCTATCAAAGCGGCGGCCTCGACGACGTCATCCGCCGTCTGGTGCGCTACGGCCTGAAACCGGAATGGGCGCTGCGTGCCGTGACCTTCAACGCCACGCAGCGGCTGAAGCGCTCCGATCTCGGCCTCCTCGCCGCTGGCCGCCGCGCCGACATCGTGCTCTTCGAGGACCTCACGGAATTCCGGGCGCGGCTGGTCATATCGGGCGGCCGCATCGCCGCCCGCAACGGCAGCATGCAGGTTGGCGTCCGGAAGCTCGATCCGGCCCCGTTGGAAAATTCGGTGAAGCTCCCGCAATTCGGCGAGAATGATTTCCGCATTCCCTCGAGAGGCGAACGCGTCCGCGTCGCCACCATCGACCGCCCGCGTTTCACGCAATGGGGCGAGGTGGAGACAGAGGTCAAAGACGGCTTCGTCGTGCCGCCGGCCGGAAGCGCGATGATCGCCGTCGCTCACCGCCACGGCAAAGCCGACGCCACCCAGCGCATCGGCTTCCTCACCGGCTGGGGCGAATGGCGCGGCGCCTTCTGCACGACCGTCTCGCATGACAGCCACAACCTCACCGTCTTCGGCGGCAATGCATGCGACATGGCGCTCGCCGCCAACGTCGTCATATCGGCCGGCGGCGGCATGGCAGTCGCCAAGGACGGAAAGATCGAAGCGATCCTGCCGCTGCCGCTCTCCGGCCTGGTAACCGATGCATCGCTGAAGGACACCGCCTCGGCCTTCGCCGGCATCCGCAAGGCGATGGAAAAAATCGTCGATTGGAAGCCGCCCTATCGGGTCTTCAAGGCCTGCTTCGGCGCAACGCTCGCCTGCAACGCCGGCCCGCACCAGACGGACCGGGGAATTGCCGACGTGGTGACGGGCAAGGTGCTGGAAAGTCCGGTGCTGGAGGTTTTGTAAGTCGGGACGCACAAAGCACAAACCAGGGAAGGGGCCGCAAACGCGACCTCAAACCTTTAACTCCCGCTCCACCAACGCCACCCAATAGGCCGCGCCATAGTCAAGCGCGTCATCGTTGAAATCATAGGCGGTGTTGTGGTGCAGCGCTCCATCAACCGCCGGCCCGTTGCCAAGCCAGACATAACAACCCGGCGCATTCTGCGCGAAAAAGGCGAAATCATCGCCGGCCGTCGACGGCGGGAAGCTTGTCCGCACCTTCTCGCCGAAGACAGTCGCCGCGGCAGCAAGCGCCCGAGCGCTGACATCCGCGTCGTTGACGACAGGCGGAATCCGGCGCTCGAAGTCGTAATCGGCCTCAATGCCGTACATCGCTGCCGTTCCCTTAGCCAACCGACCGATCTCGGTCTCCAGCTGATCGCGCACCTCAGGTGAATAGGCCCGCGCCGTGCCGCCGATCTCGACAGTATCAGGAATGACGTTCAGCGCCTTGGGATTACCCGCCTGCAGGAAACAGGCGCTGACGACGGCCGGCTGCAGCGGGTCGACCACCCGCCCGACGATCGTCTGCAGCGATGACAGGAAGGTGGCGCCGGCCGTGATCGGATCGCGGCCGAGATGTGGCTTGGCGCCATGCGTGCCGATGCCGCGAAAGGTGATGCGCCAACTGTCGGACGATGCAAGCTGCGGCCCCTCGACCACGGCGATTTCGTCGACCGCAAGTCCAGGCATGTTGTGCAGCCCGTAGACGGCGTCGCAGGGGAAAAGCTTGAACAGCCCCTCCTCCACCATGCGCTTCGCCCCGCCGCGGCCCTCTTCGGCCGGTTGGAAGATGAAATGCACCGTGCCGGAAAAATCCCGCGTCGCCGCAAGATATCGTGCGGCGCCGAGAAGCATTGTGGTATGGCCGTCATGGCCGCAGGCATGCATCTTCCCCGGCACAGTCGATTTATAGGGGCGATCCGCCGTTTCAGGCATGGCGAGCGCATCCATATCGGCGCGCAGCCCAATGCTGCGCGTGCCATTGCCGACCTGCAGCGTGGCGACCACGCCGGTGCCGCCGAGGCCGCGATGCACCGTAATGCCTGCCTCTTCGAGAAGTCTCGCGACGATGCCGCTGGTCCGCTCCTCCTCGAAGCCGAGCTCGGGATGGGCATGCAGATCACGGCGCAAGGAAGTAAGAAACGGCAGATCGTCCTTGATCCGGGCAGGAATGCTCATGGGCCTGGATATCCTGTCAAGCGAAACGGGCGCCCAGCCGGCGCCCGCCTCAGATCATTCCATGTTGATCAAACAAGCGACGAGTTCAACCCCTACGCCTCTTCGACAAACACCTCTTCGCGCTTCTTCTTGACGCTCGGCAGGAAGACGACGATGAGCACGGCGACCGCGATCGCCAGAAGCGTGGCGCTGATCGGCCGGGTGACGAAGGTGGTCGGATCGCCGCGCGATAGGATCATCGCGCGCCTCAGGTTTTCTTCGAGCAGTGGCCCGAGCACGAAACCGAGCAGCAGCGGCGCCGGCTCACAGCGAAGTTTTGCCAGCACGTAGCCGATGAGCCCGAAGAAGGCGACGGCATAGAGGTCGTAGACGTTGGCGTTGACGCTGTAGACCCCGATCGAGCAGAAGGCCATGATAACCGGGAAGAGCACGTAGTAGGGCACGGTCAGGAGCTTCACCCAGAGCCCGATCAGCGGCAGGTTGAGGATGACCAGCATCAGGTTGCCGATCCACATCGAGGCGATGATGCCCCAGAACAGCGCTGGCTGCTCGGTGGCGACGTTCGGTCCCGGCACGATGCCCTGGATGATCATCGCGCCGACCATCAGCGCCATGACCGGATTGGCCGGAATGCCGAGCGTCAGGAGCGGGATGAACGAGGTCTGCGCGCCGGCATTGTTGGCCGATTCCGGACCGGCGACGCCTGCGACGGCACCCTTGCCGAATTCCCCCGGTGTCTTCGACAGGCGTTTCTCCACCGTATAGGAGGCGAAGGAGGCAAGGATCGCGCCGCCGCCGGGCAGGATGCCGAGCGCCGAACCGATCGCCGTGCCGCGAATGACGGGCGCGATCATCTCCTTGAATTCCTGGCGCGAGGGCAAAAGGCCGGACACCTTGGCCATCAGCACCGTGCGGGTCGACTCGCCTTCGAGGTTGCGCAGGATTTCCGCCACCCCGAAGACGCCGACCGCCAGCGCCACGAAATTCAGCCCATCGGCATATTCGCGGATGCCGAGCGTGAAGCGCGGCGTGCCGGTGTAGATATCCGTGCCGACGAGACCGAGCAGCAACCCGAGCGCCACCATCGCCAGCGCCTTGACGACGGAGCCGTGCGCGAGGGCAATCGACGAGACAAGGCCGACGATCATCAGCGAGAAATATTCGGCCGAACCGAATTGCAGCGCGATGGCGGTGAGCGGCGGCGCGAAGATCGCAACGAGAAAGGTCGAGACCGTGCCGGCGAAGAATGAGCCGAGCGCGGCGATCGCCAGAGCTGCCCCAGCCCTGCCCTTGCGCGCCATCTGGTAGCCGTCGATCGCGGTGACGGCGGACGAGGATTCGCCCGGCATGTTGATGAGGATCGCCGTCGTCGAACCGCCATATTGCGCGCCGTAATAGATGCCGGCGAGCATGATCAGCGAGGAGACCGGTTCGAGCTGGAAGGTGATCGGCAGGAGCATGGCGATCGTCGCCGTGGCGCCGATGCCTGGCAGCACGCCGATCAGCGTGCCGAGCAGCACGCCGATCAGGCAGAAGAGCAGGTTGTCAAGTGTGCCGGCTGTCGCAAAACCGAGCGCGAGATTGCTGAAAAGATCCATCATCGCCTCCTAGAACCGGACCCAGGGGCCGAAGCGCTCGAACGGCAGGCCGAGCCCATAACTGAAGACCGCCACGGAAAAGACCGTCAGCAGCAGCGAAAGAATGATCGCGAAGAACAGGTTCATCTTTTGCGATGCGAAGCAGGCGATGAAGGCGGTGAAGAACAGCGCCGGCGCAAATCCGAGCCCGCGCACCGTCAGCCCGAAAAAGACGGGCGCCGGCAGGATGAACAGCATGCCGCGCCAGGCGAAGGGACCGATCGGCTCCCCCTCGACGCGCAGCGCCTGAATGAAGATGATCGCACCGAGAAGCACGAGCACACAGGCCAGCACCAGCGGAAAATAACCGGGCCCCATGCGCACCGCCGTGCCGAGGTCGAGCCCCAGCGACTGGATGGCAAAGAATGCGCCGGTCGCGACGAAAAGCCCGCCGCAGATCGCATTGGTGGTATCGAAACTGATGGATTTCATGATGTCTCCTGGAGTTGGAGATGGAGCGTCGTTACTGCAGCGATTGCCCCTCATCCGGCTTAGCCACCTTCTCCCCGCCTGCGGGGCGAAGGCATATGCCGCCGGCCTCTGTCTCTGCCGCTGGCCCTAGGGCAAGTCCCCTCTCCCCGTTTACGGGGAGAGGGTTCGGGTGAAGGGCTGTTCCTGGCACCACCTTCACTAGTCCGCATATTCGCCGGCAGCCTCGATCACCGGCTTCCAGCGGGCGATCTCGCTTTCGAGCTTGGCCTTCAATGCGGCGGGCGTCGCATCGGCGTCGGAGGATGGCGCCGTGCCGAGCTCGGCGAAGCGGGCGCCGACGTTCGGATCCTTGAGCGCGACCTGCAGCGACTTCGACAGCCGTTCGTTGATCGCAGCCGGCGTGCCCTTCGGCGTGTAGATGCCGTGCCAGATGCCGACTTCGAAGCCCGGCAGGCCGGCTTCGACAGCCGTCGGAATGTCCTTCATCACGTCGAGGCGCTTGGGCGAGGTCACGGCATAGGCCTTGATCGTGCCGCCCTGGATCTGCTTCGTCGTGTTGGTCGTCTGGTCGCACATGACATCGACCTGGCCGCCGAGCAGATCGGTCATGGCAGGGCCGGTCCCCTTGTAGGGAACGGTGGTGAGCGGCGTCTGGATGGCGCTCATGAACATCATGCCGCAAAGATGCGAGGCCGCGCCGATGCCGGCATTGGCAACCGTCACCTTGTCCTTGTTGGCCTTGATATAGTCGATCAACCCCTTGAGGTCGGTCGGCTCCATGTCCTTGCGTGCGACGATCGTCATCGGCACATCGGTGACGAGGCCGACATAATCGAAGGCGCCGAGCGTGTCATAGGCGAGTTTGCGGTAGAGCGTGGCGCTGGTCGCCATGCCGATATGGTGCAGCAGGATCGTGTAGCCGTCGGGATCGGAGCTCGCCACGCGGCCGGCGCCGAGCGTGCCGCCGGCGCCGCCGACATTTTCGACGACGATCTGCTGACCGAGATCCTTCGACATGGATTCGGCGACGAGGCGCGCGACGGTGTCGGTCGGGCCGCCGGCTGCAAAGGGCACGACCATGGTGATGGTGCGTTCGGGATAGGTCTGCGCCGAAGCGGCGCCGGCGAGAAGAGAGACTGCGGCAGCCGCGGTCAGGCCGAGCATGGCCTTCAGAATTTTCATCGTTTCCTCCCTGATGAAACAAGCAAGTCCGCCGACACATCCTCCGCGCCGGGCATGACCTATTTGCCGCCGGGAAAAACCGACCGGCAATCACTGCAGCCACTTTCGAGAGACGATTTTGCGACAGTGCAATGCAGCATGGGTCGATTTGGAAACAAACGGCTTTCGCGTTGGGTGGATTTCCACCCAACGCGAACTTGATGGCCGGCAATTAGCCTTCGGTGGTCAGCATCCGCTTGTCGAGGCCGTATTTCTGCATCTTTTCGTAGAGGGTCTTGCGGGAAATGCCGAGCGTCTCATAAACCGGCTTGAGGCTGCCGCCATGCGCTACCAGAGCACTGGCAATGACGCCCCGTTCGAATTCGGCGACACGCTCCGCAAGCCCGGTCGCTTCCTCGGCCTGTGGCCCGCCATCATCGAGACCGAGGACCAGACGGTCGGCGGCATTCCGGAGTTCGCGCACGTTGCCCGGCCAGTCGCGCTGGGCGATGTCAGAGATCACCTCGGGCGCCACGACGACCTCGTCGCGGCCGTAGCGGGCCGCCGCTTCCCGCACCAGCTGCAGAAAGAGCAGCGGAACATCCGCCCGGCGCTGCGACAGAGACGGCACATGAAGTGTCGCGACGTTCAGCCGATAGAAGAGATCGGCGCGGAAGCGCCCCGCCGCCACCTCCGCCTCCAGATCCACCTTGCTCGTGGCGATAAAGCGCACGTCGAGCGCCACCGTCTCATTCGATCCCAACCGGGAGATCACCCGCTCCTGCAGCACCCGCAGGAACTTCGCCTGCAGGTCGAAGGGCATGGAGCCAATTTCGTCGAGCAGGATGGTGCCGCCGCGCCCGTGCTCAAACTTTCCGTAGCGCGGCCGCACCGCGCCAGGAAAGGCGCCCACCTCATGGCCGAAGAGCTCGCTCTCGATCAGGTTTGCCGGAAGTGCTGCGCAATTGATCGCGATGAACGGCCGGCTCGCCCGGGCGCTGATATCGTGCAGCGCCCGCGCCACCACTTCCTTACCGGCCCCGGTCTCGCCGACAATCAGCGTATCGGCATCGCTCGCGCCGATCGCCCGGATACGGTAGCGCAGATCCACCATCACCTGTGTGCGCCCCGGCAGCCGCGCTTCGATATCGTCGCGTTTGCCGGCGACCGCCTTCAGCAGCCGGTTTTCGAGCACGAGGCCGCGCCGCTCCATCGCCCGGCGGATGACGCCGGCAAGCATCTCCGGCGTGAACGGCTTCTCGATGAAATCATAGGCGCCTTCGCGCATCGCCTTCACCGCAAGCTGAACGTCGCCGTGGCCGGTGACGAGAATGACCGGCACCTCCGGGTCGAGTTCGCGGATCTTCTGCATCAGCGTCATGCCGTCCATGCCGGGCATGCGGATATCGCTGACGACGACGCCAGGAAAACTGTAGCCGATCAGCTCCAGCACGTGGTCGCCGTTCGAATAGGTCTCGACACTGAAGCCGGAAAGCTCCAACGCCTGCGCCGTCGAGCGGCGCAGTTCCTCCTCGTCGTCAACCAGCAGGATCTTCGCATCGTTCATTCCGCTGCCTCCGGCATCAGCCCTGCCGCCGATTGCAGCTCGATGCGGAACACCGCGCCCCCTTCGGAATGATTGGCAGTAGTAAGGCTGCCGCCGAAATCCTTGATGATATTGTAGGAGATCGACAGGCCGAGACCGAGCCCCTTGCCGACACCCTTGGTCGTGAAGAAGGGATCAAAGATACGCTCGGCGATCGCGGCAGGCACACCCGGCCCATGGTCGCGCACTGTCAGCACCGCCTTGCCGGCCTCCTCGAAGGCCGAAATCTCAATGCGTCTGTCGTCCAGCCCTTCCACCGCATCGGCGGCATTGGAAATCACATTGACCAGCACCTGCTGCAGACGCACCGAACCGGCGCGCACCACCGGCGGCCGTGTGCCGAGGTCGAGCCGGAGCTCGGCGTCTGCCGCCTTCAGCCGCCAGGCGATGATTTCGAGCGTGTCATGCATCGCTTCATCGAGAGAAACAGACCCCAGCTTCTCGTTCGGTTTACGGGCGAAGTTGCGCAGGTGCCGGCTAATCGCGGCCATGCGGTCGATCAGCCCGCCGATACGCCTTATATTGTCCCGCGCCTCCTCCGTCCGGCCGCGATCGATGAGAACGGAGGCGCTATCCGTATAGGTCTTGGCGGCGGCGAGCGGCTGATTGAACTCATGCGAAAGAGCAGCCGACATCTGCCCGAGGCCGGCAAGTTTGCCCGCCTGGATGAGATCGGCCTGCGTCTGACGGAGCTGCTGCTCGGTCAAACGCCGTTCCGATATCTCCTCCTCGATCCGGCTGTTGACGCGGGCAAGATCGGCCGTGCGTTCGTCGACGCGCCGCTCCAGCTCGTTGCGAGCTTCCGTTTGCAGCTGCATGCGCTCGGCAAGCCGCGCCCGCCGCTGGCGCAGAACCGCAACCGCGAGCCCCGCAATGCAGAGGATGAGAAAGATGGCCGCAAGCGCCGTGCGCGCCTGGGCGCGAATGGAACTTGTCTCCATCAGCACGTTCACCGTCCAGTCCTCGGCCGGCATGTAGTGCGAAAGCACCAGATATTCTCTGGAACCGCGCTCGCCGGCGAGCGTCATCAACTCGTGCGGCTCAAAGCGCTGGCGAGTCACCGGCAACGCCGTCAGCCTGGCATTGGCATAACGCCGCGAAGCTTGCGTGCGTGCGATGCGGTCGGCCGTCAGCGGCAGGATTGCGCCGTAAAGCCATTCCGGGCTGCCGGACATGAAGATGATGCCCTCCGGATCGGAGACGAAGATCTTGTATTCGCCGCCACCCCAGGAGGATTCGATCATGTCGATATCGACCTTGAAGACGATGACACCGCCAATATCCGTGCCGGTCCGGATCGGAGCTGCGAAGTAATAGCCGCGCTTCAGCGAGGTGGTGCCGAGCGCATAGAACCGCGCCTGCCGGCCTTCGATCGCGTCCTGAAAATAGGGCCGGTAGCTGAAATTCTGTCCGACGAAGCTTCCCGGTCCGTCGTAATTGCTGGCCGCGATCGTCTCGCCGTCCGGCTTGACCACATAAATATCGGAGGATTTCAGCAGCCCGTTGATCTCTTTGAGATAGAGATTAGCTGCATCGCGCAAGGCTGAGTCGTCGGGCGCGCTCACCAGTTCCTTGATATTCTCGTGATCGGCAATCAGCGCCGGCAGCGCCTCGTAGCGATTGAGGTGACCGCTGAGCGCCGAGACGGCAAGGCGCAGCGCCGTTCCCGCCTGGGCCGAGGCCTCCCCCATATAGGCGCGCGTCGCGATCGCGCTTCCATAGGTGAAGAAGGCGAAGATGATCAGCGGTACCACCAGCAACGCAGCTATCGCACGATATCGCAAAGACAGATCCGGCTCCTCCCCTTTCCGCCTCCACTCCCCAGCGAGGCATACCCGACGGTCCAAGTCTAATAACACCGACGGTGATTTCCAAGGGCCGTCGAAACTTGACACCCGTCGAGGGCCGATATCCTATTGCTGCATCGCAAGGGAACCAATCATGAGCGACGACAACACGCCCGCCGACAGCAAGCTCACCAGCTCCAAGCGTCGCTGGGCGGCGGAGGGCAAGTTCCTGACCGGCCGTATCAGCCGTCCTGAAGCCGATCGCCTGCCGCCCGGCCAGCACCTTGTCAAGAACTGGCCGGTGCTCGATCTTGGCCAGCAGCCGGTCATCGCCACCGAAAGCTGGCGGCTCGAAGTGCGCGGACTGATCGAAACGACACTCACCCTCACCTGGGGCGATTTCCAGGCGATCGAGCAGAGCACCAGGGTCAGCGACATTCACTGCGTCACCACATGGTCGCGCTACGATAACAAATGGAGAGGCGTTTCGACGCGCGATCTGCTTGACCGCGCCATTCCGAAACCGGAGGCAGCTTACGTCATGCTGACGAGCTACGACGGCTACACGACCAATCTGCCGCTTGCCGATTTCGCCGCCGAGGACGCGATCCTTGCGACCTCCTGGGAAGGCCTGCCCCTGACGCCGGACCATGGCGGCCCGATGCGCCTCGTCGTGCCGCATCTTTATTTCTGGAAAAGCGCTAAATGGCTGCGCCGCATCGAGCTGATCCCGGACGACGAAGCCGGCTTCTGGGAAAAGAACGGCTACCACATGCTTGGCGATCCGTGGCGCGAGCAGCGCTATTCCGACGACTGAGCCGTCGGCCGCAGCAAACGGCAAAGCCCGAAGACTGCAAATACGAGCAAAGAAGCAAACGCCGTCAGCAACGCCATGCTGGCGGCATGAAACGGTATCCCGCTCCAGCGTGGCTTGACGACATCGGCGGTGTTGAAAGCCTGGCCGCTGAATTGGCAGGTGACGAGCGCAAGCCCGCGCCGCACCATATCGGCATCGACGGCGGAAATGAGTTCACCCGCAGCAACAGCCTCCCGCGGCATCTCGCGCATCGAAAACAATACGGCCTTGGCTGCTGCGAGATAAGCATGGGTGCATTCGTTGAACGGACTTTCCTCGTCCGTCACGCTGCCCGGCACCCTGCCCCAAAGGCAGTAGGAATACTGGATTTCGGCATAGTTCAGCACCCGCCGGAACGGCTCGTTCGTATCGACTGCGCGGGATGCAAGCTCGATGATACGACTGCGATAGTCGGATATGACAGCCATCTCGCCATGAGCAATTTCCGGGATATCGAGGCCGGCACGGCTGCCGCCGGCGCCGCTGCCATGGGCAAAGGCATTCCCCGCAAGGACACAGAATGCGGCGACGGCAAATGCCGCCAGCGGAAATGGTCTGGTTCTATCGCTTTTCATGATCGCCCGAAAAGTTCAGGGCGCCCACAAAAGAGCGGCGCCCCTCGATGCTTTCAGTGAAATGCCTTTGCCGGCTGTCCTCGTTGCCCACCCTTCACGGCAAGCCGCCGTTCGGCCAGCGCTCCGAAAACAAGACCGAGCGCTGCCCAAAGGATCGCATGCATTCCGAGCGTGGTCGTGCGGAACCGCCAGAGCACCATCGCCGAGAAATTCTCCGGCACCTCGTTGATCGGCGGCAGCAGATAGAGGACGGCGCCGATGAACACGAGATAGGCGAAGCCGGCGATGATCGCGCCGTTCCACAGGCCGAAGCGGCCGGCAAGGCGGCGAGAAAGCGCAACCGCCGCAATCAGCGAGGCAAGCGAAACGACGATCATCAGGAAGAACAGTTCCGTCCTGACGCCGATCGTATCGGGATTGCCGACCGCCGGCGGGTTGGCCGGATACTTGATGCCGGGAACGAGGACGATCGCCACGAAGGCGGCAATGGCGATGACGGCAGAGGTTCCGCGCGGCGAAAGGCGGCCGAGGCGGCCGTGCAGGAACGCGAAGGCGAGCGAAAAAAGCCCGCCGACGGCGATGCTATAGGCCATGACGCCGATGAAAAGGCCGAGACCGGCCTGTGTGGCGCGGCTGACGATTTCAGGTTCGGCAGCTTCGCCGGCAGCCTTTGCGCTCGCCTCCTCGAAGGCGATCGCCGCATCGACCAGCGGCTCGCCGAAGGTATGGGCGAAGGCAAAAACCAGGATGCCAGCAATCAGGCCCGCGAGCATGCCGCGAAGCAGAAGGTTTCCAACCATGTCGGTATCCCCTTAGTGGCAGGGAAAGCCAAGGAGATGGCGGGCGTCATGCACGAATTCGTGCACATACATGCCGTTGAACAGCGCCATCGCGCCTTCCTCGGTGCCGACGAAATAGAGGGCGATGAGCATCAGCAAGCCGCCAAAGATCGCCCAGGGCAGGATTTCTCCTACGGGGATCGGGGCCGGTACTGCGACGGGCGTGAAAGTGGTGTCAGACATGTATTCCTCCGGAATGACGCGTTCAGTCGAAAGAGTGTTTGTGCGGTAAGGTCTGACTTCCAGCGCGAAGAGCCTTCGACACGCTGGTCACAGTGGCGCGACCGCGCCGGATTTCCACCGGCTTCCAAACCCGCAACAGCCCGGTTATATCTGCACGCCGAAGAGACTGTCAACGAAACTTCACGTGCCGGCAGAGGGCTGTCCCACTGTATTCCCAGGAGATCAGAAGACCGTGAACACGCGCCTTACCTGGATCTGCCATGGTGCAACGGCGGCGAGCCGCAAGGCCCTGTTTCCGGTCGACGAACCGCTGGAAGCCAAGGCAAGGGAGGAAGCCGGCAGGATGGCCGCCCTGCCTCGCGCCGACCATATCGCCACGAGCCCCGCTTTGCGCGCGCGCCAGACGGCCGACGCGCTTCGCCTTCAAGCCCGGATAGATCCGGCACTTGGCGACTGCGATCATGGCCGCTGGGCCGGCAAGTCGATTGCGGCGCTAGAGGACGAGGAACCGGAGAACCTCCTGGCCTGGATGACGAAGCCGGAAGCGGCCCCGCACGGCGGCGAGAGCCTTCTTGATCTCGGGAAACGCGTCGTCGGCTGGATGGAGAGCCAATCGACCTTCGACGGCCATGTGATCGCCATCACCCACGCCGCGATCATCCGGGCGGCGATCACGCATGCGCTTCAGGCGCCCCCCTCCTCCTTCTGGCTCGTCGATGTCGAACCGCTCGCCGTCATTCGCATGACCAGCAACGGCCGGCGCTGGTCCCTGCGTTTTCAGCATTAGCGATCCCTCATCTTATCCAGCCTTACACAAGCAAATCGCGTCATCTCTATTGAACCCGGTTTCGCCGGGACTACTTCCTTGTCCCAAGGAGATGGAAGACATGACATATGACTGGAGTGGGGAGCGCACGCGTCGCTTGCGTTTGATGCGTTTCGCCACAATCACGGTTCTGGTCGGCCTCATCGTCAGCGTTCCGCTGCTGATCGTTACCGCCTGAAACACGAGAAAGGGCGAGCGATGCACCAGCACGCTCGCCTTCGTTGTTTCCCGTCTCCGCTTCACGACAAGCGCCGTCCGTCTCTCGACGGTGCAGCAAAAAGCTGTCGTCTCCAATAATTCGCCTTCTGGTTTCAACGAACATTTCAGACTTTCATGATAGTTCGGCACAGGGTGGAGATGGAGAAGGCCATATGCCGGTGTTTTTCCAGAGCAGGGCCGGAAGGCAATGCGTGTCGATCGTCGGGCTCGGGATAACTCTCTGGCTCCTCGGCGTGCTGTTGCAGCTTGACGACAGCCTTGTCTTCTTCATGACCGGTTTCGGCGAATACGGCGCCGACAAACTCGTTCTGGCGCTCGGCATCGCCGGCGCCATGAGTTTCATCTATTCGGTGCTGCGCATCGCCGACCTGCGCAAGGAAATGGACTTGCGCGACGCCGCTCAGGCGAAGGCCGATTGGACCGCAACCCACGACCATCTGACCAAACTGCCGAACCGCTATGCCTTCGAGCGCAAGATTCTCTCACGGCCGACCAGGAGCGACGAGGCCGAGATCGAGGAGTGGGAGCGAAACGTCACCATCTTCTCCGTCGACCTCGACGGCTTCAAGAAAGTCAACGATCTCGTCGGCCACAAGGGCGGGGACATTCTGTTGATCGACGTTGCCAGACGGATCTGCGCGCTCGGCGATGCCGATTGCGTCTATCGCTTCGGCGGCGACGAATTCATCATTGTCGCCTTTGCCCTGACGGCGCAGCGCGAGGAGCGTTTTGCCAGGCTGCTGATCCAGGCTGTCACCCGGCCTATCCATATCGATGGTTTTGCCGTCGAAGTCGGTGCCAGCGTCGGTTACGACCGCTGGGCGGAGGGCGTCGAGCCGCTGGAAGATGCCGCTCATCGTGCCGACCTCGCCATGTACGAAGCGAAATCACGCGGCCCCAACCATTATTTCGTTTTCGAACCGGCCATGCAGGACAAGGTAGCGGAACGCGCGGCGCTGGAAACCAGGCTGCGCGCCGCTATCGCCAACAAGGCGATCAAACCCTTCTATCAGCCGCTGATCGACCTGAAGACCGGTCAGCTCTGCGGCTTCGAGGCGCTGGCGCGCTGGATCGGCGAGGACGGCGTCAACATTCCGCCGCCTGTTTTCATCGATATCGCCGAGGAAAACGGGATGATCACCGCCTTGTTCGAGGATCTTCTCGCCCAGGCCTGCAGCGACGCACTCACCTGGCCGGACCATGTGATGCTGTCCTTCAACGTCTCACCGGTACAGATGGAAGACAGGCTGCTGACATCACGCATTCTCAAGGTTCTTTCGGCAAGCCGGCTGCCGCCGCAACGCCTGGAAGTGGAGATCACCGAAAACGCCTTGATCCAGGATCCCGCCATCGCCGCCGTCATCCTTGATGAACTGCACGCGGCCGGCATCCAGATCGCCCTCGACGATTTCGGCACGGGTTATTCAAGTCTGGCCCAGCTCGCCCGCTATCGTTTCGACAAGATCAAGATCGACAAAAGCTTCATCGCCACCTATCGCGGCGATGAGCGTCAGGAAAAGATCGTCCGCGCCATGCTCGGCCTCGGCCGGAGCCTCAACATCAAAACGACAGCGGAGGGCGTCGAGGAGCACGGGCAGCTCGCCTTCCTCCTGCAGCTCGGCTGCGACATCGGCCAGGGCTATCTTTTCGGCAAGGCGATGCCCGCCGCCGAAGCGGGCATCTTCATCAGCGATCGCAATGCCAGTCTGGCCTCCACGGCCTGACGGAACCCTTTAAAACACCTGGCGCAGGATCACGAAGAGCACGAAGGCGATCGCGATCGAGGCCGGCAGCGTCAGCACCCAGGCCATCAGCATGTTACGCACGGTCGACCATTGCAGGCCGGAACCGTTCGCCGCCATGGTGGATCAGTTCTACCGGCAGCAGCGCCAGAATGCCGAAGGCCACCGGCATGGAACGGATGTAGATGACGGTGGCGACGGCAGTGGCCGATCGTGGAAACCGTTGACGAATTCGAAGCCGTGCGCGATCAGCAGCGCAAGGCTCAGGGGAATCCAGGGATCGGCAACTGCTGACGTCAAATCGCGTCCGAGTGCATAGGCGACATATCCAAGGCAAATTTGCGTTTTTGTCAATAATTCCGCGCGTGAACTCTCATGACGCCCTGCTGGTCCGTCCCCTAAGACACTGACATCAGGCGATATTGGCTGTCACAGGCCTCACGGCGAATCCACGCAGCCCCAGGCGAACGAGATGATTGGATGCGCAGGATAATGCGCAGCGAGCCGATAGACGCCTTTCCGTCCGCAGCGCCGACACTAAGTTCGATCATCATATCTGCGCGGAGCCTCTGAAGATCATGTCATCGACCGACCTCCTGCTGACTTTCAACGCCGGCTCCTCGACCGTCAAGATCGGCATCTTCGCCATCGATGGCGGCAAGGCGCGGCGCATCGGCAAGGGCGTGATCGATTTGCGCGCTGAACCGCTCTCGATCTGTCTGAGCCGGGGATCGCAGGCATTCGACGTACCTATGAAAACCAGCATAACGGAAGATCTGCGCAGCGTGATCGACGAGAGCTTAGCGCTTCTTGCCGATCATTTCGACGTCGCCGCCACCCGCGCCGCCGGTCACCGCGTCGTCCATGGCGGCGATCGTTTCACCAGCGCGATCGCCCTCGACGACGCCGCGATCGATGCCGTCGACGCGCTGACGCCACTTGCGCCCCTGCATCAGCCGCAGGCGTTGCGTTTCATCCGCGCGCTGCGCCATCTGAAACCGCGTCTTGCCCAGACCGCCTCCTTCGACACAGCCTTCCATGCCACCCAGGACGATCTCGTTCGCCGCTTCGCCATTCCCCGTGCACTGCATGAGGAAGGCGTCAAGCGCTACGGCTTTCATGGCCTTTCCTATAAATTCATCGCCGGTGAGCTCGCCCGCAAGGCGCCGCGCGCGGCAAAGGCGGTGGTTGCCCACCTCGGCAGCGGCGCCAGCCTCTGCGCGCTCGACCAAGGCGTCAGCCGCGATTGCAGCATGGGCTTTTCGACGCTCGACGGCATCCCGATGGCGACGCGCCCGGGCTGGCTCGATCCCGGCGTCATTCTGCATCTGGCGGGAGAGAGGAAGCAATCCTTCACGGAAATCGAAGACCTGCTCTATCACCGCTCCGGCCTGCTCGGCCTATCGGGCATCAGTGCCGATACACGCGACCTTTTGAAGGACGGACGGCCGGAGGCGCGCCAGGCGATCGATTTCTTCACACTGCGCATTGCCGGCGAAATCGGCCGTATGGCGGTAACGCTTCGCGGCCTTGACGCCGTCGTCTTCACTGCAGGCATCGGCGAGCATCAATCGGAGATCCGTGCCTGCGTGGCCAAGCGGCTCTCCTGGCTTGGCCTTGCGATCGACGAAAAGGCCAATTCCGCCAATGAGTTCATGATCAGTACAGGGGAAAGCCGCATCGCCGCCCATGTCATCGCCACCGATGAGGAGCAGATCATCGCCGACGAGGCGCTGTCCCTTCTTGGCAGTGGCTGATCCAGATCAACAGCGTCCCGGAATCGGCGGCTCGCGCCTGCGAATGCGCCGCCGCTGGACGTCGGAAAAGTTACGCGCCCTCCAGCCGAATCTTCTCCTTCATGCGCCAGACCCGCGGCGTTTCTCCGGTATATTTGAGGAAGAAGCGCGAGAAATAGGCGGGGTCGGCAAAACCAAGCCGAAATCCGATCTCCTGAACGCTGCCGAGCGTAAAAACGAGCTGGCGTTTTGCCTCTTCGATGAGTTTACCGGCGATCAATTCGTGCGGCGTGCTGCCGGTCATCGTCCGGACGATGCGGGTGAGATGTGTCGGCGAAATCCCAAGTTCCCTAGCGTAAAAGGAAGCGGGCTTGTGTGATCGGAAATGCTGCTGCAGCAGCTCGTCCAGCATTTCCAAACGCCGGTCGTTCTCGTTCGACGCAAGCTCATCGCTGTTTCCCTGATGGGAAATCCTCGCCGTCAGCCGCAGCGCCAGCGCAACGTAAGCGCCCAGCATCTCATTGCGGCCGCTGCGGCGATTTTCGAATTCGTCGCCCAGCCGCCGCAACGTCTGCATGACGTAGGCAGCCGCGGCATTGCCAGGATCGAGTGACGTCAGATGCGGCGTCGTCAGCCATTCGCCCAACTGGCTTCGGTCGCCCAGCGGATGGCTGAGATGGGACCTCAATATGGTGATGACCAGGCCGTCGATATCGCGCGAAAATCGAAAGCCGTGATTGAGGCCCGGCGGCACGGTGATGATGGCCGGCGGACGAATGGCATGGCTCTCATCGCCGAAAATCGCATCGCCCGAACCGCTTTCGATGTACAATATCTGAAAGAAACTCTCGTGCCGATGCAGACGGATCTCCCATTGATGCAAGCTGCTGCGGGAGCGAATTGTTTCGCAATGCAACCAAAAATCCGGTCCTCGCCCGGTATTCTCGCCGTAGAGCTCGTAGGTCGGCACATGTCTGCGCATCGGTCTGCTCCCGCACCAATGTTCGATTAGTGCAATTTTTTGGCCGGGATGTCCATTGCTGCGACCGGGGCGACACGGCAGAATCCGGCAAAACGCAAAAATGTGAGGGAGGACGCATTTGCGAACCCAGGTCGCCATCATCGGTTCGGGGCCATCCGGCCTGCTGCTCGGTCAGCTTCTGACCGAGGCGGGCATCGACAATGTCGTTCTCGACCGCGTCAACAAGGATTACATCCTCGGACGGGTGCGCGCCGGCGTTCTGGAGGAAGGCACCGTCGGGCTGCTGGATCAGGCCAAATCGGCAGCGCGGCTGCATGCCGAAGGCCTGCCGCATGACGGTTTCTCGCTGGCCTTCGACGGACGCGATCATCGCATCGACCTGCATGATCTGACCGGCGGCAGGCGCGTCACCGTTTACGGCCAGACGGAGGTGACGCGCGACCTGATGGAGCGGCGCGAAGCACGCGGCGCCCTGTCGATCTACGATGCCGCCGATGTCACACCGCATGACTTCGATGGGCATTCGCCTTTTGTCACCTATATGAAAGACCACGTCCCCCAGCGCATCGATTGCGATTTCATCGCCGGCTGCGACGGCTTTCATGGAGCAAGCCGCAAAGCCATCCCCGAAAAAGCGATCAAGCATTTCGAAAAGATCTATCCCTTTGGCTGGCTGGGCCTGCTTGCTGACGTGGCGCCGGTCAGCCATGAACTGATCTACGCCAACCATCCGAGGGGTTTTGCACTCTGTTCGATGCGCTCGGCGACGCGCAGCCGCTATTACATCCAGTGTGCGCTTGACGAAAAGGTCGAGGCCTGGAGCGACGATCGCTTCTGGGACGAGTTGAGACGGCGCCTGCCGACGCATCATGCCGAGGCATTGGTGACCGCACCGTCCTTCGAGAAATCAATCGCGCCGCTACGCTCCTTCGTCGCCGAGCCGATGCGTTTCGGCCGGCTTTTCCTGGTCGGCGACGCCGCCCATATCGTGCCGCCGACCGGCGCCAAGGGGCTCAACCTGGCAGCCAGCGACGTCCATTACCTTTTCTCCGGGCTGATCGAGCATTACCGCGAAGGCTCAGACCGCGGCCTCGATGCCTATTCGCAGACAGCACTCGCCCGCGTGTGGAAGGCCGTACGGTTTTCCTGGTGGATGACGACGATGATGCATCGTTTTCCAGATACGGGTGATTTCGACCAGAAGATCCAGGAGGCGGAACTCGATTATCTCACCCATTCCCGCGCGGCCTCGACGGTGCTCGCGGAAAACTATGTGGGATTGCCATTCTGACAGGATGATTTGAGACTGGTGCGAACCATCGAGGTCCGCATTTTGAAAGGGAGGAACCAAAACCATGAAGAAGTTCGTTTTCGCCGCCGTTGCGGCAATCGTGCTCGGCAGCGCTGCCTATGCCGACACGATCAAGGTCGGCGTCATCGGGCCGTTCTCCGGTCCGTTCGCCCTTCAGGGCAAGAACTTCAAGGCCGGCATCGATGCCTATATGGCGGTCAATGGCAGCAAGGTCGGCAACGACACGGTCGAAATCGTCTATCGCGACGTGCCGCAGGCCGATCCGGCCCAATCCAAGGCGCTGGCGCAGGAACTGATCGTCAAGGAAAAGGTCCAGTATCTCGCCGGATTCTATTTCACCCCGGATGCCATGGCGGTGACCCCGATCCTGAAGCAGGGCAACGTGCCGATGGTCATCATGAACGCCGCGACCTCGGCGATCGTCACCAAGAGCCCGCTTGTCGTGCGTACCTCGTTTACCACCTGGCAGACCTCGACGCCGATCGCCAAGGTCGCCTTCGACGCCGGCGTCAAGAAGGTGATTTCGGTCGTCAGCGATTACGGCCCCGGCATCGACGCCGAGAACGCCTTCAAGACCGGCTTCGAGAAGGCCGGCGGCCAGGTGGTCGAGGCGATCCGCATGCCGCTTGCGACCAACGACTTCAGCCCGATCATGCAGCGCATCAAGGATTCCGGCGCTGAGGGTGTCTTCGCCTTCCTGCCATCCGGTCCGACGACGCTCGGCTTCGTCAAGGCCTATAATGAAAACGGCCTGAAGGCGGCCGGCATCAAGTTCTTCGCGCCGGGTGATCTGACGCAGGAATCCGACCTGCCGGCGCTTGGCGACGCCGCGCTCGGCATCCAGACGACCTTCCACTATGCCGTGTCGCACGACTCGCCCGAGAACAAGGCTTTCGTCGAGGCGGCGACCAAGGCGATCGGCAACAAGGCCGAGCTCTCCTTCCCTGCGGTCAGCGCCTATGACGGCATGTATGTCATCTACAAAATGATCGAGGCGACGGGCGGCAAGCAGGATGCCGAGAAGGCTGTCGATGCGGTAAAAGGCCTTGCCTGGGTGAGCCCACGCGGCCCGGTTTCGATCGACCCGGAAAGCCGGCACATCACCCAGAATATCTATCTGCGCGAAGTCGCCAAAGCCGATGACGGGACCTACATCAACAAGGAGATCCAGACCTTCGAGAAGCAGGGCGATCCGGGCCTGGCCGCCGCCAAGTAAGGTCCGGCATCCCGACAGGCGACGGGCTTACACATCGAGCCCGTCGCATCGAAGCAGGGTATTTCCATGCAGACAGTCTTCAGCATCGCCGTCGACGCCTTTGCCTATGGCATGGTGCTCTTCGTCATATCGATCGGCCTTTCAGTGACCATGGGGCTGATGCGCGTCGTCAACCTGGCGCACGGCGCCTTCGCCATGATCGGCGGCTATATCGCCTCCTATGCCGCCCGTGATCTCGGCCTCGGTTATGCAGCGGCGGTCGTGGCCGCCGTTGCCATCACCATGGTCGTCGCCATCCCGCTCGAGCGTTTTCTCTATCGCCGGATCTACGGTGCTCCGGAGCTGACCCAGGTGCTGATGACCATCGGCATCACCTTCTGCGTTATCGGCCTCGCGAACTACGCGATGGGGCCGACGCTGAAAACCATTCCGCTTCCCGCTGCGCTGCAGGGATCGGCCGATCTCGGCTTCCGCACCATTCCCGTCCACCGGCTTTTCGTCATCTTCTGCGGTCTCGTGGTTGCCCTTGCGCTCTGGTTTGCGATCGACAGGACCAGCTTCGGTGTCAAGCTGCGCGCCTCCGTCGACGATGCGGCGATGGCGGCAGCGCTCGGCGTGCGCACCGAGATCATCTATGCCGTGAGCTTTGCCGTTGCGGTCGGACTTGCCGCTTTCGGCGGCGTTGTCGGCGCCGAACTCCTGCCGGTCGAACCCTATTATGCGCTGCGCTACATGGTCACCTTCCTGGTCGTCGTCTCCGTCGGCGGTGCCGGCTCCATTCCGGGAGCGCTGATCGCCTGCCTGCTGCTCGGAGCGATCGATACGACGGGACGCTATTTGATGCCTGAATTCGGCGAATTCTTCTTCTATCTCGCCGTGATCGCCATCATCTGCGTCTTCCCGCGCGGCCTTGCCGGAAGGGCGAAATAGAATGGCGCTTGTCATAAACAACGAAAACGAACGCCTTCAGCATCGGCGGCGCGGAACCATCGGCCGCGATCTCGCCGGAATAGGCGTGATCATCGCTGTCGCGACGATCGGTTATTTCGCCTTCCCCGACAATCTGGCGCTCCTGACCCGCATGGCGACGATCGCGCTGTTCGTCCTCTCGCTCGATCTCGTCACCGGTTTTTGCGGCGTCGCCACGCTCGGCCATGCCGCGCTGTTCGGCTCCGGCGCCTATGCCGCCGGCATCGTGTCGGCGCATTACGGCATCAATGATCCGTTGCTGATGATGCTGGCCGGCATTGCAGGCGGCGCTGTCGCCGGGCTGCTCTGCGGCATCGTCATCCTGCGGGCGCACGGATTGCCGCAGCTCGTGCTGTCGATCGCCCTGATCAATCTCTTCCATGAATTCGCCAACAAGGCATCGTCATGGACAGGCGGCAGCGACGGGCTTTCCGGCATCGCGCCGGACCCGATCTTCGGCATTTTCGAATTTGATCTCTACGGTCAAACCGCTTTCTTCTTCGGAATGGCGCTGCTGCTTGTTGTCTTCGTGCTGCTGCGATTGCTGGTCCGCTCTCCCTTCGGCATGCTCTGCCGCGCCATCAAGCAAGACCCGCTGCGTGTCCGCGCCATGGGTGCTTCGCCGAAGGCGGCTCTCATCAGGATGTATGGGATATCGGGCGCCGTGGCCGGTGTCGGCGGCGCCTTGAATGCGATCTCGACGCAGGTCGTCGGCCTCGACAGCCTGTCTTTCACGCAATCGGCCGAGGCGCTTGTCATGCTGGTGCTCGGCGGCACCGGCTCCCTCTTCGGCGCGCTCTCCGGCACCGTCATCTTCATGCTCTTTGAAGATTATGTCTCGGCAGCCAATCCCTTCCATTGGCTGACCATGGTCGGTGCGCTGCTGATCGCCGTCGTGCTTTTCGCGCCGAAGGGTCTCTACGGAACCGCTGCGGCCTTCATTGACCGCCGCAGGGAGCAGCGCTCATGAGCCCGGTTTTTCAGGTCGCCAATCTCAGGAAAGCTTTCGGCGGCCTTACCGTTACCAATGATGTCTCGCTTATGATGTCACCGGGCGATCGTGTGGCGCTGATCGGCCCGAACGGCGCCGGCAAGACCACCTTCGTCAACCTGGTGACCGGCAATCTCTCGCCCGATTCCGGCGAGGTGCGGCTCGGCGGCGAGGTGGTCACGAAAGTCGGTGCCATCGGCAGGGTCAAACGCGGTCTCGTCAGATCCTTTCAGGTGACACGGCTTTTCCAGGATATGACACCGGCCGAACATGTCGGCCTCGCCGTGCTTCAGCGGGACGGGAGGACCGGACGCATGTTCGGGAGTTTCCTGCATATGCCCGATGTCATGGCGGAGGTCGACGATCTCCTTGGAAAGCTCGGACTGGCGCCGCTGATGCATCGCAAGGTCAGCGAGATCGCCTATGGCCAGCAGCGGCTTCTTGAGATCGCCGTGGCGCTGGCGCTGAAGCCGAAAGTGCTGTTGCTCGACGAGCCGGCAGCCGGCGTGCCCCAAAGCGATACCGGCCGCATCGAACAGGCGCTCGCCGATCTGCCCGCCGGTCTCGCCGTCCTGATGATCGAACACGATATGGACCTTGTCTTCCGTTTTGCCAAACGCGTCATCGTACTGGCCGCTGGCACAATCATCTTCGACGGCCGGCCTGAAGACGTCACCCAGGATGCGCGTGTGCGCGAGGCCTATCTCGGGAGCTATGCCAATGCCAGCCATATCGCTTGAGGTCGAAAATCTGTCGGCCGGATATGGACCGACGCGCGTGCTCGAAGACATTTCCTTCGCCGTGCCGGCAGGCGCCCGGCTTGCCGTGCTCGGCCGCAACGGCATGGGCAAAACCACCTTGCTGGCGACCCTTGCCGGCCAGACCAGGCGATATCAGGGCCAAATCCGCCTTGGCGGTGCGGATGTCACCACCGCACCGAGCGCGACACGGGCACATAAGGGGCTCGGATATGTGCCGCAGACGCGCTGTGTCTTCCCGACTCTGACGGTCGAGGAAAATCTCTTCGTCGGCCTGAAGGCACGGCCGAAAACGGCGCTGGAGGAAGCCTATGCCATGTTCCCGCGCCTGAAGGAGCGCCGCCGCAACCTCGGCAGCCAGCTCTCCGGCGGCGAGCAGCAGATGCTCTCAACCGCCCGCACCATTCTCGGCCGCCCCTCCGTCCTGCTGCTCGACGAACCGCTGGAAGGCCTGGCACCTGTCATCTGCGAGGAACTGATGGCCGCCTTCGCCGCACTCGCCCAGTCAGGCGATATGACCATCCTGCTCGTCGAACAGCGCATCCAGAGTGCACTCGATTTCGCCGATCAGGTGGTCATCCTGGAGCGAGGCCGACTGGCCTGGACGGGAACGCCGGAGAGCCTCGCCCGGGATCACCAGACGGTCGAGAGCCTGCTCGGGGTCGGTGGCCTGCATTGACAGCTGGATGCCGTCGAGTCGTCCTGCATTCTGCCGCGCTCGGCACGGACAGCAATATAACCGGTATATCGTCATGACGACGTCATCGTCGGCCAGCCATTATCATGCTGCCTGGAACGTCTTTCCACGCACGATGGAACGGCAGCGGCACGGAAACAGCGCATAGAAGCTCTGAATCACAAGCAGATTCGGCTCAAACGCCGCCCTCTACTTCGAGGTCGGTGCACGACCATTCGAAATCCGTCGGCCAGCGCAGACGAATTAGTCCGAAGCATCGTCAATTTCCGTTGCCAGATTACCCGATAGGATTGCATAGTCGGAACGAAAATCACAAGGGAGGTAGAAATGGCAAATCACAAGCCAGTCGCAGGCGACGTATACTTGCCTGTTTTCAGCATCGACGACGCGATTACCGGCGACATTCTCGAAAATACCAGTTCTACGGATGTCGATGGAGATACGGTACGCCTCAACTTCGTCAACGGACAACGCATTCCGCAACCGGCCAATGCAGGCTCGCCGCCCACGAGCACGGCAATCCAGGGGGAGTACGGCACGCTCACCGTTTATTCCGACGGCAGCTACACCTACGCACTCGATCACTCGAAGCCGGAGGTCGCAGCACTCGGACCGGGGGATGCGCTGGTCGAAAAATTCACCTTCAAAATATCAGACGGCAAAGGCGCCACCGACGTCGGCGCGCTCAGCATCGCAATTGACCTGCCGGAACGTGGCGATGTGTTCGTCAATTTTGAAGACGTCGGCCATAGCGACTTCCCCACAGGCTATAAAGGCTTCGACTGGGGCGCCTGGCGGGACGGAGACGATGCGACGGTGCGGGAGGAGGCCGACGGCAACCACTATCTGGGAGGCGGCGTCTTCTGGACACCCATCTATTCAGCGGATGGCGGCCCATTTCAGATCAAGCAATTCGAAGTGGCCAACGGAACGTCGAACTATGACAATGTGCTGACGATCGAAGGTCAGCTGAACGGCAATATTGTCTTCTCCACAACAGTGACCATAACCGCCGACAGCATCCACGATCCCCAGCTGATCGATCTCAGCGCTTACGGCCCGATCGATTACCTCCTGCTCGATAGCGAACCGATCGTCACGGAAGATAGCGGCCCTGATTATTTCGGCGCGCAATACGACAATTTTCACTTCCTCGTTTGACCGAGGGAGTGAAAAGGGCGCCGTAACGCCGAAAACTCTGCATCTTTTCCGAGCGCATGGTTAGCAACTTCTATCGGGTACCAATTTCTTGCGATAGCTGAGCGACCTGCACCTTGCTAGCATTGGATCGTCCGAGGAGGGACGATTTTGCTGGGATGGAGGAAATGATGGAGTCAGTCGGGATCAGGTTAGCGGCGGTCATGTTCTCGCTCGCCGTATGGGCTATTATCATCGCTGCCGCATCGCATCTTTGGTCGACGAAGATACCTGTCTTGCTTTTGGCGCTCTACAGATAGAACTGTCCTCGGCGTTAATGCATGCCGCCCGGAAGTGTGTCGCGGTACCAGGCGGCATGCATAAAACAAAGAGCTAAAGCGCGCCGCATGAATCCAGTTCAATGCGACGCGCATTGGCGGACATCCTGCAGATCAGAGCTGAACCGTTTGTCCCCTCGCCGCCGCACTTGGCGCTGCGGTCAATGTGCTACGGCGGCGGCCGGAACCGGCTCAAAATCGAGCCGCAAATATCGCTAATTCTGCATTTGAGGAGATGGTAGCGGAGGAGGGATTTGAACCCCCGACACAAGGATTATGATTCCTCTAACAAGCCTTCATTTCCAGGGGTTTTATCGCTCCATGTCGCATCCATGTCGCGCTCACCCTAGGAGAGCATTCTCGGCGGCGGCCAATTCGTCAGCATCGTCGCCCCTCGGAAAGAGGTGGCCGTACGTGTCTGCGGTCATAGTAATTGAGGAGTGCCCCATGCGCTCCTGCACGACCTTTAGCGGCAGTCCCAGCCCGCCATCTGCCGGCCGATTGATGAGCCATGATGCGTAGAAGTGCCGCAAGGCGTGAAGGCCTGAATATTTTGCCGCCATGGCGACGCAGCCGTCCTTGTCCTTCTTGCTAGTTGGGACAGTCACGCCGGCCGCTAACATCGCAGGCACGAGGCCGCGGTTGATGATGTTGGCATGGCTCTCGACCTTCCCCGCGCCATTGGCGAAGATGAGATGATGTGGCTTCACGTCCTCCCGGACCGGCGCGCCGTCTTCGTCCCTGCCGACGATCGGGCGGCTGTAGGCCAATTTCCATGCGCGTAGAGCGTTGATGACAATCGGCGGAATCGGAATTGTGCGCTCACCCGCATGTGACTTCGGGCGGCCTATCTCCCCGAATTCGTCCGCACGCTGCTGCACACGGATTTCGCGTCGATCGAGCTCGACGTCCTGCCAACGGAGCCCTCGCAGCTCCGACGATCGGAGCCCGGCGAAGATCGCCGTAAGCAGCAACGGCCGCCAACGGCCAGAGAGAACCCCTACAAGCGCCTTCACCTCGTCGCGGGTTGGAATGTCTTCCCCGACTATCACCTTGCCCTTTTGCCGCTGTTCAGCCCGCCTTTCCTTGCCCTTACGACTTCGGCGCATGTCGCGCACCGGATTGCGCACAGCCAATTTGCGTTCGATTGAGTCGGCAAAGATGGAGCCGAGGGAGCCGAGCACCTTCTTTACCATAGCGGGCGACCGAGCTTCGGCGCGCAGTGTGTCCTGAAAAGCGCGTGCGTCCACCTTCGACAATAACGTGTTGCCGATAAACGGCTCTATATGAAATTTCAGATGCCGTTTGCGCTGGTTGATGGTCGAGCGCTCCAGCTCTTCGCCCTCACCCGTAGCGATCCATAGCTCGCCGGCCTTCTTTACCGTCACCGTATCGCGATCGGCAATGTGTACTCCTTCTCTTACCTCAACGTCCGCTTTACTCGCGAATTCATCGGCGTCCTTCTTTCTCGTGAACGTCTTGAGCCGCCGCACGCCTTTGATGTCGGTGTAGTTGACGACCCATGCTTCCTTCTCGATGCCGTCCGGCCGTTTCCATTTGCGTTTGCGAACCGACATGATCATTTCCCCTTTGCCGCGTTGCGCGTCCGCATTGCCGCAACTCGGCAGCGATCGGAACAATATTTGGCATGGGACCGGCGGCCGGTCAGCGGACCTGTTAGAAAGACTTTGCGGCAACGCTCACACGATGTGGCAACTGCTTCCGCCTCATGGGCCGCTGTGATTTCCATAACCATAAAAGCAAACAACGTGTCGGCCTGCAGCACAAACTGCATTTTGTCGGCGGTATGCACGAAGCAGGGGCGCACGACTACTTTCGCTTTATCCATAAGTTCATTGAGGAACCGCACTTTAGAGCCGGTATCTACACGCCCAGTCCACAACGTTTCTTTGATAAGCCCGTGTAAGGATAGGGCACGATCCCTAAGCATATTCAAGGTGATTGGGCTCTTATTCGATGCATCTGCGGCCGGGTGAAGATAGCCGCCCGATCTCGGATCACCGAAGCTTCCATACCTGAATTCGATATCCCCTGTGATCTCGTCACTAGTGCTGACGTCCTTTTCCTCCAGGGTGCCGAAACGATGCAAGAACTTGATGTAGTCGGCATCAGTCTCGCAATTGACGAGGCGCAACACGATTGGATCTTCCAGATTAATCGCTTCATGTAGCAGCGCATCTGTCCGCTTGCTTCGTGGTTCCGCGATTTTCACTTTCGTCCCACTTGATTGCCTGAGTTCCTGAAGCTGAAAACCATCCGTGTAACGCTGCCAGTTTAAGCGAATCGGTATCATCACTCGCTCCCTTGTTACGCTTTTTTTCCAAAGTTACGAATATCAAGAAAACCAATGTAGCGCAATCGCCTCTCCCGCGTTACGATATTTTCTGTAAATGCCGGACAGAAGAAGGCGCAATCAACGCTTGGTAAAACGGGCGTGCTCACCGACTTCCATGCACGCAGCTGAAGAGGAGCGCATCGATGCAAATTGAGATGGAATTAAAAGACGACTTGTTGTGGGGCGCAGGCGAAATCGCCGCGGAAATCGGTCGCAATGAGCGGTCGACCTACCATCTGCTAGAACGGGGCGAGTTGCCAGCCGTGAAAGTCTGCGGCCGATGGGTCGCCTCAAAAGCGAAGCTTCGAATGTACTTCGCGGGCGAGCAGCCTGCCTAAAAAAACCGCCACCGGCTTTTTGCGAGCTACGGCAGCGGCTTAGGGATTGCGTGGGCAATTCCTAATATAGACGTCCTTTCCGCACTCGCAAGCAAGGTGGCCATAGGAGTATGGCCCATGCCTCAACAGCTCGATCTTACTCATCGCGTCGCCGGTGGTGCGCCATGAGTCACGACGCCGTCCGATGGGCACGCAGTCAGCCTCTCGGTGATCCAGTCGCCAAAAATGTTTTGGTCGCCCTTGCCGAGCACCACAACGGCAAGACCGGGCAATGCAACCCGAAGGTTGCGACGATCTGCCTAGAGACCGACTACTCGGAACGTGCGGTCCGCAAGGCCCTGACTAAGCTAAAGCAGGCCGGTCTCATCCGGGTCGTGGGGGGCGGCAAGGCCGGAAACAGCTATCAGCTCTTGGCTGATTTTAATCGGCACGTGGTGCCGGATAACGAAGCCCCCGAACTGAATTTAACCGGCACGAGCGCCCGTCTTACCGGCACGTCGTGCACCCCTAAATCGGCACGTCGTGCACCCCCCTATAAGGAACCGGAAAGGGAACTGGAAAGAACTGGGAGAGAGTCCCGTATGCGTGCGCCGACGCACGAGCAGGGCTGTCGCATTCCCGAACATTTCAGCCCTGACCGTTCTGTAGCCCTGGCCGAAGGCATGACGGCCGAAGAAGCACAACGAAGCGCGCTCAACTTCATCGATTACTGGAAAGCCAAGCCGGGTGTTGCAGGCAGGAAACTCGACTGGGGTGCGGCTTGGCGAATTTGGGCCAGGAACGATGCCGCCGACGGAAAGCGCAAAGGAACAAATCGCCGGCAGCGCCCACCCCACATCGCAGAGCAAGCGTTCGAGGAAACCCGGCGCGCCTTTCTGAAGCAAGAAGGATTGTTCGATGACAACGCCGAAGACGACACCGGCGGGCCGCCCGGATATATCTCGGGTCGCCACCGACACTGAAAAGCTGACCGTCCTTACTCGCTTGCTTGCAGTTTACCCTTGCCGGGCACCGAGCGATTTCCGGCTAGTGCGGCCCGCCTACATGCAAGCGCTGGAAGGGGTCGGTAAATGGGCACTGTTCGAGGCGGAACGCCAGATCAATCAGAATGCCTTGGGTCACCCCTTCATGCCGACGCCGGCCGAATTGCGGCGCGAAATCGATCGCGTGATGGAACCCCTTCGCGAAAGAGAGCGGCGGGCCGCCGAAGAAGAGCGGCGCTACAGATGGGAAGAGGACGGCAAGCCGCGCGCCCTGCCGGCGCCGAAAGGCGATCCGGAGGCCGTCGCCAACTGGCGCGCCAGGCGGGACGCCGAGAAGGAGGAGGCAGCCGTGAAGGCGGCAAGCGCGCACTTCGATCGGGCGCTATTCGCCGACAAGGAGGAACGGATGAATCGTACGGCAGCCGAATCGGTTTCCGATTTCATTTCGCGGCAGGACCGTCGGCATAGCGACGCGTTGCGGCGATCGTTGAAGGCGAAGGCGGCCGTCACACCAGAAACAGAGGAGGAGAAACGATGAGCGAGAGCAACCGGTTGCCGGTTCTTGCAGCGAGCATCAAGACCGAGCATGACGAATGCCTCGCCGCAATGCGGCAATCACTCTCGCATGCCTTGGCGGCGGGCGAAATGCTGATGGAGGCGAAGAGCCTTGTTGCGCATGGCCAATGGCTGCCCTGGCTCGCCGACAATTGCGCGGTTCCGAAGCGCACTGCACAGCTCTACATGCGCCTTGCCAAGCATCGGGAATTGATCGAGTCGAAAAGCGCAGACGTTGCGCTTTTGACAATCCAGGCAGCGGTCGAGCTTATTGATCGCAAGCCGACGCTTGCTGAAAGGCTGGACGACATCGAGGCGGCAATCATAGCGCTTGAAGCGGAGTTGGCTGATTGTCGCTACTGCCGGAAGCAATTTGATCCGGTTGTTACTGCGCTGGCGATCTACGAAGACGGCGGCTTGTTGGCGGCAACATCAAGACTGACGGACATGACGACGGCGCTGCGCCAGACGCTCGATCTCATCGACCACGAAACCGATATCCAAACCGTCGAAAGCATCCCTCCATTGATGGAGCGAGTCCTCTCAGCGGGCATAGAGGTGAAAAGCCATTGCCTCGTCTTTGTGGACGCCCTTACCCCGAAGACTTCAAGCAATCCGACTCGAGGACGCGAAAGCAGGGTTGCGATGGGCAATGGACAAATAAAACCATCGGGGAAATTGCCCGGAGCCAGCGGCAGGGAAGACTATGAACATCGATGACGACGCTGGCGCATCGTTCACCCATGCCACGGGTCCTTCCGGGACGAAAACGGTAAGCGGGAGGGGCGGCAGCGCAGTCGCCTTGACCATGTGCGCGAACACTAAACTACGCACTATCATGATGATTGTTGTTGGAGGAAAGATGTCGACCCCATTAGACGACCTAATCAACCTCGCGGAGCACCTTGATCGGGTGCCGGAGCCTTGGGCGCGCAGCATGATGACCCGCCTCAACCGGTTCGTGTCGGGCGAAACACATGACGTCGCCGCAGCGCTCGACCTCAAAGCGCCGCCCGGCAAACGCGGTTGGCGCGCGGTGTCGCTGGCTGAGGCACGCAACGCCGGCATTCGGGAAGCCGCAGCGAATTTCTTCCCCGCACTGAAACCGAAGCAGCAGGCCGACGCGCTGGCGATAGCCCTGAGACGCTATTCGGCTTCCGCCTGGCGCACCGATCGGGCGGAGCAAACATGTCCATACAAAGCCAGCGACTTGCATGCGGCGCTTTGGCTCATCTTGACCCGCGTCGATCATGCGCTTTCTGCCGAGCGGATCAGGAAAATCCTGGTTACGAGATAGGGCTTTTCGTGACCACGGTTTCGCGAAATCCTCAAGCAAACGAATTGAGGCAAGCATGTCAAAACTGATCGTAGACGGCGAGCTGATGCTTTACGGGCCGGTTGGCTTCACGGATTTCTGGGATGAAAGCGGCTTCACCAGCTCCCAGGTGATCGAGGCTTTGGCCGAGCTTTCCGACGACATCGTCGTTCGTCTCAACTCCGGCGGCGGCATCGCCATGGAGGGCTCGGCGATCCACAACGCTCTGAAGCGCCACGACGGGAGGGTGATCGTCAAGATCGACGCGATCGCCGCGTCTGCCGCTTCGTTGATCGCCATGGCTGGCGACGAAATCGAAATGCCGCTCGGCACCCTGTTGATGATCCATGAACCGTCCGGAATGACCCTCGGCCCTGCCGACGATCACCGGCGCACCGCCGGCGTTCTCGAAACGATGACCGGCGTGTTTGCGCAAGTCTATGCCGAGCGCACCGGTCTTTCCGAGAAAGAAATCCGACAGATGATGAAGGATGAAACCTGGATGGCGCCGCAGGACGCGCTGGCCAATGGCTTCGCCACCTCGGTTTCCGAGCATGCACCGACCGCATCGAGGGCTGATGCGGCCTTCGACTATCGCACGTACGCCAAAGCGCCGGATCGTCTGAAGAAGCTGGCGACAGAGCGGAAGGCAATGGGTCTTCCCATGGTGGCCGTTGCGCCCGCTCCGCATAAACGAAAGGAAGTGACCATGACCGAACCGAACGTGGCTCCGGCGGACGACCAAGCGACCGCCAAGGTGCAAGACGTCAATTCCCGCATCTACCAACTCTGCACCATCGCGAAGATGACGCTTGCGGAGGCAAACAACATCGTGCTCGACGCGAAGGGCGACTTAGCCAAAGCGCAGAGGATGATTATCAATCATCTGGCGGATCAAGATCCGATGGGGGGCCGCGTATCGCACAATCCCATGGCGGACAGCAACTGCTCGGTGATGGTCGCCCGCGATATCGAGGATGCGCTCTATGCGCGGATTGCCGGTAAGCCGGCGCAGGGCCGCGCCTCGGAATGGCAGGGCCGCAGCCTGCTCGACATGGGCGCCGCCCTGTTGGAGGCGCGTGGCGAGCGGGTCATTTCGCGAAATCGCGATCGGCTTGCGACGCAGATCATGAGCAGCGGGGCGACGCACAGCACGTCGGATTTTCCTTTCGTCACGGGCAACGCCGCGAACCGTTTCCTGCTCGATGCCTATCGCGCCGCCGAAACGCCGCTGAAGCAATTGGCACGCCTCCGCAACGCCGCGAATTTCAAGGCTATGACCATCGGCCGCATGTCGGAAATGCCGAAGCTAGAAGAGGTGCTTGAAGGCGCCGAAATCACTTACGGCACGCGTTCGGAGGCGAAAGAAACCTACCGCGTCAAAACATATGCGAAAATGTTCGGCATCTCACGGGAAGCCCTGATCAACGATGATCTTGACGCTTTCTCAGACACGCTCCGGGCATTCGGCCAAGCCGCCGCGCAGACCGAGGCGGATTTGATTGCCGACCTTCTGCTCGACAATAACGGCCTCGGACCACTGCTCGACGACGACGTCACGCTCTTCGCAAATGCACGTGGAAACAAAGCGGTTACGCCATCCGCCCTGACGATCAGCAGCGTCAGCGCTGGCCGCAAGGCGATGCGCGATCAGAAGGGGCTCGACAACGAGACGCCGCTTTCGCTGAAGCCGCAGTTCCTCATCGTCGGCTCTGATAATGAAACAACGGGCGAGCAAATTATCGCCGCGATCACGCCCTCGGCAACCGAAGAGGTCAACCCCTTCTCCGGGAAACTCTCGCTGCTGGTAGAGCCTCGCCTTGAGGATGCCGCCTGGCGGCTCTTCGCATCTCCCGACCAGGCGCCTATCCTTGAGATTGCCTACCTTAACGGTGTCCAGCAGCCGAAACTGGAAACGCGCGAAGGCTGGAACACGCTCGGGACCGAATTCCGGGCAATTCTGGATTTCGGCTGTGGCATCACCGGCTGGCGCGGCGCCTATCTCAACGAGGGCGAATAGAAGGCCTGGATCAACCAAGAGGACCGGATATGTCAGAACATTACTCGTGTCTGACCGACGACGAAATCATGGCCGAAGGTGCAAAGATCGCCGAGGAGCAGGCGCAGGGCAAAAACATATCGATTGACGAACTTTGCACCCGCTTAGGTATCACGCTCGAAACGGCTCTTGCCTTGGGAGCCGAGGAGGCGAGCCGGATCTATGGCAGGCCAATGAGGATCGAAGTCGTTCCCGATCCTCTCCAGTGACTGAACCTACGACTGGCGGCTGCCTTGCGTTCCCCTACTGAATCAGGCTGACGGCGAGGATGCAGCAAGCGCAAAGGAGACATCGAACTAGCGACGGGAGGGCGAGGCCCTGTGACACTCAGCGCGGGCGAGGGATGGGCATATCTAAAACGCGGCGGCGGTTTTCGCGGATTGCTTTGCCTAAACCATGGAAGGGGATGCTCTCTCGATACAATCTGCGTAGCGCTACGATGGTCACTCCAGCAACACGGGGCGCCATTGCCGCCCTCGCTAAATCAATTGGACGATCTTCCTCTGTAAATTGACCACCTGAAAGCTTATCGAGCAGATCGGAGAAATGACCGTCCAGATCTTTCGTCTTTGACGAAAGATATTCATCAAAGTCTGCATAGAGACCATCCATCAAAGTTTGCGCGGCGACGATCCGAGCTTCCTGGACGGCCTGCGTGTTTGAATCATCAAACTTTTTTGACCAGTAGTCTGAGGCCAAAATTCCAGCGTCCCAAATCGCTTTACACAATTCATCACATCGCGCGTTTCGCTCGTCGCGATGAAATTTCCACATGTTGAACCCGAAGGTCATCATTGCGCCAAGGAAGGCCCCCAATAGTCCCGACAGCAACAACATGCGTCAGTGGGCCGTTGGGGTTCGTGCCGATTGCTCAGCGATGTATTCGCGTGCGCGCACCGCGTGATGGCGAAACCGGGCGGTGTGCGCTTCAATACGAAGATGTTTATCCAGTTCTTCTTGGCTGAAGCCCGCACGGACTAAACCTGCAAACGATTCATCGAGGAACGATGATCCATACCCCGCGACGTCGTCCAGGATTACGACCAGCACCGTTCCAGATTCGATAGCCTGCTTCAAGCGGGGGGCCAATACGTCCTCGCGAAACTGCTGCCCGCTAAAAGGGCCGGATTTTCGATATCTTGGCCCAGGGTACCTTGTGAAGTCTGTGGCAACTACAATCTGATTTTCCATGGTTCTTCCTAAAGCTGAAGCTGCCATTCCACCAATGTTCCTCTTAGAGGGTGGTCGTGGGTACGGCTTCGCGGCTTCTGTCCAGTCTCCCATATAAATTCGCCATTGCGACTTAAGATCCGTAACCGGCCGCGTTGAGCTCTCTCCACCACTTCCACCATGGTATGCAGGCCTTTGCCGTGCTGTGGTAGATTCGAGCTTGTACGCGCAATTTTCATTGCCAACTGAATTGCAATTCCATCGTTCGATGGATCGTCGATCGGCTTCGATAGCTTTAACCGCTCGATTAGTCGCTTTCCACGCAGTTCAAATGGACTCCAGTGTGTCCATCTGGGGAGGCTGACGGGAATTGTCACCCCCTGATCGAAAGCGCATACGGTCACTTCGTTCGATTTCGTGTCGACGGCTCCGGTAATCCACCAATTCGGGAGCACCGGGAAGTCCCATACATGATCTTCAGGGTACGCCCAATTGTTTGAATTGAGGATCGCTTCAAACATACCACCATAAGGCTGAGCTATTAACAAGTTCTCCTTTTGGTCGGGAGGTAGTAATTCGGCGAGCGCTTCCAGCAGTCTGCCAGGCGGCTCTCCAGCTGCCTCACGCCCCGACTGAAACTTCAATATCTTAAGGCCAGAGCTATCGATGTCCCAACTCCGCAGGGGTCGCATTTCCAAGAGTTCATGGAAACCGACGGCTCGCAATACGACGGCCACAAAGGGATCCCACATGTGTTCATCAATCGTCGATAGTTTGTGGCCGTTGACGTGTTTCGCGCGCTGGAACAGCGAGGCGAGGACGAGGGCCGCCGACGGGCTGATCTGTCTTACCGTAGTCAAGTCCAAATAGCGCTTTACAACAGGGGGCGCAGATTTGCTTTTGCGAACGAATGGTCTCCGAGGGCTGCGCTGAAGAATTACATCCCATACACTGTCGAGGAATTGCAGGGTGCCGCGGGTATTCTCATCGAGGCAAAACACTTCTGGTAGGGGGATGGAGGATATGGCATTTGCCCGAATGTGCCGGCCGTCCTGATAGGCAAGTACCGACTTCATTCCTGGTGCCTTGCGTCGCTCCTTTTGCCATTCCTTAAATGCAAGGTCGCGACGATGCAGGCGCTGAGCATGCTTCTTCAAGTATTCTCGTTGTTGTTCGGTTAGCTTCCGCACGTCGATCCTTTAGGCCTCGCGCGGTCTTCAACTACAACGCGAATGAAAAGTCAACTTGCTTCACTGCGCGATGAAACGACTGGAAATCTTCCTAGTTGAATGATCGTTCGTTTTCCGTGGAAGAGCGCCTCATAGAGCGGGGCCATCGCGGGGGCTGGATACCTGGTCAATCGGTCGCGATTAGTGCGGCATAGTGCAAAAATTTGCGCGCTCATTCGTTCACAACTTTGCCCCTATAGCTTGGGCAGAGCATTTTGAAAGCTGGCGCCGCAAGTATGCCGCCTGAGGCACAATTGTTTTCAATGGGCATCTTGAAGGACATTTGCCCCAATTTCATCGTGCCCGTACTGCAATTTGCTTCTGCGTGAATCGTGTCGCCGAGAAGGTCCGCTTTCGTCTGACGAATGCATTCTTCAGGCGATCCATAGCTTCCTTGGCCCACATAGCCTTCATGGCATGCCTTGATGATATCTGGCCCCGTGAATTTTGCCGTGGCGCGTGCATGTTTGGTGTTAATGCCGGTCATCTCGATGACAGTCGCAGGCGGTTCTATGCAGCTTCTCTGCAACTCTGCACCGAACGTCGCAGTGACAAAGGATGAAAAGCAGGCGGCGAGAACAATGGCTCTCGTCAGGGCCATCTGTAGCAATGCTGACGGTACTGAAAACGATCCTCTATGCGATCTGGGTCCGTTTGAAGCTGGGCTCGTCATGGAATCCCCCTCCTGATGCCACTGTTGGTGGAAGCTGCCTCTAAGCAAAGCCGCCGTCAAGCGGGGCAACCGGGGTCGAGGGCTGGCGGGATTCGAACCCACGATACCCTTCCCGCACGACGGTTTGGTTACGGCGTGACAGGTTTCGAAATTTCGGCAAAGCCCCGCAGGTTTGAAAGGGCGCGAGACTACCCCTTTTTGATAGATGTTCCCAAGGCGCCACCGCGGTTACGATTTTCGCGCGAACTGGCGGGATGGGGCATGCGTAACAGTTATCGCAATTCGCAGAAGCGATCGGTGCTTCTCAAGTTTCCGGGCTTGGTGATCGGTGCGATCGCGTTCGGTGCAGCCGGCTGCATGACCGTTAGCGATTTGCTGGCTTCGTGGAACGCTTCTGGCGGCACCGGACCGTCGTGCAAGATCAAGGGCAATATCAGCATTGAAACGGGCGAGCGCATTTTCCACGTGCCGGGGCAGAGATACTATGCCCAGACGACAATTAGCCCCCGATATGGCGAACGGTGGTTCTGCTCGGAATTTGAAGCTTGGGCGGCCGGCTGGCGGAAATCGAAGGTGTGAAGCCGATTGACATGGCTATTTGCGCATGGCTGCAATCCATGTCGCACTCGTGTCGCGCGGAGCTGCCGCCACCCGATTGCGGCGATTGAAAATAAATGGAAATTTGTCGTAGGTTGCGCGGCATAAAGTCAACCATCAAGGCGGGCAGTCTTGCCGATAAGCCGTTGATTTTACTGCTAGTTGACTGGTAGCGGAGGAGGGATTTGAACCCCCGACACAAGGATTATGATTCCTCTGCTCTGACCTACTGAGCTACTCCGCCACTGGTCAAACGATGCCTGCTCGCGAAGCGTGCCGGCCCGTGGGATGAGCGGCTTATAAGGTGCGCCTCGGCTTTGTGTCAAGCGCATGATGGAGAAAAACGCTGGGCTTTGATGCCTGCCCTCTCCTGTTGATTTCAGGCGGCGACGGGGCTGGACAAAAGAGCCTTCAACGAGGCTTCGGCTGAAGGTTCCCGCTCCGAACGCTCGATGAAGCCGCCGCCGAAGACGCGGGCGTTGTCGCCGGGTGCCGAATAAAGCGCGCAGGCCTGACCGGGGGCGATACCCGCCTCGCCAACCGTAAGGTCGACATAGGTGCCGGTGGCATCGACGTGCAGCACGGCGGGCGCCGGCGCCCGTGTCGAGCGGACCTTGGCGTAGCAGGCAAAGCCTTTGCCGGAGGCGGCTTCCGCCAGCGTCTCGTCGCCCAGCCAGTTGACATCACGCAGGTAGACGCGGTGCGTTTCCAGCGCTTCTTTCGGGCCGACGATGACGCGGCGCGAGCGGGCATCGAGAAAGACGACATAGAGCGGCTCGCCGGTGGCAATACCGATGCCGCGGCGCTGGCCGATCGTGAAATGCAGAATGCCTTCATGGGTGCCGAGCACCCGGCCGTCGAGATGGACGATCTCGCCGGCGAGCGCCGCATTCGGCTTCAGCTTGGTGATGACGTCGGAATATTTGCCCTGCGGCACGAAGCAGATGTCCTGGCTGTCGGCCTTCTTGGCGACGACGAGGCCCATCTCTTCGGCAAGTCTGCGCGTCTCGGCCTTCGGCAGACCGCCCAAGGGAAAGCGGAGATAATCGATCTGTTCCTGCGTCGTGGCGAACAGGAAATAGCTTTGGTCGCGATCGGCATCGGCCGGCCGGTAAAGCGCGCGGCGGCCGGGATGCTCCGGCGACGGGTTCGGCCGCGAGCGGATATAGTGGCCGGTCGCCAGCGCATCGGCGCCAAGCTCCTTGGCGGTCGCCAGCAGATCGGCAAACTTGACGGTCTGGTTACAGGACACACAAGGGATCGGCGTTTCGCCGGCCACATAGCTTTCGGCGAAGGGATTGATCACCGTCTCGCGAAAGCGCTTCTCGTAGTCCAGAACGTAGTGCGGAATGCCGAGTGTTTCGCAGACGCGGCGCGCATCGTCGATATCCTGGCCGGCGCAACAAGAGCCTGCACGGTGAACGGCAGCCCCATGGTCGTACAACTGCAGCGTGATGCCGAGCACATCGTAACCCTGCTGTTTGAGAAGGCCGGCGACGACAGATGAATCGACGCCGCCCGACATGGCGACGACGACACGGGTCTCTTCCGGCTGCTTGTCAAAATCCAGTGTGTTCAACGGTGGTGCCAAATTCTGCGTGGGTCACGATCCGCCCTTGCGCTGCAATTGCGGCGGATTTGCCGATATCAGGCGGGATCGGCCGCCATTTCTCGATGAGGAACCGATATAGAAAGGATTGCATCAGGACGCAAGGGGCGGCCTCGGATCGCGGATTTGGAATACCCGGCGAAAGCAAGGCGCGGCCTAAGCCACGCCTTGGAAGCGGGGGGTGCGGCTCAGGTGCCGATCAGCTTGTTGCAGGCGAATGCGATGCCCGGATTGGCGATGATAGCGGTCAAGAGCGCCAGTCCGATGATCGAGAATGAATAGCGCTTCATAAACATCCTCCTTTTCCAGCCCGTAGGAATTATGCCGGTTCGGCCCCAATTCTCAAAATAACGAATGCTTGAGCAGGACGGCTGAACCGAAAATCAATCGCACAATAATTCAACCGCCATGGAACATTTCCCTCCATCATGCGTTGCAGGTGATCAATGTCGCAATCGAATTTCTGCGGAGGGTTGCATGGCCAGGTTCGGAACGGCAGCGGATTACAGCAGGATCAGACACTGGATCGAGAAACGCGGTGGGCATCCCGCCCGTATCAAGGACGCCCGGGACAGCGAAACCGTCGGCATCGACTTCTCCTCGGAACCGATGGAGGAAATTTCCTGGGACGAATTCTTCCAAGGTTTTGACGACAGCCGGCTCGCTTTTCTTCATCGCACGAAGGCAGAGGACGATGCCGCACGTCTCGGCCGGATGGTCCGCCGACGCAAGCACCACTGACTTCTGCCATTCCCGATGCAGCAAAAACCCGGCGCCCTTCCGCGCCGGGTTTTCCGTGTCTTGCCTTGGGAGGGCGAAACTCAGTCGATGTTAAAGGTGAGCAGCTTTGCCTGGCGGATTGCCGGGTGGGCTGTCAGCTGACCGAGCACGGCGTCATCCACCTCGCCGTCGACATAGAGCAGCGCGATGGCGTCGCCGCCCTGCTTGTCGCGGCCGAGCTGGAAGTTGGCGATATTGACGCCCGCAGTACCAAGCGTCATGCCGATGAAGCCGATCATGCCGGGAACGTCGGTATTGGTGATGTAGATCATGTGCGATCCGACGTCGGCATCGAGATTGATGCCCTTGATCTGGATGAAGCGCGGCTTGCCATCCGAAAACACCGTGCCGGCGACGGAACGCGTCATGCTCTCGGTCGTCACCGTCAGCTTGATATAACCATCGAACACACCTGTCTTGTCGCGCTTGACCTCGGAAAGCACGACGCCCTTTTCCTTGACCATGATCGGCGCCGAAACCATGTTGACGTCGGCGACCTGCGGGCGGATGAGACCGGCGAGCACGGCACTCGTCAGCGCCCGCGTGTTCATGTTGGCGGTGATGCCGTCATAGAGGATTTCGATTTCCTTGATCGGCTCCTCGGTGACCTGGCCGACGAAGGCGCCGAGCACATCGGCAAGGCGGATGAAGGGCTTCAGGATCGGCGCTTCCTCCGCGGTGATCGACGGCATGTTGATGGCGTTGGAGACCGCACCCTTGACGAGGTAATCCGCCATCTGTTCGGCCACCTGGAGGGCGACGTTTTCCTGGGCCTCAGTCGTCGAGGCGCCGAGATGCGGCGTGCAGACAACATTCGGCAGGCCGAAGAGCGGGCTTTCCTTGGCCGGCTCGACCTCGAAAACGTCGAAGGCGGCACCGGCGACATGGCCGGACTTGATGGCTTCAGCAAGGGCTGCCTCATCGACCAGGCCGCCACGGGCGCAGTTGATGATCCGCACGCCCGGCTTGGTCTTCGCCAGCGCTTCCTTGTTGAGGATGCCACGCGTCTTGTCGGTCATCGGCACGTGCAGCGTGATGAAGTCGGCCCGGGCGAAAAGCTCGTCGAGCTCGACCTTGGTGACGCCCATCTCCTCGGCGCGCTCCTTGGAGAGGAACGGATCATAAGCGACGACGTGCATCTTCAAGCCGATAGCGCGGGCGCAGACGATCGAGCCGATATTGCCGGCGCCGATGACGCCGAGCGTCTTGCCGGTGATTTCGACGCCCATGAATTTCGACTTCTCCCATTTGCCGGCCTGCGTCGAGGTATCGGCTGCCGGAAGCTGGCGGGCGACGGCGAACATCAGCGCGATCGCATGTTCGGCCGTGGTGATCGAATTGCCGAAGGGCGTGTTCATGACGATGATGCCGCGGCGCGAGGCGGCCGGGATATCGACATTGTCGACACCGATGCCGGCGCGGCCGACAACCTTGAGGTTCGTCGCCCCTTGAATGATCTTTTCCGTCACCTTGGTGGCAGAGCGGATGGCCAGACCATCATACTTACCGATGACGTCGAGCAGACGGTCCTTATCCTTGCCGAGCTGCGGTTCGAAATCAACTTCGACGCCGCGGTCGCGGAAGATCTGGACGGCGGTTTCCGACAATTCGTCGGATACGAGAACGCGAGGTGCCATTGTGGCCTCCTTCAAAAGTGTTCAGCGATGAATGAATCAGGGATGCCAGAGCATGATGCCGAAAAGTGTGAGCGGTTTTCGGACGACATCATGCTCTAATTCTTTGAATCGACTCCGCCCTGCGGCGGAGCCGGATGCGATCACGTCAGGCGGCCGCCTGAGCGAGCTGCGCCTTCTGCGTTTCGAAGGCCCAGGAAAGCCAGGGCATCAGCTTCTGCATGTCGGATGCCTCGATCGTGGCGCCGGCCCAGATGCGCAGGCCCGATGGCGCGTCGCGGTAGTGGCCGACGTCATAGGCCACACCTTCCTTTTCCAGGAGGCCGACCAGCC
Source organism: Rhizobium hidalgonense (assembly GCF_002914525.1). Taxonomy (GTDB): domain Bacteria; phylum Pseudomonadota; class Alphaproteobacteria; order Rhizobiales; family Rhizobiaceae; genus Rhizobium; species Rhizobium hidalgonense. The sequence continues at coordinate 280,299 of NZ_LODW01000070.1, read as the reverse complement.
CCTTGGCGAAAGCGGCCTGGCCGTCGTCGTCAAGCGCCGTGATGTCCTTGTCGACGATCTTCAGGCAGACGGAGGTGTTGGAGGCCGTTTCCGCCTTGACGGCGAGATTGGCGATCCAGTCGTTGGCCGCGACGAAATCGTGGATGACCTTGGCATTGGCATCGGCGCGGGCAATCAGCGCCTTAAGGCCGCCGAGGCCCTTGGCCCAGACCAGCGCATCGATATAGTCCTCGACGCAGAGCATCGACGGCGTATTGATCGTCTCGCCCTGGAAGATGCCTTCCGTCAACTTGCCGCCCGAGGTCATGCGGAAGATCTTCGGCAGCGGCCAGGCGGGCGTATAGGTGGTGAGACGCTCGACGGCGCGCGGCGAGAGAATGATGACGCCATGCGCGCCCTCGCCGCCCAGAACCTTCTGCCAGGAGAAGGTGACGACATCGAGCTTGGCGAAATCGAGTTCCTGCGCGAAAGCAGCCGAGGTGGCATCGCAGATCGTCAGGCCCTTGCGGTCGGCAGGGATGAAATCGGCGTTCGGCACGCGCACGCCCGACGTGGTGCCGTTCCAGGTGAAGACGACATCGCGATCGAAATCGACGGCGGCGAGATCGGGAAGCTCGCCGTAACCGGCTTCGAGCCTGCGCACATCCTTGAGCTTCAGCTGCTTGACGACATCGGTGACCCAGCCGGCGCCGAAGCTTTCCCAGGCGAGCATGTCGACGCCACGTTCGCCGAGCAGCGACCAGAGCGCCATTTCGACGGCGCCGGTATCGGACGCCGGAACGATACCGATGCGGTAATCCGCCGGCACGTCGAGAATTTCACGGGTAAGGTCGATGGCCTGCTTGAGCTTGGTCTTGCCGACCTTCGCGCGGTGCGAACGGCCAAGGGCCGCGTCGGAAAGGGCATCGAGCGACCAACCGGGGCGCTTCGAGCAGGGGCCAGAAGAAAAATGAGTATTGTGCGGACGGATGTCCGGCTTTGCGGTCTTCGCCATGATGCTATCCTCTCAGATAGAAAGCCCTTCGTTGGGGAAGGGTGTCCCGCCGCCGTGTGTATGGATAGCAGACGCCATAGTCAAGATCGAAGTGTCGCAGAGAGAGGATATTTTGACGCAGGCACGATTGACGCGGCAAAAAGCCGCCCGGGCGGGCGGCTTTCTGATGGAGAAGAATTGAGCTTACTTGTAGACCGCCGGCTGCAGCGGGATTTCCGGCGGCGGTTCGTAGCTCGCCTGGGCGCAGCCGCCGAACAGATAGCGGGCGCCGACGCGGGCTTCGTGGACGCTGAGACCCTTGTCGCGGCCAGGGCCGCCGTTTTGGGCGTATCCGAACATGTTGCCGCCGTCGATATGTAGATAGCGGTAGCCGACATCGGCCTTGACGTTGCAGGTGACGTCGATCGAGGCGCCGGCCATGAGGGCGTAAGTAAAGCGCCAGTTGCCCTTGCCGCCATGGGTGACCTGGTCATCGCAGAAGCTGCCGTCATCGGCGCAGGCGACGTTTCGCAGGTTCTTCCACTTGACGTAGGAACCACCGATACCGGCGCCGACGTAGGGCGTGACATAGCCGTAGGTGCCGAGATCGACGTAGGCGTTGGCAAGCAGCGTATAGGCGGTCAGCGAAGAGCGGTCGCTCGACGTGCAATCCACCAGGGGGAAGCCGCACTGTCCGACCGTCGAGCCTTTGAAATCAGCCTGCGTCAAATAGTCGAAGGTCAGATCGGTGCGCAGATAGCTGTTGATCTGATAACCGACACCGCCGCCGATCGTCCATGCGTCGTCGAGGTCTGCATCGTCAAAATCGACTTCGGTGGCGTTGCTGCCCTGGAAATAACGCGCTCCGCGCAGATCGGTGAAGGCATAACCGACATCGCCGCGCAGATACCAGCCGGTCGCTTCAGTGACCGTCACCTCGGGCGGCTGCTCCGGGATCGGCTCGGCAGGGGCGAGGTCCGCGGAATAGGCGTTTGTCGCGATCAACAATGCGGCGAAGATGCCGGACAAGCTTCTTTTCATGGATCCCACTCCAAAATCCGTTGGGTCGGCAGGCTGAAGTCGCTGCCAAACTGATACGCTTCGGATGGATAATGAAGGGGAAACGTTAAAAGCTGCTTAACCACGATTATTTACCGTATTTTGCAGATACTCCTGAAAGAAAAACAGCGATCGCAGCGATAAGAATTCGGCCTTCAGCGACTATAGAATCTGGCTGAACCGAACGCGCATGACGAAAAAGCCGGCGCATGCGCACCGGCTTCTTCAGTAATCTATTGTCACAGGATCAGGCGGCGGTGCGCACGTTCGAGATCGTGCCGATCAGCTCGTTAACGATGCGCTCGATCTGGGCGCGGTCGTCACCCTCGGCCATGACGCGGATCAGCGGCTCGGTGCCCGAGGGGCGGATGACGAGGCGGCCGTTCTTGGCGAGCTCGGTTTCGGCATCGGCGATCGCCTTCTGCACCTGGAGATCCTCCAGCGGTTTGCCGCCGCTGATGCGGACATTGCGCAGGAGCTGCGGCACCGGCTCGAAGCGGCGGCAGACCTCGCTGACGGTCCGCCCGGTCCGCTTCACCGCAGCCAGGATCTGCAGCGCTGCGACCAGACCGTCGCCGGTCGTACCGTAGTCAGAAAGCACGATGTGGCCCGATTGCTCGCCGCCGACATTGTAGTTGTGCTGGCGCATATGCTCGACGACGTAGCGGTCGCCGACCCGCGTTCGGGCAAGCGCCATGCCGCGCTCGTCGAGGAAGCGCTCTAGGCCGAGATTGGACATCACGGTGGCGACAATGCCGTTGCCGCGCAGCTGCTGGTTCTCGGCCCAGCTCTCGGCGATGACGGCCATCAGCTGGTCGCCGTCGACGATCGAGCCGTTTTCGTCGACGATGATGACACGGTCCGCATCGCCATCGAGCGCAATGCCGATATCGGCACGCACCTCGTCGACCTTCTTCTGCAGCGCCACCGGGCTGGTGGAGCCGCAATTAAGATTGATGTTGGTGCCATTCGGCTCATTGCCGATGGTGACGACTTCGGCGCCGAGTTCCCAGAGCACGGCAGGCGCCACTTTGTAGGCAGCACCATTGGCGCAGTCGATCGCAATCCTCAGCCCCTGCAGCGTCACGTCGCGCGGCAAAGTCCGTTTGGCATGTTCGATATAGCGGTCATGCACGCCATCGACGCGCTTGGCGCGCCCGATATCGTCGGATTTGGCAAGCTGCGCGTTCAGGTCCTTTTCGAGCAGATCCTCGATCTCGGCTTCGAGATCGTCGGAAAGCTTGTAACCATCAGGGCCGAAGAGCTTGATGCCGTTATCCTCATAAGGATTGTGCGAAGCCGAGATCATCACGCCGATATCGCAGCGCAGCGAGCGCGTCAGCATGGCGACGGCAGGCGTCGGAATCGGGCCGAGAATAAAGGCATCCAGACCGGCAGCGGTGAAGCCTGCGACCATGGCGTTCTCAAGCATATAACCGGAGAGGCGCGTATCCTTGCCGATGACGACGCGGTGGCGGTGATTGCCGCGGCGGAAGATCGTACCGGCGGCAATGCCGACCCGCATGGCGAGATCCGGCGTCATCGGGAAGACGTTGGATTGGCCGCGTATGCCGTCCGTACCGAAATAGCGTCTCTTCATCTGCACTCCTGCGCTTTCCGCGCGCCATTCAAGGCAGCGCACCATTCCAAGCTAGTCCGGCTTCCATGGAATGTCGTCGATCCAGGAGCGTGAATCATGCTTGCCTCAATTCAGCGGAATGCCACAAAATGCGGCGATCGGCACGTAAATTAGCAAGAAAAATGATTATATCCCGTTACCAATAGAAAAGGCCGGACCTTCCGCTGGGGAAAATTCGGCCTTTGTTCAAGATCGTGCCAACCGCTCAATGCGGCTGCGGTTCGAGCCCGGCTTCGGGTTCATCACCCTTGGCGGCAGGCCTTGCGCCGGCTTTCGGAACCGCCGAGCCGCGGCTTGGCGGCGAATCATCGCCGAGATCGCGCGACGGCTTCTCACCGCGGATCAGCGCCTTGATCTCTTCACCGGTCAGCGTCTCGTATTCGAGCAGACCCTCGGCAAGGGCGACGAATTCGTCGTGCTTATCCGTCAGGATCGTGCGGGCCTGCGTATAGGCTTCGTCGATCAGGCGGCGCACTTCGTTGTCGATTTTCTGCGCGGTTGCTTCCGAAACGTTCTTCGACTGCGAAACCGAATGCCCGAGGAAGACTTCCTGCTGGTTCTCGCCATAGGCGACCTGACCGAGCTCGTCGGAGAAGCCCCATTGCGTGACCATGGCGCGGGCAAGTTTGGTGGCCTGCTCGATGTCGGAGGAGGCACCCGAAGTGATGTTCTCCTTGCCAAAGGTGAGCTCTTCGGCGACGCGGCCACCCATCATGATGCACAGGCGCGACACCATCCACTTGTAGCTCATCGAGTAGCGGTCGCCCTCGGGAAGCTGCATGACCATGCCGAGCGCACGGCCGCGCGGAATGATCGTCGCCTTGTGCAGCGGATCGGCGACGGCGACGTTAAGCGCGGTGATGGCGTGACCGGCCTCATGGTAAGCGGTGAGCTTCTTTTCCGCCTCGGTCATGGCCGAGGAACGGCGCTCGGCGCCCATCATGATCTTGTCCTTGGCGTCTTCGAATTCCTGCATGGTGACGACGCGCTTGTTGCGGCGGGCGGCCATGAGAGCGGCTTCGTTGACGAGGTTCATCAGATCGGCGCCGGAGAAGCCGGGCGTGCCGCGGGCGAGAACCTTGAGATCGACATTCGGCGCCAGCGGAACGTTGCGCGCATGCACCTTGAGAATGCGCTCGCGGCCGACGATATCCGGGTTCGGCACCACGACCTGACGGTCGAAACGGCCGGGACGCAGCAGCGCCGGGTCAAGCACGTCGGGGCGGTTGGTGGCGGCAATCAGGATTACGCCTTCATTCGCCTCGAAGCCATCCATTTCCACAAGCAGCTGGTTCAGCGTCTGTTCGCGTTCGTCATTGCCGCCGCCGAGACCGGCGCCACGATGACGACCGACGGCATCGATTTCGTCGATGAAGATGATGCAGGGCGCATTCTTCTTCGCCTGCTCGAACATATCGCGCACGCGGCTGGCGCCGACGCCGACGAACATTTCGACGAAGTCAGACCCGGAAATGGTGAAGAAGGGCACGTTGGCTTCGCCGGCAACCGAGCGGGCAAGCAGCGTCTTGCCGGTGCCCGGAGGGCCGACGAGCAGCACGCCGCGCGGGATCTTGCCGCCGAGACGCTGGAACTTCTGCGGATCCCGCAGGAATTCGACGATTTCTTCGAGATCCTGCTTGGCTTCGTCGACACCGGCGACGTCTTCGAAGGTGACACGGCCATGCGCTTCGGTGAGCAGCTTGGCCTTCGACTTGCCGAAGCCCATGGCGCCACGCGAGCCGCCCTGCATTTGCCGCATGAAGAACAGCCAGACGCCGAGGATCAGCAGCATCGGCAGCAGCGTCCCGAGGTAGCTCAGAAAGCCGGAGGAACCATCGGTCTCCGGACGCGCGGTGACGGCAACGTTTTTGGCCTGCAGGCGGTCGAGCAAGCTGTCGTCGATGACGGGCGAATAGGTCTGGAAGTTATTGTTATTCTCCAGATATGTTCCGCTCAGCCGATTGCCGGTGACCACGACATCCTTCACGCGGCCCGCATCGACCTCACGCAGAAACTGCGAATAAGGGATTTCGCGGGAGCCCGTCTGCGCCGGCGCCGTCTGGAACATACTGAAAAGGGCGATCAGCAGAAGCGCTATGATCGCCCACAAGGCGAAATTACGTAAGTTAGGGTTCATTGAACTCCCCAGCACTGGAACAGCCGCCTCATGGCGACCGTCTTATTCGTTTCTAACATAGGGTTGCGCCGTGCGATTGCCAAGGCGATCCCCCAGGTCAGATGGTTTTTCCGTCAATACTTCTTAAAGGCGGCCTCGCATAGGGCGCCGTCGCGAAAACCGCCGAAAGCCTGTTGGCAAAGATGAAATCAAATCGTGTCAAAAAGCGGTCGAAGGGTGCGAAATAGGGCGTGAGGCCGATTGCCCCGGCGGTTTCCGGAGATAATGGGGCTTTGTCGGCGGACAAGACCGGTGCCGAGGCCATGGCGCGTCTCCATGCTGCTTTGGGAAGCCCCCTACCCCACCCTTCCTCATTCCTCTCCTCGGGCTTGACCCGAGGATCAAGCACGAGGAGAGGAATGAGGGAGGAGCGGCCGGCTTGCCCTTCTATTCTTGTGGCTATTGCCGACCCATTGCGCACACGAAACCTCCCATCCCACACCCCTGCCTCTCCCGGCTGCAATACCAGCGGCGTTGTCCCCCGGGTCTCGCGGGAAAAATAAAGCCCGTCACGCCTGAGATCGAACACCACCCGGCCGACCGTCATCCGGCCTGGGTCGCCGCCGCCGGCAAACCGGAGAAGGCGCTCCATCTGCGCCCTGCCCGGCACAAACGGCTGCCCGCCGAAAACGGCCGTCAGGCGGCCCAGTGCATAGTCGAGTACTGCCCGATCCTGCCTCAACCCGTCTGGCATCACCTGCCCGAGCAAACCGCCGTGAAGCCTGAAATGACGATCCAGCCATTCGGCGCCTCTGGACGAAAGAGCCAGCCGCTCCTCCCAGGCGGCACGAATGTCCTGCTCCGCAGATGCATCGGCCGAAAGCCGCTGGCGCGTCCGCACGCGCTCGTACCTCATATCCTCGTTGCTGGGATCGTCGATCCAGCGCGTACCTCGCTCCCTCAGGAAGGCCCGGATATCCGCCCGGGTGGAAAAGAGAAGCGGCCGCAAAATCCAGAAACGCCGGTCGAAAAGCACCGCATCGGCAATACCGGTCGAGATCTGCGCCGTTCGGATGCCGCGCATGGCAAGCGTTTCGCGCTGATCGTCGAATGTATGGCCGGTGACAATGAGATCGGCTGCGACGCTTTCTGCGGCATTGGCGAGCAGGCCGTAACGCGCCTCGCGGGCTGCGGCCATGATACCGGTCTTCGGCTTGTCGCCTTGCCAGGTCATGATGGTGTGGGCAATGCCGAGCGATGTGCAGAGGGCTGCGACTTCACGCGCCTCGTCTGCGGAGTCGGCGCGCAACGCATGATCGACGGTCGCAGCGCATAGGGAAATCTTGAGATGCGGCGCGGCCTTCACGACTTCATCGAGAAGGAGAAGCAGGCCGGTGGAATCGCTGCCGCCCGAGATCGCGACGAGAATGCGTGCGGGGCTTTGGAGCGAGTTAAGAAACTGGAGGATCGCCTCTCGAGGCGAAGGGGCTTCCGGAGACATGCCGGAAGACCTTAGCAGGCGAGGCGCTTCTGTTCGCTTCCAACCTTGCTTATGACGGCACGCGAAGCCTTCGGGTAACGCTTCGAGACTTCGCGCAGCGTCGCACAGGCCGTCTCCTTATTGTCGAGGGCGGCAAGCGACATGCCGAGCTTCAACAGCATCTCCGGCGCCTTTTCTGATGTGCCGTATTTCTGGTGCGCATTGAGGAAGGTTTTGGCCGCCTCATTGTACTTGCCCTGCGAATAGAGCGCCTCGCCAAGCCAGAAATTGGCGTCCGCCGCCCGCGCGCTGCTCGGGTAGCGGGTGATGTATTGGGTAAACTCCTGTTCGGCCGTGCTGTAATCGCCGGACAAGACATGACCATAGGCCGCCTTGTATTGGTCAGCCTCACCGCCGAGCGAGGCGGTTTGCTGCGGCGCGCCGGGATTGGCATCAGGGATAGGGCCGGAGCCGACAGTGGCGTTGTCGTCGACTGTCCCGCCGACCGCATTGCCGTTCTGATCGAAATCGATCGAGCCGAGCTCCTTCGGCGGTTGGCCGAGGCCACTATTGCTGGGCACGTTGGTGGAGGGAGCCGTTTCGGCTCCCTGTGGTGCCTGGATCACCCTGGCAACGTCATCGCCGCCGGACGCTGCCGGAGCGGCATCGGTCTCGCTCTTCTTGACGGGGGCTTTGGCGCCGCCACCACCGGCACCCGTCTTTTCCAACTGCTGGAAGCGGAATTCATTGTCTTCCTGCTGCTTGCGGATTGTCTCCTGCATCTGCAGCAGCTGGAAGCTCATTTCCTCGATCCGGCCGTTCAGCTGCCGCAATTGCTCCTCGAGCTGCTGCACGCGAATCTCGGCGTCGCCGCTCTGCACCTTGACAACAGGCGGCGCCGCTTGGTTTTCCGCGGATCGGCCGCCGAGATGCAGCCCAAAGAACGAGGCGGAATAGGCCGCCCGTTCGCTCCCGGTCACAGCCGCGAGGCACAGCATGCCTGCCACGACAAGTTTCTTCATATGTATCGTCCTGTCCCAGTGATTCTTCGCACCTCGATGGCACGAACAGGAGATTTTTCCAATTGCTTTCAAAAAGCAACGGAGTCTGGCCAAAGTGTGGTCAAAAAGAAAAGGCGGCCCCTGATGGGACCGCCCTTCGAAAGCGAACTGAAATCGGCACATTACATGCCGGCGCCGCCGAGAACCGTGACCGCGCGGCGGTTCTGCGACCAGCAGGAAATATCGTCGCAGACGGCGACCGGACGTTCCTTGCCGTAAGAAATCGTCTTCAGGCGCTGCGCCGGGACGCCGCGAGAAGCGAGATAATCCTTGGCGGCAGCCGCACGGCGGGCGCCGAGCGCGAGGTTGTACTCGCGCGTGCCGCGTTCGTCGGCATGGCCTTCCACGGTGATCTGGTAGTTCGGGTAGCGGCCAAGCCACTGGGCCTGACGGTCGAGCGTCTGCGAAGCATCGGCGCGGATCGACGAGGAGTCGGTATCGAAGAAGATGCGGTCGCCGACATTGACCGTGAAGTCCTGGGCCGAGCCCGGCGTTGCCGCACCGGCGCCGAGGCCGATATCGCCGGCGCTGTTCGGCATGCCGCCGTTCTTCTTGGCGCAGCTTGCGAGCGCGAGACCGGCGACCAGCGCGATCATGACGGGGTTGCGGGCGAAATTCTGCATGCGGCTCATTGCCGGGGTATGAATTCGGCTCATGGCCGGTCTCCTTGCGAGTTCATCAGGGTTTCCGGACAGTAACCGCACTCGGTTAACCGCCCCTCAAAGATTATGGTTAACGATTTACTGATTTGTCCCGTGGTCGCCCGGTTTTCATGATTCTGAGGCGACATGAAGGCAGCCCTACTCCATAAGCGGCGACCAAGCCGGGTCTGAACCGTAGGACGGTGTCTTGATGGCCTGTTCATTGTAGCCGGTCAGATCGATCGAATAGAGCTGCGGACCGCCCGAGCCCGCCGCCTGACGGAAGAACATGATGACACGGCCATTCGGCGCCCAGGTCGGGCCCTCGTTGTGGAAACCAGTCGTGAGGATACGCTCGCCCGAACCATCCGGCTTCATCACGCCGATCGAGAACTTGCCGCCTGACTGCTTGGTGAAGGCGATGAGATCGCCGCGTGGCGACCAGACCGGCGTAGAGTAACGGCCATCGCCGAAGGAGATGCGGGTCTGCCCGGACCCGTCGGCATTCATAACATAAATCTGTGACTGTCCGCCGCGGTCACTTTCGAAGGCGATGCGGTTGCCGTCAGGCGCATAGGAGGGCGAGGTGTCGATCGCAGCCGTCGAGGTCAGTCGCGTCGTCGTGCGCGAACGCAGGTCCATCGTATAGATGTTGGAATTGGCGTCCTGCTGCAGGCTCATGATCACCTTCTGACCATCCGGCGAAAAGCGCGGCGAGAATGTCATGCCCGGGAAATTGCCGACGACTTCGCGCTGCCCGGTTTCGAGCTGCAGCAGATAGACACGCGGTTGCTGGTTGGCAAAGGACATGTAGGTGACCTCCTGCCGGCTCGGCGAGAAGCGCGGCGTCAGCACGAGATCGCTGCCATCAGTCAGCATGCGCACGTTGAAGCCGTCCTGGTCCATGATCGCCAGCTGGCGCTTGCGCTGCTGCTTGGTGCCGGATTCGGAGACGAAGACCACGCGGGTGTCGAAATAGCCTTCCTCACCGGTGATCTGCTTGTAGATCGCATCGGCGATGATGTGAGCCACACGGCGCCAGTTCTCCGGCTGCGTATAGAACTGCTGACCGGTCATCTGCTGCCCGGCGAACGGGTCCCAGAGCCGGAATTCGGCGCGAAGACGGCCATCTGCTTCCTTGGTAACCCGGCCGGTGACCAGCGCCTGTGCATTGATGACCTTCCAGTCCTCGAAACGCGGCGAAGCGTCGGGATTAGAAATCTTCTCGATGAAGGCTGTCTTGTTGATGGGTGCAAAGAGACCGGAGCGCTGCAAGTCGGCAGCGATGACTTGCGAAACCTGCGCGCCCATGTCGCCCTGGAAGTCGGTCACCGCGATCGGAAGCGGTTGGACGTTACCCTTTCGAAGATCAAGGGTGAGCACCGCGTTCGCCGGAGTCGTAAAGGCTGCAACCCCAATCAGGCCTACAATGACCATCAGAGCGCGAATGAGGGAACACTTGACCATATCAAATAAGCCTTTCAGCACTTCATGAATTCAATTTGCCGGCAGCGGCGTTCAAGACAACTTGCTTCCAAGCATCGTACTTATCTTTCGAAGCTAGACTCCTCGACATCTAGATTCCCAAGCTGCTCGCATCGAAGTTGAGAACGACCTCATTCCAAGCATCATATTTGTCCATCGGAAGGGTCGAGGAAAAGGAAGGAGCGGATTTCATCACGGCACGGTAAGCAGCGCTTTCCAGCGCACGACGCGTCGAATCGCTGCTGCTTCCACCAGACGATTCGATGTCCGGCTGACCGATAATGGCGCCGTCTCTGCCCAACTTGAAATGCACCGTGATCACTAGGCCGGAAAGGCCTTCCATTCCGGGTGTGACAAGCCAGTTGCCTTCGATCAAGCTGCGCATCGCATCTTCTTCGCTCTGGCTGAGTTTCGAGCCACCATTGCTCTTTTTCGCACCGAGCGATGCCTCCTGCGTCGAGCGCTTGGCGCCCCCTGCGGAAGGATCGGTCTTGTTCAGCAAGGCCGAAATCTCGTCGGCATTGAAATCGCTCTTCATCGTCGAGGCCGATTTCGCCGTTTCCTGCTTCTTGTCCGCCTTCTTCTTGTCGGTCGGCGTATCGGCGGTCTTCGGCTGGTCCGGGGTCTTTTCCGGCGGCTTCTCGGCAGGCTTCTGTGGCTCCGGCGGTTTTACTTGCGGCTTGGCGACAGGGGTCGGCACATTGTCCGGCAATGCTTCCGCGTCCGGCTTCGGCGGTTCCTCGGGCTTGGCCTGCTCTTCCGGCGGCTTTTCCTCCGGCTTCGGCGGCGTCACTTCGACGGGCTTCGGCGGCGGAATGGAAGCGACCTCCTTCGGCTGCTCGACCTCCGTTTCCTCCTTGACGATGTCCTTGACATCATTCGGCTTCGGATCGGTCTTCGGCATCGGCTTTTCGCTCGAATTCGCCGCGGCAGCCTCGCTATTGCTCGGCTTGGCGTTCGGCACCGGCGGCGTCTTCAGGTCGACATTGTTGTCGCCGGCATTCTCCGCGGGCTGGGCGATCGGCGGCCGTGTCGTCGGCACCGGCGCAGACGTCTCCTTCTTCGGAGCCTTCTTGTCGCCCTGCTGCATCTGGGTGATGGATTCCACCGGCACCAGATCGACCGGCATCGCCTCGAAATCCTCCACCTTGAAGGATTCAGGCGCGCTGAGCGACACCATCGCCCAGGTAAGCACCAGACAGTGCAGAACAGCAGATGTGACGACGCTGGTCTTCATCTTGAACGTTACTGGTCCTTCTTCTGCTGCGTCACGAGACCGATATTCTTGAAGCCGGCGCCCTGGATACGGGCCATGACGTCGGCGATGACGCCGTAGGGCGCTGTCGCGTCGCCGCGCACGAAGATACGTTCGTTATAGCCGGTGGTAGCGATCGCCTCGAGCTTGGCTGCGATCTCGGCAGCCGGGATCGGGGTCTCCTGCAGAAACACTTCGCCGTCGTTCTTGACGGAGATGGTGATCGGCTGCGTCTCGGAATTCAGCGCCTTGGCCTGCGTTTCCGGCAGGTCGATCGGCACGCCGACAGTCATCATCGGTGCTGCGACCATGAAGATGATCAAAAGCACGAGCATGACGTCGACCAGCGGCGTCACGTTGATTTCGGAGATCACGGCCTTGTTCCGACCGCCGCGACGGCGGCGTCCGCCGCCCCCGCCGCCATTGCCTCCAACAGCCATACCCATGTTAGTATACTCCGTTGGTTACTGAGCGGCAGCGCGCGGCTGCAGTTTCTCGTCGATCTGGCGCGAAAGTATGGCGGAGAATTCATCCGCGAAACCTTCCATGCGACCCGAGAGCTTGCCGGCATCGGCAGAGAACTTGTTGTAGGCGATAACCGCCGGGATAGCGGCGACGAGGCCAATCGCGGTCGCAAGCAGCGCTTCGGCGATACCGGGCGCGACGACCGCAAGGTTGGTCGACTTCGAGCCGGCAATCGCCTGGAACGAGGTCATGATGCCGACGACCGTGCCGAAGAGACCGATGAACGGACCGGCTGAACCGATCGTTGCCAGTGATCCGAGACGGGCGCCGAGAAATTCCGATTCGCGTGACAGCGTCACGTCCATCGCCCGGTCGATACGCATCTGCAGGCCGATCGGCGAACGGGCGCCGCGCTCGAAAGATTTTTTCCATTCGCGCATGGCGGCCACGAAGATCGCCGCCAGTCCGGTATTGCTGCGTTCCGACAGTGAGCGGTAGAGTTCTTCCAGCGACTGACCCGACCAGAACACCTGCTCGAACTTGTCGAACTGGCGCCGTGCGCGGCCATAGGCCAGGTATTTGTCGATGACGATCGCCCAGGTCCACACCGAGGCTGCGATGAGCCCGAGCATGACGAGCTTGACGACGATGCCGGCCTGCATGAAAAGCGACCAGAGGCTGACGTCCGTCGTTGCTGCTGCCAATCCTATTTGTTCCATTGGTCCAAAATCCCCGAATCCAAACGCCCGGCGCTAGACCGGGCGGCACAAACTGATCTCGCAAGAAGTGTCCGGCGACCGCCGCCCAAAGCCCTGGTCAAACTTCCAAGCTCATCTTCCGCCTTCTTGCCGTCAAATTTGGTCAAAGGAAGGCGTGCACCGCACAAACTCCGACTTTCCCAGTAAGACACTATTATGGTTAATAGATCGTTAGTGCCGGACTGTGACAGTAAGCCTGCATCTGGAAGATTTCGTTCCACGGTTTACTTGACCGGAGCAAGATCCGGCTGCCGAAAAAGCACTCATCCTGCGGCACGGGAATTCCTTCACATAAAATTCAAGTTTTGACAAGCCTGAATTCCGGACGATTCGCAGCCCGATGCAGATGACTTTAGGCCGCCCGGCCTAAAGTCATCTGCATCTAAATCAAAAACAGAGCATGATGTCGTCCGAAAACCGCTCACACTTTTCGGCATCATGCTCAAAGCGGCGTGCTGCCTTCCAGGAATTTCGCCGCCAATGTTTCCGGCAGCCGCCGCGGCCGTCCCCTGGCGTTAATGACGGCGATGATCACCTTGGCGGCGATCAGCAGCGTCTCGCCCGAACGAATCTGCTGATTGAGCACCATCTTGGCGCCGCCGGCTTTTTCCGTATGAGTCAGGATCGTCAGCACATCGTCCATGCGCGCCGGGCTCTTGAAGTCGATCTCCATGCGGTGGACGACGAAGACGAGGCCCTCCTCATCGGCACTGACGAGCTCGCGCTGTTCGACACCGAGGCAGCGCAGATAATCGGTGCGGCCGCGCTCCAGGAAATGCAGGTAGCGGGCGTGATAGACCAGGCCGGAGAAATCCGTGTCTTCATAATAGACCCGCTGAACGAGGCGATGTCCGGCCTCCGTCAGCTCTCCCGAAATGGAAAAAGGGCGTTCTGTCATAATTTTCTCCAAACTTCGGTGCCCTCTTTGGCGCAACGCTTTCCGCCAGGCAAGCATTGAATGTCCGACCGGCAGGCATTGAATGCCCAGCCGGTAGGCGTTGAATGATTGTCATAATTCCTAACTATTCCCGATAGCGAACGAACCGATCAGGAGACGATGCGATGAAGATTGCGGTTATGGGCGGAGATGGTTTCATTGGCTGGCCGACATCGCTGCATCTCTCCGATGCCGGTCACGACGCCCATATCCTCGACAATCTCTCACGCCGCTGGATCGACACCGAACTCGGCGTTCAATCGCTGACACCGATGGATTCGATCCAGGAGCGGACCCGCATCTGGCATACCGAAACCGGACGCCGCATCCACTTCAATCTGATCGATCTCGCCAAGGACTACGAACTCCTGAAGAAATGGCTTTTCGAGCATCGCCCAGATGCGATCATCCACTTCGCCGAACAGCGGGCCGCACCCTATTCGATGAAGAGCGACCGCCACAAGAATTACACCGTCAACAACAATGTCAGCGCCACGCACAACCTCTTGAACGCGCTGACCGAACTCAATCTCGACGCCCATCTCATCCACCTCGGCACCATGGGGGTCTACGGCTATTCGACGGTCGGCGCAGCGATCCCCGAGGGCTACCTGCCGGTCGGCATCGAAACTCCAGCCGGCGAGACGGTCAGCCAGGAGATCCTCTATCCCTCCAATCCCGGCTCGATCTACCACATGACCAAGTGCCTGGATCAGCTTCTCTTCCAGTTCTACGCCAAGAACGACGGATTGAGGATCACCGACCTGCACCAGGGCATCGTCTGGGGCACGCATACCGCGCAGACGCGCCGCCATGCGCAGCTGATCAACCGTTTCGATTACGACGGCGATTACGGCACCGTGCTGAACCGCTTCCTCATCCAGGCGGCGATCGGCTATCCGCTGACCGTGCACGGCACCGGCGGCCAGACCCGCGCCTTCATCCATATCCAGGATTCGGTGCGCTGCATCGAGCTGGCGCTTGAGAATCCACCGGCCCGCGGCGCGCGTGTCGAGATCTTCAACCAGATGACTGAAACCCACCGGGTGCGCGACCTCGCGCAGATGATCGCGGGGATAAGCGGCGCCGACATCGCCTGGCTGCCCAACCCGCGCAAGGAAGCCGCCGAAAACGAGCTGATCGTTCAAAACGAGAAATTCCGAACTCTCGGCCTCGAACCGATCACGCTGGAAGCCGGCCTGCTCGGCGAGATCGTCGACGTCGCCAAGAAATTCGCCTATCGCGTCGACCGCTCGCGCGTGCCTGCTGTTTCCGCCTGGACCAAGGACATCGCCGCGACGATCAATCACGATCCGGAAGGCAAGCGGCTGAAGTCGGTGTCGTGAGCGAAGGCCTGATGTGTTGAAGCCCGGCCAGTCCAATAGTCTCCCCCTCATTCCCGTCCTCGGGTTTAGCCCGAGGGATGTCACAGGAATCCAGCGCGCCCAAGTCATTGGCCGCAGGAGAGTCATTCACGGCGCGGACGCGCCGTGGCTGGATTCCTTTGACCAGCACAGGAATGAGGGCGTGGGTGGAAGCGGCCGGCGCCAATGACATCTACCTCAAACTTTGCCTACGTCACCCTCGTCACCAATGCCGACTACGCCCTGGGCGCGACCGCCCTCGTCCACTCACTGAGGCGCACCGCCATCAGCGCCGACATCGTCGTCCTCCACACCGCCGGCGTCGATGCGGCCGCCCTCGCCCCGCTCAAGACCCTCGGCTGTCGCCTGATCGAGGTCGAGCATCTGCCGCTGTCTGCCGCCTTCAACGAACGCCATGCGCGCGGCCAGCTCCATTCCGCGGCCCCCTTCACCAAGGGCCGCAAGCCGGATTTCCATTCGCCGCTCGACAATTTCTGCAAGCTCAGGCTGTGGCAGCTCGTCGAATATGAGCGCTGCGTCTTCATCGATGCCGACGCCCTGGTGCTGAAGAACGTCGACAAGCTCTTCCTCTACCCGGAATTTTCCGCCGCCCCCAATGTCTATGAAAGCCTCGCCGACTTCCGCCGCATGAATTCCGGCGTCTTCGTCGCCACGCCCTCGCATGACACATTCCGGCACATGCTCGAAAGGCTCGACAGGCCAGACACCTTCTGGCGCCGCACCGACCAGACCTTTCTGGAGACCTTCTTCCCGGATTGGCACGGCCTGCCGGTTTATTTCAACATGCTGCAATATGTATGGTTCACCATGCCGGAGCTTTGGGACTGGAAGAGCATTTCGATCCTGCACTACCAGTATGAAAAACCGTGGGAAAAAGATCATCTCAAGGCAGCGCAGCTACAACCTTTGATCGATTTGTGGCACCATTTCCACCATAACAGCGATGTGCCCGAGATTACGGCGCTGGACAATCCGGAAGGGGCAATATGAAGGTACTGGTATCCGGCGGAACGGGTCTCGTCGGCCGCTATGTCGTCGAGGAGCTACTGACCGCCGGCTATCAGGTGATCGTCGGCGGACGCCGTGCGCCCCACCCGCGCCTCTTCTCGCGCCCGGTCGAGTTTGCAGCCCTTTCGCTCGATCCCGACAAGGACCAGATCGACGTCTTCGACGATGCCTATTTCTTCGTCCACGCCGCCTTCAGCCATGTTCCGGGCAAATACCGCGGCGGCGAGGGCGACGATCCGAAGACCTTTCACAGGCTCAATCTCGATGGCACCGTCCGTCTTTTCGAAGCTGCCAAACGCGCAGGCACGCGCCGTTGCATCTTCCTCTCCAGCCGCGCCGCCTATGGTCAACATCCTGAAGGAACCGAGCTCTGGGAAACGATGCTGGCCAAGCCAGAAACCCTCTACGGCCAGGTCAAGCTCGATGCCGAACGCGCACTTGCCCACCTCTCCACCCCAGGTTTTGCCGGCGTAAGCCTGAGGGCGACCGGCATCTACGGCGATCTCTCGCCGAACAAATGGGACGGTGTCATCGCCGATTACCTCGGCGGCCGACCGGTTGATTCACGTGTGGGAACGGAGCTTCACGGCCGCGACCTCGGGCGTGCGGTGCGGCTGATGCTGGAGACAGAGAGCAGCCGTATCTCCGGCGAGGTGTTCAACGTCTCGGACATATCGGTCGACACGCGCGATATCCTTTCACCCATCCGGCGCGAGACCGGCTGTCGGCACCTGCTGCCGCCCCCCGCCGACAAGGGGGCGCTCAATCCCATGAGCACCGCAAAAATCCGTGCGCTCGGCTGGATGCCGGGCGGGGCGCCGTTGTTTGAGGAGACGATGCAACAGCTCGCCGCCGCGCTGCCGGCTGCCCCACAACACAGGTCCACGCAAGTCTGACGTTGCAAGATGCGCCGAAAAGCAATCGAGGCCCCGAACTGTCGGGGATTGTCCATGCAGGTCGCAACCACGTCTGCCTCCGTCATCTTGCGCGCCACGTCTTCAGCAGCGGTCATATCTGCCGCGGGAAACGAGACTGATCAGGGGGTGCTGAAGCTGCAGCGCAGTACCCAGACGCTGCAGCAGATGCGGCAGACTTTGGCGAATTCCGGGGATGAAGCCAAGACGAAGGCGCAACGCAAGCTCGAAGAGGCAAAGCAGCAATTGGAGATGCTGCGCAGCTCCAATATGCCGCCCGAAGTGGTCGCCCGTCTGGCCGCCGAACTGGCGCGCAAGCTCGGCACCGCCGCCTCCGAATTCGCATCATCAGTCGCGACCGGCAGCTCGGCCGCCGTCGCGGTAGATGCGACCCCGGATGCAGCGGCGGCCGCAACGAGCGGCGCCGACGCTGCGCTGACAGATGCCTCGGGAGAAACCGAAACCGCGACCGGCTCCGAGGAACCGGACGCCGCCACCAGCGCCCGCAAGGCCTATCAGAGCGTCGCCGAGGATGCCCCGAAATTCTCGACCATTTCCGCCGATGATCGAGAAACGATGGAAGAGTTCAAGGCGGTGGTGCGCGAACTCAAGCAATTGCTCGAAAAGGCGATGCACGATCTGCGGCAGCACAACCGGCAGACCGGGGCGAATGCCGTTCCTGATATGGCAGCTTTCTCCACCGACACCGCGACAAGACCGACAAGCATCGTCGTCTGATCTTCGGCCGCATCCCGCGACAGGGCGTGAAATGGGCGCAGCGCCGTCGCATCCGGCATTTGCATCGGGCACCCAGCCGTCTATGCTCGCTCGAACCTTTCCATATCCGGCGGATCGAATGACCGTGAAAGAACTGAAAGCGCAGCTGCGCAACGAACGACTGTCGGCACGCGACGCCATTTCTCCCGAGAACCGCGCCTCCAAAAGTCTCGCAATGGCCGATCATGCCGGCGAGGCCGTGGGCTTTGCGCTGGGCACGATTGTCTCCGGCTTCCTGCCGATCCGTTCGGAAGCTGATCTCAGGCCGCTGATGGCGCGATTTGCCGTGCGCGGTGCACGGCTCTGCGTGCCGGCGATCCTCGATCGGCAGACCATCGTCTTTCGCGAACTGGCCGAGGGTGCGCCGCTTGTCGATACCGGTTTCGGCACGGTCGGCCCTGGGGCGGATGCCGCCATTCTCGATCCGGAAATCATGCTGGTGCCGCTTTCAGCCTTCGATATCAGAGGCCACCGCATCGGCTACGGCGCCGGCCATTACGACCGCGCCATCGACCGACTAAGGCAAAAAGGCCTGCATCCGAAGCTGATCGGCATTGCATTCGACTGCCAGGAAGTGGCACATGTGCCCGACGAGCCGCACGACATAAGCCTGGATGCCATCCTGACAGAAAGCGGCCTTCGCTTTTTTGCCTCTTGGATTGGATAGGGAATGCGGCTGCTTTTTCTGGGTGACATGGTCGGCAAGACGGGACGCACAGCGGTCTGGGACCGCCTTCCGGGCCTGATCTCCGACCTCAAGCTCGATTTCGTCGTCGTCAACGGCGAGAATGCCGCCGGCGGCTTCGGCATCACCGAAGACATCTTTCTGGAAACGATCAATGCCGGCGCCGATGTGGTGACGACGGGCAATCACGTCTGGGACCAGAAGGAAGCCGTGGCTTTTGCCGGGCGCCACGATCAATTCCTGCGGCCGGCCAACTATCCGCAAGGCACGCCCGGCCGCGGCTCCGGCCTGTTCTATGCCAGGAACGGTGCGCGTGTACTCGTTGCCAACGTCATGGGCCGGGTCTTCATGCACCCGGAGCTCGACGATCCCTTCAAATCGGCCGAGGTGATCCTGGACGCCTGCCCGCTGAAGGAGCAGGCCGATGCGATCATTTTTGATTTCCACGCTGAAGCGACCAGCGAAAAGCAGTGCTTCGGCCATTTCGTCGACGGCCGCGCCAGTTTCGTCGTGGGCACCCACACGCATGTGCCGACGGCCGACACGCAGATCCTGAACGGCGGAACCGCCTATATGTCGGATGCCGGCATGTGCGGCGATTACGATTCCTCCCTCGGCATGGACAAGGAGGAGCCGCTCAACCGCTTCATCTCCAAGATGCCAAAGGGCCGCATGGAAGCAGCAAACGGGCCCGCGACGATCTGCGGCGTCGGCGTGGAGATTTCCGATGCGACCGGACTGGCCGAAAAGATCGCGCCGCTCCGGCTCGGACCGCGGCTGGCCGAGACGGTGCCGGAGTTCTGGCGATAGGGCATGATGCCGAAAAGTGTGAGCGGTTTTCGGGTGACATCATGCTTTTCTAGACATCCGCGCAACACGCAATTGTGAGCATCCCCAGTCTGGACCGCTGCGACCTCATGCCGCATCCTCCCGCCGCCAATTCAAAGTGATGGAGCGCCGGAGGGTGGCATGAAGCCGCAATATCTTGTCCTCGCTATCGCATGCTTTGCAACCTTCGCTGCGCCAGTTCCCGCCGGAGCCCAGGAACAGCGAACGCCCGTCAGCCAGTGCCAGGCAATCGCGCAGAATATCCCCAAGGCAACCTTCGCAAGCTTTTCCGGCGCCGCCACCTTGACGCCCGCCGTCTCCGAGGGCGGGGACGTCAAATTGACCTTCCGCGGCCATTCCACCTTCGAGATCGAAACTCCTGGCGGCATCGTCATCGCGACAGACTATAACGGCTGGTACAGGCCGGCGACGATGCCCGACGTCGTGACCATGAACAAGGCGCACACGAGCCATTTTACCTTGGCGCCCGATCCTGAAATCAAGCATGTGCTGCATGGCTGGAGCGATGTTCCGGGCGAGAAGGCCGAAATCAAACTCGTCATCGGCGACGCCTATATCCGCAATGTCGCGACGGATATCCGCTTCAGTTATGGCCTCGGCGGCTCGCAGGAGAACGGCAATTCCATCTTCATTTTCGAAATCGCCGGCCTCTGCATCGGCCATCTCGGCCATCTGCATTATGAACTGACAGATGCCCACTATACCGAGATCGGCCGCCTCGACGCCGTCATGGTCCCGGTCGATGGCGGCCTGACCATGGGCGCCGACAGCATGAGCCGCGTCATCAAGCGGCTGCGCTCGTCGTTGATTCTGCCGATGCACCGGCGCGGCCCGCCGGTCGAGGCCTTCGTCTCGATGTTCGGCAAGGATTTCGACGTCGCCAACGCACCCGATGATAGCATCACCGTCTCGATGCGCACGCTGCCGAAAAAGCCGTTGATCTACGTACTGAAGGGTGTGCAGTAAAAAGGCCCGGTTACATCAGGGCATTGCGCATCAGGCAAACTGCAGATGACGCCTGATGCCGATATCCGGCGTCTTGTCATCATCGAGATTGGCCTTGGCGATCTCCCACCCGAATTTCAGGCTGTTGCCGGTGGAGACCCAGATCTCGGCATCGTCGACATGCAGGGAAAGCATGGTAAGCTTGGGATCCTTCTTGCCGCCGTCATACCAGGCAGCCACGATCGAATTCCAATATTCCTCGATTTTGGAAGGGTCAGGGCGCACTTCGATCACACCGGCAAGGCAGGCGTGATAGTCATGATCCTTGCCGACGAGGCAGAAATGCGCGCGGCTGCCGGGCTTTATGGCCCGCACGATCTCTGCATCGGTCTTGGTATAGAACCAGATCGTATTGGTTGTGGGGTCGGCATGCGGCGCCATCGGCTGCATGTGCATGTCCATCCCGGAAATTCCGAGCATGCCGGCATGAACATCGTTGACCTGATCCCAGAGCTGACGTGCTGGCTGTTCCTGCGCCTCGCTGAGACTTGCCATGACCGTTCCTTTCCGTTGGGTGGAGTTCCGTTGAAACGTCATCCTCCTGCCTTTGTTCCGTAGAGCCACGCCCGCTTTTCACAGCAGAGGAATATGCGATAGTGCGCCCCACCGGAGAGGATCACGATGCGAACGCGACATTCGATTCTTGCTTTGATATTTTGCGCAGCCTTTGCGCCCAGAGGCCTTGCGGCGGAAAAGACCTTCAAGCCCGACGAAAACGGCCACGTCGTCTTCGTCAGCCCACAAGAAATATAGGCTGCGTCTATACGCCAAAGGGCGGCGTCGAAATGTATGTTCCCGAAGACGGCGGGCCAGAGCTTGCCTGTGATCGTATCGAACCGCTCTATGTCCGCCTCATCCTCCTGCCGGCGAGCGGCAAGGCCTATATCTTCAAGATGGTCGGCGACACCGCCTGCTGCAGCGACGAGCATGTGCTCGACTATGGCGAGAGCTGGAAGGGCGGGCCTTATTCCTGCACCTCCGGCACGGAAGGGATGCGGTGCCGACGCCAGGACGGACATGGTTTCTTCGCTAGCCGCAAGCGGCTGACGGTTGATTGAGACAGGCGGCAGAACCCGTGCATCATCAAGCAAATCCACCGCTTTTTCCTTGAACGGGTGCCGTTTCGCTCTTATAAGGCGGCCCATTCCGAACAATGAGACGTGGACAGGGATGCCATGGCTGGCCATTCACAGTTTAAAAACATCATGCACCGCAAAGGCCGCCAGGACGCGGTGCGGTCGAAAATGTTCTCCAAGCTTGCTCGCGAAATTACCGTAGCCGCCAAGGCCGGCTTGCCCGACCCGATGATGAATGCCCGTCTTCGCCTGGCGATCCAGAACGCCAAGGCCCAGTCCATGCCGAAGGACAACATCGACCGCGCTATCAAGAAGGCAGCCGGCGCCGATGGCGAAAACTACGACGAAGTCCGCTACGAGGGTTACGGCCCCGGCGGCACGGCGATCATCGTTGAAGCTCTGACCGACAACCGCAACCGCACCGCCTCCAACGTCCGCTCGATCTTCACCAAGGCCGGCGGCGCTCTCGGCGAAACCGGTTCCGTTTCCTTCTCCTTCGACCATGTCGGCGAAATCACCTACAAGCTTTCCGTTGGCGACGCCGACAAGGTGATGGAAGCCGCGATCGAAGCCGGCGCCGACGATGTTGAGACCGACGAAGAGGGCCATTACATCACCTGTGGCTTTGAGGCTCTCGGCGAAGTATCGAAAGCCCTGGAATCGAGCCTCGGCGAAGCCGAAACCGTCAAGGCCGTCTGGCGCGCCCAGAACAATGTGCCGGTGGACGAGGAAAAGGCCCAGTCGCTAATGAAGCTCATTGACAGCCTGGAAGACGATGACGACGTGCAGAACGTCTATTCGAACTTCGAGGTCTCGGAAGAAGTGCTGGCCAAGCTCTCGGCCTGATTCTCTTTAAACGATCGCCAATGGAAACCCGGCCGTGACGCCGGGTTTCCATTGGCGATCGTGGCTTTTCGACCTATGCCGCCGCCCGCATGAAGCTTCCCAACCCGGCAAACAGTTCCACCGACCTCAGTCGTACCTCGATATCATGGATCGGCATCGAGATGATCACCTCGTCGGCCTGCGTTTCCTCGAGAAACGCAGTCAGTTTCGCCTCCGCCGTCTGCGGCGACCCGACCACGGCGTAACGCAGCGTATGTTCGACGTTCATCTTTTCCATCGGCGACCAGAAATTTTCCATATCGGCCACCGGGCGCGGGAACGGGCCGCGGACATTGCGGCGCAAGTTGACGAACTGCTGCTCGGCGGAGGTGAAATGATAGCGCGCGTCATCATCCGTCGCCGCCACCGCGCCCATGACCCCGACCATCACATAGGGCTTGTCGAGTGTCGCCGAGGGCTGGAAGCGGTCGCGGTAGATCGCAATCGCATCGAGCAGCATGTCGGGCGCGAAATGTGAGGCGAAGGCATAGGGAAGCCCAAGCATGGCGGCGAGCTGGGCACTGTAGAGGCTGGAGCCGAGCAGCCAGATCGGGATATGCGATGAATTGCCGGGAACCGCGAGGATTGCCTGGTTTTCGACCGGCGTATCGAGCAGTTGCTGCAATTCCACTACGTCGTTCGGAAAGCTGTTTGCACCAGCCTCGAGATTGCGCCGCAGCGCCTGTGCCGTGCGCATGTCCGTTCCCGGCGCCCGCCCGAGGCCGAGATCGACACGGCCGGGGAAGAGCGCCTCCAGCGTGCCGAACTGCTCGGCGATGACGAGCGGCGAATGATTGGGCAGCATGATACCCCCGGAGCCGATGCGGATGCGCGTTGTCGCGGCCCCGACATGGCCGATGACGACTGATGTGGCGGCACTGGCGATCCCCGGCATGCCGTGATGTTCGGCGAGCCAGAAGCGCTTGTAACCGAATTCCTCGGCCTTCTTGGCCATTCGCGCCGAACTCTCGAGCGACTGGCGCACGCTGCTGCCTTCGGCAACGGGGGAAAGGTCGAGTATGGAGAAGGGAACCATGGGAAACCTGCCGGCCAGTGAAAGATGCAGCCTATGTAGGTTCGCGCTCGCACCATTCCAAACCGAGCGCGCAAAGAAAAAGGGCCGCGCGAACGCGACCCCTTGCAATGCTACGGGCGGTGGCTACCGGTGACGGCGCATCACATGCACCTCGGCGCTCGGCTGGTGGTGGCCGGGGGGCAGCGTGAAATTGCCGAGCTGGCGGTCCATTTCCAGGGCTTCCGTCGCCAGCCGGTGGATCGCCGCCGTTGTCTCCTCGACCATCGAGGCATTCTGCTGCGTCATCGCGTCGAGCTCGGCGACGGCGCTGTTGATTTCGCGCAGTGTATTGGCTTCCTCACGGGTCGCACCCATGATGTCGTTGATCTGTCCGTTGATCGCCTCGACATGGGCGCCGATGCCGGTCAGCGCAACGCCGGCCCTTTCCACAAGCGACACGCCGCTTTCGACCTCATGCGTCGATTTCTGCAGCAGGCTGGAGATCTCCTTGGCCGCGCTCGACGAGCGCTGAGCGAGTTCGCGCACTTCCATCGCGACGACGGCGAAGCCCTTGCCCGATTCACCGGCGCGCGCCGCCTCGACGCCGGCATTGAGTGCCAGGAGGTTGGTCTGGAAGGCGATGTCGTCGATAACAGAGATGATCGTGTTGATCTGGCGCGAAGAGGTCTGGATCGCCTCCATCGCTGCGATCGTCTCGCGCATGATCTGGCCGGACCCGGTCGTCTCCTTCTTGGCGTCGCGGGCGATGCGCTCGGCCTGTTCGGCCCGCTCGATCTGCCGGCGGACGGACTGGGTGATGGCGCTGATCGCATTCGCCGTCTCGGTGATCGAGCCGGCCTGACGCTCGGTGCGGCCGGCAAGCTCGTCTGCGCCGGTGCGCATCTCCTCGGATCCGGCCCGCACCGCCATCGAGTTGCCGCCGATGGCCGTCATCGTTTCGCTCAGCGTCGCCAGCGCCTCGTTGAAATTGATGCGCAGGCTTTCCAGCTCGTTCGGGAAGCGCCTATCGATCTGGTAGGCGAGATCGCCGCTCGCCAGATGATGCAGGCCCTCATCGATCGCCTCGACCACCTGCTGCAACGTCTTCGCCTCGGCCTCGCGCTCGGCCAGATTCTGCTGGCGATCCTGCTCGGCCTGCAGGCGCGTCTCTTCGCTGACGGCTTCCAGTTCGCGGCTTTCGATCAGCGACTGCTTGAAGCGGGCAAGCGCATTCGCCATCGTGCCGATCTCGTCCTTGCGGTTCAGGCTGCCGATCTCGCTGTCGAGCTTGCCGCCGGCGACGTCGCGGGTGACCCCGGCGAGCCGCGCCAGCGGCGAGAACAGGAGATTGGTGACGAGGCCGGTGGCGACCGCCATGACGACGAGCACGCCGATGCCGATCATCGTTAGCAAAGTGGCGATCTCGATCGAGCCGGCATTGAGTTCGCTCAAGAGCACGCTCTCGACCACGAGGAAACGGTCGCCACGATAGTCGATGCCACGGACATAGGCGCGCGCCTGCCCATCCGCCCTGCCGAAATCGGCAACCGTCATCGCCGAACTGGCCAGCGCGTCCTTGATGAAGGCGAAAGGAGTCGCATCGAGCGTCGCAAGCCTGCCGTTCGCGTCGAGCCCGACAGCCGACCCATCGCCGGAAACAATCGCCGCCCGCGCCGTGCTGCCCTGGACGATGCCTTTCGCAAGGATGCTGGTGACGATGTCGTCGCGCACCTTGAAGAGAAAGATGCCCTTGGCTGCGCCGAGCTTGACGATCGGCACCGCATAGAAGATCGCCGACTTGCCGCTGGTGGCATCGACGCGAAGGCCGGAGAAACCTGTCGGTGCGGCGTCATCCGTCGCCTTGGCGGTATTCTCGACCGCTTTGGCGAAAGCGATACCGGCGCCGGTTGCCTTCCAGGTGTCCGTCTTTAGATTCTCGGCGAAGTCGTCCTGCTTCTTGTAGGAATAGAGGACGGTGCCGTCGAGATCGGCGATCAGCAGATCGCTGAAGGCGGTATCCGCGAGATCGCGGGCGACTTCCCCCTGCGTCTTCTCGTGGTTCGAATAATAAAAGCCGCTCGGCCCTTCCGGCTTCATCAGCTTCTCGCGCTGATCGGCCGGGTTGGGATTGTCGGAGATGAATACCTTCTTCAACTCGGCGCGGGCATCGCCGGAGGTCTTCTCGATCGTCTTCCAACCGCTTTTCAGGCTGGTGATCGACATCTGCAGCGCCTCTATGCGCGCAATCGACGTCGCCTGGTTTTCAAGCTGCGTCAGCTGATCCTGCAGCATGTCGCCGCGAAAAATCAGCACGCTCTCCTTGGCTTTCAGCGCCTGCTCGTCGGAAATCCGGCTGCTGGCGAAATAGGCAAGCACGTCGATCACCGCGATCGACAGCACAGTCAGCAGAATGAAAGTGGCAATGACCTTGAAGGACAGGGATTGAAATCTCTGTGCCATGTACAACTAACCCCTTCTGAACACGCCTGCCGGCGTGGGCACGCAGCGCATGCCTGATCGACCGATCTTAAACAGAACATCGGGGGCTTATCTCCTTGCGACACGAGACCCCCTTCGTATTTGACACTAGAATTCAAGCATCTGTTTTAATTCGCGGTAAATGGCGCGACCTAAAACCAGGAGTGTTTTTGTTTTGTTCACATATCGATGGCAGTTATTTCGCAATCGCTATAGGTTGAACCATGCAAAATACGATTCGCATCGTCGGCATCGATCCCGGACTTCGCCGCACCGGCTGGGGAGTCATCGACACACTTGGCAATTCCCTGCGGTTTGTCGCCTCCGGCACCGTCACCTCCGATGGAGACATGGACCTTGCCTCCCGCCTCTGCCAACTGCATGATGGCCTGGCGGAGGTCGTCCACGCTTACAAGCCGGATGAAGCCGCCGTCGAACAGACCTTCGTCAACAAGGACGCAGTCGCGACCCTGAAGCTTGGCCAGGCCCGCGGCATCGCCATGCTGGTGCCGGCGCGCGCCGGACTGCGGGTCTCCGAATATGCCCCGAACGCCGTAAAAAAGGCCGTCATCGGCGTCGGCCACGGCGAAAAACACCAGATTCACATGATGTTGAAAATCCTGATGCCGAAGGTTGAATTCAAAGGCGACGACGCCGCCGACGCCCTGGCGATCGCCATTTGCCATGCGCATAATCGCGGCAGCAACCGGATGCGAGAGGCGCTGGCCGGCTAATCTGTTCTTGACTTGTTCCGATAGTAA
Organism: Rhizobium hidalgonense; assembly: GCF_002914525.1. GTDB lineage: Bacteria > Pseudomonadota > Alphaproteobacteria > Rhizobiales > Rhizobiaceae > Rhizobium > Rhizobium hidalgonense. The sequence goes on along the minus strand of NZ_LODW01000070.1, from coordinate 253,592 downwards.
GGATAATTCTTACTTCGAAGGAGCAGCAAATGCGCGTCACGTCCAAAGGCCAGGTCACCATTCCTCGCGATCTCAGAGAGCTTGCCGGCATCGAGGCCAACAGCGAGGTCATCTTCTCGATCGAGAACGGCAAGCTCGTTCTCTCGCCGAAGAACGGCAAGCAGGAGATCGAGGATCGGGGCCGGCTGGACCGCTTCCTACAGACGATCCGTCGTCTCGAAGGAACCGGCGATCAGGCGATCGATGCCGAAGACCTCATGTCGATGACCCGTGACCGCTGATGGCGACGCTTGTCGATACAAACGTACTCGTCGATCTAGCTGTGACTGGTTCGGACTGGCATGGGTGGTCGCGTCGGAAAATGCTCGACGTCTTCAGAGATGGGCCAGTGCTGATAAACCCGATCATCTATTCCGAATTTTCCGTTCGCTACGACGATATGGACGAAGTTGACCAACTGCTTCCGCAGGATGAATTCCGCCGCGAGAACCTGCCTTGGCCGGCCGCCTTTGCCGCCGCTCAAGCCTTCCGGATTTATCGTCGCGCCGGCGGAGGACGCGAACGGATATTGCCCGACTTCCTCATCGGCGCCCATGCGGCGATCAGGGGCTACAAAATTTTGACCCGCGACCCCAGCGGATACCGCTCTTATTTTCCCGCCGTTGAACTTATCACGCCCGAAACCCACCCTTGAGAGACCGCGCCCCATGATCGGCAAGCTGAAAGGCACCATAGATGAGATCGGCGAAGACTATGTGCTCGTCGATGTGCACGGCGTCTGCTACGTCGCCCATTGCTCGGCCCGCACCCTGTCCAAGCTCGGCTCGGCCGGGGAGGCCTGCGTGCTGTTCATCGAGACCTATGTGCGCGAGGACCAGCTGAAGCTCTTCGGCTTCATGACCGCACTCGAGCGGGAATGGTTCAACCTGTTGCAAAGCGTCCAGGGCGTCGGCGCCAAGGTGGCGCTTGCAGTGCTCTCGACATTGACGCCGGGCGAACTCGCCAATGCGATCGCCCTGCAGGACCGCACCGCCGTCTCCCGCGCGCCGGGCGTCGGCCCGAAAGTGGCAATGCGCCTGGTCACGGAACTGAAGAACCGGGCGCCGGCCTTTGCCGGGGAAGCGATCAATATCGCCCTCAAGCAGGAGCTCGGCGAAGGTGTCGCCGCTGCACCGGTTGCCGATGCGGTGTCCGCTCTGACCAACCTCGGCTATAGCAGAGATCAGGCGGCAAATGCCGTTGCCGCTGCGATGAAAACAGCCGGTGACGGTGCCGATAGCGCCAAGCTGATCCGCTTGGGATTGAAGGAGCTGGCGCGGTGAACGCCGGAAACCAATGTATGGATGTCGAGGCAGCCGACTTTTGGTGTATTGCTGTAACAGGTTTCAAAACGGAATGAGAGCATGAGCGAACCCGCCCGCCTGATATCGCCGGAAAAGCGGGGCGAAGATCTCGACATCACGCTGCGCCCGCAGTCGCTGGACGAGTTCACCGGCCAGGCGGAAGCGCGCGCCAATCTCAAGGTCTTCATCGAGGCGGCGAAAAACCGCGGCGAGGCGCTGGACCATGTGCTCTTCGTTGGGCCGCCCGGCCTCGGCAAGACGACGCTGGCACAGATCATGGCGAAGGAACTTGGGGTCAACTTCCGCTCGACGTCGGGCCCTGTGATCGCCAAGGCCGGCGATCTCGCCGCGCTGCTCACCAATCTCGAGGAGCGCGACGTGCTCTTCATCGACGAGATCCACCGCCTCAATCCGGCCGTCGAGGAAATCCTCTATCCGGCCATGGAAGATTTCCAGCTCGACCTGATCATCGGCGAAGGCCCTGCCGCGCGCTCGGTGAAAATCGATCTGTCGAAATTCACCCTGGTGGCGGCCACCACCCGCCTCGGCCTGCTGACGACGCCGCTGCGTGACCGCTTCGGCATCCCGGTGCGTCTGAGCTTCTATACCGTCGAGGAGCTGGAACTGATCGTGCGCCGCGGCGCCCGGCTGATGAACCTGCCGATAACCGAGGAGGGCGCCCGCGAGATCGCAAGACGCGCCCGCGGCACTCCGCGCATCGCCGGCCGGCTGTTGCGGCGCGTGCGCGATTTCGCCGAGGTGGCAAGGGCCGAGGCCGTCACCCGCGAGATCGCCGACGAGGCGCTGACCCGCTTGTTGGTCGACAATGTCGGCTTCGACCAGCTCGACAAACGTTATCTCAACATGATCGCCGTCAATTTCGGCGGCGGCCCGGTCGGCATCGAAACCATCGCCGCCGGCCTGTCCGAACCGCGCGACGCGATCGAGGACATTATCGAGCCTTACATGATCCAGCAGGGTTTCATTCAGCGCACGCCGCGCGGTCGCGTTCTGACCGCAATCGCGTGGAAACATCTCGGAATGCAACCGCCCAAGGAGATGGAGGCGGCGCAGTTCCGGCTGTTCCAGGAGGACGACTGAGTGATCACCCGCCGCGGATTTTTCAAGGTTCTTGGCGGCGGTATCGCAGGCGTCATGGCGCTCGGCGGTTATGCCTTCGCCTATGAACCGCTGGCGCGGCTCGGCATCGCCCGCTACCGGCTGACGCCGCCGGGATGGACGCCGGGACTGAAGCTCCGCGTCGTGGCGCTCGCCGATATCCATGCCTGCGAACCCTGGATGTCGGCAAGTCGCATTGCCTCGATCTGCCACAGGGCCAATGAACTCGAAGGCGATGTCACCGTCCTGCTTGGCGATTACGCCGCCGGCATGAACATGGTGACGCAATATGTGCATTCGAGCCAATGGTCGAAGGCGCTGGCCACCCTGCAGGCCCCGCTCGGCGTCCATGCGATCATGGGCAACCACGACTGGTGGGAAGACAGGACTGCCCAGAAGAACGGCGGAATGGAAACTTTCGGGCACCGGGCGCTCGCCGACGTCGGAATCCCGGTCTATGGCAACCGCGCCGTTCGGCTCGAAAAGGATGGCCGCGGCTTCTGGCTCGCAGGCCTCGAAGATCAGTTGGCGCTGTTGCCTGGCAGGAAGTGGGGCCGCACCCGTATGCTGGGCCTCGACGATCTCGATGGAACGCTGGCTCAAGTGACCGACGATGCGCCCGTCATCCTGCTTGCCCATGAACCCGACATCTTTCCGCGTGTGCCCGAGCGCGTCTCGCTGACGCTGTCGGGCCACACCCATGGCGGACAAATCCGCTTCCTCGGCCGTTCGCCGATCGTCCCCTCGCGTTACGGCAATCGCTACGCCTATGGCCATATTGTCGAGGAGGGGCGTAACATCATCGTCTCCGGCGGTCTCGGCTGCTCCATCGCACCGGTGCGCTTCGGCGTCCCGCCGGAAATCGTCGTGATCGATCTTGGATAGAACATCATGAGCAAGCGCACTCTCATCCGCCTGACTGCGGGCGCTGAGCGTTTCAACTATCGCATCGCCGGCCTCGGCTTTCGTGATGGCCACGTGCTCGTTCACCGCGCCGTGCATGAACCCTTCTGGACCTTTCCGGGCGGCAGGGCGGAAATCGGCGAGACGTCGGAGGAAACGCTGAAACGGGAAATGGTCGAGGAATTGGGCGTCGAGGTCACCGTCACCCGCCTGCTTTGGGTCGTCGAGAACTTTTTCCATTTCGAACAGCGCGACTGGCATGAGCTCGGCTTCTATTATCTGATGGAGATCCCGCCGGAATTCCCCTTCGAGCCACACGAAATCATCCATCGCGTCGAAGACGGCGACAACCATCTCGAATTCAAATGGGTGCTCGCGACGCGCGAGGCCCTGACCGCACTCGACATCCCGCCCTATTTCATCGCCGGAGAGATCGAGACCCTGCCCGCAGCACCCCGTCATCTCGTCTGGCGCGACGGCAATCTCGACGACGAGGACTGACGCAACCATTCCAGCAGCGCGCGAAGAGGAGATACGCCGATGCCGACCTTCGATCCCGCCCGGTCATTCCGCAAGCTCGCCTATAACAACGCTCTTGCCAACCACCGTCTGCTTCAGGCTTGCGCGGCATTGAAGCCCGGTGAATTCGAAGCGCCGCGCACGAGCTTCTTCCCCTCGATCAAGGAAACCTTGAATCACATCATCACGGTCGACTGGTTTTATGTCGATGGCCTGGAAGGCGGCACCCTCGGGTTCCAGGCCTTCGAGATCGATGAACCGTTCGACGATGTTTTATCGCTGACGCAAGCGCAGGCCAAAGTCGATCAGCGCCTGACAGCGCTTTGCGAGGCGCTGACGCCGGAGAAACTCACCTCGACCGTCAGCCTCCATCGCGGTGCTCGCATCCAGCAGGAGCGGATGGACGACGTCCTTGCCCACCTCTTCCAGCACCAGACCCACCATCGCGGCCAGGTGCATGCAATGCTCGCCGGCACCAGCGTCGCCCCGCCGCAGCTGGACGAATTCATCGTTGCGGACGATGGCCGGTTTCGCGGCAGCGAACTCGCCGATCTCGGCTGGAGCGAAGAAACCCTGATGCATTAATCCTGCAGCCGCCTTTTCAGCCCGTCGATGATCGTCTTGGTGAGCAGATCATAATTCTCGTCGAAGTGATGGTCGCCGGGCAGTTGGACGACCTCGGCGCCGCTATCCTTCACCGCCGGACAGGCAACATCGTCATCGTCGTCCTTGCCGTAGATGCATTGCACGAGTTTCGGATCGATATTCTTCAGATCGGCGACGGGATCGCCTCCAGCCCCTTCCGTCTTCTGGCCAAGCCAGCCGAGAACGGAGATGACGTAATCGACCTGGTGCGAGAGCGACAGTAGCGACAATTGCGCCACCGCCGACTTTTCGGCCGGCTTGAGGAGCTGATAGGTGGCGGGCACGACGTCGGCGCCGAAGGAATATCCGACGAGCAGCACATGCTTCACCTTCCACTGCTTGCGGTAGAAATCGATGATCTTCGAAAGATCGGCGGCGGTCTCATCCGGCTTGCGCTCCGACCAGAAATAGTGAAGCGAATCGACGCCGACGACCGGAATGCCTTCCTTCTGCAACGTGGCACCGACCTCCTTGTCGATGTCGCGCCAGCCGCCATCGCCGGAATAGATCACCGCCATCGTATCGAGGGCGGGGGTCGCCTCCAGGATCGCCAGCGGCAGGCCGAGCGGATTGCCGAAGGCGCCGGAGGCGGTGACAAGATCATCGAGCGTGTCGCCAAACACCGTTTGCGCATCGTCGGTGGAATCGCGGATCTCGATCGTAGAATGGATCTTCTTTAGCGCTTCGGCATGCGCCCTGCCATCCTTGTCGGCCTTGGGCGTGAAGTCGGTGACGATCGGATCCGGCAAAGCGCCGTCGCTGAGGCCGTACATGAGGCGTTGACCGACCACCTTTTTGGCAGCCGGCGTGCAAAGCTCCTGGGCAAGCGGAATGCCGGCGACCGGATCGACGGCAAGCGTCTGGCCGATCGTCGCATCCGGCGTCTGGGCGGCGATCGCCAGTGCCAAGGCTCCGCCCTCGCCGATGCCGGCAACGATCGGCAGGTGATAGGCATTGTTGCCGGTCGCGCGCTGCACCTGCTGGCTCAGCGATTCGATGTCCGAAACCATATAGACGCAGCCGTCATTGAGGCTGACATCGTAGCGGCTGAGCGCCTGGATATAGGAGGGAAAGTCGACGCCGATGACGACGGCGCCTTCGGCGACCAGCCTGTCGGCTTCGGCTTTCTCAAAGTCACCCCAGCCGGCCGCATCCGAGATCAGCATCACGGTGCCCTTCACCTCCCCTTCCGGCAGGAAGATGTGCGGCGACGGGATAAGCCCGCTTTCGAAGGTCTGGGTGGTTTCCTCGGCGGCATTAGCCGGTGCGACCGCAAGCATGCAGGCGCATGCCGTGGCAAGAAGGATTGTCTTGATCATTTTCTCACTACCCCTTTCAATCCGCCCCCGATCAGAAATGTCGCGTCCATCAACGCGATCATCGGATTGCCCCCTCCGGAGACCGCAAGATAACGCGGTTGCCAGTGCGGATGAAACTTGGATTTGAATGCCCGAAGGCCTTTGAAGTTGTAGAAGCGCTCGCCGTGTTCGAAGACGGTGCTGCCGATGCGGTCCCAGACGGGAGCCGCCTCGCGTTTCGACATGCCGGAGAGAGGCGCCATGCCGAGATTGAAGTGGGTGAAGCCCTGACCGCGCAGATACTCCATGATCTGCACGAAGAGAAAGTCCATCGAGCCTTTCGGCGCCTCCGGCGAGAAGCGCATGAGATCGATCGTGCCCTCCTCCCTGGACTCCGTGACCAGGATATTGGCGAAAGCGACGATTCTGCCATCCTTTTTCAGGATGCCGACCGGCTGGGAGCAGACGTAATCGGCATCGAAGGCGCCGAGCGAAAAGCCCTTTTCCTTGGCGTTGTGATGCTCGAGCCAGGCCGTGGAAACGGCGGCGAGATCATCGATGACCGAGGGCACTTGCTCCGGTTCGACGACGGCAAATTCCAGCCCGTCGCGCTGGGCGCGGCTCGCGGTCTGGCGAAGGTTCGCCCATTTGCCGCCCTTCATTTCGAAGGTTCTAAGATCGGTCACCGCCAGTTCGCCCAGCTTGAAGGCGCGGAGGCCGGCATCGGCGCAATGGGAAAGCAGCGACGGCGAGATCTGATAGAACACGGCCCGGCAGCCGGCAGCCCGCGCCGCTTCGACGAAACGCCAGACGAGCTCCTGCACGGCGCGATGTTCGCCGACCGGGTCGAACAGTGCGATCCAGGACCGGCCCTGCCGGCCGTACATGATGAAGGCGTCACCCTTTTCCGAGAACATGATGCTTTTGTCGCCCATGCGCACCAGATTGGCGTCGGCATTGCCCTGCTTGCCGACGATCTCGACGGCACGCGCCAGCGCCTCCTCCGTTGCCGGTTCCGGCCGGAAGGCGGCCGGCCGCAGCAGACTGAAGACGGCAATCGCCGACGAGATGATGGTAATTCCGAGCACGGCGCGTAAGCCTCGCGGCGCTTCGGCGGTGAACTCGAACTGCCACCAGAGTTGGTTGCTGTATTCGACATCGCGATAGACGAAGAGCAGGATGACGACGGCGCCGACGACGATGACGGCGATCGCCATCAGCCAGGACGCCGTCAGCGCCTGATTGAGCAGCGAGGCATGGCGGGTAAAGAGCCGCCGGCTGACGAAGAGCCCGAAGATGAGGAAGGCGAGAAAGGCGGCTTCGACGAGCGCGATCGCCTTCAACAGCGACAAGGTCAGCGCCGCGACGGCCGAGAACACCGCCACCCACCAGGCGCCGTCGAGCCGCTGGCCGAGGCCGCGCGCAGCGACAACCAGCGCGAGCCCAAGCAGGCTGGAAAGGAAATGCGCCCCTTCGACCATCGGCAGCGGCAGGTAGTTAGAGAGGAATTCGAGGTTCTGGTCCGGTGTCGGCGTGACGCTCGAAAAGATCAGCATGACGCCGAGCAGCAGGGCGAGAGCCGACAGCAGCTGCGGCATCAGCCTTCCGCCGATGCGCCGCACGCTGGAGGCGGCCGGATGGTCGACGAAACGGCGCAGCTCCGTCGCCGAGACGGCGAGCACGGCGAGCAGCAGCGGCAGCACATGGTAGATCAGCCGGTAGAGCACCAGTGATCCGAGCACGGCATCGATGTTCACCGCGCTGCCGAGCGAGGCGATGATCACGGTCTCGAACACGCCGAGCCCGGCCGGAACGTGGCTGAGCACGCCGAGACCGACGGCGATCGCATAGACGGCAAGGAAGACCGGCCAGCCGATTGCCGTCTGCGGCAGCAGCACGTAGAGCACGGACGCCGAGGCGGCGATATCGAAGGCGGTGACGAGGAACTGCCGCGACCAGGTGCGCGAATCTGGCAGGCGGATTGCCACGGGGCCGAGATCGAGCACGCGCCCGTCACGGCCGATGATCATCACCGCACCCAGAATGGCGACGATTGAACCGGCGATCAACCGCAGCAGGAAGGCGCTGACGCCGATCAGCGGGCCGATCTCGTCGGCGATGATGATGAGGGCGATTGCCCCAACTCCCGCAAGCCCGAGACCGAAGGATAGTGTGACGAAGGCGATGATGCGGCCAATATCTTCCGGCGAGAGCCCGAGGCGCGTATAGGCGCGGTAGCGGATCGCACCGCCCGAAAGCGCCCCGAAGCCGGCGGTATTGCCGACAGCATAGGCGCTGAACGCCGTCAGCGCCACATGCGGAAAGGGCAGCTTCTTGCCGATATATTCTATGGCGTTGAGATCGTAGAAGACCAGCGAGAGGAAACTGAGTGCGGTGAAGAACAGCGCAAGCAGGATGGCGCTTGGCCTGGTCGCCGCCAGCGCATCGACAACATCGTCATAGCGCACTTCGTTGGTGAGCTGCATAATCGCATAACCGACGAGGCAGAAGATGACGAGTGTCACCGCGGCTGTCAGCGGTGTTCTGTAACGTCTGAATAACCCGCGAAACGAAAATCCGTCCGCGTCTTCCATTTCTTTCAAATTGTCGTGGCCCGACATCTCTTATCCTGCTGCAATTGCCAGCTCGGCGGGAATCATTTTTGAAAGACGTAACATGAGAGGCATGCAAGCTCTATGAAGACATGCCGCCGCAACCCCAGCCCGCCGCTTGGGCCTCCATCACCCTCAATTGGGGCGAATTTGCGCAGGCGAGCGTCACGGCGCATTGCATTTTCGTAAGCTTCGGACGAGCTTTGTCCGCGACGGCGATTCTGAGACGCAGGAGAGTGGTTGGATATGCAGGATGGTCCCGGCCTGATGATGATCGTCCTCGGCCGTCTTTTGCTGGGCGGTCTCTATGTCGCTGGCGGCATTCATCATTTTTTCGTCATCGTGCCACTGACCGACGCAATCGAGGCCCGCGGGATCCCGTTGGCGAAATGGGTGCTGCTCTCCGGCAGCCTGTTCCAGATCCTTGCCGGCACGCTGCTGATGCTGGGGCTCTTCGTCACGGCAGCGGCATTCGGTCTCATCGTCTTCACCCTTGCCGCTACGGTCATGCTGCTGAATTTCTGGGATATGCAGGGAACGGCCCGCGAAAGCGCGATCAATACCTGGAAAACCAACATGGCGATTATCGGCGGCCTGCTGATAACAGCCGCCGGCCCGATGTGACCCGCCTATGCCGCCGGTTCGCCATTCGCCCGCGCATGGGCGGCGTAGCGCGCCACGGCCGCTTCGACCTCCGCGTCGCGATCACCCGCCACCTGCACCGTCGGCACAGCGAATTCGATGCCATTTTCCTTGAAGGCATTGCGGATCATCGCCAGCGCATTGCGGCGGATGACGAATTGTTCGCCGGGCTTCGTCATCATCGACAGCCGGATTTCGATGGCGAATTCGCCGAACTGCTCGACACCCTTCATCTTCAGCGTCTCGATGATATGAGGGCCGAATTCCGGATTATCGAGCAGCGTCTGGCCGATCTGCTTGATCACCTTCTTCGCCTTGACGAGATCGGTGTCGTATTTGACGTTGAGGCTGATCTTGTCGATCGTCCAGTCGCGGTTGAGGTTCTTCACCGCGCCGAGTTCGCCGAACGGCACCGTCGTCAGCGGCCCGCGATGATGCCTGAGCTTCACCGAGCGCAGGCTGAAAGCCTCGACCACACCCTTGTGGCTGCCGCTTTCGATATATTCGCCGATGCGGAAAGCATCATCCCAGAGATAGAACATGCCGCTGATGACGTCCTTGACGATCGTCTGCGCGCCGAAGCCGACCGCGACGCCGACGACACCGGCGCCGGCGATCAGCGGCCCGATCTCGATGCCGAGGCCGGAGAGCACCATCAAAACCGCGATGACGGCGATGACGACGGCCAGGATATTCCGGAAGATCGGAAGCAGCGTCTGTATCCGGGCGCGTTTCGCCTTCTCCTCATCCGTCGCGCCCCCATCGAGCGGCGAGTCGAGCAGCTTTCCGTCGATAAAGGCTCTGACGACGTGCCAAAGCAGATCTGCAGCAAGCAGGATGACGATGCCACCGATGACGCCGCGAGCGATCTTGTCGACCATCGTGTCGCCGGCAGCCATCGTATCGGCGCCGACGCCGAGCATACGCCCGAGCCAGACGGCGGCAACGGCAATGATCAACGCCCGCACGCCCCGGTCGAGCAGAACGGTCGCAATGCGGCGCGTCGCCAGGAAGCTCGCTTCGGTCTGCTGCAGTGATTTCACCGCCAGCGTCGAAACGGCAAGCACGCGCGGCAGGAGCAGCACATAGATGCCGAGCCAGAGAAGCCAGTTGAAGCCTGCGACCCAAAGGCTCCAGAGCAGCAGGAAATAAACGGTGAGTGCCCAGGAGATCCCGTGACCGCGCTTCTCATCCTTGTGCGGCCGCGACCAGACCGCTTCGATCGCGATCAGCAGCAAGCCGATACCGAGGATGTAGCCGACGAGGAGCCGCGCACTCGGGGAATAGGCGAGCGGCTCCATCGATTGGATCGCCGCCCAGCCAAGCATGAAATAGATGACGAAGGTCGCGCAGCGACGGTACCAGAAGAGCGCAACGGCACGCCCCGGCATGGTGGGAGCGGTTATGCCCTGCCGTTCTTCCTCGGTCCGCGCCAAGCCGATGAGATCGACCAGCACACCGCCGAGACAGATCGTGAAGCGTTGAACGACGAGCGCGACGACGCAGACGATCGCTATGCTCTGGCTGAGCGGTGGCCAGCCGAGGCTGAGCAGCGCAAGCACGGTTGCCGCCGCGAAGATCAAAGCCGGGATGACCCGCGGCGCCAGATGCATGCCGGCCATCGCAGCCAGCCGACGACGGCGGCGGCGGAAGGCATAGCGGGCAATGCTCTCGACAATCGCGCCGACCAGGAAGATCGCCAGGAATTGCGCCACCATGCGCGGCCAGCCATTGGCGGCGATTTCGCCGAAGAACAGCGATGACGCGTTGCCGACCTGAGAGGGTAAAGTCATCGCCGCATCGGAAACCATCGAGACATGTCGGCGGGCATGCTGCAGCAGACCTGACAGGACCGACATCTGGTCCGCACCGGCAGAAGCGCCGGCAGGTGTCGTCGCCATCTGCGTCGCCATCCACTGTTTGACTTCGGGCGTCTGCATGAGTTGCATCATCTCACGCACCTGCGCCGGCGGGGCGGCCGCGGTCGGCAACTGCGCCGGCGATGTCTGTGCAATGCTTGGCGAGGCCACCCCAAGCAGCACGACCAGTGCCAGTATTCCTGACATGGCGGCCTTCAACACCCCTGTCCCGCTACGCTCCATCACCGCCCTCCAATGGAGTGTCGGCCACTTGGACGAAGCAGCCCTGACATTTCCCGTTCGGCAATGGATACTCGCGACCGCTGCCGCCAGCAAGCGGTAGCAACCCCATACCGAGGGCTAGGAAGGTTGAGGCGCCTCCCTATATGGAAGGCGCCGAAAGCCTCTGCCCGTCAGGATTTGGCAGCCGGCTTTTCCACGTGGCCGCCGAAGCCCGCGCGCATCGCCGACAGGACCTTATTGGCGAATTCGTCATTGTCGCGCGAGGAGAAGCGGCCGTAGAGCGCAGCACTCAGCACCGGCGTCGGCACGCTTTCGTCGATCGCCGCCATGATCGTCCAACGGCCTTCGCCGCTGTCGGAGACGCGGCCGGCATATTTCGACAGTGCCGGATCGGCATGCAGCGCATCAGCCGTGAGATCGAGCAGCCAGGAGGTGATGACGCTGCCGCGGCGCCAGACTTCGGAGACGTCCTGCAGATTGAAGTCGTATTGGAAATGTTCGGGATGGGCGAGCGGCGCGGTTTCCGCATCGGCCACATGCGAAGCAGCCCCGATATTGGCGTGTTTCAGGATATTGAGACCTTCGGCATAGGCGGCCATCAGGCCGTATTCGATACCGTTGTGCACCATCTTGACGAAATGGCCGGCACCATGTGGACCGCAATGCAGGTAACCCTGTTCGGCGGTGCTCGCCGCAGCGGCTTCCGCGCTGCGGTTCGGCGAAGCTTCCGTCGTGCCGACGCCGGGCGCCAGCGCCGCGAAAATCGGCGAAAGGTGCTGGACAGTGCCCTTCTCGCCGCCGATCATCAGGCAGTAGCCGCGCTCCAGGCCGAAGACCCCGCCGCTGGTGCCGACATCGACATAATGAATGCCCTTGGTGATCAGTTCTGCGCCGCGGCGGATATCGTCGTGGTAATAGGAGTTGCCGCCGTCGATGACGATATCGCCGTTTTCAAGCAGCGGCACCAGGCTCGCCAGCACCTTGTCGACGATTGCCGCCGGCAGCATCAACCAGATGGCTCTGGGATGGCTGAGCTTCGAGACGAATTCTTCGAGCGAAGCACTGCCGGTCGCGCCGAGGCCGGCGAGTTCGGCAACGCTTTCCGGCCTGGTGTCGTAGACGACGCACTCATGACCACCCCGCATCAAGCGCTGGACCATATAATTGCCCATGCGGCCCAAACCGACCATGCCAAGCTGCATAACGAAATCTCCTGAAATCCGAGATGAAGTATCGAATCCGGAAATTAGCACCCGCAGTGTGACAGGCAAGCGAAGTCTCGTCCCCATCGACACATGCGACGATTGCGCCGCCGATCTCCTTGATGCCTGACTTGCTGGTCAGGCATCCGGCGCGCTGGCCGGCTCTCCCTTCATTTCGCTGAGGAACATGCCCTCGCGCAGATTGATGCCGTATTCGACGAAGGCCTTCATGCTGCAAAGCATCTGCGTCCAGCCCTCGCAGTTGAGATAAGTGCCGCGCCGGCCGGCCTCATCCTCGCGCCAGCCGTTTTCGGCAATCGTCACCAGCGTGCCGCCATCTTCCAGCGGTTTGAAGTTCATCTCCACCAGCGTCTTGTATCTCGTCTTGTCCTCAGCCGTGCCGCCGTCCCAGCGGAGCACGATGCGGCTTTCCGGCACCAGCTCGACCACTTCGACCGGCGCGTCTTTCCACCAGGTCACTGTCGTGCCCTGGACGAGCGGCGCGCTCGCCCCGCCGATCGTGGTGAAATAGCTGCTGAGCTTCTTCGGGTTGACGACGGCATCGAACACTTCTGCGACGGGGCGGCCGATGCGGCCGGAAACACGGATTCCGAGAGACATGATACTTCTCCTCTTCTCCATTGCACCTGGGATCATTATGTTATAAAAACATAACATGTCAAGCGAATCGAGAGACGACCCCGTTTTCAAGGCACTGGCGCATCATCGCCGCCGCGAAATCCTCGACCTGCTCAAGGATGCCCCCCGCACGACAGGGGCGCTCTGCGATATGTTTCCGCAGATGGACCGCTGCACGGTGATGCAGCATCTGAAGGTGCTTGAAGACGCCGATCTGGTCGTCGCCAGGAAGGAGGGCCGCGAACGCTGGAACCACCTGAACAGCCTGCCGATCAAGCAAATCTACGATCGCTGGATCAGCGCCTATGCCGGCCATGCGCTGTCGATCCTCGACCGGCTGAGAAGCGATCTCGAAGGCCAGCCGGAATAAACATCCGGCTGCCGGACCGACTTGCCTGCTGGCTCGCCGAAACCCTATGCCGGCCGAAAAAATGGGATGCAGCGCAGATGACGATATCGGGGTCAGGCATTCGCCGCATGCGGCTGCTGCGTAGCATGAAGCAGCAGCATCTCGCCGAACTCCTCGGCATCAACCAGGCGACTGTTTCGCGTTGGGAGCAGGATCAGCTCTCCCTCTCACCGCAGCAGGCCGTCAGGCTGGAGCGGATTTTTTCCTCGTCGCAACATGCCGCAGCCGATACAGCGCTCAAGCGGCTGGTCGAGGATTCCGTCCGGCCGGTGCATCTGATCTGCGACGTCAGCCACCGGCTGCTGTCCGCCTCCCGCCCGCGCCAGGCGGAATGACGCGCACCGCTCGCCGCCTTTCTCGGCCGCTCGCTTTTCTCTTACGCATCCGCTGAAATCGCCGCCACCGAACAGTCTCTAGACGAGCGTGGCTGGCATGAAGGCAGGCTCCTGTCGCTGACGTTCGAAACCAGCGCCAATGACGATGCATCGATGCCGATCGCAGCCGGCCGGGTGACCTGGGAGCGGATCACCCTTTCCGACGGGAGTGCCGGCCGGCTCGTCACAACAGTCGACTGAGCCTGCAGCTTTCCTGCATTGCCATGCATAATTTATGCGTTGTGCCCATACACCGGCCTTTATAGCGTCCACCGCCGAAGAGTGAGGAGAGGATGCGATGACGATACTGGTGACGGGAAGTGCAGGGCATCTCGGCGAGGCGCTGATACGCACCTTGAGAGTGCAGAGCCGGTGGGCGCGCGGTATCGATATCAAACCTTCGGCCTTCACCGATAGCATCGGATCGATCGGCGACCGCGACTTCGTCAGGCAGGCGATGTCAGGCATCAGCCGCGTCATCCATGCCGCAACGCTGCACAAGCCGCATGTCGCGACGCACGGCAATCGCGATTTCCTCGACACCAATGTCGGCGGCACGATGAACTTGCTCGAAGAGGCCGCCGCCGCTGGCGTTTCAAGCTTCGTCTTCACCAGCACCACCAGCGCCTTCGGTGCAGCATTGACGCCGGCCGAAGGCGAACCCGCAGCATGGGTCACCGAGGACGTGCTTCCTATAGCGAGGAACATCTATGGCGTGACGAAACTCGCCGCCGAAGGCGTCTGCGAACTCTTCGCCCGCAAATCCCGTCTCCCCGTCGTCATCCTCAGGACCTCGCGTTTCTTTCCCGAAAGCGATGACGATCCCGGCATCCGCAACGGATACTCGGCCGAAAATGCGCAGGGCAACGAGCTGCTTCATCGCCGCGTCGATATCAGCGATGTGGTCGGCGCCCATTTGCTGGCGCTCGAAAGGGCGCCGGCCATCGGCTTCGGCCGCTTCATCGTCTCGGCCACGACGCCCTTTTCGTCAGGCGATCTCGCAGCACTCCGGCGAGACGCCCCCGCAGTCGTCGAACGGCTCTTTCCGGGTGCCGGGGCTCTCTATGCCGAACGCGGCTGGAAGATGTTCCCCACGCTCGATCGCGTCTATGTCAACGAACGCGCAAGGCGCGAACTTGGCTGGCAGCCGCGATATGATTTCCGCTTCCTGCTCGATTGCCTGCGTGAGAACCGTGAATGGCGAAGCCCGCTGGCGCTCGACGTCGGCGCCAAGGGTTATCACGAGGAAGTCTTCGCCGAAGGACCTTATCCAGTCGACCAACGTCAATAGATCCGTGAGGGTGGGAGGAACCAATCTAAGACACACGAGATCGCATCCGCCCGCCGATCGGCGTTATCGTTGGCTAGATGAGGGAAAGGTGCGATCCACGACCACCGATGGAGGTTTACGATCCTGGGTGCCTACAAACGTAGGTGGGCGCCGTGTGTCCAGGCCCACGGGCCTGGCCAGGGACAGCTCCCTTTGGATCGAGTATGGCCCCAGGGATTGTGGTTCCTGTCGAGAGGCGCAGACCGCATCGCGATATATAAGGTCGTTTGCGCCGACACGCCAGTGGCCACTGCAAGTCGGGCTTATTTAATTGAGATTAGTTGAGTTCGGGGCCGGGCCGGCCGTTCAGCTTGTCAGTGATGCCGCGGATGCGGGTTGAAACCTCACTGAGCGCCGCCGCCAGATTTTCTTCGGTACGGGCGGTGGCCGCAAGCACCGTGTCGCGGTTGCCGCGCAAAGACTCCAGTTCGGATTCCAGCCCGGCGACGCGGCGCGTCAGTTCGGCAATCTCGTCCACAATCATGATACCGGCCATCACCGTGATCCTGAGATCGCCGATTTCCCCGAACTGCCCCTTGAGATGG
This sequence comes from Rhizobium hidalgonense, assembly GCF_002914525.1. Taxonomy (GTDB): domain Bacteria; phylum Pseudomonadota; class Alphaproteobacteria; order Rhizobiales; family Rhizobiaceae; genus Rhizobium; species Rhizobium hidalgonense. Next base: position 237,910 of record NZ_LODW01000070.1, on the reverse strand, counting down.
CCGACATAGCGGTCGAAACGGGTGGCGAGATCGGTCAGGTGATCCTCCTGCCCTTCCTCGCAGGCCATGCGATACGCCTTGCCGTCGATCGTTACCGTCACCTGCGCCATAGCAAACTCTCTTTATGAGAGCATGATGCCGAAAAGTGTGCGCTGTTTTCGGACATCATCATGCTCAAACTCTTAAATTAGAACAGGATTTCTGATTTTGGGCCAACCTGGCCCAAAAATCATCCTGTCCTAGCGATCCAGAACCGCGCGGATCGTTTCCATGGCCGTCACCAGCCGCCGCGATACCTCGCGGTTGACTTCCTCAAGCCGGTTGGCGCGGAATTCGGCTTGGTCGAGCTCCTGCGCCAGCCGGGAGCGATCGGCGTGCACGCGCCGCACCTCGCCCTCGATCTCGCCCTGCTCGCGCTCCCGCTCGACGCGCACGTCGACGGCGTTTTCGAGGCTCGAAATCGCCTGTCTCAATTCGTTGAGCGCTGCTTCCATGGTTTTGCCTGTGGGCATCATGCTTTCCCGAGTCTCGCGCAGGATCCGCGAATCGGCACGCCGCGCCGATCCTGCGATTTCAAAAGGATATGCAGCTCGCCGACGGCCCGTCAATAAATCCTGTCACTTGCCCACCGGCCTATCTTGTGGATGAGCGTTTTAGATATCCTCGCCACACACGATTTGTCTTTTGTACAATCGCGCGATCAAATGTCAAAAATCGCGGCGGCCGGCCCGGATTTGGCGTCCCATTTATTGACTTGCCAGCGCCAACTGCTATGTGTCTGCCGCTTTCACTCGATGGTCTTGGAGGCTCGAGGCCATCCCCCGACACCCGGAACTTGCGGAAAAGCCATGACCTCTCCCGAACAACATGACCGGATGGCGAATGCGATCCGTTTCCTCGCCATGGACGCCGTCGAAAAGGCGAACTCCGGTCACCCGGGCATGCCGATGGGCATGGCCGATGTGGCAACGGTCCTGTTCACCAAATATCTGAAGTTTGATCCGAAGAAGCCGCACTGGCCGAACCGCGATCGCTTCGTACTCTCGGCCGGCCATGGCTCGATGCTGCTCTATTCACTGCTCTATTTGACCGGTTATCCCGATATGACGGTCGAAGATCTGAAGCAGTTCCGTCAGATCGGTTCGAAAACCGCCGGCCATCCGGAATATGGTCACGCCACCGGCATCGAGACGACGACCGGTCCGCTCGGCCAGGGCATTGCCAATTCCGTCGGCATGGCGATTGCCGAACGCAAGCTGCGCGAGGAGTTCGGCTCCGATCTTCAGGATCACTATACCTATGCGATCTGCGGCGACGGCTGCCTGATGGAGGGCATCAGCCATGAAGCCATCGCGCTCGCCGGCCACCTGAAGCTGAACAAGCTCATCCTGTTCTGGGACAACAACTCGATCACCATCGACGGCGCTGTGTCTCTCTCGGACTCGACCGATCAGATCGCCCGCTTCAAGGCCGTTCACTGGAACACGATCGAACTCGACGGTCACGATCAGGCTGCCATTGCCGCCGCTATCGAGGCTGCTCACAACTCCGACCGCCCGACCTTCATCGCCTGCAAGACGATCATCGGCTTCGGCGCGCCGAACAAGCAAGGCACGCACAAGGTCCATGGCAACCCGCTCGGCGCCGAGGAAATCGCCGCCACCCGCAAGGCGCTGAACTGGGAATACGAACCATTCGTCGTCCCGTCGGATGTCTTGGACAGCTGGCGCGCCGCCGGAGCCCGCTCCGTCGATCTCGTCAAGGCATGGGAAGATGGCCTCGCCAACGCCCCCGCCAAGGCTGAGTTTAGCCGCCGCATGGCAGGCGAACTGCCGGAAGGTTTCGACGCCGCGATCAGCGCCTATAAGAAGAAGCTCGCCGAGACCAAGCCGACTGTTGCCACCCGCAAGGCTTCGGAAGACGCGCTTGAGGTCATCAACGGCTTCCTGCCGGAAACGCTCGGCGGCTCCGCCGACCTGACGCCGTCAAACAACACCAAGACCAGCCAGATGCACTCGATCACGCCGACGGATTTCGCCGGCCGGTACATGCATTGGGGTATCCGTGAGCACGGAATGGCCTCTGCCATGAACGGCATCGCGCTGCATGGCGGCCTCATTCCCTATAGCGGCGGCTTCCTGATCTTCTCGGATTATTGCCGGCCGCCGATCCGCCTCGCTTCGCTGATGGGCATCCGCGTCATCCACGTCCTGACGCATGACTCGATCGGCGTCGGCGAAGACGGCCCGACGCACCAGCCGGTCGAACAGCTCGCCGGTCTGCGCGCCATCCCGAACCTGATGGTCTTCCGCCCGGCCGACGCCACGGAAACGGCGGAATGCTGGCAGATCGCCGTCAAGACGCACAACCGTCCGTCCGGCCTTGCCTTGACGCGCCAGAACCTCACGGCAACCCGCACCGAATACAGCGAAAAGAACCTCTGCGAACAGGGTGCTTATACGCTGGCCGGCAATGCCGACGCCAAGGTGACGATCTTCGCCTCCGGCTCGGAAGTCGAAATCGCCGTTGCCGCCCGCGCAGCCCTCGAAGCCAAGGGTGTCACGGTGCGCGTCGTATCGGTTCCCTGCACGGAACTGTTCTTCGAGCAGCCGGACGCCTACCGCAAGGAAATCCTTGGCAACTCGTCGGTCAAGATCGCCGTCGAAGCCGCCGTCCGCGAAGGCTGGGATGCTTTCATCGGACCGGAAGGCACTTTCATCGGCATGAAGGGCTTCGGCGCTTCCGGCCCGGTGAAGGATGTTTACAAGCATTTCGGCATCACTGCCGACGCCGTCGTTGCGGCCGCGGAAGCAAAGCTTTAATGAGGGCGCCTTGAGGCGCTCTCCATCTCCTCAATTCCAGGCCCTTTCTATCGGGCTCTATTCTATCGGGAGTGAATGAACATGACAGTCAAGGTTGCCATCAACGGTTTCGGCCGCATCGGCCGCAACGTCCTGCGCGCTATCGTCGAATCCGGCCGTACCGACATCGAAGTCGTCGCCATCAACGACCTCGGCCCGGTCGAAACCAACGCCCACCTGCTGCGCTACGACTCCATCCACGGTCGTTTCCCGGCAACCGTGAAGGTCGAGGGTGACACGATCATCGTCGGCAACTCCAAGCCGATCAAGGTCACGGCGATCAAGGATCCGGCAACGCTGCCGCACCGCGAGCTCGGCGTCGACATCGCGATGGAATGCACGGGCATCTTCACGGCACGTGACAAGGCCGCCGCTCACCTGACAGCCGGCGCCAAGCGGGTCATCGTTTCGGCGCCTGCAGACGGGGCCGACCTCACGGTCGTCTTCGGCGTTAATCATGACCAGCTCACCAAGGAGCACATGGTTATTTCCAACGCGTCCTGCACCACCAACTGCCTGGTGCCTGTTGTGAAGGTTCTCGACGACGCCGTCGGCATCGACCACGGCTTCATGACGACCATCCACTCCTACACCGGCGACCAGCCGACGCTCGACACGATGCACAAGGACCTGTATCGCGCCCGCGCCGCCGCCCTCTCGATGATTCCGACCTCGACGGGCGCTGCCAAGGCCGTCGGCCTCGTTCTGCCGCATCTGAAGGGCAAGCTCGACGGCACCTCGATCCGCGTTCCGACCCCGAACGTTTCCGTCGTCGACTTCAAGTTCGTCGCCAAGAAGGCGACCAGCATCGGCGAAATCAACGAAGCCATCCAGGCAGCTGCAAACGGCAAGCTGAAGGGCATCCTCGGCTACACCGACGAGCCGCTTGTCTCGCGCGACTTCAACCACGACAGCCACTCCTCGATCTTCGCAACGGATCAGACCAAGGTCATGGAAGGCAACTTCGTGCGCGTTCTGTCCTGGTACGACAACGAGTGGGGCTTCTCCAGCCGCATGTCCGACACAGCAGTCGCTTTCGCCAAGCTCATCTGAGTGCTCTCACAGCATCGACAGACAAGCGGCCCGGGAAACCGGGCCGCTTTTTTTGGCATGCGCAAACGAAGCCGCTCCTTCCCCGGACTGCTATCTTTTCGTCCATTGCCGGGATGAGATCTGTTAGGATAACTCGACTGGGCATTCGAAAATGCCCAGTTTCCTCGCGCCGCATCGGGCCACCGGCCAGGCGCGGAACGCCAATACCGTGCGGCAGCTGTCGCCAATATGAGAGAGATGGATGGATTACTTTACCGTAGAAATCGCCGGCCGCGCCGTTGCCAGCTTTCGCTCCGAAAATCATGAGGATGCGACGCATTTCTTCGAGGCGGAAGACTTCCGCGACGACCTGACCATCCTGGAGTCCGAGGGTAAGCCCCTGTGGGACCGCAAGGCCGCGCTCAGCCTGCGCAAGGCGACCGCCGAAGAAGCAAGCGAAGTCGAACATGCCTATGAATTCGACGACGACCCCGAACGGACCATCGAGGACGAGTTCGTCGTTTTCCTCGTGCCGGTCGCGGATCTGACCGACGAGGGCGAGGACACCGAAGACTGATTCCGGCTTTGAAAGCCACACCGAAGCGACGGGTTCGGTGTGGCGTTGCCGCTCGCAGGCAGGGCTGGATGACGGGTTGGCAATCCGCTGACCAAGCGTGATAGATTGAGGATATGCGCAACGCTGCACAATGGTTGAAATGAATTAAGTGAGGCGATAAATGGCAGAGGCACAAAAACGCTTGTCCCACTCCACCCTCAAGCGGCGGCAGCGGTTTCACCGCAAGCGGGACGTCAGACCTGCCGTACTGGCAAAGGCTAATCGTCTGGTCATTTGGGTTGCCGCCTTCATCGGTCTTTCGTTCCTCGCCATCGTTACGCTCCAGGCAGTGTTGGGATAGCAGAGCGGCGGACCGGCAGGAAAAATCCGTGCCTGTCTCTTTTGCCCTGCTCTCGCCTGATTTTCCTATACATTCTTTATAGAGATTTTCTCCCGTAGCATTCCGTGTCGGCTGGCCCTCCGGCAGCCGTTCAGCAGCATGATGCAGCATCGCGACGAGGTTAAGCCGCAAGGCCTACCCTTCTCTGACGTTTTGCCGTTTACTGATGGACCGCCGCGCGTGAGGAGAAGTTGGATGAAGGCGGATCGGCCGGCTGGCCGCATACGTGAAGCAGTCGATGGAAAGGGGTGGGCATGGAAGCGTTCTACATCGTGGTGCTGGTCTCGACGGCGCTCGTGCTTCTTGCCGCTTTTTCAAGCCTGCTCGCCTTCCGCTTCGGCGCCCCGCTGCTACTGCTTTTCCTGATGATCGGCCTTGCCGCCGGCGTCGACGGCCTTGGCATCGAGTTCAGCAACAATTACCTCGCCTATATTCTCGGCTCCATCGCGCTGGCCGTCATCCTGTTTGATTCCGGCTTCGGCACGCCGATGCAGGCTTTTCGGCTGGCGGCCGTGCCCTCGCTGGCTCTCGCCTCGGTCGGGGTGCTGATCACCGCCTCGCTCTTTGCCGTCGCCGCCATGTGGCTTTTGAATTTCACCTGGCTGGAAGGCCTGCTGCTCGGTTCGATCGTCGCATCGACCGATGCCGCCGCCGTCTTCTTCCTGCTGCGCATCGGCGGCATCAACATCCGCGATAAGGTGCGATCGACGCTGGAGGTCGAATCCGGCACCAACGATCCCATGGCAATCTTCCTGACCATCGCCCTTGTCGAGGTGCTGGCAAGCGGCGAGCGTTACGCCGGTATCAATATCGGCATGCTCGCCATGTTCGTCCAGCAGATGGGGCTCGGCGTCATTCTCGGCCTGCTCGGCGGCATGATGATCGTGCTGATCGTCAGCAAGCTCGATACGGACCGCGGCCTGACGCCGATCTTCGTGCTGGCGCTCGCCCTGCTCGTCTTTTCCTTCACGGGTGCTGTCGGCGGCAGCGGCTTCCTCGCCGTCTATGTCGCCGGCATTTATGCCGGAAACCGCAAGATGCAGGCGATCGGCACCATCAAGCGCTTCCAGGACGGCATGACCTGGCTGGCGCAGATCATCATGTTCCTGGTGCTCGGCCTGCTCGCCACGCCGTCGCAATTCCCTGTGATCATCGTGCCGGCCATCCTGCTTGCCCTATTCCTGATCTTCATCGCCCGACCGCTGGCGATCTGGCTGTCGCTGCTTCCCTTCGATTATACGCAGCAGGAAATCGGCTTTGTCGCCTGGGTCGGCTTGCGCGGAGCGGTCTCCATCCTGCTTGCCATCATGCCGATCCTCGGCGGCCTGGAAAACGGCCAGATCTATTTCAACACGGCTTTCATCATCGTGCTGGTCTCCCTGCTCCTGCAGGGCTGGACGATCAAGCCCGTCGCCAAGAAACTCGGCCTGATCATTCCGCCCCGCATCGGCGCCGTCGACAAGGTCGAGGTCGACCTGCCGGGCGCTGCCAACCACGAGCTGCTCTCCTACCGCGTCATCAAGGACAGCCCGGTGCTGCGCGGCGAGCGCATTCCGCGCTGGGCGACCCCATCGCTGGTCATCCGCGACGGCAAGTCGATGCGCTACCAATATGCCGGGCGGCTGCGCGAGAACGATCTCGTCTATCTCTTCATCGTGCCGAGCTATTCGCGTCTGCTCGACCGGCTCTTCGCCAGCCGTGCGCCGGTCGATGAGGACGATGCCGAATTCTTCGGGGCCTTCGCGCTCTCTCCGGCCCGTCCCGCCGCTGATCTCGACGCCGCCTACGGTCCCGGCCTGCTCAACGAATCCGAAAAAGGCCTGACGATTGCCGAACTCATGCGCCAGCGTCTCGGCGGCAAGGCCGATTATGCCGACCGCGTCCGCCTCGGATCGATCATTCTCATTGTCCGCGATCTCGATGAGCACGACCACATTACCTCGGTCGGCATGTCGCTCGAGGCGGTCGAACCGGCGATCACGCTGCCGATCTTCATCAATCTCAAGGACATTACAGAGCGGGTCCGCGAACGGCTGAAGGGGCGCCAGAGGCGGGAGGCGGCGACCTCCGAAGCCGCTCCGAAAGCAGCGGCCGGACGCACCGAAGGCACACACGAAAACGGTGGCTGAACGCCTTGCGTCTCGAATGATCCTTGCTATGGTCGGCGCAATTTCCGCCAACCAAGACTGGATCTCCCCATGCCTTCCTTCAAGACCCTCGACGATCTCACTGACATCCGCGGCAAGCGCGTTCTCGTCCGCGTCGACCTCAACGTCCCGGTCAAGGATGGCAAGGTCACCGACACGACACGCATCGAGCGTGTGGCGCCGACGATCCTCGAACTGTCCGAGAAGGGTGCCAAGGTCATCCTTCTGGCCCATTTCGGCCGACCGAAGGAAGGCCCTTCGCCGGATCTGTCGCTGTCGCTGATCGCCCCTTCCGTCGAGGAAGTATTGGACCATGCCGTGTCGACGGCCTCCGACTGCATCGGCGATGCCGCCGCCTCCGCCGTCGCCGCGATGAATGACGGCGATATCCTGCTTCTGGAAAACACCCGCTTCCACAAGGGCGAGGAAAAGAACGACGCCGACTTCACCAAGGCGCTTGCCGCCAACGGCGACATCTATGTCAATGACGCCTTCTCCGCCGCCCACCGCGCCCATGCCTCGACCGAGGGTCTCGCCCACCATCTGCCGGCCTATGCCGGCCGCACGATGCAGGCCGAGCTGGAGGCGCTGGAAAAGGGCCTCGGCGATCCCGCCCGCCCAGTCGTCGCGATCGTCGGCGGCGCCAAGGTCTCGACCAAGATCGACCTCCTGATGAATCTCGTGAAGAAGGTCGATGCGCTCGTCATCGGCGGCGGCATGGCCAATACCTTCATCGCCGCCCGCGGCACCAATGTCGGCAAGTCGCTCTGCGAGCATGATCTCGCCGAAACCGCCAAGCAGATCATGATCGAGGCCGCAACCGCCGGCTGCGCGATCATCCTGCCGGAAGACGGCGTGATTGCCCGCGAGTTCAAGGCGGGCGCCGCCAACGAGACGGTCGATATCAATGCCATTCCGACCGATGCCATGGTGCTCGACGTGGGACCGAAATCGGTCGAAGCCATCAACGCGTGGATCGAGCGCGCTTCGACTCTCGTCTGGAACGGCCCACTCGGCGCCTTCGAGATCGAGCCTTTCGATGCAGCAACCGTCGCTGCCGCGAAATACGCCGCTGAGCGCACTGCGGCCGGCAAGCTCACCTCCGTTGCCGGCGGCGGCGACACGGTGTCTGCGCTAAACCATGCCGGCGTTGCCGGCGATTTCACCTATGTCTCCACAGCCGGCGGCGCTTTCCTCGAATGGATGGAAGGCAAGGAGCTTCCCGGCGTCGCCGTCCTCAACGCCGCTCGGTAACGAGCCTGTGCATCGGCCTGACAATCGGGCCGATGCGTCCGTGTTGAAATGTTGCACCGTCGTTGGTGCTTCAAAAAGCGCGCGGCGCTGAAAGCCGATTTGACAGGTTTTACATGTGGATAGACCGCGGGAGCCAAAGCGCTTCCGCGGTCTTTTGCTCACGCGGCGGAAAAAATCCCATTTTTTCAAACGATTGAATTGATTTCAATCGTTTCAGTGACTTAGCCTTCCATTTTCCTCTCTATAAACTTCTGTTATCGCCGTCCTATATTCTTAAACTGCCGATGTTTAATGCTGTGGAGAGAACGAGAATGAGCGAACGACTGGAAGACATTGCCGTGCAGATGGTTGCGGGCGGCCGGGGACTGCTTGCGGCAGATGAATCGACCTCCACCATCAAGAAGCGTTTCGACACGATCAACCTGGAATCGACCGAGACCAGCCGCCGCGATTACCGCGAGATGCTCTTCCGCTCCGACGAGGCGATGAAGAAATATATCTCCGGCGTCATCCTCTACGAAGAGACGCTGTTCCAGAAGGCTGCGGACGGCACGCCTTTCGTCGACATCATCCGCGCTGCCGGCTCCATTCCTGGCATCAAGGTCGATACTGGCGCCAAGCCGATGGCCAACTATCCTGGCGAAACCATCACCGAAGGCCTCGATGGGCTCGGCGAGCGCCTCGCCCGCTATTATGAGGCCGGCGCCCGTTTCGCCAAGTGGCGCGGCGTCATCGCCATCTCGTCGTCGCTGCCGACCCGCGGCTCCGTCCGCGCCAACGCTCAGGCGCTCGCCCGTTATGCCGCACTCTGCCAGGAGGCCAAGATCGTGCCGATCGTCGAGCCGGAATGCCTGATGGACGGCAAGCCGGGCGACCACACGATTGACCGCTGCGCCGAAGTCACCGAATCCACGCTCCGCATCGTTTTTGAGGAACTGGCCGATGCCCGCGTCAGCCTCGAAGGCATGATCCTGAAGCCGAACATGGTCATCGACGGCAAGAACGCCCGCAAGGCCTCGGTGGCGGAAGTGGCCGAGCGTACCGTGCAGGTGCTGAAGCGCACGATTCCTTCAGCGGTTCCCGGCATCGCCTTCCTCTCCGGCGGCCAGTCGACCGAAGAGGCGAGCGCACACCTTTCCGCCATCAACGCAACCGCCGACTTGCCCTGGTTGGTCACCTTCTCCTACGGCCGCGCCCTGCAAGACAGCGCGCTCAAGGCCTGGAACGGCAAGCCTGAGAACGTCGCCGCCGGCCAGCGCGAATTCACCCACCGCGCCGAGATGAACAGCCTCGCCGCCCAGGGCAGCTGGAAGAAGGACCTGGAAAAGGCCGCCTGATTTTTGCGCTTAAGATTGCGCGGGGGCGGCAACCGCAACGTTGCGGCCCCTGCCCCACCCTCTCTTTCTCCCTTCCTGTGCTCGTCACGGGAATGGAGAGACGCCGCCCTTCCCATACGACGGATCGCCAGCAAGGGTACGCAAGAAATCAGCTCGACGCGAGATTGCCCCCTCATTGTCACGGCGACAAGAAACCGCTTCGTCCAGTCAAAAACCGTGATTATTCATAGCGGCAGCCGCAACAGGAGCCGCCATGGACACCCTCTCCTACGTCACCCTCGATGTCTTCACCTCCACCCGTTTCGAGGGCAACCCGCTTGCCGTGATCTCCGATGCGCGGGGTCTGAGCGATGCGGCGATGCAGAGGATCGCCACCGAGTTCAACTATTCCGAGGTGACCTTCGTCCTGCCGCCTGAAGACCCCGAGAACTCCGCCCGGGTGCGCATCTTCACCCCGACGATGGAAATACCCTTTGCCGGCCATCCGAATGTCGGCACCGCTTATGTGCTCGGCCAGCAGGCGGAGATCTTCGGCAAGCCGGTCGGCGAGAAGCTGCGCTTCGAGGAAGAAGCCGGAATCGTCGAGGTCAGCCTCAAACGCAGCGGCGGAAAGGTCGCGGCAACAGCCATCCGCGCGCCACAGCCGCTGGCGATCGGCGATGCCATTGCCGAGGAAACCATCGCCCGCTGCATTGGGCTCGAGCCCGGCGCCGTCGTTAAGACCAGCCACGTGCCGGTCTTTGCCTCGGTCGGCCTGAATTTCGCCATTGCCGAACTGAGCGGACTTGAAGCACTGGCCGCCGCCCGCCCGAACCTCGCCGGTTTCCAGGCGGCCGCCGGTCGGCAGACGACGAGCGGCCACGACTTCTCGCTCTTCCTCTATGTCAGGACACCCGAAGATCCCTGGGAGGTCCGCGCCCGCATGTTCGCGCCGCTCGACAACGTGCCCGAAGATCCAGCGACCGGCAGCGCTTCGGCCGCACTCGGCGCCTATCTCGTCTCGCTTGCGCCGGACTCCGACATGGACGTCCGCATCACCATCGAACAGGGCGTCGAAATGGGTCGCCGCAGCATCATCGCACTCGATGTCGCGAAATCTGGCGGCATCGTCACCGATGTCGTCATCTCGGGAAGCTGCGTTTCCGTCATGCGCGGAGAAATTATCTTGCAGGCCTGACGATTGCTCCCTGCATCTAGGATTACATCAGGAAATCGCGCGATAGCAGCGCCAATGCCCAGACCGCGAAAGCGATCAGCGCGATCTTCCAGAAATCCATCCGCCGCCTGAGGCCGGGAAGCCCGAGCGGCTTGATCACCTGTATCGCCATGGCAAGGATGAGCAGCAAGGCTATCAGCTTTGTCATGCTTTATTTTTTCCGTTTTTCGGAATGTCACAGGACGGACATTTTTCCGCGCGAACAAGAGGATCTCGACACGCCGTAAAGAAATTCCGGGGCACAATCAATCATCTTGAGGCTGGGCCGACTGAGGTCGTGCCTTATGTCCATTGCAAATCGCTTAAGACCGAGTCTGGGGAAATGAAGAGAAATCTGCTGTCCGTCGCCGCGCTGCTGTTTGGCACGCTCTTCCTTTTCATGGGCAATGGTCTGCAGGGCATCCTGCTTCCCGTGCGCGGCAATCTCGAAGGCTACGCCACGACGACGCTCGGCCTGCTCGGTACGTCCTGGGCGGGGGGCTTCGTCATCGGCTGCCTGGTGGCGCCGAAACTGGTGCGCCGCGTCGGCCACGTGCGCGCCTTCTCCGGCTTCATTTCGATCATCGCCATTATCGCGCTGGTCAGCGGCATTATCATCGATCCGATCTGGTGGGTGATCTTGCGCGCCGTCACCGGCTTCTCCACCGCCGGCACCTCGATGATCATCGAAAGCTGGCTGAACGAGCGCGCCAGTAACGAGAGCCGCGGCGCGATCTTCTCGCTCTACATCGGCATCACGCTGCTCGGTGTCGTCGGCGGCCAGATGATGATCCCGCTCGAGGATGTGCGCACGCCGGTGCTGTTCATGATCTGCGGCATTTTCTATTGCATCGCCATGCTGCCGACGACGCTTTCGACCGCCGCTTCGCCGCAGCCGCTGAAGGCGGTACGCCTCGACCTGCCGGCGCTTTACCGCAATTCGCCGGTCTCCTGCCTCGGCATCCTGCTCGTCGGCATCGCCAATGGCGCCTATGGTACGCTCGGCGCCGTCTTCGGCGCCGGCGCCGGCCTCTCCGACACCAGCATCGCCGTCATGATGAGCGCCACCATCTTCGCCGGCGCCATGATGCAGCTGCCCGCCGGCCGGCTTTCCGATCGCATCGACCGGCGCTATGTGCTCGCCGCGATGTCGGCGATCGCCGCCCTTGCCGGCTTGCTGATCTTTTTGCTCCACCCGACGTCGCCCGCCCTGCTGATTGGGCTCGTTGTCCTTTACGGCGCGGTGGCCAATACGCTCTATCCGATCGCTGTCGCCCACGCGAACGACTTCGCGGCGTCGGAAGATTTCGTGAAGGTCTCCGGCGGTCTGCTGCTGCTCTACGGCATCGGCACGGTGATCGGCCCGACGATCGGCGGCCCCGTCATGTCGGTGATCACCCCGCATGCGCTTTTCCTCGTCACTGCCATCTCCCACGTGCTGATCACCGTTTACGCCATCATCCGGAGCCGCATCCGCGCCGCCGTTCCGGCCAGCGACCGCGACGCCTATACGACGATTCCGACCGGCACCTCGCCGATGCTGACGCCGCAAAGCATGTCGCTTGCCGATCGCGGCCCCAAACCTCCCGAAACTGGCAAATCTCCTGAAACTGGGAAGTCTCCCGAAAGCGGCGATCCTGCTGTAAAGTTCGGCTAGCAGTTCCAGGAAAAGCGCGAAGGGTTTTCCCGGGAATTGCTCCAGACAGCAAACGGAGGACGAACCATGAGCTTTATCGATGACGACCGGCCGCAAAAGAAGACCGCCCACGAAATCGGCGCCGATCTCGCCATGCTTTCGGTGGACGAGCTGAAGGCTCGGGTGGAATTGCTGAAGACGGAGATCGCCCGTCTCGAAGCCGAGGCCACCCGCAAGGCCTCCGGACGGCAGGCGGCGGAAAATTTCTTCCGCTCGTGATCCGAATAAACCCCAGAAAACGAGGCGATAGGCGGACAAAATCAGCCCGCCCTAAGTCTTACTTCGGCACAATGTTAATAATATATTAAGCTTTATAAGATATTACTGTACTCATCCGGATTTTCTCTGGATTTCAGACAGTTTTCCAAGCGGTGAATTGGTCTGATTTTTCTCCCTGTTTTACCTTGAGAGCCGCTTTTGCGGCTCTTCTTTTTCCCATGGCCGGCGCATTTCCACGAAACTGTGGAGATTAACCCTTTCTTAAGAAACGGCTTGCGCATTTGGGCTAATGATACCATCTTAAAGTCATAAAGACCGGCACAGGAAACTTTTCCGTCTGTGCCGGCGTTACCTGAATTATAAGTAGCTGCGTGCAACAGGGACTCTTGCGATGTCGGAAGTTGGATTGAACACGATCAGTTTTGCGGGCCGCGCCGCGGCATCCTCGCAGTTCAAGGCACTTTATGCGGAAGGCATGTCGCTGGTCGAAGAAACTGCCGCCTATCTCGACGGCCAGGGCCGCGCCGCTTCAAAGGTTCTGCCACGGATGGCCTCGGTTCTCTACGCCGCGGAATCGATGCGTCTCACCACTCGCTTGATGCAGATGGCCTCCTGGCTGCTGTTGCAGCGCGCCGTCAACAATGGCGAAATGTCTCGGGACCAGGTTCTGGCAGAGAAGAACAAGGTTCGCCTCGACGGCTTCAACGTTGACCGCGCCGCGCCCGGCTGGAGCGACTTGCCGGAATCCTTCCGCGACCTCGTCGAACGCTCGCTGCGTCTGCAGAACCGCATTGCTTTGCTCGACCGCGAGATCCACCGCCCGTCCGAAGCCGTGATCGTTCACGACAATCAGAACAGCGTCCAGGCCCAGCTTTCCCTACTGCAGACTGCCTTCGGCAACAACTGACCGGATCTGCGAGAATTCCATACAAACCGGCTGCGTCCGACGCGGCCGGTTTTCTTTTGCCTGAACGCCGGCTTCCCGAACACGCAAAAAAGCCCGGCAAAACCGGGCTCTTTTCGAATTCCGTCAGCAGAAGCGATTAGAGGCCGAGGCCGCCGAAACGCTTGTTGAACTTGGAGACGCGGCCGCCGCGGTCCATGAGCTGCTGGTTGCCGCCGGTCCACGCCGGGTGCGACTTGGAATCGATTTCGAGGTTCATAACAGCGCCTTCCGAACCCCAAGTCGAGCGGGTTTCGTATTCGGTGCCATCGGTCATGACCACCTTGATCATGTGATAGTCGGGATGGATGCCTGCCTTCATAACAATCTTCCTGCGATACCGGAGTTCAATTTGCCGCATGCAGTTGCGGCCACCGAACCGATTGAATAAATGAAGCCGCAGTCGTGATGGCTACGGCTTCCCATTAGGATGGCGTGCCTATACATGAAGGGCGCCTAGATAACAAGAGCCAACAGCCCGCATTGCGCGGGTCCTGAGGGTGATCGGAGACGATTTGGCAGAGCAGCAGGCACAGGCTGAGGAAAACAAAAGGCGGTCGCTACGGCCGCTCGGCAGGCTGACGCCCTACGTCATGCGTTATCGCGGCCTGGTGGCCGGTGCGCTGACGTCGCTGGCGCTTGCCGCCATCACCTCGCTGGCGCTGCCGCTCGCCGTACGTCGTATGATCGATCACGGCTTCACCCAGTCCGACGGTCGCTTCATCAACAGCTACTTCGCCATGCTGATGATCATGGCTGTCGTTCTCGCGGTCGCAAGCGCACTGCGCTATTATTTCGTCATCACCATCGGCGAGCGCATTGTCGCCGATCTCCGCCGCGATGTCTTTTCTCATGTGACGCGGCTGTCGCCTTCGTTCTTCGACGTCAACCAGTCCGGCGAGATCGTCTCGCGCCTGACCGCCGATACGACGCAGATCAAATCCGCCGTCGGCGCCACGGCCTCGGTGGCGCTCAGAAACCTCATTCTCTGCATCGGCGCGATGGGCATGATGATCGTCACCTCGCCGAAGCTTTCGAGCCTCGTCATCGGGGCGATTCCGCTGATCGTCTTCCCGCTCGTCGCCTTCGGCCGCTCGGTACGCAAACGCTCCCGCGCCGCCCAGGACACGCTTGCCGATGCCTCCGCCTTTGCCAACGAGACGATCGCCGCGACCCGCACCGTCCAGGCCTTCAACGGCGAGGATGCCGCAGCTACGCGTTACGGTGCCGCCGTCGAATCCGCCTATGAAGCGGCCCGCGCCGCCATCCGCTCGCGCGCACTGCTAACCGGGATCGCCATCACGCTGATCTTCGGCAGCGTCGTCGCCGTGCTCTGGGTCGGCGCCCACAGCGTGCTTGCCGGCACGCTTTCGGCTGGCACGCTCGGCCAGTTCCTGCTCTATGCGGTCATCTCAGCCGGTTCGCTGGGCGCGCTGTCGGAAGTCTGGGGTGAACTCTCGCAGGCCGCCGGTGCCGCCGACCGGCTAACCGAGCTTCTCGACGAAGTCTCGCCGATCGCTGCCCCCGCCCATCCGCAAGCTCTTCCTTCGCCCAGCCTTGGCCGTGTCGAATTTTCCAACGTGCATTTTGCCTATCCCTCGCGCCCCGGCAGGTCGGCGCTGCATGGCTTGAGCTTCGCTATTGCACCGGGCGAGACCGTTGCCATCGTTGGGGCTTCCGGTGCCGGCAAGAGCACCGTTTTTTCGCTGCTGTTGCGCTTCTACGATCCGCAGCAGGGCAGCGTGACGATCGATGGTGTCGACGCGCAGATGACGACCCCCGACGAGTTGCGCCGTCGCATTGCCATCGTGCCGCAGGATGTCACCATCTTTGCCGCCTCGATCCACGACAACATCGCCTTCGGCCGTCCCGGTGCCTCGCGTGACGAGGTCCGTGCCGCAGCCCTTGCCGCCCAGGCCGACGAGTTCATCACCCGGCTGGATCAGGGTTATGAGACCGAGGTCGGCGAACGCGGCGTGACGCTCTCCGGCGGCCAGCGCCAACGCATCGCCATCGCTCGTGCCATCCTGAAGAACGCGCCCGTGCTGCTGCTCGACGAGGCAACCTCCGCGCTTGACGCCGAAAGCGAGACACTGGTGCAAAAGGCGCTCGACGGCCTTGTCGACGGCCGCACGACGCTCGTCATCGCCCATCGCCTCGCAACCGTGTTGAAGGCTGACCGCATCCTCGTCATGGATCAGGGTCGCGTCGTTGAGGAGGGCACGCATCAGAGCCTGATCCGCCACGGCGGCATCTATGCACGGCTGGCGCGGCTGCAATTCGACGCCGCCAACGAGGATGTGCTCGCCGCGGCGAAATAGGCCGCCATGCGCTTCTCCGCCGATAGCGACTAAAGTCTGACCTCTCACGCGCCTGCCCGCGGTTGTCATTCGCGTCTCCTGCCCTACCCTCTTCATGCCCCGGGGTGGGGATATCGCTGTTGAAATTCTTGGGAGAAGATAGGAATGGCGCTTTTCGATATGACGCGACGTGCGGGCCTTGCGCTCGGGTTCGGTCTGCTTGCGGCCTTTGCATCAGGCGCGTCTGCCGCGGCTGCGGATTTTCCCGACCGGGCGATCACCATGGTCGTGCCCTTCGCGGCCGGCGGCTCGACCGATGTGGTTGCCCGCATCGTCGCACAGAAGATGTCGGAGGATCTCGGCCAGCAGGTGATCGTCCAGAACGTCGCCGGCGCCGGCGGCAATCTCGGCGCTGGCAACGTCGCCCGCGCAGAACCCGACGGCTACACCATTCTGATGGGCACCGTCGCGACCCACGCGCTCAATCCCCTGATCCTCAAATCGACTCCCTATGATCCCGAGAAGGATTTCGCGCCGGTCTCGCTGCTTGTCGTCGTGCCGAACGTGCTGGTCGTCAATCCGGAATTGCCGGCAAAGACCGTGCAGGAGCTGATCGCACTGCTGAAGGCCGAGCCCGACAAATACAGCTATGCCTCGTCGGGCAACGGCACGCCGCTGCATCTGTCCGGCGAACTGTTCAAGTCCATGGCTGGCGTCAGCATGCAGCATATTCCCTATAAGGGCGCCGGCCCGGCCTTGAACGACGTGATCGGCAATCAGGTGCCGATCATGTTCGACAACCTGCCCTCGTCATCGAGCCATATCAAGGCCGGCACTCTACGGGCGCTGGCGGTGACCACGGCCAAACGCGCGCCCTCCTTCCCCGATGTGCCGACGGTCGCCGAGTCAGGCATACCGGGTTATGAGACCTACACCTGGAATGCGCTTTTCGCCCCGGCCAAGACGCCGAACGAGGTTGTGACGCGCCTCAACGCCTCGGCCAAAAAGGCGCTCGCCGACCCCGCCGTTGCCGAACGGATGAAGGAATTCAGCGCCACCATCGTCGGCTCGACGCCGGATGAACTCGCCGCCCATGTCAAGGCCGAGCTCGCCAAATGGGGCCCAGTGGTCAAAGGCGCAAACATCCAGATGGAATGACGTCGGCGGCTGCAGAACGCTCTAAGCAGCCAATTCTAATTAAGGCAGTGGAAAAGCTCGCCATTTTGATCTAGCCTCCCTGACGCTGATGGTTGCAATTCAGCGTTTCGGGAGACATCCATGTATAAATTCGAAGTTTATAAGGATAAAGCCGGCGAGTTCCGCTTCCGCTTCAAGGCATCGAACGGGGAAACCATGTTCCTTTCCGAGGGCTACAAGGCGAAGGCGTCCGCCATGAGTGCCATCGAATCGATCAAGAAGAACACGCCCAGCGCCGACGTCGTCGACCAGACGAAGGCCGAAGCCTGAGCAGAAGCAGCGGCGGCGCAAAACGCCGCCCTGCCCCTCCGCGCGATAAGCCGGCGCCTCGAGCCCGGCCTGTTTGCCTGTGGCTCGCGCCATTTTTCTTTTTTGCAGAATTGTTGAAAACCATGTCGAAATGACCGCTGGTCTGGCCTCATTGTCTCGGAACGGCTGAACCGCTCCACCGGGCGTCACGACCTACGGGATATTCCCCTGTCGCGATGCCCGGATCAACGCCACAACGAGATCAGGAGTTTCCCATGCAATATGCTCTCATCATCCGCGAAGCCCCCGAAGATTTCGCCCGTCGCAACGATCCCGCCTATCGCGACGGCTGGGTCGCCTACAGCAAGGCGCTTGCCCAAGCAGGAATCATGACCGGCGGCGCTGGATTGACAGCGCCCGAGACCGGCACGGTCATACGCCGCAAAGGCGAGGATCACGACGTTCAGGACGGTCCCTATCCGGAAGGTAAGGAACAGCTCGGTGGCTTTTATCTGATCGACGTTCCCGACATCGACACCGCACTCGAATGGGCGACCCGCGTGCCGATCTCCGACAAGGGTTCGGTCGAAGTGCGCCCGCGCCTGCAGATGTGAGTCTGCGATGCCGCCCGATGCCGGACGCGCCGCCGAACAGGTGGCGCGTCAGTCCTACGGCAAGCTGATCGCCTTCCTTGCCGCCCACTCGCGTGATGTGCCGGCGGCGGAAGACGCATTGTCGGAAGCGCTGGCTTCGGCTCTTCGCGTCTGGCCCGAGCGGGGCGTACCCGACAAGCCGGAAGCCTGGCTGCTGGTGGCCGCACGTCGCAACCTGACTCAGGCGGCCCGTCACCGCACCGTCGCGGCCAACGCGCAAACGACGATAAGGGTCGCCTTCGAGGAGGCGGAGGAACGCATGAACGAGACCGGCCACGCCCTCTTTCCCGACGAGCGGCTGAAGCTGCTCTTCGTCTGCACTCATCCTGCCATCGACAGCTCCGTGCATACGGCGCTGATGCTGCAGACCGTTCTCGGTATCGAGGCGAAAACCATCGCACGAGCATTCGTTGTTTCACCGGAGGCGATGAGCCAGCGGCTGGTGCGGGCCAAAGTGAAGATCCGCGATGCCGGCATTCCCTTCGACGTTCCCGCTCGCCACGCCCTTCCGAAGCGGCTCGCTGCCGTACCTTCGGCGATCTACGCCGCCTACGGCCTCGGGTGGGACGGTCTCGACGGCGAGGAAGAGCGCCATTCGCTTGCCGGCGAAGCGATCTGGCTCGGCCGCGCGCTGCTGGCGGTGTTGCCCGATGAACCGGAAGCGATGGGCCTCCTGTCGCTGATGCTTCACTGCGAAGCTCGCCGCAGCGCCCGGCGCGACTTTAATGGCCGCTATGTACCGCTGGACGAGCAGGATACGGCGGCCTGGAACGTGAACATGATCACCGAGGCGGATGCACTGCTGCGAAAGGCCGGAGATTTCGACCGTTTCGGTCCTTTTCAGTGCCAGGCTGCGATCCAATCCGTGCATGCGGCGCGCCGGCTTTCGGGAACGACCGACTGGCAGGCGTTGACGACACTCTACGCGGCGCTGGTGACGATGAAACCCACGCTCGGCGCACGCGTCGCCCAAGCGGCAGTGCTCGGCAGGGCATTGAGCGCCTCCGCCGGCCTGGAGCAACTCGACAGGCTCGATCCGCGCGATACCGCGGCCTATCAACCCTATTGGGCCGTACGGGCCTTTCTTCTGGCACGAGCAGGAGACGATGCCGCAGCAGTCGACGCCTATTTGAACGCAATCGGTCTCAGTGACAGCTCCGCCGTGCGTGACTTTCTCACCGCCCGGCTGAACGAAGCGCGGCGAGCCACGCCGGGCTGATCATTTCTCGGTCAGCTTCAGCTCGATGCGGCGGTTGGTGGAGCGTGCATCCGGCGTGTCGCCGGGCGCAATCGGCTGGAACTCGCCGAAGCCGGCGGCAACCAGCCGGTCGGCTGGCACACCCTGTGCAATCAGGAACTTGACAACCGAAATCGCGCGCGCCGAGGAGAGTTCCCAATTGTCGCGATAGCGGCCGGTCCCGGCAAGCGGCACATTGTCGGTATGGCCGTCGACGCGCAGCACCCAGTTGATCTCCGGTGGAATCTCCTTGGAGAGATCGAGAAGGGCGGCCGCGAGTTTGCCCATTTCGGTCTGCCCCTCGGGGTTGAGATCAGCGCCGCCCGAGGGAAACAGCACTTCCGATTGGAAGACGAACCGGTCGCCGACGATGCGGATATTCTCGCGGTCCGAAAGGATCTCGCGCAGGCGGCCGAAGAAGTCGGAACGGTAACGGTTCAGCTCCTGCACGCGGGCGGCGAGCGCAACGTTGAGGCGGCTGCCGAGATCGGCGATCTTGGTCTGCGAGACCCGGTCTTTCTCCTCCGAAGCCTGAAGGGCTGCTTCGACGGCGGCGATCTGGCTGCGAAGTGCTGCAATCTGCTGGTTCAAGAGTTCGACCTGGCTCAGCGCCCGCTCGCTCACCTGCTTCTGCTCGTCGAGCTCCTGTGTCATCGAGCCGATCTTCTTCTGTGCTACGTCCTGGCCGCCGGACCCGGCATTCAGCAATGCTTGCAGCCGCGAACGATCGCCCTCGGCACTGGCGAGCGAAGCCTGCAGATTGGCAACCGAATCCTGGAGGTCCTGATTGCTGCCCTTTTCAAGCGCAAGAAGCTGCGTCAACTCGTTGATCTGGCTGTTGAGGCGACTGAGCACCTCATCACGTCCGGTGATCTCGCGGCTGAGGATGAACTGCCCGACGACGAAGACCGTCAGCACGAACATGATCGAGATGAGCAGCGTCGACAGCGCATCGACGAAGCCCGGCCAATAATCCACCGTGCGTTCACGGCGCCGGTTGCGGGCAAGAGCCATGGCTTACTTGCCCTCGCTCTTTTCTGCCTGGCTGGCGCGTTCGCGCATGCGCTCGCCCCGGTCGCTGGCGCGCTCCTGCGTGCCGATGCGTTCGGCAAGCCGGTCGAGCGTGCGGCGCATCGCCTTGGCCTCGTCCTGCTGTGCCTCGATCCAGTCGCGCAGCATCTGCTGCTCGTTGCGCATGTTCTTGACCAGGCCCTGAATACCTTCGGCAAGGCTGGCCATGGCGGCGACGGAGCGCTGGCTGCCGGCGCCGCCTTCTTCGGAGACCTTGCGCAGATGTTCGGAGAGAGCGCGCATGTCGTCCGAGGAAGCGCCTGCAACGGCGTCGAGGGCCGGCGCCAGATCGGACCCGACATCGGTGACCGAGGACAGCCAGTTTTCCAGCTCCATGTAGAAACGGTTCTGCGCGCGGCCGGCCTGAAGATCGAGGAAGCCGAGAATGAGCGAACCGGAAAGGCCGAGCAGCGAGGAGGAGAAAGCCTGACCCATGCCCGAAAGCGGCGTGGAAAGCCCTTCCTTCAGCGCTGAGAGCACATCCCCCGTCCCGTTCGAGCCGGCATCGAGCGACTGGATGACCATGCTGATCGAACCGATCGTGCCGATCAGGCCCCAGAAGGTACCGAGCAGACCGAGGAAGACAAGGAGACCGATGAGATAGCGCGAGACGTCGCGCGATTCGTCGAGGCGGCTGGCAACCGAATCGAGGATCGAGCGCAGCGCCGTCGTCGAAAGCGCGACCGAGGACTTGCGGCTGCCGATCAGCGCCCGCATCGGCGCGAGCAGCCGCGGATTGCGGTTGACCTTGTCGGCGCTGCCGGCGGCGCGGAACGAATTGAACCAGCGCACTTCGGGGCGAAGCGCCAGCACATGGCTGAAAACAAGAATGATTCCGACTGCGAGAACGCCGACGATCAGGCCGTTAAGGCCCGGATTGTGCATGAAGGCGGTTTGCGTCTGCCGGAAGAGGATGGCAGCGATAAAGCCGACGATGACGAGGAAAAGCAGCATCGTCCAGAGGAAGGGCATGGGGCTCGAAAGCCTGTAGGCATAACCGCCGGCCGTCTTTTCGGTGGAGCCGATCTCCGCCACATTCACATTTTCCATAGGGTCCGCTGCCTCCGGAGTCATTACGCGCGGAGACTAGAGCAACATTGTGCCGAATTGAAGTATGCCGAGGCGAAAACCGTGACTTTACAACAGCCGGATTTTCACTCGCCTATTTGGCGGGAATCGGTCGCTTGACGACTTCGATCAGCGCCTTGTGGATGGCTTCGTTGCCGGCGACGATCGCGCCGCTCTCCAGAATGGCCGTCCCGCCGTCCCAATCGGTGGCGAACCCGCCGGCTTCGCGGATGAGCAGGATGCCGGCTGCCATGTCCCACGGCGCAAGCTCGGCTTCCCAGAAACCGTCGAAACGTCCGGCGGCGACATAGGCGAGATCGAGCGTCGGCGATCCCAAGCGGCGGATGCCCGCCACCTCGCCCATCACGTGGCGAAGCTCGACCAGGAACTTGCCGTGATTGCGCTTGCCGAGCGCCGGCACGCCGCAGCCGATGACGCAATCCGAAAGCGCGCGGCGCGCGGCGACCCGCAGACGCCGGTCGTTGAGGAAGGCGCCGCCGCCGCGCTCGGCGGTATAGAGCTCATCGGTCGCCGGATTGAAGATGACGGCGGCAACAATTTCGCCATTGCGTTCGAGCGCGATCGAAACGGCGAAGGCCGGGATGCCGTGCAGGAAATTCGTCGTGCCGTCGAGCGGGTCGACGATCCAGCGATGCGCGCCGTCCGTGCCTTTGATCTCCTCGCTTTCCTCCCCGAGGAAGCCATAGGTCGGGCGCGCCTTGAGCAGCTCTTCCCTGACGATCTTTTCGGCCTTGCGGTCGGCGGTGGAAACGAAATCGCCCGGTCCCTTGACGGAAACCTGCAGGTTCTGCACTTCGCCGAAATCACGCCCCAGCGATTTTCCTGCCTTGAGGGCAGCCTGAACCATGACATTGAGAAGAGCTGAACGGGCCATCGGCGCAATTTTCCTTGGGACTGATACGAGGTGCGCGCTGCCAGGGGCGGGAAGTGTCCCTGAACATGCATGACAGGCAGCGCTGCATAGATTGGCGGCCTCAAGACCACAAAATCGGGTAAATTTCAAGGGGACGCGCGCATGGCTGCCCTGCAGCGCCGGAAACCGCCGGCAGCGGTCGGTTCCCGTGAAGCCGATCTTAGAACTTCTGCTGCGTCATCAGCACTTCGCGAGCGATCTGATCGAGCGGCAGGACGGTCGACGCCGCCCTTGGCGATCGCCTCCTTTAAAAGCAGTAGGTTAAGCACTATTCACCAGCTACGAGGTTCGGACGGCGCGCCATCCACATGTTTCGTTAATCACAACGCTGACGAGTCTGGCGCGTTTACCGGGCGTTTCCACCCTGCTCGTAGAAATAGAGTCTGATAAGCATGGGCTTTAAGAAAAGGTATAGATGTTGGCACACGCTCTGGTAACACCGACCGCTGCAGCCTACACATCCGGACGGGACATCAGCCTGACTCTGGAATCCGCCCGCAGCAAGGTCGAGGAACGTTTTCGCGAAGGCAGCACCGTGCTGCTTTCGATGATGGATGTTCTCAACCGCCTGTTGAATTCTCTCGAGAGCGTCAGCATGGCGCTCGACAATACGGAGTCGAGCGATACCAGCGCCGATCTCCGCGCCACGGTGGAAAGCCTGACGGCGATCACCGAGGCAAACCGCCAGCAGGCGCTCGTCTCGCTGGCGCAGACGGGCAGAGAGCTGCGCAAGCACGTCTCCGACATGCAGGAGACGATGCGTTATCTCAGAACCTTCGCCGTCACCGTGAAGATCACCGGCGCCGGTCTTGCCGAATTCGCCGGCTTCGCACAGGAGATCCTCGAGCGGATTTATTCCGGCACCGATGAGGTCAACCGGTTCGCCACGCATCTCGACAGCCTCGACAAGGAGGTCAAACTTGCCGCCTCCTTCGGCGCCAGCGTCTCCAAGGGTTACGCCGATACAGTTCCGGCCGTCGCCGCAGCCCTGCGCGACGATGCCGCCAAGATCGCCGAACACCGCAAAGATCTCGGCGTCATCGCCCGCGAGGTCGGCGCGATTGCCCGAGGCGTCCAGAGCAAGGTCGCCTCGACGCTGTCTGCCCTGCAGATCGGCGACATCACCCGTCAGCGCATCGAGCACGTGCAGGCCACCCTTGCGCAACTTGAGGATTTTTTCGCCGGCGAAGAGGGCGGGAAGTTCGATGCCAGCGCGCGCAAGCGCCTGCAGAATGTCGTGCACCATCTGACCGCGGCGCAGATGAGCGACATGTGCGCCAATTTCCACCGGGATTCAGAGAATGTCGTCAAGACGATCGCCAGTTTCGACCACGACATGCGGGAGATCCTCAAGCTGCGCGACCAGATGAGCGGTGAGAGCAGCGAAGCCGGCGGCAACTTCATGCGCGCGCTGGAATCCAGCGTCTCGGCCGCTCACGAAATCGTCAAGCAAGTCGACGTGGCAAGCCGGCAGGCCGACCAGGTGAGCCAGTCGACATCAGGCACGGCGGCTAAGCTCTCCGAGTCGATCGCCAACATCCGCGCCGTCAAGACCGACATCCATTATATGGCTTTGAATACCAACCTGCGCTGCAGCCGCCTTGGCGAGGAAGGCAGGTCGATCAACGTCGTCACCGCCGAGCTGCGCATCTTCGCGGGCAAGCTCGACGATTCCGCCGACGCCATCGTCAGCGGCCTCCCGGCGCTCGAAGCCGCAGCCGGGAACGTCGCCCCGGCCGCTGATACCGGGGCCGGCGGCCTTGGAGAGAGCCTGACGTCGGCCGTCGGCAACATCCGCTCCGCAGCCAATGTGATGGAAAACGAGCTCAAGATTCTCGCCGAAAACGGCCGCGAGGTCGCCACCAAGATCAGCCTGCTGATCGGCAAGCTCGACTTCCAGCGCGATCTCGGCGACGTCCTTGCCCGCTGCGCCGACCTGCTCGAAGCCGTTGCCGGCAGTGAGATCGCCGATATCTCCGATCTCACGGACGTGATCGCGCCGCTCGACCGCCAGATCTTCAAGCACTACACCATGGCCCAGGAGCGCAATATCCATCGCGACATCATTCCGGCGAGAGAAGAAAGCACCCCGGCGCCCGCCGAGACCGTCAAAGCCGAAAACGACGAGGATCTTTTCGCCGACGCGCTTTTCTAAAGCGCGTCGTATGAATCACGTTTTATGCGACGCGCTTTGGAGCAATTTCAGCAAATTTGCGCCCGCTATCGCCGGCGGAATTTGTTGGCAGCCTCGATCGCCGCTTTCTGCTGATCGTCTTCGATGCCGAGATAGAAATCCTCGAGCGACGGATCGGCGAGCCCCGCGCGGCGCGACAGGACGTACCACTTCGCCGCCTCGACCGGGTCGGGCGCCGTGCCGATGGCATTGATATAAAGGTGGGCGAGCTTGTTCTGTGCGACGACGTTGCCGCCATTGGCCGCAAGTTTCAGCCATTCGAAGCCCTTGACGTAATCCTTCGGCCCACCGACGCCGTTGACGAGCCAGATGCCGAGATCGAGCTGGGCCGTGTCGAAACCGGCGCGCGCCGCACGTGCCATCCATTCGCGGGCAAGCTGCTTCTTTTCTTCAGGCAGGTCCTTGAGCGTCGCATAGATCTGCGCCACGGCATATTGCGAATCGGCAATGCCTTGCTCGGCCGATTTCTCGTAGAATGGCAGCGCGAGCCTCAGTCCCTTTTCGCCGGGATTGTCGGCGATGAGAAGCTGCGCCCAGTTAAATTCCGCCGAAGGATTGCCGGCCTCGGCCGCCTTGCGCATGTAGTCGTCGGCCTTGGCCTTATCGCGCGGCACGCCCTGGCCTTCCATCAGGATCAGCGCATATTTAAACATTGCCACTGCATCGCCGCCTTCGGCCGCCTTGCCGTACCAGAAGGCAGCATTCTTCACGTCCTTCTTGACACCAAGCCCCTGCGAGAGGATTTCGCCGATCAGTGTCTGCGCCGCCGCATCGCCAAGCTGGGCACGCGGCAGCGCCTTGTCCATTGCCGTCAGGTAATAACCGCGCTGGAAGGCGCCGTAAGCCTCGTCGACAGGTCCCTTGTAGTCCTTCTCCGGCGGCAGGTCCGGCAGCTTCGCACCCATGCGATCGAACACGCCGACACCATCGGAGGGCCGCACATCAGGGCCGGAGGGCCGGTCGGTGCGGAAGGTCGAAGCCGGCGCCGAGCCCGGCTGGCTGATGACACTGTCGGTGGCCTGAGCCAAGACGACACCCGGCCCGGCCGCAGCGGAGGCGGCCATGCTGGCAAGGATCAATTTCAACAGGCGGGCGGTCAGGATCGGCATGAGCGCGATTTCAATCCTCAAACCGTGGCGCTTTTTCGTCAAGCAAGGCGTTGACTTCAGCAACGATAGACGGCGCCCGGCTGGGCTCGCCGAAGACCGCCAGCCGCAGCGCCACGAACTCCGCGCCGGTCTCGGCGACGGCAAGCGCCGAAGCCGGATCGGTGCCGCCCATGACGATGCAGGGAATCTCGATCATCGAGGCCCACCATTCGCCGAGCGCAAGGTTCTTCGGATGCGCCTCCGGCTTGATATCGCCGTCGAGCTTGCCGAAGAAGATATAGTCCGGCCTGGCTTCGCCGATCTCAAGAGCCTTGTGCCGGTCAGCTGCGTTGCCGCCACCGACGATCAGCTTCGGCGCATGTTTTTCGATTGCTTCCGAAAGTGCCTCGGCATTGCCGGAAAGGTGCAGGCCGTCGGCCTTTGCCCGTCCCGCCACGCGGCTGTCGCCCGCAATCAGCGCGGCGGCCCCGGCATCCTGGATTAGGGGCACCAGCTTCTCGGCATGTTTCTGGAAGGTGCCGTCGTCGAGGCCGTATTGCGGCACGATCACCGATGCGACATCGCCGCCCTTCAGCGCGTCGGCAACGATGCTTGCCCGTTCATCGGCATCGGCAATCTCGGGTGCGATGAGCACAAGGCGGCAGCGGTTTTCCGGTTCGGTCATGAGGTCTTTCCGTTTCCTGCGAATTCCCCTTCGAAAGGAGGGATGCGCACTCGTTTTGTGTGAGTAGTTCCGTTAGACGAGGCTGGCAAGAGGAGGATGCCGAAAGCATGCCGCAGGATTTGTCATTCTACTACGCCGCCGTGCCCGCCGTTCTGCTGGTGGGCCTCGCGAAGGGCGGCATGGGCGACGCTTTGTCGCTGATCGGCCTGCCCTTCCTCGCCCTCGTCGTCTCGCCTGTCGAGGCGGCGGCGATCCTGCTGCCGATCCTGGTCTTCATGGACATGATCTCGCTCGTCATTTGGCGCCGACATGGCGACGGGGCGACGCTGAAAATCATGCTGCCGGGCGCAGTCTTCGGCATCGCGCTCGGCTGGGCGACCGCCGCGCTCGTTCCGGGCAACATGCTGCGCATCGTCATCGGGGCTGTGACCATCCTCTTCTGCCTGCGCTATTTTTGGAACAATTACGGCCCGGGCGCCGGCAAGGTTGTCCCGCCGCGCGGCCAGCGGCCGAAGGTCGCCGGCCTTTGGAGTACATTTTCCGGCTACGGCAGCTTTGTCGCCCATGCAGGAGGCGCCCCCTTCCAGATCTATGCCCTGCCGCTCAAGCTGCAACCACGCGATTATACCGGCACCAGCGTGCGCTTTTTCGCGATTCTCAACGCCATCAAGCTCATCCCCTACTTCGCGCTCGGCCAGCTCGACACCCAGAATCTCGCGACCTCCGCGACGCTTCTACCCTTCGCCCCGCTCGCCACCCTTGCCGGCGCCTGGTGCGTGCGCCGCATGAAGCCGGCGGTCTTCTATCCCTTCATGTATGCGATGGCCCTGATCGCGGCCTTGCTGATCGTGCGCGAGGGTCTTGGCTGGTAAGGCCGCAGCAGTACGCTGCAATGCACAATTTCCTTGCTGGAACGCCCGGTTTGACGTAGCTTTCCCGTTATGTCGAACACGGACCCTTTCTCTGCGATTGCCGATCCGAACCGGCGTTTTCTGCTGGAGGAATTGCGTCGTGCGCCGCGGACCGTCAACGAACTGGCCGAGGGCCTGCCGATCAGCCGCCCCGCCGTGTCGCAACACCTGAAGGCGCTGCTCGACAGCAATCTCGTCTCGGTGACCTCGGACGGCACGAAACGCATCTACACGGTCAACAACCGCGGTTTCGACAAGCTCAATTTATGGCTGGATCAGTTCTGGGCTTGAAGCGGGCTCACATTTCAGCACCGCCCATCATATGCATGCGACTTGAAGCGCGGCACACGCAAAAGCGCCAGCCGCAATGCCGCTGGCATCGGGCTGGCGCAATTCTGGTGTAAAATCACCGGGTCTTGCTGATTTTAGGCGGAATGGATGGATTTACCTTTTCTTTCGCAAGATGATCGACCGGCGACCCTTGGGAAGATCAGTGGACGGACGACTTGAGACGCATAATCTCGTCCTTGATGCGCAGCTTGCGGCGCTTGCATTCGGCAATTTCCG
Organism: Rhizobium hidalgonense; assembly: GCF_002914525.1. Classification (GTDB taxonomy): domain Bacteria; phylum Pseudomonadota; class Alphaproteobacteria; order Rhizobiales; family Rhizobiaceae; genus Rhizobium; species Rhizobium hidalgonense. Next base: position 210,116 of record NZ_LODW01000070.1, on the reverse strand, counting down.
TATCGGAGATAGAGGGAGCTGTTCTGAGCGCGTGCAACTCCTCCTCGAGAGCAACATGCTTTTTCTGGAGTGATTCAAGATGAGCTTGAACTGTCATTTGACCCTTCCTTCCTCTTACCCTCCCCGGCCAACATCGTCGGGGATCAAGGTGTCAACGCGGCGGACTGTGACATATTTTTGACGGCTTGTCGAAGGCCAAAAGATGAAGACAGGATGGCAATTTCATGATCAAGACTAACTAGCCGTTACCCGTATTTGGTGATAGGAGCTTGCGGAAATCATCGGCAGATCGGACAAGGTCCGAGGACGATAACGGGGAATGCATATGGCCGATCAGGAACAGGCGGAAATCAGGCTCACCGTGGCGCGGCTGCGCCAAGAGCACGAGGATTTCGACGCCGCGATCAACGCCATGATCCAGATCGGATGCGATGCTCTGCGGATTCAGCGCATGAAGAAGAAGAAGCTCGTCATCAAGGACAGGCTTTCGAAGCTGGAAGATCAGATCATCCCTGACATCATCGCCTGAGGGGATAGCAACAATGATGACAGACAGACCATCCGTCGCCATCATCATGGGCAGCCAGTCCGACTGGGAGACCATGAAGAACGCCGCCGACACGCTGGAGGCGCTGGAGATCCCGTATGATGCGCGCATCATTTCGGCGCATCGCACAGTCGACCGGCTGGTCAATTTTGCCAAGGGTGCGCGGGCGGAGGGCTTCAAGGTCATCATCGCCGGCGCCGGCGGCGCCGCCCACCTGCCGGGTATGACCGCATCGATGACACCGCTGCCGGTTTTTGGCGTGCCGGTCCAGTCCAAAACCATGTCCGGCCAGGACAGCCTTCTTTCCATCGTGCAGATGCCGGCCGGCATTCCAGTCGGAACGCTCGCCATCGGTAAGGCCGGCGCGGTCAACGCCGCCCTTCTCGCCGCCGCCGTCCTCGCCCTTTCCGACGAAGAAATCGCCGACCGGCTCGACGAGTGGCGCGAGCGCCAGAGTGCTGCCGTCGCCGAATACCCGATGGACGACCTATGACGGCAAAGACCATCGGCATCATCGGCGGCGGCCAGCTCGGCCGCATGCTGGCCATTGCTGCCGCCAGGTTGAACTTTCGCACGGTCATTCTCGAGCCGCAGGCGGACTGCCCGGCGGCCCAACTCGCCAACCGGCAGATTACCGCCGCCTATGACGACCCGATGGCCCTGGTCGAGCTGGCGGATATCTGCGATGTCGTCACCTACGAATTCGAGAACGTGCCCGTCACAGCCGCCGAGACGCTCGCGGCAAGCGTGCCGGTCTATCCGCCGCCGAAGGCGCTAGAGGCCGCCCAGGACCGCCTCGTCGAAAAGCGCTTTCTCAATGGCTGCGGCATATCAACCGCCCGCTTCCACGCGGTCGACAGCCAGGCCGATCTCGAACTGGCGCTTGAGGATTTCGGCGGCCAGGGCGTGCTGAAGACGCGCCGCCTCGGTTATGACGGCAAGGGCCAGAAGGTTTTCCGCTCAGTGGCCGACAGCGCTGATGGCGCCTATGCCGCGCTCGGCGCCGTGCCGCTCATCCTCGAAAGTTTTGTCGCCTTCGAGCGCGAGGTCTCGATCATCGCCGCCCGCGCCACCGACGGTACGGTCGTCTGCTTCGACCCCGCCGCGAATGTCCATCGCAACGGCATCCTCCACACCTCGACGGTTCCCGCCGCAATCTCCGCGCAGACAGCCGAAGCCGCACGCCGATCGGCCGAAACGATCCTCGCCGCATTGAACTATGTCGGCGTTATCGGCATCGAGTTTTTCGTGCTTGCCGATGGCAGCCTGATTGCCAACGAGATGGCGCCGCGTGTCCACAACTCCGGCCACTGGACGGAGGCCGCCTGCGTCGTCAGCCAGTTCGAGCAGCATATCCGTGCCGTCGCCGGCCTGTCGCTCGGCAATGCAGATCGCCATTCCGACTGCGTCCTGCAGAACCTGATCGGCGACGATATCCTGGCCGTTCCCGACTGGCTGCGGCGCCCGGATACGCTCGTTCATCTCTACGGCAAGACCGAATGGCGCCCCGGCCGGAAGATGGGCCATGTCACCACCTTGACGCCGAAATCGTCGATTTCCAACTGAGAAAACACCGCTGCGCCTTGGGAAAAACACCGTCATGCGGTTGACATGGTGGAGGTGACGGGGTATCTGCTCCCCACCTAAAGAGCGCGCCCCGATGGCGCGCTTTTGATTGTTAAAGATACGGGCGAATGTGAATTCCCCCATAGAGATCGCGGATCAGAAAAATGAAGATCAAGAATTCGCTCAAGTCGCTCAAGGCTCGTCACCGTGACAACCGTCTGGTTCGCCGCAAGGGCCGCATCTACATCATCAACAAGCTGAACCCGCGCTTCAAGGCCCGTCAGGGCTGATTTCGCGCGTCCGGATCGCCTTGCCGCGCCATTTGCGCCGGCAGATATATCCGGGGGGTCGCTGCGGTGATCACGTCAAATTTGTTTGATCTTCGGCGTTGGCGGGCTAATATGTCCGCCATGCGCTTTTTTGCTTTGACGTCAGCGGCGCTGCCGCTCGCCCTCATCTTGTTCACTTCGACCTTTCCGGCCACTGCGGCGGAAAAGGACCGTATCGTCGAGCAGGCGGACGTCAACTCTTCACCGAAACAGCACCTCGACCAGCTCTTTGCCCAGCTGAAACGGGAGCGCGACCCCGACAAGGCCAGCGGCATCGCCAATGAGATCCGCATGGAATGGAACGATTCCGGCAGCGCCACCGTCAACCTGCTGATGCAGTGGGCCGACAAGGCGATCGAGGAAAAGCGCAATCCCGCCGCCCTCGATTTTCTCGACGAGGCGATTGCGCTGAAGCCGGATTATGCCGAAAGCTGGAACCGCCGCGCGACGCTGAACTTCGTCATGGGCAATTATCGCAAGTCGATGTCCGACATCGAACGTGTGCTCGATCTCGAGCCGCGCCATTTCGGCGCGCTCTCCGGGATGGCGGCGATCCTCAGCAACTCCGGCAACGACCAGCTGACCTTGAAGGCTTGGGAGCGTTTTCTCGACGTCTATCCCGCCGAGCGCACCGCGCAGGAACAGGCCAACACGCTTGCGGAAAGACTCGCCGGCAACCGCACTTGATCTCGGCGCGCCCGAGCTTGACGCTCCGCCGCACCGCGCAAATTTAGAGGAAAACGGCGCGGTTCTTCACCCGCCCCTCGTAAGAATCGCCACAACACGCCCATAAAGCTCATGCTTGCCGAAGTTTCCGCTCTTGTCGCCCCGCTCGCCGCCGCCATCGGATACACCTCCTACAAGGCGCGGCAATTCGAACAGACCTATCCGAATATCGGCGAACTGACGGATGTCGGCGGTTACCGCATGAACGCCGTCCACGTCGAGCGTCCGGAACAGGCCGACCTGCCGGCCCTCGTCTTCATTCACGGCGCCAGCGGCAATCTGCTCGACCAAGTGGTCGCCTTCCGCGCCGCGCTCGAAGGCCGGGCGGAAATGCTGTTCGTCGATCGTCCCGGCCACGGTTATTCCGAACGCGGTGGTGCTGACAACGCTGTTCCCTCCGGTCAGGCCGATGCGATCGCCAAGCTGATGGAAAAGCGCGGCATTGAAAAGGCTGTCATCGTCGGCCATTCCTTCGGCGGCGCGATCACTGCCGCTTTCGGCCTGCGCCATCCTGATAAGACCGCCGGCCTGCTCTTTCTCGCACCCGCCACCCACCCCTGGCCGGGCGGCATCGACTGGTACTATCATGTCGCCACCGTGCCGGTCCTCGGCTGGCTCTTCAACCACGCGATCGTCGTGCCGCTTGGGCTGAGCCGGCTGGAACGTGGGACGCGGAACGTTTTCTACCCCAATCCGCGCCCGGTCGATTACATCGAAAAGACCGGCCCGTCGCTGGTGCTGCGGCCGAACGCTTTCCATCACAACGCCGCCGATTTTAAGAGGCTGCTCGCCTATGTGAAGGAGCAGTCGCCGCTCTATGCGCAGATCACCGCGCCGACCGTCATCATAACAGGCGACAGCGACGAGATCGTCTGGGAGCACCTGCATTCGCGCGGCCTGGCCCGCGATATAACAGGTTCCGAGCTCGTCACCGTTCGCGGCGTCGGCCACAAGCCGGATTATCTCGCAACCGATGTCGCCATCGCCGCCATCGAGAAGATATCAGGCAAGCCGCGCGACCTTCAGGCAATCGCCCGCAGGGCCGAGGAGCGGCTCGCCGCAGGATTGCGTGACCGGACCGTCGCGACGGCGCCGTCGTTGAGGCCGGACGCCCTGCACGGCGCCTGACGCCCCCCGCTTGCGAACTCGGTACATTAAACCAAACCGTTGCATTGCCTCGCGCTACCGCAGCCCCATATGTTTTCCATCACTGTCCATAGGAGGGGAAAACATGGGCCGCCTGCATATCGGAACGATCTCCGTCATATCGGCACTGTCGCTGAGCCTGACTTCGGCCTTCGCTGCCTCGCCCGCCCCTGTCGAGGCCGAGCACGGCATGGTCGTCACCGCCCAGCACCTGGCGACCGATGTCGGCGTCGAGGTGCTGAAGGGCGGCGGCAATGCCGTCGATGCCGCCGTCGCTGTTGGGTATGCGCTGGCGGTCGTCTATCCCTCGGCCGGCAATCTCGGCGGCGGCGGTTTCATGACCATCCGCCTGAAGGACGGTACCAAGACCTTTCTCGATTTTCGCGAACGTGCACCGCTAGCCGCCACGAAGACCATGTATCTCGATGCCAAGGGTGATATCGTGCCGCGCGCCAGCCTCGACGGTTATCTCGCCGTCGGCGTTCCCGGCTCCGTCATGGGCTTTGAAACCGCCCGCGAGAAATACGGCACGAAGTCGCGCCAGGATCTGATCGGACCGGCGCTCCGCTTCGCTAGGGAAGGTTTCACACTGGAACAGGGCGACGCCGCAACCCTCTCCGGCAACGCCAAACGCCTCGCCAAGGACGAGGCGGCGGCGAAGATCTTCCTGAAATCCGATGGCAAACCCTATGCATCGGGCGAAAAGCTCCAGCAGCCCGACCTCGCTGCGGTCCTAGCAAGCATCTCCGAAAAAGGTCCCGACGCCTTCTACAAGGCCGCGCCGGCCGAGGCGATCGTCAAGGCGAGCCAAGCCAAGGGCGGCATCCTCGCCAAGGAGGATTTTGAGCAATATGCCGTGCGCGAGTTGAAGCCGGTCGAGTGCAACTACCGTGGTTACGACATCATTTCCTCACCGCCGCCTTCCTCCGGCGGTGTCATCATCTGCGAGATCCTCAACGTCCTGGAGGGCTACCCGCTCTCCTATCTCGGCTACAACTCGGCCGACACCGTGCACATCATGGTGGAGGCGATGCGCTACGCTTATGTCGACCGCAATGCTGCGCTCGGCGATCCCGATTTCGTCGAGAACCCGGTCGCAAAGCTCATCGACAAGAGCTACGCCAAAGAGATCGCAGCCAAGATCGATCCCTACAAGGCCGGCGCGTCGGCCAACCTGAAACCGCTCGGCGGCAAGGAAAGCACCGAGACGACGCATTATTCGATCATCGACGACGAGGGCAATGCGGTTGCCGTCACCTACACGCTGAACGGCTCTTTCGGCGCCGCCGTCGTGGCGCCGGGCACCGGTGTCCTGCTCAACAACGAGATGGACGATTTCACCTCCAAAACCGGCGTGCCGAACCTCTACGGCCTCGTCCAGGGCGAGGCGAATGCCATCGCTCCGAAGAAGACACCGCTCTCCTCGATGAGCCCCACGATCGTCACCCGCGACGGCAAGCCCTTCATGGTGATCGGCAGCCCCGGCGGCTCGCGCATCATTACCATCACGCTGGAGGCGATCCTCAACGTCGTCGATTTCGGCATGGATATTAGCCAGGCGGTGAACGCGCCGCGTATCCACCATCAATGGCAGCCCGACAAAATATATCTCGAACCCTATGCCATTTCGCCCGATACGGAAAAGACCCTCGCGGCCATGGGCTACAGCTTCGATGGCGGCAATGACGCACCGGTCTGGGGCCAGGCCGCCGGCATCCTCGTCGGCGGCAAAAGCCTCGCCGCCATCGAAAAGGGCGGCGGCGCCCGATACAACGGCGCCATGGACAGCCGGTCGGCGGAGGGCTCGGCCAACGGTTATTGACGGTTGGCTGAGTCCAGGCGGCAATCGCAATCTCTATTCATGTCACGGTGACAAAGTCGCCGTTCACAATTGGCTTGCCGCCCCCTATGCATGAGCGAACCCCGCAAGCAGGACGATTCCCGAATGGCCAGCATTGAAATGATTGTCGCCGCCCGTGCCCGTCTGCGCGGTTACGCGAGGCGCACACCGCTTCTCTCCTCCCCCTTCCTCAACGAGATCGCCGGTCGGCGGCTGTTGGTGAAGGCCGAATGCCTGCAGCATTCCGGCTCGTTCAAGTTTCGCGGCGGCTGGTCGGCCGTTTCCGGCCTTGATCCGGCGGTGCGCTCAAAAGGCGTTATCGCCTTCTCCTCCGGCAACCACGCCCAGGGCGTCGCGCTGGCCGCCAAGCTGCACAATATCCCCTCCGTCATCATCATGCCGAGCGATGCGCCGAAGCTGAAGATCGCCAACACCCGCGCCTTCGGTGCCGAAGTGGTGCTCTACGACCGTGTCAACGAAGACCGCGACGCGATCGGTGCGCGACTTTCGGCCGAGCGCGGCCTGACGCTGATCAAACCTTTCGATGAACCGCTTGTCATCGCCGGTCAGGGCACGACCGGCCTCGAAATCTCCGAGCAGGCGGAAGAAGAAGGCGTGACCTCAGCCGAAGTCCTCGTTCCCTGTGGCGGTGGCGGATTGACCTCCGGCATTGCGCTCGCCCTTGAAGCCAGCGCTCCCGGCTTTCGCGTCCGCCCCTGCGAGCCCAAGGATTTCGACGACACCACCCGCTCGCTCGCCTCCGGCAGGATCGAGCGCAACGTCTCGGTATCGGGCTCGATCTGCGATGCGATCGTCACCCCGCAGCCCGGAAACATCACCTTCCCGATCCTGAAGCGCCTCGCTGGCCCCGGCATCGTCGTTACCGATGAGGAGGCGCTGCGCGCCATGGCGCTCGCTTTCGTCAGGCTGAAGATCGTCGTCGAGCCCGGCGGCGCGGTGGCGCTGGCCGCCGCCCTCTTCCACGGCGAGATGCTGGAAAGCGAAACGGTCGTTGCCGTCACTTCGGGCGGCAACGTCGATGCCGATATCTTCGCCATGGCGCTCGAACGCTACGGCTGAGCGAAAGAGGACTCCTCGGCGCTATCGCCGCAGCATCATCCCGCCGCAAACGCGGTGGTGAATGCACCCGGCCTGTGACGGCCGGATGCATCCTGTTCCTGCTATCGCTCCTGAAGCGCCCGGCGGATCGCGATCTCGACCGGCGAATAGGCGCCGTCTTCCCGTTTGAGCCGGAGAGGTTCGGAAGGCGCAAGCCCGGGCTGCGCCATGAAGCGCGGCTCTTTGCCGCGATGCATCTGCGCGGCATGGATAAGGAAGGGATGGCACAGATAGACCGTGCCTGCCGCCCCCGTCGCCGAAGCAAGCGGCCGGTCTTCGCCAACGTGCTCCAGCCACAGATGCGCCATTCCAGGCTCGCCTGCCGGCGCCAGAAGGCGGGCGATATCCTTGTGCGAACCGACACGGATGCGGGTCGGCGCATCGTCCTCCCCAACATCCGAGAACAGGAAGAGCATCAGCAGCGCCCGCCCGCGTGAAGTGATGTTCACCCGCCAGGCAGAAAAATCCCGTTGCTCGTTCGGATCGGAATCCTCGCCGGGAAAACTCAGATCGACATGCCAGCCGGCGTCGCCTGGGTCATCGAGATGAGGAAAGCGGACCGGGAAACTGCCAAGCCCGGTGCGTGGTTCCCAGCGCCCTCTGCCGACAAGCTGGTCGAACGCCGAATGCAATACCGGTGTGTTGACGGCTTTCTCGAACGGGCCCCCGCCATAACCGGCAAGCCGTATGACTGGCTGCGTCCATGTCCTTGGATCATCCGCATCGAAGGGAATATCGCGCCACATGATGGCACGAGCCTCCTCGGCCAATTCGCAGGGAAAAGCCTCGTCGATCCGAGTAAAGCCGTCCTCGATGAATTGCTCGATTTGCCCGGCGCTCAGCGCCGGCGGGTAAACATTTGATGTCATGAAATATCTCTCTATCGCCAATCCTGCTGGCTCTTCTATTGGCCAGATGCAGGTGGTTACCGTCCACGGCAACGCGCCAGCCGCGAAGGCTGGGATGCAGCCGCATCTTCCAATGCCTGCCCCAGGCAATGCCATTACCGGCTCAAGAAGAAGACCGAAGCGATATTGAGAGTGAGCATCTTCATAATGGTTCGAGACTAAAGCCATGCACCCCGCGTGGTCAATGCGGAGATATCAACTTATCCGCGCAGGGCTCCATGCACAGATTGCAGCACCAGTTCGGCAAGCCGCGCCGCAGCCGGCTGCGGTTCGGCTTCGGCCCGATGCAGGACCAGACCGAGCTTTGGCAAATCAGGCAAGCCGACCGCCTCGGGCACCAGCGGCCTGACCTTCGCCGGCAGGCCGACCGGCGTGCGGATGGTCAGGCCGAGGCCTGCCGCCGTCGCTGCCCAGAGACCGCCGAGGCTGGGGCTGACGAAGGCGAGCCGCCAGGAAATGCCGGCTTCGTCAAGCGCCCGGGTCGCCGCATTGCGCAGCAGGCACGGCGCCTCCAGCGAGGCGAGCGGCATCGGCTCGCCACTTGCCGCATGCCAGCCAGGCGATCCCTCGGCAGGTCCGATCCAGCACATCTGCACCTCGCCAATCCGCTCGCAATGCGCCGTCAGCTGACCATCGCTCCAGGCGAGCGCCAGATCGAGCTTGCCCGAGGTGACACGATCGATCAGTTCGGCATTGCGCACCACCCGCGCTTCGATGCGAACCTTCGGATGCGCCCGCGCAAAGCGGCCGAGCACCTCCGGCAGCAGGGTCTCGCCAAAATCCTCCTGCAGCCCCAGCCGCACCCAGCCTTCCAGCTCGATGCTGTGCACGGCCGCAGCCGCCTCGTCGTTGAGTTCCAGCAGCCGCCTGGCATAGGCAAGCATCGTCTCGCCGGCATCGGTGAGCGCCAGCCCGCGCCCGGCCTTGCGGAAGATTGCTGTACCCGCCTGCTGCTCCAGCTTCTTCAACTGCGCGCTCACCGCCGAGGTCGAGCGCCCGAGCTTTTCGGCCGCCTTGGCGAAATTGCCGAGCTCCATGCCGGTTGAAAATGTGCAAAGCACATCGAGATCGAAGATCGTCCGTCGCATCACACAATCCTATTTTTCAGGATCATTGATCCATAAAATTCTCATTTTTAGTATGATCGTGCCGTGCGATAGTTCTGCTGTCAAGGCCGGCAAACGGCCTGAACCATGGAGATCCCGATGCCCTTTGTTCGTATTTCCCTTCGCAAAGGCAAGTCGCCGGAGTATCTTGCGGCACTCGCCGACACCATCCAGCGCGCCCTAGTCGAAACCTTCGACGTGCCGGAAAACGACCGCTTTCAAGCCATCCATCAGCACGATGAGAACGAGCTGATCTTCGACAGCAGCTATCTCGCCGGGCCGCGCTCCGGCGATTTCGTCTATATCTCGATCACCATCGGTCGGCCCCGCACGGCCGAGATGAAGGCCACGCTCTATCGCCGCCTGGCCGATCTCCTGGTGCAGTCGCCGGGCCTCCGGCCCGAGGATGTCATGGTCGTCATCAGCACAAGCGCCCCGGAAGACTGGTCCTTCGGCGACGGCATCGCCCAGATGACGAATCCTGATTGGCGGCTGCGGGCGGCCGGAGGCCAGCAATGACCGCTTCGAACCCGAAGACGATGACCGTCAGGCGTCCCGGAAAGGCGGTCCACTCGCCCGAGGGTGCCGCAACAGCACCTTTCTGGGTGGAGATGCTGCTCGAAGGCAGCGCCGACGGCGAAAATACTGCCATGCGCGCCACGCTTGATCCCGGCACCATCACCCGCTGGCACACGCACCCCAGAGGCCAGTTGCTCTATGTGCTATCGGGCCATGGGTTGACGCAGAACGAAGGCGGTCCGATCGAGTCATTGCGTGCCGGCGACGCGGTCTGGTTCGCGCCCGGCGAGCGCCACTGGCATGGCGCATCCGATGACAGCCCTTTCAGCTATCTCAGCATCCAGGCGTCGGAAAACGGCAGCGTCGTCGAATGGTTGCATCAGGTGGAGCGACGATCATGATCGCCATGCAATACAGCTTCACCCTGCCCGGTGATTACGACATGTCGATTATCGACCGGCGCATCCGCGACAAGGGTCCGCTGCTCGACGGCTTTCCCAATCTTGGTTTCAAAGCCTATCTCAGCGTGGGGAAGGGAGAGTTCGGCAGCCGCGACAATCTCTATGCACCCTTCTACCTCTGGCAAAAGCCGGAAGGGATAAGCGACTTCCTCTGCAGTCCCGGATTTGAGGCCTTGACCGGCGCCTTCGGCTGGCCGCAGGTGAGAACCTGGATCGTCTGGCAGGCAGAAGTCTCGGACGATATCGCCGCGGCTCGATTTGCCACACGCGATATCCTGCAAATGAAGCCTTACGCGCCGCTTGACGATATCCGTCGCGCCGACGGCGCGCAGACGGACGCGGAGATTGCGACGGGCGATGCACTCGCCTCCGTTTCCGGTTTCGAGCCGACGACATGGACGCGGGTTCGCTTCAGGCTATGGCGAGAGATCCCCGTGAGGGGTGAGCATATGCAGGCCTATCGCGTCGGCCACCTATCCCTGCCTCGAGCCTGAACTCAAACGGTTGTCCGGCGGTAGAAGGCGAGCGAGCCGGCAAGCGCCAGCAGCGCACCGCCGCAGGCGCGCTCCAGCCATAAGGCGCCCGAGGTTTTCAGGAAACGCACCGCCTGCGAGCCGAAGAAGGCGTAGCCGAACATGATGAGGAAATCGAGCGTGGCAAAGGTGAGCGCGAGCAGCACATATTGCGGCGCCTGCGGCAGCGTCGGATCGATGAACTGCGGCAGGAAGGCCGAGAAGAACAGGTAGCCCTTCGGATTGGTCGCCGCGACCATGAAGCTCTTCAGACCGATCGAGAAGGTCGACGTCACGCCGGCCGGCGCACCTGTTTTCAGCGCCGCATCGATCCCACCTTTCGAACGCAGCAGCATGATGCCGAGAAAGGCGAGATAGGCAGCACCTGCCCATTTCAGCATCGAGAACCAGAATTCCGAAGCCGCCAGCAGCGCGCCGAGCCCCACCGCCACGGCGCCGATCAGCACGAAATCGGAGAGTACCGCACCGATCATGCCGGCAATTGCTCGGCGCAGTCCATGCCGCGAACCGTTGGTCAGCGCCAGCAGCACCGTCGGCCCCGGCGTTGCGATACCGACAAAGGAAACGGCTGCAAAAGCCAGTAGCGTAACGATGTCCATGACGATCCCTCCGAACTAAGCGCTGTAGGAGAGGAAACTTGCATGCACCGCAGCCTTTGGCAATGCCCGGCGATCGGCGAATAAACCCGCTGCCTCTATTGAGGTGGCGGGCTTTCGAAGGGATGCAATCGGATCAGATACCGCTCTGGCCGTCGGAGCCGATATAGGCGATGCGGATCATATTGGTGGCGCCGGGCGTACCGAGCGGCACGCCGGCCGAGATGATGATGCGGTCGCCCGGCTTGCCAAAACCTTCGTCTGCGACGATGCGGCAGGCGCGGTTGACCATGTCGTCGAGATCGGTCGCGTCATGGGTAACGACGCAATGCAGGCCCCAGACGATCGCCAGACGGCGTGCCGTCTTGATGATCGGCGACAGCGCCAGGATCGGCACCTGCGGACGCTCGCGCGAGGCGCGAAGGCCTGTCGTGCCCGACGAGGTGTAGCAGACGATCGCCGACAGCTTCAGCGTTTCGGCGATCTGTCGGGCGGCCAGCGATATCGCGTCGGCACCGGTCGCTTCCGGCTGGGCGCGCTGGGCATAGATGATGCCGGGATAATGCGGCTCGCGCTCAATGGCGCTGGCAATCGATGCCATGGTCGAGACGGCTTCGACCGGATAGTCGCCCGAGGCCGATTCGGCCGAGAGCATGACGGCATCAGCACCTTCGAAGACGGCGGTTGCGACGTCTGAAACTTCAGCGCGTGTCGGCACGGGTGCTGAGATCATCGATTCCAGCATCTGCGTGGCGACGACCACCGGTTTGCCCGAACGGCGGCAGGCGCGGATCAACTGCTTCTGGATACCGGGAACCGCTTCGAGCGGCATTTCGACGCCGAGATCGCCGCGGGCAACCATCAAGGCGTCGGAAAGCTCGATGATTTCCTCGATACGCTCGAGAGCCTGCGGCTTTTCGATCTTCGACATCAGGCCGACACGACCACGGGCGATCTTGCGCACTTCGGCAAGGTCGTCGGGACGCTGGACGAAGGACAGCGCCACCCAGTCGACATCGTCGGTTGCAAGCACCGCGTCGAGATCGGCGCGGTCCTTATCAGTCAGCGCGCCGACGCCGAGCAGCGTGTCGGGAAGGCTGACGCCCTTGCGGTCGGAGATGCGCGTGCCCGAAATAACCGTGGTGACGATGCTCTTGCCGTCGCATTTTTCGGCGCGCAGCGCCAGCTTGCCGTCGTCGATCAGCAGGCGGTGGCCGGGCTGCACCGATTCCAGAATCTCGGGGTGCGGCAAATAGACACGGTTCTGGTCGCCGAGCGCTTCGTTGTTGTCGAGCGTGAAGGTCTGGCCGGGTTTCAGGTCGACCTTGCTGTCGACGAATTTGCCGACTCGGAGTTTCGGTCCCTGCAGGTCGGCGAGAATGCCGATCGGCCGGCCGGAGCGCGTCTCGACCGAGCGAATGCGCTGGATGAGCGTACGCATCAGGTCGTGGCTCGCATGGCTCATATTGATGCGGAAGACATCGGCACCGGCCTGGTGCAGCTTCTCGATCATCGATTCCTCGGCGGAGGCTGGCCCGAGGGTGGCGAGGATTTTAATTTTGCGATTACGCTTCATCAATTCTGGCTTTCTTGCGTCCCTGGGGTGTCGGAGAGTTGGACCATCCAGCTGCCCTGGCGGCCCGTGTCATATTCCTTGAAGCCCATCTTCTGGTAACCGCGGGCATAACAATCCTGCACACCCGAGATCTTGAATTCATTTTCCGCCACGCACATCTGCACGTCACCCGTCCATCGTCCTCCCCGGGCAGCGTCCTCTGCGTAGAGGTAGTAATAACGCGACTGCAATTCTCCCTCGATCAACGTGGCGCAGGTCGTTGCCGGCACCTGCCACCAGCCTTCCGTCATCCAGCCATCCTTGGCCCGATAACCGATCGCCACGCCGACGAGATTTTGCGTTCCGTTGCAGACGCGAAAATCGGCGCGCGCGGCATCTGCGATGAAAAACGGCATAAAAGCTGCAAGAGCAAACAGAGCGAGACGGACCAGCGGTCCGGACCGCGTGAGGAAACTTGGCGCGGCTTGGATCAACACGGCTCCCAAATAGCTCCACGGTTATTCGTATCCGTGTCTTCTTGCGCCGCCGTCAAGCGAAAGTCAACGCAATGCTAATCGATTATATTTCCTTTCACAAACCGCCTTCGAGGTCCGGCTCAACCGCTATCCGCCTGCGGCGCTTGAACCCGCCGCAGCCGCATGCGATCACTGCACCCGACTGCGCAATGACAAACGGCAATTCCTGATGGACGACTTCCAATCCTTCGAAATCCTATCCGGCAAACATGACAAAGGCATGGTGATCCTCGCAGACCACGCGATGAACCGCCTTCCCGCGCGATATGACCGGCTCGGCCTGCCGGACGCCGCCTTCGCCCGTCACATTGCCTATGACATCGGCATCGAGGGGCTGACGCGGAAGCTTTCGGCGAGACTCAGCGTGCCGGCGGTGCTCGGCGGCTTCTCACGCCTGCTGATCGACCCTAACCGCGGGGAAGACGATCCGACGCTGATCATGAAAATATCAGACGGCGCCGTCATATCAGGCAATCATCCGATCACGCCGCAGGAGTGGGAAAACCGCATCGAAACCTTCCACCGCCCCTATCACGATGCGGTGGCCACGACGATCGACAGGGTGGCGAACGCCACCGGCAAAGCGCCGCTGGTGCTGTCGCTGCACTCCTTCACACCCGCCTGGAAAGGTGTCCCCCGCCCCTGGCACGCCGCCGTGCTTTGGGACAGCGACCGTCGCGCCGTCGGCCCGCTGCTTGACATGCTGCGCGCAGATCCCGATCTCGTCGTCGGTGACAATGAGCCCTATGACGGCGCGCTGAAGGGCGATACCATGTACCGCCACTGCATGATGACAGGCATTCCGCATGCGCTGCTCGAAGTACGGCAGGACCTGATCGAAGACGAGAGCGGCATATCGGCATGGGCCGAACGCCTGGCGCCGATATTTGCAGCGATGAACGCCGATCCCGCCTTGCACGGATACGACGTCCATCTCTCGCGCACCGGTCCCTATTGAGGGATGGACCCTGTTGAATGAAAGGAAGCGAGATGACCGCGCTCAGCAAAGAACAGCAGACCGAATTCGAGGCAGCCGCCTTCCGCCGCCTTGTCGCGCATCTTCGTGAACGCAGTGAAGTGCAGAACATCGACCTGATGAATCTGGCCGGCTTTTGCCGCAACTGCCTGTCGAACTGGTACCGCGAAGCCGCCGAGGCCGAAGGAGTCCCGGTTACCAGGGACGAATCGCGCGAGATGGTCTATGGCATGCCTTATGAAGACTGGAAGAAACTCCACCAAAACGAGGCCTCGCCTGTGCAAAAGGCTGCTTTTGAACTGCACAACCCACACAAATAGCTCGGGCGGCCGACAACAGCCTTGACCGTGACGCCGCTTCGCGGCAGTCACGTGCCTTCAAAATTGATCATCCCCAACCAGGAGAACACGATGTCTGATGCTCATGGCGTCGCCCGCGACCAGCTCCGCGCTTTCATCGAGCGCATTGAACGGCTGGAAGAAGAAAAGAAGACCATCGCCGACGACATCAAGGACGTCTATGGCGAAGCCAAGGGAATGGGCTTCGATACCAAGATCCTGAAGAAGGTCGTGGCGCTGCGCAAGAAGGACGAGCAGGAGCGCATGGAAGAGGAAGCCATCCTCGACACTTACCTGCACGCACTCGGCATGATCGAGTCGCCGCCGGAAGGCTGATCGCCCCTCATTGCTGATATGCCGATAAGCCGCCGGACCACCCGGCGGCTTATCTTTTGGGTAGACTACACAAGCCATAACGACCGCCCCGCCGGTCGGAGCAGCCAAAAAGAAAAACCGCCGGATCGCTCCGACGGTTTTGATGTTCAGGTATCGGCCGGCTCAGTTCGTGTTGAACTTGCGCACTTCCATGAAGTTCACAGCCGTGCCGCTGAAGCGGGCCGGGTCGACCGAAGCGGTCTTGACGTTGAAGCCCTCGGCATACACGGCGGTCGGCTGGGCGCGCATCGTCCGGCTGACGAAGCGTGGCGCCTTCACCTGCTTGGAGGCCATTTCCAGACGGGCATTGGTCAGCGCCCACTGCGAAATCATCTTCTGCGTCAGCTTCGGCTCGGTGCGAACAGTCGCGCGGCTGGCGTCCGCCGCGGCGGCTTCCTTGTGTGTCGGGCGGCCGCCCTTGGTGGGCAGAGCCTGCGACACGGCGTTTTCGGCGGCCGGTTCATCAAAGCCGTCGCCGAAGCTTGCCGATTTTGTCATCGGCGCCAAGGCTGCGAGCTCGAGCGGCGGCTTTGCGGCGGGCGCCTTCTGCGTCATCGCGGCGTTGATTGCCTGCTCGACCGTCATCTCAGGCGCCTGCGCGGCAACCTGGTTTTCCCCACCCTTGTTCTGCTGGTCGAGCGCATCGGCGACGGCAGGAGACAGTCCGCCGTCCTGATCCGCCTCGTCGGCCTCTGCTTCCGGATCGGCATTGGCCGCAGCCAGAAGGTTCTCGGCAACGGCGGGGCGTTCGACCGGGGTCGGAACCGGCATTCCGGTCAGCATGGCAGGATCGGTGGATGCGACCTCAGCGTCGCCGGGCGCGCGGCGCTGGCCAAGAAGCGAGGGAACCGGGATGCTGTAGGCGCTGAGATCGGCGAATTGCTGCGGCTGGGCCTGATCGGCCGGAAGCGCTGCGGCAAGGGCCTGCTGGGCGGCATTACCCGAAGACGGTGCGACGAGCGCGCTCGCCACGTCGCTGCCGGCCGGCTGGTTGCTGAAGGCCGGGCGAACCTGCGGCACCGGTGCGTTCAGATCGGCGACTTCGGTCTGCTGCGGCTCGGCAGGCGCGGGCTCGGCCTTCGGCGGCGTCGCCTTGGCGACGGCGACAGGCGTCGAATCGTCGTTCTCGTCTTCCTGCTCGTCAGCCCCGCCGCCAAAGAGTGCTTCGAACAGCGTCTTATGCTTCGGCGCCGATTCGGAAGCGCTGGCGATTTCGATCTGCGTACCGCTGACTCGGCGCTTGTAGTCAGCCATCGCTTGCTGATAACCCGGCAGCGGCTTGCCGTCGGCCGGAATATGGATGGTGTTGCCGTTCGGGAAGAGCCGGACAAGCTCGTCGCGGCTCATGCGCGGCCAGGCGCGCACGCCGCCAACATCCATGTGCACAAAGGGCGAGCCCGATTTCGGATAGAAGCCGACGCCGCCGACCTGCATCTTCATGCCGATCCCGCGCAATGTCGCAAGCTTAACGTCCGGAATGAAGAAGTCCATCGCCTTGCCGAGCATGTGCTGGCTCTTTTCGGCGACACCCGAATTGCGCGAGCGACCACGCAGCATCTCGTTTGTACCCGGCGAACGGAAACCGCAGACGACGTTGATATAATCCCTGGAACCGCTCTGGCGATAAACTTCCCAGATCAGGTCGAAAAGGCGCGGGTCCATCTTCGTCGGCTGGTTCTTGCGCCAGTCGCGCAGGAAGCGGTTCAGCTGCTCCAGACCCTTCGGGTCGAACTTGCCGTTGCGCTTGTAGGTGATGACTGCTTTTTCGCCGGTATGGATGAAATAGAGCTTGAGGCTACGGGTGTCACCCGCTGCCTCAGAAGGCGTACTGACGAATACCGGTGAGGAAACCGCGAGCGCAAGAAGGGCGGCTGCTACCGTCCTTACTGCCTTTCCGCAGATGTCGGCGCACAACAAGCGCCAGCTCAAGCGCGAAGGCTTGGAATTCTCATTCAGATTCGGCAACTCGATCCCCGTCAGACAGACAATGTCCCGTACTGTCTCAGATGACTGTCAAATGCGGTCACACGATGGCAAAAATGCCACACATGATCAACCTTTTCTTTACATAGTGAACGAGCCACTAACAAGTGGTTTATGATCAGTAACAAATCGTGGTTGCCTTAGTCTTAACAAAAAGCCCTTAAGCCGCATCTTTCTGGGGATTATCGGGGTCTATGCCGTAATCTTTGAGCTTGCGATAAAGTGTGGACCGGCCGATGCCAAGTTTGCGCGCTACTTGACTCATCTGCCCGCGATAAAATTTGAGCGCGAATCGGATGAGTTCCTCCTCGACATCCGCAAGCCTGCGCACGTCGCCTGAGGGATTGACGCTGGCGATCGCGTTTTCGGAGGCTTCCGACAGACGGTGGTGCACCTCTCCCGAGATCGATGCCCTGAACTCCTCACCATAACTGTCGTCGGGATCGAGGCCGGTATTGTCGGCAACGAGGGCCAGGTGATCCACGACTTCGTATTCCGGAAGCTGGGCGGCGATCTGCGGGAAGTCCCCTTCCGTCAGCTCCGGCCCTTCGGCAAGAACGACCGCGCGGAAGATCGCATTTTCGAGCTGGCGGATATTGCCCGGCCAGTCATAGGCGGTCAGCAGCGCCAGCGCGCCTGAGTTGACCGTCATGCGGCGACCGTTCTTCTGCTCGCTGGAGAAGCGGTCGGCAAAGACGCGCACCAGATGCGGAATATCTTCCTTGCGCTTGCGTAGCGCCGGGATGGTAATCGGGAAGACGTTGAGGCGATAGTAGAGATCCTCGCGGAAATGGCCGTTCTTGACCTCCTCGATCAGATCCTTGTTGGTTGCCGAGATCAGCCGGACATTGACCTTGTGTGCGGTGCGCGCACCGACGGTTTCGATCTCGCCCTGCTGCACGGCGCGCAACAGCTTCACCTGCACCTCGAGCGGCAGGTCGCCGATCTCGTCGAGGAAGATGGTGCCGCCGTCGGCTTCCATGAATTTGCCGATATGGCGCTCGGTCGCGCCGGTGAATGCGCCCTTCTCGTGACCGAAGAGAATGCTCTCGACGAGATTGTGCGGGATCGCCCCGCAATTGACCGTGACGAACGGCTTGTTCGAGCGGTCGCCCCCGGACTGGATGGCGCGCGCCACCAGCTCCTTGCCGACGCCGGATTCGCCTTCGAGCACGACCGGAATGTTGGACTGAGCCGCTCGTTGGGCAAGATCGATGACACGAAGCATCGCTGGGCTTGCCGAGACGATGTCGTCGAAACCGACCGCGCCTGAGCGCGACCGGCGTCCGGCCCGCGCCTTCACCTCGCGCTGATCAAGTTTCATCGCATTCGAGATCGACGTGGCGATGCGTTCAGGCGAGACCGGCTTGACGACGAAATCGAAGGCGCCGGCGCGCATTGCCTGCACCACGGTCTCGATGCCGCCCTGCCCCGTCTGCACGATCACCGGGATCTGCGTGCCGAATTCGTGAAGCGCGTCGAGGAATTCGAGGCCGGTCATCTCCGGCATCATCAGGTCGAGCACGATGACGTTGAAAAGGCCGCTGTCACGCTTGACCATTTCCAAGCCGATGCGGCCGTTTTCCGCCTGGTGCACGACATGGCCGTGACGCTCGATTGCGTTTTTGAGCAGGCGGCGCTGCACCGGGTCGTCCTCGACCACGAGGATTTGCCCTGCTCCCTTGAGCTCATTGTAACCGGTCATTGTCGCTCCACTTCATGCGAAACCATGAAGCCACTCTGGCAGAAAGGCTTGAACATCCAGTTTTGAGAAATAATTGCATTTTAACGATCGGAACGGGTCATTTTCGTGCGGAAGCGAGGCCTTTCATGCGCCGAAAGGCCCTTGATACGCGGCCTTCTCACGCTTATTCAAACAGACTGTTATGAAAGTGGAGAGGAATTGCGCCCATGAAAATCAAGCTCCCGCACGCCCGCCTTCTCTTGTCGGCAGCAGCGCCGGGTGGGGCCGCCGATCCCGCGCTCGGCGCTCTGCCGGTCTGGAAGCTGCAGGATCTTTATCCCTCCGCCACCTCGACCGCCTTCGTTGCCGACATGGAAAAGGCCGGCAAAGCCGCAATCGCCTTTGAAGAAAAGTGGAAGGGCAAACTCGCCGAGGCGGCAACCAAGTCCGGGGCCGAAGGCATCGGCGCGGCGCTGAAGGAATATGAGGCGCTGGACGATATCATGGGCCGCCTCGGCTCCTTCGCCGGCCTCACCTATTTCTCCGACACCACCGACCCGGCAAACGGTAAGCTCTACGGCGACGTGCAGACCAAGATCACCGAATTTTCCGGGCACCTGCTGTTCTTCGCGCTCGAACTCAACCGCATCGACGACGCGGTGATCGATGCCAGCATGATCCATGACCCCGCCGCCGGCCACTATCGCCCCTGGCTGGTCGACCTCCGGAAAGACAAACCCTACCAGCTCGACGATCGGCTGGAACAGCTCTTCCTCGAAAAGTCGATGACATCGGCCGCCGCCTTCAATCGCCTCTTCGACGAAACCATGGCGGAACTGCGCTATGAAATCGACGGCCAAAAAGTGCCGCTCGAAGTGGCGCTGAACATGCTGCAGGAGAAAGATCCCGAGGTGCGCCGCAAGGCCGCCATGGCGCTTGCCGAAACCTTCAAGGCGAATATCCGCATCTTCACCCTGATCACCAATACGCTCGCCAAGGACAAGGATATTTCCGACCGCTGGCGCGGCTTCGAGGACATCTCCGACTCCAGGCATCTGGCTAACCGTGTCGAGCGCGAGGTCGTCGATGCGCTCGCCGCAGCCGTCCGTGAAGCCTATCCCCGCCTTTCGCATCGCTATTACAAGATGAAAGCGAAATGGCTCGGCATGGAGCAGATGAATTTCTGGGACCGCAACGCGCCCCTGCCGGAAACCTCCAGTGCGGTCATCTCCTGGCCTGAGGCCAAGGATACGGTGCTTTCGGCCTACGGCAATTTCGCCCCCGAGATGGCGGATATCGCAAGGCGCTTCTTCGACGAACAATGGATCGATGCCCCGGTCCGCCCCGGCAAGGCGCCCGGCGCCTTCGCCCATCCGACGGTTCCGTCTGCCCACCCCTATGTGCTCGTCAATTATATGGGCAAGCCGCGCGACGTGATGACGCTTGCCCATGAACTCGGGCACGGCGTGCACCAGGTTCTCGCCGGCGCGCAAGGGGCGCTGATGTGCCAGACGCCGCTGACGCTTGCCGAAACCGCTTCCGTCTTCGGCGAGATGCTGACCTTCCGCGCCCTGCTGGAAAAGACCAGCGACAAACGCGAGCGCAAGGCGATGCTCGCCCAGAAGGTCGAGGACATGATCAACACGGTCGTCCGCCAGATCGCCTTCTACGAATTCGAGCGTAAGCTCCACACCGCCCGCAAAGCAGGCGAACTCACCGCCGACGACATCGGCGAGCTCTGGCTCTCGGTCCAGTCGGAAAGCCTCGGGCCGGCGATCAACATTTCTGAAGGCTACGAGACCTATTGGGCCTATATCCCCCACTTCATCCACTCGCCCTTTTATGTCTACGCCTATGCTTTCGGCGATTGCCTGGTGAATTCGCTCTATGCCGTCTACCAGAAGGCCGAAACGGGCTTCCAGGAAAAGTATTTCGAACTGCTGAAGGCCGGCGGCACCAAGCATCACTCGGAGCTTTTGAAACCTTTCGGCCTCGACGCCACCAATCCGTCGTTCTGGAGCCAGGGCCTGTCGATGATCGAAGGGCTGATTGATGAGTTGGAAGCGTTAGATAGGACGTAAGTCTCGATTGAGGCCAGAAAGAGCGAATCTCATGGTGGGCTGTTGATCCGCCAGCAGCATTCTGCAACGTCCAAGAGGAATCATGACGGCAGCTCCCTCTCCCTCATTCCTGTGGCCTCAGGGCCTTGCCCGAGGGATGTCACAGGAATCCAGCGCGCCCAAGTCCTTAGGCACGGGAGGCTCTGGGCCTATCGTAAATAAGTCATTCACGGCGCAGACGCGCCGTGGCTGGATTCCTGTGACATCCCTCGGGTCAAGCCCTAGGACAGGAATGAGGGAGGTGGGTATTACTACGGTCTCGGCCAACCGCCGCGAAACCACGAACTTCACGTCGTCCGGCATCGCAGAGAACAAAGCCGTCGCCAGCGTCGGATAACCAAGCAAGATGCGGCGCAACCATGTCTGATCCCTGTATCCTCTTCCGCGACGACACATCAGGCCAGGTGATGTTTTTCGCCGAGCCGGCTGAGATCATCATCGCGCGGACGCGCGCCGAATTCTTCGCCGGCCTTATCAGAATGGAACAGGCCCAGGCCGAGGGCAAATGGCTCGCCGGCTATATGGCCTACGAGGCCGGATATCTCTTCGAGGAAAAACTCGCGGCCTTCGCTAACGAAAACCGCGAAACGCCGCTGCTCTGTTTCGGCATCTTCGACGCGCCGCAGCCGGACACACACCCGCTCGCCCAGCCAAAACAGCGCCTCGAAAACG
Organism: Rhizobium hidalgonense; assembly: GCF_002914525.1. Taxonomy (GTDB): domain Bacteria; phylum Pseudomonadota; class Alphaproteobacteria; order Rhizobiales; family Rhizobiaceae; genus Rhizobium; species Rhizobium hidalgonense. Next base: position 188,481 of record NZ_LODW01000070.1, on the reverse strand, counting down.
AGGAATTCCTCACAGCTCCCAAAGCCGCCTGGGATTTCCCCATATATAAAGAGCGCTTCGACCGTCTTCACAATCATCTGCGGCTCGGAGACGCCTATCAGGCCAACCTCACCATGCCAGTCGAGGCCAGCTGGAACGGCGATCCGCTTACGGCTTTCTGGTCGCTGATCGAACGCCAGCCGGTCAAATACGGCGCACTTGTCGATCTCGGCGGCCCGATCATCCTATCGCGGTCACCCGAACTCTTCTTCCGCACCGATGAAGAGGGCTGGATCGAGACCCATCCGATGAAGGGCACGGCAAAACGCGGCGCTACGCCGGCCGAGGACGCCGAAATCGTCGAGGCCATGCGCAGCGATATCAAAACGCAGGCCGAAAACCGCATGATCGTGGATCTGCTGCGCAACGACATCTCCCGGATCACCGAGGTCGGCACGCTCGACGTCCCGAAACTCTTCGACATCGAGACCTATCCGACCGTCCACCAGATGGTGAGCCACGTGCAGGCCCGACTGCGCCCGGGCCTTGCGATCCGCGACATCTTTGCCGCCCTCTTTCCTTGCGGCTCGATCACCGGCGCGCCGAAGATCAGGGCAATGGAAATCCTCCACGCGCTCGAGGATGTCCCGCGCGACGCCTATTGCGGCGCAATCGGCATGATCTCGCCGACCGGCGCCATGCGCTTTTCCGTCGCCATCCGCACCATCACGCTTTTTGACGGCGGCCGGGCAATCTTCAATGTCGGCGGCGGCATCGTCTTCGATTCCACCGCCGAGGCCGAATATGAGGAATGCCTGCTCAAGGCCCGCTTCGCCGTCGGCGAGCAATGGATCGCACGATGATCGATTTTTCGCTGATCGAGACGCTGCGCTGGCAACCCGGCGAAGGTTTTATCCGCCTGCGTCTGCATCTCGCCCGGCTTTCCCGCTCCGCCCGCCGTCTCGGCTTCCCGCAGCCGATCGACGCCGTGGCGAGACTGGACGAAGCCGTTGCGGGCGCTCGCGGCCCGCTGCGGATCCGCCTGACCTTCGACGCCCAAGGCCGCATCGAGGTGACGAGCGCCGCCTTCGCGCCTCTGGCGCCCGATGCCACCTGGACCGTGCGCATCGCCGAGACCCGCCTTGATTCCGCCGATAAGCTGCTGCGCGTCAAAACCACGCGCCGCGCCGTCTACGAGGCCGCACGCGCCGAATATTCCTCGGCGCAAGCCGATGAAGTTATCCTGTTGAACGAGCGCGGCGAGGTCTGCGAGGGCACAATCACCTCCATCTTCCTGGATGACGGAACCGGCATTCTGCGCACTCCGCCGATCTCCTGCGGCCTGCTTGCCGGCGTGCTGCGCACCGAGCTCATCTGCGCGCGCAAGGCCCGCGTCAGCCGGCTGACGCTTGCCGATCTCGATGCCGGCGCGCTGTATATCGGCAACTCGCTGCGCGGCCTAATCCGCGCCAACCTTATCAGGAACTGAGCATGTTCATCCTCTCCCTCACCTATCTCAAATCCAATGACGAAGCCGACCGGCACATGGAGCCGCACATGGCCTGGGTGAATGAAGGTTATGCCAAGGGCTGGTTCCTCGCCTCCGGCCGCAAGGTGCCGCGCACCGGCGGCGCGATCTTCGCGATCGGCGACCGCACCACCATCGAGGCCTATGTCGCCGCCGATCCCTTCACCACCCACGGCGTCGCCGCTTACCACATCACCGAGCTTGCCGTGACGACGACGGTAGAAGGACTGGAAATCCTGAAGCGCTGAAATTTTTGCAGCAGGCCGGGCAGATTCTCGCCGCCATCTCGCCCGCCCGATATTTGAGCTTTCCCCCTCAACACTCTTTATTGTGACGCCGATTTGTGGTTAGAGCCGGTCACCTCGCAATTTCTGCGGCAATTTCAAAAGAATTCTTCGGGCTCTACGCCTTCGTCCTCTTCCACAGGAGAAAAGAATGACGGAACAGAACTATCCGGTATATGCCGAAATCACCGGTCCGATCGTGATGATCGGCTTTGGCTCCATCGGCCGCGGCACCCTGCCCCTGATCGAGCGCCATTTCAAATTCGACAAGAGCCGGATGGTCGTCATCGACCCGCGTGAAGAGCCCTCCGACATGGAGATCCTGAAGAAGCACGGCGTTCGCCACATCAAGGAATATGTCACCAAGGAAAATTACAAGGAACTGCTGAAGCCGCTGCTGACGGAAGGCGAGGGCCAGGGCTTCTGCGTCAACCTCTCGGTCGACACCTCCTCGCTCGACATTATCAAGCTCTGCCGCAAGCATGACGTACTCTACGTCGACACCGTCGTCGAACCCTGGCTCGGCTTCTATTTCGACAAAGGCATGAGCAATGCCGACCGCACCAACTATGCGCTGCGCGAAACCGTGCGCAAGGAAAAGGCGAAGAACCCAGGCGGCGCTACTGCCGTTTCCACCTGCGGCGCCAATCCGGGCATGGTCTCCTGGTTCGTCAAGCAGGCACTCGTCAACCTTGCCAACGACACCGGCCTGAAGTTCGAGGAACCGGACCAGCACGATCGCGAAGGCTGGGCCAAGCTGATGAAGAAGCTCGGCGTCAAGGGCGTCCACATCGCCGAGCGCGACACCCAGCGCACGAAGCATCCGAAGCCGCTCAACGTCTTCTGGAATACCTGGTCCGTCGAAGGCTTCATCTCCGAAGGCCTGCAGCCGGCCGAACTCGGCTGGGGCACCCATGAAGAGTGGATGCCGAAGAACGCCAAGAAGCACAAGAAAGGCAACAAGGCGGCAATCTACCTGGAGCAGCCGGGCGCCAACACCCGCGTGCGCACCTGGTGCCCGACGCCCGGCCCGCAATATGGCTTCCTCGTCACCCACAACGAGTCGATCTCGATCGCCGATTTCTTCACCGTTCGCGACAAGGACGGCGAAGTGACCTTCCGCCCGACCTGCCATTATGCTTACCATCCGGCCAACGACGCCGTGCTGTCGCTGCATGAAATGTTCGGCAATGGCGGTACTGCCCAGCCGGTCCATCACGTTCTCGACGAGGACGAGTTGGAGGACGGCATCGACGAACTCGGCGTCCTGCTCTACGGCCATGAAAAGAATGCCTATTGGTATGGCTCGCGCCTGTCGCTCGAAGAAACGCGCCGCATCGCACCCTACCAGAACGCCACCGGCCTGCAGGTCACATCAGCCGTTCTCGCCGGCATGGTCTGGGCGCTGGAAAACCCGACTGCCGGCATCGTCGAGGCCGACGAAATCGATTACAAGCGCTGCCTCGAAGTGCAGATGCCCTATCTCGGCCCGGTCGAGGGACATTACACCGAATGGACCCCACTCGACGGCCGCCCGGGCCTCTTCCCGGAAGAGATCGACACCAAGGATCCATGGCAGTTCAAGAACATTCTTGTTCGCTAAGATCGCTGGCGCAACCCTGAAGATGCCCGCCGTAAGGCGGGCATTTTTGTAACGCCGGCTGTCTAAATGCCGCTCGTCGCCCCTCCAAGGCTTGCCTTCGCGGCGGGCGCGCGCCATGTTTTGCGCGAACTTGGCGGGTGTCCGCCGCGCCGATTCGCCGGGAGAAGCCTTATGAAAATCAGAACTGCTCTTGTTCTTGTCGGTGCAGCGGCCACTCTTGCCGCTTGCGTTTCATCAGGACCGCAACAGCGACCGATCGCGGTCGCGCCGCCTGCAACAAATTCTGTTGAAGGCGAATGGACGGATGCCAACGGCTTGACCTCCGCCTTCACCAATGGACAATTCGTAACCCGCACCAGCGACGGAACGAACACGCAGATGGCGTCGGGAACATATACAACAACCCCCGACGGGATCATTCAGATAAACCTTTACTCGAATGTTAAGCGGACGACTTCCCTGGTTAATTGCGCCATGAGCGGCACGAGCCAGCTGAATTGTACGACTGCAGCGAATTCGCAGTTCACGCTTACACGTCGTTTGTAATGCTTCAATATGGCCCTGCAAAAGCTCCCACTCGGGAGCTTTTTGTATTGCGGGCTCTTGGAAAGCGCAGCAGCAAACCCAGCTTCCCTCTTGCGACTATGCGTCGTTTGTTGAAACATCGGCACGCGGGAAACCGCCTGACACCACGTTAGGGATCGGCGAGGATCAGGGGGATCTTTCGCCTCAATCAGGAGAACAGGGATGACGAAGTCTTTCAGCTTCGGTCTTTTGACCGCGTCCATGCTGGCGCTGAGCGCGGGCGCCGCCTTTGCGGATTACGAACTCAATATTCTTCATATCAACGATTTCCATTCGCGCATCGAATCGATCAACAAGTTCGACTCCACCTGCTCGGCCGAAGAGGAAGGCAAGAATGAATGCTTCGGCGGTGCTGCCCGCCTGAAGACCGCGATCGACCAGCGCCGTCAGGCGCTATCCGGCAAGAACGTTCTCCTGCTGAATGCCGGCGACAATTTCCAGGGCTCGCTGTTCTACACGACCTACAAGGGCGCCGCCGAAGCCGAATTCCTGAACCTGATGAAGTTCGACGCCATGACCGTCGGCAACCATGAATTCGACGACAGCGAGGACGGGCTTGCGACTTTCCTCGACAAGGTGCAATTCCCCGTCGTGACGGCAAACGTCAAGGCAACGGCCGCCTCCAAGCTCGGCGACCGCATCAAGCCGTCGCTGGTGCTGAATGTTGGCGGCCAGAAGATCGGCATCGTTGGCGCCGTGACCAACGATACGGCAGAACTTTCCTCCCCCGGCCCGAACGTCACGATCGCTGATGACGTCCAGACGATTACGTCAGCCGTTCAGGATCTGAAGGGCCAGGGCGTCAACAAGATCATCGCGCTCACCCATGTCGGTTATCCCCGCGATCTCGCTCTGATCGCCAAGATTCCGGACGTCGATGTCGTCGTCGGCGGCCACTCCCATAGCCTGCTCTCCAACACCGATCCGAAAGCTGAAGGCCCTTACCCGACGATGGTCGACAATCCGGGCGGCTACAAGGTGCCGGTCGTCCAGGCCGCCTCCTACAGCAAATATCTCGGCGATCTCACCGTCAATTTCGACGATAACGGCGTCGTCAAGGATGCCAAGGGCGATCCCATCCTGATCGATTCCACCTTCACGCCCGATCCGGCTGTCATTGCCCGCATCGCCGAACTGGCTAAACCGATCGAGGAACTGCGCAAGAAGGTCATCGGCAGCTCCGAAACCCCGATCGAGGGCGACCGCAAGGTCTGCCGCGTCAAGGAATGTTCGATGGGCAATTTGGTGGCCGACGCGATGCTCGATCGCACCAAGAACCAGGGCGTTACCATCGCCGTCCAGAACGGCGGCGGCCTGCGCGCCTCGATCGACGGCGGCGAGGTCACCCAGGGCGAGGTCATCACCGTCCTGCCTTTCCAGAACACGCTCGCAACGTTCGAGCTGACCGGTGCCGATATCGTCAAGGCGCTCGAAAACGGCGTCAGCCAGATCGACCAGGGCGCCGGCCGCTTCCCGCAGGTCGCCGGCCTCAAATTTTCCTTCGATCAGTCCAAGCCTGTCGGCAGCCGCGTGACCGATGTCCAAGTGAAGGATGGCGACAACTTCGTTCCGATCGCTCCGGCCAAGAGCTATAAGATCGCCACCAACAACTTCATGCGCTCAGGCGGCGACGGCTACTCGATCTTCAAGGAAGGCCAGAACGCCTATGACTTCGGCCCGGATCTTGCCGATGTGACCGCCGGATATCTGGCCGCCCATTCGCCCTACAAGCCCTATACCGATGGCCGCGTCACAGAAATCGGTGCAACCGTAGCACAGGCGCCCGCTGCCGAACCGGCTGCTCCTGCGCCGTCAGCACGCGCACCGACAAGCGAAGTTGCTCCCGCTCCTGCGGCACCAGCCGCTCCCGCACCGGCCGCCGAGCCTGCCCCTGCCCCGGCCTCGCCGGCAGCACCCGCGCCTGCTGCGGAGCCGACACCGGCGCCGGCAGCTTCCGCCCCTGCCGCAACGACGCCTTCCACCCACGTCATCGCCGCTGGCGACACCTTCTGGGATCTCGCCGTGACCTTCTATGGCGACGGCACGTTATGGCGGAAGCTTTCGGAGGCCAACGGCAGCCCGAACCCGCGTCACCTGACGGTCGGCAAGGAGATCGAGGTCCCCGCCAAGTAAGACGATTTGTCCCGATGCCACTCGCCGGTCCGGGCTTTCCCGGGCCGGCTTTTCTTTCTATAGGGTGAACCACGATCTCCAAGCTGCGTATGAGCCGACGAGACAGAAGAGCGTTGGGGCCAGAATGACAGCAGATATTTCACTTCGCCCGGCAGACCATCCGGCCGTCAAGTCAGGCAAGGTCGGCGTCCTGCTGGTCAATCTCGGCACGCCCGATGGCACCGACTACACGTCGATGCGCCGCTATCTCCGGGAATTCCTGACCGATCGCCGCGTCATCGAATGGTCGCCGTGGAAGTGGTATCCGATCCTGTTCGGCATCGTGCTCAACACCCGCCCACAGAAGGTCGGCAAGGCCTACGAGCTGATCTGGAACAAGGAGAAGAACGAGAGTTACCTCCGCACCTACACCCGCAACCAGTCGGAGCGGATGGCCGAACGCCTGAGCGATCTTGATCACGTCAAGGTCGACTGGGCAATGCGCTACGGCACGCCGTCGATCGCCTCGCGCATCGAGGCGCTGAAGCAAGAGGGCTGCGATCGTATCGTTCTCTTCCCGCTCTATCCGCAATATGCGGCAGCAACGACCGCCACCGTCAACGACAAGGCCTTCCAGAAGCTGCTCTCGATGCGCTGGCAGCCGGCGCTACGCACCGTACCCGACTATCATGACGACGAGGCCTATATCGAGGCTCTCGCAAAGTCCGTCGAGAAGCATCTTGCGACGCTCGACTGGCAGCCGGAAATGCTGCTCGCCTCCTTCCACGGCATTCCGATGTCGTACTTCAAGCAGGGCGATCCCTACTACTGTCAGTGCCAGAAGACCGGCCGGCTGCTGCGCGAGCGGCTGGGGCTCACCAAGGAAAACTTCATGGTCACCTTCCAGTCCCGCTTCGGGCCCGAGGAATGGCTGCAGCCCTACACCGACAAGACGGTGGAAAGCCTCGCCAAGAACGGCATCAAGCGCATTGCCGTCATCAATCCCGGTTTCGTCTCCGACTGTCTGGAAACGCTGGAAGAGATCGCCGAACAGGCGGCCCATTCCTTCCACGAGAATGGCGGCGAGAAGTTCGCCCATATCCCCTGCCTCAACGACGGCGAGGACGGCATGAAGGTGCTGGAAAAGGTCGTTCGCCGCGAATTGCAGGGCTGGATCTGAGGGCCCTTCCCGGAAACGGCGCCCACCGGGTCTCCCGAAAAATCCTACGGACACCCAACCATTCATTCACTTGGAGGTTGTGCATCCGGAGGTCATTTCTTCCTCGCCAATAACATGCTAACTCACCACATCAGTGTATAGGCGCATGCGCCGTTGGGAGGGGTTTTTCATGCTGTTCGGCGGCTTCGACATTGTCGTAATCGTGCTGGTTATCTTCGTCATCCTGGTGCTCTTTGCCGGCATCAAGACCGTGCCGCAGGGCTATCGCTATACGATCGAGCGCTTCGGCCGTTATACCCGCACGCTGGAGCCTGGCCTTAATCTCATCACCCCCTTCATCGAGCGCGTCGGCGCCCGGTTGAACGTGATGGAGCAGGTGCTGAACGTCCCCACCCAGGAGGTGATCACCAAGGACAATGCCTCGGTTTCGGCCGATGCCGTCGCCTTCTATCAGGTGTTGAACGCCGCCCAATCCGCCTATCAGGTTGCCAACCTCGAAAACGCCATCCTCAATCTGACCATGACCAATATCCGCTCGGTCATGGGCTCGATGGATCTCGACGAACTGCTCTCCAACCGCGATGCGATCAACGACCGGCTGCTGCGCGTCGTTGACGAAGCCGTGCAGCCCTGGGGCATCAAGGTCACCCGCGTCGAAATCAAGGACATCCAGCCGCCGCGCGATCTCGTCGATGCGATGGCCCGGCAGATGAAGGCCGAGCGCGAGAAACGCGCCCAGGTGCTGGAGGCCGAAGGCTCGCGCAACGCGCAGATTCTCAGGGCCGAAGGCGCCAAGCAATCCGCCATCCTGCAGGCCGAAGGCCAGCGCGAGGCCGCCTTCCGCAATGCCGAAGCCCGCGAGCGCCTGGCCGAGGCCGAAGCCAAGGCGACGAAGATGGTTTCCGAAGCGATTGCCGCCGGCGACATTCAGGCGATCAACTATTTCGTCGCCCAGAAATACACCGAGGCACTGACCTCGATCGGTTCGGCATCCAATTCCAAGATCGTGCTGATGCCGATGGAAGCCTCTTCCATCCTGAGCTCGCTCGGCGGCATCGGCGCCATTGCCCGCGAAGTGTTCGGCGATGCCGGCAACGGTCCAACCTCTCCGCCGCTGCCACCGCGTCCCCGCCCCGCCCCGGTCCGGACGACGCCGCCGATCAATCCGCCGAACCCCAACCCCTTCAACCCTGATCCGGAGCGGTAAGCCATGCTGGCGAAGATCGTTGCCGAACTCGGTCCGTGGAGCTGGTGGGTCGCAGGCTTGGTGTTGCTCGCCGCCGAAATGATCGTGCCCGGCTTCTTCCTGGTCTGGATCGGCCTTGCCGCCCTGATTGTCGGAGCGCTGTCACTCATCTTCTGGGACAGCGCCTTCTGGGTCTGGGAATTGCAGGCGATCCTTTTTGCGCTGCTCGCCGTCGCCACGACCTTCGCCGGTCGCCGGCTGACGCTGCGCAATTCGACGACCGACGAGCCCTTCCTCAATCAGCGCGGTGCGAGCCTCGTCGGCCGCACGGCGACGCTGCACGAGCCGATCCGCGAGGGCCGCGGCCGCATCCGCCTCGACGATACGCTATGGCAGGTGATGGGACCCGACCTGCCGGCGGGAACCCAGGTGAAGGTGGTGTCGAGCAACGGCCGCGACCTGACAGTCGAGCCCGTCTGATCAAATGACTCTGATCAGGCGACGCCGATCCGCAGCAGATCGTGGAAATGCACCAGCCCGACCGGCCTGTTGTCGTCGTCGATGACGATCAGCGCGCCGATGTGATGCTGGTTAAGTAGCGCCAGCGCGGCGGTCGCCAGCACCGTCGGCTTCACCGTCTTCGGCGTCTTGGTCATGATGTCGTCGACGGCAAGCACGGCAAGATTGCGCGACAGATTGCGCGCCATATCGCCTTCGGTGACGATACCGCAGAGCCGCCCATCCTCATCGAGCACGCCGACGCAGCCGAAATGTTTGCGCGACAGCACCGTGACCGCCTCCGGCATCGGTGTGCCCTTGGCAACGAGCGGCAGCTTCTCACCGGTATGCATGATATCGGCGACATGCATCAGGCTCGCGCCGAGTTTTCCACCGGGATGGAAGACGTGGAAATCGGTGGCGGAAAAGCCCCGCGCTTCGAGCAGCGCCACTGCCAGCGCGTCGCCGATCGCAAGCTGCATAATAGCCGAGGTTGTAGGCGCCAAGCCGTGCGGGCAAGCTTCCGTTTCCTTTGGCAGCTTCAATACGATATCGGCAGCTAGGCCGAGGCTCGATTCCTCAGCATAGGTAATAGCGATCAGGGGAATGGAAAAGCGCCTCGAATAGGAGAGGATCGCCTTCAGTTCTTGCGCCTGCCCGCTCCAGGAAACGGCGATGATTGCATCACCTTGGCCGATCATGCCGAGATCGCCGTGATTAGCCTCGGCCGCATGCACGAAGAATGCGGGCGTGCCCGTTGAAGCAAGGGTTGCGGCAATCTTAACGCCGATGTGCCCGCTTTTACCGACTCCGGTGACGATGACACGCCCAGTGATGTCGCCTATGACTTCGACAGCGCGGGTGAAGGGACCGGCCAATCCATTATCGAAGGCCTGTTCGAGCGCTTCAAGACCGCGTCTTTCGATCTCTATCGTGCGTTTTGCCGATTCGAGCACGCTGTTTTCGACGAGGTTTATCGCTCTTCTGTTCATGAAAATGCGTTAGACCTTTTCACTTTCCAAGTCCACCCCGCACTCTTTCCGAAATGTGAATGGCGCCCGTCGTCGGCAACGAATGATTAACCACGAGGCTTTACCTTTGGGTAAGAACCGAAAGCATGTCAGGCGCGAATTGCATGGGCCAACCAAAACAGACGAGCAGTGTGACGCCGCTCCGCGCCATGAGCCGTGCCGTCTCTTTTGCTGCGCTCAGTTGCTTGCTTCTCGGCCAGACGGCAGCCTTCGCTCAGTCCGTTTCGCAGCCGGCAACGACGGCAGACGGCCGCTCTGCCGCGTCCCAGGACAATCGCACGACGAACAATCCAGCCGCTTTCGACGCCGAGACGGACGACCCCGCCGTTCCCACGGCAAACGGCACGACCGCGAATGCGGACGATGCCCAACGGCCTGCCATAGCGGACGCGCAATCCGGCGACGACATTACCGGCTCCATCCTCGATGACGACATCCGCCGGCTGAACACCCGGGAAGCGCCGATCGACGAGGCGCTGCCGCGCCGCAGGGCTGCTGAAAGCGCCTCGACGGCGGAAACGCCGGGCATTCCGATCGGCACCTTCGTGCTCCGCCCGAGCGTGACCCAGAGCATCAATACCGAGACCACCAAGGACGGCGATACCAGCGAGCATCGCGCCTTTCTCGAAACCGATACAGCCGCGACGCTCACCTCCGACTGGGGCCGGCACCAGCTGACGGTCACCTCGGAAGGCGCCTGGCAGAAGAATATCAGCGGCGAGGGCGAAGAGCAGCCGTCCCTGAAGATCAACGGCGACCTCAGGCTGGATCTTTCCAACGATACGGTCGCGCACCTCACCGCCGGTTACAATTTCTACCGGGAAGATACGGACGATCCCGACGCCATTGCCGACGCCACCCAGCAGTCCGATGTACAGGAATTTACCGCCGGCGCCTCCGTCCAACACGATTTCGGCATCCTGCGCGGCACGACGGCACTGGCGCTGAGCCGCTCGATCTATTCCGACGCCACGCTTTCGAACGGCACGACCGTGACCTTGAGCGACCGCGACCAGACGACGGGCACGCTGCGCGGCCGCGTCGGCTACGAGCTGTCCCCCGCGCTCATCCCCTTCATCGAAGCCACGATCGGCCGTACCCTCTATGACGAAACGCGCGACTCCGCCGGTTACGAGCGCTCCGGCCATAGCTATGGCGCCAAGGCCGGCGTCGAGGTCGATCTCGGCGAAAAGCTGAAGGGTGAAGTCGGCGTCGGCTACGCGATGGCGGATTTCGAAGACAGCCGGCTGTCGTCGATCGACACCGCTACCCTCGATGCAAGCCTGCTCTGGTCGCCGATCCGCGGCACCGACGTCAATTTCGACCTGCAGACAAGCATCCAGCCCTCGACCACGGCGGGTGAGAGCGGCTACGTCTCGCACGCGCTGACGACGACGGTCACCCACCAGCTGCGCGACAATCTGGTGGGCACGATGATCGGCGGCGTCATATGGCGCGATTATCAGACTGACAGCACCATCAACGACGAACTCGTTTATACCGCGGCGACCGGCCTGACCTGGAATATCAACCGTTATCTCGATCTGACCAGCACGCTCGGCTACGAGCTGACCACCCGCAAGGACGGCGACGACTCGCAGCAATTCCGCGCCGGTGTCGGCCTCAAGCTGAAACGCTAGATCGCCGCGCATCCGGGAGGATACGCGGCGATCTGTCATTGCATGCTTTTTGGAAATCTTACCTCAGGCTGGCAAGCAATTCCTTGAAGCCGCCTTCAACGGTCGGGCGGATATCGGCGCGTTCAAGGGCGTAGGCGACATTCGCCAGAATGAAGCCGTCCTTGGCGCCGCAGTCATAGGTCGTGCCGCGGAAGTGATACCCAGCGAAATCCTGCTCTTTCAGCAGCTTCAGCATGCCGTCGGTGAGCTGGATCTCGTTGCCGGCGCCGCGTTCCTGGGTTTCGAGAATCCCGAAAATCTCCGGCTGCAGGATGTAGCGGCCGTTGATGAAGAAATTGGAAGGCGCCGTCCCCTTGGCGGGTTTTTCCACCATGCCGGTGATGCGGAAACCCTCGCCGATCGCCTCGCCGACGCCGACGATGCCGTATTTATGCGCTTGGTCGGGCGCACATTCCTCGACGGCGATGATATTACCGCCGCTCTGGCCGTAAAGGTCGATCATGCCCTTCATGCAGCCCTTGTCGCCCTTCATGATCATATCCGGCAGCAGCAGTGCGAAGGGCTCGTCGCCGACGATCTCGCGCGCGCACCAGACAGCATGACCGAGGCCGAGCGGCTCCTGCTGGCGGGTGAAGCTCACTGTACCGGCCTTCGGCAGCTGCTGGGCGAGAAGGGTGATCTCAGCCTTCTTGGCTCGCTCGCGCAGTGTCTGCTCCAGCTCGAAATGAATATCGAAATAATCTTCGATGACGTGCTTGTTGCGTCCGGTGACGAAGACCAGATGTTCGATCCCTGCTTCGATCGCCTCATCGACGACATATTGAATGATCGGCTTGTCGACGACGGTCAACATTTCCTTCGGAACAGCCTTTGTTGCCGGCAGGAACCGCGTCCCCAACCCGGCCACCGGAAATACTGCTTTACGAACTTTGTTGTGTTGAGCCACACCGGCCTCCTGCTTCGACATATCGCTTTGGAAATAGGGCTTTTTACCCTTAACTAGTATAGAATTGCTACTGTTTTGCAATGGTGACCGCAGCCGATCACCATGGTAAAGAATTTGTTGACTCCGTTCCTGTAGTCTTGGTTCTGGCGCGGACATGATGCCTCGCTGTCCCAAAAACTGAAGATGACGGATACGACTGTCGATGACCCAGAATCACAAAAACTCCCTTCGTGGTCTTGCTCTCGCCCTCGTTGTCGCCGTCCAGGTTGGACTGGTCCCCGACAACGCGAGAGCTGATTCCCGGTTCCAGAAATGGATCGCGGATTTTTACCAAACAGCCGCTCAGAGTGGCATCAGTAAGGCAACCTATCAAAAGGCCTTTTCCGGGGTGACCGAGCCCGATCCCACCGTGCTCGAAAAAGCGGCCTATCAGCCGGAATTCACCTCGAAGATCTGGGACTACGTCGATTCGCGCGTCAATCCCTATACAGTGAAGATCGGCCGCGAGATGGCCGTCAAGCACGCAAGGACGCTCGCTGCAATCGAGCAGCGATTCGGCGTCGACAAGACCATTCTGCTCGCCATCTGGTCGATGGAATCGAATTACGGAGCGATCCTCGACAAGGATGACCGGCTGCACTACGTGCCGCGCGCGCTGGCAACGCTTGGCTATGCCGATCCGAGCCGCGCCAAGTTCGCCAAGAAGCAGCTGGTCGCCGCGCTGAAAATCCTGCAGAACGGCGACGTGCCGGCACGCGAGATGACCGGCTCCTGGGCCGGCGCCATGGGCCACACCCAGTTCATTCCGACAAGCTACCTGCTTTATGCCGTCGATGCCGACGGCAACGGCCATCGCGACATCTGGAACTCGGTGCCCGATGCGCTGGCGACCTCGGCCAATCTCCTGATGAAGAACGGCTGGGATACCGGCAAGACCTGGGGCTACGAGGTTGTCGTTCCCGCTGCAGCAGCCAAGCAGGTCGGCAAGACCCATACCCTCGCCCAATGGGCAGCCCTTGGCCTGACCCGCCCGAATGGCAAAGCCTTCCGCGAGAGCGGTACCAAGGCCGTGCTGAAGATGCCAGCCGGGTCCAGTGGCCCGGGTTTCCTGATGACCGCCAACTTCTTCACCATCAAGAACTACAATGCGTCGGACAGTTATGCACTTGCAGTCGGCCTGCTTGCCGATCAGATCGCCGGCTACGGCGGCATGCAGCAGCGCTGGCCGCGCCCGGATGGCGCCCTCGACATCACCGAGAAATTCGAGCTGCAGACTCGTCTGAAAACGCTCGGCTACTACAATGGCGAGGTCGACGGCAATTTCGGCTCGGGTTCGAAGGCGGCAATATCAGCGGTGCAGTCGCGCATCGGCATGCAGCCGGACGGAGAGCCCTCATTGCCGCTTCTGAACGCACTTCGTCGCTAGCACATCGGCCCGAATATTGAATCGATTTTCTCAAAGAATGATGCGTATATTCAAAGTGTTAGAGGGCCGTTTGTCTGGACGAACTCACGGCGCTCCGGCCAAAACCAAGCTCTGATTGGAAGCGGCAGAACCGTGACCTACATAGTAGCGGGAGTGGACGCTGGCCTACCCCGCGTGCAAGATGCCGGCAGATGCGGAACTGCCCATGACGAAGAAAACAGATCGGACCTCAATCCGTCGGCTTGTGCTCGCCCTGGCGGCGGCTTCGCTATGCTTCGGCGCTGTCGCGCCGGTGCATATCGCCGAAGCTCAGGAGCAGCGCTACCAGCGCCGTTCGATCCTCGATTTCTTCCTCGGCCGACGCTACCTCGATGATAGTCCTCAGACTCCCGACGCACCGCAGCCGAGGCGTCAGCAGCGCAAGAAACCGCCCGCGCCGAAAGCCGTGGTCAATACCCGCACCGCGCCACCGATTCGCGCGCCCGTGCAGGAGGAGCCGGCGGTGCAGAAGCTCGGCGATGCCAAGAAGATTCTGATCGTCGGCGATTTCATGGCCAGCGGCCTCGGCGACGGTCTGACCGCCGCCTTCGAGACCTCGCCGGGGGTCGTCGTCGAAGCCCGCGGCAATGTCTCATCGGGTCTCGTCCGCGACGATTATTACAATTGGCCGGAGCAGCTGCCGCCGATGATCGACGAGCTGAAGCCGGCAATGGTCGTCGTCATGATCGGCGCCAACGACCGCCAGCAGATGGTGACCGATACCGCCAAGGAGAAGTTCCGCACCGACGGCTGGTTTAGCGAATACCGGCACCGTGTTCTTTCTTTCGGCAAGGAGATCACCGACCGCAAGATTCCGCTGCTCTGGGTCGGCCTTCCCGCCTTCGAATCCGATCAGATGACGGCAGATGCCGTGCAGATGAACCAGCTTTACCGCAACCAGGTCGAAAGCATCGGCGGCGAATTTGTCGACATCTGGGATGGTTTCGTCGATGAAAACGGCAACTTCATCGTCACCGGCTCGGATGTGAACGGCCAGCAGGTGCGCCTGCGCACCTCCGATGGCATCAACCTGACGCAGGCCGGCCGACGCAAGCTTGCCTTTTATGTGGAAAAACCGGCGCGACGTCTTCTCGGCACGCAGGCAAGCCCCGATTTGGTCCGCCTCGACTCCAGCAGTCTCCCCGGTCTCGGCCTTCCCACCAATCCGGTCGAACATACCGTGCCGATCAGCCTCTCCGATCCTAATCTCGACGGCGGCGCCGAGCTTCTCGGAGCCCGGCCCCCGCCGATGGTTTTGACGCGGTCGCCGCGCGATCTCCTGGTCGAGCAGGGCGAAATGACGCCGCCCCCTCCCGGCCGCGTCGATGACTACCGCCTGCCGGCAGCCAAGACGCCGGCCGAAGTCTCGGTCAAATGAGAAGGCCGCGCAAGACGGCCTTCCCGTAGGGGCAAATGCCTTTCGAAACGACAAATGATGTGTTCATCGTGGACCGAATTGCCTCGCGGCAAGCAGTCGCATCAGCCTGTAATCCCAAAATTGGATTTGATTTTCGCAGGCGCGGCACCTGATAATAAACTCCGCCCGGAGAGGCGGAGTCTCTATCTTCACATCTCCATACGACGGGCCATCAATTCGGCAGAACGGTGGAGCCCATCAACGCCTCGTCGATGGCACGTGCCGCCTGGCGGCCTTCGCGGATCGCCCAGACCACCAGCGACTGGCCGCGGCGCACGTCGCCCGCTGTCCAGAACTTGTCGACCGAAGTCTTGTAGTCACGGTCGTTGGCGACGACATTGGTCGAGCCGCGCTTGTCGGTGTTGAGCGTCAGCTTTCCCTCGAGTTCCTTCAGCACGCTTGTCGTGAACGGGCCGCGGAAACCGATGGCGATGAAGGCGAGATCGGCGCGGATGACGAATTCCGTGCCCGGAACCGGCCGCCGGCGCTCGTCGACCTCGCAGCACTTGACCCCGGTCAGCACGCCGTCTTCGCCGACGAATTCGAGTGTCGCCACCTGGAATTCGCGCACGGCGCCCTCGGCCTGTGAGGAGGAGGTGCGCATCTTCGTCGCCCAGAAGGGCCAGACGGCAAGCTTGTCTTCCTTCTCAGGCGGCTGCGGCCGGATGTCGAGCTGAGTGACCTTGACGGCTCCCTGGCGGAACGCCGTGCCGACGCAGTCCGAAGCCGTATCGCCGCCGCCGACGACGACGATGTGTTTGGCGCCGGCAAGGATCGGATCCGACGGCCAGCCGACGCTGTCGATGTTCTCGCGCCCAACGCGGCGGTTCTGCTGAACCAGATAAGGCATCGCATCGTGCACACCGGCAAGGTCGGTACCCGGAATGCCGGCCTCGCGCGGCGTCTCGGAACCGCCGCAATAGAGGACGGCGTCGTGATCGGCGAGCAGTTGCTCGACCTTGATGTCGACGCCGACATTGGCGCCGCAATGGAAAGTGACGCCCTCGCCCTTCATCTGCTCAACGCGGCGGTCGATGAAGTTCTTCTCCATCTTGAAGTCGGGAATGCCATAACGCAGCAGGCCGCCCGGCTTGGTCTCGCGCTCATAGACATGCACCTCGTGGCCGGCCCGGCCGAGCTGCTGGGCAGCCGCCATGCCGGCGGGGCCTGAGCCGATCACCGCGACCTTCTTGCCGGTATGGACCGTGGCCGGCTGCGGCCGGATGAAGCCGAGCTCATAGGCCTTGTCGGCGATCGCCTGTTCGACCGTCTTGATGGCGACCGGCGCATCCTCGAGGTTCAGCGTACAGGCTTCCTCGCAGGGCGCCGGGCAGACGCGGCCGGTGAACTCCGGGAAGTTGTTGGTCGAATGCAGGTTCTGGATCGCCGCTTCCCAGTTGTTGTTGTAGACGAGGTCGTTCCAGTCGGGGATCTGGTTGTGAACAGGGCAGCCCGTGGGGCCGTGACAATAGGGGATGCCACAGTCCATGCAGCGCGCAGCCTGTTTCTGCACTTCCGGGTCCGACATCGGGATCGTGAACTCGCGGAAATGGCGGATACGATCCGACGCCGGCTGGTACTTCGCCACTTGCCGGTCGATTTCCAGAAACCCTGTTACCTTACCCATATCTTCGTCCCTTACCCTCATGACCGCCTCACCGCAGCCAATCTGTCTATCGTCAGTCCCGGTATCCCGAGCGAGTTGCTTATCTTGACCGCCATAGATCATATCCCTTGCAAGACATCCGTGTGATCTGGCCGGCCTTCGCTGTCGGTGTCACACGGGTCATCGAGATATTCGCCATCCGTCACATCAGTCAGCAGGTGACGGATGTCCTGGTGCAATCATTCCGCGGCGATGCCCATCCGGCTGCGTTCCATTTCCTCGAGCGCACGTCGGTATTCCACAGGCATGACCTTGCGGAACTTCGGGCGGTAGTCGGCCCAGCTGTCGAGGATCTGCTTGGCGCGGGTGGAGCCCGTATAGTGCAGATGGTTGGAGATCAGCTGGTAGAGGCGCTCCTCGTCATGGCGGGTCATGTCGCCCGAGACGTCGACGCGTCCCTTGTGCATGAGATCGCCGCCGTGATGATGCAGCTTCTCCAGCATGTCATCCTCCTCGGGCACCGGCTCGAGTTCGACCATGGCCATGTTGCAGCGGCTGGCGAAATCGCCGGTTTCGTCGAGCACATAGGCGACACCGCCGGACATGCCGGCCGCGAAGTTGCGGCCCGTGGCGCCGAGCACGACGACGACGCCGCCGGTCATGTATTCGCAGCCATGGTCGCCGACACCTTCGACGATTGCGATCGCACCCGAATTGCGCACGGCGAAACGTTCGCCCGCCACGCCGCGGAAATAGCATTCGCCCTCAGTCGCACCGTAAAGCACGGTGTTGCCGACGATGATCGAGTTTTCAGCGACGATCCGCGAATTCTCCGGCGGCCGGATGATGATCTTGCCGCCCGAAAGCCCCTTGCCGACATAGTCGTTGCCGTCGCCGATAAGGTTGAAAGTGACGCCGCGCGCCAGGAACGCGCCGAAGCTCTGGCCTGCCGTGCCGCGAAGCGTCACATTGATCGTGTCTTCCTTCAGCCCGCGGTGGCGATAACGCTTGGCGACCTCGCCGGAAAGCATCGCGCCCACCGAACGGTCGACGTTCTTGATGCCGACCTCGAAGGCAACGGGTGTCTTGGCGGTCAGTGCCGGCTGCGCCTGCTCGATCAGCACGCGGTCGAGAATATCGTCGATGGGGTGCTTCTGCCGGATCGTCCAGAAGGTCTCCTCCTTGGGGGCGTCGACCTTGTGGAAGATGCGGCTGAAGTCGAGGCCCTTGGTCTTCCAGTGCGACAGCATCTCGTCCTTCTCGAGCAGCTCCGAAGCGCCGATGATCTCGTCGAGCCGGGTGAACCCGAGCGAGGCGAGGATTTCGCGCACTTCATTGGCGACGAAGAAGAAGTAGTTGATGACGTGCTCCGGCGCGCCCTTGAAGCGCTTGCGAAGCACCGGATCCTGGGTCGCCACACCGACCGGACAGGTGTTGAGATGGCACTTGCGCATCATGATGCAGCCGGCCGCAATCAGCGGCGCGGTGGCGAAGCCGAACTCGTCGGCTCCGAGCAGCGCCCCGATGATCACGTCGCGGCCGGTCTTCAGACCGCCGTCCACCTGCAGCGCCACGCGCGACCGCAGGCCGTTCAGCACCAGCGTCTGCTGGGTTTCGGCAAGGCCGATCTCCCAGGGGCTGCCGGCATGTTTGAGCGAGGTCAGCGGCGACGCGCCCGTGCCGCCGTCGAAACCCGCGACGGTGATGTGGTCGGCGCGCGCCTTGGCGACACCGGCAGCAACGGTGCCGACGCCGACTTCCGAGACCAGCTTGACCGAGACATCCGAGGTCGGGTTGACGTTCTTCAGGTCGTAGATCAGCTGCGCCAGATCCTCGATCGAATAGATGTCGTGGTGCGGCGGCGGCGAAATCAGGCCGACACCCGGCGTCGAGTGGCGGGTCTTGGCAACCGTCGCATCGACCTTGTGACCCGGCAGCTGGCCGCCTTCGCCAGGCTTGGCGCCCTGCGCCACCTTGATCTGTAGCACGTCGGCATTGACGAGATATTCGGTGGTGACGCCAAAGCGGCCCGAGGCGATCTGCTTGATCGCCGAGCGTTCCGGGTTCATCGAACCGTCGGAAAGCGGCATATAGCGGTCGGATTCCTCGCCACCCTCGCCAGTGTTCGACTTGCCGCCGATCTGGTTCATGGCGATCGCCAGCGTCGTGTGCGCCTCGCGGGAGATCGAGCCGAAGGACATCGCCCCCGTCGAGAAACGCCTGACGATATCGGCCGCCGGCTCGACCTCATCGATCGAAACAGGCTTGCGGCCGAGCGCCTCGGCGCTCTTGACGCTGAAGAGCCCGCGGATCGTGTTCATCCGCAGCGCCGAGGCGTTCACCATTTCGGCGAATTCGCGGTAGCGGTCCTCGGCATTGCCGCGCACGGCATGCTGAAGGGCGGCGACCGCATCCGGCGTCCAGGCATGGCTTTCGCCGCGCATGCGGTAGGCATACTCGCCGCCGATGTCGAGTGTCGTCGCCAGCAGCGGATCCGTGCCGAAGGCC
Source organism: Rhizobium hidalgonense (assembly GCF_002914525.1). Classification (GTDB taxonomy): domain Bacteria; phylum Pseudomonadota; class Alphaproteobacteria; order Rhizobiales; family Rhizobiaceae; genus Rhizobium; species Rhizobium hidalgonense. Next base: position 168,913 of record NZ_LODW01000070.1, on the reverse strand, counting down.
GCGTTGTGGCGGTCGACGGTCTCGGCAGCGATCGCCTCCAGGCCGATGCCTTCGATCATCGTCGCGGTGCCGAAGAAATACTTGTCGACCAGTTCCGACGACAGGCCGATCGCGTCGAAGATCTGCGCGCCGCAATAGGACTGATAGGTCGAGATGCCCATCTTCGACATGACCTTGAGGATGCCTTTGCCGACCGCCTTGATGTAGCGGTAGACGACCTCGGAAGCATCCACTTCCTTCGGGAATTCGCCCTTGGCATGCATGTCGAGCAGCGTGTCGAAGGCGAGATAGGGGTTGATCGCCTCGGCGCCGTAGCCGGCGAGCAGGCAGAAATGATGGACCTCGCGCGGCTCGCCGGTCTCGACGACGAGACCGACCGAAGTGCGAAGCCCCTTGCGGATCAGGTGATGGTGCACGGCAGCCGTCGCCAGCAGCGCCGGAATGGCGATTCTATCAGGCCCGATCTGACGGTCGGAGAGCACGATGATGTTGTAGCCACCCTTGACGGCGGCTTCCGCGCGCTCGCAGAGCCGGTCAAGCATTTCGGGCATGCCGGCCGCACCGCGCTCGATATCATAGGTGAAATCGAGCGTCTTGGTGTCGAAACGGTCTTCCGTATGCCCGATCGAGCGGATCTTTTCGAGATCGCCATTGGTCAGGATCGGCTGACGCACTTCGAGTCGCTTGGCGTTGGCCATGCCTTCGTGGTCGAGAATATTCGGCCGCGGGCCGATGAAGGAGACCAGGCTCATCACCAGCTCCTCGCGGATCGGGTCGATCGGCGGGTTCGTCACCTGCGCGAAGTTCTGCTTGAAATAGGTGTAGAGCAGCTTCGGCTTTTCCGACATCGCCGAGATCGGCGTGTCCGTGCCCATCGAGCCGATCGCCTCCTGCCCCGTCGTCGCCATCGGCGACATCAGGATGCGTGTATCTTCGAGCGTGTAGCCGAAGGCCTGCTGACGGTCGAGCAGCGACACGTCGCGGCGCAGCGCCCGCGGCTCCACAGGCTTCAGCTCTTCGAGGATCAACTGGGTGCGGCCGAGCCAGCTGCGATAAGGATGCGCCGTCGCAAGCTTCGACTTCACCTCGTCGTCGGAGATGATGCGGCCTTCTTCCATGTCGATCAGCAGCATCTTGCCCGGCTGCAGGCGCCACTTCTGGATGATCTTCTCCTCCGGAACCGGCAAGACCCCGGCTTCGGACGCCATGATGACACGATCGTCATCGGTGACGAGGTAGCGCGCCGGCCGCAGGCCGTTGCGGTCGAGCGTGGCGCCGATCTGCTTGCCGTCGGTGAAGGCAACGGCAGCCGGCCCGTCCCAGGGCTCCATCAATGCGGCGTGATACTCGTAGAAGGCCTTGCGTTCGGCGGCCATCGACTGGTTGCCGGCCCACGCCTCCGGGATCAGCATCATCACGGCATGCGCCATCGAATACCCGCCGCGCACCAGGAATTCGAGCGCATTGTCGAAACAGGCCGTGTCGGACTGGCCTTCATAGGAAATCGGCCAGAGCTTGGAGATATCCTCGCCGAACAGCGGCGAGGAGACCGAGGCCTGGCGCGCCGCCATCCAGTTGACGTTGCCGCGCAACGTGTTGATTTCGCCGTTATGGGCGACCATGCGGTAGGGATGCGCGAGCTTCCACGACGGGAAGGTGTTCGTCGAGAAGCGCTGGTGCACCAGGGCGACCGCGCTTTCGAAACGCGGGTCTGTCAAGTCCTTGTAATAGGCGCCGACCTGATAGGCCAGGAACATGCCCTTGTAGACCACCGTCGCCGACGACAGCGACACCGGATAAAAATTGCTCTCTTCGCCGTCGAACTCATCATAGATGCGGTTGGAGATCACCTTGCGTAGCGTGAACAGCCGGCGCTCGAACTCGTCGTTGTTTTCGGCATCCTCGCCGGCGCCGATGAAGACCTGCACGTGATGCGGCTCGGTGGCGGCAATCGCTGGCGCCTTGGAGAGCGAGGAATTATCGACCGGCACGTCACGAAACCCGATGAGGACCTGACCTTCCTCGGTGACGACGTCCTTGATCACCTTCTTGAAGTGCTCGATCTGCTTTTCATCGCGCGGCATGAAGATATGGCCGACGCCATATTCGCCGGCCGGCGGCAGGGTGATGCCCTGCGCGGCCATTTCCTCGCGGAAGAACTGGTCGGGGATCTGCACTAGGATGCCGGCGCCGTCGCCCATCAGCGGATCGGCGCCGACGGCGCCGCGATGCGTCAGGTTCTCGAGCATGAACAGGCCGTCCTTGACGATCTGGTGCGACTTCTCACCCTTCATATGCGCTACGAAGCCGACGCCGCAGGCGTCATGTTCGTTGCGCGGGTCGTAGAGGCCTTGTTTCTTCGGCAGGCCGGAGGCGGATTTGGACATATTGGCCGTAGCGCGCGCCTCGGCAGCAGCAAACCGGTCAAATTCCATGGATGGCGTCTTCGTCATCATCTTTCCTCCTGTCGAAGCCCGCGGGGCCGCGGGCGGCTTTTCGTCCTGTGCCGCAACCAGAATAGGTTCGGCGCACGACAGCGCTGTTGCATAGTGAAGATCGGCCGCAGACATCTGCTTATTAAGGAAAGCAAACCGTCGCGTTCCGCGCCTGCCATTCGCCTCCGCGCGCCGCCTGGGGCTTGACGCTTGGGAGAACTATAGCGTGAAAGCCCGTCGCTGCCAGGGTTTTCGGCGCCTCTTCGGCCACAAGGGCCAAAATAGGACAGCAACACTGTCCTAATTCATCAGTTCTATGCCAGAAACGATCACGGTCCGCAAGAGCGCCCGTTTAAAAATCGTGATTTTGCGACGGAAGATTGCCAGATAAACCCCATAGGCGAAATAAAATTACGCATTTATGTCTCATTCTTTTTATTGATTGCGTAGTTCGATTTTCGTGATGTGTCAGGGGCGATAAACTTGATCCGGTGAAGCTTTGGCGTAAGGTCCGCTGCGAACCTCCCAGCACATCCACTCCCCACGGTCTCCGCCATGTTCTTTGCTTCCGATAACTGGGCCGGCGCCCACAGATCCATTGCCGAACGTCTGCTGGCGGAATCGGCCGGCTATGCTCCTGCCTATGGCGCCGGCGATCTCGACAAGAAGGTCGAAACCCGCTTCTGCGAGATCTTCGAACGTGAGGTTTCGGTTTTCTTCGTCGCCACCGGCACGGCCGCCAATTCCCTGTCGCTGGCAAGCGTCCAGCGCCCGGGCGGCATTACCTTCTGCCATACCGAGTCGCATGTGATCGAAGATGAATGCGGGGCGCCGGAATTCTTCTCCGGCTCCGCCAGGCTCATGGCGATCGACGGCGAAGCCGGCAAGATCGATCCGGCCGGGCTTTCCAAAAAAATCGCAAACTTTCCGGAGGACGCTCTCCGCCATGGCCGCGCCAGCGCCGTGACCATCACCCAGGCAACTGAAATCGGCACGGTCTATTCCCTGCCGGAGATCGGCGAAATCGCCGCCATATCGAGGAAGCGCAACCTGCCGCTTCACATGGATGGCGCCCGCTTCGCCAATGCACTGATTGCGCTCGGCGCAACCCCGGCCGAAATGACGTGGAAACGCGGCGTCGACATGCTCTCCTTCGGCGGCACCAAGAACGGCTGCTGGTGCGCGGAAGCGATCGTCTTCTTCAATCCGGAGCAGGCAAGGGAAATGCCCTTCATCCGCAAGCGCGCCGCTCAGCACTTCTCCAAATCGCGCTTCATCGCAGCCCAGTTCGACGCCTATTTCGAAAACGGCCTCTGGCTCGACCTCGCACGCCATTCGAACGCCATGGCCGACCGGCTGCGCGCCGGTATTGCCGCCAGCAGCGCCGGGCGCCTCGCCTGGCGGACCGCTTCCAACGAGGTCTTTGCCGTCATCAGCAAGAGTGCTGCGAAAACCGCAGAGGAAAAAGGTGCGAAATTTTATGAATGGCCGGCGCCTGCGGCAGCGCCGGAACTCGTTTCCGAAAGCGAGAACCTGATCCGCCTCGTCACCAGCTTCGCAACGACGGAAGCCGATGTGGATGGGTTCCTGAAGTGCCTGGCCGCCTGACCGCCTTGCGATGCCTCCGGCGGGCCTCTCGGCGACGGCCCTGGCTCACGCCGACTTCAGCCTTCTCACCTTCTGCAGAATATCGTCCGAAAGGGCGGCGACCAGCGCCTGATCCGCCCCTTTGCGCGGCACCAGCACAAATTCCACATCTTCCAGCGCCGGAAGTTTTGCCGCGGGAATTTCCTTCAGGCCCGAGGGCGCCATGCTGCGCGGCTGCACCAAAACGCCCATGCCGGCCCGCGCCGCCGCCGTCAATCCGCTGAGGCTCCCACAGGTGCAGACGATCCGCCACGCCACACCGTTCCGCCCCAGCGCCTCCAGCGCGATCGCCCGCGTGACGCTCGGTGGTGGGAAGGCGATTAGCGGTAAAGGGCCGGAGGTAAGCACACGCTCGGGATCGCGTGCCAGCCAGACGAGCGGCTCACGATAGACGAGTTTTCCACGGGCATCGCCGAGCCGGCGTTTGGCGAGCACCAGATCGATCTCGCCATTGTCCTGCATTTCATAGAGGACGCCGGATAGTGCCACCGTCAGTTCGAGATCGACGGAGGGATGCGACCGAACGAAATCCTCCAGCACCGCCGGCAGCTGGCTGGTGACGAAATCCTCCGACACCCCGAGCCGCAGGCTACCGCGCAGGCTGTGGCCCCGAAACAGCGATTGCACCTGACCTTCGATGGCGAGCATGCTGCGTGCATGCGACAACAGCGATTCGCCATCGCCGGTCAGGATGACCTTATGCGTATCGCGCGCCAGGAGCTTTCGGCCGAGTGCGGCCTCCAACCGCTGGATGTGCTGGCTGACCGTCGACTGGCCGAGGCTGAGCCTTTCTGCGGCGAGCGTAAAACTGCCCATCTGCTCGACGGCGACAAAGCTGCGCAATTGCGAAAGGTCCAGCATGGAAATCCAGTTTCTCGATAACTGTTATTCCTTGCATCCTGGATCACAATGGACGACAAAACAAGGACTGTTTATTACGCCGCGAGACCGCCATGCGCCGCTTTCTGCCCGATACCTTCACCATCCTGCTCGTCTGCACGGTCATCCTCGCCTCGCTGTTTCCGGCAAGCGGGACCTTCGCGGGCTATTTCGGCATCGCCACCGATCTTGCCATCGCGCTGTTATTCTTCCTGCATGGCGCCCGCCTCTCGCGCGACGTCGTCATATCAGGCCTGTTGCACTGGCGCCTGCATCTCGTCATTCTGTTGACCACCTTCGGCATCTTCCCGCTGCTCGGCCTCGGGCTCGGATTGATCCCCGACACGATCCTGCCGCCGCCGCTATATCTCGGCATCCTCTTCCTCTGCGTGCTGCCCTCGACGGTACAGTCGTCGATCGCCTTCACCTCGATGGCCGGCGGCAACGTGCCCGCCGCCATCTGCTCGGCCTCGGCCTCCAACATTTTCGGCATGTTCCTGACGCCGCTACTCGTCGGCCTGCTATTTTCCATCGGCGGCCATGGCGGCTTCTCCTTCGACGCTTTGCAGCAGATCCTATTGCAGCTGCTTGCCCCCTTCATTGTCGGCCAGATCCTGCAGCCCTGGATCGGCGACTGGATTCGCGCCAAGAAAAAGGTCCTGATGCCTGTCGACCGCGGCTCGATCCTGATGGTCGTCTATCTCGCCTTCTCGACGGCGGTGGTCGAAGGTCTGTGGCATACCTTCTCGATCGCCGATATCGCCGTCGTCATCGTCGCCGATATGGTCCTCCTGGGGATCGTGCTGGTGCTGACGATGTTCGGCAGCCGCAGGCTCGGCTTCAACAAGGCCGACGAGATCACCATCACTTTCTGCGGCTCGAAGAAAAGTCTTGCAAGCGGTGTGCCGATGGCAAACGTCATATTTTCAGGCCAGTCGATCGGCGCGATCGTGCTGCCGCTGATGCTCTTCCATCAGATCCAGCTGATGGTCTGCGCCGTCATCGCCCAAAAACACGCCGCCGCGGCGGCCCGCCGCGCAACGGAACAGCAGATGAAGGACGCCGCCAGCCCGGCCTGAGGCATCATAAAAAACGGCGCCCCGATCGGAGCGCCGTCCATTTTATCCATAAGGGATAACGATCAGCCGTTGATGACCTGCGCCTCGATGGCCTTCGGAGCCTCGACCGGCTCTGCAGCGATCGCAATCTTGCGGGGCTTCATGGCCTCGGGAATGTTGCGTAGAAGGTCGATATGCAGCAGGCCGTTCTTCAGCGAAGCGGCGGTCACCTCGACATGGTCGGCAAGCTGGAAGCGGCGCTCGAAGGCGCGCTTGGCAATGCCGCGGTAAAGGTATTCACCGCTTTCGGCAGGTTCCTCGGCCTTTTCACCCTTGACGGACAGCACATGGGCATGGGCTTCGATCGAAAGTTCGGTCTCGTCGAAACCGGCTACCGCCATGGTGATCCGATAGGTGTTTTCACCGGTGCGCTCGATATTATAGGGCGGATAGGTCTGGGCCTGCTCCGGCTGGGCGAGGCTGTCGAGCATGGTGAAGAGCCGGTCGAAACCGACGGTGGAACGATAAAGGGGAGAGAAGTCTACGTGACGCATGATGTCCTCCTGTGGAAGCGACGTGTTGCGATAAATGCCCCTGAAACCCCATCTTTGGCGGCCTCGGGACGGTTGCGCGGGCCCTCTTCGGCACCCGCTGAAAGGAGATGGTGATGGGATTTGACGAGTTCAAGACCCTCCCGAAATCGCGGGACCTGCCCCATGAACCCCGCATGAACAGCCGGTTCGGCGCGCATTCACGCGCCTTAGCCTAAAGATCGCAGCGTCGGGTGAATCTGGTCCCGATGGCTGAAGTGCATCGTCCCTTCTTCTTCAGTCTTAAACTCGGCCGGCTGCGAGCACCCTCATGCTCCTGCCGGCCCTTTTCGCACCCACCGCGTTGCAGGGTCGCCGCTTTCCAAGCCGGATGGCATGCGTTATCCCTAACGCATCGTGCTTCCGAAAATCGGAATCGATTTTCGGAAGCACGATGCGTAGATTCAGGGAATTAGAACGTCCTTTGTGCGTCCGAAAGGATGCGCGGCGCTCTAATAGGCGAAGCAGTCACCAGCGGCGCATTGGCAAAGTCATGGAACAGGTTCTCTATTCGACGCTCGACAATCCCGCCCCGGAAAACCGCACGGAGGGGTTCTTCGAAACCTATGACGGCCACCGGCTGCGTTATGCCGTCTTCCGCGCCGGCGCCCAGGTAGCCAAGGGCACGGTCGTCATCCTGCACGGCCGCAATGAATATATCGAGAAATATTTCGAGACGATCCGCGACCTGACGGCGAGAGGTCTCTGGGTCGCCACCTTCGACATGCGCGGCCAAGGCGGTTCGGCGCGGCTCTTGAAGCGCCGTAACCACGGCCACATCCGCCGCTTCGTCGATTACGAACGTGATCTCGACACCTTCCTCGAAAAGGTGGTGCTGCCGGATACCCGCCTGCCCTTCTACCTGCTCGCCCATTCGACCGGCGGGCTGATCGCGCTCTCGGCCGCGCCTTATCTTACCACCCGTATCGATCGCATGGTGCTGTCGGCACCCTTCATCGGCCTGACCGGCCAGTTGGCCTCGCCCCGTGTCATCCGCACCCTGGCCGGCATGTTGACGGCAATCGGTCTTGGTTCCTTGCCGCTGACCTCGAAACTCAAAGAGCCGGATTTCCGCGATAATCCGTTGACTTCGGACGAAACCCGCTTCGAGCGGAATGTCGCGATGATGAAGGCCCATCCGGAGCTGACACTCGGGCCGCCGACGGCCCGCTGGCTGACCGAGGCTTTTCACACGATGGACCGGGTCACCTCGCCCTACCATCTCTTTTCGATCACCATCCCGACCATCATCATCGCTCCGACGCGTGACGGCGTCGTGCCCTACACCGCGCAGGAGCGCCTCTCGCGTTATTTCCGCGCCGGCCAGCTGGTGCCGATCAACGGCGCCCGCCACGAGATCTTCCAAGAACGGGATACCTATCGTGCGGCCGCCCTTGCCGCCTTCCATGCCTTCATTCCCGGCAGTGATGCCGAAGAAAACCAGGAGGTCGCCGCCCTCGGGACCTGAGCGGGATTAGCTAGCGCTGCAGCACGGCGATCGCCTGCTCGTAAACCGCCCGGCTGCCGGCGGCGATAATCGAGCCGCCGTTTTCCGGCCGTCCGCCATCCCATGTGGTGATGATGCCCCCCGCCCCCTCGATGACGGGAATGATGCCGCCGACATCATAGGGCTTCAGGCTGTTTTCGACGACGAGATCGATATGGCCGGCGGCAAGCAGCGCATAGGCGTAGCAGTCGCAGCCGTAGCGGAAGAGCCGCACCTGGCCTTCGATCTCGCGGTATTTCTCCATCTCCTCGCCGGCGAAGAGATGCGGTGAGGTGGTAAACAGGATGGCGTTCGAAAGCGCGTCGCACTGGCGCGTCGCCAGCCGCCGTTCGCCCTCAGGCCCGCTATAGATCGAACCATTCTGGTCGGCGAAATAACGCTCGCCGGTAAAAGGCTGTTCGATCATGCCCATGATCGCCCGCCCTTCCTTCTGCAGGCCAATCAGCGTCCCCCACACCGGCAGGCCTGATATGAAGGCGCGCGTGCCGTCGATCGGATCGATCACCCAGATGTAATCGCGGTCGAGGCCGATATTGCCGTGCTCTTCGCCGAGAATGCCATGGTCGGGGAAATTCTCTTCGATCAGCGCCCGGATGGCGAGTTCGGCCGCCCGGTCGCCCTCCGTGACCGGATCGAAACCGGAGGAAAGCTTGTTGGTAACATCGAGGCCGGAGCGGAAACGCGGCAGCGTTTCGGCCCTGGCGGCCTCCGCCAGACGGTTGAAGAACGAGCGGTCAGGAAGCATGGTCGATCCGTTTGCTGGCGGGAGTAGTGCTGTCATATCGAAAAGTAGAAGGAATGCAAACGCGGGCCGTTCGGCGGGGGCTGCCCAAAGATATCGCAACGCAATATATTGCTTGACATTTGTGCAACGCAATAGTAGCGTCTTCCGTACAGTCTTCTGACTGTAAATACCCTCCTTGGGTGTTTCCTCCCTAGACTAGCCGCGCTTCGAGCGCGGTTTTTTTTGGCCGGAAAGACTGGCCGGAAAATCTTGGCGAAATCGACGGAGGCTATTCGGCGGCCAGCGCCCGATCGCCGGCGAATTTCTCGACGTAATCCGCCATCTGCTGCATGAAGCCCGTGACCGCGTCAGCGACCGCGGCGAAGTCGGCGCGTTTTTCCAGCGTCACCTCATCGACATAGATCGCCCGGTTCACTTCGATCTGCAGCGCATGCAGGCCGCGCGAGGGCCGGCCATAATGTTCGGTGATGAAGCCGCCGGCATAGGGCTTGTTGCGGATCGCCGCGAAGCCCATTTCCTCGAGGATAGCAATGGCGGCGCGCGAAAGTTCGGCCGAAGCGCTGGTGCCGTAGCGATCGCCGATGATGAAATCGGGCCGCGAGGTGCAGCCGGCGACGCGCACATTGCCGGGCATCGAGTGGCAGTCGATCAGCACGCCGAAGCCGAACTGCACGTGGGTGCGGGCGATCAGCCGGCGCAGCGCCGCATGATAGGGCTTGTAGACCGCTTCGACGCGGTCGAGCCCTTCCTGCACCGGCAGGCGCCGCGCATAAATCTCCATGTTCTCGGCGACGATACGCGGAATGGTGCCGAGCCCGCCGGCGACCCTCAGGGAATTGATATTGGCATAGGGCGGCAGCAGCCCGTCGAACATGCGCGGATCGAGTTCGTAGGGCTCGCGATTAACGTCGAGATAGGCGCGCGGAAAGTTGGCGGCCAGGAGCGGCGCGCCGAGCGCGACGGCCGATCCGAACAGCTCGTCGACATAGTGATCCTCGGAACGGCGGATGGCGATGCCCTCGAGCCTGGACTGCGCGATAAATTCCGGTGGATAAATACGGCCGCTATGAGGGGAGTTGTAGACGAAGGGAATGGTCTGCGACACGGGCTCATGAACCTCAAAAAGCTCGTATTCGCGTATCTCCGGCACTTTCGGCCCTCTTTACCATGTCATGAACTGGCTGCTTTGCGCATGTTGCCAGTTGCCCGGCCCCAAGTCCATACTATGTAGGAGGGATGCGGCCGCGCACAGGCAATTCACCGGTTGTTTACCGGGTCAAGACTAGTGTAAACGCCGGGCAGCCCACCAAAACTTATTGATCAGCGGTCTGGATTGATGACTCAGAAGATACTTCTCGCAGAAGACGACAACGACATGCGCCGCTTCCTGGTGAAAGCGCTTGAAAAGGCCGGTTACAAGGTCCTTTCCTATGACAATGGCGCCAGCGCCTATGACCGGCTGCGCGAGGAGCCGTTTTCCCTGTTGCTGACCGATATCGTCATGCCCGAGATGGACGGCATCGAACTGGCGCGCCGCGCCACCGAACTCGACCCCGACCTGAAGGTGATGTTCATCACCGGTTTTGCTGCCGTGGCGCTGAACCCTGATTCGAAGGCGCCGAAGGATGCCAAGGTCCTTTCCAAGCCTTTCCACCTGCGTGATCTCGTCGACGAGGTCAACAAAATGCTTGCCGCGTAAGGCTTGCCGGGCGGCGTATCACAAAACTGAAAAAAGCCTATTGACGGCTCCGAAGGTTTTGTGATCTATGCGCCGCCATCGGATGGGCGTGTAGCTCAGCGGGAGAGCACTACGTTGACATCGTAGGGGTCACAGGTTCAATCCCTGTCACGCCCACCATCCGATCTCCCTGACATTGTTGACAGATCCCCGGCCCGGGGACTTCCGGCCTAATCTGAGCACGCGGGTTTTCAATTGGTCGCGGGATGACCCGTGCACATGGAAAATGGGGGGAGGCATGGCGCAAAGGACTGGGACACGTAAGGCAATATCCATCATCCTTGGCCTCGTGCTGGCAGGGGTTGGCCTGCTCGGTTTCGGCTATATGCTGTTTCATGCTGTCGAACCCGTCAGCATAAAGATCTGGCTGCTTCCGATCACGTTATTCGCGGCTGGATCAGCGATCCTCTGGGACGACTTCAAAAGTTCCTAGCCTCCTCAACGTCCGTGTGACGACGGAGTAGACCAAAATTAGTCACAGAACAGTGCCAAAGGGTGGCTATAAACGCATGGCCGATTCGCCGTCGCAGACAGATGGGGTTAGACAGACAATGAGACTTTTCGCACCGGCAGCCGCCCTTTTTTCCGCCGCCCTTGCCCTGCCGGCCTCCGCTGCACCGGCCTCCCCGCCTGAGACATTTCCGGGCGCGCCCGGCGTCATTACGCTTTCCGGCAAATGCGCCAAGCTTGTTGTCGCCAAGTTCGACGCCACCAAGGGCTGCAAGAACGAGCTTGCCAGTGTCACTCTGGCCAACGGCACGGTGACGTTCATCTTCACCTCGGATGGTAAGGCGCTCGGCTTCCAAGGCGACGGCAGCGGCATCAAGCCTGCCTCCAACGGCAATGCGCGTCTGCCGCTTACCCTCGTCACCACGGGTGTCGGCAACAAGATGACCGGGGAGGTCAAAGTCGCCGGCTTCTGCACTTTCGGCAATCCCTATGCCGGCAAGCCGATCGCCATCGAATGCACGGCCGAAAGCAAGGATTCCTCGTTCACCGGCAGCTTCCGCACCGGCGGCAAGCTGGTGAAAAAGGGCAAATAGTCCCTATCAGGCGCACCATGCGCCGCCGGCGGCCCCCGGCTTGCGCGCCAGCCCCTCATTGATCAACTGCGCGCCGAAAGAGCGCCCGTCGCGCGAGACGACTCGCGGCGCGCCCGAAGGCTCCGTCTTGCCCGCGGCATTCATGGTGAAGGGGCCGGCGTTCAGAAGCCCCAGCAGCCGGGACTTGGCGGCAAAGGCCACCCGGCGTTCGCCGTCACAACGTGCCTGGTCGACGACAGGGCTTGCCATATCGGCGATCACGATCTTCTCGCCCTTGTACCAGAAGACACCGCCATCCCCGACACAGTTGATATGTGCGCCCTGGCCGCAATAGCCGAAGGCGGCCGTCCCCGTTTCCGCCGCGGAAGAGGTCTGGGCCGGCACGGCTTTGACCGGCTGGATCGCCGGCGTCGGGATCGTCGCCGGCGGCAGCAGTTGCGATTGATTTACCGGCGGTGCTGCTTTCGGCGTGGGTGTGGCAAGCGCCACCTGCTTTGGCGGCACGTCTTTCCTGGCTAGAGGTTTCGGCTCCGCCGCTTCCCGCGCGATCGGCGCCGATTGCCGAGCAAGCATCGGCTGGATACTCTTCCAGTGGTCGTGCGCGACGATACCGCCGATCGCGGCGATGCCGATTACTGCCCAGGGCAGCAATCCGCCACCGCTGCTGCGCGTTTTGCTCTTTCCTCTCGCCGGCGCCTTGCGGCGGCCGCGTGTCGCTGTCTTGGCCATCTGTCCGATTCCCGTGAGGCCGCAATTATCGCCGCCCAATCCTTTCTGAAAGGTTGGCGCGGCGGCAGGACAATGCCGGGTTCACCGATCTTTGTCTCGAAAGACCTGCGAGCAGCAGAAGCGCATCGGCGAATCCATGCGCATCAGGGAAAAAAGCCGAACAAATCCAGCGCTCACACGTTAGCCAGCGAAAAATTCACACGTTATAGGAAAAATCCATGGATCTGATCCTCGCCGACATGATACCGGCGTCGCGTATCCACTACCCCGTCATCTTCGCCCGCCTGCTCGGCGCCATCGTCTTCGGCGGGCTGATCGGCTTCGAGCGTGAGGCACGCGACCGCCCGGCAGGCTTCCGCACTCATATTCTGATCAGTCTCGCAGCCGCCCTTTTCGCCATCATTTCGATCGAGGCAGTGCACATGCCGGGTTTTGCCGATGACGAGCAGGTGCGGATCGATCCGCTGCGTGTCATCGAAGCCGTGACCGCCGGCGTCGCCTTCCTTGCCGCCGGCATGATCGTCTTTGCCAGAGGCCGGGTGCACGGGCTGACGACGGGGGCCGGCATGTGGCTGTCCGGCGCGATCGGCCTTGCAATGGGTTTCGGTTACTGGCCTGTCGCCTTCATGACGACGCTAGGCGCCATCTGCGTGCTCTTCGCCTTCGGCAAGCTGGAGCAACGGTTCGGCTACAATTCCGCACGGCGCGCCGATCGGGATGACAGCCAATAGAAAAAGAGAGGCCCGGCATATGCCGGGCGCCCGTATCGAGGTGACTGTCTGCTGGTCATTCCGAGCGTGTGGCCGGAGGATCGCTTTTCCCAGTCGGTGCAGTGCCGCCGATGGAGACCAGCGGCTTCGGGCGTTTGCCGATATCGATGCGCTCGTCCGCCGCCTCGCGTAAGGCCTGCCATTCGTTTTCGTGCCGGATAAAGATCTCGCGGGGCACAAAGTTGATCGTCATATTGTTTTTACCCTGTTTCAATTCTGCCGTCAGCGCGCCAAGCAGGCTTGCGGAATTCTGGTTATTTCTTGGCGTCTCGGCCTTTGATGTCGGGACCGCCCTTGGAAAGATCGGCACCGGTAACATGGGCCGGCACGTGAATGTCGTGATAGACGCCCGGTGTCAGCGTCAGGTCGACATGATGCGGCGGCAGCACCTGCGCCCTCTGCATGCGGTTCGGCTTCGCCCGCTTCATGCGGTCGGACGCCTCGGTGCGTTTGTCGGGAACATGGGTCGAAGTGTGCATCATCGGCCTCCTTTTTTAAGCTCAACCAGGGTCTAACGAGCAGGCGCCGGGATGGTTCCAAAAAAACACTTCATCTCAGCGCGGCCGCCGGCCTTGACTGGCTGGGGAAGTTTATTAACTAAGGCCTGTCCCGCAGCCTTCCAGACATCGGCTACGGGTAATTTGGTGCCGGGCCCCTCTGGCGAGAGTTTTTACGGCGCTCTCGTGATGTCGGTACCGCCTGCAGCTTAGCCGGCGGATTTTTCATCGATGAACAAGCTCAACATGCCTGATCCGCATGCCCGTTGTGGCATGCCGCGTTTCCCCCTCTCCCTCTCCACCATGATTTGCGGGCGCGAGGTGCGGCCATGAACCAGCCCGCGACCCACCACTCCTCACTCAGCTATTTCCGCTGGGCCTTCATCGTCACTGCCCTCGGCCTCGTTCTCGGCGCCGTGCTCGGCTGGCAGACCACAGGCACGATCGGCGGCATGGCGACCGTCTTCTTCATCTGCACGGTGCTCGCGGTGCTGGAGATTTCGCTCTCCTTCGACAATGCCATCGTCAACGCCAACAAATTGAAGGAGATGACGCCGGTCTGGCAAAAGCGCTTCCTCACCTGGGGCATCATTATCGCCGTCTTCGGCATGCGCATTGTCTTCCCGCTGGCGATCGTTGCGATCGCGGCGCGGATCGGCCCCTGGGATGCGCTTGTCCTTGCCGCCCGTGAGCCGGAAGAATATGCCCGCATCATGAATGACGCGCATCTGCCGATCGCAGCCTTCGGCGGCACCTTCCTGATGATGGTCGGCCTCAGCTATTTCTTCGACAATGAGAAGAAAATCCATTGGCTCCGCGGCCTGGAAAAGGTGATGGCGCGCTCGGCCACCATCAGGGGCATCGAGATCGCTTTCGTTCTGGCGCTGATGCTGGCTTTCTCCTGGCTGATCGGTGGCGACGAGGCCAGCGTCTTCGTCCATTGCGCCATCTACGGGCTGCTCACCTTCCTCGCGGTCGAAGTGGTTGGTGAGTTGCTCGATGCCTCGCAACAGACGATGAGCGCTGCCGCCAAGGGCGGCCTCGGCGCCTTCATCTATCTCGAGGTGCTGGACGCCAGCTTCTCCTTCGACGGCGTCATCGGCGCCTTTGCGCTGACGCAGAACCTCTTCGTCATCGCCATCGGCCTCGGTATCGGCGCCATGTATGTGCGCTCGATGACGATCATGCTGGTGGAGAAGGGGACGCTTGCCGAATACCGCTATCTCGAGCACGGCGCCTTCTACGCCATCCTGATCCTATCGGTGATCATGTATGCCCAGACCCTTGTGCACATCCCCGAAGTCATCACCGGGCTCGGCGGGGCGACGCTGATCGGTCTGTCGCTCTGGTCGTCCATTCGCCACAACAAGCGCGAGCGGGTAGAAGATCACGGCTCCGGGCAGGAAGAGCTTCACGCCTGATGTCACAGGCTGCGGCGCCGCTTCAGCCAAAAATAAAGCCCGCGACCATCCGGTTGCGGGCTAATTCATTCATGCAAGGCTTGAAGTTTTAGCGGGAGAACTGGCCGAAGGAGCTGGGCTCGATGCCGAGTTCCCTCAGGTCGGCGGCGCGTGGCCGGCGGCCGGCTTCAACGGCGGCGCTGACAGCATTTGCGGCCCCAAGCACGGCAAATGCGCGACCAAAGAAACCCGTGCGGACTGAATTGCGGATGGCGGACATTGTCCATTTCCTCTTTTTTTGATTGACTGCTTGTAGATGGTATCGCGCGGATATCTCCACAATGCTCAGAAAATCACCTCAGCTATGCAGAAACAGGAGGCCGACGCATGTCTCCATGGCCGGCCTCGAGGGAGGGGTATGTCGTGGTCTTTTTCTTGGTTCTAGTCTTCGTTTGCAGCCAGCTGCGACAGCACTTGGCCCCTGCCGCGAATCCGCAGGATCAGCGGGATGAGAAAGGCAGCCGCCGCCACGATGAGCAGGCCCGCCGCGATCGGCGACATCACCAGCGTCGTGACATCGCCCTGGCTGATCGCCAGCGCCCGGCGGAGCTGCTGCTCGGCAAGCGGCCCAAGGATCAGGCCGACGACCGCAGGCGCGATCGGATAACCGAAGAGCCGCATCAGATAGCCGAGCAGGCCGAAGGCGAGCAGCATGCCGAGTTCGAACACGGATGGATTGGCACCGATCGTTCCAAGCGTCGCAAACAGCAGGATGCCCGCATAAAGCCACGGCTTCGGGATCGTCAGCAGTTTTACCCAGAGCCCGATCATCGGCAGGTTCAAGACCAGCAGCATTGCATTGGCGATGAGCAGGCTGGCGATCAGACCCCAGACGAGCTGCGGATTGGTGGCAAACAGCAGCGGCCCCGGCTGCAAGCCATATTGCTGGAAGCCGGCAAGCATGATGGCCGCGGTTGCCGTCGTCGGCAGGCCGAGTGTCAGAAGCGGCACCAGCGTGCCGGCGGCCGACGCGTTATTGGCCGCCTCAGGACCGGCCACGCCTTCGATCGCGCCGTGGCCGAACTCCTCCGGGTTCTTGGCCAGCCGCTTTTCGGTGGCATAGGAGAGGAACGTGCCGATCTCGGCGCCGCCTGCCGGCATGGCGCCGATCGGGAAACCGATCAGCGTGCCGCGCAGCCATGGCTTCCACGAACGTGACCAGTCCTGCGCCGTCATCCAGAGCGAACCCTTGACCGCCTCGACCTTCTCCGCGATCCGGTTGCCCTGCGCGGCAATATAAAGCGTCTCGCCGATCGCAAACATCGCCACCGCAAGCGTCGTCACCTCGACACCGTCGAGCAGGTCGGGGATGCCGAAGGACAGTCGCGCCTGCCCCGTCTGCTGGTCGATGCCGACCATGGCGAGCGCGAAACCGATGAACAGCGACGTCAACCCTCTCAATGCCGAATCGCCGAAGGCCGACGAGACGGTGACGAAGGCAAGCACCATCAGCGCGAAATATTCGCGCGGCCCGAAGACCAGCGCCAGCTTGACGATATAGGGAGCGATGAAGGCGAGCCCGAGCGTGGCGATCAGGCCGGCGACGAAGGAGCCGATCGCCGCGGTCGCCAGCGCCGGCCCGCCACGCCCGGCGCGCGCCATCTTGTTGCCCTCGAGCGCAGTGACGATCGAGGCGCTTTCACCCGGTGTATTGAGCAGGATCGAGGTTGTCGAACCGCCATACATGCCGCCGTAATAGATGCCGGCGAACATGATCAGCGAGCCGCCGGGATCGAGTTTGTAGGTGACGGGCAACAGCAGCGCCACGGTGAGTGCCGGGCCGATGCCGGGAAGGACGCCGACGGCGGTGCCGAGTGTCACGCCAACTAGCGCATAAATCAGGTTCATCGGCTGCATCGCAACCAGGATACCCTGCCATAGGAATTCGAATGTGCTCATCTTGGTGTCCCAATCGGCGTTCCCGACCATGCGATTTCAGGGTCAGGCGCCGCGCAAAATCAAAAGAGCTGACAGCGCGTCCCGCGCGGTCAGAAGAACAGATGCTCGAGTGGGCCGGCCGGCAGCGTCAGCTGTAGGAGCTGCGAGAAGATCGCCCAGACGACGAAGCTGAGGACGATGCCGAGCGGCAGCGAGATCCAGAGCTTGCGTTTGCCGAAGCCGCGTGCCGTCAGCGCGAAGAGGACGCCGGTTGCAATCGAGAAGCCGGCGACGCGCAGAAGCAGCATCTGGCCGGCCAGACCGGCGACGATCCAGATGACCGGCGCCACTTCCTGCTGCTCGCGTTCCGGAAAATCGCCGCGCCAGGCTTCGAAAGCGGTCCAGATCCCGAGACAGAAGAGGCCGAACGCCACCACTTCGGGCACCGTCGCCGGGCCGATGCGGTCGTATTGTGCGATCGTTTTCAGATGTGAGGCATCCCAGGCCATCACGCCGGCGACGACGAAGAGGAAAACGGCAATGATGAACGCCGCCCAATCAGGGCGGCGTGTCGTTGCCGAGGAGGTGTTATCCTCGCTCATTGAACAAGTCCGATATCTTTGAGAATGCCTTCAGTGGCAGAGACATCCTTTTCCAGCTGCGCCTTGAAGGCGTCGCCAGACAGATAGGTGTCGGCCCAGCCCTTGGTCTTCAGAGTTTCCTGCCAGGTGGCGGAGCTATGCAGCTTCTCGAAATCGGCGGTGACGCTTGCCACCTGCTCCGGCGAAAGGCCGGGGGCCGCGGCAACCATGCGCCAGTTCTGGATGGTGACGTCGGTGCCGGCTTCCTTCAGCGTCGGGGCATCGACGCCGTCGATGCGCTTGTCGCTGGATACGGCGAGAAGACGAAGCGTGCCGGATTTCACCTGCGATTCGAACTCGCTGTAGCTCGAGACGCCGGCCGTGACCTGGCCGCCGAGAATGGCGGCAAGCGCTTCACCGCCGCCGGAGAAGGCGACATAGTTGATCTTCGTGGGGTCGACGCCGGAGGCCTTGGCAATCAGGCCGACGGTGATGTGGTCGGTACCACCGGCCGAACCGCCACCCCATGAAACCGCGCCCGGATCCTTCTTCAGCGCCGCAACCAGATCGGCCATGGTCTTGATCTCGGACGCAGCAGGAACGACGACGGCTTCATATTCACCGGTCAGACGGGCGATCGGCGTGACGTCCTTGAGCGTCACCGGCGACTTGTTGGTGAGGATCGCCCCGACCATGACATAGCCGCCGACGATCAACGAGTTCGGATTGCCGGCAGCCTGGCTGGCAAACTGTGCCAGGCCGATGGTGCCGCCGGCGCCAGGCACGTTCTGGACCTGCACGTTGCCGGAGATCTTCTCCTGCTGCAATGCGGTCTGCAGCGAACGGGCCGTCTGGTCCCAGCCGCCGCCGGGCGCCGCAGGCGCGATGATGGTGTAGTCGGCGGCATAGGCTGGCAGCGCGATGGTCGCTGCAAGAAGAGTTGCGATGAAAGTGTGCTTCACGATGTGTCCTCCGTGGGCGGCTGAGCAAACCGCCTGTTATTCTCAAGGGAATCGGAAGGAATGGCCGGCCAGCGGACGCAGGTCCTAAATGACGAGCAGAATACCTCCCAAGGCTTCAGCTCTCCGCCTCCACGGAGAAGAAGTAGCCAAAGCCACCACAACAAGCTGTCATTTAGCTGACATCGGCGAGATATCCAGGAGAAGAGGCCACTTTTTTGCCGTAATTGGTAGCTGCCGGCCCGAATCCCGGCTCCCAAATGCGGACCGGCTCAAGCTGGCGACTTCACTGCGCCCGCAGAACCTCGTTCCAGTGCGCAATCAGCCGCGCCCGTTTCACCTGGTCGAGATAGACCATCAGCCCGGGGCTGACCGGCACTGGCCGAAGTTGGGCGCCGAGCAGTTCCTGCAGCGTATTGGCGGTATTCTCTCCCGCCACCTCTGGGCTGACGGCCGGGATCTGCAGCTCGCGCGCCATGATCGTCTGCCCCTCCCTCGACATGAAGAAGGTGAGATAGCGCCGGCCGAGCTCCGGTTCGGCGGCGGCCTGCGGCACCAGGCCGATGCGCGACATCACCACGGTATAGTCCTTCGGCAGCACGATGCCGACATGCGGATAGCGCGAGGCCCAATCGGCCGCATAGGAGCCGAGAATATTGTAGCCGAGCACGAAGCGCCCATCGGCAACACGCTCGAGGATCGCCGAACTCGTCGAATAGAGCTTGACGCCGGCCGCCCCCATCGCGCCGATCACCGACCAGATGTCGCCGAACTGCTCCTGGTCGCGGGCCATGAACAGAAAACCGACGCCGGAGCGCTCGATATCGTAGGTGCCGATCCGCCCATAGACATCATTGCCCTTGCGCTTCAGGTAATCGACGAATTCCGCCCGCGAGCTCGGAACCGGCTCATGCGCAAAACTCGGCTTATGGTAGACGAACACCGCCGGCTCAAAGGTCAGCGCATAGGCGGTGTTGCGCCAGTTTGCCCATTTCGGCCATGCAGCGCTCATCGGCAGATTGCTGACCTGCGCATATCCGTCATTGGACAGCTTCACCTGCAGGTCCATCGCCGAGGAAAAGGCGAAATCCGCCGTCTTCTTGCCGGCATCCGTCTCCCTGACGATCCGATCGTAGATATCACCGGTCAGCATGTCCTCGTATTTGACCGCAACGTCGGGATTGGCGTCCTGGAAACCCCGAATCATCGGCTGCGCCAACGGCTCGTCGAGCGAGGAATAAACCGTCAGCACCGGCGCATCGGCCTTGCCCGATTTCGCCGCATAGAAGGCCTGATCGGCCAGCGCAAAGCCCGGCCAGAACGCCAGCAGCAAGACGTAAACTCTCCACATGCCCCAACAATGCCTGAGGGCGCCGGGAGGAGCAAGGGCGGTGGACCTAGGCGACGACCCATTCCATCAGCGCATTTTGTGCATGCAGCAGAAAAGCCTTGGCGGCGCGGCATTGGCAGCGCGGATGCTCCATCGCTTCGGCCGTCACCTCCTCGCCGCGTCTAACCGGCGGGCATGGCAGGAAGATCGCATCCTTGCACAACCGATCGAGAATATCGGTACCGATCCGGTAGCCGGCGAGCACGTCTCCGGCCACGTCACCCGGCCACGAATCGGTGATGACCACGTCGGCATCCGATAGCTCGCCCATATCGGTGCTCACGCGAAAACGCTTGTTGAGCAGCGCGGCATTCCTTATGTGCCAGCGTTCGGGGTAGACCTGCACCACCTCGATCGGCAATGCGATCGACGCTTCGGCCCAGGAGCGCAGGATATTTGCATCCGCCGCCACGCCAACGACCTTCAACCCCTCGATCGAGCCGCGCCGGCTCTCGATATAGGCAAGGTCGCCGAGCGTCTCGCAAGGATGGTTGGAGCGTGTGCGCGCATTAATGACAGACACGGGCGCGGCTGCCGCCACCGCCTTCAATGTCGCAAGCTCTTTCGTGCGGATCACCAGCATGTCGAACCAGTTGCCGAGATAACCGCCAAGATCGCCGGTCTCCTCTCTGACATTGAAACCGATCGGCACCTGCACGCAGAGACCGCCCATCGCCTGGATGCCGAGATCGAAGGCACTCGTATTGCGCCAGCCGCCGTCGTCGGCAATCAACCCGACGCGTTTGCCCGCAAGGCTCTGCGGCATGGTGCGCTCATGCCAGGCTTTGGCGAGCACACCGGCACGAGCGATAATCGATCGAAGTCCGGCCTCCGGAAGATCATGAAACTCCAGAAAATTCCGGGCCGAACCTGCCATCCAAAATCTCCGCCGCTAGGAAACGTCGCCACAATAACCGGCGCCGGCCTCACGGCAACCGCGAATCACATTCCTTCCGGTGTTGGATAATCGTCCTCCCGGCCGCGCCCCTGAGCCTGCTTACGCGTCAAACTGATCGACGGCCAATTTTATAGTGTCGATCCCGAAGCATCCATCAAAGCAAATCGCGCCACCGCCTCCGATTAGAATCGTCTTTTTTATCACAAAGGATTAGAGCTGGATGCCATCCTTCACCCATTCAGAGTATTGATGAAGATCGGCGACGCTATATGGTCGCGCTGCCGCGTCGAACCGTCGAATCCGCCCGAATTTCTATTCAGGGGGCGACTCTGCACGACAAAAACTCTATAAAAAACTGGGCTAAACTGGGAAGATCCATGGGAGGGGTCATGGAACGCCGACTGAGCGCTATTCTTGCTGCAGACGTCGTCGGCTACAGCCGACTGATGGGCATCGATGAATCCGGCACGCTGCAGGCGCTGAACCGCCATCGTTGTGAACTGGTCGACGTTCGTATTTCAGACTATAAGGGCCGCATCGTCAAACTCACCGGCGACGGCATCCTTGCCGAATTCCAGAGCGTGGTGAATGCGGTCGCCTGCGCCGCCGAAATCCAGCGCAGCATGGCCGCCCGCAACGAGAACGTGCCCCAGGATGAGCGCGTCGAATTCCGCATCGGCATCAATCTGGGCGACGTCGTGGTCGAGAACGGCGATATCTTCGGAGACGGCGTTAATCTTGCCGCCAGACTTGAGCGTATCGCAGCACCAGGCGGCATTGCCGTGTCGGCCTCGGTGCGCGATCAGGTCGGCTCCCGCCTCAATCTCGGTTTCGATTTCATCGGCGAGCATATGCTGAAGAACATCCGGCAGCCCGTGCAGGTCTATACCGTCTCCCTGACGCCGCCCTCCTCGGCGAAATTGGTCGCGCAGAACCGCAATACCTGCTTCATCGCGGTACTGCCCTTCACCAATATGAGCGGCGATGCCGACCAGGACTATTTCTCCGACGGCATCACCGAAGACATCATCACCGATCTCTCCAAGATCTCCAGCCTGCACGTCGTGCCGCGCAATACCATCTTCACCTACAAGGGCATATCGGTGAAGGTGAAGCGGCTTGCCCAGGAATTGGGCGTGCGCTACGTGCTCGAGGGAAGCGTGCGCATCTTCGGCAATCGCGTGCGCATTTCCGGCCAACTGATCGACACCGCCAATGGCGATCATCTCTGGGCCGAGCGTTATGACCGCGACCTGACCGACATCTTCGCCATCCAGGACGAGATCACCCATGCGATCGTCGGCCAGTTGAAGGTGCGCCTGCTGCCGGAAGAAAAGAAGGCGATCGCCAATGAGCCGACCGCCAATGTCGAGGCTTATACCTATTATCTCCGGGGCCGCCAGCTTTCCCACACCTGGACCAAATCCTATCTGCAGCTTGCAAGGCGCATGTTCTGCAAGGCCGTCGAACTCGACCCGGACTATGCCCGCGCCTATGCCGGTATCGCCGATTGCGACGCGGCGATCCGCGACTGGGCCCCTGACGACGTGCCGCTGAGGCGCATCCTCGACATGAGCGCCCGCGCGCTTGCGCTTGATCCCGACCTTCCCGAGGCCCACGCCTCTCACGGTCTCGCCCTGCATCAGAGCGGTTACGACGACAGGGCGGCGGCGGCCTTCGAACGTGCCCTGGCGCTCGACCCGAACCTCTTCGAGGCGAATTTCCATTATGCCCGGTTCTTCTTCATGCACGGCAACTTTGCCGAATCGGTTCAATATTTCACCCGCGCCGCTGCGATCCGCCCCGACGACTATGTCTCGCCGATCCACCTGATGTCCGCCTACCGCTCGCTCGGCCGAGTGTTGGATACGGAAAATTGGGCGCGTCTCGGCTTGCTGCGCGCCGAACGCGCGCTGAACCTCAATCCGGAAAATTCCGGCCCAGCCCATCGCGGCGCGTTGGCGCTTGCGCATATGGGTGATGTCAGCAGGGCGCGCGACTGGGCCGCCCGCGCCATCGCCATCGATCCCGACGACATCGTCGCGCAGTATAATCTCGCCTGCGTCTATTCCGTCCTTGGCGATGCCGACCAGGCGATCGATCTGCTTGAGAGGCTGCTGCCGCACAGCTCCGTCTACCATATCAAATGGTTCAACAATGATTCCGATCTCGACAACATTCGCGACGATCCCCGCTTCCAGAGACTGCTGGCCGCCGCAATGATGCAGCGCGAACGGATCGAAAGGACCGGGAGCTGAAATCCGCTTCCCCCATGCATTCACCCAACTTCGAAAATCGCTGTGACATCGCTCCGCCACCTCTGTAATCTCCGCTGAAAACAGAGGGACATCCGTGCGCATCCTGCTCACCGAAGACAATATCGCGCTGGCCGACGGCCTGTCGGCGATCTTGCGTGGCACGGGTCATGCCGTCGATGTCGTCCATGACGGCGCATCCGCCAATGCGGTCATCGCCGCGGAAAATTTCGATCTGGTCATTCTCGACCTCAACCTGCCCGAGATGGACGGGCTCGACGTGCTGCGCGCCATGCGCGCCCGGCAGAACCAGGCGGCCGTCCTCATCCTGACGGCGCGCGGCACACCCGAAGAACGGGTGAAGGGCCTCGATCTCGGCGCCGACGACTATCTGATCAAACCCTTCGACATATCAGAATTCGAGGCCCGCGTGCGTGTGCTGCTGCGCCGCCAGGCCGGCTTGCGCTCGGCGACCGTCAGCTTCGGCGGCATCTCCTTCGATCTCAATTCCCGGGCCTTTTCGGCAGGCGCCACGCCGCTTGATATTCCCGCCCGCGAGCTTGGGCTGCTCGAAATTCTTTTCATGCGGGCCGGCAAGGTTGTCGCCAAGGAAGCGATCATCCAGTCGCTGACGGCCTTCGACGACGACATTTCGGCAAACGCCATCGAGCAATATGTCAGCCGCTTGAGGAAACGCCTCTCGCCGCACGGCCTGACGGTCAAGACCGCCCGCGGCATCGGCTATTATCTCGACAAGCTCCCCGAGGCCTCATGAAAACCGCCTATTCCCTCAGGCGCCGGCTGCTCTTCTGGCTGCTTGTCTCCACCGCCGTCATCGGCACGCTGGCGCTTGCCGATACCTATCGCGAGGCGGTCCAGACCTCGAACATCGTCTCCGACCGCGTGCTCGCCGGCTCGGCGCTGGCGATCGCCGAACGCGTCGTCGTCGCCGAGGACGGCACGCTGCAGGTCGATATCCCCTATGTCGCGCTTGAAATGCTGACCTCGGCCGCGCAGGACCGCGTCTTCTACCGCGTCGACGGCCCGCCGGGTAAATTCATCACCGGCTACCAGTCGCTGCCCGTTCTCAACAAGACTCCGGCCAATGCCGCAGCCTTCGCCGACGACAGTTTCCGCGGCGAGCCGATCCGCGTCGCCACACTCGAACGCTCCGCTTCGACGGGCATCCGCTCCGTGCCCTTCGTGGTGACGGTCGCCGAAACCACCATCGGCCGCCGGCAACTGGCGCAAGCAATCCTCGTTCGCTCGGCACTGCGCCTCGCCTTCATGATCGCCGGTGCGGCCGTGATCGTCTGGATCTCGGTCACGGTGGCGCTGCGCCCGCTGTATAAGCTCGGCGACGCCATCGGCGAACGCAGCCCCGATGATCTGCATCCGATCGAGCAGACTGTGCCGAGCGAGGTCGAGCCGCTGGTCGATACGGTGAATGGCTTCATGGTCCGCCTGCAATCGGCGCTCGATGCGCTGCGCCATTTCACCGGCAATGCCAGCCATCAGTTGCGCACGCCGCTGGCGATCATCCGCACTCAGCTCGCGCTTTCCGCCCGCGCCGGATCGCTTGCGGAGGGCCAGGCGGCAGCGCTGAAGGGGGATCAGGCCGTGGCGCATGCCGAGCGCATCCTTGCCCAGCTTCTGCTGATGGCAAAGATCGACGCCGCCACCGCCAAGGAAGCGCTGACTGCCTCAGCCATTGATCTCGCCGCCATCGCCCAGGAAATCACCGGCGAGCAGATCCCGACGGCTGCCGTTGCCGGCATCGACCTCGGCTTCGAGGGCGAGAGCCCGGCGATGATCCGCGCCGAGCCGCTGCTGATCGGCGAAATGCTGCGCAACCTTGCCGGCAATGCCATTGCCTATGCCGGCAAAGGGGCTGAGGTCACCGTCCGCATCATCGCGGCAGCGGAGACGATCCGCCTCGAAGTCGAGGACAACGGCCCCGGCATTCCACGCCACAAGCTGGAGGCGGTGCGCGGGCGTTTTTCGCGCGGCAATGACACAGGTGCGCCGGGCGCCGGCCTCGGCCTGCCGATCGTTGAGGAAATCGCCAATCTTTTCAACGCCAACCTGACGCTGGAGCCAGGCCCGGACGGCAGGGGTCTGAAGGCGGCCGTCACCTTCGCCAAGGCGGCGTAAAAGCCTTCGGCCCCTACATCGCCGTGTGTCTTTTCAGACGCGCTAAGGACGCTGTAGCACTTTGAATCGCTGCATAATTGCTTAAGTCGATTCCGATTTAGGGAGAATTATGCCGGTGACCTTTCCAGCTTGCTTTCTTTCGCTGCATTGCACACACTGATTTTGGGAACAGCAAGCCGCACGACGATGCGCGCCGGAAAAAAGTAAAATATGTCGATCAAAGCCAGCATCTATCATCTGACGCATTATACCTATGACAAGCCGATCCGCCTCGGCCCACAGATCATCCGGCTGAAACCTGCCTCGCATTCGAAGACACGGGTGCTCAGTCACTCGCTGAAGGTCACGCCCGCCAACCATTTCGTCAACCTGCAGCAGGACCCCTACGGCAATTACCTTGCCCGCTACGTCTTCCCGGATCCGGTGACGGAGTTCAAGATCGAGGTCGATCTGGTCGCCGACATGACGGTCTATAATCCCTTCGACTTCTTCGTCGAGGAGGAGGCGACCAAATGGCCGTTCGGCTATCCGGAAACGATCCAGGAAGATCTGTCGATCTACATGACGCCGGAACCGGCCGGCCCGCGGCTGAAGGCGCTGTTGCCGACGCTCGACTGGTCACCCGGCCAGCCAACGGTCGATATGATCGTCGGCCTGAATGCCCGCCTGCAGCGGCAGATCGGCTACGTCATCCGCATGGAAACCGGCGTGCAGACCCCGGAGGAGACCCTGGAAAGCGCCAAGGGCTCCTGCCGCGATACCAGCTGGCTTCTCGTCCAGATCCTTCGTCATCTCGGCCTGGCCGCCCGCTTCGTCTCCGGTTACCTCATCCAGCTGACGCCGGACCTGAAGGCGCTCGACGGCCCCTCCGGCACCGAAGTCGATTTCACCGACCTGCATGCCTGGGCGGAGGTCTATCTGCCTGGCGCCGGCTGGGTCGGCCTCGATCCGACCTCCGGCCTGCTGACTGGCGAAAGCCACATCCCGCTTGCCGCCACACCGCATTACCGCAACGCCGCGCCGATCTCCGGCGGTTATTTTGGCGAAGCCGAAACCGAATTCGCCTTCGACATGAAGGTCTCGCGCGTCGCCGAACACCCGCGCATCACCAAGCCCTTCTCCGATGAAAGCTGGGATGAGCTCAACGACCTCGGCGAGAAGGTCGACCGTATCCTCGAGGCCGAAGACGTGCATCTGACGATGGGCGGCGAGCCGACCTTCGTTTCGATCGATGATTTCCAGTCCGAGGAATGGAACACTGCCGCCGTCGGTCCGACCAAGCGCGAAAAGGCTGACAGCCTGATCCGCCGGCTGCACGAACGCTTCGCACCCGGCGGCTTTCTCCATTACGGCCAGGGCAAATGGTATCCGGGCGAAAGCCTGCCGCGCTGGACCTTCTCGCTCTACTGGCGCCGCGACGGCAAGCCGGTCTGGCAGAACCTCGATCTGGTCGCCGCTGAAGGCAAGGATACCGGCGTCACCGCCGAGGATGCCGGCAAGTTTCTGGCGGCGATCGCAAAGGAACTGGCGATCAAGCCTGACATGGTGCAGCCGGCCTATGAGGATCCGGCCGACTGGATCATCAAGGAAGGCAATCTTCCCGAAAACGTCGATCCGGCGAATTCGAAACTGAAGGATCCCGAGGAACGCAACCGCATCGCCCGGGTCTTTGCCCGTGGCCTCACCGTCCCCACAGGTTACATCCTCCCGGTTCAGGCATGGAACGCCAAGGCGGCTGAAAGCCGTGTTTGGATCAGCGAGAAATGGAACACCCGCCGCGGCAAGATCTTCCTCGTTCCGGGCGACAGCCCGATCGGCTACCGGCTGCCGCTCGGCACCCTGCCCTATGTTCCCCCGGCACGTTATCCCTATATCCATCCCGCCGATCCGACGATCCCGCGTGAACCGCTGCCGGACGTTTTCGTCCCGGCCGGCCGCGCCATGCCGGAAGCCTCCTTCCACGCCGGCGAGAGCAATCGCAGCCGGATCGAACAGACGCTCGGTGACATCGGCGGCGCTGTGCGCACCGCCATGTCGGTCGAGCCGCGCGATGGCAGGCTCTGCGTCTTCATGCCGCCGGTCGAGCGCATCGAAGATTATCTCGAACTGATCGCCGCTGCCGAAAACGCCGCCGCCGAACTCAAGCTTCCCGTCCATATCGAAGGTTACCCGCCGCCGCAGGACGAGCGCATCAACGTCATCCGCGTCGCCCCGGACCCGGGCGTCATCGAGGTCAACATCCATCCGGCCTCGAACTGGAAGGAATGCGTCGACATAACCACGGCGATCTACGAGGAGGCGCGTGACACCCGGCTCGGCGCCGACAAATTCATGATCGACGGCCGTCATACCGGCACCGGCGGCGGCAACCATGTCGTCGTCGGCAGCGCCAATCCGAACAACAGCCCCTTCCTCCGCCGTCCCGATCTCTTGAAGAGCGTCGTCCTCCACTGGCAGCGCCACCCCTCGCTCTCATACCTCTTCTCCGGCATGTTCATCGGCCCGACCAGCCAGGCGCCGCGCATCGACGAGGCTCGTCACGATAGCCTCTACGAGCTGGAAATCGCCATGGCGCAGATCGCTGCCCCCGGCCGCGGCCAGCCGCCGCTGCCCTGGCTGGTCGACCGCCTGTTCCGCCACCTTTTGACCGACGTTACCGGCAACACCCACCGCGCCGAAATCTGCATCGACAAGCTGTTTTCGCCGGACGGTCCGACCGGCAGGTTGGGCCTCATCGAGTTCCGCGGCTTCGAGATGCCGCCGAACGCCCGCATGTCGCTCGCCCAGCAATTGCTGGTGCGCGCGCTGATCGCCCGCTTCTGGGTCAACCCCGTCGACGGCAAATTCGTCCGCTGGGGCACAACCTTGCATGACCGTTTCATGCTGCCGCATTTTGTCTGGGCCGATTTCCTCGACGTGCTCGCCGACCTTCGCGAAAACGGCTTCGACGTCAGTCCGGAATGGTTCAAGGCCCAGCTCGAATTCCGTTTCCCCTTCTGCGGCGAGGTCGAATACGAAGGCTCCAAACTGGAGCTGCGCCAGGCGCTTGAACCCTGGCACGTCATGGGCGAGGAAGGTGCGCCGGGCGGCACCGCCCGCTACGTCGACTCGTCCGTCGAGCGCCTTCAGGTGCGGCTCGAAACCAGCAATACGGCACGCTACACCGTCACCTGCAATGGCCGCGTCCTGCCGCTGACGCCGACCGGCACCTCCGGCGTATCGGTCGCCGGCGTCCGTTACAAGGCATGGCAGCCGGCCTCCGGCCTGCATCCCGTCCTTCCGATCAACACGCCTTTGACTTTTGACATTTATGATACATGGTCGAAGCGTTCGATCGGCGGCTGCATCTATCATGTTGCCCATCCGGGCGGCCGGACCTATGACACCTTCCCGGTCAACGGCAACGAGGCGGAAGCAAGGCGGCTCGCCCGCTTCGAGCCGTGGGGACATACGGCGGGCGGTTATATCCCGCGCGCCGAGACGGGTTCGCTTGAATTCCCGCTGACGCTGGATCTGCGGCGGCCCGCCGGAATTTGAAGCCGGGGGTGAAGCTAAGGTTAAGGCCGGGGGTTTAGGGCTTGGGTTTTGATGGGTAAGAGGCCGGCAGTAGAGCGCAGGGAAGAGACAGAGGACCGCACCAGCAAACGTGCGGCCTTCGACTATGCGCCGCTTCCTGGCACCGCCGACGAGATGGTCGACAACAAAGGCGTTGTCCGCCCGGTCTGGAAGAATTTCCTCTCGCATCTGAGCGCAATGCCGGAAAAGGATCTCGCCGAGCGTTTCGCCCGCGCCGACCGTTATCTCCGGGATGCCGGCGTCTTCTACCGTGCCTATGGCAGCAGCAAGGGCACCGGCGAACGCGCCTGGCCGATCTCGCATATTCCGGTGCTGATTGACGAGCGCGAATGGCAGACGCTGTCGGCCGGCCTCGTCCAGCGCGCCGACCTGCTCGAGGCCATCGTTGCCGATATCTATGGCGACAACCGGCTGGTGGAGGAAGGCGTTCTGCCGCCGGCGCTGATGGCCGCCAATCCCGAATTCCAACGCCCGCTCGCCGGCATCCGGCCGGCTTCCGGCCACTATCTGCATTTCTGCGCCTTCGAGATCGGCCGCGGACCCGACGGCAACTGGTGGGTGCTGGCCGATAGGACACAGGCGCCGTCGGGCGCCGGGTTCGCGCTGGAAAGCCGCGTCGCCACGACCCGGGCCTTCTCGGATATCTACGCCGAAACCCCCGTCCACCGCCTCGCCTCCTTCTTCGGCGCCTTCCGCGACGCGCTGCAGGGCATGAAACATTCGGGCGACGACCGTATCGCCGTGCTGACGCCAGGCCCCGCCAACGAGACCTATTACGAGCACGCCTACATCGCCCGCTATCTCGGCTTCATGCTGCTCGAAGGCGAGGATCTCACCGTCGTCAAGGGCCGCGTCATGGTGCGCACGGTCGCCGGCCTGAAGCCGATCGGCGTGCTCTGGCGCCGCCTCGATTCGGCCTTTGCCGACCCGCTGGAACTGAACCAGAACTCGCACATCGGCACGCCCGGCCTCGTCGAAGCACTGCGCGCCGAAAGCGTCACCATCGTCAATGCGCTCGGCACCGGCGTTCTCGAGACCCGGGCGCTGCTGGCCTTCATGCCGACCATCTGCCGCCGCCTGCTGGGGCAGGATCTGCAACTGCCCTCGATCGCCACCTGGTGGTGCGGCCAGGAAGATGAGCGCGAGCACGTCGCCAAGAATATCGAGAAGATGGTGATCGGCCCGGCCTATTCCCGCGCCCCCTTCTTCGACGACAGCGGCGAATCCGTGCTCGGCTCGTCACTGCGTGCGGCCGCCAAGGATTCCATTACCGACTGGCTGCGTTCGGACGGACCGAAACTTGTGGGACAGGAGGTCGTCACGCTCTCGACGACGCCCGCCTGGGTGGACGGCAAGCTCGTGCCGCGGCCGATGTCGCTGCGCGTCTTTGCCGCCCGCACCGCGAGCGGCTGGCAGATCATGCCCGGCGGTTTTGCCCGCATCGGCTCCGATGCCGATGTCGCGGCGATCGCCATGCAGTCGGGCGGAGCGGCCGCCGACGTCTGGATCGTCAGCGACAAGCCCGTCGAACGCCACACGCTGCTGCCGGCCGAAGGCAGCTTCACCCGCAACATGCCGGGCAGCCTGCCAAGCCGGGCGGCCGACAATCTGTTCTGGCTCGGCCGCTATATCGAGCGCGCCGAAGGGGCGCTGCGCATCCTGCGCGCCTGGCATGCCCGTTATGCCGAAGCCGCCGATCCGAGCCAGCCGCTGCTCGCCGACGTCTCCGCCTATCTCTCAGCCGTCGATATCGACACCGCCGCGGCCGTGCCGGAGACGCTCCTGCGCCACATCGACAGCGCCGTTTATTCGGCGAGCAATATCCGCGATCGTTTCTCGCCGGATGGCTGGCTCGCACTCAACGATCTCGCCAAGACCGCACGCCGCTTCCACGTCGCCGTCGCGGCCGGCGATGACGCCAGCCACGCGATGACGATCCTTCTGCGCAAGCTCGCGGGCTTTGCCGGCCTGGTGCACGAGAACATGTACCGTTTCATGGGCTGGCGTTTCCTCTCGCTCGGCCGCTATATCGAGCGCGGCCTGCACATGACGCGCCTGCTCGGCCACATGTCCGGCCCGGAAGCGCCCGACGGCGCGCTCGACATGCTGCTCGAGATCGGCGACAGCGTCATGACCCATCGCCGCCGCTACAACGTCAACACCGCACGGCTGACCGTCACCGACCTGCTGGCGCTCGACCCGCTCAATCCTCGCTCGATCCTCTTCCAGGTGAACGAGATCCATCACGAGGTCGAACAACTGCCGAACGCCCTGATCAACGGCCAGATGTCACCCTTCTACCGCGAGGCGATGCGGCTCCATTCCGGCCTGGCGGTGATGACGCCGGAGGGCATGGGGGCCGAGGTCTATCAGCGGCTCGAACGCGAATTGGAGCAGCTTTCCGATCTGCTCGCCCAGACCTATCTCGGGTGACGGCGATGCATTACGATCTTTCGCTGCGCATGGGATACAGCTACGATGTGCCGGCCTCCGGCGCCCGCCACATCATGCGCCTGATGCCGCTGTCGCTGACCAACCGGCAGCGCCTGGTCGCCGGCTCGATCACCATTTCGCCGACGCCGGACGAGCAGTCGCATTTCGTCGATTTCTTCGATCATCCTGCCACCTCCTTCATGCTGCGCGCGCCCCACGAGACGCTCGACATTCGCATGCAGGCTCGCGTGCAGGTGGAAAGCCAGCCGATCGCCGCCGATTTCTCGCCGCTGCTGGCCGACTTGCCGGAGGAGATAGCAGGCATCTGGTCCTTGGCGCCGGATTCGCCGCACCACTTCATCGGCGACAGCCCGCGCCTGACGCAGGCGCGCGAGATCAGCGATTATGCCCGAAGCTGCGCCATGCCTGATCTGACGGCAATGCAGATCGCCTATGCGCTGTGTGCCCGCATCTATAAGGATTTCACCTACGACGCCGAGGCGACGACAGTCGACACGACCCCGCTCGAAGCCTTCAGGCTGAAGCGCGGCGTCTGCCAGGATTTCACCCACATCATGATCCTGGCGCTCCGAAGCCTCGGCATTCCGGCCGGCTATGTCTCCGGTTTCCTGCGCACCATCCCGCCGCCCGGCAAGGAGCGGCTGGAAGGGGCGGACGCCATGCATGCCTGGGTGCGGATCTGGTGCGGCGAGACCATCGGCTGGATCGAGCTCGACCCGACCAACAACATACCCGCCGGCACCGACCATATCGTCGTCGCCTATGGCCGGGACTATTCCGACGTCGTTCCCGTCATCGGCGTATTGAAAAGCTATGGCGGCCAGCGCGCTGTCCAGGCGGTCGATGTGATCCCGCTGAAATAATCCCAAAACTGGAAAAATCCGCTCATTCGTTAAACTTCTATTGACGCCGTAAGGACGGCGTAAAGAAGCAGCAATGCCTAATGTACCCACAGGGTCTATTTCGGGTGAACATGATGAGCACCTCCTTCTTGCATCCCTGCCAGCGTCGCATGTTGAGCGACCGTGGCGGGAATTTCGGTATTATGACGGCGATCATGATCCCCGTTCTGCTCGGCGCCGCCGGGCTGGCGATCGACTATTCGAACATGGCGCTTTCGCAGCGCCAACTCCAGGAAGCAACCGATTCGGCAGCACTTGCTGCTGCAACCGCACTTGCAAGTGGCACCGTCGCCGACGAGGCGGCGGCAAAGATCCTGGCGAAGAATTTCGTCGTGGGACAAATGGCCAACTCTGTCGGGGCGGCTTCGGGGAGCGCAATCAGAAATGCGACGAACGTCGACATCGACACCTCTACCTCCTCGACAGGCAAGAGCTATAGTGTCGCGGTAACGGCCTCATACAGTCTTAGTCTGACGCCGTTCATGAATATCCTGGGCCACTCCACGAAGAACATCACCACCACCAGTTCGACAACGAGCGGCACCAGCCAAACGAAGAGCGCTCTCTCGATGGAACTCGTCCTCGACCAATCCGGCTCAATGGGCGAAGACACCAATACATGCGCCCAATACAAAAAAAACGGCACCACCTGTAAGGCCTACGTCATCAAGATCGACGCCCTGAAACAGGCAGCCGCCTCGCTCTTCGATGCTCTCGACCAGGCGGATCCACAGCACACACTCGTACGCACGGGCGTCATCTCCTACAGTAACGGATTGTTGCGCGATCCCTGGACCAATAAGGTCACCAGTGTCAGCGCCATGGACTGGGGAACGACCAAATCCCGAGACTATGTCAAGACCATTGCGCCGACACTTGGCACCGATGCCACCGAACCGATGCAGTCGGCCGACGACACGATCAAGAAGAATGCGGACAACACCGACGCCGAAAGCGTGGAACATAAGAAGAAGGGCAATTCCAAGGTCGACCGGTTCATCGTCCTCATGACCGATGGCCAAATGACCGGGAATAGTGACACTTGGAACAGGGACAAAGATCAAAGCGTCCGCGACAAGTGCGATGCCGCCAAAAAGGACGGAATTACCCTCTTCACCGTGGCCTTCATGGCGCCGGACAAGGGCAAGAGCCTTCTCCAATATTGTGCGTCGCCGGGCGGCAACTACTACGAGGCCGAAACTATGGAAAAGCTGGTCGACGACTTCGAGAGCATCGCTCAGACGGCCACTAAGGCCGCAACCCTGCTCACCAACTGACGTCGCTGCGGCAGGACCGCGCTCAAACAAAAAGCCGCGCCGGAACAAACCGGCGCGGCTTTTCGTTTATCGCGGCCACATCTCGGGAAAAGCGATTGAATTCAATTCCCCTGAACCCCGTGAATATGCAGGTTTCGCAATTTTTTCGTTTGTCCAAATCCTTTGTTGCAAGTGCTTCCTAACGATGCATAAACTGTCGTTGAGACAAGCGACAAATCGATTAAATCAGGCATAACGTCCTGAAACCAAATTAAAATTGGCGAGATCTGACGATGAATAATGTTTCCAAGCCGGTTATCCCCTCTCCCGCCCCGCGCAGCTCGAAGCCGGAAATTCTCGCCGAAGAAATCATCGAACGCCTGACCTACCGCATCGGCAAGGACGCCAAGGTGGCAAAGCCGCACGACTGGCTGACGGCAACGATCCTGGTGGTCCGCGACCGCATCATCGACAGGTGGATGGCCTCCACCCGCGAGGTTTATGCAACTGGCGCCAAGCGCGTCTATTATCTGTCTCTCGAATTCCTGATCGGCCGCCTGATGCGCGATGCCGTCTCGAACCTCGGCCTGATGGAGGAGGTGCGCGATGCACTCGCCTCTCTCGGCGTCGACGTCAACGTCATTGCCGGCCTGGAGCCGGATGCCGCACTCGGTAATGGCGGCCTCGGCCGTCTGGCGGCCTGTTTCATGGAGAGCATGGCGACGGTTGACGTCCCCGCCTATGGTTACGGCATCCGCTATGTGCACGGCCTCTTCCGCCAGCAGCTGGCCGATGGCTGGCAGGTCGAACTGCCGGAAAACTGGCTCGCCCACGGCAATCCCTGGGAGTTCGAACGCCGCGAGAGTTCCTATGAAATCGGCTTCGGCGGCGCCGTCGAATTCGTCACCACCCATGACGATCAGCCGCGCTACGTCTGGAAGCCGGCCGAACGCGTCATTGCCGCCGCCTTCGACACGCCGGCCGTCGGCTGGCGTGGCAAGCGCGTCAACACGCTGCGTCTCTGGTCGGCGCAGCCGATCGATCCGATCCTGCTCGATGCCTTCAATGCCGGCGATCACATTGGGGCGCTGCGCGAAAGCAACAAGGCCGAAAGCCTGACCCGGGTCCTCTATCCTGCCGACGCCACCCCGGCCGGCCAGGAACTGCGCCTGCGCCAGGAATTCTTCTTCTCGTCGGCCTCTCTGCAGGACATCCTGCGCCGTCATTTGCAGCAATATGACGATTTCACCTCGCTGCCGGACAAGGTGGCGATCCAGCTGAACGATACCCATCCCGCCGTCTCGGTCGCCGAACTGGTGCGTCTGCTCTGTGACGTGCACGGGATGGATTTCGAGCAGGCCTGGGACATCACCCGCCGAACCTTCTCCTATACCAACCACACGCTCCTGCCGGAAGCCTTGGAAAGCTGGCCGGTGCCGCTGTTCGAGCGACTGCTGCCGCGCCACATGCAGATCGTCTACGCGATCAACGCCAAGATCCTGATCGATGCCCGTAAGGGCAAGAACTTCTCCGACGGCGAAATCCGCTCGATCTCGCTGATCGAGGAAAGCGGCGACCGCCGCGTGCGCATGGGCAACCTCGCCTTCGTCGGCTCGCACTCGATCAACGGCGTCTCGGCGCTACATACGGACCTGATGAAGGTCACGGTCTTTGCTGATCTGCACAAGCTCTATCCCGACCGCATCAACAACAAGACCAACGGCATCACGCCGCGCCGCTGGCTGCAGCAGTGCAATCCCGGCCTCACTGGCCTGATCCGTGAAGCGATCGGCGACGAATTCCTCGACGATGCCGAGAAGCTGACGCCGCTCGACAAGTTCGCCTCCGATCCGACCTTCCAGCAGAAGTTCGCCGCCGTGAAGCGCGCCAACAAGGTGGCACTTTCCAATCTCGTCGCCAGCCGCATGGGCGTGAAGCTCGATCCGTCGGCGATGTTCGATATCCAGATCAAGCGCATCCACGAATATAAGCGCCAGCTGCTGAACATCATCGAAGCCGTCGCCCTCTACGACCAGATCCGCTCGCATCCCGAGCTTGACTGGGTGCCGCGCGTCAAACTCTTCGCCGGCAAGGCGGCGCCGAGTTATTACAATGCCAAGCTGATCATCAAGCTGATCAACGACGTCGCCCGCACCATCAACAACGACCCGTCGGTGCGCGGGTTGCTGAAGGTCGTCTTCGTGCCGAACTACAATGTCTCGCTTGCCGAGGTCATGGTTCCGGCCGCCGACCTCTCCGAGCAGATCTCGACCGCCGGTATGGAAGCATCCGGCACCGGCAACATGAAGTTCGGCCTCAACGGTGCGCTGACCATCGGCACGCTCGATGGCGCCAATGTCGAGATGCGCGACAATGTCGGCGAAGACAACATCGTCATCTTCGGCCTCAAGGCCGACGAGGTCTCGAAGGTCCGCAGCGATGGCCACAATCCCCGCGCCATCATCGAGGGATCGCGCGAACTCGCCCAGGCGCTCTCAGCCATCGGCTCCGGCGTCTTCTCGCCCGATGACCGCAACCGTTACACGGCGCTGATCGACGGCATCTATTCGCACGACTGGTTCATGGTCGCAGCCGACTTCGACGCCTATGCCCAGGCCCAGCGCGAAGTCGATCAGATCTGGACCAACCAGTCCGCCTGGTACACCAAGACGATCAACAACACGGCACGGATGGGCTGGTTTTCGTCCGACCGTACGATCAGGCAATATGCCGACGAAATCTGGAGAGCCGGATGAAAACGCCGAAAAACGTCCCTGAAGTAAAGCTTTCCTGGGAAATTTCGGCAGATGAAATCGCGGCGATCCTTGCCGGATCGCATTCCAATCCCTTTGCCGTCCTAGGGGTGCACCAGGCAGGCGACGCCTTCGTCGCCCGGTGTTTCATCCCGGGCGCAGAGGAAGTGACCGCCATGGCGCTCGACGGCAGCGTCGTCGGCGAACTGAACCAGCTCCATGCCGACGGCTTTTTCGCCGGCCCGGTTTCCCTGACCAA
Organism: Rhizobium hidalgonense; assembly: GCF_002914525.1. Classification (GTDB taxonomy): domain Bacteria; phylum Pseudomonadota; class Alphaproteobacteria; order Rhizobiales; family Rhizobiaceae; genus Rhizobium; species Rhizobium hidalgonense. The sequence continues at coordinate 132,500 of NZ_LODW01000070.1, read as the reverse complement.
GCTGCAGCCGGTGCGATACCGCGCCCGGCGCGGCGATGCCGAATGGGCGGTCACCGATCCTTACAGCTTCGGTCCGGTGCTCGGGCCGATGGACGATTATTTTGCCCGCCAGGGCTCGCACCTGCGGCTGTTCGACAAGATGGGCGCCCACCTCATCAAGCATGATGGCGCCCAGGGCATCCATTTCGCCGTCTGGGCCCCGAATGCGCAGCGCGTTTCGGTCGTCGGCGATTTCAACAATTGGGACGGCCGCCGCCACGTCATGCGCTTCCGCTCCGATAGCGGCATCTGGGAAATCTTTGCCCCTGACGTGCCGATCGGCGTCGCCTACAAATTCGAGATCCGCGGCCAGGACGGCGTGCTGCTGCCGCTGAAGGCCGACCCCTTCGCCCGCCGCAGCGAGCTCCGGCCGAAAACCGCCTCGATCACCGCCGCCGATCTGGAGCAGGAGTGGGAAGACGAAGCCCACCTGAAGCACTGGCGCGAAACCGACAAGCGCCGCCAACCGATCTCGATCTACGAGGTGCATGCCGCCTCGTGGCAGCGCCGGCAGGACGGCACGATGCTGTCCTGGGATGAGCTTGCCTCCAGCCTCATCCCCTATTGCGCCGACATGGGCTTCACCCATATCGAATTCCTGCCGATCACCGAGCATCCCTATGACCCCTCCTGGGGCTACCAGACGACAGGCCTCTATGCGCCGACAGCCCGTTTCGGCGAGCCGGAGGGTTTTGCCCGTTTTGTCAACGGCTGCCACAAGGTCGGCATCGGCGTCATCCTCGACTGGGTACCGGCGCATTTCCCGACCGACGAGCACGGCCTCGGCTGGTTCGACGGCACGGCGCTCTATGAGCACGAAGACCCGCGCAAGGGCTTCCACCCCGACTGGAGCACAGCGATCTACAATTTCGGCCGCACCGAGGTCGTTTCCTACCTCGTCAACAATGCGCTCTATTGGGCCGAGAAATTCCATCTCGACGGCCTGCGCGTCGATGCCGTCGCCTCCATGCTCTACCTCGATTATTCCCGCAAGCACGGCGAATGGATCCCGAACGAATATGGCGGCAACGAAAACCTCGAAGCCGTCCGCTTCCTGCAGGATCTTAACACCCGCATCTACGGCCAGCATTCCAACGTCATGACCATCGCCGAGGAATCGACTTCCTGGCCGAAGGTCTCCCAGCCCGTGCATGAAGGCGGCCTCGGTTTCGGCTTCAAGTGGAACATGGGCTTCATGCACGACACGCTGAGCTACATGAGCCGCGATCCGATATATCGCGGGCACCATCACAACGAGCTGACCTTCGGCCTGCTCTACGCCTATTCGGAAAATTTCGTCCTGCCGCTCTCGCATGACGAGGTCGTCCATGGCAAAGGCTCGCTGATCGCCAAGATGCCGGGCGACGACTGGCAGAAATTCGCCAATCTGCGCGCTTACTACGCCTATATGTGGGGCTATCCCGGCAAGAAGCTGCTGTTCATGGGCCAGGAATTCGCCCAGTGGAGCGAGTGGAGCGAGGCGAAGTCGCTCGACTGGAACCTGCTTCAATATCGCATGCACGAGGGCATAAGGCGCCTGGTGCGCGACCTCAATTTCACCTATCGCAGCAAGCCGGCCTTGCATGAGCGAGACTGCGAGGGCGAAGGTTTCGAATGGCTGGTCGCCGACGACCACCAGAATTCGGTCTTTGCCTGGCTGCGCAAGGCGCCGGGCCAGAAGCCGGTCGCCGTCATCACCAATTTCACCCCCGTCTATCGCGAGAACTATACGATCCGCCTGCCGTCCGCAGGCCGCTGGCGGGAAATCCTGAACACCGATGCCGACATCTACGGCGGCAGCGGCAAGGGCAATGGCGGGCGCGTGCAGGCCGTCGATGCCGGCGGCGACATCACCTGCTCGATCACCTTGCCGCCCTTGGCGACAATCATGCTTGAACCTGAAAATTAGTGACTGGTGGGAGGAGAAAATGGTAGAAAAGCGTGTTCAGCCACTTGCCCGCGATGCAATGGCTTATGTTCTGGCAGGCGGCAGGGGGAGCCGTCTCAAGGAACTCACCGACCGGCGTGCCAAGCCCGCCGTCTATTTCGGCGGCAAGGCTCGCATCATCGATTTCGCCTTGTCTAACGCCCTGAATTCAGGCATCCGCCGCATCGGCGTTGCCACGCAATACAAGGCGCATTCGCTGATCCGCCACATGCAGCGCGGCTGGAACTTCTTCCGCCCTGAGCGCAACGAGAGTTTCGACATCCTGCCGGCCAGCCAGCGCGTCTCGGAAACGCAGTGGTATGAAGGCACCGCCGACGCCGTCTATCAGAACATCGACATCATCGAGGATTATGGTGTCGAATACATGGTCATTCTCGCCGGCGACCACGTCTACAAGATGGACTATGAATGGATGCTGCAGCAGCACGTCGATTCCGGCGCCGACGTCACCATCGGCTGCCTGGAAGTGCCCCGCATGGAGGCGGTGGGCTTCGGCGTCATGCATGTCAACGACAAGGACGAGATCATCGCCTTCGTCGAGAAGCCGGCCGATCCGCCGCCCATTCCCGACAAGCCGGATTTCGCCCTCGCCTCGATGGGCATCTACGTCTTCCACACCAAGTTCCTGCTCGATGCCCTGCGCCGCGACGCCGCCGACCCGACGTCGAGCCGCGACTTCGGCAAGGACATCATCCCCTATATCGTCGAGCACGGTAAGGCGGTCGCCCACCGATTCGCCAAGTCCTGCGTCCGCTCCGATTTCGAGCACGAGCCCTACTGGCGCGACGTCGGCACGATCGACGCCTATTGGCAGGCCAATATCGACCTGACGGCGATCGTCCCGGAGCTCGATATCTACGACAAGTCCTGGCCGATCTGGACCTATGCCGAGATCACTCCGCCGGCGAAATTCGTCCATGACGACGAGGACCGCCGCGGCTCCGCCACGTCCTCCGTCGTGTCGGGCGACTGCATCATCTCAGGCGCCAGCCTCAACAACAGCCTGCTCTTCACCGGCGTCAGGGCCAACTCCTTCTCCAAATTGGAAGGCGCGGTCATCCTGCCGAACGTCAAGATCGGGCGACGGGCGCAGCTCAAGAATGTGGTGATCGATCATGGTGTCGTCATTCCGGAAGGCTTGGTCGTCGGCGAGGACCCCAAACTCGACGCCAAGCGCTTCCGGCGGACGGAAAGCGGCATCTGCCTGATCACGCAACCGATGATCGACAAGCTGGATATCTGACTTATGAAAGTTCTTTCGGTTTCATCCGAAGTCTTCCCTTTGATCAAGACAGGGGGCCTGGCCGATGTGTCAGGCGCCCTGCCGATTGCTCTAAACGCCTTTGGGGTCGAGACCAAGACCCTACTGCCCGGCTATCCCGCCGTCATGAAGGTGATTCGCGATCCGGTCGCCAGGCTCGAATTCCCCGACCTGCTCGGCGAGCCGGCGACCGTGCTAGAGGTTGAGCACGAGGGCATCGATCTGCTTATCCTCGATGCGCCGGCCTATTACGACAGGCCGGGCGGCCCCTATGTTGATCCGCTCGGCAAGGACTATCCTGACAACTGGCGGCGTTTTGCCGCCCTTTCGCTCGCCGCCTCCGAGATCGCCGCCGGACTGCTGCCCGGCTGGCGGCCGGATCTTGTCCACACCCACGATTGGCAGGCGGCGCTGACCTCGGTCTATATGCGCTACTATCCGACGCCGGAACTGCCGAGCGTGCTGACTATCCACAACATCGCCTTCCAGGGCCAGTTCGGTTCCGAGATCTTTCCCGGCCTGCGGCTGCCCGCCCATGCCTTCGCCACCGACAGCATCGAATATTACGGTACGGTCGGTTACCTCAAGGGTGGCCTGCAGACCGCTCACGCGATCACCACGGTCAGCCCGACCTATGCCGACGAGATTCTGACCCCGGAATTCGGCATGGGGCTCGAGGGCGTCATCGCCAGCCGCATCGACAATCTGCACGGCATCGTCAACGGCATCGACACCGATATCTGGAACCCGGCGACCGATCCCGTCGTCCACACCCATTATGGCCCGACGACGCTGAAGAACCGCGAGGAGAACCGCCGTTCGATCGCCGAATTTTTCCATCTCGACAATGACGACGCCCCGATCTTCTGCGTCATCAGCCGTCTCACCTGGCAGAAGGGCATGGACATCGTCGCCAATGTCGCCGACGAAATCGTCGCCATGGGCGGCAAACTCGTCGTGCTCGGCTCCGGCGAAGCCGCACTCGAAGGCGCACTGCTTGCCTCCGCCAGCCGCCATCCCGGCCGCATCGGCGTCTCGATCGGTTATAACGAGCCGATGTCGCACCTGATGCAGGCCGGCTGCGACGCGATCATCATCCCGTCGCGTTTCGAACCCTGCGGCCTGACGCAGCTTTACGGCCTGCGTTACGGCTGCGTCCCGATCGTCGCCCGCACCGGCGGGTTGAACGACACCGTGATCGATGCCAATCACGCCGCACTTGCAGCGAAAGTGGCAACCGGCATACAATTCTCACCCGTGACGGAAACGGGCATGCTACAGGCAATCCGCCGTGCGATGCATTTTTACGCGGACCGAAAACTCTGGACCCAATTGCAAAAGCAAGGCATGAAATCGGATGTCTCCTGGGAGAAGAGCGCCGAACGCTACGCTGCCCTCTATTCAAGCCTCGTCTCGAAAGGCATGTGAACTAAATGAACAAGTCCGTACCCACCACGCCCTATCTGGACCAGAAACCAGGCACGTCGGGACTGCGCAAGAAGGTTCCGGTCTTCCAGCAGCCGAACTATGCCGAGAACTTCATCCAGTCGATCTTCGATTCGCTGGAAGGCTATCAGGGCAAATGCCTCGTCATCGGCGGCGACGGACGCTACTACAATCGCGAAGTCATCCAGAAGGCGATCAAGATGGCCGCCGCCAACGGCTTCGGCAAGGTCATGGTCGGCAAGGGCGGCATCCTGTCGACGCCGGCCGCCTCCCATATCATCCGCAAGTACAAGGCCTTCGGCGGCATCATTCTGTCGGCCAGCCACAATCCCGGTGGCCCCACAGAAGATTTCGGCATCAAGTACAACATCAACAATGGCGGCCCGGCGCCGGAAAAGATAACCGACGCGATGTATGCGCGCTCGAAGACGATCGACAGCTACAAGATCGCCGATTTCGCCGATGTCAATCTCGACCGGATCGGCAAGGACGAGCTTCCGGGCGGCATGATCCTCTCAGTCATCGACCCGGTCGAGGACTATGCCGCGCTGATGGAAGAGTTGTTCGATTTCGGCGCCATCCGTAACCTGATCAGCCTCGGCTTCCGCATTGCCTTCGACGGGATGAGCGCAGTCACCGGCCCCTATGCCAAGGAAATCTTCGAAAATCGTCTCGGCGCTCCCTTGGGCTCGGTGCGCAACTTCATGCCGCTGCCGGATTTCGGCGGTCATCATCCCGATCCGAACCCGGTTCACTGCAAGGAACTCTTCGATGAGATGATGGGCGACGACGCGCCCGATTTCGGCGCCGCTTCCGACGGCGACGGCGACCGCAATCTGATCATCGGCCGCGGCATCTTCGTCACCCCTTCCGACAGCCTGGCGATCCTTGCCGCCAACGCCAATCTCGCTCCCGGCTATTCCGGCGGCCTTGCCGGCATCGCCCGCTCGATGCCGACATCGGGTGCCGCCGACCGTGTCGCCGAAAAGCGCGGCATCGGCATGTACGAAACACCGACCGGCTGGAAATTTTTCGGCAATCTGCTCGACGCCGGCATGGCGACGATCTGCGGTGAGGAAAGCTCCGGCACCGGCTCCAGTCATGTCCGCGAAAAGGACGGCCTCTGGGCGGTGCTGCTCTGGCTGAACATTCTTGCCGTGCGCGGCGAGAGCGTCGCTGATATCGTCACCCAGCACTGGCAGACCTACGGCCGCAACTATTATTCACGCCATGATTACGAAGGCCTCGACACCGATGCGGCGAACGGCCTGGTGGACAATCTCCGCAGCCAGCTTTCCACCTTGCCCGGCAAGAACTTCGGCAGCCTGACGGTCGAAAAGGCCGACGACTTCGCCTATCACGATCCGATCGACAAATCGGTGAGCGAGCATCAGGGTGTGCGCGTGCTCTTTGCGGGCGGCTCCCGCGTCGTCTTCCGCCTGTCCGGCACCGGCACGTCTGGCGCAACCTTGCGCGTCTATATCGAGCGCTACGAGCCGGATTCGACTCGCCACAACATCGAAACGCAGGAAGCGCTCGCCGATCTGATCGCCGCCGCCGAAAGCATTGCTAGCATTCGTGAACGCACGGGACGCGATGCGCCAACCGTGATCACCTGATCCGGGGGGAACATGCGGGGAGAGAGTTCGGCGCAAAGCGGCGCGATCGTCTTCGAGACCGGCGTCGAATTTGCCGTCTGGTCGCATCATGCCGCACAGATCGAACTCTGCCTCTTCGAGGATGACGGCAACAGGGAATTTGCCCGCCTGCCGATGGCGCGCGACAGCAATCACGTCCACCGTCTTTTTGTCGACGGACTGAAGCAGGGCGCGCGCTACGGCTATCGTGCCGACGGCATTTACGCCCCCGACAACGGTCTCTGGTACGATCCCTCCAAGCTGCTGATCGATCCCTATGCCAAGGAGATCGATAGGCCGTTCCGCTACGATCCCCGCCTCGGCATCTATGGCGAGGACAGCCAGGATCTGATGCCGAAGGCGATCGTCACTGCCGATACGCGCGCCGAAATCCGCAAGCCGCTCTTCAAACCGGGCGGCTTCATTTATGAGGTGGCGGTGCGGCCCTTCACCATCCTCCATCCCGATGTACCGGAGGCTGAGCGCGGCACGATCGCCGCTCTTGCCCATCCCTCCGTTATCGCACATCTCAAGCGGATCGGTGTCGACGCCGTCGAACTGATGCCGATCACCGCCTGGATCGACGAACGCCACCTGCCGCCGCTCGGCCTGACCAACGGCTGGGGCTACAATCCCGTCGCCTTCATGGCGCTCGATCCGCGGCTGGCGCCGGGCGGCATGACGGAACTGCGCCAAACGGTCGCGGCCCTCCATGGCGAAGGCATCGCCGTCATCCTCGATCTCGTCTTCAACCATACCGGCGAGAGCGACCGCTACGGGACGACGCTGTCGCTGCGCGGCCTCGACAACCTGCATTATTATCGCCACGCCCAGAATATGCCGGGCGAACTCGTCAATGACACCGGCACCGGCAACACGCTCGCCTGCGATCATCCCGAGGTGCGACGCCTCATCATCGACAGCCTACGCCATTTCGTGCTCAACGCCGGCGTCGACGGCTTTCGCTTCGATCTCGCCCCAGTGCTCGGCCGCACCGCGACAGGCTTCGAACGCGACGGCGGAACGCTGGCCGCAATCCTCGCAGACACTGTGCTTGCCGACCGGATGATGATCGCCGAACCCTGGGATATCGGCCCGGGCGGTTACCAGCTCGGCAATTTCCCCAGCTCCTTCCTCGAATGGAACGACCGGCTTCGCGACGATCTGCGCTGCTACTGGCGCGGCGACGACTGGAAGACCGGGGCGCTCGCCACCGCACTTGCCGGCTCCTCCGACATCTTCTCCCGCAATGACGGCAAAGGCACGCGCAGCGTCAATTTCCTCGCCGCCCATGACGGCTTCACGCTGACCGATCTCGTCTCCTATGCCGGCAAGCACAATGACGCCAATGGCGAACACAATCGCGACGGCCACAACGAGAACCACTCCTGGAACAACGGCGTCGAAGGGGAAACCGTCTATCCCTCGATCCGCAAGCGCCGCCGCGACGATGTGATGGCGCTGCTATCGACACTCTTTGCCACCCGCGGCAGCGTCATGCTGACGGCGGGCGACGAGGGCGGCCGCAGCCAGCACGGCAACAACAACGCCTATTGCCAGGACAATGAGATCACCTGGCTCGATTGGAAGGGGCTGAACGAGGACCTCGTCGCCCATACCGCCTTCGTCGCCGGGCTGCGCCGCCGCTTCACGGTCTTTTCCGACACAGGCTTCCTGTCAGGAAACGGCGATGTCGAATGGATCTCGCTCTCCGGCGAGCCGATGACCGTTTCCGACTGGGAGATGCCGTCGCTTTCGACCCTCGGCATGCTGCTTTCGACCGGTGACCGCTCCGCGCGCGGCAGGCAGACCCGGCTTGCCGTGCTCTTCAACCGTTCCGGCGACCGCCAATTTTTCACGCTCCCGTCCGGAACCGAACCGGCTTGGCGTCAATTGACACCGGATGCAGCCAAGAAGCCCGGCGACCGCGTCACCCTCGAGCCACGCTCCGTCGCCTTTTTCGTCGAAAAGTGACCACCTCTCCTCGCTTGCGCAAATCCTTGTCGCAATCGCCATAAATGCACGATAAGGCTTTGGCCGGCGGCCTATTTCACGAGGAATTCATGGTCACGGAAATTTCACTCTCCGACGTGCGGGGACTGATCGGCATGGAAACAGGCCTTTCGGACTGGATCACCGTCGACCAGACGATGATCGACGCTTTTGCAGGGGCGACCGACGACCATCAGTTCATTCATGTCGATCCCGAGCGCGCGGCGGCCGAGAGCCCCTTCGGCGGCACCATCGCCCATGGCTTCCTGACGCTGTCTCTGCTGACGAGGATGAACTACAACTGCTTGCCGAAAGTGCGCGAGCAGACCATGGGCATCAATTACGGTTTCGATCGCGTCCGCTTCATGACGCCGGTGAAAAGCGGCGCCCGCGTCCGCGGCCGTTTCCTGCTCTCCGACGCCCGCTTCCGCGGCGGCGGCATGCTGATGACCACCTATGACGTCTCGATCGAGATCGAAAACGAGAAGAAGCCGGCCCTGACGGCAAGATGGATCACCATCATTCAATTCGACCCGAAGGATCGTCCCGAGGACGTTTAAGCAGAACGGCGCTTTTGTTCAGATAGCCGAATTGATGACGGCTTCGAGTGCGTGTCCGTCCGGATCCATCACGAACGCCGCATAATAATGTTCGCCGTAGTGAGGGCGTAAGCCTGGACCACCATTGTCACCGCCACCATGAGCGATTGCTGCTGCGTGAAATCGATCGACCGCCTGGCGGCTAGGAGCGGCAAAGGCCAGATGAAATCCCGGACCCGGCGGGCGCTGGCCATCCGGGCGATGTTTGATCGCCAGCTTGTCACCGCCACCGGGAAGGCCGTAGCCGATCGCCTGTCCCGTCTGCCCCGGCCTGATGTCATCCCACACCCTGACATAACCGAGCGCGGCAAGGGCGGCATCGTAAAATGCCGCCGACCGCTCGATATCGGAAACGCCGAGGGAAGCATGGTGCAGCATTTATCTATCCCTGAACAACCGTCTACGCAGCCAGCATTGGCCCGGCCTCAGTGCCCAGCGTCATGAGCCGCCTCGTTCAGCAGCCCGAAGACGAAATCGGAAAACGACCGCCAGCACTCCACCCGGAACGTGTCTTCGTCAGTGCGCAAAAGCACGATTTCTGCCTTGCCGAGGATCGTGCGCGACGCGGCTCCGACCGGAAACGAAGACAAGGACAGATCCTGCGGGCAGCCGCCGGCAAGCGTCTTTTCCGCGCCCGGTCCGGAGACGATGATCGCGAGATTGCGGTGAGAAACGTCGGTCGCCGAATGCACGGCACCCGCGCCAGAAAGCACCGTCATCAGATCGGCACCGTCCTCGTCGATAACAAGCCATTCGTCCGGCCCGATCCAGAGCACCGATCGCGCACCAGATCGGCTCGATGTCTTCGGGGCCGTCGGCACGGACAAGCCAAGAGCAGCGGAAAGCGCAGCCAGCGATGCCGCCGGCGCGCGCAGCGCCACCCTGCTTGCGACCGGTGCGATCGTCAGGCGTACCGTTGCGGAGCCACCGAAACGGCCGGCAAGCACCGGCTTGCGAATTGCGACATCAGCCATGGATGCGGCCCCCTTCCTTGTCAAAGAATACCAGATCCGTCACTTCGACGGCGATCGTCCGGTCCGCCATCGGCACATAGAGCGTCTCGCCCATCCGCGCCCGGCCGCCGGCGATAAGCGCGAAGGCGATCGATCGGCCGCAATTTTCCGACCAGTAGGCCGATGTGACGTGACCGAGCATGGTCATCGGCTTCGGCTCGTTCGGGTTCGCAACCACCTGCGCGCCTTCTTCGAGCACCAGCTTCGGATCCTGGGTGACGAGGCCGACGAGCTGCTTGCGCCCTTCTTTGACCAGGTCCGGGCGCTGCAGACCGCGAATCCCGACGAAGTCCTTCTTTTTCTTCGAAACCGCCCAGGCAACTCCCGCGTCATCGGGAGTGACGGTCCCGTCGGTATCCTGGCCGACGATGATGTAACCCTTCTCGGCGCGGAGCACGTGCATCGTCTCGGTGCCGTAGACGCAGGCGCCGAGTGGCTCGGCATTGGCCCAGACCGCTTCGAGCACCGACTGGCCGTAATCGGCCGGCACGTTGATTTCAAAGCCGGTTTCGCCGGTGAAGGAGACGCGGAAGAGTCGCGCCGGCACGCCGCAGACCGTACACTCGGCAACGCTCATATGCGGGAAGGCCTCGTTCGACAGATCGAGCCCTTCGACCAGCGGCGCGACGATGTCGCGCGCCTTCGGCCCTTGCACGGCAATCACCGCCCATTGCTCGGTCACCGAGGTCAACCATACCTTCAGATCCGGGAATTCCGTCTGCAGGTAATCTTCCATGTGATGGAGAACGCGCGGCGCGCCGCCGGTCGTCGTCGTCACATGGAAACGGTCGTCCGCCAGGCGCCCGACGACGCCGTCGTCATAAACGAAGCCGTCCTCGCGGGTCATGATGCCGTAACGGGCCTTGCCCGGCTTCAGCGTGTCCCAGGCATTGGTGTAGATAAGGTTGAGGAACTTTGCCGCATCCGGTCCCACCACCTCGATCTTGCCGAGCGTCGAAGCGTCGAAGATGCCCGCCGCCTCGCGTGCGGTCCGGCATTCGCGGGCAACCGCCTGATGCATGGTCTCGCCCGCGCGCGGATAGAACCAGGCACGTTTCCAGTTGCCCACATCCTCGAAGACCGCGCCATGGGCCTCTTCCCAGGCGTGCAGCGGCGTCTTGCGCGTCGGATCGAACAGCTCTCCGCGCGAATGGCCGACCAGCGTGCCGTAAGTGACAGGCGTATAGGGTGCACGGAACGTGGTGAGCCCGACCTGCGGTATTTCCTTGCCGAGCATTTCGGCGGCGATCGCCAGCCCGTGCATGTTGGAAAGCTTGCCCTGGTCCGATGCCATGCCGTTGGTCGTGAAGCGCTTGATGTGCTCGATCGAATGCATGCCCTCGCGCACGGCAAGGCGGATATCCTTGGCGCAGACGTCGTGCTGGAAATCGATGAAGGCCTTGGCGTTGGTCTTCGGGCCCGCACCTTCGGCGGCGCCGATCATGCCACCCGTCCACTCATAGGCCTGCTCCGCCGAGAGCGCGATTTTCTCGCCGCCGCTTTTGCCGGCGGCCTGCGCCATCAGCTCACCCGCAGCAAGCGATTCCTCGATCGTCCGCTGCAGATCGTCGGTGCCGTTGCAGGCGCCGACAGAGAGGCAGTCCTGTGCATAGTTGCCGGGCAGGAAACGCTGGCTTTCGGCATCGAAGGCCACTTTGCCGCGCGACTGTGAGAAGAGATGCACGGACGGCGTCCAGCCGGCCGAAACCAGCAGCGCATCAACCGCAATCTTGCGCGGCGAACCGCCGCCATTGCGCGCCACCGTCATCGACGAGATGCGCAGACGCCCGGCCGTATTGACGACCGACTGGCCTGTGAGGACATCGATGCCGAGCGCCCGCGCCTCTTCCAGCACCGCCGCTCCCGGCGCCTGCCTGCAATCGACGATGGCGGCGATCGAAACACCGGCTCGTTTCAGATCGAAAGCCGCCTCATAGGCCGAATCATGCGCCGTGTAGACGCCAACCTTGGTCCCGACCGCGACGCCGTAATGATTGAGATACATCCGCCCTGCCGAGGCGAGCATGATGCCCGGCCGGTCGTTGTTCGGAAATACCATGTGGCGTTCGATCGCGCCATTGGCGAGGATCACCCGCTTGGCCCGCACCTGCCACAGCCGCTCGCGCGGCAGATCGTGGGAAGGCTTGGCGATATGGTCGGTGACGCGCTCGGCGAGACCGACGAAATTGTGGTTGTAGTAACCGAACGCTGTCGTGCGCACCAGCACCTCGACATTGTCCATCGCCTTCAGCCGCGCCACGGCTTTCTGTGCCCAGGCATAACCGTCCTGACCGTCGATCTTCACGCCGGCATCGTAGCGCAATGCGCCGCCGACTTCCGCCTGCTCATCGCAGAGGATCACCTTCGCGCCGGTCTGGGCCGCGGCCAGCGCCGCCGAAAGCCCGGCAACACCGGCGCCGACCACCAGCACGTCGCAATGGGCGTAGCGGCTGGCATAATGGTCGGGATCCTCCTCCGTCGGCGCAACGCCGAGACCGGCAGCGCGACGGATGATCGGTTCGTAGACGCTTTTCCAGGCGGCGCGCGGCCACATGAAGGTCTTGTAGTAGAAACCGGCGGCGAAGAACGGCGACAACAGATTGTTGACCGCGCCGACATCGAAGGCAAGCGACGGCCAACGGTTCTGCGAGTTGACGATCATGCCATCGAAGACTTCCTGCACCGTGGCGCGCACATTCGGCTGCTTGCGCGCCGTATCGCGGGCGACGTCGATCAGCGCATTCGGCTCCTCGGCCCCTGCCGACAAAATGCCGCGGGCTCGGTGGTATTTGAACGAACGGCCGACCAGATGCACGCCGTGGGCGATCAGCGCCGAGGCCACGGTATCGCCTTCGCGGGCCGTATAGCTCTTGCCGTCGAAGCTGAAGCGCGCGGTTTTGGCCGGCGTCAGGCGCCCCTTGCCGACGATACGGTTCACGCCGCTCATTGCGCCTCTCCTTCCACAGCTTCATATGTCTCGACAGGCCCATGCTGCTGGGCCGCCGCACCGATCTGAGGCCTCGGCTCACCCGCCTTGTAGGTCACGATGAACTTGTCGGTCACCGTATCGCGCGCCGCGTTGAAGAAGCGCCCGCAGCCGTGAATATGCCGCCAGCGCTCGAAGATCAGGCCCTTCGGATTGTCGCGCAGAAAGAAATAGGCCTCGAATTCCTCGTCCGAGATCGAGGCGATGTCGGCGGACCGCACGATATGCGCGTCACCCGCGCCACGGAATTCAAGCTCGGAGCGCTCTTCCTGGCAGTAGGGGCAATGGATCAGCAGCATGTGGAATTTCCTTGGGGAAAAGGGGAGACCAGCGGTGCGGCGCCCCACAAAATCTCGGTCACAGCATTCATCATCAGTGCGCCACCGCCGCAGCCGCCGCCTCGTCGATCAATCGGCCGCTGCGGAAACGCTCCAGCGTCAGCCCGGCATTGAACTTGTGCGGCTCGTCGCGGGCAATCAGATGCGCGAAGAGATTGGCCGAGCCCGGCGTCGCCTTGAAACCGCCGGTGCCCCAGCCGCAATTGACGTAGAGCCCGGGAACCGGCGTCTTCGACTGGATCGCCGAACGATCCGGCGTATTGTCGACGATGCCACCCCATTGCCGCATCATCTTGACGCGCCGGAACATCGGGAAGAGTTCGCAGATGGCGTCGAGCGTGTGCGTGATGATCTGCAGCCCGCCGGTCTGGGAGTAGGAATTATACTGGTCCGTGCCGGCGCCGATGACGAGTTCTCCCTTGTCGGACTGGGAGATATAGGCATGCACCGTGTTCGACATGACCACGCACGGGAAGATCGGCTTCAGCGGTTCGGAGACCAGCGCCTGCAGCGGACTCGATTGCAGCGGCACGCGCACATCGGCCATCTTCATGATCGTCGTCGTATGGCCGGCGGCCGACACGGCGACCTTTTTTGCGCCGATGAAGCCACGCGACGTCTCGACTCCGGTCACCCGTCCGTCGGGACCGCGGCGGATACCGGTCACTTCGCAATTCTGGATAATATGCACACCGCGGTCCGAGGCTGCGCGCGCATAACCCCAGGCAACCGCATCGTGCCGGGCCGTGCCGCCGCGACGCTGCAGCGCCGCACCGTTGATCGGGTAGCGGGCGCTGGCCGAGATGTCGAGTGGCGGGCAATAAGCCTTGGCCTGCTCCGGCGTCAGCCATTCATTGTCGATGCCGTAGAGCCGGTTGGCATGGATATGCCGCTTGAACGACTGCTGGTCGTGAATATTGTGCGAGAGCATCATCACGCCGCGCGGCGAATACATCACATTGTAGTTGAGCTCCTGCGAAAGCCCTTCCCAGAGCTTCATCGAATGCTCGTAAATGTGCATGCTCTCTTCATAGAGATAATTCGAGCGGATGATGGTGGTGTTGCGGCCGGTATTGCCGCCGCCGAGCCAGCCTTTCTCGATCACCGCGACATTGGTGATGCCGTGCTCCTTGGCGAGATAGTAGGCAGCACCCAGCCCATGACCGCCGGCGCCGACGATGACAACGTCGTATTCAGCGCGCGGCTCAGGCGAAGTCCACTGCTTCTCCCAGCCCTTATGGCCACGAAGGGCCTCCCTCGCCACGGCAAAAACCGAATATTTCCGCATCCGCCTTCTTCTCCTTTGGGAAAGAGCTGTTCTCCGCGCCCATACAAATCGCAAATCCAAATGCGGCACAACGGCTCTTTTGCGACAGCCTAGCGCTTTGCTTTTGACACTAAGCGACATGATGCCAAAAAGCGGTCGGTTTTCGGGTGACATCCTGCGCTGGTTTCGAAGGCTGTTCGGCAGGAGGAGGCAAGCCCTTTCCTGGGCCGCCGGTCCGCTGCTAGCCCAACTGGGCGAGAAGACAAGCAGTTACTAAAATGTTAATTCACCGGCATGTTCCCGGGGTTCCTGTATCATGTGGGGTCGGCGTTCATTACTCCAGGCACTTTGCCTTGTGATCGCCGGCGCGCAACCGGCACTTACCGCAGAGGCGGTCGGCCAGGCTGTCGTCATTAAGACGGAGGTGACGGGGCAGAGCGGCCCGATCGAAGTCGACACCAGCGTTCATCGCAACCAGCGCATCAAGACATCCCCATCGGGCCTTGGCCAGTTCCTGTTCCGTGACGGCACGAAGCTCGCGGTGGGCTGGGGCTCGTCGGTGGTGATCGACAAATATGTCTTCGATGATTCTCAATCGGTCAAAAAACTCACCATCAGGGCGGCGAAGGGTACGTTCCGCTGGGTGAGCGGCAGTTCCAACTCCTCCGCCTACCAGATCCTGACGCCCGCCGGCACGATCGGCGTGCGCGGCACCGCTTTCGATTTTTACGTCGGCCCTGATGGCACCACCGCCGTCGTCCTGTTGAATGGCGCGGCCCGGTTTTGTGGCCCGGGCGGCTGCCGGCAATTGCAGCAGCGCTGCGACTGCGTGGTGGCGAAGCCGAACGGCAATATGTCGGCCGCACGCCGGGTCGATCCCAGCATTCTCGACACGCTCGGAAATCCCCGCGCCCTTCCCTTCCTCTCCGGCAATCAGCGGCTTGCGGGCGGCATCGGCATGCTCGGCGGCTGCAATATGGCCTCCGTTGCGCCGGAAAGAAAAGACCGAACACGGCCTCCGCCGGCAGTTGCGCCTGCCCCGCAAAGGCAGGATCCGCCACAGAGACAGGCCGAGCCGCAAAAGGAGCGGCCGAACAAGCCCGACAAGCCGCACCATGACAAACCACACCATGACAGGCCGCATCATGACGAACCGGATAGGCCTGACAAGCACGAGGGCCATGGCCGGCATGACGATGACGGCAAGCCGGGAAATCACGGCGAGGATCATCGTGACCACGACCGCGACCATTCTGGACATCGCGATCATGGTCATGACAACGATCGGAACCACGACAGAGGCCGGAATTTCAATCGCGGCCGCTGAAGCCCGTCAGTCTACGGCGCTCTTTTCGACCCTTTCGGGCACTTCGCGGAAATGATCGGTTCTGCCGGATAGGCGCTTGTAGAATTCCGCCAGGCCGCCGGTCACCTGCACCGCCCTCAGTTTGGCCGTACCCATAAGCTTCCGGCTGTTCCTGGAATGCGATTGCAGGGCCTGCATCAACTGCCTGTGAACGACCTCGAGCGCGGCGAATTCCTGGGATGCCGCGACGCGCTCATCGCCGACGACCGCAAGGATCTGGGTCCGGCTGCTCTTCCCCTTGAGCGGGAGCGCGCCGGCTTCGATCAGCGCCATTCCCCGCACTGAGCGTGCCGTGCTGTCGGAGATGAGGATATCGAAGCCGACCTCCTTGCAGGACGATTCGATGCGGGCCGCGACGTTGACGGCGTCTCCGACGGCCGAATAGTTGAAGCGGGTCTTGGCGCCCATGTTGCCGACGCAGGCAAGGCCGGTATGGACGCCGATGCCGATCCCGACCTCCTGATCGGCCCCGAAACCGAAGGCGTCGCCGGCGTTCAGTTCGGCGAGTGTCTCGCGCATGGCAAGCGCTGTGCGAACCGCCTTTGTTTGATGATCCGCCACATCGACGGGCGCATTCCAGAACGCCATGATCGAATCGCCGATGAACTTGTCGAGCGTGCCTTCATTGGCCACGACATGGCGGCTCAGCGCATCGAGCAGCGTATTCAGGAAGGCCACCACATCCGTCGGTGCCAGCCGCTCGCTTATCTCGGTGAAGTTCCTGACATCGACGAACATGACCGTCAGCTCGCGGTCGTCTCCGCCAAGACGCAATGCATCGCGGTTATGCTCGATGCGGTGGAGCAGCGATGGAGAAAGATAATGCCCGAAGGCGCGCCGCACTTCGCGCCGCTCTCGGTCGATCACCAGGATCTTGAACGAGGTCGCGGCAAAATGGATGATCGATCCGCTGACGATCGGCGCCAGCGGATCGAGAAGAAGCCCGGCATAAAGAAACGACAGCCAGGAGGCTACGAGCGCCATGGCCGTGATCAGCAAGCCGCAGATCAGCGCGACAGCGGGGCTGACGAAGGTCGTCACCACGACGAGCAGGCATCCGAGCACAGCGATGACAAGGATTTCCAGCCCGTCCGCCCAGTCGGGCCGCGATAGGAAATGACCGGATAGGATCTGCTCGATCGCCTGGGCATGCAGCGAAACGCCGGGAACATTCTCGCCGAGCGCCGTGACGCGGATGTCCTGCAGGCCGGCCGCCGAGGTGCCGACGAAGACGATGCTGCCGTCAATGGCAGCCGCGACCGCGGGAGAAGCCCCTTCGGCCGCAAGCACCTGCCGGGCGGATATGTACCGCTCCGCCCGGTCGGGGCTGACATAGAGCCAGAGTTCGCCCGCCGCTGTCAGCGGCACGACGAATTCGCCGATCTTCACCGATGTCATGATGCCGGCGCGATCGGGCGCGCCCGACAGCACATAGGTCGAAGCCCCCTGCGCGACGCGCAGCGCCTCGATGGCCAGATTTGGATAGAGCTGCTCGCCGTCCGTCAAAAACAGCGGAACCGCCCGCACCACCGGCGAGGGATTGCCGGGGTTGAGGCTGATATGGCCGAGCCCGGCCGCATTCGCCTCCAATTGCGGCCTGAGCGGTGTCGAGGCGCCGAGATAAGGAGGAGCCGAGACGGGGCTTTCGCCCGTGAAGGCGAAACCCGCCTTCACGGGCGGCCGGTAATTGCCCACGTTGGAAAGGCCGAAACCGAGCACGACGGGCTTCTCGGCAATCGCGCCGGCGAATATCTCGTCATTGTCAGGCAGCTTCTCGGCAAGCGAAGGATCGACGCCTGCGACCTCGGCGACAACATTGCGCGGCGACAGCCGGTCGGGCTCGGCGAAAAGAATATCGAAGGCAATGGCCGAAGCGCCCATCGCGGAAAGCCGGTCCACCAGCAGCGCCAGCCGGTCCCGCGGCCAGGGCCATTGGCCGAATTCGCGTAAGGAAGCTTCGTCGATGTCGATTACGCGGACCGGCATCGGCTCGAACGACCTTGGAACCAACCGCTGATATTCATCGAAGGTCACGCCGCGGATCAGCTTGAAAATCCCGGGATCGCCGGCCCGAAGGACCGTGAGCAGAGCCACGATCGCCAGGCCGATAACGACACCGATTTGCTGGACGCGCGTCATGATCTCACCGGGTGTCCCCTCCACGGCCGGCAGAACGGCCCGCACCTGTCGGCAAGCTACGCCGCTTTCGGTCCAAACGCCATTCGCACATGCCGTGCAGGTCCTCTCTTTCAAAGGCCCGCGCCATTGGCCGGCTTTTGCCTGGACGACAGGCCTTCGATCTTGCCGGGCAGCCGGCGAAATGTTCTTGTAGCGATCGAAAATCGAATGCCTTCCAGAGAAGAACGAGGGGTCGCCGTGATTTCCGAAACCGCCGCGCGCCGGAGCAGCTACTGGCTGATTGCCATGGTGCTGGCAATGCTCGCGGGACTGCCGCTGGCCGTCTGGCTTGATATCAGCGATCTCTCGGGAAATACCCTGCGGCGTCAGGCCCGCGACATGAGTTCGCTGATCTCGAGCATCCGCTCCTATTATTCCGCCAATGTCGTAGGCCGTGTTCTGGCCGCCCACGCCATCGGTGAGGCCGATGGCACGGTCGTCTCTCACAACTATGCCAATATACCGGGCGCCATCCCGCTGCCGGCCACACTTTCCCTGGAACTCGGCGATGTCATCAAGGAACAGCAGGCTAATATCACCTACCGTTTCGTCTCCGACCTACCGTTCAAAAGCCGCGCATCCCACGACCTCGACGATTTCGAGAGCAAAGCGCTTGCCGCGCTACGCGCCAATCCGCAACAGACGCTGAACGATCTCAATCGTATCGGATTGACCGATACGTTGCGCTTCATCACCCCCGTCGTCATGGGCCAGGCCTGCGTTGCCTGCCACAATACCCACCCCGAAAGCCCGAAGACCGATTGGAAGGTGGGCGACGTGCGCGGCATCCAGGAAGTCATCATCCGCCAGCCTTATGCGAGCAACGTTTTCGCCTTCAAATACCTGCTCTGCTATTTTCTGTTCGTTGCCGTCATCGGCATCAGCTTCATTATCCTCCAGCGGCAACAGGCGCGTGCGATCCGCAGCGCCAACCAGGATCTGGAAGCGGCAAACGAGTTCCTCGCCAGCGTTTCCCTGAAGATTTCTCGCTATCTCTCGCCACAGATCTACAAAAGCATCTTCTCCGGGCAGAAGGACGTCATCGTCCATACCGAGCGCAAACGCCTGACGATCTTCTTCTCCGACATCAAGGATTTCACCGCGACCACCGAGCGCCTGCAGCCGGAAGCGCTGACGGCGATGCTCAACGAATATCTGACCGAGATGTCGAACATCGCGCTCGAACATGGCGGCACGGTGGACAAGTTCATCGGCGACGCGATGCTGGTGTTTTTCGGCGACCCGGAAACCAAAGGTCCGGAGGAAGACGCAAAAGCCTGTCTGCGCATGGCCGTCGACATGCAGCGCCGCCTCGGCGAACTCAAGGACAGATGGCGCAGAAACGGCACCGAGGAGCCTTTCGTCGTCCGCATGGGGATCAATAGCGGTTATTGCAACGTCGGCAATTTCGGCAGCAGCGACCGCATGGACTACACGATCATCGGGGCGGAGGCCAATCTCGCAGCCCGGCTGCAATCGATAGCCCAGGGTGGAGAAATCGTCATTAGCTACGAAACCTATGCGCTGGTGAACGAGATCGTCGATGCCCACCCGCTGCCGCCGATCACGATGAAGGGCATACAGCGCGAGATCGTGCCCTATGCAGTGGATGGCCTAACACTCGGTGCGGATCATAAGAGCAAAGTGCTCAGCGAGCACCTCGCGGGCCTCGACCTGCATCTGGACATGGGCCGGCTGGAGCCGGCCGATCGCCTCCGGGTCAGGACGGCTCTCAGGGAGGCGATTGCCGCGCTGGACGAAACCGCGCCCGAGGCAGGCAGATCGTGACCGGATAGGGGCAAGCGTGATTTTTCCGCCCGCTTCCATATGCATCTGGACTTCTTATACCCGATCTGCTATCCCGCATCACCAATCGCAAGGCTGCGGCCGCGCGAACGTTATATTTTTGCCCCTGGCGCTGCGCCGCCGCCGGCATCAACCAACCAAAGGAACGTGATTCTCGTGCAGGTACTTGTCCGCGATAACAATGTCGATCAGGCTCTCCGCGCTCTCAAGAAGAAGATGCAGCGCGAAGGCATTTTCCGCGAAATGAAGATGCGCGACTACTACGAGAAGCCGTCGCAGAAGCGTGCTCGCGAAAAGGCAGAAGCTGTTCGCCGCGTTCGCAAGCTGGCCCGCAAGCGCGCCCAGCGCGAAGGTCTGGTCGCAGCACGCTGAGCGTTGCTGTCGTTTTTTTGACGTTTTCGGATGCATTGTGGCGGGGGCGATAGGTTCGCCACCGCCTTTTTTAGTTTGCCGCTGAAGATCGCATATCCCGGTATCGGATATGCCGCATGGGGAAAGCGAGCCCGAATGGCTGTCAACACCTTCAATCCGTCCCGCGCCTGGCGCCTGCAGAAAACCGCATTCCTGCCCGCTTTGGCGCTGGCGGCAATGTTTGGCCTCGCCGGCTGTGAGACGACAAACACCACAGATGCCGTGATCCGCATCGATAAGGCGCAGGGTTCGGAAGAGAATATCGCCTCGCTGACGGCAGTCATCAACGCCAATCCCAAGGATCCCGAAGGCTACAACGTCCGCGGTTCCGCCTATGGCCGCGGTGGCCAGTTCCGCCAGGCGCTGAACGATTTCAACACCGCATTGCAGATCAATCCGCGGTTTTTCCAGGCTTATGCCAACCGCGCCCTGGTCTATCGCAACATGGGCCAGCAGGCCCAGGCGATCAGCGACTACAATGCCGCGCTGCAGATCAACCCGAGTTACGACGTCGCCTATATCGGCCGCGGTAACGTCTATCGCATGGCCGGCCAGGACGACCAGGCGTTCAACGATTTCGACAAGGCGATCCAGCTCGGCACCACGGACGGCCGCGCCTATCACAATCGTGGCCTGATCTATCAGAAGCGCAATCAGCAGGACAAGGCGATCGACGATTTCTCGAAGGCGATCTCGCTCGCGCCGAATTCGCCCGAGCCCTATAATGGCCGCGGCATTTCCTATATCGCGCTGAACGACAACGACAACGCCTTTGCCGATTTCAACCATGCAATCGAACTCAATGGCAACATCGCCGAATCCTGGGCCAACCAGGCGCTGGTTTATGAGCGGCGCGGCGACAAGGCGAAGGCTGCCCGCTCCTATCGCCACGCCGTCGGCCTCGATCCCAAATACCAGCCGGCTCGCGACGGCCTTGCCCGCGTCGGCGTCGCCCCAGCCGGCTAAGGACATCAGTCGGGCGGCCGATATCTCGGCCGCCACATGGTCCGCCGTCCTCGATGACACATTATAGTATGTTGCAACCTCGTCTTGCTCCCCCTAACATGTCGCTGCTTCGATAGCTTGCTATCGGGCGTTCGAAACAGTTTGAGGGCGGCTTGCGAGAGATGCGGATCTTTGCTTTCCTGACCGCACGCAAAAGCCCTTGCCGGCAGCCAGTGCATGAGACGTGGCGAAACAGATGAAGATCGTCGCGCTGTTCTTTCCCAAGGCCTCGATCGGCACCTATCTCGTCGCCATGGCGGTGGCGATCGCCCTGCCGATCTTCGCCTTTGTAACGCTGCTTCTGCTGCAACTTGAGGACAACCAACGTTCGACGCTGAGGCGAGAGACGGCCCAGGATGCGCTTGCGCTTTCGCGCATCATCGACCGCCAGCTTCAGGATATGGCAACGACGCTGCGGCTGCTTTCGAGCTCACCGGAGCTCGAAAATGGTAATCTCGCCGCCTTCCACGAGCGCACGGAAACGGCCCTCCGAGACAATACGCTGTTCGTCATCGCCGTCGATCGCACCGGCCAGCAGCTGTTGAACACGCGCCGGGCTTTCGGCACGCCGCTGGGCAAGACGGCGAACATCCCCTCCCTTGAAGCCGCCATGGCCTCCGGTCGCATTGAGGCATCGGACGTCTTCCGCGGCCGGACCAGCGGCGATTGGGTCTATAACGTCACCCTGCCGCGCGCGGACGATCCCGTCGCAGCCCTCATCATCACGCAGGATGCCAAGGATCTGGGCAAGCTCGTGACGACCGAGGGTCTTGCCCCGGGCTGGTCGGCCGCCGTCATCGACCAGAGCGGTCACGTCGTCGCCGCCACCGGCCCCGCCAATCTCGAACCCGGCACGTCCTTCGACCCACGCATCCTGCCGGCGTTCACCGCGTCACGCGGCGTCTTCCAGGACGAGACGATCCTGCCGCACATGCTGCTCGGTTATGCCAGGATTCCCGGCTGGTCGTGGAAAACGGTGATCTGGGGACCGATCGCCCAGGCTTCGATTCTCAGCACCTGGCGTTTCCTCATCGTCGGCGGCGTAGCCCTGGTGCTCGTCGCTGTGCTCGGCGCCTATGCCGTTGCAAGGCAGGTGCGCACCACCATCCGCGATATCGCCGAAATGGCCAACCGCATGGGCGAAGGCCATATCGTCTCGCCGGTCGAGACCAGCGTCATCGAGGCGAACCAGGTGGCGATCGCCCTTTCGAATGCCTCCTTCGATCGCAGCCAGACCGAGGACCGGCTGCGCTTCGTCATGCACGAGCTCGTCCACCGCACCAAAAACCTTCTGACACTTGCCCAGGCCATGATGCGCCAGCTCGCCAAACAGGCCGACAGCGTCGAGACCTTCCAGGCCGCCGTCGCCGATCGCCTCGAGGGGCTGGTGCGTTCGATCGAGCTGCTGACCAGTGAGCAATGGGGAGGCGTGTCGCTGCGGCGGGTCGTCGACATCCACCTGCAGGCGTTCCCGCAATCGCGCGACCAGATCGATATCTCAGGCGAAGACTTCGTGCTGAAGCCGGATGCGGTGCAGAATCTCGGCCTTGCCCTGCATGAACTCGCCACAAACTCAGTAAAATACGGTGCGCTCTCCGTCCCGCAAGGCCGGGTCCGCTTCGAATGGCGCGGCGTCAGGGAGGAAGACAAGCCGGATGCCCTGCTCCGCTTCACCTGGGAGGAAAGCGGCGGCCCGCCTGTCGCAGAGCCGACCCGCTCGGGTTTTGGCACGACCGTTATCAAGGCCCATGCCGCCTCCGCCTTCCGCGGCACGGTTCAGGTCGATTTTCGGCCCGAAGGCCTGTTGTGGGTGCTGACGGCGCAGCGCGCCACGCTGGAACGGGACTAGAGCAATTCCAGAAAAAGTGCGAAGCGGTTTTCCCAGGCAAAGCGCGTAGCGCTTTTGCCGGGAATTGCGTAAAAACAAAAGGTTAGAGCGGTTCGGCGCTTCCGTGAAACCTGAACCGCTCTAACTCAGGAACAATCGCTATCTCTACCCGTTTCGAACAGGTCGTTTCCAAGGAGAAAGACCATGTTCAAGCACACGATCATTGCCGCGGCTCTGGCAGCCGCGGCCTGGGCAAGTCCAGCAGGCGCGGAAAATTATGTCACGCTTGGCCGCCTGGTCTGCGGATCGGATGGCGGCCAGGGTCTGATCATCACCTCGCAGAAGAACCTCATCTGCACCTATACGCCGGCATCAGGCGGCGCCAAGGCGGTCTATGCCGGTAAAATCGAGAAGTTCGGTCTCGATATCGGCCAGACCGGCAAGAGCGTGATGATCTGGCAGGTGCTGGCCAAGACCGGCACGGATGTCCCGCAATTCGCCCTTGCCGGCGAATATTACGGCATCGGCGCCGATGCGAGCCTGGGTGCCGGCGCCGGCGCCAAGGTGATTGCCGGCGGCACCAACAAGGCCTTCATGCTGCAGCCATTGAATGTCCAGGCCCAGGAAGGGCTGAACCTGGCGATCGGCGTCGAGAAGATGACCCTGGTGCCTGGCGAGATATGAAAAAAACGGACGTCCAACCTGAATCGAACAGCCGCCCGAAGGCGGCTGTATCTGCGTTCATCAATGCGAGATGGCCTTGTTGATATCCTCGGTCATCTTCTTGGCGTCGCCGAGCAGCATCATCGTGCCGTCCTTATAGAACAGCGTATTGTCGATGCCGGCATAACCCGAGCCGAGCGAGCGCTTGACGAACAGGCAGGTCTTGGCCCGGTCGACGTCGAGGATCGGCATGCCGTAGATCGGCGAGGTCTTGTCGTCGCGGGCCGCCGGATTGGTGACGTCGTTGGCACCGATGACATAGGCGACGTCGGCTTGGGCAAATTCCGAATTGATGTCCTCGAGCTCGAAAACCTCATCATAGGGAACATTGGCTTCGGCGAGCAGCACGTTCATGTGGCCGGGCATGCGGCCGGCGACCGGGTGGATCGCATATTTCACTTCGACGCCGTTCTTCTTCAGATTGTCGGCGAGTTCGCGCAGCGCATGCTGGGCCTGGGCGACCGCCATGCCGTAACCCGGCACGATGATCACCTTCGAGGCATTGGCCATCAGATAGGCCGCATCCTCGGCCGAGCCGAGCTTGACCGTCTTGTCTGAGGTGTCAGGCCCGCTGGACGCCGTCTCGCCGCCGAAACCGCCGAGGATGACGGAGACGAAGGAGCGGTTCATGCCCTTGCACATGATATAGGAGAGGATCGCGCCGGAGGAACCGACAAGCGCGCCGGTGATGATCAGCGCCAGATTGCCGAGGGTGAAGCCGATGCCGGCCGCAGCCCAGCCGGAATAGGAATTCAGCATCGAGACGACGACCGGCATGTCGGCGCCGCCGATCGGCACGATCAGCAGCACGCCGAGCACCAGCGACAGCGCCACGACAGCCCAGAAGTCGAAATGGCTTTCAGTGGCGGCAAGTCCGATGATGAAGAGCACGATCAGCACCAGCAGGGTCGCGTTGATCAGATGCCGGTAGGGTAGCATGATCGGCTTGCCGGACATGCGCCCGTCGAGTTTCAGGTAGGCAATGATCGAGCCGGTGAAGGTGAGCGCACCGATCGCCACGCCGAGCGCCATCTCGACCCGCGCTTCGGTGTGGATGTGGCCGATCTCGCCGATGCCGAAGGAGGCGGGCGTATAGAGCGCCGAGGCTGCAACCAGCACGGCGGCAAGGCCGACCAGCGAATGGAAGCCGGCAACGAGCTGCGGCATCGAGGTCATGGCAATGGTGCGGGCGACATAGGCGCCGACGCTGCCGCCGATGGCAAGGCCGAGAACGATCAGCACGAAGCCGCCGAAGTTGGGCGTCGCCAGCACCAGCGTCGTGAGGATGGCGATCCCCATGCCGACCATGCCGTAGAGATTGCCCTTGCGGCTCGTCGCCGGATGGGAAAGACCGCGAAGCGCCAGGATGAAGAGGACGCCGGAGACGAGGTAGAGGAAAGCTGCGATATTGGTCATCGATCCCTCACCTGTCCTTCTTGCGGTACATCGAAAGCATCCGCTGCGTGACCAGGAAGCCGCCGAAGATGTTCACCGAGACCAACACCAGGGCAACAAAGCCGAAGCCGGTCGCAAGCCCGCTGGTGGAGATGCCAACCGCCAGCAGCGCGCCGACGACGATGACCGAGGAGATCGCATTGGTGACCGCCATGAGCGGCGTATGCAGCGCCGGCGTTACCGACCAGACGACGTAATAACCGACGAAGATCGATAAGACGAAGATCGCCAGCTGAAAGACGAAGGGATCGATCGCCCCACCGGTGGCAGCACTTGCCGCCTCCGGGGCGTGGGCAGCTGCGGTGGCGACGGCCGTTACCGCGTCGTTCAGTTGCTGAAGCGCTCTGTCCATTGCTTCACTGGCCATCAGAGATCTCCCTTCTTCGCGCCGCCGAAGGCGGGATGCACCACGTCGCCGGCATAAGTCAGCATCGTCGCCTTGACGAGTTCGTCGTCGAGATTGACGACAACCGTCCTGGTTTCCTTGTTGACCATGGTCTCGAGGAAGGTGACGAGGTTCTTGGCGTAGAGCGCCGAAGCACTGGCCGCGACCCGGCCCGGCATATTGGCGAAACCGATCACCTTGACGCCGTCGACATCGGCGATCTCGCCGGCAACGACACCCTCGATATTGCCGCCGCGCTCGACCGCGAGATCGACGGCAACAGCGCCCGGCTTCATCGCGGCGAGCATGGCCCGCGAAACGAGCCGCGGCGCCGCGCGACCGGGGATTAGCGCCGTGGTGATGACGATATCCTGCTTGGCGATATGTTCGGCCACCAGGGCTGCCTGCTTGCCTTGATAGTCGGCGGACATTTCCTTGGCATAGCCTCCGGCTGTTTCCGCCGCCTTGAACTCCTCGTCCTCGACGGCGATGAACTTGGCGCCGAGCGAGGCGACCTGTTCCTTGGCGGCCGGACGAACGTCGGTGGCCGAGACCGCAGCACCCAGGCGCCGCGCCGTGGCGATCGCCTGCAGGCCGGCGACGCCGGCGCCCATGACGAAGACCTTGGCGGCTGGCACGGTGCCGGCCGCCGTCATCATCATCGGCATGGCGCGGTCATAAACCGCAGCCGCCTCGATGACGGCCTGATAGCCGGCGAGATTGGCCTGGGACGACAGCACGTCCATGGACTGGGCGCGGGTAATGCGCGGCATCAGTTCCATCGCGAAGGCCGACAGGCCGGCACTTGCCAGAGCCGCGATCGCCTCGTCGTTGCCGTAAGGGTCCATGATGGCGATGACGACAGCACCGCTCTTGTAACCCGATATCTCCGATGGGCTCGGGCGGCGCACCTTGAGCACCACGTCGGCGGCGGCTGCATCGGCAAAACTGCCGATCCGGGCGCCGGCGGCCTCGAACTCTCCGTCCGGAAGGCGCGACGCCGCACCGGCACCGGCTTCGACGACGACGTCGAAGCCGAAATTCTTCATTTTCTTCACGGTCTCGGCGGAGGCCGCGACACGCGTCTCCTCGCCTGCAATTTCTCTTGCAACGAAAACGATATTGCCCAACTGCCCCCTCCTCCGGGTCAGCCAGACCGCCGCAGGCTTCCCTGCGCAGGCCAAGCACCTAAAGCATGTCGCGCAAAACTGTCCGTCGGTCCTGCGATAACGATAACGAGAAAGTAAAGACCTGAAGCGCGAAGAGCGAATCTGAAAGATCGCGACGCGCCTCGGTCACAAAGCTTCGGCGAAGCCCTCCCCTTTGCCGCGATCAGCGGAACAGGAAGACGCCGACAGCGAGTAGAATGATGAAAACGAAGAGACCGCCAAGAAGGCCGGCGCCGCCGAAGAAACCGGCGGTCATCGCAAGCAGGAGGACGATGAGAAGCATCGAGCCGTATTTCGTGGCGGTGATGAACATGTCGTAGGTCTTTTCATGTTCCTTGTAGTCCATCGGCGCGCCGGTCTCGACCGGTCCGGTATGATGTTCAGCCATAAATATCGTCTCCCTGAAATGCCTCTGCGCTGCCTGATTCCCCCGGCTGGCGAGGGAAATCCCTGCTTGCAGGAATTACACAATGAGAGAGGAAAGCGCAATGCATGAGAATGCCGCAGCCTCGCGTCAAAACCACCTATCCCGAGGCGAAAAAACATGAGGGGCGCTGACTGCGGATCTGGTCATCGCCCCTCATTATTCTAACCCAGGTCCTCTCCCGGAAGAGAGGAAGAAATCAGAGCGGCAAGTCGGTTCCAAGTTGGCCTTGCGGCACGAAGCGCGCCGTCGGAATGATGGTGAGCGGCGGCAATGTGTCGTTGGGATTGCGCGAAAACATCATGCGCTGCTCGCTGGCGCTGGAGATGAAGAAGGGGTAACGCGTCAACAGCTTGCGTCCGACCTCGATCACATTCGTCGACATCAGCGTCACGTCAACCCCGTAACTCTCCGCCAGTCGGCCGGGCACAATCGTATCGGCATAGAAGACCCGCTTATAGAAGGCGGCATGCGGCGGCCGGACGGACTGAATAACGCGGTCCGCCCGGAAATAGGCTGCCGCCACGATGGCGGGTCTCAGCGTCAGATAGGGAACCCATGGCATGTTGGCGGTGAGTTCAGGATCGGCCGCGAAACGCGCCGGGTCGATCAAGGTCAGCCCGGCGTCCAGAAGCTCATCCATCGCCTCGGGAAAGGCCTCTCCGGACCGGCTGATACGATGCTCCGGCGTCACATAGTGAATTCGAATCGTACTGACCAGTTCGCCATAATAGTACAGGCCAAAGATATAGGCATGGCTGTCGAAATCGACATCGTCCAACAGACCTTCCGGGGCAAGCGAAAGCGCACCGTGGGCCTTGTACGCCTTGTAGCGCAGCCGTTCCACCTCCTCCATGTCTTCGCTGCTCTCAACACGGCGATATTCGACGTGGTCCAAAATTTCCAAAATTTTCGTGCTGAAATCATTACGCGTGAACAGTGTGTCTGACATATTTTGATCCGCTCGTTAACGGATCATTAATCATACGCCAGCGAAATTTAGGCAAGGAAATCCGATAATTCGGCCCGTATATAAAGTATTAAGGTTAACGTCGCGAAAGATTTTCAGCGGAAAAAAATGTGGCACCGGAGCGCTCAGGCGACCTTGTTGCGGCGACGCTGAACGGTCCGGCGGCCGATGCCCTGCTGTAACAGCGGGATGTTCTTGGAAGGCACCGGCTGAGAGAAAACATAGCCTTGCACGAGATCGGTGCTGCGGTGCTTGTTGAGCAGGGCGAGTTGCTCGTCGGTCTCGACGCCCTCGATGACGATCTTCAGTCCCAATTCGCGGGCGAGATGGACCGTGCCGCGCAACAGCTTGAGGCGGCGGTTATCCTCAACGATGTTGCGGACGAAGGAGCGATCGATCTTGACGATATCGAGCGGCAGCGTGTCGAGATAGCTGAGACTGGAGAAGCCGGTGCCGAAATCGTCGATGGCGATGGTGATGCCGCGGGCCCTGAGCTCCGCCAGGATGGCACGCACGGCCGCAGGCTCGTCGATAAGGCAGCTTTCTGTGATTTCGAGATGCAGCCGCGCCGCATCGAGTCCGGAATGGGCAAGCGCGTCGGCGACCACCGAGAGGATGTCGGCATCCCTAAGGTCCCGCGCCGAGAGATTGACCGAGACGGCGATATGATCCGGCCAGTTCATGCATTCGCCGCATGCCTTGAACAGGACGAAGCGGGTAATATCGGAGATGATGCCCATATCCTCGGCGAGCCGGATGAAGACATCGGGCGGGATCGAGCCCTTCTCCGGATGCACCCAGCGCGCCAAGGCCTCGGCGCATTCGATCCGCGAACCGTCGGCCCGGAACATCGGCTGAAAGACCAGATGTAGTGCCTGGGCGGAAACCGCTTCGCGCAGATCCGCCTTCAGCTTCTGCTGCTCGATATAGCGGCCATCCATCTCCCGCTCGAAGCCGGATATGCCGCCCCTGAAGCGCGACTTGCTTTCGAACAGGGCAAGATCCGCCTTGACGCTCCATTCGTCCATCGCGAAGGCGGTGCTCTCGAGAATCGCGTAACCGGCACTGAGCGAAACCAGGAAGGTCAGCTCATCGACCGCGTAGTGGCCCTGGATGGCAGCGTGCACGCGGCGGATCTCGACGTCGAGGGAGGCCGGCTCCTTCGCATGCGGAAAGAACAGGATGAACTGGTCGCCCATCAGCCGGCCGAGAATGGCGTTGCCGGAGGCCTGCTTGATCCGGGCGGCGATAGCGCAGAGCAGATGATCGCCGGTGACGTGGCCACGCATGTCGTTGACATGTTTGAATTCGTCGATATCGAGAACCATGAAGCCGAGCGGCCCGGACTTCCGCTGATGTTTGGCGAGATACTCCTGCACCAGTTGCCCGAAATACTCTCTGTTCGGCAGGCCCGTCAGCGCATCGAAGCGGACCATATGCATGATCTTCTGTTCCGCCTTCACCCGGCTCGACACATCCTCGAAGATCAGCACGGCGCCGCCATCGGCCCTTCGGCTGGCGGAGAATTCCAGCGACAGACCCTCGGGGAAATGTATGAGCGTGCGCGATAGGTTGCCTTCGGCGACCTGGGTCAGTTGGCGCAGGATGAGCTCCGGCTGCGAGGCGTCCATGAAGCTGTATCGCGCGCCGTAACGCAGCACGGCGCCGAGGTCGCGGTCCTTCAGCCGTTCCGGCGCACCGATCTTCAGAAGCTCGCAGGCCTTGCGATTGACGACCTGGATACGGTTTTCGGTATCGACCATGACCAGGCCGTGCGGCATGTTGTTGAGCGCCGTGTCGAAACGGTCGGCGATGATGGTGATTTCCCGGCGCGCAATGACATTCTCGAAGAGAAACTCGCGCACACCATTCGCCATGGCCCGGGTCGTCAGCCAGAAAGGAATGAGGAAGATCGACAGCAGACCACGATAAAAATCCAGCGCCAGCAGGCTGCCGATGATCATCGGCAGGCAGCAGAAGAACGTCTGGAGGTCGACTGCGAAGCGCGAGCCGTAATTGCGACCGACAACGGAAACCATGGTCGCCATGGTGACAGAAATGCAGGCAAGCTCCGCAAAGGAATCATGCACGACGAAGATGGCGTAGCCGCTGGCGATGCCGAGGAGCGCGGTGGTGCAGGCTCCGCTGCCAACCAGAATCCACTCCCAACGCTCGATCCCGGCGTGCGACAGACTTTGCTTGTCGACACGATCGAACTGCCGGAAGATGGCCATGCGAGCGCCGAAAACCAGAAGGAAGGCAGCCGACAGCAGGATGTAGATGGAGTATTGCGTCTTGGCAGCCACTGCAAGGCACGTCGCAACATGCACGATCACGCCAACAAGAAGCGTCATGCGGTTCCCGGAAAGGGAGCTCACAAACGACAGATACACATCTAAAGGGACCCTGTTCGGGTTATCCGGCTTCATCCACACTTTCCCTGTGCGCGGGAATTCTAGGCTCAACCCTTTAAAAATTGATTTCAATGGAATCAAACATTTGGGTAAATTTTCTAAAACCATAGGATGAACCGGACAGCCTACACGCGCCGTTGCAGCCTTTTGGCGAGATTATTGAAATTTTTTATCCACGCCAGGGTTGTTGAATTATGAGACACTCACACTGCCTGGTCATCGGATCTAAGACTATACTCTAAGGCGAGGCATTTATCCTTCCAATTTCGAAGGCCGTGGTCTACATCGATTGCAAGAGGGAAAGCTGCCGGAAAAACGGCAGGACAAGAACAAGGGAAACGAATGTCGGGACTTCTGGCGGCAAGCCGGCTGATCGATTCGGTCAGTCGGATCATGGGCAAACTTTCCGAATATATGGTGCTGTTCTGCTGTCTGATCAGCGCCGGAAACGCCATCGTCCGCTACGCCTTCAACTACAGTTCGAACGGCTGGCTCGAGATCCAATGGTATCTCTTCGCCTTCGTCGTGATGCTCGGCGCCTCGCATGCGTTGCGCAACAACGAGCATGTCCGCGTCGACCTGATCTATGGTGCGGTTTCCGACAAAGCGAAGATCTGGATCGACATCGTCGGCCTCCTCATCTTTCTCATTCCCGTATGCATATTCCTCACCTGGCTATGCTGGCCCTTCTTCACGCTCTCCTACCAGCAGGGCGAAATATCGGGCAACGCCGGCGGACTGATCCGGTGGCCCGTGAAGCTGATCCTCGTGGCTGGCTTCGCACTGCTTTCCCTTCAAGGCGTTTCCGAGCTGATCAAGCGGATCGCCGCCCTCACCGGCGAAATCAGCATCGACACCAAATACGAAAAGCCGCTGCAGTAGCGCGCCCTGGAGGAACGGTTTTGTTTGATTTCGGCATCATTCCGCCGGCGATGTTCCTGGGCATGGTCATCTTCATGCTCTACGGGTTTCCGGTCGCTTTTTCGCTCGCCGCCGTCGGCATGTTCTTCGGCATTATCGGCATCATCACCGGCCATTTCAGCGAAGCCTTTCTGCAAGCGCTGCCGCTGCGCTTTTTCGGCATCGTCTCCAACGACCTCCTGCTCGCAATTCCCTTCTTCACCTTCATGGGAGCGATATTGGAACGCTGCGGGCTTGCCGAAGATCTGCTCGAAGGCACCGGCAAGCTCTTCGGCGGCATTCCCGGCGGCCTCGCCTATGCCGTCATCCTCGTCGGCGCCGTGCTCGGCGCGATCACCGGCACGGTGGCCGCCTCCGTCATCACCATGGGCGTGATCTCGCTGCCGATCATGCTGCGTTATGGCTACAGCCCGCGCCTTGCCACCGGCGTCATCGCCGCTTCCGGCACCATAACGCAGGTGATCCCGCCTTCGCTGGTGCTCGTCGTTCTCGCCGATCAGCTCGGCCGGTCGGTCGGCGACATGTATCTCGGCGCCATCGGCCCCTCCATCCTGCAGGTGACGATTTTCATCCTCTTCATCCTGGTGATGTCAATCATCCGGCCGAAATCGATGCCGCCGCTGCCGAAAGAGGTGCGCGGCGATTTCAACTGGGCGCTGCTGGTAAAGGTGCTGATGGGCATGGTGCCCTCGATCGTGCTGATTTTCCTGGTGCTCGGCACGATCTTCATGGGCCTTGCAACGCCGACCGAAGCGGGTGCGCTGGGCGTCGTCGGCGCCATGGCGCTCGCCGCGATGAATCGCCGCCTCACCTGGCCGCTGATCCGCGAAGCGATGACATCGACCACCCACATCACATCAATGGTGGTGATGATCCTGATCGGCTCCACCTGCTTCAGCCTGGTGTTTCAGGGCATGGACGGCTCGCGCTGGATCGAGCACATGCTGTCGGGCATTCCCGGCGGCCCAGTCGGCTTTCTGATCTTCGTCAACATCTTCATCTTCGTGCTCGCCTTCTTCCTTGATTTCTTCGAGATCGCCTTCATCGTCATCCCGATGCTCGCCCCCGTCGCCTCCAGTCTCGGCATCGACCTGATCTGGTTCGGCGTTCTGATCTGCGTCAACATGCAGACGAGCTTCATGCATCCGCCCTTCGGCTTCGCGCTGTTCTACCTGCGTTCGATCGCCAGCAAGGACGTCAAGACCTCGGATATCTACATGGGCGCGCTCCCCTGGGTCGGCATGCAGCTGATCCTGGTGGCGATCGTAATCTTCTGGCCGCAATCGGTGACCTATTGGCTGGATAACGGCCCGAAGGTCGACCCGAACACGATCAAGATCGAAGTCCCGGGCTTCGGCGGCCAGCTCGGCCTGCCGCCACTCGGCGGCGGCAAGGACTCGCCGCAGATTCCCGGCCTGACCCTGCCGCCACTCGGCCTGCCAGGAGCACCGCCGCCCCCCGCCAAATAAAGAGCTAAAACAAAACCCCGGACCAAGTGATCCGGGGTTCTGATATTCGTGTCAGCCGCCGATGGAAGCCCTCAGAGCTTTCCGGCCCGCTGCTGGATCATCATGAACGTATCGAAAGTGTATTCCGAAAGCTGCATCCAGAGATAGGCGTCCCGCTTGAAGGCGGTCTGATCCTCGTAGATCTTTTTGAAATACTGGTTGGTGCCCGAGATTTCGCTGTAGATGCCGGTCGCCGCCTGGAAGCAGGCTTCCATGATCTCCTGGCTGAACGGGCGCAGCGTCGCACCTTCCGCAACGAGCTGCTTCAGCGCCGTCGGATTCTTCGAGTCGTACTTCGCCAGCATGTTGGTGTTGGCGAAGGCGCAGGCATCGGTCAGCGCCGCCTGATAATGCTTCGGCAGGTTGCTCCATTTCTCAAGGTTGAAGAAACCATGCACCGTCGGGCCGCCTTCCCACCAGCCCGGATAATAGTAGTACTTCGCCACCTTGTGGAAGCCGAGCTTCAGGTCGTCATAGGGGCCGACGAATTCTGCCGCATCGATCGTGCCTTTCTCCAGCGCCGGATAGATGTCGCCGCCGGCGATCTGCTGCGGGACGACGCCGACCTTCTCCATGACGCGGCCGGCAAGACCGGCAATGCGCATCTTGACCCCCTTGAGGTCATCGAGCGTATTGATCTCCTTGCGGAACCAGCCGCCCATCTGCGCGCCGGTATTGCCGGCCGGCAAGGCATACATGCCCTGCGTTGCGTAGAACTCGTTCATCAGCTTGTTGCCGTTGCCCTCGTAGAACCACGCATTGGTCAGGCGGCTGTTCAGCCCGAAGGGAATGGCCGTTCCGAAGGCATAGGCCGGATCCTTGCCGACGAAATAATAGGAGGTCGTATGGGCTGCCTCGACCGTGCCAGCGGCCACCGCATCGACGGCCTGCAGGCCAGGCACGATTTCACCGGCCGCGAAGGGCTGGATCGTAAAATTGCCGTCTGTCGCGGCAGCGACATGCTTGGCGATATCCTCGGCGCCGCCATAGATCGTATCCAAGCTCTTCGGAAACGACGACGTCATGCGCCACGCGATCTTCGGATTTTCCTGCGCGATCGCAGGCGCTGCCAATGCCGTTGCGGCTACCGCGCCGGCGCTGGCGGTTCCCGCCTTCTTGAAAAACGAACGACGATCCATCAAAAACCTCCCGTATAGATCACTGCGCGGCCAATCTTCACCCCACCCGCAGCCGGGGCAAACCTAAGCATGGCGGGGGCCGCGATTCAAGCTTTAGTCTATTAGCCTTTGGCATCAAGACGGCAATAGGAGAATGCGAGTGCAACTATCAAAATCAGCGGCTTAGCAGCCAAGCCGGAACCAGGGCAGCTTCGGCCGTATTTTGGCCCTCCGACACAGCCAATCGTTGACTTAAGGGCCGTTCTGGCGCCAGAAACACAGTGCAGAAAGTTTTCACCGGGGTTGATATGACGAAACCGATCGTTGCCATTCCTGCCGATATCCGCAGCTTCGACGGAGCGACGTGGCATGCCGTGCAGCATCAATATGTGAGGGCCGCCTTGAATGCAGCCGGCGTCATGGCCTTCATCATCCCCGCCTTCGAGGCAGGCTACGATACCGACGCGATCCTCGACCGCGTCGACGGCCTCCTGGTTTCCGGCTCGGCCAGCAACGTGCATCCTTCTCTCTACGGTGCCGAGGCGAGCGAGCGGGACGGTCCGTTCGACCCTGCCCGCGACGCCACCAGCCTGCCGCTGATCCGCCGCGCGATCGACCGCGCCATCCCGCTCCTCGCCATCTGCCGCGGCATCCAGGAGCTGAACGTCGCGCTCGGTGGCTCGCTGGCAAGCGAGATCCACGAGCAGCCCGGCATTTGGGACCATCGCCGGCCGGACGGCGTCGACCGCGACGGCATGTACGCCGTTCGCCAAAGCGTCTACGTCAAGGAAGGCTCCTGCATCGCAAGCATTCTCGGCCCCGGCGAAATTCGCGTGAATTCCCTGCACCGGCAGGCGATCGCCAGGACCGCGCCGCGCCTGCAGGTGGAAGCGATCGCCGAAGACGGCACGGTTGAGGCCGTCTCCGTCATCGACGCCAAGGCCTTCGCCGTCGGCGTGCAATGGCATCCGGAGTACTGGGCCGAAACCGACAAGCCTTCGAACCAGCTATTTGAAGCTTTCGGCGACGCCGTCCACGCCTACGCCGCCGGCAAGCTGCCGGTCACCTCCGCGCAGGCGATCGTCTGACGGCGCAGTCGCTAGAGCAATTCCAGGAAAAGTGCGAAGCGGTGATCCGTCCGGAATTGCGTAAAAACAAAAGTGAGAGCGGTTCAGCGCTTCCGTGAAAACCTGAACCGCTCTAGGCCTTTTGCGGCGTCTCCGGCACCGGCGTCAGCGCGGCTCCCGTCTCGAACCAGGCGATGAGATTATCGGCGACGAGATCGGCCATGGCATTGCGGGTCGGCACCGACGCGGAGGCAACATGCGGCAGGAGCACCGCATTGGCCGGTTCCAACAGGCCGGCCGGCACTGTGGGCTCATCATAGAAGACATCGAGGCCGGCTGCTCCGAGCGCGCCGGAGGTTAGTGCCATGCTCAGCGCCTCCTCGTCCACGCTCCAGCCGCGGCCGACATTGACGAGAATGCCGTCCGGGCCGAGTGCTGCCAGAATCTCGGCATCGATCGTCTTATGCGTCTGCGGCGTCTTCGGAACGATGGCGATCAGCGTATCCACCGCTTCCGCCAGCCCCTTCAGCGTCGGGTGATAATCATAGGGTGCATCGGCGTGACGCGAGCGAGTGTGATAGCTGATCTTCACCTTGAACGGCTCCAGCCGCTTGGCGATTTCAAGCCCGATGCGGCCAAGGCCGTAGAGCCCGACATGACGGCCATTGAGCGAGAAGCGCGACAGCGGATAGGTCACGCCCGGCTTCCAGTTGCCGGCGCGCAGCCAGGCTTCGGCCCGCGGCAGTTCGCGGATGGTGTTCAGGAGCAGACCGATTGCCGTATCGGCGACCTCGTCAGTCAAAACATCAGGCGTATTGGTAACGACGATGCCCTTTTCGGCGGCACGCTTCACATCCATACCGTCATAACCGACGCCGAAGCTGGCGATCACCTCGACACCAGGCAGCTGATCCATCCAGGCGCCGGGAAAAGCGCCGGAGACGGCAACGCCGCGGATGCGGCCGGCGGTCTCACCGTCGAGCGCAAGCTTTTCCGCGCGCGGAACGGCGATAATCTCAAAACGATCCTTCAGGCTTTCGAGAACACGCTCGTGTATCTTCCCAGGAACGAGAATGGCGATGCGGGACATGGCTTTTCCTCTTGGGGTGGCCGTCTTGGTTCAGGCGCGGGGCCGATGGGGACTGGTGGACTGGCGAATGCGCATTTCCGGCTTGATCAGATGCATGCCGTCGGGCTCGTGGCTTCCGGCCAGGCGATCGAGCAGCGCCCGGGCGGCCAGGCGCCCGACCTCGGCCTGGCCGTTCCAGACGGTCGTCAGCGCCGGCGTCGCAATCGACGCCTCCTCGAGATCGTCATAACCGGTAACGGAAATGTCGCGTCCCGGCATCAAGCCGGCGCGCGCAATGCCGTTCATCAACCCGATCGCCACGAGATCGTTCCAGCAGACGGCCGCCGTCGGCTTCTGCGGCAGCGACAGGAAGTGCACGGCGGCCTCGAAGCCGCCTTGTTTCGAGCGCGGGCCGGGAATGCGCAGGTTCGGATCGACCTCGATGCCGGCCTTGCGCAGCGCATTGACATAACCCTGGTAGCGATCGCGGCCAGTCGAGGTCTGGTCCGTGCCGCCGATCATCGCGATCGAGCGGTGACCAAGGCCGATCAAGTGGTTGGTGGCCAGCGAGATGCCGTAGCTGTCATCGCCGCGATAGGTCGGCAGGTCTTGGCCCTCCATCGAGCGGGCGACCAGGATCGCCGGCATGCCGTTTTCTTCCGCCAGCTGCACGTCCTCAGGCGGCGTGCCGATCGCCGGCGACATGATGACACCGTCGCCGCCGAGCTGCAGCAGCGTCTCGATGAAGGTACGCTGCTTTTCGACATTGTCGTAATGGTTGGAAAGGATGAAGGTGTGGCGGCTGCGATCGAGCTCGCTTTCGATCGCCTTCAGGATTTCCCCGTAGAAGGGGTTCATGATGTCGTGCACGACGACACCGATGATGCCGGAGCGCGAGGTGCGAAGGCTGGCGGCGCGGCGATTGTAGATATAGCCGAGCGCGCGCGCCTGTTCCTTGATCTTTTCCCGGGTATTGCCGGCGACAAGCGGGCTATCGCGTAAGGCAAGCGATACGGTCGCCGTTGAAATGCCGAGAGTTTCGGCGATCGTCGAAAGCTTGATCTTCTGGACCACGTGTCCTCCTCCAGGCAGCACGCAAGACAGTGAGACCTCGCCGGAAAACCGGCGCGGCCCCTTAAAATGTTTAATTAAAAGATTTAACCGGCGGAGGCAATTCGTCTTTCAATGGAAATTTCAGTCTTCATCCGGTTCTTCGATGTGAAGGGCTTCGGCCTGCAGATTGCCGTCGATCGCTTTCAGCAGCCGGACGAGATTGCGGATTTCCTTCTCGGAGAATTCCTGCGTCGCCAGCCTGTCGCAGGCCGAGGCCGCCATCTCGATCGCCTGCACGCTGCCGCGCCCGAGTTCGGTGAGATAGACCTTGGTTAGGCGCGCATCCTCCGCATCGGGCTTGCGCTCAAGAAAACCCTGCGCCTCCATGCGGCCGATCGTGCGCGTCATCGTCGGCGCCTTGACGCCGAGCTTATGGGCAAGCCCGCCGGCCGTCATGCCGTCGCTTTCGGCAAGCGAGAGAATGACGCCGTCCTGGCCGGCATAAAGGCCGCTTTCGAGCAGGTTGCGCGAAAGCACGGTGCGCATGGAACGAGCCGCCTGGGTCAGCGCCGGAGAGAGGTCGACGAGCGTATATTCGGTCTGGTCCTTCTTCTTGGACTTGTTCTTCTTGCCGTCCTTGTGCTTCTTTCCCATAGCCATCCCTTTGATCTTTAAGCCCTGGCGCCGCTGCGATATGACATTGCCCAGGATCTCGTCATAAACAAGAGGCAACGACCGGATGATGACGCCTTCGCTCCGCTTGGACCATAGCGGCCCGGCCTTTGCCCCCGGCGGGCGCTGCCCGATCGCCGTGCTGCCGCTCGGCGCTCATGAACAGCACGGCCCGCATCTGCCCTTCGAAACCGACACGCTGATTGCCGAAGGCATCGCCGGGCGATTGAAAATGGCCCTGCCCGCCGGCCTGTCGGTCACTTTCATGCCCGCCGAATCTGTCGGCTATTCCATAGAGCACATGGATGTTGAAGGAACGAAGACGCTCGCCTTCGACGAAGCCGTCAACCGCTGGCTCGGCATCGCCGAGCGGCTGGCCAAGCGGGATATCCGCAAATTGGTGATGCTGAACGCCCATGGCGGCAATTCGCCTCTGATGACGATCGTCGCCACCGAGGCGCGGATCCGCTTCGCCATGCTGGCGGTGGCGACGAGCTGGACCCGCTTCGGCCTGCCGGATGGCGTGATCCCGCCGGAGGAAAAGGCGATCGGCATCCATGGCGGCGATATCGAGACCTCGGTGATGCTGGCGCTTCATCCAGATAGGGTCGATATGGCCAAGGCGGCGGATTTCCCCTCGCGACAGACGGAATTCGCCACTCGCTTCAAACACCTGCGTGCCTATGGGCCGCACGCCTTCGGCTGGAAGATGAGCGATCTCAACAGCCAAGGCGTGGCGGGCAACGCCGCGGCTGCGACGGCTGAGAAGGGCAAAGCGCTGATTGCCCATGCGGTGAAGGGACTGGTGGAATTGCTGGAGGATGTCGATGCCTTCGACATTACGCAGTTCCGCTGAAGACGGGGATGCGCACCGGCCAATCGATGTGATCTTATAACATTATAAAACCCTTTGAACTGCCGCGCCCATGCCATTATATGAGACCAACCGTTCAAGCGGCCGATCCAAAACCGCTCGGCTGCACGCCTAATCCTAGAGGTTCTCATGACCGACGCGATTTCCACCCAGAAGCCCATTCCCGTCACCGTGCTCACCGGTTATCTCGGCGCCGGTAAGACCACCTTGCTCAACCGCATCCTTTCCGAAAATCACGGCAAGAAATATGCGGTCATTGTCAATGAGTTCGGCGAAATCGGCATCGACAACGACCTGATCGTCGAGTCGGACGAAGAAATCTACGAGATGAACAATGGCTGCGTCTGTTGCACGGTGCGCGGCGACCTGATCCGCGTCGTCGAAGGCTTGATGCGCCGTCCCGGCCGCTTCGACGGCATCATCGTCGAAACCACTGGCCTTGCCGATCCGGTGCCGGTCGCCCAGACCTTCTTCATGGACGACGACGTGCGCGCCAAGACCGAGCTCGACGCCGTCATCGCCCTCGTCGACGCAAAACACCTGCCGCTGCGCCTGAAGGACAGCCGCGAGGCCGAGGACCAGATCGCCTTCGCCGACGTCGTCGTCATCAACAAGAGCGACCTTGTCACCCCGGAAGAACTTGATGTGATCGACGACATCGTCCGCGCCATCAACCCGGCCGCCCGCGTCTACAAGACCAGCCGCTCCGGTGTCGACCTCGCCCGCGTGCTCGATCAGGGCGCCTTCAACCTGGAGCGCGCACTCGAAAACGATCCGCATTTCCTGGAGCACGGCCATGATGACCATGTTTGCGGCCCGGATTGCGATCACGACCACCACCATCATGATCATGATCATCACCATGATCACCACGGGCACGACCATCATCACCATGGCGCCCATCAACAGGGTGCGATGTCGGCGATCCATGATGTGACGGTGCAGTCGGTATCGCTGCGAGGCGGTCAGATGAACCCGGAGCGCTTCTTTCCCTGGATCCAGAAGGTCACCCAGACACAGGGACCGAATATTCTGCGTCTCAAGGGCATCATCGCCTTCAAGGACGATCCCGAGCGCTATGTCGTTCAGGGCGTCCACATGATCATCGAGGGCGATCACCAGCGGCCGTGGAAGGAAGGCGAAAAGCACGAGAGCCGTCTCGTCTTCATCGGCCGCGATCTCGACCGCGAGAAGCTCGAAGCCTCCTTCAAAGCCTGCGAGGCGTCCGCCTGATGCCGACAGTTGCACCGCTTGATCTCGACGGCCACGTTCTGGCCGTCGAATTTTTAGGTGATGTCCCCTTCTTCGCCAGCGCCAACGGCACGTTTCACCGGCTGGACGGCGGCGACAGGGTTTCAGAAGCCCATCAGGGCATGCTCACCGCCATCCGCGACCCCTATAGCGAGAGCCTGATCTCGGGTGGGGAGGACGGCAAGGCGCTGCGCATTTCAGCCGACGGCAGCGTCAGCGAGATCGCCACTGCGCCGCGCAAGTGGATCTCGCAGGTTGCCGCCGGCCCGCAAGGCGCGATTGCCTATTCCTACGGCAAGAGTTCGCTCGTGCGCCTTGCCGACGGCACGACCAAGGAATTTGCCGAGGAGCGCACGGTCGAGGGCCTTGCCTTCGCCCCGAAGGGCCTTCGCATCGCAGCCGCGCGGTATAACGGCGTGTCGCTGCACTGGATCGGCATGACCGCCAAGCCGGTCGATCTCGAATGGAAGGGTGCACATACCGGCGTCACCTTCTCGCCGGATGGCAATTTCCTGGTCACCTCGATGCAGGAAAATGCGCTGCACGGCTGGAAACTCGACAGCAAGCCAGGTGCAGAAGCCCGCCATATGCGCATGACCGGCTACCCATCCAAGGTGAAATCGCTTTCCTGGTCGGTCAAGGGCAAGTGGCTCGCCTCCTCGGGCGCACCGGCTGCGATCGTCTGGCCCTTCCAAGGCAAGGACGGGCCGATGGGCAAGGCGCCGCTCGAACTCGGTACCCGCGCCAACATCATGGCAACCGCGGTGAAATTCCATCCGCTCGAAGATATCCTCGCCATTGGCTTCATCGACGGCATGATCCTGGCCGTGCGCATCGCCGACAGCAAGGAGGCGCTGCTGCGCCGCCCCGGCAAGGGCGCGATCACGGCGATGAGCTGGAGCAAAAACGGCAAACTGCTCGCCTTCGCCTCCGAAGCCGGCGATTGCGGCGTCATCGATATTTCGGCTTGAGCCATATTGCCGGCCAGGACGACATGGTGACGGAAGCGGAAATCGTGGCGCTCGGCGCCGAGCATATGCAGGCGGCCGCAGGAATCAGGCGTGTGGCGCTCCGGCAGCGGCTGCCCTGGCTGCCGGATCTTCATACGCCAGAGGAAGAAGAGCAATACTGGCGCAAGCATCTGCTGCCGAACTGCACGATCCTCGGCGCCGCCATGGGCGACCGGCTGGTCGGCGTGATCGCCTATGGCGACGACTGGATTGAGCAGCTTTATGTTCTCCCCGATTTCCAGAGCAACGGCATCGGCTCCCTGCTGCTTGGCTGCGCCAAGGAGGAGATGGATGAAATCAGGCTGTGGACGTTCCAGCGCAATGTGGGCGCCCGTGCCTTCTATGAGCGGCACGGTTTTTCCGCGGAGGACGAGACCGATGGCGCCGAAAACGAGGAAAAACAGCCGGATATACGCTATCATTGGCGTCGGCTTCCGCAACTGCCGCCTGGCGGCTGAAACAGCGAATCAAGCCGCAGATATCGGGCTTGCCAAATGCCTTGCCCGGGAGAAACATGAATCTCGCGCAAGCATAACTGCGCAGTCGCCGACAGAGGAAACGGGAATGCCCAAATCCACCGGCCTTGGTCTGGCCGAGCAACAGCCGCAATCCCTGGACAATACATTCGTCTGGGCAGCGATCCGCGCCGAGGCCCTCGAACTTGCCGCGCGCGAACCGATCCTGCAGCGGCTGCTCGCCGCCCAGATAACCACCACCTCCGGCGACAATGAAATCATCGCCCGGGTGCTCGCCGCGCGGCTTGCTGCCACGCAAATGGAAACGGGCGATCTGTTCGATCTGATCCTGTCCACACTCGACGACGATATCATGCGAAAGGTCGAGGCCGATCTCGCAGCCGTGCGCGAACGCGACCCGGCCTGCACGACATTTCTGCACGCGCTTCTGAACCTCAAGGGGTTTCATGCGCTGCAGACGCACCGCATCGCCCATGCGCTCTGGAACGCCGGCCGCCCGGAGATCGCCAGCTGGCTTGCCAATCTCGCCTCGCTGGTCTTCGGCCCGGATATCCATCCCGCCGCCCGGATCGGCGCTTCCATCATGCTCGACCACGGCTCGGGCATCGTCATCGGCGAAACGGCTGTCATCGAGGATGAAGTATCGATCCTGCAAAACGTCACGCTCGGCGGCACCGGCAAGGAAACCGGCGATCGTCACCCGAAGATCCGCCACGGTGTGATGATCGGCGCCGGCGCCAAGATTCTCGGCAATATCGAAATCGGCGCCTTCAGCAAAATCGCCGCCGGCAGCGTCGTGCTGAAGCCGGTTCCCGAACATTGCACAGTCGCCGGCGTGCCGGCAACACTGGTGCGCGTCCACCGCGCCGACGAAATCCCGGCAGAGACGATGGACCAGAATATCTAGAGTAACGCCGGGTTCGCCCTGTTATGCAGCCTGCTGATTTTCGCCGAAAGCTTCGACGCGGTTGCGACCTCCGCGCTTGGAACGATAGAGCGCCGCATCCGCCTTGTGCATCAGCCCGTCAAAATCTCCATCGCTTTCTGTGCGCGTGGCAACGCCAATGCTCAGCGTCGGAAAGACGGTCAGATCTGGGTGATGCAGGACGGCGGCGCGAAGTCGAGACGGATGCGCTCGGCAATCGCCACCGCATCCTCTCCGGAAACATTCTTCAACACTGCCAGGAACTCGTCTCCGCCTTGACGGGCGAGTAGATCGCCGGAGCGCATGATGCCTCTCGAGACACTGGCGAAAAGCCGCAGGATATCGTCGCCGGCGGCATGGCCATGCCGGTCGTTCAGCTGTTTGAAATGATCTATATCGATGATCAGCAGCGATACCGGCTGCGATGCAAGCGCGGGCACATGCTGGGCAAGGCCGCCGCGGTTGAGCGCGCCGG
The DNA here is from genome assembly GCF_002914525.1 of Rhizobium hidalgonense. Classification (GTDB taxonomy): domain Bacteria; phylum Pseudomonadota; class Alphaproteobacteria; order Rhizobiales; family Rhizobiaceae; genus Rhizobium; species Rhizobium hidalgonense. The sequence goes on along the minus strand of NZ_LODW01000070.1, from coordinate 89,421 downwards.
TCAGTGGATCGTGATGAGCAAGCTCCATCAGCTGATTTCGGCTGCGCTCTGCCGCCATCAGCACCATGGCCATGCTGCGAAGCATGATGAACGCGACCGCCGATACCGCTATCCAGCTATGGACAACGCTGCCGCCGAAAGGATCCGGCCCACCAATTTCGCCGGTCACCGCAAGAATGCTGCGCACCGCAAAGATCATCGCAGTGCAAAGATAGAGACCGACAAGAAGGGCGGCCGAATACAGCTTTTCCCGCCGGGCAATACCGATAGCCTCCCTCGCGACAGCCAGATCGCAGAGGCAACAGATCACGGAGATGTTGAGGAGCCTCGCGGAGACCGCCGAGGGGTTGCTGACGATCAGCACGACAGGCACGCTGACGAGAAAGATCGCAAACCAGAAAGTGCGCTGACTGAGCGCCCGGCCCGCAAAGACGCGCACCGCAAAGAACATCAGCATGTAGCCGGCGATCGTCACCACATTGCCGCCATCGACCGAGACGGAGTAGGGAACGAGATTGCGCAAGGCCACGAGGAAGGAGCCGAGGCCGACAAGCAGGTTGCTTAAGCCCCACCACAGCGGCCACCTCTCGAAGCGGCCGGTCGCATAGGCTGCGAGCTGCAGGATGCCCAGAACGAAGCAACTCACGGCAACAATGAAATAGATTGTCCTGAGATCCAGCAGCATGACGCTTTCCCGAAATTCTCGCGGAACTTACAGGAAGCGTTTTGCGGTTTGATTGGGGACTTCGCTAGAAGTTTAACGATTATCGGGTTCCTACGCGGCCAGCACCGTGCCGATGATGGCGGCCAGCAGCGCATGCAACAGATCCCGGTATCCGTTGCGCGCCGAAGGACCGCTTTCCTCCGAGATCATAACGACCGTCAGAAGCCCTGCTCTGGGCAGCCGCTGGCCCCGTTGCGGCAAGCGACAGGCAGAAAACCAAAAGAAGGGAGAGAACGCGGATCATGCGGCGCAAGATAGGATATCGCTGCCGCATGTTCGCGGGCCGGCGGCGCTTTTCACGCGATTGTGTTGCCATGGTTACCAGGCATCCCGGTCAACACGCGCCGCGGCGCCCGAAAAACAATCCGCGCCGCAGCCACGGCAGGCCGCCTGCCTCCATGGTCGAGCGGCGCGGATATTGCCGGCCGCGGGTAAGGACGTTCAACCCTGGCCGGCCGATTGTTAGGCGGCGCGGCGAACCGGCGCGCTGGCCAGCATGCGTCCCGAGGGGACAATCATGCCGGCCGCGCCGTCAAGCCAGCCTTCCCTAAGCTCGAGCGCCAGAAAGCGCGAGCGTTCGAACGGACCCGGCATGACAAGATGGCGGGCCTTCTCGGCAAAAAAGCCGAAACGCTCGTAATAAGCAGCATCGCCGACGAGCAAGACGGCGCCATGGCCGCGCTTCTTGGTTTCGAGGATCGCCGCGCGCATCAGCGCCGAGCCGATGCCCTTGCCGCCATAACGGGAATCGACGGCGAGCGGGCCGAGCAGCAGCGCATTGATCGGCGTGCCTTCGTCGTTGACGCCGGCCTCGATGTTCCAGAGCCGCACCGAGCCGATAACGTGGCCGTCGCGATCACGCGCGACAAGCGCCAGGCCCTCGGCCGGAACCCGGTTGCGGCGAATCTTCTCCGACGACTTCTTGCGGCGGTCCGGCCCCATGACCCGGTCGAGCAGGTTTTCACGGGCAACGACGTCCGACGGATTTTCGGCGTCGATGGCGAAAGTGGTAGGCGCAAAGAATGCGCGGACAGAATCAAGAACAGCGGCCATCTTGGCCTCCCGTACCCAATACCGTTATCAGCGGCGATGAAGGAAATTGTGAAGTTGCCGCCCCGGCTGGTTACGGGGCCGGCGGAAACGGCCTTAGATGACGTAGGCCTTCAGCGGTTCGAAACCGTTGAAAGCGACTGCCGAATAGGTCGTCGTATAGGCGCCTGTGCCTTCGATCAGGACCTCGTCGCCGATCGAAAGAGAGATCGGCAGCGGATAGAGGTTCTTCTCGTAGAGCACGTCGGCTGAATCGCAGGTCGGGCCGGCGATGACGCAGGGCTCCATCTCGTCGCCGTCGTGCTCCGTGCGGATCGGATAGCGGATGGCTTCGTCCATCGTTTCGGCGAGCCCCCCGAACTTGCCGATGTCGAGGAATACCCAGCGGGCATCGTCATTGTCCGACTTCTTCGAGATCAGCACGACCTCAGCCTTGATGACGCCGGCATTGCCGACCATGCCGCGGCCCGGCTCGATGATCGTCTGCGGGATCTGGTTGCCGAAATGCGTGCGCAGCGCCTGGTAGATCGACTTGCCGTAAGCTTCTGCCGACGGAACGTCGCGCAGATACTTGGTCGGGAAGCCGCCGCCCATGTTGACCATCTGCAGGTGGATGCCCTGCTTGGCAAGCGATACGAAGACGCGCTTGGCATCGGCGAGTGCTGAATCCCAGGCATCGACCTTGGTCATCTGCGAACCGACATGGAACGAGACGCCGTAGGACTGCAGGCCGAGCTGATGGGCGTAGACGAGAACGTCGACGGCCATCTGCGGGACGCAGCCGAACTTGCGCGACAGCGGCCATTCAGCACCTTCGCCATCGGTCAGCACGCGGCAAAAGACGCGGGCGCCGGGAGCGGCGCGCGAGATCTTCTCGACTTCCTCGTGGCTGTCGACCGCAAAAAGGCTGACGCCGAGCGCATGCGCGCGAGCAACGTCGCGTTCCTTCTTGATCGTATTGCCGAAGGAGATGCGAGCTGCAGTCGCACCGGCGTCGAGCGCCATTTCGATTTCGGCAACGGATGCGCAATCGAAATTGGAGCCGAGGCCTGCAAGCAGCTTCAACACTTCAGGGGCCGGGTTGGCCTTGACGGCGTAGTAGATGGCGCTGTCCGGCATGGCGTGACGGAAGGCGTGAAAATTGTCGCGAACGACGTCGAGGTCAACCACGAGGCAGGGACCGTCGGGACGTCGGGTGGCGAGAAAGTCGCGGATGCGCTGGGTGGTCATATCGTTCCCTCTTCCAGTTCCAGAGCTCCGGCATCAGCCGGAGGACAAAGGGCATACGAGAACTCGCATTGGAACCAGCCGGTGGAGACCCCGGAACCATAGCAAGCGCTCGATGCGCGGATAGTGAACCAACGCCGCGGACGCGGTGTAAGTTCGGCTTTGTCTGCCATGGATTGGAGGGAGAATCCCAACCGCACTTCCGGCAATGATGGTGTGCCTCTTCAGTAACCCCCGCTGATGGAAAGCAGGGAGAGAACAAAAAGGCCCGCACCGTCGTTGCTTCAGGCGTCCTCGCATTTTCCGGTTGGCCGAAATAGCGACTGGAGGGGTTAATTCCAGGTACCTTACCGATTTCCTCACCAATTCGAGGGTTCGGCGGACACCCATGGGCACGTGCGACTTTGGGCTGGGGTGGAAATAAGAATATTCGCCTTCATAATCAAGCGATTTTTTGATCTGAGGCTCAAAAAAATAATTGAACAAAACGAGCCGATTTGTTCAACATTCCCAAACAGCCTGAGGGATGTCCATGGATACCTTGACCCGCATACGTGCCTTCATCGATGTCGTCGAGGCCGAAGGCTTTTCCGCCGCCGCCAGGCGCACGGGCCGCTCCAAGGCGCTGCTCTCCAAATATGTGCGCGAATTGGAAGATGAGCTCGGCGCCCTGTTGCTCAACCGCACCACCAGGCAGTTCTCGATGACCGAGGCCGGCCACACCTATTACCGCAGCGCCTCGGATATCCTGAAGGAGATCGACAATCTTGCCGACCTCGTGCGCGAAAACAATGCGCAGCTAAAGGGGCGGCTGCGCATATCAGTGCCGCGCACCTTCGTCGACGCCGATGTTGGCCAGTCGCTGATCGATTTCTCCAGGGAGAACCCGGACCTTTCGCTGGAGATCGCCGCCGACGACCGGTTTGTCGATCTGATCGAGGAAGGCTTCGACGTAGCGATCCGCATCAGCAAGCTCGAAGATTCCGGCATGATCGCCCGCAAAATCTCCGATTTCCGCGTCCATCTCTGCGCCACCCCAGAATTTCTCGAACGCCATCCCGATCTCGAGCACCCCAGCGATATCTCCAACGTCCCCTTCGTTGTCGATACCAATGCGCGCACCCAGGCGAGCATTCGCTTCCACAATCCCGACAACACCTCATTCGCCGTCGCCGTCTCCGGCCCGATGGAGGTCAACAGCCCGCATGCGACATTACGCGCGGCCCTCGCCGGCATCGGCATCGCCCTCATCCCCGACTTCATCGCCCGCAAACCGATCGAGAGCGGCGCGCTGGTGACGCTGTTCAACGATTACCTCCCGACCGACCGTGGCATTTATGCCGTCTATCCGCACCGCCGCTACCTGCCGGCGAAGGTGAGGATCTTCGTCGATTACCTCAACAACTGGTTCAAGAAACATCCATAGCGCCGCCCTTGCGGCTGCGACAGCTTGCCCCGCGCCAACCCGCGGCTCTCTGAATCCAATGCGGAATCGGTCCCAATTCCGTCCCAATTGCTGGCAAGAAGTCAGGGTCACCGAACAGGGCAGCGGGATAGATGAAATATTCGACGATACTGATTGCCGCGCTTGTTTCGCTGGCGCCGGCCGCCGCCTTTGCCCATCCGCACATTTTCGTGGAGGCCCGTCTCGAGGTCGTGGCCGATAAGGACGGCAATATCGAGGAATTGCGCAATGTCTGGCGCTTCGATGAGGTTTTTTCCTCCTCGGTGGTCATGGATTTCGACAAGAATACCGACCTCAAGCTGGAGCCGAACGAGCTTGCGGAGGTCGGAAAAACGGTGAAGCAGTCGCTTGCCGAATATGATTACTACATGAACCTGACGATCAACGGGAAGAACGTCACCGTCCAGAAGCCCGACATCATCCATGTTGACTACAAAGATGGCCAGCTGCTGATGTTCTTCGCGGTCAAGCCGGCGGAGAAGATGCCGCTCAAGGGCAGGCTCACCTTCGGCGTCTACGACCCGTCGCTCTATACCTCGATCGATTTCCCCACAGACAACGAACTTTCACTGGTCGGCGACGGCTTCAAGACCTGCAAACATCAGGTGGTGCGGCCGGATGCCGACCAGGTGATCTCGCAGAACAAGCAGTCGCTGACCGACGCCTTCTTCAATGATCCCACCGGCACCAACATGTCTAAACTCTTCGCCACCCGGCTGGAGGTCACATGCTGACGAAACGCCTGCCGTTCATCCTCGCCGCTTTGGTCTTGGCGCTTCTGGCGGCGGCAAGCCTCGCCCATGCGCAATCGCCGCTCGGCATCGGCACGGCGGAGCCGAGCTTCCAGCCGACCGGCGGGCCGCTCGCGCCGCTTTTGCTCTATGTGAACTATGAGCAGCAGGCCTTCTACCGGGCGTTGACCGATGCCCTGAAGGCGATGCGCCAGGACCCGTGGCAACTGGCATCGCTCATCGGCCTCTCCTTCGCCTATGGCGTCTTCCATGCCGCCGGCCCCGGTCACGGCAAGGCGGTCATCTCCTCCTACATGATCGCCAACGAGATCGAACTGAAGCGCGGCGTGGTGATTTCCTTCATTTCGGCCTTCATCCAGGGGGTGGTGGCGGTGGCGCTGGTCGGCGGCGCCTGGCTGGTGCTGCGCGGCACCGGCATCACGCTGACGGCGGCGACCCATGCAATGGAGATCGCAAGCTTCGTCATGGTCATCCTCTTCGGCGGCTGGCTGCTATTGCGCAAACTGCGCTCGATGGTCGGCAACATGCCGCGCCGCCGACTGATGGCGACACCTGCCGGACCGGTCAGCATGATGCTCGACTGGAAGGACAATGCCGCCGAACGCCAGGCCTATGCCTTCAGCGGCAAGGCGCAGGCCGTCGAAGCCGGCCACACTTTCGTTCCCGGCATGGCCTGCGAGACCTGCGGCAACGCCCATGTGCCGGATCCCACCCTGCTTGCCGGCGACAGGTTCAGCGCCCGCGAGGCCTGGTCGGCAATCGTCGCCGTCGGCCTTCGCCCCTGCTCCGGCGCTTTGCTGGTTATGACCTTCTCGCTGCTGAACGGGCTCTATCTCGGCGGCGTGCTGTCGGTCGCCGCCATGTCGCTCGGCACGGCGATTACCGTTTCCCTGCTTGCCACGCTTGCCGTCACTGCCAAGAGTGCCGCCGTCCGCCTCTCCGGGCGCGGCTCGACCGCCTCGGTCTGGATCGGCAACACCATCGAAATCCTCGGCGCTTTGCTCGTCATCCTGATGGGCGCGCTGCTGCTCGGGGCCTCGCTGCAGGGATAACTTATTTCCCCCTGCTGCGCTGGTAACGCGCCCGCAGCCAGAAAACCGCGAAAAATGCCATGATCAGGCAGACGCCGACGACGATCGCCAGCACCGGCGAGAAATTGCCGATCCACAGAACGATGGTCGGCAGGAAATAGATGACCAGCGCGGCGGCAAACAAGATGATGCCGGCGGCAGTCGCCTGCGAGCGGCTCTCGGGGCTCATACGAGCCTTTCCTTTTGGAGATCGGCACGGATATCCTGCAGACGGCGGATCTGGTTGCCCTCGGCATCGAAATTCTCCGGCGAAAGCCAGGCCTCGAAGGCATCGTTGAGCAGCGGCCATTCACTATCGATCATCGAGAACCAAGCAGTGTCGCGGTTGCGGTGCTTGGCAATCATGTGCTGGCGGAAGACCCCTTCGAAGCTGAAGCCGTAACGCGCCGCCGTCGTCTTGCTCGCCTCGTTCTTATTGTCGCATTTCCATTCGTAGCGGCGGTAGCCGAGCTCCTCGAAGACGTGCTTGGCCATCAGATAATGCGCTTCGGTCGAAAGCGGCGAACGCTTCATCTGGGGACCATGTGCCACCCCGCCGATCTCGACGACGCCGTTTGCCGGGTCGGCGCGCATATAGTTCGCCATGCCGACAATCTTGCCGGTAGCGTTGTCGCGGAAGATATGGGTGAGCCAGCCGGACTTGGTGTAGACGGTCTCAAGCCAGTTGGCGAAATCTTCGATCCCGGAAAAATCGTCCTGCGCGAAATAGAGAAGCAGCGGGTTGATGCCCATGCCGCCAAGCCCGTCCCACAGCGCCTCGAGATGGTCGGCACGCCGATAAGGTTCGACGGTGACAAAACGGCCCATCAGCGTCACCGGCTTCGGCGCCGGGCAACCCTTGAAATCTGCAAGATCGCGCATCTTCACTCCCCTTGTCCAAGAGTGGAGTGGATAGGCCAGCCGCCCGACAAAGGCAACCGGCCTGGTTGTCACTGTGACAAGGTAACTTTCGCAGAGGACACTGTCGCCTCGATATGATCGACCAGCTGGTCGGCAAGGCCGAGCCTGCCGGCAAGCAGATCGAGATAACCGCGCTCGGCGCGCGAATCCGGCTCGATGGTGAGCCGCGAGGCGGTATAGAGTTCGACGCGCTGTTCCTCTGTCGTCGCGGCGGCCACAAGCGCGTCGATATCCGTGGGCGAAGCGAGTTCATGCTCGATGAAGGCCGCGGCCTCGCCGCTGACGTCGGCAGCCTTGACCTTGTCCATGATGAGGGCGCGTTCGGCATCGTCGATATGGCCGTCTGCCTTGGCGGCGGCGATCATCGCGCGGATCAGCACCAGCACGAACTCATTGCTGCCGGCCGGCGAGGCCGGCCCGAAACCGGATTCGACAGGCGGCGGCAGAAGGACAGGATTGTTTGCCGACGGTGCATCTGAAGGGGCTGCAGGCGCCTGGCCTGCCTGGTAATTCTTGTAGGCCTGGTAGCCGAGGCCGGCAATGGCGGCAAGACCGCCGATCGCCAATGCATTGCCGGCAATACCCCGGCCTGTCTTGGTGCCGAGAAGCGCGGCGGCGATCGCACCGGTCGCCAGCGGGTTGTTTTTAGCCGTCTGGACAGCGTCGCCAGCCCTGTCGCGGACGGAGCCGCCGAGACCCGGCACTTGCGAACCCAAGAACTGGTCGAGAAGCTTCTTCGCGTCGAACATTCCTCGTCATCTCCCTGTTGAAGCCGGAAGAGTAGATAGGTTCGCGACGGATCGAATACAAACAGAGGAGAGGGAATTGTGCCGTGAGGCTCAACCCCTCCTAAACTCAGGCCTTCAGCCCCGCAGCCTCCGCCGCGAGCCTGGTAATCCCTGCCCAGTCGCCGGCCGCGACCAGTTCCTTCGGCGCCACCCACGAGCCACCGACGCAGATGACGTTCGGCAGCGACAGATAATCATTGGCATTCTTCAGCGAAATGCCGCCGGTCGGGCAGAACAGCGTACCGGCAAGCGGCGAAGAGAGCGCCTTCAGCAGGGCCGCGCCACCGGCCTGCTCCGCCGGGAAGAACTTCAGCACCTGATAGCCTTCTTCGCGCAAAGCCATGACTTCGCTGGCGGTCGCGGCACCCGGAAGCAGCGGCACCTCGGAATCCGCAGCCGCATCGAGGAGTTCCTGCGTGGTGCCCGGGCTGACGATAAACTTCGAACCGGCTTCGACGGCGGCTTCCCAATGGGCGGCATTCAGGATCGTGCCGGCGCCGACTTCGGCGCCCTCGACCTCGGCGGCGACTGCGCGCACGGCATCGAGTGCCGCAGGTGTGCGCATGGTGACCTCGATCGCCTTCAGACCGCCTGCGACAAGCGCGCGGGCCAGCAATACGGCCGACTTGGCATCGTCGACGATCAGGACCGGAACGACGGGCTGGAGTTTCAGGATGGAAAGGAGCTTCTCTGTTTTCTCGCCCATGGCCGTGCGACTTCCTTGAAACGATTGAAATTGGTCCCCGAATAACGCCCCGGCGGAACCTTGTCGAGGTAAAACCAATTCACCTAACAAGATGGGTATGAAATCCGTGGAAATTGGGCTACCGTGCCCCGATCGTCACAAAAGGTTCACCGATATGGCGAAAGAGATCGAGCGGAAATTCCTCGTACGCAGCGATGGATGGCGTTCCGCCGTTGAGACGAAGTCCGTTCTGAGGCAGGGCTATATCGCCTCGATGGACGATCGCTCCGTCCGAGTGCGCATCCTCGATAGCAAGAAGGCGAGACTGACGATCAAGATCGGCCGCAGCGCCATCACCCGTGACGAATTCGAATACGACATCCCTGTCGCCGATGCCGAGGAACTGTTGCAGAACGCGATCGGCATCGTCATCGAGAAGACGCGCTACCGCGTTCCGCATGAAGGTTTCGTCTGGGAGGTCGACGTCTTTGCCGGCGAACATCGTGGGCTGGTGATTGCCGAGGTCGAGATGACCGCAGAGACCGACGAGCCGGCCCTGCCCGCCTGGCTTGGGCGCGAAGTGACCGGCGATTTCCGTTATTCCAACCAGGCCCTTGCCACAGAATATGGGCACGACAGGCATGGCCTATCGCATTCGGCCTAAGGCCGATTTCACCACGGAGTTCCGCAGCGCCGCGAAAGAGCAACTGGACGACGCCATCGCCCTTATCGAAGAACAGCCGGACGGCGCGCATGAGGCAATCCATTCCTTCCGCAAGAATCTGAAACGATTGCGCTCGCTCTACCGGCTCGTGGCTCGCGAGGTGCCGGATTTCCAGTATCGCGAAAATGCCAGGCTGCGCGATCTCGCCCACTCGCTTTCGGCGATCCGCGATGCCAACGCCCTGGTCGGCACAGCGCAATATCTGCAGCAATCGGCCCGCGAGCCGGAGGAGAGCGAGGCGCTCGGCCGTATCGTCACTATTCTCGAAGGACGCCGTAACTGGATGGCGGAAGCCGAAAGCGGTCTGGAACGGCGGCTGGCGGAAACCTCGGACGTTCTGAAGGAGGCGATCGTCGCCCTGGATGCGGTCTCATTCGATGGCGGCCACCGCAAGAACGCCCGCAAGCTGGCGAAGAGCTGGCGCCGCACCGCGCGAAAGGCGAAGACAGCGCTTGCGGCCTGCCACGGCGAGGCATCGGCCGACGAATTCCATAATCTGCGCAAACGCACCTACGACTACAGACTTTATCACGGCCTTTTGCGCGATCTCTGGCCGGGCGCGATGAAGGCGAAGCGCAATGCGGCCAAGGAACTCGTCGAGGATCTCGGCCACATCCACGATCTTGCCGTGCTCTCCGAATTGGTCGAGGCCGAGCCGCAGCTCTTCACCCGCAATGACGACCTGGCACATCTTCTCGACGCCATCATCTTCCGCCAGCAGGAAGACCGGCGGCAAGCGCTTGTCAAAGCCGAAGCCGTCTTTGCCGATGATCCCGACGAGGAAGCGCAGCGCATCGAGCTTCTCTGGCTGACGGCCGGGAGTTGAAACCCGCCCCGGCGAAGGCAATTGCGCGATCCGCCGATTTTCTGTATTTCCGCCCCATGACCGACAGCCTGACACACACCAGCCCGTTTCTCGTGGCCGCACTTTACCATTTCGTTTCCGTGCCGCGCTTTGCCAGCCTGCAGGCTCCGCTGCAGGCGCTTTGCGAAGAGAGCGGCGTCAAGGGAACGCTGCTTCTGGCCCATGAGGGCATCAACGGCACGATTGCCGGACCGGATGCCGGCATCCAAGCCGTCCTCTCCTTCCTGCGCGCCCAGCCCGAATTTTCCGGCTTGGAGCATAAGGAAAGCCGCGCCTCGAAAATGCCTTTCCTGCGCATGAAGGTGAAGCTGAAAAAGGAAATCGTCACCATGGGTGTCGAGGATATCGACCCCAACAAGGTGGTCGGCACCTATGTGGCACCTCAGGACTGGAACGCGCTGATCTCCGATCCCCATACGATCGTCATCGACACCCGCAACGATTACGAGACGGCAATCGGCACCTTTCGCGGCGCGCTCGATCCGAAGACCAAGACCTTTCGCGAATTTCCCGATTGGGTGCGCAGCAATCCCGGCCTGCACAACAAGCCGAAGGTGGCCATGTACTGCACCGGTGGCATACGCTGCGAGAAGGCCACCGCCTTCATGAAGGCCGAGGGCTTCGACGAAGTCTATCATCTGAAGGGCGGCATCCTGAAATATCTCGAAGAAGTGCCGCAGGAGGAAAGTCTCTGGGACGGCGCCTGCTTCGTTTTCGACGAGCGCGTCTCCGTCGAGCACGGGCTGAAGGAAGGCGAACACCGGCTGTGCCATGCCTGTCGCAACCCGATCACCGCAGAGGAAATCACCTCGCCGCTCTACGAGGAAGGCGTTTCCTGCAGCCATTGCTACCCCACGCGCACGGAAGAGGATCGGCTGCGCTACCGTCAGCGGCAGCACCAGATCGCCCTCGCCAGGAAACGCGGCCGGCGGCATATCGGCAGCTGAGTGAGGATCCTTTCCGGATCAGCCTCATTTCACGAAATCCGCCCGCGCCCCTCAGGCTGCGCCGAGACGGCGGCGGTCTGCCGGTTCGGCTGTATGCCGCGCGTGCAGCATCTCTGTGATGCGATCCGCCGTCATCGGTTTTCCGAACAGGTAACCCTGCAGGCAATCGCAGCCGAAAAGGCGCATGGCGATTGCCTGTTCCTCGGTCTCGATGCCCTCGGCCGTCACCGGAATGTCGAGAGAGCGGGCGAGCGCCACAGTTGCCTGCAGCATCTCGCGCTGGCGCTTGTCCTCGTTGACCCCCATGACCAGCGAACGGTCGATCTTGATCCGATCGAAGCCGAACTGCCTGAGATAACCGATCGAGGAGAAGCCGGAGCCGAAATCGTCGAGCGCCACCTTCACCCCCAGCGCTTTCAGCCGTTCGATCGACTGGCGGGTACGCTGCGGATTCTGGATCATGTAGCCTTCGGTGATCTCGAGCGTGATGCGGCCGGCCTCGATCTCCGTCTGCTTGAGCACGTAGCGCACATAATCGGCGAAGGCGGGATTTCGAAACTGACCGGGAGAGACATTGACCGAGACGTTGAGTTCCGGCCATTGCTTGGCCGTCTCGCAGGCCTTGCGCAGCACGAATAGGCCGAGCGATTCGATGAGACCGCTGGTCTCGGCGATCGGGATGAAGACCTCGGGTGAAACGGGCCCGTGACCCGGACGGTTCCAGCGCACCAGCGCCTCGACGCCGGTCGGCGCATACGAGGCCGCATCGATCAGCGGCTGGTAGGCGAGCGTCAGGTCACCGCTTTCGATGGCCATCCTGAGATCGAGTTCCAGCGCATTGCGCTGCTCCCGGTCGGCGTCCATCGACGGATCGTAGAGTGTCATGCGGGCGCGGCCGGCTTCCTTCGCCTTATACATGGCAAGGTCCGAGCGGCGCACCAGCTCCTCGCGCCCGATCGTGCCGACGGGCGACATGGCGATGCCGATGCTCGCCCCGACGACGACGACGCGGCGACCGATCTCCAACGGCTCGACCAGAAAATCGAGGATCTGCTCGGCAAGCTGCAGGGCCGCGGCATTCTCGCCGTCCGAGAGAAAGGCGATGGCAAATTCATCGCCGCCGATGCGGGCTAGAACCGCGCCCTGCGGAATGAGCACGTCGAGGCCGGCCGCGACCGCGCGGATCAACTGGTCGCCGGTACCGTGGCCATAACTGTCATTGACTTCCTTGAAGCCGTCGAGGTCGAGATAAAGCAGCAGCACGTTACGTTTGGTCTGGCGCGCCTCGGCGACGAAACGGTCGACGGCAAGCCCGAGACCGTCGCGATTGGAAAGTCCGCTCAGCCGGTCACGCAGCGCCTCTTCGCGGGCGCTGTTTTCCTCGGCCTTCAACCGGCGCCCGGCAAGCCAGCCGATGACCAGCAGCACCACGAAGAACAGCCCGACGAGGCCCAGCGCCTCCAGGACCATCGGCCGCACCTGTGCGAAGCCGACATCACCCGGCGAACGCGAGGTCCAGACGAGTTTGTTGAGCGTCGCCCCCGTCGGATCGACGATCGGCACGAAAAAATCGGCTTCGAAGCTCGCCGGGGCCAGTCTCAGCCCGCCGATGACATAGGTCTGGCCGAGTGCGGCCACCCGATCATTGTCGAGATGGCGGGCAAAAACGAGATAGCGGCGGTGGCCGGCGGGCGCATCCTGCGCGCCAGATTTTTTCCGCACCAGGGCAACGCCGACGGCGGCAACACCCCGTTTAGTGGTGACGAAGCCGACCGCTTGGGGAGTACCGGCCGGGCCTGCCGCCTTCGCCGTCTCGAACAGGGTCCAGAGCGACGGCGCGAAGAAATCCGCGAGCGGCTCCTCCATCGGCTTGCCGTCGCGATAGGCCATGATCGGCTGCTTCGCCTCATCGATGACGATCGCCATGTCGAAAAGCGCGCTATTGACCGACATCTCGCCGTAATTGCTCACCGTCCAAGCCATGCCGTCGGGCGAATAGACGTTGACGGCGGCATCGTCCCAGGCGGCGTAATCGTCGAGCGTCGCGCCGAGTTGGTCCTCGAAAGTCTTCAACGCCCCGATCGTCGTTTCGCGCGAGCGTTCGTCATCGAGGAGATTGGCATTTTCGGCCACGCGTTCGAGCGCCGTCAGCACCATGACGGTGACGATTGCGACGATGACGGCAAAGGAGAAAAGCACACCCGTGACGGTAATGTGACGGCCTACTCCCAATCCTTTGCTCTGCGACTTTCCGGCTGTCTGCATTACGGCTCCCTGACCGGCCGACTTTGCCAGTCAAGGGTTCAAAAACGTTTAAGCAAACGCTGCAGATCTTTGTGCCCACACGTGAGGGTTACGATCAACCCGTTTTGTGATTGCCCTTCGGGAATTGCGCCGCGAGTTCGCGATACCACTTGCCGCTGTTCTTCACCGTACGGACCTGCGTTTCGTAGTCGACATGAACGAGGCCGAAGCGCATGCGGTAGCCTTCCGCCCATTCGAAATTATCCATCAGGCTCCAGGCGAAATAGCCGCGCATGGGATAACCGTCCTTGATGAGGCCGGCCACGACATCGAGATGGTCGCCGAGATAATCGAGACGCATTGTGTCGTCCGCCTCGCCGCCGACGACATCGGTGTTGTCGCAGGCGCCGTTCTCGGTGATGTAGCATTCCGGGAGTTCATAACGGCGGTAGAGGCCCTCGACCAGGAGCTTCAATCCCGGCGCGTAGATTTCCCAGCCGATATCGGTTTTCACATCGCTTACCGGCGGTGCTTTCACCGTCCAGGGAAAATCGCCTTTTCGTTCGGCATCCTCGGCGACGCGCTCCGGCGTGTAGTAATTCAGACCCCACCAATCGAGTTTCTGGCTGATCAGCGTCATGTCGCCGTCCTCGATCACAGGCATGCGGTCACCGAGCGCCTCGACGAATTCCTTCGGATATTCGCCCTTGAAGACGGGATCGAAAAAGGCGCCGTTGTGAAACTGGTGCGCACGTTCGGCGGCGGCAAGATCGGCCGGGCTGTCGGAGCCTGGGATGATCGAGGCGGCGTTGAGCACAAGCCCGACGGGCACAGCGGGGGCTTCCGAGCGGATCGCCTCGACGCCGAGACCGTGGGCAAGGTTCATATAATGCATGGCGTGCAGGGCGGCCTGCATATTGCGCTCGCCCGGCGCATGGATGCCGTAGAGGTGGCTCAGCCAGACGATGCACCAGGGCTCATTGAAGGTCGCGACGGCGTCGAGACGGTCGCCAAGCCGGTTCATCACCGTCTTGGCGTAGCGCTGAAAGGCATAGGCAGTCGAGCGTGCCGTCCAGCCGCCGTCGCCGGCAAGCAGCAGCGGCAGGTCCCAATGATAGAGCGTCGCAAAGGTCTTGATCCCGCGCGCCTTGCAGCCGTCGACCAGCCGGTCATAGAAATCGAGGCCTGCCTCGTTCACCGCACCCGTGCCGTCGGGGATAACGCGCGGCCAGGCAATCGAGAAGCGGTAGGCTTCGACACCCATACCCTTGATGAGATCGAGATCCTGCTCCAGCCGGTTATAGTGGTCGCAGGCGACGTCGCCATTGTCGCGATTATAGACGCGGCCCGGCATATTGCAGAAAGCATCCCAGATGGACGGCTTGCGCCCGTCGGCCTTGGCGGCGCCTTCGATCTGGAAGGCGGCGGTGGCGACGCCGAAGGTGAAATCGCCGGGAAGGCGGCTTGCAAGAGACTTCGCATCGATCATCTGTAAATCCCGTCTCAGCGTGTGAATGGACCGTTTGAACTCGGATTTAGCCAAGCCGGAAAACAAAGTACAGGCTTGGGAAAAGAAAAACTGCAACGTTACAGTATGCAGCGCCGGGCGGCAGTAAATGCACTATTCCGTCACCCGACCAGCGGCGATTTTCGCTCTCACTCCCTCATAACGCGGATGTCAGCAGTCGTGACTTGCTGTCGCACCCGCAATCTCTGACACAGGTCGGACATCGCAAACATGAAAGGAATCCGATGCTGTCTTCGATCCCTCTGCTGCAGCCCCATCTGCTGAGCCTGCTGCGCATCGTCTGGTCTCTCGTGCTGTTCAGCTACGGAACCCAGAAAATCCTGCATTTTCCAGCCGCGGCCAGCGTACCACCTGCAGGCTCGCTTTCGTGGGTTGCCGGGCTTATCGAACTCATCCTCGGCTTCCTGGTCCTGGTCGGATTCCAGACCCGGATCGCCGCCTTCGTGCTCTTCGGCCTGATGGCTTTTGCCTATTTCATCGGCCACGCGTCGAAGGGCATTTACCCCGCGCAGAATGGCGGCGTCGCGGCAATCCTGTTCTGCTTCATATTTCTGTATCTGGCCGCA
Organism: Rhizobium hidalgonense; assembly: GCF_002914525.1. Lineage (GTDB taxonomy): Bacteria > Pseudomonadota > Alphaproteobacteria > Rhizobiales > Rhizobiaceae > Rhizobium > Rhizobium hidalgonense. The sequence goes on along the minus strand of NZ_LODW01000070.1, from coordinate 73,865 downwards.
GCTGCCAGACCGCTCAGCGTCGACAATCTGCTGAAGCGCGGTCGCACCGCGGCAGCTTGATCACCATAAACAAAACGCCGAGGCGACGTGAGTTCGCCTCGGCGTTTTTCATTCTGCGACGGGGATCGGTCAATTCACACCTTGACCCATGCGCCGTTCTTCTTGGAGGAGGCGACGCAAGCCTCGACGAAGGCCACGCCCTTCACGCCGTCATCGACTGTCGGGTAGACCACCGCCTTGTCGACGGCCTTGCCCTTCTTGCGGGCGTTGATTGCATGCGCGGCTTCCGTATAAATCGTCGCAAACGCCTCCAGATAACCCTCTGGATGCCCTGACGGCACGCGCGAAACGCGGCCGGCAGCCGCGCCCGATCCTGCGCCACCCCGCGTGATCAGCCGCTTCGGTTCGCCGAACGGCGTGTACCAAAGATAGTTCGGGTCCTTCTGGGTCCATTCAAGCCCGCCCTTGCTGCCGTAGACGCGCACCATCAGGCCATTCTCATGGCCGGGCGCCACCTGGCTACACCAAAGCATGCCCTTAGCCGGCTTCTCCGAGCCCTTGGCCTTGAAGCGCAGCATGACATGGGCGTTGTCATCCAGTCGGCGGCCGGGAACGAAGCTGTCGAGATCGGCGGCGAGACTGTCGAGTTCCAGGCCTGACATGAAGGAGGCGAGATTATACGCGTGCGTGCCGATATCGCCTGTGGAGCCGCCGACGCCCGATTGCGCTGGATCGGTACGCCAGGCGGCCTGCTTCTGGCCGGTCTGCTCGACTGCTTCAGTCAGCCAATCCTGCGGATATTCGGCCTGGACCACTCTTATATCGCCGAGTTCGCCGTTCGCGATCATTTCGCGCGCCTGACGCACCATCGGATAACCAGTGTAATTATGTGTCAGCACGAAGAGCGCGCCGCTTTCGTCGGCAATTTTCTTCAGTTTCTTCGCATCGGCAAGATTCGATGTCAGCGGCTTGTCGCAGATGACATGGATGCCGCGCTTCAGGAATTCCTTGGCCGCATCGTAATGCACATGGTTCGGCGTGACGATCGCCACCGCCTCGATGCCGTTCTTCAGCTTCGCCTCGCGGATCGCCATCTCGCGGTAGCTGGAATAGGTGCGCGACGGATCGAGGCCGAGATCGCGGCCTGACTGAACCGCCTTTTCAGGCGTCGACGACAGCGCGCCGGCGATAAGATCGTACTGATCGTCGATGCGCGCCGCGATGCGATGCACCGCGCCGATGAACGCGCCGGCGCCGCCGCCGACCATGCCGAGCCGAATGCGTGGCTCGCGGGTCTGTTCCGATGATGCTTCGATTGCCATTCTTGTCCTCCTGAAATTTAATCTGGTGCGGATGCGCCCCCTCATCCGGCTGCCGCCACCTTCTCCCCGCTCGCGGGGGAGAAGGGATCTGCGGCGACGTCGATGCCAACTCCGTCGCCCGGTGTGGCAAGTTCCCTCTCCCCGTCAAAACGGGGAGAGGGTTAGGGTGAGGGGCAGCCTCACGGCACGCTTTTTGTTTAAAGCCCCAGCATCCGCCGGTTCGCTGCCTGATCGGTACCGCTGCCGGCAAAGTCGTCAAAGGCCTTTTCAGTGACGCGGATGATATGAGCGGCGACGAATTCGGCCCCTTCGCGGGCGCCATCCTCCGGATGTTTCAGCGCGCATTCCCATTCGACCACGGCCCAGCCGTCGAAATTATTGGCCGTCATTTTCGAGAACACCGCGCCGAAATCGACCTGGCCGTCGCCGAGCGAGCGGAAGCGGCCGGCGCGCTCAACCCAACCTTGATAACCGCCATAGACGCCCTGACGCCCGGTCGGGTTGAACTCCGCATCCTTCACGTGGAACATCTTGATGCGGTCTTTGTAGATGTCGATATTGTCGAGATAATCGAGGCACTGCAGGACGTAGTGCGAGGGATCGTAGAGCATGTTGGCGCGCGGATGGTTCTTCACGCGCTCCAGGAACATCTCGAAGGTGATGCCGTCATGTAGGTCTTCACCGGGATGGATTTCGTAGCAAACGTCGATGCCGTTTTCATCCGCATGATTGAGGATCGGCGTCCAGCGGCGCGCAAGCTCGTCGAAAGCGGTTTCGACCAGGCCGGCGGGGCGCTGCGGCCAGGGATAAATGAAGGGCCAGGCGAGCGCGCCGGAGAAGGTTGCATGCGCCTTGAGGCCGAGGTTTTTCGATGCCGTCAGCGCCATCTTGACCTGCTCGACCGCCCATTCCTGGCGCGCCTTCGGATTGCCGCGCACCTCGGGGGCTGCGAACCCGTCGAAGGCTTCGTCATAGGCCGGGTGAACGGCGACGAGTTGGCCCTGCAGATGGGTGGAGAGTTCGGTGATCTCAATGCCGTTTTCGCGGGCCTTGCCGGCGAATTCGTCGCAATAATCCTTGGAGGTGGCCGCCTTCTTCAGATCGATCAGCTGGCTCGCCCAGGTCGGCACCTGGACGCCCTTGTAGCCGATATCGGCCGCCCATTTGGTGATCGCGTCCCACGAATGGAAAGGAGCGGCATCGCCCGCGAACTGGCCAAGGAAGAGGCCAGGGCCCTTGATGGTCTTCATGTCAGATTCCTCCCTGAATATCGACCGTAAACGTTTCTGAAATGTTGTAGCACGCAATTTGGCGGGCGCAAGGCGCCTACTCGCCTCAGCTCGCGTTTGGCGCAAGGCCGGACGCGATATTTGCTGCGAGCTAATCATGCTGGGCTTTGGCGGGCAAGAGGTACGTGCAGCATTTTCAGCGCGCACTGTATCGATCATAAAATGCGCCCATCCTTTCGAATGGGCGCATGTCGCCGACCGATGGATCAGAACGGAGAATCCGGGAAGTAGAAGTCCTTGGCATTGTCCTTGGTGACGAGCGTTGCGTCGAGGATGTAGCTGCCGTGAACCGGAACCTGATCGTAGAGGGCGGCCGCCGTCAACTCCATCGCCGTGCCGACCATCGCCGGCGGATAGAGAACGTCGACGGGGATCAGCTTATCGCCGTCCATGACCTTCTTGACCATGTCCTTGGAGCCGGCGCCGGCAACGACATACTGAATGTCAGTGCGCTTGGCCTGCTCGATCGCCTGCAAAACGCCGACAGCCATGTCGTCGTCCTGGCACCACACTACGTCGATCTTCGGATATTTGGTCAGATAGTCCTGCATGACCTTGAAGGCATCGTCACGGTTCCAGTTGCCGTACTGGCGATCGAGAACCTTGACCTTAGAGCCGGCAATACCCTTGTCGAAGCCGTCCTGGCGCTGCTGGTCGATCGGGATCGGCAAACCGCGGATGACGACGACTTCAGCGTCCGGCGTCTTTTCGGCAATGTACTTGCCGGCGACTTCGCCAAGCGCCGGATTGTTGCCGGCGACATAGAGGTCGCGCACGGAATTATCGTTGTTGCTCGGCGCACGGTCGACGAGGGCGACGAACTTGCCCTTGCTTTTGACTTCCTTGATGGCGTTGACGAGCGGATCCGGATCCGACGGCAGAATGACCAGGGCGTCGATGCCCTGCGTGTCGAGATCCTGCACGGCGTTTGCCTGGCTGGCGGCATCCGGCGAGGTCTTGACGATGACGTTAAGACCGGGATGTTCGGCCATCAGCAGCTTGGCGACACGTTCGGCATGGAAGACCACGCCCGAAGTCCAGCCGTGGTCGGCGGCCGGAATGGACACGCCGATCGTGAATTTCTTGTCCTGGGCGTGAGCGGCGCCGGCGAATGTCACCGCCGCAACCGCCAGGCCCAACATCAATTTACGCATGCTATTTCCTCCCAATAATGTCAGGGACTTTTCCATATCGGGACCGGACGCCCTGTAAGCCCGGTCAATTGCAATCCCGGCCATTTGCAAGCCGGATCAGTTCATGTTTTGCGCACCAGCGAGCGCTGCACGAACATGGCGATGATGATGATCGCACCCTGGATGGCGCCGATCAGATACTCGCTGATGAAATTCGAAAGCAGCATGATGTTGCCGACGAGTTCGAGAATGAAGGCGCCGCAGATCGTGCCCCAGACCCTGCCGGCGCCACCCTTCAGCGCGGTCCCGCCGACCACGACAGCGGTGATCGCCTGCAATTCCCACAGGATGCCTGTCGTCGCAGATGTCGACCCGAGGCGCGGAACATAGAGCAGCACGGCGATGGCGACGCACAGGCCCTGGATGACGAAGGCAATCGTCCTGACACGATTGACCGCGATGCCGGAGTAGCGGGCGACATCGCTGTTCGATCCCACAGCGACGACGTGGCGCCCGTAGCGGGTGCGGTAGAGGATGAACGCCGCGATCGCCGTCACCGTCAGGATCACAACGATCGGCGTCGGCATGCCGGCGATATTGCCGAAATAAGCAGGCCGATAGAGCGTCTGGATATCGGCGGAGCGAAGGGTGATCGCACCGCCCTGCGACAGCCATGTGGTCAGTCCGCGATAGATGCCCATCGTGCCGAGGGTTGCGATGAAAGGTTCGATCTTGCCCACCGTGGTGATCAAGCCGTTCGCCAGACCGCAAAGCGCGCCGGCAACCAAGGTGAAGACGACCGCGACCGTCAGCATCAAAGCCGGGTTTTCGATGGCGCCCGAATTCATCAACAAGATCATCAGGCTGGCGACAAAAGCCACCATCGAACCCACCGACAGGTCGAGATCACCTGCCGAGATCACGAAGGTCGCGCCGACCGCGATGATGGCGATGAAAGCGCTGCGCGTGGCGACGTTCGCAAGGTTGGTGATGCCGATGAAATTGGGATTGACCAAGGCCCCGACGATCAGAAGCAGCGCCAGGGCGACGAAAGGCGCGACCGCGCGCAGGTCGACATCCCGCCAGGATCGGCGCCGGATTTCCCTGGTCTCTTCGTGGACACTCATTTCCAAAACCAACCTCCCGCCCATATTCTCTGGGCATCTTATCTGTCGTCCTGATCGGCGAAGCCCTGCTTCAACCCTCAGGCAGCCGCCTTCTTCTTCAGCCCGGCGGCGTAACGCATGATCTCCTGCTCGGAAATCTCATCTCCTTCGAGCACGCCGACGATATGCCCTTCGCGCATCACCACCACCCGCGTGCAGAGGCCTATGACCTCCGGCATCTCCGAAGAGACGACGATGATCGACCGGCCGTCACGGGCGAGTGCCGAGATGAAATGATAGATCTGCTGCTTGGTGCCGACATCGATGCCGCGCGTCGGTTCGTCGATGATGATGATGTCGGGCTCGGTCTCCATGACCTTGGCCAACAGCAGCTTCTGTTGGTTTCCGCCGGACATGCGACCGGCGATGATATTGCCGTCACGAACCCTGATGTCGAAACGGCGCTTGGCCTTTGCCAGCGCGGCCGCCTCGCTGGCTGGGCTGAGATAGCCGTGACTGGCGTGCCTTTCGAGCGATTGCAAAGTCAGATTGGCCACCATGCCGGAGCGCAGCAGCAGCCCCTTCGACTTGCGATCCTTGGTCATGTAGGCCAGCCCGCAGCGATTGGCGGCATGCACGTCGCCGGAGGGCACCGTTTCGCCCTTGATGACCACCTCGCCGTCAAGACGGCTTCGCAAGCCAGCAATCGCTTCCATCAGCTCGGTGCGGCCGGAGCCTATCATGCCGGAGAAGCCGATAATCTCGCCCTTGCGCACCTCGAAGCTTGCATCCTTCACATAGCCCGTCGACACCGAGGCGACGCTCAAGACGATCTCCTCGTCGACATCGGGCTCGACCTTGGCGGGATAGAGGCTGGAAAGTTCGCGCCCGACCATCAGCTGCGCGATCGATTCCCCGTCCAGAATGGAGGTCGGCGACGTCTTGATCCACTGACCGTCGCGCAGCACCGTGACACGATCGGTCAGTTCCATCACTTCATCGAGCTTATGCGAAACGAAGACGAAGCTGGTGCCCTGATCGCGCAGCTTGCGGACCTGCTTGAACAGCATATTGGTCTCTTCCCGCGACAAGACCGCGGTCGGCTCATCCATGAACACGACCCGCGCGTCGCGGCTGATCGCCTTGGCGATCTCGACCATCTGCTTGTCGGCGATGGAAAGCGTGCTGATCAGGGCATTCTCATCGACATGCGACCCGAGCGCATCGAGAACCTTGCGTGTCTCCGAGCGCATATATTTGCGGTCGAGCACACCGAAACGCGTGACTTCGCGCCCGAGAAACAGGCTTTCCGTCACGGTCAGATGTTCGGCGAGATTGAATTCCTGGTGGATGATGACAATGCCGAGCGCTTCGGCGGCGCCATTGGGCGGCAGCACGACAGGCTTGCCATCGAGCACAATCTCGCCGGATGTCGGCTGTTCGAAGCCTGACAATACCTTGACGAGCGTGGATTTTCCGGCGCCGTTCTCACCCATGAGGGCATGGATTTCGCCGGCGCGGAGATCGAAATTGACGCTGAAGAGGACCTGCACACCACTGAAGGATTTGCATATGCGCCTGGCGGACAGCACCGCGGGTGCGGTGTCGGCGATCTCAACGGTCATCATGCCTCCCCCAAAGTCCGCCTCGCATCCGGCAGGAAACCCGGCGCCCACTCCATCACCTTGAACTAGCGCATTCCCATTGTGAAAACCGTTTGCTGTTTTCGGGCGCTGTGCGCTGCGGCTCCCGTCCGCTTTGGAGCTATGTAAACCTTTACATCAGCCATGTAAAGGTTTACATCGTGGATTAACGCAGATCCGTTGAAGCCTGCCTTTGACCTGTCGACAAGTCTGTGTAGTGTCGCGGCGAAGACAGTCCAAGGCAGAGCTCAGTGTCGAATTCCACGCCCGCAACAATCGAAGACGTCGCCCGGATCGCCGAGGTCTCCATCGCGACGGTTTCGCGGGCGATCCACACCCCGGAGAAAGTCGCCAACTCCACCCGGCTCAAGGTCAACCAGGCGATTGCCGTCACCGGCTACACCACCAATGCCATGGCTCGCAGCCTGAGGCTCGGCCGCTCCAACATGATCCTCGTGGTGGCGCCCGACATTGGCGACCCCAATTTCTCCAACATTCTCGTCGGTCTGGAGAACGAGGCGCGAGCGCACGGCTACGGCATCCTGATCGGCCACACGCAGAACGACGCCCAGCGCGGGTTGGAATATCTGAAATTCTTGAATTCCAACCAGGCGGCCGGACTGATCCTGTTCACCGGCATCCTGCCCTTCGGCCATCAGACGATGACGGCGCGGCTGCCGCCGAGCGTCGGCGTTTTCGAGCCTGTCTTCAACGGCGGCATCCCCTATGTCGGCGTCGACGATACCGAGGGCGCGAGGAAAGCGGTGGACCTGCTGCTGGCCGAAGGCCATCGCAAGATCGCTTTCATCGGCGATTCGCGCACCCGGCTGGCCTATATCAGGCGCCGCATGGGTTACGATGCCGGTCTCGATGCCGCCGGCATCCCGTCCGATCTGAGGATCGTGCTCGAAGGCGACGGCACGATCGAAAGCGGCCGGCATGCGGTCGAACAGCTCTTCATGCGCGATACGCTTCCCACCGCCTTCATGTGCGTGAACGACCAGACGGCGATTGGCGTCATGATCGGGCTCAGCGCACGCGGCTACGACATTCCGCGCGATTTCTCGGTTACCGGTTTCGACGACGTGCCGCAGGCCGTCTTCATATCGCCGTCGTTGACGACGATCCGCCAGCCGCGAACGGCGATCGGCAAACAGGCGATGGCGCTGCTGTTGGAACTCTTGTCCGATGGCCGCCCGGCCGAGACGGAAATCCTGCTGAGAGCGGATCTGGTGGTTCGAAACTCCGTCTCCGCGCCGTCGCGCACCTGGTTGAAGCGCTGAACTGTATAAGCTGGTGAAGGCGGCTGGGGAGAGGCTTGCGCCGGCGACCAAAGCCGCCGGCGCTTATTATCAGACGTATCGGTTGACAACGTTCTCAAGCAGTTCCTGCTTACCGGACCTCGGCTGCGGGTTGACGTCCTTGCTTTCGACCCATTTCGTGATCTCATCCAGCGAATATTCGCCGCGGAAGAGCTTCTGACTTTCAGCCGAATCCCATCCGGCATAACGCTCTGCGAGCGGCTGGGAGAGAGCCTTGTCCTCGATCATCTTGGCAGCAGCCTTCAGGCCGCGGGCGCAGCAATCCATGCCGCCGATATGGCCGATCAAGAGGTCTGCCGGGTCGAGCGACTGGCGACGAAGCTTCGAGTCGAAATTGGTGCCGCCGGTCTTGAAGCCGCCGCCCGCCAGAACGTGGTAATAGGCGAGCGCCATTTCGGGAACATTGTTCGGGAACTGGTCGGTATCCCAGCCGGACTGGTAGTCGTTGCGGTTCATGTCGATCGAGCCGAAAATTCCGAGCGCATTGGCAAGCGCCAGTTCGTGCTCGAAGGAGTGACCGGCCAGGATCGCGTGGCCCTGCTCGATATTGAGCTTTACCTCGTTTTCAAGTCCGTGCTTCTTGAGGAAACCATAGACGGTCGCAACGTCGTAATCATACTGGTGCTTTGTCGGCTCCTGCGGCTTCGGCTCGATCAGGATGGTGCCCTTGTAGCCGATCTTGTGCTTGTATTCGACGACGAGGTTGAGGAAGCGTCCGAGCTGGTCGAGCTCGCGGCCGATATCGGTGTTGAGCAGGGTTTCATAGCCTTCGCGGCCGCCCCACAGCACGTAGTTCTCACCGCCGAGCTTCTGCGTGGCGTCGATGCAGGTCTTCACGGTCGCGGCTGCGAAAGCAAAGACATCCGGATCCGGATTGGTGGCTGCACCCGACATATAGCGGCGGTGGGAAAACAGGTTCGCCGTGCCCCAGAGCAACTTGGTGCCGGTAGCGGCCTGCTTTTCGGCGAAATAATCGACGATCTCGTTCAGGTTCCTGGTATTTTCGGCGAAATTCTTGCCTTCCGGGCGCACGTCGGCGTCATGGAAGCAGTAATAGGGCGCGCCGAGCAGCGAGAAGAATTCGAAGGCGACGTCGGCCTTCAACTTGGCCGCCTTCATCGTGTCTTCAAACCAGGGACGCAGGAAAGTCTGGCCGCCGAAGGGATCGCCGCCCGGCCAGGTGAAGGTGTGCCAATAGGCTACTGCAAAACGCAGGTGGTCTTCCATGCGCTTGCCCATGACGATCTCGTCCGGCTGGTAGTAGCGGAAGGCCAGCGGATTGGTGCTGTCGGGGCCTTCGTATTTGACTTTCTGGATATCGCCGAAAAATCCGGTGCTCATGTTGAGGTCTCCTTGGGTTCGTATCTCTTAACAGTTCTGAATTGTTGATTTGCGGAGGCTGCCCCCTCATCCGCCTGCCGGCACCTTCTCCCCGAGGGGAGAAGGGACTTGCTGCAACGTTTCAGCTCTTTCGAAGCCGCCGCGCGGACTTCCCCTCTCCCTTCGGGGAGAGGGTAGGGTGAGGGGCCAGAAATCTCAGTTCGCCAGCGATCTGATCGCCGGATAAAGTGCGCGGTAGCGCATGTAGCCGTCCTCATAAGCGTCGCTGAGTGAAACCACCGGCTCGATCGTGCCCGATGTCACCGGCGGCGCGCAGACGGCGATCGGATCGGCCCCCGTCGCGGCGATCAGACCGAGGCGGGCGGCGCCGAAGGCGGCGCCGAAATCGCCGTCGGCCGGCAGGTCGACCGGAACCCCGAGCGCGGTCGCAATCGACGCCAGCCAGTAGTGCGAGCGCGAACCGCCGCCGATCGCCGTGACGCGGGAGATCCCGGTGCCCGCCGAGCGCAGCGCTTCGAGATTGTCGCGGATGGCAAAGGCCACACCTTCGAGCACCGCCTGGGTGAGAACGGCACGGCTGCTTTCATGTTCAAGGCCGATGAAGGCGCCACGGATGACGGCATCATTGTGCGGCGTGCGCTCGCCGGAGAGATAGGGAAGGAAGGTGACGCCTGTCGGCGCCTTCAGCGTCTCGCCGAGCTCGCCGGTGAGATCGGCAGCCGACTTACCGGTCACGCCGGAATGCCAGTTAAGCGCATCGGTCGCCGACAGGATCACGCCCATCTGGTGCCAGGTGTTCGGCAATGCGTGGCAGAAGGCATGCACGGCGCTTTCCGGCTTCGGCAGATAGGAGCCGTTGGCGGCAAACAGCACGCCTGACGTGCCGAGCGAGACGAAAGCGGCGCCGTCGCTGACCGTGCCCATGCCGCAGGCCGAGGCCGCGTTGTCGCCCGCGCCGCCGGCAACGACGGCATCGCCTGATATGCCCCATTGCGCCGCCAGGTCGGACCGTAGCTTGCCGGCCTGCGCGGTGCCCTCGACCAGCGCCGGCATCTGCTCCTCGGAGAGATCGGTGGCGGCAAGCAGCTCGGATGACCAGGCGCGCTTGCCGGTGTCGAGCCAGGAGGTGCCGGCCGAATCCGACATTTCAGAGATATATTCGCCGGTTAGCCAAAGACGTAGATAGTCCTTCGGCAGCAGCACCTTGGCGATCTTGGCGAAAACGTCGGGCTCATGCTTCTTGACCCAGGCGAGCTTCGGCGCCGTGAAGCCGGGGAAGACGATGTTGCCGGTCAGGGCGCGAAAGCGCGGATCGGCATCGAGTGCCGCAGCCTCGACATGACTGCGCGTGTCGTTCCAGAGGATGGAGGGGCGCAGCACCTTGTCGCTGGCATCGATCAGCGTCGCACCATGCATCTGGCCGGAAAGGCCGATGCCCTTGACGGCTCCAAGCTCTGTCGGATGTTTCGCCTTCAGGCCGGCGACAGCCTCCTCAGTGGCACGCACCCAGTCGGCCGGCTCCTGCTCCGACCAGCCGGAATGCGGACGCGAGACGTCGAGCGAACCATTGGCCGAGCCGACAATCTTCTGATCGCCGTCGATCAGCATCGCCTTGACGCCGGAGGTTCCGAGATCGAGACCGAGATACATGCGGTATTCTCCTTTGCCGTTACGGCAGATTGTCTTTCAGGAATATGTCGAGGCGAATGCGCTCCTGCGCGTCGATGACGGCAAGCCCGTCCGCCTTGGCTTTCAGCACACGGATTGCGCTACGCACCTCATGGCCGGCATCCTGGTTCAGGATGGCATCGATCGTGTTGTCGATGAGTGCGGCACGGGTGTGGGCAGTCAGCTCATGGGCGATCACCGTCAGCGTCCGATCGACGGCCTTCTCCTTCAACGCCCGAACGAGGCCGCGATTGCCGGCGCCGAGGCTGTAGACGCCGATAATGCCGGCATTGCCGAGCGCATCGGCAACAAGCCTATGAGCGACCTCGGGATCATCCCGGCCTTCGAGAACCGGTAGGATCGCCAGATCGGGAAACTCCTCGGCCATGACGGAAGTGAAGCCCTCCAGCCGCTCGCGATGGTCGCGCACCAGCATGGAGCCGGCGAGCACGGCGATCTCGCCTTTTCGGGCCCCTAGAAATCGGCCGAGCAGCCGGGCCGCCGTGCGGCCGGCCGCGATATTGTCGACGCCGGCATAGTGATGGCGCAGCGACCCGGTGAGATCGGAAACCAGAGTGACGATGGGAAAGCGCTCGCGCACCAGCCTGTCGACGGCGGCGCGCACGTCAGGCGCATCGGTCGCGACCATCGCAATGCCGCAAGGCTTTTCGCGGGAAAGCCCTTCGAGCACGGAAACGAGGGCGGCCGGATCGAAAGCCGGCACCTCGATGGTGCGGATATCGGTCCGCTCGGCGGGCGAGCGGAGGATCGCCTGCCGAATCTCGGCATTCAGCCCATGCATGAAGGAATTGTCACTGGCCGGGAGGATGAAGACCAGGGGATAGGTGCGTCCTTTGGCGAGATTGGCGGCGGCGACGTCCCTGATATAACCGAGCTCGCGGATTGCGGTTTCGACCTTCTCCCGCGTGACGTGACGCACACCCGGGCGCCGGTTGAGAACCCGGTCGACAGTCGCAAGACTGACACCGGCAGCAGCGGCGATATCGTGAACAGTTGGCCTCATCATTCCTCCTGACGAGACCCTTAGCGCCAAATTTGATGTACGTAAATCAAAAAAACGAACTGGCCGATTGGCGCACTGTTTTTCTGGGACGGACGGTCTGCTTTGGACCAATCCGACCGAGGATTACATGCTGATGACATAACGGCTGGAAAACGGCAAATAAAAAGGCCCTCCGAAGAGGACCTTTTCATGGGGCAGCAGGCCGGAGGTCAGTGGCCGCCACCGCCTCCCCCGCCTTGCGGCGCGGGTTTCTTGATCATCGCGACACCGAAGATCATCGCGACAAAAAGCGCGGTCAGGATCAGGAACACATCGCTGAAGGACAGGATCACCGCCTGCTTGGTGGCAAGGCCGACCATCTGCTTGATCGCGACCGAGGCGCCATCCATGCCATAGGTATTGAAGTTGGCGGTCATGTTGTTCATCTGATCGATCGCCGCCGGATTGCCCCAGTCCATATTCTCCCGCAGCCGCTCGTAGTGCACGTCCTGACGGTTGGTGAGCACGGTGTTGATGACGGCAAGACCGACAGCGCCGCCGAGGTTTCTGGTCAGATTGAACAGGCCGGATGCGCCGCGGATGCGCGAGGGCGGCATTGTACCGAGCGCGATATTGTTGATCGGCACCATGCACATCATCAGCCCGAAGCCGCGCAGGATCTGCGGGATGAACAGTTCGTAGAAATCCCAATCCGCCGTCAGGTGGATCATCATGTATGTGCCGGCGGCGAAGCTGGTGAAGCCGATCACCATCATCAGGCGCAGGTCCATCTTCGTCGACAGCCGGCCGGCGATCGGCGCGGTGAAGAACATCGCGAGCCCGGAGACGAACATCGTCTGGCCGATCATCAGCGAGTCATAGCCGCGGATACGACCGAGATAGACCGGGTAGATATAGGTGAGACCATAGAGGCCGATACCCATGACGAAGGAGAAAATCGAGCCGAAGGAGAAATTCCGGTTGGCGAATGCCTTGAGGTCGACGACGGGAAAATCCACCGTGAAGGCGCGGTAGAAGAATATGATGGCCGCAACGCCGGAAGCGACGGCGGCAATGGCGATGGAGCTGTCGTTGAACCAGTCGTTCGAATTGCCCTCTTCGAGCACATATTCCATCGCGCCGAGGAAGATGCCCATCGAGATCAGCCCCCACCAGTCGAACTTCTTGAAGAGCGACAGTTCCGGCTTGTCGAAATCGATGAAGTTCCAGGTGACGATCGTGACGATGATGCCGGGAACGATATTGACGAGGAACAGCCAGTGCCACGAGAAGGCATGGCTGAGATAGCCGCCGACAGTCGGGCCGATGGTCGGCGCCAGCGTCGCGATCAGGCCGATGATCGGCGAGACGATGCTGCGCTTCGAAGCTGGGAAGATGGTGAAGGCGGCCGCGAACACCGACGGGATCATGCCGCCGCCGATGAAGCCCTGGATGGCGCGATAGACGATCATCTGGTCGATATTCGTCGCCGTCGCCGCAAGCGCGCTCGCCATGGTGAAGCCGGCGGCCGAGATCGCGAAGAGATAACGCGTCGAGATAATCCGCGCCAGCGTGCCCGACAGGGGGATCATGATCACTTCCGCGATCAGATAGGCGGTCTGCACCCAGCCGACCTCGTCGCTGCCGGCCGAAAGACCCGCCTGGATTTCCGCAAGCGAGGCCGAGACGATCTGGATGTCGAGGATCGACATGAACATGCCGAGCACCATCGCGAAGAAGGCGATCAGCTTCCTCGGATCCATGCGCTCGTCAGCGTGGGCAGGCGCTGCCGGAATCGTCCCCGCTGTTGCTGTCGCGCTTCCGGCCATCGGACACTCCGCCTATTCTAAGGGCTACTTGCTCGGCGCCGTACGGGTGTCGACGTCGACGACGACGCTGAGACCCGCGCGTAGACGCCCGCTGTCGAGCGCATCCTGCGGCAGCGCGATGCGCACCGGCACGCGCTGGATCACCTTGGTGAAATTGCCCGTGGCATTTTCCGGCGGCAGCAGCGAGAAGACCGAGCCGGAAGCGGGCGAAATCGATTCGACGGTGGCGACAATAGGATGGTCGCTATAAGCGTCGACATGGACGTTGACCTTCGAGCCCGGCACCAGATGTTGGATCTGCGTTTCCTTGAAGTTGGCGTCGATATAGAGCTGGCGCACAGGAACCAGCGCCATCAGCCGCTGGCCGGGCGAAACGAGGTCGCCTTCCTGGACCGAGCGGTTGCCGATAATGCCGTCATAGGGCGCCTTGAGCACGGTGAAGGAGAGGTCGCGGGCGGCTTTGTCGCGCGAGATCTCCAGCGAACGTACCGAGCCTTCAGCCTCCTTGCGTTGCGCCTGGAGAATGGTGACGTTGGCTTGCGCCACCGTGATGTTGGCGTCGCCGCCGACAAGATTGGCTTTGGCCTGATCAAGGGCGATATTGGCGTTGTCGAGATCGGCGGCGGTGCCGACCGACTTTGCCTGAAGCTCGCTCTGACGCTTCTGGGTAATCTCGGCACCGCGAACGGCCGCTTCGAGTGCCACCTTCTGCGCCTGAGCCTGCAGGAGGCTCGCATTGGCGCCTTCGATCTGCGCATCGATGCGCTGCAGCGAAAGCTGTTCGGTGGCGATCTGGGCCTGCGCCTGATCGAGAGCGTTCTGATAGTCGCCGTTATCAAGCGTGGCAAGCACGTCGCCCGCTTTGACTTCCTGGTTGGCGACCACATTCACCTTCGCGACGTAGCCCGTGACCTTCGGCGAAATCGTTGCGATATCGCCCTCGATATAGGCGTCGTCGGTCGACACCATGAAGCGGCCGTTCGTCCACCATTCGTACCCATACCAGCCGCCGCCGGCGAGAAGAGCAAGCACGACGATCGGTAGCACCGGGCTGCGGCGCTTCTTCGCCGCCGCGGGCGCGGCAACCGAAGCCGGGGCCGACTGCGCCGGGGCAGACGGTTTTTCAAGTGCTTCCGCTGTCGGAGCTTCTGCAACAGCCGCGACTTCGGCCCTTACCTCTTCGGCCTCGGCGTTTTCGCTAACGATCCGCGCGACGTTGCTCTTCTGATTGCTCGACATGGCCACTTTACCGATCTTGAGTAAATAATCGAACTGAACGGTTCGGTTCAGTTGACTTAAACCTGTTTAACCGTCATATCAAGATGTATAGAACCAATCGGTTCGATTTCTTTAAGGAAAAGACGAAACCGTGAACACGGTTAAGGAGACATGACGCTGAAACCCGACCATGCTGCCGTCTTCAGTCCTCCCGTTGGCGGGGGCCGGTTTGCCGCGGGCGAAGATCCGGCCAAGCGCCAGCAGATTCTCGCCGGCGCCAAGCGTGTCTTCATGAAAATGGGCTTCGATGCCGCCAGCATGAACGACGTGACTCGCGAGGCCGGCGTCTCCAAGGGAACGCTCTACGTCTATTTCACCAACAAGGAAGAGTTGTTTTCGGCGATGATCGAGGCAGAGCGCGCCGCCTTCGTGGCGGCAGTCCGCACCGCACTTGCCGAACATGACGAACCCGAAGCCGGTCTGTACGAATTCGGGATAAGCTTCGTCACCCACATGACCGATGAAAAGGTCATCAACGCCATGCGCACCGTTCTCGGCGTTCGCGACCGCATGCCGGCGCTCTGTCAACGCTTCTTCAAGGGTCCGGTAAACCTGCGCACCATCATGTGCGACTTCCTCGAACGGCACGTCGCCGAAGGCACACTCAAGATCGACGACATCGATCTGGCCGCCGGCCAGTTCCTCGATCTCGCCAGCGGCAGTTTCTTCAAGCTCCGGCTGTTCGGAAGCATGGAAGAACCGCCTTCCCGCGATGAAATCGACCGCGTCATCCGCGGCGCGATCCGGGTTTTCATGGCCGCCTACGGTGCGCGCCGGCACGAGACCGCCTGACCGCATCCTTGACTGCCACCCTCGATCGGCCAAAACTCCGCAAGCACGATCAAACCCGGCTGCCGGCTTTCCTCTATGGAAGAAGCCGCAACCAAGGGAGTAGAGATGAGCGCCATCGCACGGGCGATATGGTTCATAGAGAGCCATTTCGAAAGCGATCTATCGCTGGAAGAGATATCGGAAGCAGCCGGATTGTCGCGTTACCACCTGTCACGCGTCTTCGGGCTCGTCACCGGCCACTCGATCAGCGGCTATATCAGGGGGCGGCGCCTCAGCCGCGCCTTGCCCGCGCTGGTCGGCGGCTCATCCACCATTCTCGAGGTTGCGCTTTGCGCGGGCTACGGCTCGCACGAGGCTTTCACCCGTGCCTTCCGCGACCAGTTCGGCATGACGCCGGATGCGGTGCGCCGGCAGGGGCACGCCCGTAACCTTGTCTTGTTGGAGCCGATCAGAATGGAACCCGCCCACCTCAACGACCTCGAACCGCCCCGCTTCGAAACCCTTCAGCCGATGCTCTTTGCCGGCTTGGCGGAGATCTACCCCTATGGCGGCAATGCCGCCATTCCCTCTCTCTGGCAGGAGTTCAATACCCATTTCGGCCAGATCTCCGGCCAGAAAGGCAACATTGCCTACGGCATCTGCACACATATCGACGGCGAAGCGGAGAAATTCCGCTATATGGCCGCGGTCGAAATCTCCGATGCCGGCGATCTGCCGGCTGATTTTGCAACGCTAAAGCTTCCGGGACAGCGCTACGTCGTCTTTAACCATCGCGGGCATGTCTCCGGCATTTCCGTGACCATGAACCGAATCTTCGGCACGTGGTGGCCGACCTCGGGATTGGAACACGGCGAAACACCTGACATGTTCGAACGCTACGACGAGCGCTTCGATCCTCATACCGGCATGGGCGTCACTGAAATCTGGCTACCTATCAGAGCATGATGCCGAAAAGTGTGAGCGGTTTTCGGACGATCATCATGCTCTAACTCTGTAATTTAGAACAGGATTCAAATTTAAGACCGACCCGGTCTTAAATCATCCTGTTCTAGGGAATAAAAGTCACATCGATTTCGTATACCCCCTTGCGGCGCTTGTGCAGCAGACCGCCGACACTACATTGCGGGCGTCATCGGTGACGCAAGGGGATATAAGCTAATGCAGGAAATTATGACGCTCATTCAGGATCCGGCCGCCTGGGTGGCGCTCATCACGCTGGTGGTGATGGAAGTCGTTCTCGGGATCGACAACCTGATCTTCATTTCCATTCTCACCAACAAACTGCCCCCCGAACACCGGGAGAAGGCCCGCAAGATCGGCATCGGTCTCGCCCTTGTCATGCGTCTGGCTCTTCTCGGCACCGTCGCCTGGATCGTGCAGCTGACCGAACCCCTGTTTACGGCTTTCGGCCACGGCTTCTCCTGGAAGGATCTGATCCTGATTGCCGGCGGCCTGTTTCTCGTCTGGAAAGCCACCAAGGAAATCCACCACACCGTCGATCCCATCGACCATCAGGAGGATTTCATCGCGAAATCCGTCACGACAGGCTTTGCATCGGCGATCGGCCAGATCCTGCTGCTCGACCTGGTCTTTTCGGTCGACAGCATCATCACCGCTGTCGGCATGACGCCGCATCTGCCGATCATGGTCATCGCCGTCATCGCCGCCGTCACGGTCATGCTGGTTGCCGCCAACCCGCTTGCCAATTTCATCGAGAGAAACCCGACGATCGTCATGCTGGCGCTCGCTTTCCTGCTGATGATCGGCACGACACTGATCGCCGAAGGCATGGGCTTCCATGTGCCGAAGGGCTACGTCTACGCCGCCATGGCCTTCTCGGCTCTGGTCGAGGTGCTGAACATGATCGCCCGCAATGCTCGCAAGCGGAAACGCGACGGCGCGCAATGAGGCTGATACGGGAGGGCGCGCTGCACTGGCGCGCGCCCTCAGCGTCAGCAGGCCGTTGCGGACGTGGTTTTTCTTGACGCGCCCGGTTGAATATGGCCTAAGGCCAGCCGAACGGACGATCGGCGGATAGTGCGGGCGCATGCCCTTTTTCGGCCGGTTTGCCGATGAAGATATCTGCATCCTTCGGCCGAACGTCGCTTTCCCTGGAAAGCCGTCCGGCGTTCATTGACGGGCCATACCAATGACAACTTCCGGCGTCCGCGTCCGCATCGCTCCCTCGCCGACCGGCGAGCCGCATGTCGGCACCGCTTATATCGCTCTCTTCAACTACCTCTATGCCAAGAAGCACGGCGGCGAGTTCATCCTGCGCATCGAGGATACCGATGCGGCGCGCTCGACACCGGAATTCGAGACCAAGGTATTGGACGCCCTGAAATGGTGCGGGCTGGAATGGAAGGAAGGCCCCGATATCGGCGGTCCCTACGGCCCCTATCGCCAGTCCGACCGCAAGCCGATGTACCAGCCTTATGCTGAGGAGTTGCTGGACAAGGGCCATGCCTTCCGCTGTTTCTGCACGCCCGCGCGCCTCGAACAGATGCGCGAGGCGCAGCGCGCTGCCGGCAAGCCGCCAAAATATGACGGTCTCTGCCTCAGCCTGACGGCAGAGGAAGTGACCTCGCGCATGGCAGCCGGCGAGACGACCGTCATCCGCATGAAGATCCCGGCCGAAGGCTCCTGCGACTTCACCGACGGCGTCTACGGCGACGTCTCCATTCCCTGGGATTCCGTCGACATGCAGGTGCTGATCAAGGCCGACGGCATGCCGACCTATCACATGGCCAACGTCATCGACGACCATCTGATGAAGATCACCCATGTGGCGCGCGGCGAAGAATGGCTGGCTTCGGTACCGAAGCACATCCTGCTCTATCGTTATTTCGGCTGGGACCAGCCGGTCTTCATGCATCTGTCGCTGATGCGCAATGCCGACAAGTCGAAGCTGTCGAAGCGCAAGAACCCGACATCGATCTCCTATTATTCCGCGCTCGGTTATATCCCGGAAGCGCTGATGAACTTCCTCGGCCTGTTCTTCATGCAGATCGCCGAAGGCGAAGAGCTGTTGACGATGGACGAACTCTCCGAGAAGTTCGACCCGGAGAACCTTTCGAAGGCCGGCGCGATCTTCGATATCCAGAAGCTCGACTGGCTGAACGGCCGCTGGATCCGCGAGAAGCTGTCGGAAGAGGAATTCCGCGACCGCGTGCTGAGCTGGGCGATGGAAAACGACCGCTTAATGGCCGGCCTGCGCCTGTCGCAGACGCGCATTTCCAAGCTCGGCGAGCTGCCAGATCTCGCCGGCTTCCTGCTGAAATCCGACCTCGGCCTGCAGCCTTCCGATTTCGCCAAGATCAAGTCGCCGCCGGAAGAGATCCTGGAGATCCTCAACACCGTTCAGCCGGATCTCGAAAAAATCCTCGAATGGAATGCCGAGACCATCGAGGCGGAACTGCGCGCGATCTCCGACCGCATGGGCAAGAAGCTGAAGGTGGTGGTCTCGCCGCTCTTCGTCGCCGTCTCAGGCTCGTCGCGCTCCCTGCCGCTCTTCGATTCCATGGCGATCCTCGGCCGCTCCGTCGTGCGCCAGCGCCTGAAGCTTGCCGCACAGGCGGTCGCCGCCCTCGTCGGCGCGAAGTAAGAACAGTCAGAGGATTTCAACAATGGCTGACACCAAGACCGAAAACACCCTGTCCTCCGACGCCACGGAAGTGCGCGCCCAGAAGCTGAAGCTGCTGCGCGAGCAGATCGGCGACGTCTATCCGGCGCATTTCCACCGGACGATGACCAATGCCGAGCTTGCCGCAAACTACGAGAACCTGGAGCCCAACACCGAGACGCGGGACGTCGTCACTGTCGCCGGCCGCGTCTATTCCTCGCGCAACTCCGGCATGTTCATGGACATCCATGACGCCGGCGGCAAGATCCAGATCTTCAGTCACAAGGACACGACACCCGAAGAGGTCCGCGCCCTGCTGCCGATGATCGACATCGGCGACATTATCGGCGTCACCGGCATCGTCCGTCGCACCAAGCGCGGCGAGCTGACGATCAACGCTCAAAAGATCGAGATGCTGACCAAGTCGCTGCTGCCGATGCCGGAAAAGTGGCACGGCCTGTCCGACATCGAGCTGCGCTATCGCAAGCGCCATCTCGACATCATGACCAACGAGGATTCGAAACTTCGCTTCCAGCAGCGCTCGAAGATCGTCTCCGGCATCCGCCGCTTCATGGAAAATGACGGCTTCATGGAAGTCGAGACGCCGATGCTGCAATCGATCTATGGCGGCGCCACGGCCGAGCCGTTCAAGACGCATCACAACACGCTGAAGCTCGACATGTATCTGCGCATCGCGCCGGAACTGTTCCTGAAGCGCACGCTGGTCTCGGGCCTCACCGACAAGGTTTTTGAGATCAACCGGAACTTCCGCAACGAAGGCGTCTCCACCCGGCACAATCCCGAATTCACCATGATGGAATGTTACTGGGCCTATGCCGATTACGAGGACATGATGGACCTCGTCGAGCGTCTGTTCGAGGGTCTGGCGCTCTCCATTCACGGCACGACGGAATTCGACTTCGGCGACAAGCGGTTGTCCTTCAAGGGACCGTTCAAGCGCGTGCCGATGCCCGCTGCCGTCAAGGAAGCCACCGGCATCGACTTCCTCGCGATCAAGACCGACGAGGAAGCCCGGACCGCTGCCAAGGCCGCCGGCTTCGCGGTCGAGAAGGACTGGACCTGGGGCGAATGCCTTGCTTTCATCTTCGAGGAAAAGGTTGAATCGACGCTGATCCAGCCGTCTCATGTCACGCATTTCCCGAAGGACATCTCACCCTTCGCCAAGGAAGTGCCGGGCGAACCGCGCCTGGTCGAGCGCTTCGAGACCTATTGCAACGCCTGGGAACTCGGCAACGCCTTCTCCGAACTCAACGATCCCGAAGAGCAGCGCCGCCGCATGGTCGAGCAGCTCGAGCAGGCGCATGCCCGCGGCGAAAAAGAAAAGCAGCTGGACGAGGAATTCCTCGATGCGATCGACCAGGGCATGCCGCCGGCAGGTGGCCTCGGCATCGGCGTCGATCGCCTGATCATGCTTCTGACCAACGCACCGTCGATACGCGACGTCATTCTCTTCCCGGCCCGCCGCAACAAGGCCGACTGACAGGAAGAAACATGAGAAAAACGAAGCGGAGCGCCGGCAGGTGCTCCGCTTTTTTCATGCCGTTGATTCAGCGGGTCTTGGCAGCTTCCGCCGGCGGCTCTTCGGCCGGAGCCTCCGCCACCACATCGGCACCCACGCCTTCTTTGGCTGGCGCAGCTTCATGAGCTGGCGTGGCTTCGCCTTCGGCCGCCGGCGCTGCGCCATGTGCACCGCCTGCCGCCTTCGTTTCTTTGCCCTTTTCGCCGTTCTTCGTCGAACCCACAGCGACCGGGTCGACGCAATCCTCAGGATCCTTGAAGGCGCTGCTGATCATGGCGATTTCATCGAGAGGCAACTCTATCCGCTCGCCGAAGAACAGCCCGTTTTCGCTGGCCCTGCCGTCATAGTAGCGCGCCGTATAGGGCTTGTCGTCGAGGCCGGGAACAGCCTTGTCGGGATGCGGGATATAGACGACATCGGCGCCGATCGCCCTGCCGCGAATGTCGGAGCGCAGGGTCGGGCCGTTCTCGTCAAGCACCACCACCTGCACCAGATCCGGCTTCTGCGCGGCATAAACGGCCTGGGCGACACGAAGCGCAGTCTTGACCCGTGTCATCCCGTCGGTCGGTTCGGTCTTGATGTATTTGCGCACCCAGACGTGATCCTGCTTCCGGATCGTCACCAGGTTGACGTCGCTGCACTCGAGCCCAGAGCCACCACCGGCGGCACCTATTAGTCTGTCCTTGCCGACATAGACGGCCGCACCGCCGGAAACGCCCGCTAGAAGAGCGACTCCACCGATGATGATTGCCAATTTCCGGGAAGGCCGGAATATACGCAGTAAGGCCTTCACGCCAACTGCTCCGCCATCTGAAACTCCAACGCAGGACAAGTGCTGAGAACGTTAAGGAAATGACGTTTCAGAAAGTTTAAGTGGGTGTGCGAAGCCTGCGTCCTTTTGAGAAAACACCAAAAAAGGTCCGCTTTTCCAGGCCGCTTGCCACGGCCTATTCCACCATGCTCTAAACGCCCATGGCCTTCACGCTTCGTCAGGTTCAATATTTTGTCGCCGTGGCCGAACAGGGGTCGGTGACCCGCGCCGCACAAAACCTGTCGATCTCGCAATCCTCGGTGACGGAAGCGCTGAAAGAGCTCGAAACCGACCTCGGCGTCGAGTTGTTCGAGCGCCATCCGCGCGGCCTGACGATCACCCATAACGGCCACCAGTTCCTGCGCCACGCGACGAAGATCCTCGCCTCCGTCTCCGATGCGCGCACCAGCTTCTCCGGCCAGCAAAGCGCCCTCTCCGGCACTTTGAACATCGGCGTCACCTCTCTCGTCGCCGGCTATGTGCTCTCCGATCTCCTGGCGCGATATCGCCGCGCCTGTCCAGGCATCGAGGTCAGCGCCATCGAGGATAATGGCGGCTACCTCGAACACCTCCTGGTCGGCGGCGAACTCGATGTCGCCGTCATGGTAATCTCAAACCTGCGCGACCGCATGGCGCTGCAGGCCGAGATTCTCGAAACCTCGCCTTATCGGCTCTGGCTGCCGATGGGCCATCCGCTGGTATCGGCCGACATCATCTCGGTCGCCGATATCGCCCGCGAACCGCTGATCATGCTGACGGTCGACGAAATCGAGGAGAACACCGGCAAGCTACTCTCCGCCCTCGGCGCCCGCCCGCATGTCGCCTTCCGCACCCGCTCGGTGGAGGCGGTGCGCAGCCTGGTGGCGACAGGCGCCGGCGTGGCGCTGCTTCCCGATCTCGTCTACCGCCCCTGGTCGCTGGAAGGCGACCGCATCGAAAGCCGCGACGTCTCCGGGTCGTTGCCGGTCGTCCAGGTCGGCATGGTCTGGCGCAAGGGCTCCAGCCTGCCGCAGGCAGCGCGCGACTTCGTCGGCATCGCCGAAAGTCTGCGGTCAGGCCGCATCCGTTGATATCGGAATTTCCGATATCGCCCTTCTGATAAATGAATTTGCGAAAGCGGCATTTTCGCGGCACCATTTCATCCGGGAACAAACCGCCACGAAAAGTGGCACCAGACCGGGAGACGGATGATGACCAATCGCTTGAAATCCTGCACGGCAGCACTCGCTTGCCTGAGCTTCGCGACGCAGGTGATCGCCGCCGAACCGATGAAGACGCTTGGCAAAGGCGAAGGTGCCGTCAGCATCGTCGCCTGGGCCGGTTACATCGAACGCGGCGAGACTGACAAGAACTACGACTGGGTCACCGATTTCGAAAAGCAGACCGGCTGCAAGGTTTCCGTCAAGACCGCCGCCACCTCGGATGAAATGGTCTCGCTGATGAACGAGGGCGGCTTCGATCTCGTCACCGCATCGGGCGACGCATCGCGGCGCCTCATCGCCGGCAAGCGTGTCCAGCCGATCAACACCGATCTGATCCCGAGCTTCAAGACGGTTGACGAGCGCCTGCAGAAAGGCCCGTGGTATACGGTCGACGATGTGCATTACGGCGTGCCCTATCTCTGGGGGCCGAATGTGCTGATGTATAATACCGATGCCTTCAAGGACAAGGCGCCGACCAGCTGGAATGTCGTCTTCGAGGAGCAGACCCTGCCGGACGGCAAGTCGAACAAGGGTCGCATCCAGGCCTATGACGGCGCGATCTATATCGCCGACGCCGCCCTGTATCTGATGGCCCACAAGCCGGATCTCGGCATCAAGGACCCTTACGAACTGACCGAAGATCAGTATAAGTCGGCCCTTGACCTGCTGCGCGGCCAGCGCAAGCTCGTCTCCCGCTACTGGCACGATGCAATGATCCAGATCGACGACTTCAAGAATGAAGGCGTCGTCGCATCCGGCTCCTGGCCTTTTCAGGTCAACCTGCTGCAGGCCGACAAGCAGAAGATTGCCTCCACCTTCCCGGATGAAGGGGTCACCGGCTGGGCCGATACCACCATGCTGCACGCCGACAGCGAACATCCGAACTGCGCCTATATGTGGATGGAACATTCGCTGCAGGCCAAGGTCCAGGGCGACGCCGCCGCCTGGTTCGGCGCCGTGCCCTCCGTTCCCGCCGCCTGCAAGGGCAACGCGCTGATGGGCGATGCCGGTTGCGCCACCAACGGCTTCGAGCACTTCGACAAGATCAAATTCTGGAAGACCCCGGTCGCCAAATGCACGACGCAGAGCGAATGCGTGCCCTATCACCGCTGGGTGTCGGACTATATCGGCGTGATCGGCGGAAGGTGAACCGATCCGCTCGTATGCCTTGAATCCCCTCCCCAGCCCCTCCCCACAAGGGGAAGGGGCTAAGAGTGGCACCGCCGAAGCCTGCCGAAACACCAAGGTATTTGCGAAAGGGTTGCGAAAGGGTACGGCAGGCTAAGCCCCTCCCCCTTGTGGGGAGCGGTTTGGGGCGGGTCTTTCTAAGCCAAGACCAAAGCCCTCTCTAAACGTGCAAGACCGGAGTCCCCCATGACGTCAGCCGTCCGTTTCCAGCAGGTATCGCGCCATTTCGGCCAGGTTCGCGCCGTCGACGGCGTCGATCTTGAGATCGCGCCCGGCGAGTTCTTCGCCATGCTCGGTCCGTCCGGCTCCGGCAAGACGACGTGCCTGCGATTGATCGCCGGTTTCGAGCAGCCGAGCGCCGGTCACATCCAGATTTTCGGCGAGACGGCCGATGGCGTTCCGCCCTATCGCCGCAACGTCAACACCGTGTTTCAGGATTACGCGCTCTTCCCGCATCTCAATATCCTCGACAATGTCGCCTACGGGCTGATGGTCAAGGGTGTCGGCAAGGCGGAGCGGATGAAGGCCGCTGGTGACGCCCTCGAACTCGTCAAGCTGCCGGGCTACGGCGCCCGCCGTCCCGGTCAGCTGTCCGGCGGCCAGCGGCAGCGCGTGGCGCTTGCCCGCGCCCTCGTCAACAAGCCGAAAGTGCTGCTGCTCGATGAGCCGCTCGGCGCGCTCGACCTGAAGCTGCGCGAGCAGATGCAGGAGGAATTGAAGAGCCTGCAGCGCGCGCTCGGCATCACCTTCGTCTTCGTCACACATGATCAGGGCGAGGCGCTGTCCATGGCCGATCGCGTCGCCGTCTTCAACAATGGCAATATCGTCCAGGAAGGTACGCCGCAGGATATCTACCGCCGCCCTAAGACCCGTTTCGTGGCCGACTTCGTCGGCTCCTCGAACGTGATCGCACCTGATCTAATGGCCTCGCTCGGCGGCGACAGCCGCTGGGCAAGCCTGCGACCCGAGGCGATCCGTTTGGCCAGCGACGGCATCGAGGCGACGGTCGAAAATGCAAGTTTCCTCGGCGCCGCCACCCGTCTCAGCGTCGACCTCAGAGGCAGCCGGCTGCAGATCACCCTGCCGGCCGGCGCACCTGTGCCTGATGTCGGCGCCGGTATCCGCCTCGCCTGGCAGCCTGCCGATATCCACTACATGGACGATGCGGCATGACGGCGCTCACCATGGCAGATGGCACGACATCGATCCTTCCGGGGCGCAGCGGGTTTTTCGGCCGGCTGTCGGATGCCTTCTGGCGGCGCCCGAAGCTCTTGCTCTTCCTGATGCTGACGCCGCCGCTGCTCTGGCTCGGCATCATCTATATCGGCTCGCTGATCGCCCTGCTTCTGCAGAGCTTCTTCGCGATCGACGATTTTTCCGGGCTGGTGAATTACGAATTCACGCTTTCGACCTATGCCCAGCTGCTGAGCCCGACGAATTTCGACATCATCATCCGCACTGTCGTGATGGCCGCTCTCGTCACCCTCGCATCCGCATTGATCGCCTTCCCGATCGCCTACTACGCCGCACGTTACGCACAGGGCAAATGGAAGGTGCTCTTCTATCTCGGCGTCATGCTGCCGCTCTGGTCGAGCTATCTCGTCAAGATCTACGCCTGGAAGCTGATCCTTGCCAAGGAAGGCATTCTCACCTGGACCTTCGAGAAGCTCCATCTCTCCTGGCTGCTCGACGGCATTCTCAGCCTGCCGGTGGTCGGCGGCAATTCGCTCTCGGTGAGCTACCTCGGCACATTCATCGTCTTCGTCTATATCTGGCTTCCCTATATGATCCTGCCGACGCAGGCGGCCCTCGAGCGTGTGCCCGGCAACCTCATCGAAGCCTCGGCCGATCTCGGCGCGACACCGCGCCAGACCTTCCGCACCGTGCTGCTGCCCCTCGCACTCCCCGGCATCGTGGCCGGTTCGATCTTCACCTTCTCGCTGACTTTGGGCGATTACATCATTCCGCAGATCATCGGCTCGTCCAGGCTGTTCATCGGCCAGGCCGTCTATGCCCAGCAGGGAACCGCCGGCAACGTGCCGCTCGCCGCTGCCTTCTCGGTCGTGCCGATCGTCATCATGGCGCTCTATCTGTCGCTCGCCAAAAAGCTGGGGGCTTTCGATGCGCTCTGACCTCAAGACATCGCCACTGCCGCTGAAAATCGCCGCTGCCGGTGGATTGCTCTTCCTGCACCTGCCGATCCTTCTGATCTTCGTCTATGCCTTCACCACCGAGGGGAAGAGCTATCAATGGCCGCCGCCCGGCCTGACGCTGCAATGGTTCGCTGTCGCCTGGAACCGGCCGGACGTCTGGTCGGCGCTTGGCCTGTCCGTGCAGGTCGCCATCATCGCCACCGCGATCGCCCTCATCCTCGGCACACTCTGTGCGGCGGCCGTCAGCCAGACGAAGTTCTTCGGCCGAGAGGCGATCTCGCTGCTGGTCATCCTGCCGATCGCGCTTCCCGGCATCATCACCGGCATTGCGCTGCGCTCCGCCTTCAGCCTGTTCGACATCCCGTTTTCGGTCTGGACCATCGTGCTCGGCCACGCCACCTTCTGCGTGGTCGTCGTCTACAACAATGCGGTCGCCCGCTTCCGCCGCACCTCCGGCTCGCTGATCGAAGCCTCGATGGATCTCGGCGCCGACGGCTTCCAGACCTTCCGTCATGTCATCCTGCCGAATATCGGCACCGCCCTTCTCGCCGGCGGCATGCTCGCTTTCGCCCTTTCCTTCGACGAAGTCATCGTCACCACCTTCACCGGCGGCCAGCAATCGACCTTGCCGATCTGGATGCTCGAAGAACTTATCCGCCCGCGCCAGCGCCCCGTCACCAATGTGGTCGCCATGGTCGTGGTGCTCGTCACCTTCCTGCCGATCCTGGCAGCTTATTACCTCACCCGCGACGGCGACCAGATCGCCGGCGGCGGCAAATAACAGGGAGAACATCATGGATATCCAAATGCTGATCGGTTCCGGCTTTGAAAAAGGCACGGAAACGGAGGAGCACATCCTGAACCCGAAAACCGGCGAGACGGTGATCGATCTTCCCGAGGCCTCGCTTTCCCAAATCGACGCCGCCGTCGATGCCGCCGAAAAAGCCTTCAACAGCTGGTCGCAGACGACGCCGGGCGAGCGTTCCGGTTACCTGCTGAAGATCGCCGACGCGATCGAGAAGGATGCCGCCGGCTTCGCGACACTCGAGGCGTTGAATTGCGGCAAGCCGATCAATTCAGTGCTGAACGACGAAATCCCGGCGATCGTCGATTGTTATCGCTTCTTCGCGGGCGCGGTGCGCAACCTGCACGCACCGGCCGCCGGCGAATATCTGCCCGGCCACACCTCGATGATCCGCCGCGATCCGATCGGCATCGTCGGCTCGATCGCGCCGTGGAACTATCCGCTGATGATGATGGCCTGGAAGCTGGCGCCGGCGATCGCCGGCGGCAATACGGTCGTCTTCAAGCCTTCGGAGCAGACGCCGCTGACGGCGCTGAAGATGGCCAAGCTGCTCTCCGACATCCTTCCCGAAGGCGTCGTCAACGTCATCCTCGGCCGCGGCGAGAGCGTCGGCAACGCGCTGATCAACCATGCAAAGATCGGCATGGTCTCGATAACAGGCGACGTTGCCACCGGCAAAAAGGTGCTGCAGGCCGCCGCCAAGACCGTGAAACGCACCCATCTGGAACTCGGCGGCAAAGCCCCTGTCATCGTCTTCGACGATGCCGATATCGATGCCGTCGTGTCAGGCATCCGCACCTTCGGCTATTACAATGCCGGCCAGGACTGCACCGCCGCCTGCCGCATCTATGCCGACGCCAGGGTCTACGATAATTTCGTCGCCGACCTATCCTCGGCGGTCGCAAGCATCCGCTTCAACCAGGCCGACGATACCGAAAACGAGATCGGCCCGCTGATCTCCAGACGCCAGCGCGACCGCGTCGAAAGCTTCGTCGCCCGCGCTTCCGAGCATAAACACATGGAGATCACCACCGGCGGCCAGGTATCCGGCGACAAGGGCTTCTTCTTCACCCCGACCGTCGTGGCCGGCGCCCTGCAAGACGACGAGATCGTCCGCCGCGAGGTCTTCGGCCCGGTCGTCTCGGTCACCCGCTTTTCCGATACCGACGACGCCGTTGCCTGGGCAAACGACAGCGATTACGGCCTCGCCTCCTCGGTCTGGACGAAGGATATCGGCCGCGGCATGAAGACGGCCGCCCGGCTGCAATATGGCTGCACCTGGATCAACACACATTTCATGCTGGCCAACGAGATGCCGCATGGCGGCCTCAAACAGTCGGGCTACGGCAAGGACATGTCGGTCTATGCGCTGGAGGATTATACCGCCGTGCGCCACGTGATGATCAATCACGGCTGAGCGACGGAAAAGACCGGATCTGGAGGGGTCCAGGCCGAAGTTCCGCGCGTTCATATTCGCTTTGGCGGCGTCGGCAGTGCCGGGCTGGTCACCAGCGGTCGGGAACAATTTCCCGGCTGCCGCGTATTTCCAGCAAACGGAAAGGATGTTGCCATGCTGAAATGGGCTCTGATATTTTTCGTGATTTCAATCGTCGCCGGCTTCTTCGGATTTTCCGGCGTATCCGCAGCCACTGCGACCATCGCCCGCGTTCTCTTCGGCATTGCGCTGGTGATCTTCCTGATCTTCCTCGTTCTCGCGCTGATGGCCGGCCAGGCGATCTTGTAAGCGCTGCAGGCGCGACGCAAGCCCGAACAATTCCGTGGCTCGAACAAGCCGCGGAGTGGACTACCGCATGTCGCGCAGAAGTTCTGCAGCGAATTCGCTACAACACCGCCTTCAGCCAGGGATGAATGCCTGTGACCCGCTTTCTCAGCAGCCTGTCGATTGATATCGCTCGCGCCCCCGAAGCCGCCAGGACGAACATGCCGCCGGCAATCGCCAGGTCCTTTTCGAAATGCAGGAGTTCGTTCTGGCTGGCAAAATTCGTGTGAAAGAGCAATGCTGTCGCCAGGCAGAAGAACGCCAGCGCCAAGGCGCCAAGCCGGCAGAGGCAGCCTGTCGCAATGGAAAGGCCGGCGCCGATCTGAAGGGCAATCGTGGCAAATGCAACCGGCGCCGACAGCCCCAGCTGTGCGAAAGTGTCGACGGTCGCGGTGATATCCGATGCGAGGACCGAACCTTCGTGCAGGAAGATCAGCGACAGCAGCAGCCTGCCCAGAAGAAGCATGAGATCGACCAATCGAGGCCGGCTTGAGACGCTTTTCATCATACCCTCCGGTTTGAGCAGGCGGTTGGCCGCCAGCTCCGGCGAGGCCGCATTATAGCAGGCTTGCCCCCACATTGATCGCCAGCGCCAGGATCGTCGTGTTGAACAGGAATGACAGCACGGCATGCAGCAGCGTCAGCTTGCGCATGCTGGTCGAGCCGACCGCGACATCCGCCGTCTGCGCGGCAACGCCGATGGTGAAGGAGAAATAGAGGAAGTCCCAATAGCCGGGTTCTTCGATCCCATCGGGAAATTTGAGGCCGCCCTCCTCGTCCGCCCCGCCATAGAAATAATGGGCATAATGGATGGTGAAAAGCGTATGCAGAAAGATCCAGGAGATCAGGATTGTCAGCACCGCGGCACTCGCCCGCGCCAGCGCGACGTCGGGTGCCGCCTCCTTGATCGAATGCAGTTCGATGCCGATGCCGGCAATGCTGGCAATCGCAGCACCGATCGACAGGGCCAGCAAGACGGTGTCGGAAAAATCGAGATCCGCGGAGCGTTTCCGGATGCTTTCGACCGTCGCCCGCAGCATCTTGCGCCAGCTGAGCGCGACAAAAACGCCGGCGCTGACATTCCAGCCGAACAAGATATTGCCGGCGCTGACGTCGCGCGAGGTCACAGCCAAGAAGACCACCAGTCCGGCAAGGACGGCGATGATGAAGCTTGCATGCTTGCGGGCAAATGCCACATGCGAATTTGCCGGTCGCTCATCCGCCATATCAGTCTCCGACAGCATATGCCCTTGATAACAGCATGAAAAAGGCGCGGCTGCCAGGCGGCAGCCGCGCCCTCGATTGCATGTAAGCCTATCAGGCGGCAGCGAGCTGCAGTTCCTTCTGCACCATGGTGCGTAGCGTCGTCAGATCCTTGGCGAAAGCACGAATGCCTTCGGAAAGTTTTTCCGTCGCCATCGCGTCTTCGTTCATCATCCAGCGGAATGTCTTTTCGTCGACCGAAACCTTCGGATCCGGCTTGCTGTTGTCCGGAGAGAGCTTGCGCTCCAGCTTGCCTTCGTCCTTGGCAAGTTCGTCGAGCAGGTTCGGGCTGATGGTCAGGCGGTCGCAGCCGGCAAGGGCCTCGATTTCGCCGGCGCTGCGGAAGGAGGCGCCCATGACGATCGTCTTGATGTCATTCGCCTTGTAGTAGTTGTAAATTTCGCGGACGGAGATGACGCCCGGATCTTCCTCGGCGGTGTAGTCCTTGCCGGTCGATTTCTTGTACCAGTCGAGGATGCGGCCGACGAAGGGCGAGATCAGGAACACCTTGGCGTCGGCGCAGGCAATCGCCTGGGCCTTGCTGAAGAGAAGCGTCAGGTTGCAGTCGATGCCTTCCTTCTGCAGCACTTCCGCGGCGCGGATGCCTTCCCAGGTGGAGGCGAGCTTGATGAGGATGCGGTCCTGATCGATGCCGCGATCCTTATAAGCGGCGATGATCGACCGCGCCTTGGCAAGCGACGCCTCGGTATCGAAGGAAAGATCGGCATCGACTTCGGTCGAAACACGGCCGGGGACGAGCTTCACCAGGGCGGCGCCGACGGAGATGGCCAGGCGATCGGCGACGGCAGAGGAAACGGCTTCGGGATTGCCGCCCTGCTTCTTGCCCCAGGCGACGGCTTCCTTGATGGCGTCGGCAAACATCGGCGTGCCGAGCGCCTTCAGCACGATGCTCGGGTTGGTCGTGCAATCCACAGGCTTCAGGCGGGCGACGGCTTCGATGTCGCCGGTATCGGCGACAACAGTGGTAATCTCGCGAAGTTGGTCAAGCTTGGATGTCATGGTCAATAATCCTTGTTGAACTTGGGCTGCGACCGGCGCGAGTTCCGCCCGGCAAAGGTGATCTACCGACAGCTTGTCTGCCTGCTGCGGGCAAAAATGCGCGCATCCGTCACGGATGATTCATAAACGTGAAGGACAGTGGCCGTGTTCCCGCGGCCAAGCGTCCGCCCGAACGCAAGCAACGGCTGCGGCTGCGGCTGCGGCTGAAAGGCCGGTCGTGACTTTCGGCATGCCCGCACTATGTCCTCCTCGGACGGACAGAACGATTTCCTGTCGCCAGGACTATCGCCATTCGCCCGAGGGAAAGTCAAGGACATTTGTGCATTTCAATTGACATAAGTGTCACACCCGTCATTATCCCCGCAACAAGGGTGCCGTGATAGCCGTTGATCCCAAAAAGGGATTTAGGGCGGGAATTCGGCTGGAGGAAATGTGGTCAAGCTCAAACGCGGCACGCACACGGCCTATTCCGAGGCATCCTCGCTGCGGCTGAGGGCGGCATGGCTCTACTACAATGAGGGCCTGACCCAGAAGGACGTCGCCGAACAGCTCGGCATCAGCCGCACCACTGTGATCCGCCTGCTCGACGAGGCGATGAAGCGCAGCGAAGTCCAAATCTGGATTAACGATTCGATCGGCGACTGCGTCGAACTTGCGGTAAAGCTGGAGCGCGCCTATGGCCTCGACGAGGCGATCGTCGTGCCGGCGCCGGTCCATGGCGACGTCAATTCGCTGGCGCGGAATGTCGGGCTGGCGCTTGGCCAGTTCCTCTCCGAAGCCATCCCCGACGATTATACCATCGGCGTCGGCTGGGGCCGCACCATGACCGCCTCGCTGTCGAGCTTCCGGCCGCCGCGCCGCGCCAATTGCAAGGTCGTCTCGCTGCTCGGCGGCATCGTCGCCGTGCACCAGACGAACCCGATCGATTACACATGGCGGCTGGCCAATCAGCTCGGCGCCGAATGTTATATGTTTCTGGCGCCGCTTCTCGTGGATTCCATCGAGACCAAGCGCAATCTGATCGAAAAATGCGGGCTGGACACGATCTACCGTCTCGCCGAGAACCTCGACCTAGCGATCGTCAGCTGCGGCGATATCGGCCCGCATTCGACCTCGCTGTCGGAGGGCTGGATATCGAAGGCCGAGCTGCGGGAGCTGATGGATGCCGGCTGCGTCTGCGACACCATGTTCAACTTCCTCGACAAGGACGGCAATTCCGTCGACCACTCGATCAATCGGCGTGTCATGTCCGTCGA
Organism: Rhizobium hidalgonense; assembly: GCF_002914525.1. GTDB lineage: Bacteria > Pseudomonadota > Alphaproteobacteria > Rhizobiales > Rhizobiaceae > Rhizobium > Rhizobium hidalgonense. The sequence continues at coordinate 41,499 of NZ_LODW01000070.1, read as the reverse complement.
TCTCGATACGCTGAAAGAGGCCAAGCACATCGTGCTCTCCTCCGGCGGCGCCCATCGCGCCATCGCCATCCGCGCCACGATCAAGCGCATCGGCTGCAACACGCTGATCACCGATGAAAGTGCGGCCCGAGCATTGCTGGAATTGGCCGAAACATCGCCACCAGCCTCCTCTCCCCAGCGGGGAGAAGTGCCGGAGCAATAGCGAGGCGATGAGGGGGTGAGCGACGCAAGGAGAGAACGGTCGGAACGGTAAGCGACGAACGATCCGCCGCTCAGGCATGCGCCGATTCCCAACCGAGCATCGCCCGCTTGCGGGTGAGGCCCCAGTGATATCCCGTCAAAGCGCCATTCTTGCCGAGCGCGCGATGGCAGGGCACGACGAAGGAGATCGGGTTTGCCCCGACCGCCGCCCCCACGGCGCGCTGCGCCGTCGGCCGGCCGATATCGTTGGCGATATCGGAATAGGTGACGGCCTTGCCGAACGGGATCTTCATGAGGCTCTGCCAGACGCGCACCTGAAAATCGGTGCCGATCAGCACGACGCGCAGCGGCTGCTCGGAAGACCATCTGCCGGGCTCGAAGATTCGGGCGGCGTAGGGAACCGTCGCCTGCAGATCCTCGATATAACAGGCATTCGGCCAGCGGCAGGTCATGTCTTCGAGGCAGGCCCGCTCGTCGCCGGAATCGCTGAAGGCAAGGCCGGCAAGGCCGCGGTCGGTCACCATGATTAGCGCGATACCGAAGGGGCAGATGTGGAAGCCGTAACGGATGGTGAGGCCACCGCCCTTGGCCTTCCACTCGCCGGGTGACATCGCCTCATGGGTGACGAAGAGATCATGCAGCCGGCTCGGCCCGGACAGGCCGACCTCGATCGAGGTCTCCAGTAACGGCATATCTTCCTTGCGCAGCAGCCGCTTGGCGTGATCGAGCGTCACCGCCTGCAGGAAGCCCTTGGGCGACAGGCCGGCCCAGCGGGTGAAGGTCTTCTGCAGCTGGGTCGGCGACTGGTTGAGCCGCGCGGCGATCACCTCCAGCGAAGGCTGGTCGCGGTAATCCTCGGTGATCAGTTCGATCACCCGGCGCACAATGTCATAATCAGGGCCGTCAGGCGTGATGTCTTTTTGCAGGTTCGCAATCATATTCATCGTCTTTCTCCTTGTCGTAAGGAGATAATCAATAGGCTGTTCGCAAACCACCCGTTTCTTGCGCACCTGTAGTTCAGATACGCTGCTTGACCGTGGCGAGCGCGCCCTTGAAGGCTTTGGCGAAGCTTTCACGATCGTCGGGGTTGAGGAAGGAACCGATATCGGTGCGGCGGCCCTCGCCGAAGATCTGCATGGAAAGGATGCCGATCTCCTGGTGCCGGCGGATGAGGAAGCGCGCCCAGTATGGGTTGAAGTGATGCTCCACCATTCGTCCCGATGGCGCAAACTTGCGCACCGACACATCGGTGCGCGACACCGTGACCTCCTCGCGCGCCCGTCCTGAGCGGTAGCTCAGCCAGAAGGCGCCATAGAGAAGCAGGAAATCCAGCCCGAAGAAGAAACCGATCGGCCAGGCGCCGGTCGCGATGAAGAACGTGCCGTAGAGAAAGCAGAGGGAACCGGACAGGATAAGCAGCACCCTGAAACCCCGGCGGCCGAGCGACCGGTGGGGGAGGAGTTCGGCAGCGAAAACAGGCTGCTCGTTGAAGCTGTCGGCGTTGCTTTCCATCATGGCTGCTGAGTATAGATTCACCATGGCGAATCCGAAACTCAAATCCGTTGGCAAACCGTCGCAAAACTCGAATGTGATCGCCCGCCGCAAACCGGCGGCGGCGGTGAAGACCGCCTATTCGCCGGCCGAGCGCGAGGAGATCTTCCGCCGCTTCTCGGTGCAGCGGCCCGAACCGAGGGGCGAACTCGAGCATAGCAATCCCTTCACCCTGGTTGTCGCGGTCGCACTGTCGGCGCAGGCGACCGATGTCGGCGTCAACAAGGCGACCCGCGCGCTCTTCAAGGTTGCCGATACGCCGGAAAAGATGCTCGATCTCGGCGAGGAGCGGCTGCGCGATCATATCAAGACGATCGGCCTCTATCGCAACAAGGCGAAAAACGTCATCGCGCTCGCGCAGATGCTGGTCGACGATTTCGCCGGCAAGGTGCCGGAGACGCGAGAGGAGCTGGTAAAATTGCCGGGTGTCGGCCGCAAGACCGCCAATGTCGTGCTGTCCATGGCCTTCGGCCAAGCGACGATGGCCGTCGACACCCATATCTTCCGCATCGCCAATCGCATCCGGCTTGCCCCCGGCAAGACGCCCGACGAGGTCGAGGCGCGGTTGATGAAGGTGATCCCGAAACATTACCTCTATCACGCCCATCACTGGCTGATCCTGCACGGGCGTTATACCTGCAAGGCGCGCCGCCCGGAATGCGAGCGCTGCGTCATCGCCGATCTCTGCAAGTCGCCGGAGAAGAGTTGGGATGTGCCGGCGCCGCTCGTCGAGCTACCGCCGCAGGTGATCGGCGAGGCCGTCGAGTAAGGTTGTTATCGCCTGCTCGTAATCCCGCCGCTCTCCGCCCGCTTCGATCGCGATCGCGGCACGGTCGAAAGCCGCCGACAGCAGCGATGTCAGCGGGCCGAGCAGCGTTCCCGCCCCAGGCACAAGCGCCGCCAGTCCTGCACGCAAGGTCGCCTCCGCATTCTCGGCATCCATTGCCGCAGTCGCCGGCAAGCCGAGAACCGCGGGCGCTTCCATCAGCAAAAGCCGGGTTCGCCCGGGCTCAGCCATTGCGCTGAAATAGGCCGAAGCGCCGGCAATCAGCGCAGCGCGCGGCCCATCCCCAGGCGCCGAAGACGCCTCGATTGCCTTAGCCGCCTCTTGCATCTCGCACGCGATCACCGCGCGAAAAAGCGCCTTCTTGTCTTCAAAATGATGATAGAGCGCGCCTCGGGTCACCCCTGCCGCCGCGACGATCTCCGGCGTTGCCGTTTCGGCATAACCTTTGCCGACAAAGAAGCGCCGGCCGGCGTCGATCAGCGCTTGCCTCGTCTGTTCCGTTCTCTCGCGATTGCTGCGGCCCATGGGGTCTATTTACATACAAACCGCATGTATGTTAATAGGCAAAAACATACATCCTGTATGTAAATTTAGCAAAGGAGCAAGGCATGAGATCGACCAGCTACTATCCGGTGATCATGACGGACGATGTTCCGGGTACCGCCGCCTTCTACATCAGCCACTTCGGCTTCAGCGCACTTTTTGAAAACGACTGGTACGTTCACCTGCAATCGGCAGAGGCCGAGCATGTCGCGCTCGCCATCCTCGACAGCAGCCACGAGACCATTCCTGCGGTCGCGCGCACCAACGCTCGCGGCCTATTGCTCAATTTCGAGGTCGAAGATGTCGACGGTGTCTACGTTGCCTGCCGCAACGCCGGCCTACCGATTTTGCGGGAGATCCGCGACGAGGATTTCGGCCAGCGGCATTTCATCACCGCCGATCCGAACGGCGTGCTGATCGACATCATCAAGCCGATACCGCCGAGCGCGGACTTCGCAGCGATGTACGACGCCTCCGCCCTGCCCGGTTGAGCCTCAGGCTCGCAAACCAGTGTCTCGCGCGGAAATCAGCTTGTGCAAATGCACCATCATGCCGGCGGCAAACAGCGGCGTGAGAAGATTGACGAACGGGATCGCCAGAAACATCGCGATCACCAGCCCGCCGAGGAACACGGTGGATGCGTGTTTGGCGCGGAAGAGCCGCGCCTCCTCCGGCGAACGAAACCGCATGGCGGCGAATTCGAAAAATTCCCGTCCAAGCAGATAGCCGTTCACCAGAAAGAAGGCGATCAGATTGACGCCGGGGATGAACAGCAGCAGCAAGGCAACGATATTGCCGAGGATCACCACGCCGAGGAACTTGATCGAGCTTGCCATCGCCGGACCGAGCGGCATGGCGGTACCCGCTGCGTCCTTGGGATAATCGCGTTTTTCGATGACATCGGCGACATCGTCGAGAAACAGGCCGGCGATCAGCGCCGTGACCGGCGAAAGCAGCAATGCCAGCATCAGCGCAAGGCCGATGCCGGCGAGAATTGCAAATACCAGGGCGAGCCACCCCGCCCAATCCGGCACATCGGGAACGAAGCTGGTGAGCCAGGGAAAGAGGAAAGCCATGAAGGCCCCGCGCAGCGCGAACCACAGGCCGACCAGCACGAGGATTGTCAGGCCGAGCACTTTCCAGAAGACTGCGCGTGTTTCCGGCGCAAACAAATTGGTGAGCGATAGTCGAGCGGCGTCAAGGATCATGTCTCAGGCGTCTCCGGTTGCGCGGAAGATGTAGGAAAGATGGAGACTACCCACAAGAGAGAATAAAATTGCATGTGGTAATAGAAAACTTGTCGAAAATTAAATGCTAATATAGTATTGTCGCCTATCAAATATGCATGAGCCTGAGAAGCAGCTTCCGAAATAGTTGCAAAGACGAGGGGTCGCAACAGCGCGTCCACGGAACGCCTCTGAGGAAAAACGGGGGAGGCTGATGTGGAAGACTTTGTGCAAAAGCTCAGGCAATACGCAAAAACCGGCACACCGGCCGAACGCCGTATCGCGAAATATTTCACCGAACACCTGAACGACCTGCCGTTTGAGACAGCGGCATCCGTCGCCGACCGGCTGGATCTGTCGCCGATGACCGTCGGGCGCTTCCTGCGCGCGCTCGGTTATCAGGGATTGGACAGTGTCAAAGTGGAGATTCGCGAGACCGTGACGACATCGCCGGCGCAATTGCAAAGCGCCATGAGCGAACTGCATCAGGACGCCGCCGAGGGCAAACCGCTCGCCGTGCTGGTTGCCGAACAGATCCAGGCGCTCCACCATATCTATCATCTGACGGCGCAGCCGCATTGGTCCGAAGCCGTCAGTCTGATCAGCACCGCCCGCGAAGTGTCGATCGCCACGCATGCCCGGCTCGCAAGCCTTGCCCATCATTTCTGTCAGCGGCTGACGCAAGCCCGTGACGGCGTGCGCACACTCGACGGCGCCGACAACCGTTTTGCCGAACTCTTCGCCCGGCTGGCCGTCGACGATGCGCTGCTCGTCATCATCGATTGTCGCCGCTTCGCCAAGGCGCGCCTGCTTGCCCGAACCGCCCGGCGCTACGGCTACAAGGTCGTGCTCATTTCACCGCAGCAAGCAGACTGGATGGCCGACCAGTCGAATGTCATGCTGCCCTTGCCGCCCGCGCGCGCCCCCGATCTCGACAATCTTCCGCCGCTGATCGCGCTACTCGATTGTCTCGCGGAATCCGTCATCCTCCAAGTCGGGGAAGAGGCAGCCCTTCGCCGCCGTCGCATGCTGGAATTTGCGACCGTTCTTGGCGAAACGGCGAACCACTGAGCCGTCACGGCATTGTTTCCAACTCGGCGCGGTGCCGGTGCATGGCGAGAAGACGGCGGTAGTCGCGGTCATAGAGCGTCTGTTTTGCCTTGTCGGGAAGCCGTTCATCGCCGCCAGGATACATCGCCTCGCCGGCCGCCGCCAGGTCCCCGTGCAAGCCGCAGGCGACGGATGCGGCGATCGCCGTGCCGAGCAGCACCGCCTCGTTCATCTTCGGCACCACGACCTTGCAGCCGGTGGCATCGCTGTAGAGCTCCATCAGCACCGGGTTCTTTACATGCCCGCCGGCAATATGCAGCGTATCGGGCACGTAGCCGTATTCCTTCATCATTTCCAGGATATGGCGGATGCCGAGCGCAATCGCCACGGAGGTGCGCCAGTAAAGCGCGCAGAGGCCATCGAAGGACGTATCGAGGCTCAGACCGCTGACGACGCCGACGGCGTGTGGATCGGCGAGCGGCGAGCGATTGCCATGGAAATCCGGCAGCACGAAAATGCGCGCCCCGAAGCCCTCGCCCTCCTCGGCCCGCAACTCGGCAATGCGAGCGACGATCCTTTGATGCAGTGCTGCCGTCGGCTCGCCGCCGGCGGCATGCATGCGCACGATGTGGTCGAGCAGCGCGCCGGTCGCCGATTGCCCCGCCTCCACCAGCCAGGATTGGGGAAAGACCGCCTCATAATAGGGGCCCCACATGCCATGGCTCGGCTGCCGTTGCCTGGAGAAGGTAACAATACAGCTTGACGTGCCGGCGATCAGCGCCAGCTGGTGCTCGCGCTTTGCAGGATCGGCGGCATAACCGCCGAGTGCGCCGAGCGCGCCGGCATAGGCGTCGATCATCCCGGCCGAGACATGGCAGTCCGTTGTCAGCCCCAGCGCCGCCGCCGCCTCCGGCGTCAGCCGACCGACGCTGCCTCCGACCGGCACGGTCTCATCCGGCAGCTGGCCGCGCGCCTGAAGGTCCTCGAGACCGATCCGCTCCAGGAAATCCTGCTGCCAGCCCTTTTCGAGATGGGCGAGATAGTGCCATTTCGCCGTCAGCGTGCAGCGCGATCGGGCAGGCGATCCGGTCGATTTCCACGTCATGAAATCGGCGAGATCGAAGAAGTAACCGGCCTTTTCCCATGTCGAGGGCAGCTTCTTCTTCAGCCACATCAGCTTCGGCATCTCCATTTCGGGCGACATGACATGCCCGGAATGTTCGAGCACGGGGTGCTCCGTCGCCGTGCAGAAATCGGCTTCCTTCAGCGCCCGGTGATCGAGCCAGACGATCGTGTCGAACCGCCTCTCGCCGCCGGTTGAAACGCTGAGCTGCCGGCCCTCGACATCGCGCACGACAAGCGAACAGGTGGCGTCGAAGCCGATCGCCCCGACCGAGGCGGCGGCAATCCCTGATTGCTCCATCGCCCTGCGCACTGCCATGCAGGCAGCCGACCAGATGTCTTCGGAATCGTGCTCGGCGTGGTTTTCGCGCGGTCGGTTCATCACGATCGGGTGTTCGGCCTTGGCAAGCAGACGGCCGCTGATATCGAAGACGCCGGCGCGCGCGCTGCCGGTGCCGACATCCACCGCAACCACATGATCACGCATCAAATCTTGGTCCCATCCAGCTTATGGTTGCGGACAAGGTGTATCAATTCAGGCATGGCGTCAAACACCACATCAGGCGAAAGCCGGTCGAGTTCGGCGCGATAGCCGGCGAAGTTGGCATGCGATCCGCCGGTGAAGGCGAAGACCGTCATACCTGCCGCCTTGGCGGCGGCAATGCCGGCCGGACTGTCCTCGACGACAATGCAATGAGCAGGCTCCACCTGCATTGCACGCGACGCATGCAGGAAAAGATCGGGCGCCGGTTTGCCGCGCTTGACCATCGTCGCGCTGAAGATGTCGGGCAGTTTATCGAGAAGTCCGGTAACAGACAGCGACAGCCTGATTCGCTCCAACTGGCTGGAAGAGGCAACGCAGCAGGGAATGCCGAGCCGGTCGATCGTCGAGGCGATACCGTCGATCGGCTTCAGTTCGGTGCGAAAACGGGCATAGAGATCGGTACGGATGCGCTCGAGGAATTCCTCATCGGCATGGACGTTGAATACGGTTTCCAGCGTATCGATGAGCGTCGACAGGCTGCGACCGAGAAAGCGCTCATAGGCCTGGTCCTCGGTGATCGAAACGCCGAGATCGTTCATCGCCTCGACCAGCACGCTGATCGAGATCGGCTCGCTGTCGACGAGCACGCCGTCGCAATCGAAGATGATCAGCCGTGGTTCAGCATCAGCCATGGAGGACCCAATCTGAGTTCAATTTCGGACGCACGACCGTCCCGCTTCCACGCAAGGCCGGACGGATGGCGGCAACGATGCCACCATCCGGATTGCCTACACTGCGAGCTTGCCGTCGAGATAGAGCTGCAGCGTCTCCCGCGTGCCTTTATCCCACAGAGTTTTGAGAGCATGGGCGAAACGCTTGCGGAAAAGTTCGGATTTCGCCACCTCGCCGAAAATATCGTCGAAGGCGAGGAAGGCCGACGGATCGTCCTTGGCCTTCAGTGCCGCCGCATGCAGGCGCTCGGCGCTGGCGTCGTTGAAGACGATATCCTGGCCGCTGTCGGTTTTGCCGGCGAAATAGCGGCACCAGAGCGCCGAGACCAGCGACAGGCCGACGACATCCCGGCCCTGGCGGAGATTGTCGAGTGTCGACGGCAGGATGAATTTCGGCTGACGGTTCGATCCGTCCTGCGCCAGCCGCGGAATGGTATCGGCAATCTTCGGGTTGAGCAGGCGATGTTCGATCAGCGCGAAATAATCCATCAGCGACGTATTCGGTACCGGCGGCACGATCGGGATGATCTCGTCTTTCTCGAGCTTGGCGAGGAAGGCGCGGATCAGCGGATCTTCCATGGAATCATGGACGAAATGAATGTCCATCAGCGCCGCCGGATAGGCGATCGCCGCATGCCCGCCGTTGAGGATGCGGATCTTCATATGCTCGTAAGGCGTGACATCAGGCACGAAGGTCACGCCGACCTTTTCCAGCGCCGGCCGTCCGGCGGTGAACTTGTCCTCGAGCACCCACTGCTTGAATTCCTCGCAATAAACAGGCCAATTGTCCTCGATCTCAAAATTGTCCCTGAGGAAATCGATCTCCCGCTGGCCGGTTGCCGGCGTAATGCGGTCGACCATCGCATTCGGGAAGGCGACATTCGCCCGGATCCACGCGGCAAAGCCGGGATCCGACAGTGCGGCCGTGCCGACCACGGCATTGGCGGTGACGATGCCGTTATGGGGAATGTTGTCGCAGGACATGACGGTGAAAGGACCGATACCCCTGGCCTTGCGCGCCTTCAGCCCGGCGACGATCAGACCGAACACCGTCTTCGGCGCGTCGGGATTCTGCGCGTCGGCAGCAATCGCCGGATGGGCCGGGTTGAACGTGCCTGATGCATCGATGAAATAGCCGCCCTCGGTAATCGTCATCGAGACGATGCGGATTTCGGGATCGGCGAGCCTGGCGATGATCGCGGCGGGATCGCCGACCGGCAGGATGTCGATCATCGGCGCGGTGACGCGCGCTGCCGTCCTGTTGTTGTCCTGCTCGACCACCGTCGTCAGGAAATCCTGTGCCGCGAGCTTCTCGCGCATGGCGGCATCCGACGGCAGCACCCCGGCGCCGACGATCGCCCAGTCATGATCCGTGCCCGCGTTGAAAAGATCATCGAGATAGATCGCCTGGTGGGCGCGGTGAAAATTGCCGACGCCGAAGTGCACGATGCCGGCTTTCAACGACGCCCGATCATATCCAGGGATGGCGGCAGTGCGCGCCGCGTCGGAAAGCGTTGCCAGCGATAGTTTGCACGTCATGTTTCAGTCCCCTTGAAGGTCTTGCCGAAACGGCCGGGCGCCATCGCCCGGCTCGTATGCCTGCCCCCAACCGGCGGCCTGCCTCAGATGGCAAGGCCGCCCTCGTTGAATTTGTGAATACGCGAACGGTCCGGCGTCAGATAGACCGTATCGCCCGCCTTGGCGGCAAAATCGCCGCTGCCGCGCGCCGTCACCATGCCGATCTCCCCGGCATCGATATGCAGAAAGGTGTCGGAGCCGAGATGTTCGGCGACCACCACCCTGCCCTTCCAGTCGCCACTCTCCATCGACAGCAGCATATGTTCGGGACGGATGCCGATCGTATGCGCGCCGAGCTGAGCCGCATTCTGGCCTTTGATGAAATTCATCTTCGGCGAACCGATGAAGCCGGCGACGAACAGATTGCGTGGGCGGCTGTAAAGCTCGAGCGGCGAGCCGACCTGTTCGATATTGCCCCTGTTCAAGACGACGATCTTATCGGCCATGGTCATTGCCTCGACCTGGTCGTGGGTGACGTAGACCATCGTCGTCTTCAGCTGCTGGTGCAACTCGCTGATTTCGAGGCGCATGTTGACGCGCAGCGCCGCATCGAGGTTCGACAACGGCTCGTCGAACAGAAAGGCCGAAGGCTGGCGCACGATGGCGCGGCCGATTGCGACGCGCTGGCGCTGGCCGCCGGAAAGCTGGCGCGGCTTGCGCTCCAGGTAGTCGGTGAGATTGAGCACCCGGGCCGCATCCGTCACCTTGCGGTCGATCTCCGCCTTGTCCATGTTCGCCATCTTCAGCGGGAAGGCGATGTTGTTGCGCACGCTCATATGCGGATAGAGCGCATAGGACTGGAACACCATGGCAAGGCCGCGCTCCGACGGCGCCTTTTCCGTGGCGTCGCGGCCGTCGATGACGATCTTGCCGCCGGAGACGTCCTCGAGGCCGGCGATCAATCGCAGCAGGGTGGACTTGCCGCAGCCTGATGGGCCGACGAAGACGACGAACTCACCGTCCTGGATGTCGAGATCGATCGAAGGGATGACCTTGGCTTCGCCGAAGACCTTGGAAACCTTCTGAAGGGTAATGCTGCCCATGTTTGTCTCCCTTTATCTTATTTCACAGCGCCGAAGGTCAGGCCGCGGACGAGTTGTTTTTGGCTGAACCAGCCGAGGATCAGGATCGGCGCGATGGCCATGGTCGATGCCGCCGAGAGCTTGGCATAGAACAGGCCCTCCGGGCTGGAATAGGATGCGATGAAGGCCGTCAGCGGCGCTGCCTTGGAGGCGGTGAGATTGAGCGTCCAGAATGCCTCGTTCCAGGCAAGGATGATGTTCAGAAGCAGCGTCGACGCAATGCCCGGCACCGCCATCGGCGTCAGCACGTAGACGATCTCCTTCATCAGCGACGCCCCGTCCATGCGGGCTGCTTCGAGGATTTCGCCGGGAATTTCCTTGAAATAGGTATAGAGCATCCAGATGATGATCGGCAGGTTGATCAACGTCAGCACGACCACCAGGCCGGTGCGCGTGTCGAGCAGGCCCGAATTGCGGAACAGCAGATAGATCGGGATCAGCGCGCCCACAGGCGGCATCATCTTGGTCGACAGCATCCACATCAGCACGTCCTTGGTCCGCTTGGTCGGCGAAAACGCCATCGCCCAGGCGGCCGGAATGGCGATGATCAGGCCGATCAGCGTCGAGCCGAAGGAAATGATCACCGAGTTCATGAAGTGGCTGAGATAGTTCGACCGGCTCTGCACTTCCGCGTAGTTCTCCGTCGTCCAGTGGAAGAACAGAAACTGCGGCGGCGAGGCGATGGCGTCGGCTTCCGACTTGAAGCTCGTCAGGAAGGTCCAAAGGATCGGGAAGAAGATCAGGATGCCGAGCGCCCAAGCGATCGCGGTGACGATGACCTTGCGCCGGGTTGTGACTTTTCTGGCCATCTCAAGCCTCCAGATTCTTGCCGACGAGGCGGACGAGGAAGATCGCGACGATGTTGGCAAGCACGACCGCCACGATGCCGCCCGCCGAAGCGCCGCCGATATCGAACTGCAGCAGTGCCTGGGCATAGACGAGATAGGTGAGGTTGGTGCTGTCGGTGCCCGGCCCGCCATTGGTGGTGACGAGGATTTCGGCAAAGACCGAAAGCAGGAAGATCGTCTGGATCAGGATCACCACCGTGATGGCGCGCGCCATGTGCGGCAGGATGATGTAGATGAATTTCGAGATCGGCCCGGCGCCGTCCATTTCGGCCGCCTCCTTCTGCTCCTCATCGAGAGACTGCAGCGCGGTCAGCAGGATAAGGGTGGCAAAGGGCAGCCACTGCCAAGCGACGATGAGAATGACGGAGAACAGCGGCGCATTCGCCAGCCAGTCGATCGGCTGCAGGCCGAGCGCCTTGGCAATATGCGCAAAGAGGCCGTTGACCGGATTCATGAACATGTTCTTCCACACCAGCGCTGCCACGGTCGGCATGACGAAGAACGGCGCGATCACCAGGATGCGCACGATGCCTTGGCCATACATCGGCTGGTCGAGCAGCAACGCAAAGGCGATACCACCGATGACGGTGATCAGGAGCACGCCGGCAACGAGCAGCAGCGTATTGATCAGCGCCGCGAAGAAGGCCGGATCGGACAGGAAATATTCGTAATTCAGAAAGCCGACGAAGCTTTCCATGCCGGGATTAAGCAGATTGTAATTCAGCGTCGAGAAATAGATCGTCATCGCGAGTGGGACGATCATCCATGCAAAGAGGAGCAGCACGGAGGGCGCAATCATCAGGCGCGCTGCGGAGCGGGTATGCAAGGTTGCCATGGCAATCACCGATCTGATCTGAAGCGGGGAGCGGCCGCAGGAAAGCTTTGTCTGAAAAGCGGCCGCCGATGCAGTTCGGGCATCGGCGGCCCAGAGGGGCGGATTGTCAAGGATCCGCCTCTTGGCTCAGGAGGTTATTACTTAATATAGCCGGCTTTGGTCATTTCACGCGTCGCCAGCTGCTGGGCGCTCTTCAGGGCCTGGTCGACCGAAATCTGGCCGGCAAGGGCTGCCGAGAACTGCTGCCCCACCGCCGTGCCGATGCCCTGGAATTCCGGGATCGCCACGAACTGGACGCCGACATAGGGGACCGGCTTGACGGTCGGCTTGGTCGGATCGGCCGAGTTGATCGAGTCGAGCGTCATCTTGGCGAAGGGGGCAGCCTTCTGGTAGTCCGCGTTCGCATAGAGCGACGTGCGGGTGCCGGGAGGTGCGTTCAGCCAGCCTTCCTTTTCAGCGACGAGGTTGGTGTAGTCCTTGCTCGTGGCCCAGGCGACGAACTTCTCGGCGGCTTCGACCTTCTGCGAGCCTGCCGGAATGGCGAGGTTCCAGGCCCAGAGCCAGTTGCCGCGCTTGCCGAGGCCCTTGTCCGGGGCGAGCGCGAAGCCGACCTTGTCGGCGACCTGCGACTGCTTCGGGTCGGAGACGAAGGAGGCGGCAACCGTTGCGTCGATCCACATGCCGCACTTGCCGGTCTGGAAGAGCGCCAGGTTTTCGTTGAAGCCGTTGGACGAGGCGCCCGGAGGGCCGGCATCCTTCATCAGCTTGACGTAGAAGTCGAGCGTGTCCTTCCACTCGGGCTGATCGAACTGCGGCTTCCACTTTTCATCGAACCAGCGGGCGCCGAATGAATTGGACATGGCCGTCAGGAAGGCCATGTTCTCGCCCCAACCGGCCTTGCCACGCAGGCAGATGCCGTAGATTTCCTTGTCCTTGTTGGTGATCTTGCGGGCAGCATCCGCAACGAAGTCCCAGGTCGGGGCGTCGGGCATCTTCAGGCCAGCGGCGTCGAACAGGTCCTTGCGGTACATGACCATCGAGCTTTCACCGTAGAACGGCGCCGCATAGAGCTTCCCGTCCGTGGTCAAGCCGCTACGGATTGCCGGCAGCAGGTCGTCGGCATCGTAGTTGGCGCCGAGATTGTCGAGGGGCAGCAGCCAGCCCTGCTTTGACCAGATCGGAACTTCGTAAGTGCCGATCGTCAGAACGTCGTATTGGCCGCCCTTGGTCGCGATGTCGGTCGTAACCTTCTGGCGCAGCACGTTTTCTTCGAGAGTTACCCATTCAAGGTCGATGCCGGGATTCTTCGCCTTGAAATCATCCGTCAGCTTCTGCATCCGGATCATGTCGCCGTTGTTCACGGTTGCGATTGTCAGCGTCTCGGCCGAAGCCATGCCGGCAAACGCCAGCGCTGAGCAGGCGCCCAGCAGAAAAGTTCTCAATGTCATATCTTCCTCCCAGAAGATGGGTGTGAGCATTCGCTTCGCTCGTGAGCAATTACTCAACAAACAATGAAGAATGTCAATCGGCAATCGTTGCTGCGGTGCCGAAGGAAGCAGATAACCAATTGATTCAAAGCAAGAATTTTTTGCTCAATTCCTGAGCAAAAACTCAGCTGTCTCTTCGTCGGTAATCAACGCATTGATTTGCCGGCCGACAACGGCGGCCCGGATCGCCTTGAACTTGCGCTTGCCCTTAGCCAGCCCGATGACCATCGACGCGTCGCGCGATGGGATCGGCGCCGAGGCGACGCGCTCGTTGATCGGGTTGTCGAGCAATCTGCCGTCGACGTCGAAAATCCAGCCGCAGATCTCGCCGACGGCGCCGCCGCGCATCAGCTCCATCATCTCGTCCTTCTCGAGGAAACCGTCGACGCAGAGCGGCCCGTCGATGCCGAGCTCGCCGATGCCGACGAAAGTGACGTCGGCCTGCGCGCTCATATCGAGCGTCGAGCGCACCAGCTGCTGGCCATGCAGCAGCTCCCGCTCTTCCGCCGAGGTGACAAGCACCGGCAGCGGCATCGGATAGTGCCGCGCCTTGACCGCATCGGCCATGCTGAAGATGACGTTGTAATAGGCGGCCGATCCGTCCGGGGCGATATTGCCGGTCAGTGAAACGATGCGGTGATTGGGACATTCGATCGCCGGAAGCTGGTCGACGGCCGCCTTCAGCGTACGGCCGGTGCCGACGGCAAGCACGATCGGCTCGGCCCGTTTCAGCCACCGCTCAATCTCCGCCGCGGCCGCCTCGGCAATACCGACGGTCGCCGACGATCCGGAATCGCTCGGCACCACCTCGACATGTTTCAGCCCGAATTTCCGCCGCAGCTGATTGGCGAGCTCAAGGCAGGCGGCGATCGGATGATCGAGCCGCACCTTGATCAGACGCTCGGCAACCGCCAGCGATACCAGCCGTTGCGCCGATTGCCGCGAGATACCCATCGCGGCGGCGATTTCATCCTGCGTGCGCCCGGCGACGTAATAGAGCCAGCCGGCACGTGCCGCATCGTCGAGGCGTGCCGCGGTCTCGGATCTTTTTGCCATTCAATGCCTACCACGCAAAGTGAGCCGGCGTGCCGCCGCCGAACATGATTTGAAACTGTATCGCGCCAGATCAAAACAAAATTCCGGCAAATGTCGAGCCTGTTGAAAAGAGCTCCGCCAAATAACCGACGTTACTCAGGCAAACCATTGCATGACGAGATAGATCGCCGCCTTCACCAGCCCGTAAATCACGCCGCCGGCAATGACCAGCGACACGGCCGTCATGATGAAGCCGATCAGCGCGAAGAGCCCGTCGCGGCCCAATATGCCGAAAGCGAAGACCGAGATCGTGATCGCCGGCAGCATATTGCCGAGCGGAACCGGCAGCAGCAGCACGATCGACAGCAGCAGGCATGCCGCCCCGGCAAGATATTCCGCCGGCGGCTCGGCGAAGATCGCCAGCCTCGGCTTCAGCATGCGCTCGGCCCAGGCGAGCCGGCGGTGGATACGGCCGACAATGGTTTCGAAATCCTCCCGCCGCATCGAACGGTCGGCAATCACCTTCGGCAGCCAGGGTTTCAGCCCGAAGGTCAGCTGTGCTGCCAGAAAGATCAACGGCGCGCCGAGCACTGCCGAAGTCCCGGGCGGCGTGGGAAAAGCGTTCGGCAGCGCGAAGATCAGCATCAGCGCGCTGATCGCCCTGTCGCCCATCGTCTGGAACAGGTCGCCGATCGAAATCCGCTCCCGGCTCCGGTCGGCGGCCAGCTGCCGCAGGATGGATGAAAGGCGACGGCCTTTGGGACGTGGCGGACGGGGTCTTCTGCGTCTGTGGGAATCGGCGTTTTCGATGGTCATTGATCCGGGAAATGATGCAAGTGTAGGGCCGAATTTTGGCGATGCAATATGCCAATTGAATGACTTGCGGGGTTAGAAATCACGGCAGGGGCGGCGATCGTTGTCCGCCTCCACCTCGCGCACCATGATGCCCTCTGCCCTGCCGGGCAGAGGGGGAGGACGCGGCATAGCCAAGCCCGATGCTAAACGAAACGCTTGTAATTCCCACCCAACAGTGCGAGCAGACGCCGAAGTCCAGAAAAACGGCAGAGTGCAATGATCATTTCATTCGACATCGGCGGCTCCGCCATCAAGGGCGGCATCGCCCGCTCTGAGACAGATATCGCCGCCCTCGGCCGCCGTCCGACGCCTCGGGATGATTTTGCCGCTTTCGTCGCCACCTTGCGCGCCATCATCGCCGAGACTGGCGAACAGCCGAGCCGTATTGCGCTCTCCATCGCCGGCGTCGTCGATCCCGATACGCAGCGCCTGATATGCGCCAATATCCCCTGCATCCACGACCGCACGCTAGCGGCCGACCTCGAAGCCGAACTCGGGCTTCCAGTGCTGATCGCCAACGACGCCGACTGTTTCGCGATGGCCGAAGCCGGCCTTGGCGCCGGCCGCGGCCATCGCATCGTCTTCGGCGCCATCCTCGGCACCGGTGTCGGCGGCGGCCTGGTTGCCGACGGGCGCCTCGTCAATGAGGCCGGCGGCTTTGCCGGCGAATGGGGCCACGGGCCGATCATCGCATTGGCGGCCGGCAACCCACCTGCCGCCATTCCCGCCTATGCCTGCGGCTGCGGCCAGAAGGGCTGCGTCGATACCGTCGGCGGCGCCCGCGGCCTGGAACGCCTGCACAAAACGCTGCATGATCTCGACCTTTCGAGCGAAGAGATCATCGCTCAATGGCAACTCGGCGAGGAGAAGGCGACACGGACGATCGACGTCTATATCGATCTCGTCGCCTCGCCGCTGGCCCTGACGATCAACATCACAGGCGCCACCATCGTCCCGGTCGGCGGCGGGCTGTCCAACGTCGAGCCGCTGCTTGCCCAACTCGATCATGCGGTGCGCGCCCGTACCCTGCGCAAATTCGACCGCCCGCTGGTGGTGCGCAGCGAATGCCGCATCGAACCCGGCCTGATCGGCGCCGCCCTGCTCGGGCTGAAAGTGGAAGCGTTGCTCCCTAAAGCATAGGCCACATCCGCACAATCGCCGCGAACCGGTCCCAATCCTTGCGCTCCAACGGCGTCCACGCGGCTTCGGCGACGGCCGGAAGGCGCGGGAAGACCAGTCGGTTGAAATAGGCGCGAGAGAGGAAGTTTTCAGTCCAGATACAGGCCTGGATGCCGCGCATCTTCTCCCGCAGCCCATCCGGCAATTCGCCCTCGGCCTCATAAGCGTAACTATGTTCCGGCGGCGCATGGCCCGCCCAGCTGGCACCGGGCTCATCCCAGGCTTCAGCCTGCGCCATGTCGAGATAATAGGCCTGTCCCGGGGTCATCACCACGTCGTAGCCTTGCTGCGCCAGCTCGATGCCGACGGCGGGCTTTTCCCAGGCCATCAGCAACGTGCCGTCGCGATCGACGCCGCCGCCAAGCGACGCCTCGTTCCAGCCGGCGAGCCTCCTGCCGCGCTCCGACAGCAGCGCCTTGACCCGCTTCAGGAAATAGGATTGCAGGTCGGCCATACCGGCGAGCCTCTCCCGCTCCATCAATGCCTTGCAGAGCGGCGAGGAAAGCCAGGCGCCATTCGCCACCTCGTCACCGCCAATATGGATATAGTCACCGGGAAACAGCGCCACCATCTCGTCGAAGACCTTGCCGAGAAATTCATAGGTGAATTCGACCGCCGGGTTGAGGGCATTGTTGGGATAACCCTGTACCGCACGATAGCTGTCCGGCGCCTCCTGGCCGTCGACGAGTGCGGGCAGCGAGAGAAGAGTCGCTGTGCTGTGGCCGGGAACGTCGATTTCGGGCACCACCTCGACACCAAGCGAAGCGGCATGCGCAACGATCCGCCTGACATCCTCCTGCGTGTAATGGCCGGAGCGCGGGTCGGCCCCGTCGCCGAGCTGCGGCACGAGCACCTCATCCGGACCGCGCCGCGCGCCGATCTCCGTCAGTGCGGGATAGGCCTTGATCTCCAGTCGCCAGGCTTCGTCGTCGGTCAGATGCCAATGAAAGATATTGAGCTTGTTCCAGGCAAGAATATCGATCAGCCGCATGACGTCGGCCACCGGATAGAACTGTCTGGCCACATCGAGATGGCAGCCGCGCCAGTCATAACGCGGCTGGTCGGCGATCGTGCCGAAATTGGGGAATTTGAAGTTCTCCCGATCGGCGCGCGCGCCGTGCATGAGCTGTGCCAGGCTGATCAGTCCATAGTGCCGACCCGCCGCATCCGCAGAGGAGAGCACGATCTCATGCGCGGTAAAGCGCAATTCGTAGGCAGACTCAGCGATTGACGATTCGGTAACGAAACGAATAGCGCGCCCGCCTTCGACAGCACTCAGCGAAAACGGCACCTTGTCGGCAGGATAGAGCCGCTGGTAAAGCGCGAGCACCAGGGAAAACGCCTTGATCGCATTGGGCCGCGTCTTCCCCGTGGGATAGAGGACGACCGGCAGCTCTCCCGCTTTCAACGCGAGCGCCAACGGCCAGGGCAGCAGCGAATACGGCTCCTGGACCCGGCCCGGCGGCAGAAGTGGCGGCGCCACACCGCCATCCCGGCCTTCGAGCATCAGGCCGCCGAAGTCGACGGGAACGTGACGGCCGTCGGCAAGCGTCAGATAGGCGGATTTAACGCCAGCAGTGACATGTTTCGGCTCTCTGCTCAGCCCCTCGACCGCGAACCGCCAGTGCCCGCCCGGCGGAACGCTCAGCCCCTCGGACGGCAGGAATTCATGGAAATGCGCGACCTGCCGCTTGAGGCTGCCGCCGTCGCAGACGTGTTTGTCGGCAACCCGCGTCTCCGACGTATAGGCGAGCGAGAAGCCGGACAGCGGCTCGGCCGAAAGATTGAAGAGCGTGACGGTCAAGCGCCCGAAACCGCCTTCGACCGGGCGCCAGCTTGTTTCCAGACGATAATCGGCCATGGTCGCGCCCTCTCCCCGTCAACGAGCAGCAGCGATCGCGGCTGCTGTCCCGGCATGCTCCCGCAAGTTTAGCTCTTTCGAGAGGTCAAGGGAATCAGCGCGAACACGGACGAAGCGGCCGCAATGAGAATCCGCTGCAAGACTTTAGAGAGGAACCAGTGGCCCGAAAGGAAAACGGCGCGGCTTTCGCCGCGCCGTCCTCACTCGGCTGCCAACGCCGGCGGATGTCTGTCATCGGCCTCTTCCTGGATGGCGTCGGCATCCCGGCCTGGCTCATCCTTCGCCTTCGGCTCGCGACCGAAGAAAAGGGCGTAACCGGCGGGCAGAACCAGAATGGTGAGCACTGTGGCGACGAGGATGCCGCCCATCATCGCATAGGCGAGCGGCCCCCAGAAAACGCCGCGCGAGATCGGGATCAGCGCCAGGACAGCAGTCAGCGCCGTCAGCATGATCGGCCGGAAACGCCGGACGGCGGCGCCGACGATCGCCTCCTGCCGGTGCATGCCGGCCTTGATATCCTGATCGATCTGATCGACCAGGATGATCGAGTTGCGCATGATGATGCCGAGCAGCGCGATGACGCCGAGGATCGCTACGAAGCCGAAGGGCGCGCCGCTGATTAGCAAGGCGGCTGCGGCCCCAATGATGCCGAGCGGCCCGGTGGCGAGCACCAGCATCGCCTTGCCGAAATGCTGCAGCTGCACCATCAGCAGCACGATGATGACGGCGAGCATGATCGGCGCCTTGGCGGCGATCGACATCTGGCTTTCCGCCGCATCCTCGGCGCCGCCCTGGATCTCGACATTGTAGCCGGCCGGCAGACTGTCGCGCAGGTCCTTCATGTCGGCATACATCTTCATGACAACGTCATTCGGCTGCACACCATCGGGCAGCGTCGCCCGCACGGTGATCGTCGGCAGCCTGTCGCGCCGCCATTCGATGCCCTGCTCCATGACAGGCACGACCTTGGCGACCTGCGAGACCGGCACGAAACCGCCAAAATCCGTCGGGACATAGACCGAGTTGACCGCCGACAGCAGCGAGCGGCGGGCATCCGGCTCGCGGGCGACGATCGCGACCGTTTCCTCGCCATCGCGGAAATCGTCGAGCGGCGCCCCGGACATGGCGGTCTGCAGCATCTGACGCACGCGCTGCGAGGTGACGCCGAGAGCGCGGGCGCGATCCTGGTCGATCACCAGCTTCATCGCCGGCACCTGCTCCAGCCAGTCGTCGTGAATGGCGCCGAGCATCGGGTTGGCCTCAAAGCGCGCCTTCACCTGATCGGCAATCGCTCGCACTTCCTGGCGGTCAGGTCCCATGACGCGCATCTGCACCGGCCAGCCTGTGGGCGGGCCGAGGAAGAGCCGGTCGACCTTGCCGCGGATCGACGGGAAGTCTTCCGCAAGGATCCTGCGCAGCTTGACGATCAGCCGCTCGCGCGCCGGTTCGTCATTGGCCATGACGAGAAGCTGGGCAAAGTTCGGATTGCGCAGCTGCTGGTCGAGCGGCAGGAAGAAGCGCGGCGCGCCTTCGCCGATATAGGTGGCGATGAACTTCTTGTCGGGATCGTCCATCATCTTGGCTTCGAGCGCCTTTGCCTGGACCTCGACTTCCCGAATGCTGGTGCCCTCGGGCAGCCAGAGATCGACGAGGATTTCCGGCCGCGAGGATTGCGGGAAGAAATTCTGCGGAATGAACTGGAAGGCCCAGAGGCTGGTAACGAAGGTGCCGAGCGTCAACAGCAACACGATCACCCGGTGACGAACTGCCCAGCCGACCGTGCCACGCAGCCGGCGATAGAAGCCGGTGTCGAAGGCATCGTGATGCTCGCCGGCATGATGGCGCTGCTTGAGGATCATATAGCCGAGCCATGGCGTGAAATAGACGGCGACGAACCACGAAGTCACCAGCGCGATGCCGACGACGTAGAACAGCGAACGCACATATTCGCCGGCCGTCGATGCGGCAAAGCCGACCGGAATGAAGCCGGCCGTAGTGATCAGCGTGCCCGTCAGCATCGGGAAGGCGGTCGAGGAATAGGCAAAGCTTGCCGCTTCGATCTTGACCAGCCCCTCTTCCAGCTTTCGCTCCATCATTTCGACGACGATCATCGCATCGTCGACGAGCAGGCCGAGCGCGATGATGAGCGCGCCGAGCGAGATGCGCTGCAGATCGATGCCGAGTTCGTACATCAGCGCGAAGGTGGCGGCGAGCACCAGCGGAATGGCGATGGCGATGACGAGGCCCGAACGCCAGCCGATCGACAGGAACGAGACCACCAGGACGATGACAAGCGCTTCACCGAGCGCATGCATGAATTCGCTGACCGCATCCGTCACCACGTCGGGCTGATTGGCGATCTGATCGACCGCGACACCATAGGGCAGAGCCTCTTCGAAGCGCTGATAGGTCGCCTCGACGCCCTTGCCGACATCGGTCACATTGAAGCCCTTGGCCATCACTACGCCGACCTGAACGCTGTCATGACCGTTGAAACGGTATTTGCGCTGATAGGGGTCTTCGAGCCCGGAACTGACGGTGGCGATATCGCCGAGCCGCGTCACCTGGCCGCCGGCGCGAAGCCGCAGCTCGCGGATATCCTCCGCCTTCTTGACGTCACCTTCGACGGAGATGCGCACCGAGCGCAGGCCGGTATCGACGGAGCCTGCCGGATCGATATTGTTCTGGCCCTTGATGGCGTTTTGCAGATCGAGGATCGTCAGGCCGCGCTCGGCGAGCGCCTTGGATGAGACGTCGATATAGATCTTCTCAGGCTGGTCGCCGATGATGACGGCTTTCTCGACGCCCGGCGTCGTCAACAACATGTCGCGCGCCTGGATCGCGAATTTCTTCAGTTCCGGATAGGAATAACCGTCGCCGCTGATCGAATGCAGCGTGATGAAAGTATCGCCGAACTCGTCGTTGAAATAGGGGCCGAGCAGGCCCTGCGGCAGCTCGTTTGCGATATCGCCGACCTTCTTGCGCACCTGGTAGAAGGCGTCCGCCACATCTTTCGAATTGGTGTCGCCCTTGACCTGCAGGGTGATGATCGCGCTGCCCGCCCTTGTATAGGACTTGACCCAGTCGATATGCGGCGTTTCCTGCAGCTTGCGCTCGATCTTGTTGACCACCTGGTCTTCCATTTCCTGGATGGAAGCGCCCGGCCAGATCGCCTGCACGACCATGACGCGGAAGGTGAATTCGGGGTCCTCGCGCTGGCCCATGCGCATCAGGCCGAGCACGCCGGTGATGATGATCAGCCCGAAGAGGAAGCGGGCAATGCTCGGATGGCCGATCGCCCAGCGCGACAGATTGAAGGGCCGCTTTTCGGTGGTGTTGGCGTCCATGGTTTTCTTCCCTTTTGCGACGCGATCAGCGGACGGTCTGGTCCGTGTCGGCCAGCGCCGACTGCTGGTCCGGCACCTTCACCTTCAGGTTTTCGCTCATGAACTGCGTGCCTGCGGAAACGACGAGATCGCCTATATCGAGGCCGTCGGTCACATGCACGCCGTCACCGGTAAAATCGGCGACCTTGATGTCGCGGCCATGCACGGTCGCCGTATCGCGGTCGACGGTCCAGACCATCTGCTTGCCGTCTTTCTCAGCCAGCGCGCTGAGCGGGATCGAGACATAGCTGTTGCCGTTGCTGACGTCGGCTTCGATCGTCGCCGTCATGCCGAGCAACACCTGCGGATCGTTCGGCAGGCTTACCCGAACTGCAAAGGTACGCGACTGCTGGTCGGCGCTGCCTGAAACCTCACGCACCTTGCCGGCGAGCACCAATTTGTCGTCGGCCCAGAAGCTTGCCTTGACCGTTTTGCCCGGCTTGAATTCGGCAATGTCGTTTTCCGGAACCGCAATCTGCACTTCCTTTTCGCCGTCGACGGCGACAGTGACGACGGGAGTGCCCGACGCAACGACCTGGCCGACATCGGCGTTGATCGTCGTAACGATCCCGTTGTAGTCGGCCTTCAGCTCCGCATAGCTCACCTGGTTCTTCGCCTGATCGAGCGCCGAGGCGGCGGCATCGCGGCTTGAAACGGCCTGATCGTAACTGAGCGACGCCTGCTCGAGCTGGGATTTCGGCGAAACATTCTTATCGAAGAGCTGCTGATTGCGCTTATTGACGAGATCGGCGGTTTCGACGCCTTTTTCAGCGGCTGCGAGATTGGCTTCCGCCGTCTTGACTGCGAGCTGGTAATCTGTGGAGTCCATCCGGGCGAGCACGTCGCCCGGCTTCACCTTGTCGCCGATATCGACGAGGCGTTCGGTGATTTTGCCGGCGACGCGAAACCCGAGGTTCATCTCCGTGCGCGCCTTGACCGAGCCCGAATAGTCGAGCTTGCGGGTGTCGCCGGCCTTGGCGATCTCGACGACCTTCACCGGACGAATGACTTGCTTGACCTCAGCCTTCTCTTCCGAGCAGGCGGAAACGCCGATGCCGATGGCACTGATGAGCACGAGGCTGGTGACGGACGGCATGCGATGGCTGAAGGTCTTGAGCGAAAACATCGTCCGCACTCCTGGATCGTTTCGGGGGTGGATGGCGGCGGCCGTCCGTTATTTTTTCAGCGCCCTGATCACGTAGTTGATCAGTTCGTCGACGCTGGCGCGGTTGGTTTTGGCAAGACATTGCGCCACCATCTGCGGGTGGCAAAGATTGATCGTCGCCGCGCCGAAGCAACGCGAGGCAACGACCGGGTCCTGCTCGGCGAATTCTCCGGCTTCAATGCCTTCGGCGATGATTTCAGCAATGAGATCATGGACGCGGTCGATATGTTTTTCGATGACGTGCCAGTCGCGCTCGATCGCGACGACGATCATCTCGTGCACCTTCATCTCGTCGAGCATCAGATCGAGCGTCAGCTGATGCTGGGTCTGGACGTAGCGGCGCAGCCGCTCGCTGGCGCTGATCGGCTGATGGCGAATGTCGTAGGCGATCTGATAGGCGGTGGCGAGCATGCGGCCGCAGAGGGCCTGGTGGATTTCCACCTTGGAGGCGAAGAAACGATAGATATTGGCCGGCGACATGCCGAGATCGCGGGCAATGTCGGCCACCGTCGTCTTGCTGTAACCGTAGTGCCGGAACAGCCGCTCGGCCGCGTCGAGAATGCGCGTGACATTCTCCTGCCGCGTGACCTCAAGCGTATTTTCCGCGATGTCGTTCATGAGTTTCGATGCCTCGAATTACGACTGACGAATTTTGAATTTCGTCAGTCGTAAATTATCAGGCGTCATTTGTCAACACGCAGCCGAGCGGCATTAGCGCTTGGCAGAGACGATCCTGTGCGTCTATCTAGACGATATGAGGGATTTTCCGAAGCAATAAAACGCAATTAAAAAGTGCCGCGACGAAAAATTGCGCGCGGCACCTCTTCGGCAGCAGATGAGATCAGGCGAGCTTGACGTCGAGCGTGATCGGAACGGCAGCGAGCGCCTTGGAAATCGGGCAGCCGGCCTTCGCCTTGTTGGCGAGTTCGGTGAAGGTCGCCTCGTCGGCGCCGGGAATACGGCCGGAGAGCGAAAGATGGATGGCGGTGATGGCGAAGCCACCCTCGACGCTTTCGAGCGTCACCTTGGCAGAGGTTTCCATATGCTCGGCGGTAAAGCCGGCTTCACCGAGGATCAGAGACAGCGCCATGGTGAAGCAGCCGGAATGTGCGGCGCCGATCAGTTCCTCCGGATTGGTACCGGGAATGCCTTCGAAGCGGCTGGCAAAGCCGTAGGGATAATCCTTCAGAGCGCCGCTCTGGGTCGAGATCAGGCCTTTGCCGTCCTTGAGGCCACCGGTCCAATGGGCCGAAGCCGTACGATTGATCTGCATGCCGTCCTCCTGTTTCGATTGGGCTTTCAGCACGATGCCGAAAAATGCGAGCGGTTTTCGGCCAACATCATGCTCTAACGAGATACCTACGGGGGATGCGACAGCTCCCCCGATGGGCAATATAATGCTCTATCCCGAGAAGACGACAGGCTTGTAAAAATCTGCTGTAATCCGCGTCTCTTCAGACGGGATGCTGCAGCACGCCGAGACCGCCGTCGATCGTCAGGCAGGTGGCATTCATGAACGGGCACTCGTCGGAGATCATGAAGACGGCCGCCATGGCGATCTCCTCCGGCGTAGCGATGCGCCCGCCGGGATGCAGCCTCATCGTCTCGGCTTTGGCCGCCTCCGGATCGGGAAAGCTGTTCCAGTAATCGATCACCTTCTGTGTCGAGACATAGCCCGGCGCCAATGCGTTCACCCGAATATTGCTGGCCGCATATTCGAGACCAAGGGATTTCGTCATCCCGAGCAGCGCATGTTTTGCCAGCGGATAGGGAAAGGTGTGCGGAATGATGGTGAAGGCATGCGTCGAGGCGACGTTGAGGATGACGCCGCCGCCCTGCCCGATCAAGCCGGGCAGCACCGCCTTGCAGCAGTTCCACGCACCTTTGAGATTGATGTCGAAGCAACGATGCCATTCGTCATCCGTCGTCTCGAGCGGCTCGGCAAAGACATTGACCCCGGCATTGTTGACGAGCGCGTTCAGCTCTCCGATCTCTTTGCTGGCTCGCGCGACCGCCGTGGTGATCGTTCCGGCATCGGTAATATCGGCCGGCAGATAACCGAGCCGTCCGCCGCTGCTCTCAAGTTTTTTCGCCGCCTCCGCCAGCAGCACGCCGTCGCGGTCGATGAGAAAGATAGCGGCATTTTCCCGCAGGAAGGCCTCCGCGATCGCCAGGCCGATACCCTGCGCAGCGCCAGTGATCAGGATGTTCTTGCCCTGCAGGCGGTTGCCCATCTTTCACCCCTCCGGTTGCGTCGGCAGCGCCGACATCAGGATTGTGACCTTGCCGGCAAGCACGTCACCCGGCGCAAGCGGCTTCAGGCCCCCGAAATCAGGCAAATGATGGCCGTTCGGCAGGTGGCTCATCGGCTCGAGGCAGAAGAAGTCGCTCCGGTCGACCGGCATATAGAGCATGAAACGATCGAGCGCACCGTCGGCTTCCAGCGCCGCCTGAATTCCGAGTTCCGGCCAGGCGATCGCCGCCCGCCCATTCCAACCCTCGAAGGCATTGTTCATCCATGTCTGCGGCAACAGTTTGCCGGACCTGAAATCGAAATCGCCGGGCACAGGGCCGGGCATATCAGGGAGGTGGTCCGGTCGTTCGTTCCAATATCGATCGGCCGCAATCGTCAGTCGCGTCTTCGGCGTTCGCGCAAAGAAGGGATGCTGGCCCAATCCAAAGGGAAGAGCGGTTTCGCCCCGGTTTTCCACGGAAAGCGTCAGCACCAGCGCGTCGCCGGCGAGACGGATCTCCTGCCGGGTCAGATAGGCATAGGGTGAAACCTTGTCGGCGCTGCGGGAAAAGCAGAACTGCGCATGCTCCGCGCTGAAGTCTTCAAGCTGCCAGAGGCCGAGCCAGCCGTCGCCGTGCCGATAGAGCGGATCTGAGGTATTCGGCTGGAAGGCATAGTCGCGTCCGGCAAAGGACATGGCGTTGCCTTCCACGCGATTGCCGAACGGCACCATCGCAAAATTCGCCATCGTTCCATCCGGCCCCCCGGCGGCCACGAGAAAGGGCGTCTTCCGATAGCTCGCGGCAGCGAGCGCCGCACCCCGACGGCTGACCCGAACGGCGAGATCGCCGTGCCTGAGTTCGATGTCGCTCCCGGCTCGTTCTTGGTTCATCCACGTCGTCCCGCAGCCGAAGATCTCAAATTGTCGAGCAGCACGGCGACCAGCAGGATCAGGCCGCGCACGACATACTGATAGAATGCCTGGATATTCAGCAGATTCATAACGTTTTCGGCAATGCCCATGATCAGCACCCCGACGATGACGCCGCTCATCGCCGCCCGGCCGCCGGCCAGCGAAACGCCGCCGAGAACGCAGGCCGAAATGACCGACAGCTCCAGCCCCGTCGCCGCATTCGGCTGGCCGGAGGTTATGCGCGAGGCGAGCAGGATACCGGCAATGCCGCAGACGAGCCCCTGCAGCGCAAAGATCCAGATGCGCATATTGACGACATTGACGCCCGCAAGCCGCGAGGCCTCGGGATTGCCGCCGATCGCCAGCGTATTTTTGCCGAAGACGGTGCGATTGAGCACGAAACCGAAGAGCAGAAAAAGCATCAGCATGATCCAGATCGGCGTCGGCACGGTCAGGAAGCGCGACAGGGCAAGCTGGTAGAAGGCGGGATCGTTGATGCCGACGGCGCGGCCGTCCGAGGCGATCAGCGCCAGCCCGCGCACGATCTGCATGGTGGCCAGCGTGGTGATCAGCGCATTGATCCGGAACCGGGCGATGACGATGCCGTTGACGAAGCCGACCACGGCGCCGCAAAGCAGGGCGGCGATAAGCCCGACGGGAATGGAGCCGGTGGCATTCGAGACCATCACCGCGATCATGCCGGAGAAGGCGACGATCGAGCCAACCGAAAGGTCGAAATCGCGCGAGGCCAGGCAGAACATCATCGTGCAAGCGACGATGCCGATCGTCACGACCGATTGCAAAAGCCCCAGCATGTTGCGCTCGGTCAGAAAATTCGGAACGCAGAGCGAGACGATCACGAAAGCGGCGGCGAAGATCACCACCAGCCCCTGTTCGCCGAGAAGGATTTTTTTCAACGAATTCATCGCTTGTATTCCTGGTCCTAAATGGTGCCTGCGGCATTCTTGTCGGGGAGCGCTGCCGTCAGGATGGCGCGCTCGTCGAAATCCGGACGGGCGACATTGGCCGCCACCCTGCCCTGACACATCACCATGATGCGATCGGAGATGCCCATGACCTCGGGCAGTTCGCTTGATATCACCACGATTGCCATGCCGCCGGCCGCCAGCTCGTAGAGGATTTCGTAGATTTCCGATTTCGCCCCGACATCGATGCCGCGCGTCGGCTCGTCGATGACGAGGACCTTGATGCCCTGCTCGGAGAGCCAGCGGCCGAGAATGACCTTCTGCTGGTTGCCGCCGGAGAGATTGATGATGTCCTGCTTGCGCGACGGCGTCCGCACCCGAAGCCGGGCAATGAACCGATCCGCCAGCGCCGCCTCTTGTCTCGGGCTCAGAATACCGAAAGGCGAGAAGTGCCGGCGCGACGAAATCGCGATATTCTCTTCGATCGACCGGCCCTGAACGATGCCGTCGAATTTGCGGTCCTCGGGGCAGAGCACCATGCCGGCATTGATCGCCGCCTTCGGATTGTTCGGGGAAACGACGACGCCGTCGATCGTGACCTGACCTTGATGTCTGGTATCGGCGCCGTAAAGTAACCGCGCCATCTCGCTGCGGCCGGCGCCGATCAGGCCGAAGAAGCCGAGGATCTCACCCTGGCGCACGGAAAAGCTGATCGGATTGCGCAGCCGTGAGCCGGACAGGCCCTGGACCTCCAGCCTGATGTCGCCGAGCGAACGTTCGCGCCAGCCCCAGACATTGCTGATCTCGCGTCCGACCATTTCCGAGATGATCTGCTCGCGCGTCGTTTCAGCAATGTCGGGATGGTGGGCGGCAAGCTTGCCGTCGCGCAGCACCGTCAGGCTGTCGCAAAGCCGAAAAATCTCGTCGAGGCGATGCGAGACGTAGAGAATGACCGTTCCCTTCGCCTTCAGCCTGTCGATGAGTGAAAACAGGATTTCGCTTTCGCGCGACGACAGCGACGAGGTCGGTTCGTCCAACGCGATCACCCGTGCATCGAGCATGACCGCCTTGGCGATCTCGACCATCTGCCGCGCCCCGATCGAAAGCGAGGCGACCTTGGCCGAGGGATCGACATCGATGCCGATCTCTTCGAGCTTCCCCCGCACCGTCTCGATCAGCGTCTTCGAATGGATGACGCCGCCCTTGGCCGGGAAACGTCCGAGCCAGAGATTTTCGGCGACCGTCAACTCGGGAACGAGCTGCAGTTCCTGGTGGATGACGATGACCCCCGCATGGAAGGCATCGCGAACCGACCCGTATTTCTGCTCCTCGCCGTCAATCAGGATACGGCCGTCATCGGCGGCCTGATCGCCGGATAGGACACGGATCAGCGTCGATTTGCCGGCGCCGTTTTCGCCCATCAGCCCGTGGACGGCGCCCTTCTCAATCCTGAAGGAGACATTCGCCAGCGCCTGCACGCCGGGATAACCCTTGGAGATATCGTTGAATTCGAGGAAGGCCATCGTCGCTCCGTCGAGAAGGACCCGGCGGCGTGGCCGCCGGGCATAGATCATCCTGGGAGGATGATCATTCGATGCCAAGATCCTTGCGGACCTTCTCGTAATCACCCCGCAAGGCCAGCGAACCGGAGGTCAACGTCAGTTTTGCCGGCTCCTTGTTGTTGGCGATCCAGTCGTACATGTTGAGTGCCGTCTCGTAGCCGTGACGCTTCGGCGAGATGATGACCGTACCGAAGAAGCCCGTCGCCGCCGGCTTCTTGAACTCGTTAATCGCCGATTCAGCACCGCCGATGCCGACGCCGATGACGTTGGCCGCTGGTATGCCGACGGATTCCGATGCGCGGACGGCGCCGAGAACGGCCTCGTCGTTGAGGCCGAAGGCAACCCAGTATTTCACGTCCGCATGTTTGTTGAGAACGGTGGTTGCCGCGTTGAGCGCAGCTTCCGTATCGGTTTTCGCCTGCGGCGCATCATAGATGTTTTCGGCCGGGAAGCCGGCCGACTTCAGCACCGAGATCGCACCTTCGACACGGTCGACGGCAGTCGGCAGCTGGTCGTAGGAGATGCGGACCGCGCCGACATTCTTCATGTCCCAGCCGCGCTTCTTGATCTCGTCGACGATCGCCTGGCCGACGGTCTCGCCGATCTTGGTGGCCGAGATCCCCATATGCGGCACGTCTTCCAGCGGCTTGCCGTCGGCGCTGACCAGACGGTCGTCGACCGTCATCAGCTTCAGCTGGTTGGCTTCGGCCTTGGCGACGATGCCGGGACCGAGCTTGACGTCGGGCGTGCAGATGATGAAGCCCTGCGCACCCTGGGCGCCGAGATTGTCGATCGCCGACTGGACCTTCTCGCCGTCTTCGGCGCCGATCTTGACGACGGTGAAGCCTTTTTCCTTGGCGGCCTGGTCGGCGAATTTCCATTCGTCCTGGAACCATGGTTCTTCGGGCTGCTTGACGATGAACCCTATCTTGACGTCTGCGGAAAATGCGGAGCCGGCTGCCAGAATGGCAAAAGTGCCAGCCAGGATGGCTGCTTTGAACAAGCGCATATCTCTCTCTCCCTAAACTCTAAAAATCGAGCAGCTGCCTCCCAGGCAGCATCCACTGAATTATGACAAATCATCATACCAGTCAATTGCCAATGTATGATGATTAGAATAATAGGATATCGACGAGCCCGGGAGGAACGTCGCAAAGCGAACCGAATTCGGATAATGAGATTCGATTGCCTGGCGCCGGAAATAGAGCGGAGAGGTGAGTTGGAAACAATCGAGCCACAGAGCGGGGCAGCAAGCCCCGACATCGAGCGGCGCCCACGCGTCCGCCGCAACGTCACGGCTGCAATCGCCGAGGACATCTGTGCGGACCGCTATCCCTCGGGCTCGCCGCTACCCCGCGAGAATGATCTCTGCGAACTTTACGGTGTCAGCCGCACTGTTATTCGCGAATCGCTGAAAGTGCTGGAATCAAAGGGCCTTGTCCGCGGTAAACCGCGGGTCGGAACCACCGTCTGCGACAAGGACGACTGGAATATCCTGGATGCCGATGTGCTGGAATGGATGGGTCCCTATATCAAGGATTTCGACCTGCTCGGCTGCATTCTCGAAGCCCGCCGCACGATCGAGCCGGCTGCGGCCGAATACGCCGCCGAGCGCGCCAGCGCCCAGGAGATCGCCGATCTCGACAAGGCCTGGCGGCAGATGCGCGACAGCGCCGGCGATCCGGAAAGTTTCACCGATGCCGACGTCTTGTTCCACGCGGTGCTGCTCACCGCCAGCCACAACCAGGTCTTCCGCCGCCTGTCGAGCGCCATTCACGCAGCGCTGAAATATGCGCTGCACGCCTCCAACATCGGCGTCGAAAACCGCGAGGATGCGGTACTCGTTCATGGCCAGTTGGTCGAGGCCCTGCGCATGCGCGACAAGGCTGGCGCCCGCGAATGCGCCAACCGCATGCTTGATCTTGCGGTGCGCGACCTTGCTGCCGCTGAAAAGGCGATCGGCCGAACGAAATGATGGATCACTGAAAGAACAGCGATGAAGATCACCAAACTCACCACCTATATCGTGCCGCCGCGCTGGCTGTTTTTGAAGATCGAGACCGACGAGGGCATCATCGGCTGGGGCGAACCGGTGGTCGAAGGCCGGGCGCTCACCGTCGAGGCCGCGGTCCACGAACTGGAAGACTATCTGATCGGCAAGGATCCCTTCCTGATCGAGGACCACTGGACGGTGATGTATCGCGGCGGCTTCTATCGGGGTGGTGCGGCCCATATGAGCGCGATCTCCGGCATCGACCAGGCGCTCTGGGATATCAAGGGCAAGGCGCTGGGCCAGCCGATCCATTCCCTGCTCGGCGGCCAGCTGCGCGACCGCATCAAGGTCTATTCCTGGATCGGCGGCGACCGTCCTTCGGATGTCGCCAATAATGCCAGGGAAGTGGTCACCCGCGGCTTCAAGGCGATCAAGCTCAATGGCTGCGAGGAAATGCAGATCGTCGACACCAACGAGAAGGTGGAAAAGGCGGTCGAGACAATCGCCCTAATCCGTGAGGCGATTGGCCCGCATATCGGCATTGGCGTCGACTTTCACGGCCGCGTGCACAAGCCGATGGCGAAAGTCCTCGCCAAGGAACTCGAGCCCTACAAGCTGATGTTCATCGAGGAGCCAGTGCTGTCGGAAAACAAGGAAGCGCTGCGCGATATCGTCAACCATACTTCGACACCGATCGCGCTCGGCGAACGGCTCTATTCGCGCTGGGACTTCAAACAGGTGCTTTCGGACGGTTATGTCGACATCATCCAGCCGGATCTTTCGCATGCCGGCGGCATCACCGAATGCCGCAAGATCGCGGCGATGGCCGAGGCCTATGACGTGGCGCTGGCGCCGCATTGCCCGCTCGGACCGATCGCGCTCGCCGCCTGCCTGCAGGTCGATGCCGTCAGCTATAACGCCTTCATCCAGGAACAGAGCCTCGGCATTCATTACAACAAGGGCAACGATATCCTCGATTACATCTCCAACAAGGAGGTATTCCAATATGCCGATGGTTTCGTCTCGATCCCGCAAGGGCCGGGTCTCGGCATCGAGGTCGACGAAGCCTACGTCATCGAGCGCGCCAAGGAGGGCCATCGCTGGCGCAACCCGATCTGGCGGCATGCCGACGGCAGCTTCGCCGAGTGGTGAAAGTGGAGGGTCGCGCAAGCGGCCCTTTTTCTTTCCGCGTGTAGGATGTCGCGTGTCCCGTCCGTCATAGTGGAAGCTCAAAGAGGAGATTTCAGAATGGCCAGAGCAATCGCAATCATCGTCGCCCGCATCATCTTCAGTTTCGTCTTCTTCATGGCCGCCGGCTTCAAATTCGCCGATATCGGCGCGACGGCAGCCTACATCACCGCCGCCGGCTTTCCGATGGCGACATTCCTGACCTGGGTCGCCGCCTTCTTCGAGATCGCCCTGGCGCTCGCCTTCATATCGGGCGCCTTCTTCACCGAGGCCAGCCTGCTCGCAGGCATCTACGTGATCTTCCTCGCCTTCGCCTTCCACGGACCATCCCATTGGCAACAGAACCAGGCCGAGTTCGGCTTCTTCATCGATCACTTCACCTTCCTCGCCGGCCTGCTCTTTGCCGCCGTCCATGGGCCGGAGAAATGGGCGCTTCGACATAGCCTTCTCCGATAGCGCCACCGACGCGCTCCTTCCGGAACCAAGAGCCGTGCAAAACATTGGCTTACCGGTAAACGGCAAGGAGAGCCCGCCCATGGAGCTGAAGGGAAAGATCGCATTGGTGACCGGTGCCGGTTCTGGCATCGGCAAGGCGGCGGCGCTCAGGCTCGCCGCCGAAGGAGCAAGGGTCGCCGCACTCAGCCGCACTGCCGACGAGGTCGAAAGCACTTGCGCAGAGATCAAAGCGGCGGGCGGCGAATCGATCGCGCTGATGGCCGACACCAGCGACGAGGCGCAAATGCGAGCGGCGGTGAAGGCGCTGACAGAGACCTTCGGCGGCCTCGATATCGTTGTTGCCAATGCGGGGATCAACGGCGTCTGGGCACCGATCGATGATCTGAAGCCGGATGAATGGGACAAGACCATCGCCGTCAATCTGCGTGGCACCTATCTGACCTTGCATCTGACCGTCCCGTACCTGAAAAGGAATGGCGGCTCGATCGTCGTCGTCTCCTCGATCAACGGCACCCGGACATTCACGACGCCGGGCGCCACTGCCTACACCGCAACCAAGGCCGGCCAGGTCGCCATGGTCCAGCAGCTCGCCCTCGAACTCGGCCGGCATGGTATTCGCGTCAACGCCGTCTGCCCGGGTGAGATCGAGACCAATATTGGCGCCAATACCGACAGCCGCCATCGCGAAGAGACGGAGGTTCCGGTCATCTGGCCGGAAGGCGATATCCCGATTGCCGGCGGCAAGGCAGGCAAGAGCGAGGATGTCGCCGAAACCATCCTCTTCCTCGCCTCCGACCGAGCTCGACACATCACCGGGACGCCGATCTGGATCGACGGCGGCCAGGGACTGTTGCGATAGCGCAGCTGTAATCAGGCGTTCAGCCGGGCGCCGTCGAGCGTATAGAGCTCCTGCGCGCGCTGCACGCCGCGCAATGCATAACGCCCGACGCAGGCGATTGCCGCGCGCTGTTCTTCCGGGATCGCCGCGGCGAAATCGGAGGAGATCAGCAGGTTGAGATCGACCGAACGGCACATCGAAGCGATGCGACTGACCTCATTGACTGCAGGGCCGATGACAGTGAAATCCAGCCGGTCCTGGCTACCGATATTGCCGTAGAAGACATCGCCGATATGCAGGCCGATATAGACATCCGTCGTTGGCCTGTTATCGGCCTCGCGTTCGGCGTTGAGCTTGGCAAGCTTTTCGCGCAGAAGCGATTGAGCTTGGAGCGCCGCACGGCAGGTCTCCGCCGGCACCTCGCCCTTGAAGATGGCGAGCACGCCGTCGCCGATCAGCTTCAGCACATTGCCGCCGGCCTCATGGATCGCCGAAATCACCACCTCGCTATAATCGTTGAGCAGCGGGATGATTTCCTCCGGCGGCACCCGATCGGAAATCTTGGTGTAATTCAGCAGATCGGAAAACCAGAGTGCGGCCGAAATCCGCTCCGATTTGCCGCGGCTGATCTTGCCTTCCATCACCTGGCGCGCCGCATCCTCGCCGAGATAGACTTCCGCAATGGTGCGGGCGATGCGCCCGAGCGCGATACACTTGATCGCCAATCCGAGGACCGGCACCAGCTTGCGCAGGATGGCGAGGTCGTGATCGGAAAAGCCTTCGGGGTGCTTCGTCGAGAAATTCGAGAAGAAGCAATCCATCTCGCCGATCGTGCCGGCCTCGGCAAAACGATGCATCATCGCGATGTAATCGGTATGGCCGGCCGCAGCGATCGTGTCGAGCATGCTGAAATCGATCGGATCGCCGAAGCCGATGCGGCGGCGCACCTCCCGCTCATTGCCGGACCAGAGATAATAGAAGGACGAACGCTTCCAGCTCTCGGCAGCCTCGCCCACACCCGACGGGCCATATTCGAATTCGGTCTCGATCTCCTCCACGCTATCCCAGCGGAAGGCACGGCCCTCATGCACGGGGTGCAGAGTATCCATCAGCGCCATTCCGCGGTCGAGCCGCAGGCCGGCCTTCCGGCAGGCCGCGCAGAAACCGGTCATGAGTTCGGATTCCGAAGCGCCCGTCAGTCCCTGCTCGGTGATCCAGGCCGCAATCGTACTGACGTCGCTGTAATCCATACCGCTCACCTCTACTCGTGTCAGAGCTGTAGCCTGAAGTCGGCGTTGAAGGAAGCCAATTGGCTCAATCGCCCGCAGGCATGTTGTAGGGCGTGACGATTTCAACTGATGAAAGCGAGGCCGGAACCGCTCGCCCCGATGCTGACGCCCGGCTCATGATCGCCCTGAAGGCCGAGCGCGCATCGGTCCTAAGATCGTGATGCAGCACGTAGCCGATCCGCCGAGCGGCAAGCAAGGTGCGATTATCAGCATCGAGATCATGGGCGACAAAGACGCCCACCGGGCGCTTGGCCGCATCGAAGGCCGCCAGCACCGCTCGGTTGCCGCCGCCGATCGAATAGACCGCATTGATAGTGGGATCGGCGGCAAGGGCTGCCGCCGCGAGCGTTCCCGTCGCCGCATCGGTGCCGTGCCCCTCGCTGATTTCCGTGATGCCGATCTTGGGATAATGAGCGCGGATCACGCGGCGAAAGCCGATTTCGCGCTCCTCTTCGCCGCGAAACCGCCCGCTCGACAGCGTCACCAGCACCTTGCCGCCACGGTTGCCGAGCACTTCGCCGATGAGATAGGCCGCGGTCTCGCCCGCCGCCCGGTTGTCGGCGCCGGCATAGGTGATGCGCGCCGAATTCGGCAGGTCGGTCACCAGCGTCACCACCGGAATGCCGGCCGCGGCCAACCGGGCGACGGCGGCCGTCACCTCGGCGACATCGGGCGCCTTGAGCACGATGCCATGCGTACCACGCAGCCGGATGCGGTCGAGAAGCTGCACCATCTCAGCCGGCTTCATCACCTCGGCGAAATGGAACCGGCAGCGGAAGCCGCCGGGCAGAAAGGCTGCCATCTCCGCCTCGAAGGCTGTGCGCACCGTATCGCTGAAACGCTGAGGCGTCTCCATGACGATATCGATCGCCAGCATGCGGCCGCTGTCCATCGCGCCTGCCTGCTGTTTTTCCAGCTCCGCGATCGCCGCCTTTACCCGCATTTCCGTCTGCTGACGCACACCCGGCCGGCCGTTCAGCGCGCGGTCGACGGTCGCGGTGCTTAAGCCGGCCTGGAAGGCGATATCCTTGACGAGAAAGAGATGAGCCATGAAAACAATCTGATGGTTTTTTGATGGATTCCTGATCTATATCACCCGGTACCGCGGCGTATAGTGCCTTCATTCGAAAGAGGAGGAGCCACCATGAAAACCGACAACCCGCAAAAGCTACGCGCCGATCGTGTATGGCTGAGCGAAGACAGCTGCGATCTCGAGGACTTTCGCCGCCTGGCGGAAAAGACAACAGCACTTGCCGATTATCCCACCGCCTCGGCAGTCGAAAAAAACGTGTTGATCTATGACAGCCGCAAGGTGACGGCGGCAGCAGCCACGCTAGAGGGCCGACGCGCCGTCCTGGCCGAAATCTGTGAGGCCTTCGGCGAAGGTCCCGGCGTCGTCGTGTTCAAGCATGCTTACGAGGATACCGGCACCATCGATCGCGCCAGCGCGATCTTCGACCAGATCATCGAGGAACAGCACCGCACCGCGACCGGCGGCGGCGATCACTTCGCCAAACCCGGCGCCAACGACCGCATCTGGAATTCGCTGGAAAAACATTGTCTCGCCGATCCGGCGAATTTCGCCGAATATTATGGCAATGCCATCATCGCACTGGCAAGCGAAGCCTGGCTCGGCCCGAGCTACCAGATGACGGCGCAGGTCAATCGCGTCAATCCGGGCGGCGCGGCGCAATCGGCACATCGCGATTACCATCTCGGCTTCCAATCGTCTGCAGTGATCGAACAGTTTCCGGCGCATGTGCACCGGCTCTCGCCGGTGCTGACGCTGCAGGGCGCGGTCGCCCATTGCGATATGCCGCTCGAAAGCGGCCCGACACTCTTCCTGCCACACAGCCAGACCTATGTGCCGGGCTACCTCGCGCTCAAGCGCCAGGAATTCCGCGATTATTTCGAGGCCAACCATATCCAGCTGCCGCTCGGAAAAGGGGACGTCGTTTTCTTCAATCCCGCCCTCTTCCATGCTGCCGGCACCAACCGTTCGGCCGATATCAAACGCGTCGCCAATCTCCTGCAGGTCTCCTCCGCCTTCGGCCGCGCAATGGAAACCGTCAACCGCGAGAGAATGAGCACCACGCTCTTTCCCGCCCTGAAAACATTGCAGGGCAAGCTCTCTCAAGACGAAATCGCCAACGCCGTCGCCGCCTGTGCCGAAGGCTACTCCTTCCCGACCAACCTCGACCGCGACCCGCCGCTCGGCGGCCTGGCGCCGAAGACGCAGGCGCAGCTGCTGCATGAGGCATTGACGGAAGGCTGGAGCGACGAAGCCTTCACGGCAGCGCTTGCCGAGCAGGCGCGGAAGAAGTTGAGCTGACGTAGAGATAAAAGCTCCCGCACCCGCGGGAGGCTATTCGCACATCATCACCAAGGAGGAACTATATGAGCACGGACCACGGCCGCCTCGATGGCAAGATCGCCATCGTTACCGGCGGCACGCAAGGATTGGGCGCCACCATTGCCCGCCTCTTTGCCGAACGCGGCGCAGAAGGCATCGTCATCTGCGGCCGCAACGAAGCCAAAGGCAAGGCGAAGGCCGCGGAGATTTCGGCTGCGACCAGCGCGAAAGTCGTTTACGTCAGGGCCGACCTATCCGAGGTCGAGGACGCCCGGAATGTCATCCACGCCTGCGACGAGGCTTTCGGACGGGTCGACGCGCTGGTCAATGCGGCCGCCATCACCGATCGCGGCACCATCCTCGACACCAGCCCCGAGCTCTTCGACGCCATGTTCGCCGTCAATGTGCGCGCGCCGTTTTTCCTGATGCAGGAGACGGTGAAGGTGATGCGCCGCGAAAAAATCGAGGGCACGATCGTCAATATCGGCTCGATGTCGGCCAAAGCGGGCCAACCCTTCATCGCCGCTTATTGCGCCTCAAAAGGCGCACTGGAAACGCTGACGAAGAACACCGCCTACGCGCTGCTGCGCAACCGCATCCGCGTCAATGGCCTCAACATCGGCTGGATGGCCTCCGAGGGCGAGGACCGCATCCAGCGCGAATATCACGATGCCCCCGCCGACTGGCTGGAGAAGGCGGCAGCGGGCCAGCCCTTCGGCCGCCTCGTCGACCCGCATGAGGTGGCGCGGGCCTGCGCCTACCTGTCATCGGCCGAATCCGGCCTTATGACCGGCTCGGTCATCTGCTTCGACCAGTCGATCTGGGGTGCTTACGACGGTTCACCGCACCCTGTTGCGGCGCTCTGATCGGTCAGGAGCCCGGCATTTCCCATGCCGGGCTCTGGCACCTCCCAGGATTTGCAGCTAGGAAGGGACGGCAGCATTCAGGGAGGAACTGGCTTGGCCGACAATCCGCTTTATGACATTCGCGATGAACGTTTTAGCGCTCTGGTCATCGGCAGTGCCGCACTCGAAGAGCTTTATTCCGGCTGCCGCTGGACGGAAGGCCCGGTCTGGTTTTCCGACCTGAACTGCCTGCTCTGGAGCGATATCCCCAACGAACGCATGATGCGCTGGACACCGGATGGTACGGTCTCCGTGTTCCGCTCACCCTCCAATTACGTCAACGGCAATACTCGCGACCGACAGGGCCGGCTGGTCTCCTGCGAACATGGCGGACGCCGCGTCACCCGCACGGAAGTCGACGGCACCATCACCATTCTGGCCGACAGCTACAAGGGCAAGCGGCTGAATTCGCCGAACGATGTCGTCGTGCATTCCGATGGCGGGGTCTGGTTCACCGACCCGACTTACGGAATCCTGTCGGACTATGAGGGCCACAAGGCCGAGCCCGAGCAGCCCACCCGCAACGTCTATCGAATCGATCCTTCAAGCGGCGCGATCGAGGCCGTTATCGAGGATTTCATTCAGCCGAACGGCCTTGCCTTCTCGCCCGACGAGACGAAGCTCTATATTGCCGATTCCGGCTCGGCAAAACATGAAGTCCCGCGCCATGTGAGAGTTTTCGACGTCGTCGACGGCCGAAGGCTGGAAAACAGCCGCTATTTCTGCAGCCTCGATGCCGGCAATCCCGACGGTTTCCGCTTCGATGTCAGCGGCAATCTCTGGACCAGCGCCGGCGACGGCGTGCACTGCTTTTCGCCTGATGGCACCTTGCTCGGCAAGATCAGGGTGCCGCAGACGGTGTCCAACCTCACCTTCGGCGGCCCGAAGAAGAACCGGCTCTTCATCACCGCTACACGCTCGGTCTATTCGATCTATACCAAGACGAACGGCGCCCAATATCCGTAAGGATCGATCGAAGGCCATCACACTCAGCTGCGCCGCTCGCGGGGCTCGACCGCCTGACATAGGTCGTGTGGAAGTGTCCGGCAGTTCCGGGATGACGACATGCATGAAAAAAGCTAAAGCGCACCACAGGAATCAGATGACGCGGAGCGCTTGCGCGGCTCGCACCTTATGGCTTCAAGGAGGAATACAAGATGACCCGATTTTCGAGCGCCGAAAAGCGCCGCACCGCTCCTGATGCCATGACCAGGAGAGCCTGAGATGCGGTCCGTCGTTTCCTTCAACGAAGGCTGGAGTTTCCACGAGGGCTTCGGCCAGCGCCTGCTCGAAAGCTTCGATGCCGCCAAGTCGGTCAGTCTGCCCCATACCGCCGTCGAACTGCCTTTCAACTACTTCGATGAAAGCAGCTATCAGCGCGCCTTCACCTATCAGAAGGTGCTGCGCTGGCTGCCGGAATTCGAGGGCCGTGAAGTGTCGCTCGTCTTCGACGCCGCCATGGCCGACAGCGTCGTCTATCTGAACGGCGAAGAAATCATCGCCCATAAGGACGGCTACACTCCCTTCGAGGCCCGCCTCACCGGCAAGCTCATCAAGGGTGAGAACCTCGTGACGGTGAAGATCGACGGCAGCGAAAACCCCGCGATCCCACCCTTTGGCGGCCGCATCGATTATCTCACTTATGCCGGCATCTATCGTGACGTCTGGCTGAAGGTCACCGATCCGGTATCGATCCGCAATCTCAAGATCGAAACCGCAGACGTTCTCGCCCCGGAAAAATCGGCGACCATCCGCGTCGATATCGCCAATCCCGAGGGCCGCAGCTTCTCGGCAACCGTCACCGCCACGCTGAAGCAGGCAGACGGCACGGTGATCGCCACCGCAGCGACCGAGACGATCGGCGACCGCACCAGGCTTTCCTTCGGCGGCCTCACCGGCATCACGCTCTGGGAGATCACCGATCCCACGCTTTACGAAGTCACCGTCGAGCTCAGGACGGAACACGGCTCCGATCGTATCTCCACCCGCTTCGGCTTCCGCACCGCCGAATTCACTCCAGAAGGTTTCCTGCTCAACGGCAAGCCGCTGAAACTGCGCGGTCTCAACCGCCACCAGTCCTTCCCCTATGTCGGTTATGCCGCCGGCCGGTCCGCCCAGGAGCGCGACGCCGACATCATGAAAACGGTGCTGAAGTGCAATATCGTCCGCACCTCGCATTATCCCCAGTCGAAATGGTTCCTCGACCGCTGTGATGCGATCGGCCTGCTGGTTTTCGAGGAGATCCCTGGTTGGCAGCATATTGGCGATGCCGACTGGCAGAAGGAATCGATCGAAAACGTCCGCCGCATGATCGAGCGCGACTGGAACCATCCCTCGATCATCATCTGGGGCGTACGCATCAACGAGTCCCAGGACAGCCACGATTTCTACGTCGAGACCAATCGCTTGGCCCGTGAACTCGACAGCACCCGCCAGACCGGCGGCGTGCGCTATATCACCGAGAGCGAGCTACTCGAAGACGTCTACACGATGAACGATTTCATCCTCGGCAATGAGGAACTGCCGGGCGCCAACCGCCCGCGCACCGCATTGCGCGGTCAGGAGGAAAATACCGGTCTGTCCCGCAAGGTGCCGTACCTCATCACCGAGTTCAACGGCCACATGCACCCGACGAAGATCTATGACCAGGAACAGCGCCAGGCCGAGCATGTGCGCCGCCACCTCGAGGTGCTGAACGCCGCCTATGGCGACCCCGATATCTCGGGCGCCATCGGCTGGTGCATGTTCGATTACAACACCCACAAGGATTTCGGCTCCGGCGACCGGATCTGCTACCACGGCGTCATGGACATGTTCCGCGAGCCGAAATTCGCGGCCTACGCCTATATCAGCCAGTGCGATCCATCCGACGAGATCGTCATGAAGCCGGTGACCTTCTGGGCGCGCGGCGAGCGCAATATCGGCGGCGTGCTGCCGCTGATCATCCTGACCAATTGCGACCAGGTGGAACTGCAATATGGCGGGCTCAGCAAGCGCATCGGCCCGGACCGCGAGAATTATCCGCATCTGCCGCATCCGCCCGTCGTGCTCGACCATCGCCACTTCACCGCCGACGAACTCGGCACTTGGGGTTTGGAATGGATCGACGGCACCCTGACGGGCTATATCGGCGGCGAGCCGGTGGCCAGCCTGACGCTGGCGGCCGACCCGCTGCCGACAACGCTGGAGATCATCGCCGACAGCCAGACGCTGAGAGCCCGCGAACGCGACAGCACCCGCGTCATCATCCGCGCCCTCGACCAGTGCGGCCAGCGCCTGCCCTTCATGAACGACAGCATTTCTCTGAGGGTACATGGACCCGCAAGGATCGTCGGCCCGGCCAACGTGCCGCTGCAGGGCGGCACATCAGGCTTCTGGCTGGAGGCGACGGGTCTGGTCGGCGAGATCACCGTCGAAGCGGTCTCCTCGCGGTTCGCGCCGGTGACCCTTAGCGTAACGGCGGTCGCCTAACGCATTGAGCGTCACGCAATCCGCACTTGGCTATCGGGATCGAAGAACACAGCCTTGTCGAGATTGAAGGCAAGGCGTGTGCTTTGTCCGGGAGCGATACCGGTATCGGCGCGCAGGCGGGCGACGACGGATTTGCCGCCAAGCTTGGTGACGGCGAAGGTGTCGGAGCCGGCCGGTTCGACGACCTCGATCAGGCAGTCGCCTTCGGTCAGCGAACGCGCCTTGCGGTCGGCGCCGTCGGGATCGGTCAGCGCCTCGGGGCGAATGCCGAAGATCACCGGCTTGCCGGCATAGCGTGTCAGGCCGTCATTGCCTGCGATAACAGGCAATCTCAGCGGTGCGCCATTGGCCCGCTCCAGCGAGACC
>NZ_LODW01000069.1 GCF_002914525.1 Rhizobium hidalgonense | reverse complement strand
TGCGCTTCGCCATCCGCGAAGGCGGCCGCACCGTCGGCGCCGGTATCGTTGCTTCGATCGTCGAGTAATGAGCGGCTGGGCCACCAGGCCCAAGGAAAGGATGGGGACGCCGATCTCGGTGTCCCTCTCGATCTTTGAAACCGGTGGCCCGCTAACGTAACTGAAGGTAAGTCGTGTCCCTGAATGGTGACACGCGGATAACAGACACAAGGATAAAGTCGAATGAACGGCCAGAATATCCGCATCCGCCTGAAGGCGTTCGATCACCGGATTCTCGATGCCTCCACGCGCGAGATCGTATCGACGGCTAAGCGCACCGGTGCAAGCGTCCGGGGCCCCGTTCCGCTTCCGACCCGCATCGAGAAGTTTACGGTCAACCGGTCCCCGCACATCGACAAGAAGAGCCGTGAACAGTTCGAGATGCGCACGCACAAGCGCCTTCTCGATATCGTTGACCCGACCCCGCAGACGGTAGACGCGCTGATGAAGCTCGATCTCGCCGCCGGTGTCGATGTTGAGATCAAGCTCTGAGACCTCGGGTCTTCGGGCTGAGTGAGAAGGATTGAACCGATGCGTTCAGGTGTGATTGCACAGAAGGTGGGAATGACCCGCGTCTATAACGACGCCGGTGAGCATGTCCCGGTAACGGTACTGCGCATGGAGGCCGTCCAGGTCGTTGCCACGCGTACTGTCGAAGAGAATGGCTATACCGCAGTTCAGCTCGGTGCCGGCCAGGCGAAGGTGAAGAACACGTCGAAGGCGATGCGCGGCAACTTTGCTGTCGCCAACGTCGAGCCGAAGGCGAAGCTTCAGGAATTCCGCGTCTCGGAAGATAATCTTCTGGAGATCGGTACTGAGCTTAAGGCCGGTCACTTTGCAGCCGGTCAGCTCGTCGACGTGACGGGCACGACGATCGGTAAGGGTTTTGCCGGCGCCATGAAGCGCCATGGTTTCGGCGGTCTGCGCGCCACGCACGGTGTGTCGGTGTCGCACCGCTCGCACGGTTCGACCGGCTCGCGCCAGGATCCGGGCAAGGTATTCAAGAACAAGAAGATGGCTGGTCACATGGGCCAGACGCGCGTTACGACTCAGAACCTGGAAGTGGTTTCGACCGATGAAGATCGCGGTCTGATCCTGATCAAGGGTGCAGTGCCCGGTTCCAAGGGTGCCTGGATCATCGTGCGCGATGCCGTCAAGTCGGCAGCGAAGTAAGGAGCCGGACCAATGGAATTCAACGTCAAGACCCTCGAGGGAAAAGACGCAGGGAAGGTTTCTCTTTCTGATGCGATTTTCGGCCTCGAGCCCCGCGAAGACATTCTCGCCCGCGTCATCCGCTGGCAGCTTGCCAAGAAGCAGCAGGGCACCCACAAGGCAAAGGGCCGCGCTGAAGTTTCGCGCACCGGCGCCAAGATGTACAAGCAGAAGGGTACGGGCCGCGCCCGCCACCATTCCGCTCGCGCTCCGCAGTTCCGCGGCGGCGGCAAGGCTCACGGCCCGGTTGTCCGCAGCCACGAGCATGACCTTCCGAAGAAGGTTCGTGCACTCGGCCTGCGCCACGCTCTTTCGGCCAAGATCAAGGCCGATGACGTCATCGTCATCGACAACCTGGTTGCAACTGAAGCCAAGACCAAGGCTCTCGCGTCTGTATTCGAGACGCTCGGCCTGACCAACGCCCTCTTCATCGGTGGCGCAGAACTTGACGGCAACTTCAAGCTCGCAGCTCAGAACATCCCGAACATCGATGTTCTGCCGATCCAGGGCATCAACGTTTACGACATCGTGCGCCGCGGCAAGCTCGTGCTTTCCAAGGCTGCGGTTGAAGCGCTAGAGGAGCGATTCAAGTGACCGATCTTCGCCACTACGATGTGATCGTCTCTCCGGCGATCACCGAAAAGTCCACGCTGGTCTCCGAAAACAACCAGGTTGTTTTCAATGTCGCCAAGCAGGCGACGAAGCCGGAAATCAAGGCTGCTGTCGAGGCGCTGTTCGGCGTCAAGGTTACGGCCGTCAACACTCTGCTGCGCAAGGGCAAGACCAAGCGGTTCCGCGGTTTCGTCGGCAAGCAGAAGGACGTGAAGAAGGCTGTTGTGACCCTGGCTGAAGGCCAGACGATCGACGTCTCCACCGGTCTCTGAGGTATAAGAAAATGGCATTGAAAACATTCAATCCGATCACCCCGAGCCAGCGCCAGCTGGTCATCGTCGACCGTTCGGCCCTCTACAAGGGCAAGCCGGTCAAGGCGCTGACGGAAGGCCTGACCAAGAGCGGCGGTCGTAACAACCTCGGTCGCATCACCGCCCGTTTCATCGGCGGCGGTCACAAGCGCACCTATCGTCTGATCGACTTCAAGCGTCGCAAGTTCGACGTCGAAGGCACGGTCGAGCGTATCGAATACGATCCGAACCGCACGGCTTTCATCGCGCTGGTAACCTATGCTGACGGCGAGAAGGCTTATATCCTCGCTCCTCAGCGCCTCGCTGCCGGTGACAAGGTCATCGCTTCCGAGAAGGCTGTCGACGTCAAGCCCGGCAACACCATGCCGCTGCAGTTCATCCCGGTCGGCTCCATCATCCACAACGTGGAAATGAAGCCGGGCAAGGGCGGTCAGATCGCTCGCTCCGCCGGTGGCTACGCACAGCTCGTCGGCCGTGACCAGGGCATGGCGATCCTTCGCCTGAACTCTGGTGAACAGCGTCTCGTTCATGGCTCCTGCCTTGCTTCGATCGGCGCCGTCTCCAACCCGGACCACGCCAATATCAACGACGGCAAGGCCGGTCGTACCGTTTGGCGC
Organism: Rhizobium hidalgonense; assembly: GCF_002914525.1. Classification (GTDB taxonomy): domain Bacteria; phylum Pseudomonadota; class Alphaproteobacteria; order Rhizobiales; family Rhizobiaceae; genus Rhizobium; species Rhizobium hidalgonense. The sequence continues at coordinate 35,625 of NZ_LODW01000069.1, read as the reverse complement.
GGCAAGCGTCCGCATAACCGCGGTGTCGTCATGAACCCGGTCGACCATCCGCACGGCGGTGGTGAAGGCCGCACTTCCGGTGGTCGCCATCCGGTGACACCGTGGGGCAAGCCGACCAAGGGCAAGCGCACCCGGTCGAACAAGTCGACCGACAAGATGATCATGCGCTCGCGTCATCAGCGTAAGAAGTAAGAGAGGAAGTCTCCAATGGCTCGTTCAGTATGGAAAGGTCCGTTCGTTGACGGCTATCTTCTCAAGAAGGCTGAGAAGGTTCGTGAAGGCGGACGTGCAGAAGTGATCAAGATCTGGAGCCGTCGCTCCACGATCCTGCCGCAGTTCGTCGGTCTTACCTTCGGCGTCTACAACGGCAGCAAGCATATCCCGGTCAGCGTCAATGAAGACATGGTCGGCCACAAATTCGGTGAATTCTCTCCGACCCGCACCTACTACGGTCACGGCGCGGACAAGAAGGCGAAGAGGAAGTAACAATGGGCAAGGCAAAAGCCGAACGCCGGCTGAAGGACAACGAGGCGCAAGCAGTCGCCCGCACGCTCCGCGTCAGCCCCCAGAAGCTCAATCTGGTTGCTGCGGCTATCCGCGGCAAGAAGGTCGAGCGCGCACTCGCTGAGCTGGAGTTCTCCCGCAAGCGCATCGCAGGAGCCGTCAAGAAGACGCTCGAATCCGCGATCGCCAACGCCGAGAACAACCACGATCTCGACGTCGACGCTCTCGTCGTCGCCGAGGCCTATGTCGGCAAGTCGATCGTCATGAAGCGTTTCCACGCTCGTGGCCGCGGTCGCGCGTCGCGCATCGAGAAGCCTTTCGCGCACCTGACGATCGTCGTTCGTGAAGTGCAGGCAGTAGAGGAGGCCGCATAATGGGTCAGAAAATCAATCCAATCGGTTTCCGTCTTGGCATCAACCGTACCTGGGATAGCCGCTGGTTCGCGGACAATGCCGAGTACGGCCAGCTGCTGCACGAAGACCTGAAGATGCGCAAGTTCGTCATGAGCGAACTGAAGCAGGCCGGGATATCCAAGGTGGTCATCGAGCGTCCGCACAAGAAGTGCCGCGTCACGATCCACTCGGCACGCCCGGGCCTGATCATTGGCCGCAAGGGCGCAGACATCGACAAGCTCCGCAAGAAGCTGTCGGACATGACCAATTCGGAAACGCACCTCAACATCGTTGAAGTGCGCAAGCCCGAAGTCGACGCAACGCTGGTCGCTCAGTCGATCGCCCAGCAGCTCGAGCGCCGCGTGGCTTTCCGCCGCGCCATGAAGCGCGCTGTTCAGTCCGCGATGCGTCTTGGCGCCGAAGGCATCAAGATCACCTGCGCTGGTCGTCTCGGCGGCGCTGAAATCGCCCGTACGGAATGGTACCGCGAAGGTCGTGTGCCGCTGCACACGCTGCGCGCCGACATCGACTACGGCACGGCCGAAGCAGAAACCGCATTCGGTATCTGCGGCATCAAGGTCTGGATCTTCAAGGGCGAAATCCTTGAGCACGATCCGATGGCTTCCGAACGTCGCGCGCTGGAAGGCGACGCACAGGGTCCGGCAAGCCGCGAACGCGACCGTGGCGATCGTCGCCGCGAACGCGACAACGCGTAATTAGCGCTGGCGAAAGATAAGCTCGGAGAAGTAAGAAAATGTTGCAGCCAAAGCGTACTAAGTACCGCAAGCAATTCAAGGGCCGCATCAAGGGTGTCGCCAAGGGTGGTTCTGACCTGGCATTCGGCGAATTCGGCCTGAAGGCTCAGGAACCCAACCGCGTCAATGCACGCGAGATCGAAGCGGCTCGCCGTGCGATCACGCGTTACATGAAGCGCGCCGGCCGTGTGTGGATCCGCGTGTTCCCGGACGTTCCGGTAACCGCTAAGCCGACCGAAGTCCGCATGGGTAAGGGTAAGGGCTCCGTTGAATACTGGGCATGCAAGGTCAAGCCCGGCCGTATGATGTTCGAGATCGACGGTGTCAGCGAAGAAATCGCCCGTGAGGCGCTTCGTCTCGGCTCTGCCAAACTCTCGGTCAAGACGCGCTTCGTTCAGCGCATTGCAGAGTAAGGGATTGAGCTCATGAAAGCCTCAGATGTTCGCGGTTTCACCGCCGACCAACTCAAGGACGAGCTTGCCAAGCTGAAGAAGGAGCAGTTCAACCTGCGCTTCCAGAAGGCGACCGGCCAGCTCGAAAAGTCCTCGCGCATCAACGAAGTCCGCAAGGACATCGCCCGCGTGAAAACCATTGCCCGCCAGAAGGCGGCAGAAGTTAAGGCCTAAAGGAAGAAAAATATGCCGAAGCGCATCCTGCAGGGCGTCGTCGTTGGCGACAAGAACGAGAAGACGGTAGTGGTTCGCGTCGAGCGTCGTTTCGCTCACCCGCTGCTCCAGAAGACCGTTCGTCGTTCCAAGAAGTACAAGGCCCACGACGAGAACAACCAGTACAAGATTGGCGATACCGTATCCATCGAGGAATGCGCGCCGATCTCCAAGGACAAGCGCTGGACGGTCATTTCCGCCCAGGGTCAGTAAACAGAATTTTGTGCGAGGCCTTGCGTCTCGCCGAAATATCTGTATGAAGCAGCGTCAGAACGCTCGAATGCCGGGCGTTCTTTTGCTTTGAGCGCACGGAAGGTCCTTCGGGAAACCACCCTGGCACGATCGATCCCGCGCTATTCAGCATTGCCGTGTCTGTGCTGCCGTCATGGCAGCTCGGCCGGCGAAAATTTTCATAAGCCGGAGTAGGGGGCTAGCCCAACCATTCCGGTAAACCAAGAAGGCGACCTGATATGATTCAGATGCAAACAAACCTCGACGTCGCGGATAATTCCGGCGCACGTCGTGTCATGTGCATCAAGGTGCTGGGCGGCTCGAAGCGCAAGTATGCCTCGATCGGCGACGTCATCGTCGTTTCGATCAAGGAAGCGATCCCGCGTGGCCGTGTGAAGAAGGGTGACGTGATGAAGGCGGTTGTCGTTCGCACCGCCAAGGACATCCGTCGTCCGGATGGCTCTGTGATCCGCTTCGACACCAACGCAGCAGTCCTCATCGACAACAAAAAAGAGCCGATCGGCACCCGTATCTTCGGACCGGTTCCGCGCGAACTTCGCGCCAAGAACCACATGAAGATCATCTCGCTGGCTCCCGAAGTACTGTAAGGAGCAAAGCGATGCAGAAGATTCGTAAGGGCGACAAGGTCGTCATGCTCGCTGGCAAGGACAAGGGCCGTACCGGCGAAGTTGTCCAGGTCATGCCGAAGGAAGATCGTGCCGTTGTTCGTGGCGTCAACGTCGTCAAGCGCCATCAGCGCCAGACGCAGACCCAGGAAGCCGGCATCATCAACAAGGAAGCCCCGGTTCACCTGTCCAACGTTGCAATCATCGACAAGGACGGCAAGCCGACCCGCGTCGGTTTCAAGGTTGTTGACGGCAAGAAGGTCCGTGTGGCCAAGCGTTCTGGAGAAGTGATCGATGGCTGAGGCAAAATACGAGCCGCGGCTCAAGAAGGAATATGTCGAGCGCATCCGCAAGGCGATGCAGGAGCAGTTCTCCTACGCCAACGAGATGATGATCCCGAAGCTCGACAAGATCGTGATCAACATGGGTGTCGGCGAAGCAACCGCTGACTCGAAGAAGCCGACGGTAGCTGCCGCCGACCTCGCAGCGATCGCCGGCCAGAAGCCGGTCATCACCCGCGCCCGCAACTCCATCGCAGGCTTCAAGGTCCGCGAACAGATGCCGATCGGCGCGAAGGTCACCCTGCGCGGCGCCCGCATGTATGAGTTCCTGGACCGTCTCGTGAACATCGCGCTGCCGCGCGTTCGCGACTTTCGCGGCCTGAACCCGAAAAGCTTTGACGGCCGTGGCAACTTCGCCATGGGCATCAAGGAGCACATTGTGTTCCCTGAGATCAACTACGACAAGGTTGATCAGATGTGGGGCATGGACATTATCGTTTGCACGACGGCGACGACCGACGACGAAGCGCGGGCTCTTTTGAAAGAGTTCAGCTTCCCGTTCCGTCAATAACCGTAACGACGAGCGTAGAAAAGGAACCTGACATGGCGAAGACAAGCGCAGTTGAAAAGAACAAGCGCCGCCGTACTACGGTCGCCAACCAGGCCGCTAAGCGGGCTGCGTTGAAGGCGATCATCATGAACCAGGCTCTTCCGATCGAAGAGCGGTTCAAGGCCTCGATCAAGCTGGCATCCCTGCCGCGTGATGGATCGAAGACCCGTATTCGCAACCGTTGCGAAGTCTCGGGGCGTCCGCGCGCATATTACCGCAAACTGCGCATGTCGCGTATTGCGCTGCGTGAACTGGGCAATCTCGGCAAGGTGCCGGGTATCGTCAAGTCGAGCTGGTAAGGAGCAGGTTACATGACAATGACTGATCCGTTGGGCGATATGCTCACCCGTATCCGTAACGGCGCTTCCCGCCGCAAGTCGTCGGTCTCGACGCCTGCGTCCAAGCTCCGTGCACGTGTTCTCGATGTTCTGCAGTCTGAAGGCTACATCCGTGGCTATTCCGTTGTCGATTTCGGCAATGGCAAGTCGGAGCTCAGCATCGAGCTGAAATATTATGAAGGCGCATCGGTGATCCGTGAGATCGGCCGTGTGTCCAAGCCGGGCCGCCGGGTTTATGTCTCGGTCAAGTCCATTCCGCAGGTCGCGAACGGCCTCGGCATCACCATCCTTTCGACTCCGAAGGGTGTGATGGCCGATCACCAGGCTCGCGAACAGAACGTTGGCGGCGAGGTTCTTTGCTCGGTCTTCTAAGATCGGGCAGAGATCTCCATAGCGAACAGACAGGATTGAAACATGTCTCGTATCGGTAAAAAGCCCGTTCAGGTGCCTGCTGGGATCACGGCTACGGTCGATGGCCAGAAGGTCACTGCAAAGGGCCCGAAGGGCGAGCTGTTTTTCGTTGCTAACGACGAAATCAGCCTCAAGCTCGAAAACAACGCGGTCGTCGTGACGCCCGTAAACCAGACCAAGGATGCACGTTCGAAGTGGGGCATGTCCCGCACGATGATCGAAGGCATCTTCAAGGGCGTCAAGGACGGCTTTGAGCGCAAGCTCGAAATCAACGGCGTCGGTTACCGCGCCTCGCTGCAGGGCAAGAACCTGCAGCTGGCCCTCGGTTTCAGCCATGACGTGATCTATGAACCGCCGGTCGGCATCACGATCGTCGTTCCGAAGCCGACTGAAATTGTTGTCTCCGGCATCAATAAGCAGCAGGTCGGTCAGGTCGCCGCCGAAATCCGCGAATATCGCGGTCCTGAGCCCTACAAGGGCAAGGGCGTCAAGTACGCTGACGAGCGGATCGTCCGCAAAGAAGGCAAGAAGAAGTAAGGATCACGCGAAATGGCTAGCAGGAAAGAAGCACTTGCACGTCGTGCCAACCGCGTGCGCCGTCATCTCAAGTCGGTGGCCAACGGCCGTCCGCGCCTGTCGGTTCATCGCTCCTCGAAGAACATCTACGCTCAGGTTATCGACGATGTTGCCGGCAAGACGCTTGCCGCTGCATCGACCCTCGATAAGGATCTGCGCGGTTCTCTGAAGACCGGTGCTGACACCGCAGCAGCTGCCCTCGTCGGCAAGCTCGTTGCAGAGCGCGCTTCGAAGGCGGGCGTCACCGAGGTCGTATTCGACCGTGGCGCCTTCATCTATCACGGCCGCATCAAGGCTCTCGCCGATGCGGCCCGCGAAGGCGGTCTCACCTTCTGATCAGTTTCCGGCCGGACGCTTTCAGCGCCGGCCGGATTTTCGCCGGACCGCAGGCACTCTCCGGAAGGGGAGGCTGATGCGGTCCACATTCGTTTGCCGATTGCACCCGGAAAAGAAAAAGGAAGAGGACAATGGCACAGGAAAGAAGGCCGCAGCGGGAAGACCGCCAGAGCCGTGAAGAGCGCGATAGCGAATTCGTCGACAAGCTGGTCGCGATCAACCGCGTCGCCAAGGTCGTCAAGGGCGGCCGTCGTTTTGGTTTCGCCGCACTCGTCGTCGTTGGCGACCAGAAGGGCCGCGTTGGCTTCGGCCATGGCAAGGCACGCGAGGTGCCGGAAGCCATCCGCAAGGCAACCGAAGCCGCCAAGCGCGAACTGATCTTCGTACCGCTGCGTGACGGCCGTACGCTGCATCACGACGTTCATGGCCGCCACGGCGCCGGCAAGGTTCTGCTGCGCTCGGCCAAGGTCGGTACCGGCATCATCGCCGGCGGTCCGATGCGCGCCGTGTTCGAAACGCTCGGCATGCACGACGTCGTCGCCAAGTCGACTGGCTCGTCGAACCCCTACAACATGGTTCGCGCCACTTTCGACGCTCTGAAGCACCAGGTTCACCCGAAGGACATCGCAGCTCAGCGCGGCATCAAGTATGCAACGCTGCAGGCTCGTCGTAGCGCCTCCGGCAACGCCTCTGAAGAATAAGAGGAGTTTGACAGATGGCCAAGGCTACCAAGAAGGCTGAAGCGAAGACTGTCACGATCGAACAGGTCGGCAGCCCGATTCGCCGTCCGGACGTTCAGCAGCGCACGCTGATCGGTCTCGGACTGAACAAGATGCATCGTCGCCGCACGCTGGAGGATACTCCTTCCGTTCGTGGCATGATCCGTGCTGTCCAGCATCTCGTTCGCGTCGTCGACGAGAAGTGAGACGGAGGAAACGCTCATGAAACTCAATGAAATTAAAGACAACGAAGGCTCGACTCACAGCCGCAAGCGCCTCGGCCGCGGTATCGGCTCGGGCTCGGGCAAGACGGGTGGTCGCGGTGTGAAGGGTCAGAAGTCCCGTTCGGGCGTCGCCATCAACGGCTTCGAAGGCGGCCAGATGCCGATCTATCGTCGCCTGCCGAAGCGCGGCTTCAACAACATTTTCGCTTCCGATTTTGTTGTTGTATCGCTGGCTCGCATTCAGGCGGCGATCGACGCCGGCAAGCTCGATGCCAAGGCGACCGTCGACGCAGCTGCTCTCAAGGCAGCCGGCGTGATTCGTCGCGCCAAGGACGGCGTTCGCGTTCTCGGCGACGGCGAGCTCAAGGCAAAGATCACCATCGTCGTTGCAGGCGCTTCCAAGCCTGCCGTCGAGAAGATCGAAAAGGCCGGCGGCGCCGTGACGCTGCTTTCGGCTCCGGCTGCAGCCGAATAATAATCTGATGATATATCGCCCGGGGTGCTTCACACCGGGCGATTTTGCTCCCATATGTGGGCCTCACAAAAACTTGGCTGGCGCGCCCGCGTCATGCCGGTAAGACTAAAACAAGGGTGAGGCATGGGGTTGCGCTGCAATCCGTACTGAACCCGGTTTTGAATAATTTTCATACTGATTCCGGGCCGGCCTATCCCTAGAGACGCCGGAATTGGTAGCGCGGAGAATCGCATGGCTTCTGCAGCGGAACAATTGGCATCCAACCTCAATTTTTCGACCTTTGCCAAAGCCGAGGATTTGAAGAAGCGCCTGTGGTTCACACTGGCAGCTCTCCTCGTCTACAGGCTCGGCACCCATATTCCGCTTCCGGGCCTCAATCCCGAAGCCTATGCCCAGGCTTTCCGCGGCCAGTCAGGCGGCATTCTCGGCCTTTTCAACATGTTTTCGGGCGGCGCCGTGCAGCGCATGGCGATCTTCGCGCTCGGCATCATGCCCTATATCTCTGCTTCGATCATCGTGCAGCTGATGACATCGGTCGTGCCGGCGCTCGAAAACCTTAAGAAGGAGGGCGAGCAGGGCCGCAAGATCATCAACCAGTATACCCGCTATGGCACGGTCATCCTCGGTGCGCTCCAGGCCTACGGCATTGCCGCCGGTCTTGAGAGCGGCCAGGGCCTCGTCGTCGATCCGGGCTGGTTCTTCCGGGTTTCCACCGTTCTGACGCTGCTTGGCGGCACGATGTTCCTGATGTGGCTCGGCGAGCAGATCACCTCGCGCGGCATCGGCAACGGCATCTCGCTGATCATCTTCGCCGGCATCGCCGCCGGTCTTCCGACAGCTCTTGCCGGCACGCTCGAGCTCGGCCGCACCGGCGCGCTGTCGACCTTCCTCATCCTGCTTGTCATCATCGTCGCGATCGGCGTCATCGGCGTCATCGTCTTCGTCGAGCGGGCGCAGCGCCGGCTGTTGATCCAGTATCCGAAGCGCCAGGTCGGCAATCGCATGTTCCAGGGCGATACCTCGCACCTGCCGCTGAAGCTCAACACTTCGGGCGTCATTCCGGCGATCTTCGCCTCGTCGCTGCTGCTGCTGCCGGCAACGCTTGCGGGCTTTGCCAACAACACGGCAATGCCCTCCTGGGCGACGTCGATCGTTGCGGCGCTCGGCCATGGCCAGCCGCTCTACATGGTGCTCTATGCGGCGCTGATCGCCTTCTTCGCCTTCTTTTATACGGCCATCGTCTTCAATCCGAAGGACACGGCCGACAATCTGAAGAAGCATGGCGGCTTCATTCCCGGCATCCGCCCCGGCGAGCGCACCGCCGAATATATCGACTATGTGCTGACCCGAATCACGGTGATCGGCGCGATCTATCTCGTCTTCGTCTGCATCCTTCCGGAGATCTTGGTGTCGCAAACCGGCATTCCATTATCCCTTGGTGGGACTTCGCTTTTGATCGTGGTTAGCGTAACTCTTGATACGGTTGCACAGATCCAGGGTCACCTGATCGCGCAGCAATACGAAGGCCTGATCAAGAAATCGAAGTTGCGTGGAGGAAAGAGGGGGCGATGAGACTTATCCTTTTAGGGCCGCCGGGCGCGGGTAAGGGAACCCAGGCCCAGCGGATCGTGGAAAAGCACGGCATTCCGCAGCTTTCCACGGGGGACATGCTGCGCGCAGCGGTCAATGCCGGCACGGATGTCGGCAAGCGCGCCAAGGCGGTGATGGATGCCGGCAAACTTGTCTCGGATGAGATCGTCATCGCCATCGTCTCCGAGCGAATCGATCAGCCCGATTGCGCCAACGGCTTCATTCTCGACGGTTTCCCGAGGACGCTCGTCCAGGCGGATGCCACCGAAGCGATGCTGAGGGCAAAGGGTCTCAGCCTCTCCGTCGTCGTCGAATTCCGTGTCGACGATGAGGAACTGGTCCGTCGTGTTGCAGGTCGCTACTCCTGCGCACAGTGCGGCAGCGTCTATCACGATACCGATAAGGTCCCGGCTGCCGAAGGCGTGTGCGACAAGTGCGGTTCCACGCACTTCAAGCGCCGTCCTGACGACAACCCGGAGACCATGACGGCTCGGCTGCAGGTCTACTACAAGGAAACTTCACCGCTGATCGGCTATTACCATGCCAAGGGCAAACTCAGGTCCGTAGACGGCATGGCGGAGATCGATCAGGTGACGGCCGAGGTGGAAAGCATTCTTTCCAAGCTTTAAGGCTTTGAAAATAAACTTGGCGGAACGGTTGCTTTTCAGCACTGATTCCGCTAAACACCGCGCCAACTCGCGACATTCCATGCGATCGGCGCGGATTTCCCAGGGAAGTCCGGGTGCGGTCGTTTTGACATGTTGCGGACGTAAATCTGAACGAGCGGTTCCAAAGACCGCATAACGAAGCCCACTTGCCGGATGGCAACTGGAATGCAAGGAGAACAGGCGTGGCACGTATCGCTGGCGTCAACATCCCGACTGCGAAGCGCGTTGTTATCGCGCTGACCTACATTCACGGGATCGGTCCGAAATTCGCACAGGAAATCGTCGAGAAGGTCGGTATCCCGGCTGAACGTCGTGTGCACCAGCTGACGGACGCTGAAGTCCTTCAGATCCGCGAAGCCATCGACCGCGACTATCAGGTCGAAGGTGATCTTCGTCGCGATACCGCGATGAACATCAAGCGTCTGATGGATCTCGGCTGCTACCGTGGCCTGCGTCATCGCCGCGGCCTTCCGGTCCGCGGTCAGCGCACGCACACCAATGCCCGCACCCGCAAGGGTCCGGCAAAGGCAATCGCCGGCAAGAAGAAGTAATTTCCGGGAAACCGGGGTGGGGAGGCTGGCGGTTAGCGCCGGCCTCTTTTGAGTTTGGAGCGGGACCATATAGGCGCCGTTCCGGTGTAGCCGCTGGCATTACGGCGGTGAAGAGATCAACGAAAGGAATACCATGGCTAAGGAAGCCGTCCGCGTTCGCCGTCGCGAGCGCAAGAATATCTCGTCGGGTGTCGCTCACGTCAACTCGACCTTCAATAACACGATGATCACCATCACCGACGCGCAGGGCAATGCGATCGCTTGGTCGTCGGCTGGCGCCAAGGGCTTCAAGGGCTCGCGCAAGTCGACCCCGTTCGCGGCCCAGATTGCTGCCGAAGACTGCGCCAAGAAGGCTCAGGAACACGGCATGAAGTCGCTGGAAGTCGAAGTCTGCGGTCCGGGTTCGGGTCGTGAATCGGCTCTGCGCGCGCTCCAGGCTGCAGGTTTCATGATCACGTCCATCCGCGACGTGACCCCGATCCCGCACAATGGCTGCCGTCCGCGCAAGAAGCGCCGCGTCTGATCATCGCTCTCGTCACTGGTGAGCGCCTCGGCGCTCCCGGTGGTTTTCAAGCTCGGTTGTCACGATTGGATGGTGGCAACGAACGGAAGGCAAACTCATGATTCAGAAGAACTGGCAGGAACTGATCAAGCCGAACAAGGTGGACTTCTCTTCAAGCTCGCGCACCAGGGCGACGCTTGTTGCCGAACCGCTGGAGCGCGGCTTCGGCCTGACCCTCGGCAATGCGCTTCGCCGCGTTCTGCTCTCCTCGCTGCGCGGCGCTGCCGTCACGGCGGTGCAGATCGATGGCGTGCTGCATGAATTCTCCTCGATTCCGGGCGTCCGCGAAGACGTCACGGATATCGTGCTCAACATCAAGGAAATCGCCATCAAGATGGATGGCGACGACGCAAAGCGCATGGTTGTGCGTAAGCAGGGCCCGGGTGTTGTGACGGCTGGCGACATCCAGACGGTCGGCGATATCGAAATCCTCAACCCCGAGCATGTCATCTGCACGCTCGACGAGGGCGCCGAAATCCGCATGGAATTCACCGTCAACAACGGCAAGGGCTACGTTCCGGCCGAGCGCAATCGTGCGGAAGATGCTCCGATCGGTCTCATCCCGGTCGACAGCCTCTATTCGCCGGTCAAGAAGGTGTCCTACAAGGTTGAAAATACCCGCGAAGGACAGGTTCTCGACTACGACAAGCTGAACATGACCATCGAAACCGATGGCTCGATCACCGGCGAAGACGCCGTCGCTTTCGCGGCGCGCATTCTCCAGGATCAGCTTGGCGTTTTCGTCAACTTCGACGAGCCGCAGAAGGAAACCGAAGAGGAAGCAGTTACCGAACTCGCTTTCAACCCGGCTCTCCTGAAGAAGGTGGACGAACTCGAACTGTCGGTCCGTTCGGCAAACTGCCTGAAGAACGACAACATCGTCTACATCGGCGACCTCATTCAGAAGACCGAAGCAGAAATGCTCCGCACGCCGAATTTTGGTCGCAAGTCGCTGAACGAAATCAAGGAAGTTCTCGCTTCCATGGGCCTGCACCTCGGCATGGAAGTGCCGGCATGGCCGCCCGAGAACATCGAAGATCTCGCCAAGCGTTACGAAGACCAGTACTGAGAAAACAAAAGGCAGGCTCTTTCGGCTGCCTTTCCCCGTCAAACAGCAGGCCGATCGCCTGCATGTGCCAGGAAACGGCAGGCCCAATTAACGTAAGGGCACCTGCAATAAAGGAGAATAGCAATGCGCCATGGTAAAGCCGGCCGCAAGCTGAATAGAACTGCAAGCCACCGCAAGGCGATGTTCGCCAACATGGCGGCTTCGCTGATTACCCACGAACAGATCGTCACGACCCTGCCGAAGGCCAAGGAAATCCGTCCGATCGTCGAGAAGCTCGTCACGCTCGGCAAGCGCGGCGACCTGCATGCTCGCCGTCAGGCGATCTCGCAGATCCGCGATGCTGCCGTCGTTTCGAAGCTGTTCGACACGATCGCAACGCGTTACGCCACCCGCAACGGCGGCTACCTGCGCATCATGAAGGCCGGCTTCCGCCAGGGCGACAATGCCGCCATGGCCGTTGTCGAATTCGTTGATCGCGACACCTTCGCCAAGGGCGCGGCCGACAAGGCCCGCGTCGCTGCCGAAGAGCAGGCCGTCGCCGCTTAAGGTTTCCGCTCCGTCGGATAGAAACAGCCGGGCTCACAAAGCCCGGCTGTTTTCGTTTTTGCAGCGGTCACGGATGAAAGCGACGCCAGCCTGAGATGGCAGGCAGCACCTCTCGAAAATTCGATATCTCCACCTCAACCGTCCGATGATACAGGTCAGGTTCAAGTGCGCGAAATCATCCAAACTCGCTCTCAAGCGCAGTTCCTTCGCCTTGCAGCTCTGCTTGTGGTGATCGTGCTTGGGCTGGCACTCAGACGGTTCGGCTATGCGGTCGATCTGCCCTTCGTCGTCGTCAAATATGGTGGATCGGCACTCTGGGGGGCGATGGTCTATCTGCTGGTGGCGCTGATCGTTGCACGGTCCCGGCCGGCAGTCCTTGCCATCATCGCGCTGTTCATCGCGATCTCAGTGGAATTGTTTCGGCTCTATCACACGACCCTGGCTCGACGCGTTTCGGCTGACCACGGCAGGCGCGCTGCTGCTTGGCCGGATATTCTCGCTGTGGAATATGCTGGCCTATGCAATCGGCATCGCCGCGGCCTGGGCCGTCGATCCCGCCCGTCGGGCGGCGATTGCTCCTCGCCGGTAAGCCGGCCGTCTCACGAAGCTGAGACCATCGCGCGATTGCGCGTCCGCCCCTGACCTTTTTTCCGGCTGCGTGCGATCGGGCGCCAGGAGCGGTAGAGAATGAGCGCGATGATCAGCCCGACGTAGATATATTGCTCGAGGTCGAGGATCTTGGTCGAGAGCGCGAAGTGCAGCGCCCCACAGGCGGCGATGATGGTGACGAGGCGGTGCAGCCAGATCCAGCTTTTGCCGAGGCGGCGGATCGAAAGATTGTTGGATGTCACCGCCAGTGGAATAAGCATCGCAAGTCCGGCCATGCCGAACATGATGAAGGGGCGCTTCAGCACGTCGTTGATCACGGCATGAATATCCATCGCCTGGTCGAGCACCATGTAGACGGTGAAATGCATCAGCGCATAATAGAAGGTCAGAAGGCCGAGGGCGCGGCGATAGCGCAGATAATTCCAGCCGAGGAGCTCGCGGGCAGGGGAAACGGCAAGGGTTGCGACCAAGAAACGGATCGTCCAGATGCCGAGAAAAAGCTCGAAGGTCTTGACCGGATCGGCGCCGAGCTGATCGGTCGCGCCGAGATAGAAAGTCCAGGCTGCCGGCACGAGGCCAACGACATAAAGCAGCCAGACGGAGGCGGGCTGCCAGCGCTTCGGGATGGCAAACGACAATTCCGCCATCAGAAATTCGCCTTCAGATCCATGCCGGCATAAAGGCTCGCTACCTCGTCGGCATAACCGTTGAAGGGCAGGGTGGGGTGGCGGCTTGCGCCAAAGAAGCCGCTTTCGCCGATGCGCCGCTCGCTCGCCTGGCTCCAGCGCGGATGGTCGACTGAAGGATTGACGTTGGCGTAGAAGCCGTATTCCTGCGAATTGGTTACCTGCCAAGTATTCTTCGGCTGCTGGTCGGTGAGCGTGATCCTGACAATCGACTTGATGCCCTTGAAGCCATATTTCCACGGCACGACGAGGCGGACCGGTGCGCCGTTCTGGTTCGGCAGCGTTTCGCCATAGAGCCCGACGGCGAGCAGCGTTAGCGGATGGCTCGCCTCGTCCAGGCGCAGGCCCTCGACATAGGGCCAGTCGAGCGACTGGAAGAAGCCCTTCTGCCCCGGCATCTCGTCGGGCCGCACCACGGTTTCGAAGGCGACATATTTGGCGCTGCCGAGCGGCTCCACCTTGTCGAGCAGCGCTGCCAGCGGAAAGCCGTCCCAGGGAATGACCATCGACCAGGCCTCGACGCAGCGCATGCGGTAAGTGCGCTCCTCGATCGGGAATTCCTTGATCAGCGCCTCGAGGTCGAAGGTGCCGGGTTTGTTGACCATGCCGTCGACCTTGATCGTCCAGGGCAGGGGCTTGAAATCGCCGGAATTGGCTGCGGGATCGCCCTTGTCGAGGCCGAACTCATAGAAGTTGTTGTAGGTCGTGACGTCCTTGATCGGCGTCGGCTTCTCGTCGACCTTGTACTTGCTCTCGACGGCGGAAAGCGCAGCCGCACTCGCCTGGCCGGCGCTGTAGAGCGCCATGGCGCCAAGTGCTGCCGCGCCCAGGAATTCACGACGGCGCAAGTAGATCTGGCGCGGCGTGATCTCCGACGGCGCGATCTTGGGGGGGCGATAGCTGGGCATCTCGAAAACCTCCAGGGCGGATTTCCTGAATATAGTCTCTAAACGAACCGCCCGCATATTCGGATTAGTGTCTATGCCTTGAATAACACCGCCGGGAAGCCAATTTTTTGTGTTCGGCTGTGATGGAATAGGCTGTAACCAAACCGCTCGCCGAACCGTATATCAGCAATGGTGCTCAAGGCGGTTCGCCAATGCCTGTCGCCCGGAAGTGTGCAGCGGTTCCGGGATAACGACATGCATGAAAACAACAAGCTAAAGCGCGTTGCATGAAGCAAGTTCGATGCGAGGCGCTTTAGGCACCGTACCGGATTTGCCCTTGCCGGTAGTGACAGCCCCCGTCGATTGGATTAGGACAATTCCAAAAGCAGCGTTGCCCGGCCGCAGGCTCAATGCCGCCCCGCTTCGCCTGATGATTTCCGACACGTCGAGGAAGACACCGATGCCAGCTTACCGTTCCAGAACCACGACCCACGGCCGCAACATGGCAGGCGCGCGCGGCCTTTGGCGCGCCACGGGCATGAAGGATTCGGATTTCGGCAAGCCGATCATCGCGGTGGTGAATTCCTTCACCCAGTTCGTACCCGGCCACGTCCACCTGAAGGACCTCGGCCAGCTCGTTGCCCGCGAGATCGAGGCGGCCGGCGGTGTCGCCAAGGAATTCAACACGATCGCCGTCGATGACGGCATCGCCATGGGCCATGACGGCATGCTCTATTCGCTGCCCTCGCGCGAACTCATCGCCGACAGCGTCGAATACATGGTCAATGCCCATTGCGCCGACGCCATGGTCTGCATCTCCAACTGCGACAAGATCACCCCCGGCATGCTGATGGCGTCGCTGCGCCTCAACATCCCGACGGTCTTCGTCTCCGGTGGTCCGATGGAAGCCGGGAAGGTCGTGCTGCACGGCAAGACGCACGCGCTCGACCTCGTCGACGCGATGGTCGCCGCAGCCGATGACAAGATCAGCGATGAGGACGTCCAGACCATCGAACGCTCGGCCTGTCCGACCTGCGGTTCCTGCTCCGGCATGTTCACCGCCAATTCGATGAACTGCCTGACGGAAGCGCTCGGCCTGTCGCTGCCCGGCAACGGCTCGACGCTCGCCACCCACGCCGACCGCAAGCGCCTCTTCGTCGAGGCTGGCCATCTGATCGTCGATCTCGCCCGCCGTTACTACGAGCAGGACGACGTCAAGGCCCTGCCGCGCACCATCGCCTCGAAGCAGGCCTTCGAGAATGCCATGGCGCTCGATATCGCCATGGGCGGCTCGACCAATACGGTCCTGCACATCCTGGCTGCCGCCCATGAGGGCGAGATCGATTTCACCATGGCCGATATCGACGCGCTGTCGCGCCGGGTGCCGTGTCTGTCGAAGGTCGCACCGGCCAAGAGCGATGTTCATATGGAAGACGTCCACCGCGCCGGCGGCATCATGTCGATCCTCGGCGAACTCGACAAGGGCGGTCTCTTGAACCGCGATTGCCCGACCGTGCATGCCGAGACGCTGGGCGATGCGATCGACCGCTGGGATATCACCCGCACCAACAGCGACACCGTCCGCAACTTCTATCGCGCCGCCCCCGGCGGCATCCCGACCCAGGTCGCTTTCAGCCAGGAGGCCCGCTGGGACGAACTCGATACCGACCGCGAAAATGGCGTCATCCGCTCGGTCGAACATCCTTTCTCGAAAGACGGCGGCCTTGCCGTGCTCAAGGGCAACCTTGCGGTCGACGGCTGCATCGTCAAGACGGCCGGCGTCGATGAATCGATCCTGAAATTCTCCGGCCCGGCCCGCGTCTTCGAAAGCCAGGATGCCTCGGTCAAGGCGATCCTCGCAAACGAGGTCAAATCAGGCGACGTCGTCGTCATCCGCTATGAAGGCCCGAAGGGCGGCCCCGGCATGCAGGAAATGCTCTATCCGACGAGCTATCTGAAGTCGAAGGGCCTCGGCAAAGCCTGTGCGCTGATCACCGACGGCCGCTTCTCCGGCGGCACCTCCGGCCTGTCGATCGGCCACGCCTCGCCGGAGGCGGCCAATGGCGGCACGATCGGCCTGGTGCGCGAAGGTGACATGATCGATATCGACATCCCGAACCGCACGATCAGCCTGCGCGTCAGCGAGACCGAACTTGCCGCCCGCCGCGCCGATCAGGACGCCAAGGGCTGGCATCCGACAGAAGTGCGCAAGCGCAACGTCACGACGGCGCTGAAGGCCTATGCGGCCTTCGCCACGAGTGCCGACCGCGGCGCCGTGCGTGATCTGAACGCGCGCTGAGCGGTTTCGAACCTACGACCCGCTGATTAAGAGTCAGCTGCTCTCGCAACCGGTCGCTTTCAAAGCGGCCGGTTGATGTTTTTGTAGGTCTCGCCGAGCTGCTTCAGCCGCTCATCATAGGCAGACTTGATACAGACGGCATCCGCCGCGCATTCCTGTCGTTTCTTCAGCCATGCGGTCTGCTCGTCCTGCAATGTCCCGCGCGAGCCCATCGCCAGCAGACCGGAGAGCAGTTCGAAGGTCGTCACCATTTTCACGTCGGCATCGTTGAGCGCGCGGTTGTCGCAGATCGTCTTTTCGTCCGGCTTCAATTCCTTTGCATCGCAGTCGAAGCTTGCCGCCATAGCCATATCCGACGCGAAGATCGAAATCGCAAAACCAAAACCCATCATCACCGCTTTTGCCGTCATCATTCCTATCCCTGTTGCTTCCGGTCAAACCAGTTTGCGCAATGCCAGAGCCAGGAAGATGATGCAGGTAAGCCAGACGGCAAGGATGAAGATCAGCCCGGCCCGGCCGGAAGGGCGCTCGATGCGTCTTGCCGCCTCGGCACGAAGCTCGCTCATCACCTCAGCCGGGACAAGCCGCGTCGCCAGCAGGATGCCAAGCGGCACGATCAGCAGATCGTCGAGATAGCCGAGCACGGGAATGAAATCGGGGATGAGATCGACGGGTGACAGCGCATAGGCGGCAACGGCGCCGGCCACCGCTTTCGCATACCAGGACACGCGCCGGTCTCTGGCTGCAAGCCACAGGGCGACGATGTCACGCTTCAGTGACTTCGCCCAGATTTTGGCCTGTGATATCAGTTGCATGGACAATCTTCCTGAATCAAGTTCGCAGCGACTTCAAGACATTCCTTTGCCTTATTCTTCCATGCTTCCGCCCTCTTTCCTTTCTAGCGTCTGACGCTACAACGTTGCTCAAGAGGATTCAAAAAGGATACCCATGCAAGGCCTGTTCAAACGCGCCTCCGTTTCGCTGTTCGCTCTGACACTGCTTCTGCCGGCTGCGGCTGAAGCGCAAACGGCAAAGACCGTGCCCGAGAGCCAGATGCAAATGCAGCTCTCCTTCGCGCCGCTCGTCAAGCAGACGTCGGGCGCCGTCGTCAATGTCTATGCGGAGAAAACCGTCCAGCGGCAGTCACCCTTTGCCGGCGACCCCTTCTTCGAGCAGTTTTTCGGCCAGCAGATGCCGAACCGTTCGGAGAAGCAGTCATCGCTCGGCTCTGGCGTCATCGTCGAGGCGAACGGCACTGTCGTGACGAACAATCACGTCATCGAAGGCGCCGACGACATCAAGGTGGCGCTGACGGATGGCCGCGAATTCCCCTGCAAGGTGGTGCTGCGCGATGACCGCGTCGACCTCGCGGTACTGAAGATCGATACCAAGGAGAGTTTTCCGACATTGCCCATCGGCAATTCCGATGCCGTCGAGGTCGGCGATCTTGTCCTGGCGATCGGCAACCCCTTCGGCGTCGGCCAGACGGTGACGAGCGGCATCGTTTCGGCGCTTGCCCGCAACCAGGTGGTGAGGAACGAGTTCGGCTTCTTCATCCAGACCGATGCCTCGATCAACCCCGGCAATTCCGGCGGCGCCTTGATGAACATGAAGGGCGAACTGATCGGCATCAACACGGCGATCTTCTCGCGCGGCGGCGGTTCGAACGGCATCGGCTTTGCCATTCCCGCCAATCTCGTCAAGGTCTTCCTCGCCTCGGCCGATGCCGGCGTCAAATCCTTCGAACGACCCTATGTCGGCGCGAGCTTCGATGCCGTGACCTCGGAAGTGGCTGAAGCGCTGGGGCTCAACAAGGCTCGCGGCGCGCTGGTCGTCAAGGTTTCGGAAGGCGGACCGGCGGCCAAGGCCGGCTTGAAGGCCGGCGAAATCGTCACCGCCGTCGACGGTATATCCGTCGAACATCCGGATGCGCTGCTCTACCGCCTGACGACGGCCGGTCTCGGCAAATCGGTCAAGCTCACCGTCGTCGAGAACGGCCGCGAGGAGCAATTGCCGCTGACGCTCGATCGCGCCCCGGAAACCTCGCCGCGCGACCAGCGCACGATCGGCGGGCGCACCCCCTTTAGCGGCGCAGTCGTCGAGAACCTGTCGCCGCGGGTCGCCGACGAGCTGCGCATGCCGCCGGAATCGGCAGGCGTCGTCGTATCCGAGGTGAAAGAGGATTCGCCGGCCGCCCGTCTCGGTTTTGAGCCGAAGGATATCATCGTCTCGATCAACGGCACGGAGGTGAAGTCGACCAGCGAACTGTCCCAAATCGCTGACAGCGACCCCGGCCTCTGGCGGGTCGAGATCGAGCGCGATGGTCAGCGCATCCGGCAGTTCTTCCGATGAGCAACGATCTCTTCGCGCCGCGTGTTCCGGAGGAGGTGGCCGCCAGGCGGCCGCTTGCCGACCGGTTGCGGCCGAAGACGCTTGCTGATGTCACCGGCCAGGAACATCTGACCGGTGAAGACGGCGTCCTGAAAAGGATGATCGAAAGCGGCTCGCTCGGCTCGATGATCTTCTGGGGCCCGCCCGGCACCGGCAAGACGACGGTGGCGCGGCTGCTGTCCGGCGAGGCGGGGCTGGCCTTCGAGCAGATATCGGCGATCTTTTCCGGCGTCGCCGATTTGAAGAAGGTGTTCGAGACGGCCCGCCTGCGGCGAATGGATGGCCGCCAGACGCTGCTCTTCGTCGACGAGATCCATCGTTTCAACCGCGCCCAGCAGGATAGTTTCCTGCCTGTTATGGAGGACGGCACCGTCATCCTCGTCGGCGCTACCACCGAAAACCCGTCCTTCGAGCTCAACGCCGCTCTCTTGTCGCGGGCCCGCGTGCTGACCTTCAAGTCGCATGACGAGGAGAGCCTGGAGGAATTGCTGAAGCGCGCCGAGGCGATCGAGCAGAAGCCGTTGCCGCTGACCGAAGAGGCGCGCATCAGCCTGATCCGCATGGCCGATGGCGACGGCCGCGCGGTGCTGACGCTGGCCGAAGAGGTTTGGCGCGCCGCGCGCGAGGGCGAGAGCTTCGATACCGAGGGCCTGACGCGCATCGTCCAGCGTCGCGCTCCGGTCTACGACAAGGCGCAGGACGGCCATTACAATCTGATCTCGGCGCTGCACAAGTCCGTGCGGGGTTCGGATCCCGATGCCGCGCTCTATTATCTCGCCCGCATGTTCGATGCCGGTGAGGATCCGCTTTATCTCGGCCGGCGGCTGGTGCGCATGGCGGTGGAAGATATCGGCCTTGCCGATCCGCAGGCGCTGGTGATCTGCAACGCCGCCAAGGATGCCTATGAGTATCTCGGCTCCCCCGAAGGGGAACTGGCGCTCGCCCAGGCCTGCGTCTATCTCGCCACCGCGCCGAAATCGAATGCCGTCTACACCGCATTCAAGGCGGCAAGCCAGGCCGCCAAGCAGAACGGCTCGCTGCTGCCGCCCAAGCACATCCTCAATGCGCCGACCAAGCTGATGAAGGGCGAAGGCTACGGCGAGGGTTACCGCTACGACCATGATGAACCCGACGCCTTTTCCGGCCAGGATTATTTCCCAGAGAAGATGGGCCGCCAGACCTTCTACGATCCGCCGGAACGCGGCTTCGAGCGCGATATCCGCAAGCGGCTGGAATGGTGGGACAAACTTCGCAAGGAGCGCAATCCGCGCTGACGCCTCTCGGCCCATCCTGTTGGCGAACCGGGCTCAGCCGCCAAGCGCGATCGCGATTGCGACCAGAAGCAATCCGAGACAAGTCATCGTCATCCCCGCATACAAAGGCCTGCCGCCTGAAAATCTCGCCCAGGCATAGCCCGTCACAAACAGCAGCATGATGAGAAACAGATTGCTGGTTCTCAAGGCAACGTGTGCATTGTCGATGAGAAGGAGGGGCATAACGGCCGGAATGGAGGTGGCCGAGACAAGGACGAAGACCGCGATTGCGGCCAACAGATCACCTTTCGACAGGGACACCTTCACAGGATCGGCCCGGCCTGCGAGCGTCAGGAGTGATCGATAGAGTGCCTCCGCATCGGCGCCCTTTGCGGAGAACGGTGCTTTTTCAATCGGAAATTCCTTCGCAATCACCATGAGCGCCGCAGATTCGGTTCTGGCGGCTTTGATTTGCCGAAAAAGCCGAAGCCGCCTGCTTTTGTAAAATGTCGCCCCCAGATAGAACAAGACGGCGTCGATGATCCCCCAGGCCACGTTGCAGCCGATCGTTGCAACGACCAGATCGTCGACATTTAACCCTTCTTTTTCAAAAACCAGCCTCGAACCGACCGTCAATGTCAGCGCCATAATCAATCCGAAAAGGACTTCACCGAGCGCATCGCCAGGATCAATGATGTTGGTGATACGTCCGATCAGGTTCGAAGTCATGAACTGCTTCCGACGTGATGAAGCAACCGGTGGCGCCGCGGCGTGGGGCCTTGCGACCGTGACTGTGATCGACTTGGCAGCCGGATTCATTGATCGTGATCAAAGGTCAGGACGATTGGGCGTGTCGTGTCACGGTTTTCGCGTGGAGACGCGGTGCTGTAAAGCTCAGGAAGCCCGCGGCGTCTTCTGATTTGGCGGCCCGGCGATCACCTTGACGGAAGAGTCCGCCAGCCCGTGATGGCCTTCCATATCGACGACGATATGCCAATGGCCGCTTTCCGGAACGGCGATCTTGATCGGCGATTTGCGTGCCACGCCGCCGATATACTTGAAATCGAGAACCTCGGTGAAGCGCTGGAAATTCGGCGCCGTCATCAGCCGAACATTGTTCACCGCATTCAACGACACCTCGACGATCGTTCCGGCGCGTTGTTCCTTGAGATCGTAATGGGTGAAGCGGAAGTTCGGTTTCGGCATCGGTCTCGTTGTGTCTGAAGTCTCTGGGACGAGATTTTACCAGTATGCCGGTTAAGGAAAAGTTGGAAATCGATCTGAAGGCCCGATCGGAGAAATTTCGAGGCACAGTGTCGGAAACGCCGGGCCGCCGCCGTCCTTGCGATATCCAAGCAAAAACGGAGCAAGGACATGTCGAAGATGAGGCTGATTTCGATGATCGCAACCGCTGCCGCATTCCTGGCGGCGCCCGATATGGCAGGCGCCGGTGGCGCGGCTGGTATCGAGGAAAAGGCGGTCGCACCGATCGTCAGGAAGGGAAGTCTGCCGGTCAACGGCATCGACTATTATTACGAGATCCGCGGCGAGGGCGAACCGCTGCTGCTGCTTCACGGCGGTCTCGGACAGATCGAGATGTTCGCGCCTGTCATGCCTGTTTTCACCGACCACCGGCAGGTGATTGCCGTCGATCTGCAGGGGCATGGCCGCACGCCGCTCGGCAAGCGGCCGATCGACCTTGCGGCAATCGGCGCCGATCTTGCGATCCTGGTGAAGCAACTCGGTTACGACAAGCTCGACGTCTTCGGCTATTCCTTCGGCGGCGGGGTGGCGCTGAACATGGCGGCGAACGCGCCCGACCAGGTGCGCCGCCTGGTGATCCTCTCGGCGCCCTATGCGCAGAACGGCTTCTTCCCGGAGATGTTGCCGCAGCAGGCGGCCGTCGGCGCCGGCATGGCCGAGATGATGAAGGACACGCCGATGTTCCTCTCTTACAAGGCGGTGGCGCCCGACGTTTCCGAATTTCCCAAGCTGCTCGACGCCATGGGTGCGCTGATGCGCGAACCCAAGGATTATAGCGATGCCGTCGCCAAGCTCACCATGCCGGTCATGCTGATCTATGGCGATGCCGATATGATCCGCCCCGAACATATGATCGACTTCTACCACAAGCTCGGCGGCGGCCTGCGCGATGCGGGCTGGATGCGGGAGAACCTGTCGAAGAACCGGCTGGCGATCCTGCCCGATCTCACCCACTACGAGACCTTCGCTTCGCCGCTGATGGCGAATGTGGCGATGACTTTCCTCGACGGCGGCGGCAAGGCGCCGAACTGGGCCGAGCAGGTTGGGAAATAAGCGAGAGCGGCCGGATTTATCCCGGCCGCACTATCCCGCATCAGCTGCCGCGCCGGTTTTCCCGGTCCAGCTGCGTCACCAGCGCCAGGATGGTTTCCGATACCGGGGTCGGCACGGCAGTCAGGCGTCCGAGCGCCACCAGCATGCCGACCAGCGGCGTGATTTCGAGCGGCTTGCCGCCCATCAGATCCTGCAGCATTGATGTCCGAACGCCGCCGATGTGGCGCGATTGTTCCAGTCGCTGCTCGACTGTCATGGAAAAGTGCGCGCCGAGCGCATCGCCGACCGCGCGCACTTCCTTCATGACTTTGCTCACCATGTCCATCAGCGCCGGGTCCGCCAGGATGTCTGTCATCAGCGCCCGGGTCAGAGCGCTGATCGGGTTGAAGGCGGCGTTGCCCATCAACTTGCTCCAGATTTCGCTGCGGATTTCCGGCGTGGTCGTAATGTTGAGATCGGCGCCGGTCAGCACCGCTGCTATGGCCTCCAGATCGGCAGACATTTCGCCGGAGGGCTCGCCGAGCACGAAGCGGCCTTTGTGGGAAAGCTGGATCTCACCCGGGTTGACCACCTCAGCGCCTTGATAGGCGACGCAGCCAATCGCCCGCTCCGGGCCGATCAGCCGCCAAATCCTGCCGCCTGGATCGAGTTCGTCGAACTGCAGTTCCGCATGCCTGCTATTGGTATCGCGATGGAAATACCACCACGGAATGCCGTTGAGGATCATGACGACACGGGTGCCCTGCCTCAGGAGACCGGCGATTCCCTCGGCGGCGGCCGCCAACTGATGCCCCTTGAGACCGGTGATGACGAGATCCTGCGGCGGCAATGTCGTTGGATCGTCGGTCGCCGTCAGGCGAACGTTGAGCGGCGTTTCCGCATCGGCTTCGCGCAGGCTGAGACCATGCCTGCGGATGGCGTCGAGATGCGCCCCGCGCGCGACGACAGAGATGGTGGTGTCGTTTCCGGCTCTGCGGGCGAGCTTGGCGGCAATAGCGCCGCCGAGGGCGCCGGCGCCATAGATCGAGATGGTTTTTATCGGCATGCATCGCCTCTTCATGGTCGTGGTCGAACCTAGACTTAGGTCATCCCCAGCATAAGGCGAATGTTGATTTTGCCGCTTCAGACCGAGACCGTTGCCTCGCTCGGAAAATCCGTCGACAAAGCAAGCTCACGCCAGGCGGCTAGTTCCTTTTCGACGCTGGCATGCTGCGCCTCGATCATCGCCACCGTATCGCTGCCGAAGGGCATGCGTAGCGGCGGGTTGGCCGAATTGACCATCGTCACGATGCCGGCAGCGAGTCTGGCGGGGTTGCCGGGCTGGGCATGATTGGCGTCGGCGGCGAAATTGCGCATGTTGCCGGCCGGCGTGCCTTCGTAATCGGCAATGGAGGCCGGGCTGATCGCCAGCGACGTGTCGGCGAGGAAGTCCGTGCGGAAGAAGCCGGGCTCGATGATCGTCACCTTGATGCCGAAAGGGTCGAGTTCGGCCGCCATCGATTCGGACAGGCCCTCGACGGCGAATTTCGTCGAACCGTAGATGCCCCAGCCGGGATAGCCGAAGTAACCGCCGATCGAGGAGAAGTTCAGCACGTGGCCGGAACGCTGGCGGCGCATATAGGGGAGCACCGCGCGCGTCACCTTCAGCAGGCCGAAGACATTCGTAGCATAGAGCTTTTCGATCTCTTCGGCGGTGGCTTCCTCGACGGCGCCGAGCAAGCCGTAGCCGGCATTGTTGGCAAGAACGTCGATGCGTCCGAAGCGAGCGATGCCGGCAGCCGCGGCCTCTTTTGCCTGTGCCTCGTTGGTGACGTCAAGGGCGACGGCAAGCAGGTTCGGATGATCGCCGAACTGCTCGGTCACGGTCTTCGGGTTGCGAGCGGTGGCGATGACGGCATCGCCGGCGGCGAGGGCTTCCTTGGTCATCAGCGCGCCGAAGCCGCGGGATGCACCGGTGATGAACCAGACTTTCATGACGAATTCCTTTCGGGCTGCTTTGTTTCGTTTGCGTCGCATCTCTGTGCCGACGGGGTGAATTTGACCGAAAATCCGCTGATGTATAAGATTTGTTATTCTCGAAACTATGATGAGTGTAATTCAGCAATGCGCGCCACCGAACTTTCCGAGTTCGCAGCCTTTTCAGCCGTCGCGCGGCATAAGAGCTTTCGCAAGGCGGGCGAGGAGCGGGGTGTCACCGCCTCTGCGATCAGTCATGCCGTGCTCAACCTCGAAGATCGAATCGGTATCCGCCTGCTCAACCGCACGACACGCAGCGTCTCGCTGACCGAGGCCGGCGAACTTCTGATGTCGCATCTTGATCCGGCCTTCGGGGAGATGGCCGCCGCGCTCGACGCGCTGAACCGCTACCGAGACACACCCTTCGGCAAGGTGAGGATCAACGTGCCGAACTCGATCGGTCCTTTCGTCATCGGCCGCGTCATTGGCCCGCTACTGAAAAAGAACCCCAATCTGCAGCTGGAAATCAACGCGACGGATCGGCTTGTCGATATCGTCGAGGAAGGCTTCGATGCCGGCATCCGTTTCGGCGAACGCGTCACCGACGGCATGATCGCACTGCGCATCAAGCCGCGCATCCGCCTGGTTGTTGTCGGCTCGCCCGCCTATTTCGAGAGCCGGCCGAAACCGGCAACACCTCACGAACTCAAGCGCCATCTCTGCATCCAGAACATGTTTCCATCAGGCGCGCGATATGCCTGGGAGTTCGAAAAGAACGGCCAGACGGTGAGCTTTCAGCCGACCGGACCGCTGTCGCTCGACGATCACGAACTGATGATGCAGGCAGCGCTCGGCGGCGTCGGTCTTGCCTATATCTGGGAACCGCGCGTGGAAAGGGCGGTCGCCAGCGGCGAACTCGTTCAGGTGCTGGATGACTGGTGCCAGCCGGAGGAACCGCTCTATCTCTATTATCCGAGCCGCCGCCACATGTCGGCAGGCTTCAGGGCGGTTATCGAAGCGATGCGGGCGGAGTAAAAGCTCAAGTTTTCTGTCCGTCGCCGGCGTCGCTCAACCCGGAACCGGACCCGCGTGGTGAAGTCGGCGGCCATCGGCATGCATGCCTGCGATCGTCTGCAGCGCCGCAAAATAAACCGCCAGATCGCGGGCAGGGTCCGCCGGCAGCGCGGCCGCACGGAATACTCTGCCTCCCGTCGCCTCGACCCCGCCGTCGATCATCAGGTTGTCGGCCATGCCGTGATTTTCGATGGCGATGCCATCCGGTCCGCGTGGGCGCCCGCTCGTCTCATCGATCTCGAGCCCCGCATACCAGACCGAGCGAACACGCAGCCCATAATCGTCGGGGTGATTGGTATAGGCAAAGACCGCTTTTCCGAGCGCAATCATGAAGCCGATCTCGTAAACCGTTCCCGGATCGGCGCTGACGCCGCGAAACGGCGTGATATTGGCGAGGCAGATCTCGGCTCGACGCATGGCGTCGTCGTTGCGTGCGTAGATCTCGGCGGCGGTCCGCTTCACCGGCGTCTGGTTTTCGTCGCTGCCGGGACCGGTCGGCTCGAAGCCGAACTGGCGCGCCAATCGGCGTTTTTCGGCCATGATCGGCATGGCATCCGGAAGAAAAACTTCCGGGCCGGCAAGGTAAATGGTGGTCATCGGTATCCTTAACTTACACACGAGACGAAGCGCCGGGGTCGGGGCAGCCAGGCACGGAGCCCATTTCCGACGGATGCGCGGCAAATAGCAAGCGTGCCGGCAGGCATTGTCCGTTTTTTTGAGGAGCAGCCAAGGTTCCGGCCTCACCCTTTTGACTCCAGTGGACGAACCGGCCAATTATGCCGCATGGCCAGCATCGTCGGGGAGAAGTTGATGAACGGTGGGATTTTGCCAGCGGGTATTCGAAAAGCCCCAAAGCGGCTTGTTTGTCTGTTTCCCGTCTGGGCCGCGCTGATGCTCGCGGCATCGGCAGCGATCGGCAAGGACATTGGACCGCAAAGCCAGGCCTCGCGCGACCAGGTCGAAAAACTCGTCGGACTCTGGAAGGATCATTTTGCCGGCGCCGATGGCCTGCAGCAGCGCCGCACCGCTTTCAGGACGCTGATGGAGACAATGCCGGGGCCGACGCGCGTCCAGGTCCGGCAGGTCGATGCCGACGGCGTCGATGCCGAGCTGATGTGGCCCGCCCGTCTTCATCACCCGATCGGCCAACGGGTGATCCTCTATATACATGGCGGCGGCTTTTCCGGCGGCTCCATCCGCACGCACAGTCTGCTTGCCGGCTCGCTCGCCAAGGCCGCATCCAGCGACGTGCTTCTGATCGAATATCGGCTGATGCCCGAATATACCTATCCCGCTCAGATCAACGACGCGCTGACGGCCTATCGCTGGCTGCTCGACAACGGCTATCGCAGCGAGAACGTTATCGTCGCCGGAGACGGCGCCGGCGGCAATATCGCGATCGAGACGGTGCTGCGGCAGATGAAGGCGGCAAAACCGTTGCCGGCGGCCGTGGTGGCGCTCAGCCCCATCACTGATCTTGCCGCGACCGGCGGATCGATGACAGCGAATGCCGATAGCGATCCATTCGTCGGCAAGGCCTCGATCGAGACCTTGCGGAAGGCCTATCTCGGCAGCCGGTCTCCGACCGATCCCCAGGCATCGCCGCTTTATGCCGACATGACCGGCTTTCCGCCGCTGCTGCTGCAGGTCGGCTCCGGTGAAGTTCTGCTCGACGATACGCTGCGGCTCGCCGACAAGGCACACCAGGCAGGTGTCGATGTCACCACCGAGGTCTGGCCGGGCATGCCGCATCATTGGCAGCTGTTTCCATCGCTGCTCGACGATGCCGATCGGTCGAGCCAGAATATCGCCGAATTTGCGATCCGGAATTTTGCGGACAAACCGGAGTAGGGGGCGGGAGGAGCAGGATCGCAACGGCCGCCGCCCAAGCATCCTCTCTTTACCCCATCATCATTGCGATGTGCCGCGTGCCGGTGACGGCGCCAGAGGCCGTTCGACTTCCCGGCCGACGCTGAGCGCTTTGCGCACATTCGGCTCCAGCCGCTCCATATAGGCATGGTCGGGCGCAGCCCCCAGCGCATCCAGCATTTTCGAGAAGAAGCAGCGGGCGGCCGCCGCAGCCGTGACGTCGAAGACCTCAGCATCGCTCAACCCGTGTTTCTTCAGTCCGTCTATATCCTGCTGGGTCACCGACGTCGCATCGCGCGCCACTTTGGCGGCAAAGGCCATGATGGCCCGTTCACCGGCATCGATCGGCGCTTTCTCCGTCTCGTTGACGACAGCCGTCAGGCCGTCGCCGGTAAAACCCTCGCGCAGCAGCACGGAGCCGTGCGCCAGCATGCAATAAGAGGATTTCAGCTCCTTGGCGGCAGCAAGCGTCACCAGTTCATAGCGCCTCAGGCTCATATGGCCGCGAATGCTCGAAAGCAGCGCTGCCCAGTTCTCCATCACCTCCGGCCGGTGTCCGAAGGCCCGGTACATGTTCGGCAGATAACCATAATTCGCCTCGGCCGATGCATACATCGACGTCGTCTTCTCGCTGGCGGATGCATTGGGGGTGGGAATGAAAGCCATGGCATGGTCCTCCTCTATAGGAGAAGGATAGGGTAGATAATGAGGACAGCAATCCTGAAATGTCAGGCGGCGTCACTGTTGTCGGAAGCGTTACCGGTTCGCTTGATCGGAAGAGTGACGGTGAAGGTCGATCCGCGTCCTCTTGCGCTTCGAACTTCTATCGAGCCGTCATGG
Source organism: Rhizobium hidalgonense (assembly GCF_002914525.1). Lineage (GTDB taxonomy): Bacteria > Pseudomonadota > Alphaproteobacteria > Rhizobiales > Rhizobiaceae > Rhizobium > Rhizobium hidalgonense. The sequence continues at coordinate 7,316 of NZ_LODW01000069.1, read as the reverse complement.
AGTTCGACGATCTGCTTGACCAGGTTAAGGCCGATGCCGGTTCCGGCAATTCCGGTCGAGGTCCCGGCACGGAAATAGCGCTGGAACAGCCGGGGCACGTCTTCGGGATCGATCCCCACCCCGTCATCGCTGATCGAGACTTTGACGTTTCCCGACTCCTCCCATGCGGTGACGCGAATTTCCGAGGTTCCGGGCGCGTATTTGACGGCATTGGACAGCAGGTTGGTAAAGACTTGCGCCAAAGCGCGGCGGTCGGCATCGATGAATTCCGGCAACCGGTCGATGTCCAACGCAAAGCTGTGCGTCTTGGCGATCGTCGACTGACGCTCGCAACAGGTTCTTATCAATGATTGCAAGGCGCAGGCGTCATAGCTGATATCGATCTTGCCGGTATCAAGGCGCCCGGCCGAAAGGATGCTCTCCATCAGATCGACGATCCGGTTCACTGATGCACGGATCTGGTCGACTTTGTCGCTGAGAAATTCGGGCTCGACTGCCCCTCTTTTACGCAGCAGCCGTTGGGCGGCAGCGTCGATGATGGCGAGCGGGGTTCGGAATTCATGGGACGCCATTGCCACGAACTGCCGCTGCAATTCGTTGATGTTGCGCTCCTGCGCAAGCATTCGCTCGAGTTCCCGCGCCTGGCGCTCAACTTCCGCCGTGCGGCTCTGCACCGTCGTTTCGAGCTGATCGTGATGCCGGCGCAGCTCTTCCGCAAGCCGCACTGTCTTGGTGACGTCTTCGTGGGTGGCCACGTAACCACCGTTTTGCATCGGATTGTGGGTGATCTTGATAACGCGACCATCGACCAGCACGATGTTCTGGCTGGCCACCGCACCGCGCGCCGTCGCTTCGAACACCACATCGAAATAGGTCGCGGTGTCGACCGGGCCATTTCCCACGCTGCTCCGATAGGCCAGGATATCGACAAGCGGCGTGCCTGGTTGGGTCAGTGACTCCGGCAGATTGTACATCCGTGCGTAAGAAGGGTTGCACAGGATCAACTTCTTTGTCGAATCGAACATGCACAGCCCATGCGGCATGTTCCTAAGGGCCGCGTCGAACCGGTGATGTTGTTCGGTGAGGCTGTCTTCGACGCGGATGAGAGTAGAGATGTCTTCATAGCTCAGGATCCAGCCTCCATCCTTCGACGGGGCTGAGGTCAACGAGATCATCCGTCCGTCGGAAAGCGCAAACTGCGATATCTGTGGTTTCCCGGTGGTCGACCGCCTCGATGCCACGGCGCGGCAGTCCCTGGTACCCGGCAATTCGTCGATCGTCATTCCCTTGCGGATCGCGCCTGCCGCCAGACCGAGAATATCGAGCGTGCGGGAATTGAATGCCGTCACCGCGCTGGCAGGATCGAGGAGAACGATGCCCTGCGGCAGGTTTTCCAGAATGGATTCAAACGAGTGTGGCATCATCCGGCCCTGCTTCAAATCTGGCGCGTTGCACGCATACGTAGCATTGGTCAGAAACGATAAAGTTTCGCTAAAGGTCTGCAGCAGCTCCTCGGGGGAGACTTGGAAAGAGGAGATCGGCCGCCTCGCTCGAGGCGACCCCGATGGGCAAAAACATGCCTCGTCCGCTCCCTTTTCTGCCGGACGAAAATATCGAACGATGGCGCTTATTGATCTCTGTTTTTAGAACGTTCCAATCTCGAGCGAAGGATCTTGCGTCAAGGAAGGAAAAATAAGTGAACAAAATCGAGATCGATAATATCTCGTTTTAGATTCCGCTTGACAGAATTGGAACGTTCCAAATAATTGTCGTTAAGTCAACGCGTGGTCGGGAGGAAAAATGACAAAGGCGCGGGTCACCGTCATTGACATTGCGAAAGCCGCCGGCGTCTCCAAGTCGACGGTGTCGCTGGTGCTTCAGGGCTCCTCCCTGGTCAATGAGGGGACGCGCTCCAAGGTCAATGCCGTGATGCGCGAACTCGGCTATGTGTATAATCGCGGCGCCGCCAATCTTCGGCAGGCCGGCGCAAAGTCGCGGATCGTCGGGGTCGTCGTCAACGACCTGACGAACAGCTTTTTTGCGGAGCTGGCGGTCGGCGTCGATATGGTCGTCCAGTCGGCCGGCTTCGTGCAGTTCCTGTCGAACACCGGCGAGAGCATCGACCGGCAGCGTGAGGTTGTCGCATCGATGCGGGAGCACGGCATTTCCGGCCTCATCGTCTCGCCGGCGCGCGCCACCGATGCCGCAGATTTCAAGCCGCTTGTGGCGGCCGGGATTCCGGTCGTCGTCGTCGTTCGAAACCTGCCCGGCGCCAAGGTCTCGTCGATCGTCTCCGATAACCGGGCCGGCATGGTGTCGGCGGTCAGGCATCTGGCCGGGCTCGGCCACAAACGCATCGCTTTCCTCGGTGGTTTTCCCGACACCGCTGTCTTCGACGACAGGCTTGCCGGTTACCGAAGCGGCGTGGAGGCAGCCGGGCTCGACTTTCACGAGGAACTCGTCATCTCGTCGGCGCCGTCGCGGGCCGGCGGGGTGGAGGCGATCGGAAAAGCGATCGCGCTCGGCCGTCGGCCGACCGCGGCCGTCTGTTTCAACGATGCCGTCGCTTTCGGCGTTTGTGACGGATTGCGCGCCCGCCGCCTGGAGCCCGGCGCCGACTTCGCCGTGGTAGGGTTCGACGACGTCATCGAGGCGCAGGCGGCGGTTCCGGCGCTGACGACGGTTTCAGTCGATCCGCAGGGCATCGGGCGACGCGGCGCACAGATGCTGCTCAAGCAGATCAATGCCGGCAAGGCCGAGGCGGAGGCGGTGACGACAGCCGTTCGGCTGGTCGTTCGCGAAAGCTGCGGCGCCGGCAAGACTGCGTCGGCAAGGGCCGGCAAGAGCGTAAAATCGAAACAGGACGCTGAGTAATCCACATGCAGAAACATCTCACCCCAACTGAGGCGGCCGCGCTCATCCCGGATGGCGCCGTCGTCACGGTCTCGTCTTCAAGCGGTCTCGGTTGCCCGGACCTGATGCTGAAGGCGATCGGCGAGCGTTTCGAGGCGATCGGCCACCCCAGGGACCTCACCACCCTTCATCCGATCGCCGCCGGTGACATGAGCGGCATCAAGGGCGTCGATCACATCGCCCGGAAGGGCCTGCTCAAGCGCATCATCGGCGGCTCCTATCCGTCGGGGCCGTCATCGTCCGAGCCGCCGCTGATCTGGCAGATGATCACCAGTAACGAGATCCCAGCCTACAATATTCCCTCCGGCATCCTGTTCGACATCCATCGCGAAGCCGCGGCCAAGCGGCCGGGCGTCCTGACCAAGATCGGTATCGACACATTCGTCGATCCCCGGCGGCAGGGCTGCGCGATGAACGAACTGGCTTCGGAAGAACAGGTGGTCAAGCGCGTCAGCTTCGAGGGCGACGACTGGCTGTTCTTCCCCTCGATCATCCCTCAGGTCGCCATTATCCGCGCCACCACCGCTGATGAGCGCGGCAACCTGACCTACGAACATGAAGGCGCCTATCTCGGCGGCCTCGACCAAGCGCTCGCCGCCCGCAACAATGGCGGCATCGTCATCGCGCAGGTCAAGCGGATCACCAAGGAAGGTTCGTTGAAACCGCATGACGTCCGGGTGCCGGGCATGCTGGTCGACTATATCGTCGTCGATCCCGAACAGAAGCAGACGACCCAGACGCTATACGATCCGGCGATTTCGGGAGAAATCTTTCGCCCGCTCGATAGCTTCCACGTGCCTGACTTCAATGTTCAGAAGGTCATCGCGCGCCGCGTCGCGCAGGAATTGCAGGCGGGAAGCTGCGTCAATCTCGGCTTCGGCATCTCGGCAAACGTGCCGCGGATTCTGTTGGAGGAGGGGCTGCATGGCGCGGTCACCTGGGTCATCGAACAGGGCGCGGTCGGCGGCGTGCCGCTGCTCGACTTCGCCTTCGGCTGCGCATCCAATGCCGACGCCTATATGCCGTCACCCTATCAGTTCACCTATTTCCAGGGTGCCGGCTTCGATGCATCGCTGCTGTCCTTCCTCGAGATCGGCAGGGATGGTTCGGTCAACGTCTCCAAGCTCTCATTCCGTCCGCATGTGACGGCCGGCGCCGGCGGCTTCGTCGACATCACCGCGCGGGCAAAGAAGATCGTCTTCTCCGGCATGTTCAACGCCGGAGCGAAGCTTTCGATCGCCGATGGGGCTCTCGCCATCGAGAAGGAAGGCAAGCTGAAGAAGCTCGTCAACGAGGTCGAACACGTCACCTTCAGCGGCAGGCGGGCGATCGAGCAGGGGCAGGACATCATCTATGTCACCGAGCGGTGCGTGATGAAGCTGACACCTGATGGTATCGTCCTTACCGAGATCGCGCCCGGCGTCGATCTCCAGTCTGAGATTCTCGATCAATCCGAGTTTGCGCTGATCGTCGCGCCCGATCTGAAGGTCATGGATGCAGCCCTCTTCAGCGAAGCGGCGATCGGCCTGTCGCTTCCGGCCAAAAGGGCACGGACGCTGGAGGGCGCCTTCCATGGCTAGTGGAACAGTCAAAGTAGACGTCGACGGACATGTTGCGACCTTAACGATGTCTCGTCCGGAGAAGCTCAACGCGCTCGATCTCGATATGCTGAAAGCCTTGGCGGATGCCGCCGACGCGGTGGAAGCGAACTCGAATGTGCGCGCTGCCGTTCTCACCGGCGAAGGAAAGGGCTTTTCCGCCGGGGGCGATATCAAGGCCTGGGGCGGAATGCAGCCTCAGGAATTCGGTCACGCCTGGGTTCGTCACGGTCATCGCATCTTCGAAAGACTGGCAACGCTCCGGGTGCCGCTGGTCGCGGCCCTGAACGGCCACGCGCTGGGAGGCGGGCTCGAACTGGCCGGCGTTGCCGACATTCGCCTCGCAGACGAACACATCAAGATCGGCCTGCCGGAGACCGGCCTCGGAATGGTGCCGGGCTGGTCCGGCACCCAACGTCTGGTGCGCCGATTCGGCGCGCAGGCCGTCAGGCGCATGGCCTTGGGCGGCGAGATTTTTACCGCTGAGGAGGCACGCCTGCTCGGGATCGTCGACGCGGTAGTTCCAACCGGAAACGCGCTGTTCGCCGCCAAGGACTATGCTGAACGGATCGCCGCAAAGGGTCCGGCGGCCATCGAGATCGCCAAGTTGATGATCGCATCGGCGAACGGCGAAGACAACGGGACCGCCGTCGAAGCCCTGGGCTCGATCCTGGCGGCCAAGACCGGCGATCTGAAGGAGGGCGTCGCGTCGTTCAGCGAGAAGCGCCCGGCAACATTCAAGGGAGAATGGTAATGACGGTCCTCGTCAACCCCACCGCATTGAGCAACCACAAAGCGCGCGATTTCAGGATGCTCATCGACGGCAAATGGGAGGCCGGCGCCGCCGATCCGATCGAGCGTGTCGCGCCAAGCCATGGGGTCGTGGTCAGCCGCTTCCCGACCGGCAGCAAGACGGATGCCGAACGCGCCATTGCTGCCGCGCGGAAGGCCTTCGACCTCGGGCCATGGCCGCGGATGACGGCTTCCGAACGGTCCGCCATCCTTCTCAAGGCCGCCGATCTGATCGCCGCACGTGCCGAAGAACTCGCATTCCTCGACGCGATCGAGGCAGGCAAACCCATCACGCAGGTACGGGGTGAAATTGCCGGTTCGGTCGACATCTGGCGCTATGCCGCGGCACTCGCACGCGATCTTCACGGCGAAAGCTACAATACGCTCGGCGATGGCACGCTTGGTGTCGTGCTGCGCGAAGCGATCGGCGTGGTGTCGATCATCACACCCTGGAACTTTCCGTTCCTGATCGTCGGCCAGAAGCTGCCCTTCGCTTTGGCCGCAGGCTGCACGACCGTCGTCAAACCCTCGGAACTGACATCGGGATCGACGCTTGTGCTCGGCGAAATCCTGCAGGAAGCAGGCATTCCGGAGGGCGTCGTCAACATTGTCACCGGCAGGGGACCCGAAGTCGGCGCGGTCATGACGTCTCATCCCGACGTTGACATGGTGTCCTTCACCGGCTCGACCGGCGTCGGAAAACTGACGATGTCGAATGCCGCGCAGACGCTGAAGAAAGTCTCGCTGGAACTGGGGGGCAAGAACCCGCAGATCGCCTTCCCGGATGCCGATCTCGACGCCTTCATCGATGCCGCTGTCTTCGGCGCCTATTTCAATGCCGGCGAGTGCTGCAATGCCGGCTCGCGGCTGATCCTTCACAAGTCGATCGCTTCCGATGTCGTCAAGCGGATTGCCGAATTGTCGAAGGCGGTCAAGGTCGGCGATCCCCTCGATCCCTCGACGCAGGTCGGCGCGATCATCACGCCGCAGCATCTCGAAAAGATCTCGGGCTATGTCGCCGGCGCCAGGAGCAGCGGCGCCCGGGTCGCGCATGGCGGCGAGACGCTCGACCTCGGCATGGGGCAATTCATGGCGCCGACCATCCTCGAAGCAGTGACACCCGATATGGCGGTGGCGCGTGAGGAAGTATTCGGCCCGGTCCTGTCGGTCCTGACGTTTGAGACGACGGCCGAAGCGATCGGGACCGCCAATTCCATCGACTACGGCCTGTCGGCCGGTGTCTGGAGCCGCGATTTCGATACCTGCCTGACGGTCGGCCGGTCGGTGCGGGCAGGCACGGTCTGGATGAACACCTTCATGGACGGTGCCTCGGAACTTCCCTTCGGCGGCTACAAGCAAAGCGGCCTCGGCCGCGAGCTCGGTCGCCATGCGGTCGAGGACTATACCGAGACCAAGACGCTGAACATGCATATCGGCAAGCGCACCAGTTGGTGGATGCCGCAGACAGAAAGCCGGCTTGGCCGGTCATGAAACTACGCCTGAGGAGGGCGGGTGATCGGTGCGGGAATGGGTCCCGCATCTTGCAAGATGGAACTGGGAGGTTCTTCGATGAATAGGTTTCTCACCACGACTGCCGTGATCGCATTGGCTCTGGCCGGCGTGCATGTGTCCGCCCGCGCCGCCGACGTGAAGGAAGTGCAGATGCTGCACTGGTGGACGTCTGGCGGCGAGGCAGCGGCGCTGAACGTCCTGAAGCAGGATCTGTCGAAGGAAGGCTTTGCCTGGAAGGACGTGCCGGTGGCCGGCGGCGGCGGTGACGCGGCGATGACGGCGCTGAAGGCGATGGTGGCGGCCGGCACCTATCCGACGGCCTCGCAGATGCTGGGCTATACCGTGCTCGATTACGCCCAGGCCGGCGTCATGGGCGACCTGACGGAAACGGCGAAGAAGGAAGGCTGGGACAAGTCGGTGCCGGCCGCACTTCAGAAGTTCTCGGTCTATGACGGCAAATGGGTCGCCGCCCCGGTCAACGTCCATTCGGTCAACTGGCTG
>NZ_LODW01000068.1 GCF_002914525.1 Rhizobium hidalgonense | reverse complement strand
CAATCATCCGGGACCAGAAAGCATGGCAAAACGCTTGACTTCCAAGACAGTCGCTCTGCCCTGCCGGGCGGAGGGGTGTCACACGGCACACCTTCAGCCGCAGCCTACTCCGTCGTCTTGTCGTCACCCATATCGTCGACATCGTCGAGCCGGACGAATTCAGTGCCCTTGGCTTTCAGATCGACCAGCGCCTTGGCCACCCCCTCGCCCGCCGCATGGGTCGGCTGGTTGATGTGGGAGATGACAACGTCGCCGTCTTTGGCCGAAGCGATGCGTTTTTCGGTGATCGCGGCGCCGAGCAGCGAGCCGCCGTCGCCGTTGACCGAATAACCGGCGATGCGATAGCCCATGGCGCGGATTTCGCCGATGGCGGAAAGATCATATTTGGCTGTCGATCCGCGGAACCAGTGCGGCGCCGGAATGCCCGATGCGACCATGGCCGCGGCGCCGCCCTCGACTTCCTGCTTCACCGCCTGCGGTGAGCCGGCCGAGGCGATGCCATAGATCAGCGTCGGCGTGTCGACAGCCGGAATATGGTTCTGGCCATGGTTTTCCAGTTCGAAGAGATCGGGATTCTCAAGGAAGACGGCAAGGGCGGCGGGATTATGCTTCAGCCATCGGGCGGTGACGAAGATGGTTGCCGGGATGCGTTCCCGCACCAGGGTCGAAAGGATGCGCTCGTCCGCCTGGCCCATGCAGGCATCGAAGGTGAGCGCAATGCGGGCATGGCCGGCAATATTGGAACGGGCGATATGCAGATGCGGCTCGACCAGCTTTATCTTCGGCGCCGTGGCGGGAGTGGTTGCCGCCGAGGTCTGCGCCGCTGACGGTAGTTCGTCCGCCGATGCAGCTGATATCGCGGCCAGGAGGAAGGCCGAAGCGAGCAGGATGCGATTCATGTCAGGGCTTCTACGATTTAGGTCCGTCGATTTTAGCGGGTGCAGTTGCATGGCGCCATGTGGCCCAATGTCACCGCAGCCGGAATAAATGCGGCATCAATCGTAAAGATAATATTTGTCCCACTTCTCGCGCGGCACCTTCTCCCCGATCTGGTAGTCGAGCTCGCGCACGTTGATATGCTGCGGACCGGTGATGCAATTGTAGGAGAGATGGTACCAGTCGCCTTTGCTGCGGAAGACGGCTCCGGGCGCCTGCAGCGAATTGTCGCCGGCGACCGGATCCTTGAACGTATAGGCGATCACCTTGTCGGGCTTGAAGCCGGTGCTGTCGCTGTTGATGCGGCTCATCGCCTCGGTGTCGCAGCTCTGCTCCAGCCGGGTAGAGGGATCGAGTTTTTCCAGCTGCTTCTTGATGGCCGGATCGACGGCGAAGGCGGGGGCAGCAAGGCCAAGGAGGGATACGAACAGGAGCAGACGTTTCGGCATTGCGGAGAAAATCCCTTACTGTTGTCCATTCTTCACCTTGCCCCGGGCAGCTTGCCGGGGGCTTGGCACGTGCAAATTTCGCTCAGCGATAGCGGACATTCTTAAATATTGTGGTGACATCAAGGCAGAGCCGGCAGGGCGGCCTCCCAGCCTGTGGAAGGTTATCCATGGCCTTGGCGCAGCCTTGCCGCTTGATCCCGAACCAGTGCGCCTCTATCTCTTGCCAACCCGATATCCCGATCCGGAGCCATTCCTTGTCCGTTTTTAAGAGCCTGCCGACACCGCCCGCCGCACCGAAGAAGCCCATCTCCGATACGCGCCACGGCATTACCCGCACGGACGACTATGCCTGGCTGCGCGCCGACAATTGGCAGGCGATGTTCAAGGATCCGTCGATCCTCGACCCTGAGATCCGCCGGTATCTCGAAGCCGAAAACGCCTATATGAACGCGGCGATGGAGGACACCAAGCCGCTGCAAAAGGCGCTGTTTGCCGAAATGCGCGGCCGTATCAAGGAAGACGACAGCTCGGTGCCGATGAAGGACGGCGCCTATGCCTACGGCACATTCTATGTCACCGGCGGCGAACAGCCGCGTTATTTCCGCATTGCCCGTGATGGCAACGTTGCCGACGAGACGATCCGCACCGTGTTGCTCGACGGCGACAAGGAAGCGGCCGGCAAGGCCTATTTCCGCCTCGCCGGTCTCGACCATACGAGCGACCACAGCCGCGGCATCTGGGGCTATGACGACAAGGGCTCGGAGTTCTTCACATTGAAGGTCCGCGACCTCTCCACGGGCGAAGACCTTGCGGACCGGATCGAGAATACCGGCGGCGGCGGCGTCTGGGCGCCCGACGGCAAGAGCTTCTTCTATTCGGCGCTCGATGAGAACCACCGGCCTTCGAAGGTGTTCCACCATATTGTCGGCCGGCCGCAGTCGGAAGACCGGCTGGTCTATGAGGAAGCCGATGCCGGCTTCTTCATGGGCGTCGGCGGCTCGCTGCTCGACGATGTCATCTATATCGACATTCATGACCATGAAACCAGCGAATACCGGCTGCTGTCGACCACGGACCTGACGGCCGAGCCGAAACTGGTGGCGGCGCGCGAGGAAGGCATCGAATATTCGCTGACCGAGGGCGGCGACGTCTTCTACATCCTGACCAATGACGGCGGCGCCAAGGATTTCAAGATCATGGAAGCGCCGGTGGACAATCCGGGCAAGGAGAACTGGCGCGAAGTGGTTGCCCACAAGCCCGGCACTTTGATCATCAGCCACATGGCCTATGCCCGCCATCTTCTGTGGCTGGAGCGCAAAGACGGGCTGCCGCAGATCATGATCCGCGACCGGGCGACCGGCGAGGAACATGCGATCGCCTTTGCCGAGGAAGCCTATTCGCTGGGGCTTTCGGGTGCGGCGGAATATGACACGGATATCATCCGCTTCTCCTATTCCTCGATGACGACGCCATCGCAGCTCTACGACTACAACATGGTGACGCGCGAGCGCACGCTGTTGAAGACGCAGGAAGTGCCGTCGGGCCACAATCCCGACGACTATGTCACCCGCCGCGTCTTCGCTCCGGCGTGGGACGGCGAGAAGGTGCCGGTCACCCTGCTCTATCGCAAGGACACTGCCCTCGACGGCAGCGCGCCCTGCCTGCTCTACGGCTACGGCGCCTACGGCATCACCATTCCGGCCGGTTTCAACACCAATTGCCTGTCGCTTGCCGACCGCGGCTTCGTCTATGCCATCGCCCATATCCGCGGCGGCAAGGACAAGGGTTTCGCCTGGTACGAAGACGGCAAGATGGACAAGAAGACGAATACCTTCAAGGACTTCGTCGCAGCCGCCGACTATCTGAATCAACAGAAGTTCACCTCTTACGCGAAGATTATCGCCGAAGGCGGCTCGGCCGGCGGCATGCTGATGGGTGCAATTGCCAATATGGCGCCGGAGAAATTCGCCGGCCTCATCGCCGCCGTTCCCTTCGTCGACGTGCTCAACACCATGCTGGACGATACGCTGCCGCTGACGCCGCCGGAATGGCCGGAATGGGGCAACCCGATCGACAGCAAAGAAGAATACGAACAGATCGCTGCCTATTCGCCCTATGACAATGTCGGCGCCAAAGCCTACCCGCCGATCCTGGCACTCGGCGGCCTGACCGACCCGCGCGTCACCTATTGGGAGCCGGCCAAATGGGTTGCGAAGCTGCGCGAGAAGACGACCGGCGCGGCGCCGATCCTGCTCAAGACGAATATGGACGCCGGCCACGGCGGGGCGTCGGGACGGTTCCAGCGGCTTGAGGAGATCGCGTTCGAGTATGCGTTTGCGATCAAGGTGGCGGGGAAGATGTGAGGGGTTTGGGGGTTTTGGGGGGTGCGACACGGCACACCATCCGCGGAGAAAGAAATGCCCATCTATATCGCCCTGCTCCGCGCCGTAAACGTCGGTGGCACCGCCTCGCTACCGATGGCTGAACTCAAGGCGATCTGCGAGGATCTCGGCTTCAGGGATGTGAAGACCTACATCCAGAGCGGCAATGTGCTGTTCCGCTCGGATGAGAAAGAAACGGCAGTCGAGGAAAAGCTCGACGCGGCGCTCGGCCAGAAGATGGGTAAGCGGCCGGCTGTGATGGTGCGCACCCGCAAGGAGCTTGAGGCGATTGCCGCCAAAGCTCCCTTCCCCGATGCCAAGCCGAATTTCCTGCTGGTCTACTTCCTGCCCGAAAAGGCAGCCGACGATGCGCTCGATAAAATAGTGGCGCCCGATGGCGAGGAGGCGAAGCTCGCCGGCCGGGAGATCTATGTGCATTATCCGAATGGATCCGGCCGCTCGAAACTGAAGCTGCCGGCGCTGAAAGCCGGCACCTCGCGCAATCTCAACACTGTGCGCAAGCTCGCGGAAATGGCGGCTGATATGGAGGATAAGGACTGAGTGTGAAGCGCAGAATTTGATTCAAATGACGCGCGTCAAGCCTTTGTTTCTCCAGCCACCTTCGTCCGCTTCGCCTTATAGCCGCTGATCTCCTCGCCAGCGGTCGGCGAGAAACGCAGGTTCCAGACGGTAGCGGTGATCGAGATGAGGGTGACGACGATGAAGGCGGTGGAGAAATCGCCGAGATCAGGCGTTTCGACATTGTTGAAGGCCATCGAACCGTGCAGCACCAAGGCCCCGATGCAGATGCCGAGCGACAGCATCAGCTGCTGGAAGGTCGCGTAGAAACTCGTCGCCGAACTCATCCGCTCCTTGTCGATCTCGTCATAGGCAATGGTGTTATAGGCGGTGAACTGGAACGACAGGAAGAAGGCGCTGAGCACCAGCACGACGAAGATCAGCGGCATCGGCCAATCCGGCCGGAAGGCGGCGCAGAGCGCATAGCCGACCGTGCCGAGGATGCCGTTGAGGATGAGGCTGCGGCGGAAGCCGAGCCGACTGAAGACGAATTTCGCCATCGGCTTCATGGCGAGCGAGCCGAGCGCAGTCGCGATGACGATCTGGCCGGCCGCCGCCGCCGACAGGCCGAAGCCGATCTGGAAAAGCAGCGGCAGCAGGAAGGGTTGCGCCCCTTGCGTGATGCGCGTCAGCGAACCGGCGATGACAGACGTCCCGAAGCTCGGCACCTTCATCAACGAAAAATCCATGATCGGCGACGGATGCCTTCGGGCATGCCTGAGATAGGCTATGCCGAAGAGCAGGCCGACTGATATCAGGAACATCGAGAAGGCACCCTCGCCTTCGTGGCTCGACATTTCGAAGCCGAAGAGCAGCGAGCCGAGCGAGAGCCCGGAGAGGATGAAGCCGATCGTATCGAAGGGACCGCTTGCCTTACCCTTCACCTCGTCGATGTAAATCGAGACGAAGATCATGCCGATGATGCCGATCGGCACGTTGATGTAGAAGATCCAGCGCCAGTCGAGGTAGGTGACGAAGAAGCCGCCGAGCGGCGGGCCGACGATCGGGCCGATCAGCGCCGGCACCAGCAGCCAGGACATGGCGCTGACCATATCCCTGCGCGCGACGCTGCGCATCAGCACAAGGCGCCCGACCGGCATCATCATCGCGCCGCCGACGCCCTGCAACAGCCGCGCCAGCACCAGGAAGGACAGCGTCGGCGCCAGCGCACAGAGGATGGAGCCGATCACGAAGACGGCGATTGCCGCGCGGAAGACGGTGCGGGAGCCGAAACTATCGGCCATCCGGCCGCTCGCCGGAATGAAGATCGCCAGGCTGAGGAGATAGGAGGTCAGCGCGATCGACATGGCCGGCGCACTGACGGCGAAATCGCGCGCCATGGTGGGCAGCGCGGTCGCCAGCACGGTCGCATCGATATTTTCCATCAGCATCGCACTCGCGACGATCATCGCGATCACCCGGAAATTGGGCGCGGCGCGCCGAACCATCGGCGCCTGGTAAATCTGATCCGACATCGTCCGGGATCACTCACGGTGGCGCGGCGGAGCAGGAGGCAGCAAGGCCGCGGGGGATGACATGGCAAATGCCAAGGGGAGACGATCTGCTATACGCCTGCGAACATGGCAGTGCTATGTCCTTTATGGCAATGCTGCCTTGCCGAGAGGTAAAGGCGGATCACGATTCCTTGCATCGTCCTGTTCTCCGTGAAGGGCCTTATCCCCGGTAACCCGGCTTGCGCCGCAGCCGTCCCGGCCCTACCTATGAGCCATGACCTCCGCCCTTCAGACAAACCGGCCCGGTGCCGCCTTTCCGTTCGACAACAGCTATGTCGGTTTGCCGCAGCGCTTCTTTGCGCCGCAAGTGCCGACGCCGGTGGCGGAGCCCTGGCTGATCAAGCTGAACGAGCCGCTGGCCGCCGAACTCGGGCTCGACGTCGCCGCCTTGCGCCGCGACGGTGCTGCGATCTTCTCCGGCAATCTTGTTCCCGAAGGGGCCGAACCACTGGCGATGGCCTATGCCGGACATCAGTTCGGCGGCTTCTCGCCGCAGCTCGGCGACGGGCGGGCGATCCTGCTCGGCGAGGTAGTCGACCGCAGCGGCAGACGCTTCGATATCCAGCTGAAGGGCGCCGGACCGACGCCTTTTTCGCGACGCGGCGACGGGCGGGCGGCAATCGGGCCGGTACTGCGGGAATATATCGTCAGCGAGGCGATGTTTGCGCTCGGCATTCCGGCAACGCGGGCGCTGGCGGCGGTGACGACCGGCGAACCGGTCTATCGTGAAGAGGTGCTGCCGGGCGCCGTCTTCACCCGGGTGGCTGCCAGCCATATCCGGGTCGGCACCTTCCAGTTCTTCGCGGCCAGAGGCGATACCGACGGCGTGCGGGCGCTCGCCGATTATGTCATCGACCGGCACTATCCAGCCCTGAAAGAAGCCGACAATCCCTATCTCGCCCTGTTTTCAGCCGTCTCCGAGCGCCAGGCGTCGCTGATTGCCCGCTGGCTGCATGTCGGCTTCATCCATGGGGTGATGAACACCGACAATATGACCGTCTCCGGCGAGACCATCGATTTCGGCCCCTGTGCCTTTGTGGATGCCTATGATCCGGCAACCGTCTTCTCGTCGATCGACCAGCATGGCCGCTATGCCTATGCCAACCAGCCCGGCATCGGCCAATGGAACCTGGCAAGGCTCGGCGAAACGCTGCTGCCGCTGATCGACGAAGAGCCCGATGGCGCTGTTGATAAGGCGAATGGCGTAATCCGATCCTATGGCGAACGCTTCCAGGCGCATTGGCTGGCTGGCATGCTGGGAAAAATCGGCCTTGCCGGCGAAGAGGACGGGGATCTCGAACTGGTGCAGGCATTGCTGTCGCTGATGCAGGCGCAGGGTGCGGATTTTACCCTCACCTTCCGGCGGCTGTCGGATCTTGCCGGCGACGAGACCGCAGAGCCAAGCTTTGCGGCGAGTTTTCGCGAACCGGAGGCCTGCGCGCCCTGGCTTGCGCAATGGCACGGGAGGCTGTCGCGCGATCCGCAGACGGCCGCTGAGCGCAGTATGGCCATGCGCAGTGTCAATCCGGCCTTCATCCCGCGCAATCATCGGATCGAACAAGCGATCGAGGCGGCGGTGGAAAACGGCGATTTCTCGCTGTTCGAGGCGCTGCTGACCGTGCTGGCGAAACCCTATGAGGACCAGCCGGGCTTTGCCGCCTACATGGAGCCGCCGAAGCCGAGCGAACAGGTGCTCGCGACCTTCTGCGGGACGTGAGCGGGGTTCAATACAACCGTACCGTGACGCCGGCCTGCGGCAAATGCGGCCGTTGAAAGGCATCTCCTTCGCGCTATCTGGCTGATCGGCGGGACTTTTCCGCCGATCCTCCACCCGGCTAAATCAAGCGGGAGACAGCCTTATGGCGATCGTCGTCACCTCCATCCTCTTCATCATCATCGGGCTAACCCTCGGCGGCGGCGGGCTCTACCTCGTCACGCTCGGCGGCAGCGTCTTCTATCTGTTCGCCGGGCTGATATTTCTGATCACCGCCGGGCTGCTTCTGATGCGCAAGGCGGTGGCGCTCTGGGTCTATCCGGTGCTCGTCGTCGCAGCGCTGGCCTGGGCGATATGGGAGGTGGGTTTCGACTGGTGGCAGCTCGGCCCGCGCGGCGGCATGATCATTCTGCTCGGGCTCTGGCTGCTGACGCCCTGGATCCGCCGGCCGCTCGGCTTCCGCAGCCCGACCGGCATCACCTACGGCGCCAACCCGTGGCCGCTCGCCGTGCCGGTGATTCTCGCCATCCTGGTCGCCTTCTATTCGATGACGACAGATCCGCACGATCTCGCCGGCAAACTGCCGGCCGACAAGGTCGCCGCCAATCCGGCCTTCGGCGGCAGCGTGCCGGATGGAGAATGGCACCAGTATGGCCGCACACCTTTCGGCCAGCGCTATTCGCCGCTAGATCAGATCAACGCGGAGAACGTCTCCACTCTCAAGGAAGCATGGCGATACCAGACCGGCGACGTCAAGCGGCCGGACGATGTCGGCGAGACGACCTATCAGGTGACACCGCTCAAGGTGAAGGACACGCTCTATCTCTGCACGCCGCACAATTGGGCGATCGCGCTCGACGCCAAGACCGGCAAGGAGAAATGGAAATACGACGCCAATTCGGGCATGAACCCCAACCGGCAGCATCAGACCTGCCGCGGCGTCACCTATTATGCCGATCCTGACGTCGCCGCCGGCCAGCCCTGCGCCGAACGCGTCTACCTGCCGACCTCGGACGCCCGGCTGATCGCGCTCGATGCGGCGGACGGTAAGATCTGCACCAATTTTGCCGATAAGGGCGTGCTGCATCTGGAGACCGGCATGCGCTTCAACCCGGCCGGTTATTACTATTCCACCTCGCCGCCGGTCGCGGTGGCCGGCAAGATCATCGTCGGCGGGGCGGTGAACGACAATTATTCCACCGAGGAACAATCCGGCGTCATCCGCGCCTTCGACATCAAGACCGGCGCGCTGATCTGGAACTGGGATTCCGGCAATCCCGAGGTGACGACGCCGCTCGCCGCCGGCCAGACCTACACCACAAATTCACCGAATAGCTGGTCGGTCTTCAGTGTCGACGAGGCGCTCGGCATGGTCTACATCCCGCTCGGCAACCAGGTGCCCGACCAGCTCGGCATCGGCCGCAGCGACAATGTCGAGAAATTCTCGTCCTCGATCGTCGCCCTCGATATCGCCACCGGCCAGTTGCGTTGGGTGCGCCAGACTGTGCATCACGACCTCTGGGACATGGACGTGCCGGCTCAGCCGGCGCTGATCGACCTGACGAAGCAGGATGGCAGCGTGGTTCCGGCCCTTGTCGGCCCGACCAAGCAGGGCGATCTCTATGTGCTCGACCGGCGCAGCGGTGAGCCCATCATCCCGGTCAAGGAAATCGCAGCGCCAGGCGGCGCGGTCTCCGGCGATCATACGTCGCCGACGCAGCCGATTTCCGACCTTACCTTCTCGCCCGAACCGCTGAAGGAAAAGGACATGTGGGGCGTGTCGCTGTTTGATCAGCTCGCCTGCCGCATCGACTTCCACCGCTACCACTACGAGGGCCGCTACACGCCGCCTTCGCTGAAGGGGACGATCGTCTATCCCGGCAATTTCGGCACCTTCAACTGGGGCAGTGTGGCGGTCGATCCGGAGCGGCAGATCATGTTCGGCATGCCGACCTATCTCGCCTTCACCTCGCGCCTGGTGCCGGCCGCCGACATTCCGCCGCGTGGCCAGGACGAGAAGGGCAGCGAACAGGGGCTGAACCGCAATGACGGAGCGCCCTACGGCGTCTTCATGGGGCCTTTCCTTGGGCTGTTGAAAATCCCCTGTCAGGCGCCGCCATGGGGTTATGTAGCCGGCGTCGATCTGCGCACCGGCAAGATCGCTTATATGCACAAGAACGGCACCGTGCACGACATGACGCCGCTGCCCCTGCCCTTCAAGGTCGGCGTGCCGGGCATCGGCGGACCGATGCTGACCAAGGGCGGCGTCGCCTTCCTCGGTGCTGCCGTCGACAACTATCTGAGGGCCTATGACGTGACGAACGGACGAGAGCTCTGGCAGGCGCGGCTTCCGGCCGGCGGCCAAGCGACGCCGATGACCTATACGGCCGATGACAACAAACAATATGTCGTCATGGTCGCCGGCGGCCACGGCTCGGTCGGCACCACGCCCGGCGATTATGTGATTGCGTATACGCTGCCTTGATGGGGGAAATCGTCTCACAAGCTCCAGGCGATCGCGGCATCGGCCCCGCGGATACTGGAGCTTTTCGATCGCCGGCGTTCCCTCACACTCCGTCATCATCGGGCTTGACCCGGCGATCCACGCGGTGGACTCCGAACGGAGAGACGACATCCGACGAAAACCACTCGGAAACCTCTGCGAATTTTTGAAGGTTGCCGCTTGCTCGAGTCAGGCCCATGGATGCTCGGGTCAAGCCCGAGCATGACGGAGGTTGAGGAACGCTGTCGGCAAGAGGCGGGGCGCCGGAAGCCTCTATCGCTTTGTTATCAAACAACACCCAAGGAAAGCGCTTCGCACTTGTCCCGCTTCAAACCATCTCGACAATCATCTTGCCAACCTCGGCGAACACCGGGTTGAGCTCCTTCACCGGCACGGTCGCCTCGGCGATATAGACGGCGGCGACGATTGGGCCGCGGTCGGGGGGCCAGATGACGGCGATGTCGCCGAGGGAGCCGTTCGGGCCGGTGCCGGTCTTGTCGCCGACCTTCCAATCGGCCGGCAGGCCGGCTCTCAGCCGCTCGCCGCCGGTTGTGCTTGCCACCAGCCAGGCGATCAGCCTGTCGCAAGAGGCCTCGGTGAGGATTGAGCCGAGGGTCAGGTTGCCGAGCGTGTCGAGCATTGCATCCGGGCTAGTCGTGTCGCGCGGATCGTCCTTTTTGCCCTCGTTCAGTGTCGGTTCGGTGCGGTCGAGACGGGTCGTGCCGTCGCCAATCGAGCGCAGCCAGTCGGTCAACCCCGCAGGCCCGCCGAAGCTTTCGAGCAGCAGGTTGCCGGCCGTATTGTCGCTGACCGTCACCGCCGCCTCGCAGAGTTCGGCGATGGTCATGCCATCGGCTCCTGCGTGTTTTTCGCTGAGCGGCGAATAGTCGACGAGCTTGTCCTTGCCGTAGGTCACCCGCCGGTCGAGCTTTTCCTCGCCCTTGTCGACACGAGCCAGCACGAAGCCTGCGGCCAGCGCCTTGAAGGTGCTGCACATCGGAAAGGCCTCGCTGCCGCGATAGTTGAAGGAAATGCTGGTCTCAGTGTCGAGCACCGAGACGCCGAGGCGGCCGCCGGTGCGTTTTTCCAGCGCGGCAAGGCGCTTCTCGACGTTGTCGTCGTCCTCGCGGGCCTTCTGCTCCGCCCCCTCTTGAGCATTGGCGGGAAGCGCCAGCACAGGCAGTCCCAAAGCAGGCAGGCAAAGCGCCGAGCCCATCAGCAGGCGGCGGGTAAGACTGAGATCCATGACATCCTCCGGCGAATCGGAGACCAGAGCTAAGACGCGATTGCGGCGGCATCTCGTCCTCGCGGCGACGAAGTCGTCCGCCAAGCAACTTGTTGTCCGCCGAGCGATTATGCCGCGCGCGTGACCTCGACCGTCACATGCGACAATTCCGTCAGCGCCGAAAGCCTGCCCTTGTAGAAGGCCGGCTCCCGCGCTGTCGCGGTGACGACGGCAACGATGGCGGCGTGATGGCCGGGGCCGACCTGCCAGACATGCAGATCGGTGATCCGGTCCTCCTCCGTCTCGATCGCCTCGCGGATTTCAGCCGGCAGCGTCTCGCCGTGCGGGACGACGTCGAGAAGGACGCCGCCGGAGGATTTCAGCAGGCTCCAGGACCAGTTGGCGATGACCAGCCCGCCGACGATGCCCATGACGGGATCGAGCCAGAGCCAGCCATAGAGGCTGCCGAGCGTCAGCGCCGCGATGGCGAGCACGGAGGTCATAGCATCGGCGACGACATGCAGATAGGCGGCGCGGATATTGTTGTCGCCGGGCTTTGCGTGATGATCGCGGGCGTGATGATCGTGGGTGTGACCACCATGATGGTGGTGCCCGTGGCCATGCGCGTGATGGCCATGCGCGTGACCGCCGCCGGCCAGCAGCCAGGCGCTGATCAGATTGACGGCAAGGCCGATCACCGCGACGGCAATCGCCTGGGCAAAACCGATCGGCACCGGATTTGAAAGACGCAGCCAGCTTTCCCAGGCCATCAGCAGGGCGATCAGCGCGAGGATGATGGCGCTGGCAAAACCAGCGAGATCACCGAGCTTGCCGGTGCCGAAGGTGAAACGCGGGTTGCGCGCCTGCCTGCGGGCGAAGAGATAGGCGAGTGCGGAAATCAAAAGTGCGCTGGCATGGGTCGACATGTGCCAGCCGTCGGCGACCAGCGCCATCGAGCCGTAGACCGTGCCGGCGGCGATTTCCGCCACCATCATCACCGCCGTCAGCACGATCACCAGCCAGATGCGCCGTTCGTTCACGGCATGATCGGCGCCGAGGAAGATATGATCATGTTCCAGCGCGTTCATTCCAGCCTTGTCGATCCCGGCACTCATTCCCAGGCTCCTTCATCACAGCATTCAGCGGATATAGGTTCTCAGTACTTCAGATATTTCTTCGACCGCCTGGGCCCTTGCCGCGTCGTCATCGGCATTCAGCACATGTTCGCGCAGGTGATCGTCCAGCACCTCGCCGGTCAGGCCGGTCAGGGCGCCGCGAATGGAGGCAAGCAATTGCAGGATCTCGCCGCAGGGGCGCTCCGCCTCGAGCGCCCGCTCGACGGCCTCCATCTGCCCCTTCAAACGGCTGACGCGGGCGATGAGTTTCTTTTTCTGCAGGGTGGTGTGAGACATGAGCCCTTATGTAGCATAGGGGGGTATAGTATCAAGAGGGAAAGCGGGGTCGCTGCCGATGCGCGGCGATCGGCCATTGACAAACACCGCATTTCCGACGATTGATGATCCATGATCAAAAACGCGCATCAGAGCCGCTCGTATTTTTGGCTGTACCTGTAAAGGGCGGCCGGACAGATCATATTGTCAACAAGCCGCCGTCAGGCGGCTTTGTTGTATCGGCAGCGTCCTGACGGCAGACTATCAAAGGACGCGAAGACATGACCGAAATCGAAGACAGCGAAATTTCACTGATGCGCCCATCGGTGGTGACAATCCGCGCCGCCAAGCCGCGCGACCTGCCCGAGCTCGACGCGATGATTGCCCTGCTCGCCGCCCATCATGGCGATCCTTCCGGCACAACGCCGGAGCAGCTGGAGCGCGATCTCTTCGGCCCGCTGCCCTGGATCCAGGCGCTCGTCGCCGAGACCGGCGAAGGGCTGATCGGCTACGCCATTCTCGTGCCGCTCTACAGGGCGCAGGAAGGCAAGCGCGGCATGGACCTGCATCATCTCTTCGTGCGCGACGGCCATCGCGGCCACGGCACCGGCCAGTTGCTCGTCGACCGGGCCCGCGAGACCGCGCGCAATGCCGGCTGCGGCTACCTCTCCGTCAGCGCCGCCACCGGCAACGTGCTGGCGCACCGGTTCTACGAACAGCTGGATTTCACCCCGCGTCCGGTCACCGGCATGCGCTACATGCAGTCGATCGCCTAAGCCGGTGGGTGATTTCCGCCTGCTTCATGCGCCGGCCGCGTCGCCCATTGGTGGAGCGCGGCCTTGATGAAGGCAAGAGCAGCGGCGCGCGGCGACGCCAGATCGTGGGGGTCTTCCAACCTCTCGGCGAAACGCGCCTCCATCAGCGTCATCGTCTCGTCGAACCAGCTCGCACGCACCACGTTGCGCGCGGCAAGACGGGCGTGCATGCGGTCGATGACGAGAGCGAGCTGTTCAAGGGTCGGTTTGGTCTCTAAATCTACCGCCCCGGCACGGCCTTCAGATAGGCGGCGATCGCCTCGCGGTCGGTGGCCGGCAGATGGGCTATGTTCTGCTGCACATCGACCATCGAGCCGCCGACGGAATCGAAATCGGGGGTGAAGCCGGTTTCGAGGTAGCTGGCAATATCGGCCTCGCTCCAGCCGCCAATGCTCTTGGAGGAAGGTGTGATATCGGGTATGCGGCCCTTGCCTTCCGGATTGGGCGCGCCGGCGAGCCACTGATCTGCCTGGAAGCCGCCGAGCGCATCGCGCGGCGTATGGCATTCGCCGCAATGACCGGGACCTTCGACGAGATATTGCCCGCGCTTGATCTTGTCGTCGCTGTTGGCGAGCGCCACGCGCGGCTGATCGTTGAAATAAAGGAATTTCCAGCCGCCGAGCGCCAGCCGGATGTTGAGGGGGAACGGCAACTCATGCGGTGGCGCGACGTTTGGGCTCTTCGGCAGGGTTTTTAGGAAAGCGAAGAGATCGTTGACGTCCTTGTCGCTCATGCGGGCATAGGAGCCATAGGGAAAGGACGGATAGAGATGCTCGCCGCCAGGGCCGACGCCGCGCTTCATCGCATTGCCGAACTCGGCCAGCGTCCAGGCGCCGATGCCGGCTTTTTCATCCGGCGAGATGTTCGGCACGTGGAAGGTGCCGAAAGGGCTCTTCAGCGCCAGACCGCCTGTCAGCGTCAGCTTCGCATCGCCTTCGGAACCGGGGGCTGAATGACAGCTGACACAGCCGCCCGCCCAGAACATCATCTGGCCGTTGGCCGGATCCGGCGCGCCGAGAGCTGCCCAATGGCTCTCCGGCAGCGGATCGGGCGAAGTGATGAGATAGAAGGCGCCCCCGCCGAGCACGGCGACGCCGATCAGACAGAGCAGTAACCGGATGAACCTGCGAATCATGCCCCTCCCCTTTTGGCGAAATTTCTGTGCGGAACGAGCCTGCGGCCAGCTCGCACGGGCGGAGAATAAGGCGATCCGCGCCGGCGGCAAGGCCGGCGCGGATCGCCTATCAAGTTCCAGATCAAACGGCCTATCACTCCTTGATACGATAGGCCTTGTGACAGCCCGCGCAATTGGCGCCAAGCGTGTTCATCGTCGCGCCGACGGCGGCAGGATCGGCCGGAAGCTGGGCCAGCGCGGTTTCGGCGTCAGTGGAAAGCTTGGCGGCGCGCGCCTTGAAGTCGTCCATGTTTTCCCAGATCTTCGGGCTTGCCTCTTTGTCGCCGGTCTCGGTGCCCGGCTTGAACTGGTCGGGGAAGACCTTGGCCGTTGCGGCGATCGTCGTCAGCGCCGTCTTTACTGCTTCGGCGTCATAGGGCTTCTCGCCCTTGGCGATGGCGGCCATGGCGCCCGCCGAACCGCCGATCTTCTTCATCAGCGCAATGCGCGAATCATGGGTGCCATCGGCGGCGGTCACCGAACCGAAGGCCATGCCAGCCATCGCAACGGCGGCAGCTACTGCTTTCCAATTCATATTTCCTCTCCGTTTTCTCAATTTCCCTGCATTTTCCCGCAGCCAAGGTGGCCGGCGGCCAATCTGCACCGGGAGCATGACAAAATCCACGGCGGCAGACAGTCACTTTTTGCCGGATCGTCATAAAAACAATGTGATAGACAGTCGTCTATTTTCCACATGTCGTGATCCCGGAACCGCTACACATTTCCGGGCGACATGCAGCTTTTATGCATGCCGTTGTCCCCGAACCGCCACACTTCCAGGCGACATGCAGTCGCGCTCAGGCGCTTTTCCAACCCTGCCAGAGGCTGAAGGCGGAGACCGCAACCAGCAGCAATCCTGCAAAACGGCCGATAAAGGCAGTGACGTCAGGGTTTGCGACCAGCAGGTCGCGGCTGCGGCCGGCCGTCATCGCAAGCCCGCCATAGATGGCGAACTGGGTGACGACCGTCATCGCGCCCATGATCAGGCCCTGCATCCAGACCGGGCCGTATTCGGGCTTGAGGAACTGCGGATAGACGGCGAACATGAAGATATAGGCCTTCGGATTGACCAGACAGGTGACAGCGCCCTGGCGGAAGGCGCGCCAGCCGGAGCGCGCCGTCGCCGGCCCGACCGCCTCGACGGTAATCGAGCTGCGGATCAGCGAAATGCCGATCCAGATCATATAGGCGACGCCGGCAAAGAGCAGAACGTTGAAAAGCTGCGGCAGCATGGTGACGAGCACGCCGACGCCGGCCGCACCATAGGCCGAATGCACGGCGCCGCCTGCCATGATCCCGCCTGTCGCCGCGAGCCCCCGCCTGACGCCGCCGGTCAGCGAATTGGCGAGCACGAAGAGCATATCCATGCCTGGCACGATGATGATGCCGAAGAGAAGGGTGAAGAAGAGCCAGAGGTTTTCGTGGTAGTTCATGTCAGTTACCGCCTTGTCGGTCCATGGGCTGTTTTGAAAGAGCCTGATTGATTTCAATCCGATAGGCGGCTCTATACGCAAACCCAACTGACAGTGTATTGTCAGGAGCGTAGGGATGGGAGCGGCAAAATGCGCAAGGCCTCGCGGCTTTTCGAGATCATTCAGATCCTCAGGCTCGCCAGAAAACCGATGACGGCGGCTATGATGGCCGAGACGCTCGAAGTGACGGTGCGCTCGATCTATCGCGACATCGCCGCGCTTCAGGCGATGCGGGTGCCGATCGAGGGCGGACGCGGCATCGGCTACATCATGCGGCCGGGCTTCGACCTCCCGCCGCTGATGTTCTCGATCGAGGAGATGGAGGCGATCGTGCTGTCGCTGGCGCTGCTCGAACGGACGGCGGACGAAGAACTCAAGCAGGCCGCGCGCCGGGTCAACCGGAAGATATCGGGCGCCGTGCCGGCGCCATTGCGCCAGGCGATGGACAACAAGGCGCTTTATGCCTGGGGCTCGATCGCCCAGCCGGCCGGCTTCGACCTTGCGATCGTGCGCCGGGCGATCCGTGACGAGTGCAAGCTGATGCTCGCCTACCGCGACGAGCTCGGGCGGGCGAGCGAGCGGACGATCCGGCCGATCGCGCTGATCTACTATTCGCAGACGGCAAATATCGTCGCCTGGTGCGAACTGCGCCAGGCCATCCGCAATTTCCGCAGCGACCGGGTGGAGCGCTGCGAGGAGGCCGAGGATTTCTTCAAGGGCGACGGCGATCGGTTGCGGGAATTGTGGACCAGCGGGTGGACGGAAGCACCGGCGCCAGGCTGAAGCGCGTCGCAACCCCCCATCCGCCTGCCGGCACCTTCTCCCGCTTGCGGGGCGAAGGGATCCCGCGACCTCTCCATGCCCCACCAACCTCTCGCAGGGCATGTCCCCTCTCCCCGTTTTTACGGGGAGAGGGTTAGGGTGAGGGACATCTTGCTGCCAACCCTTGGCGCACAGCCGGAATAAAATATGCGCAGTCTGAACCTAAAAACCCAGCGTGCGGCTCTCTTCGCGGCCGAAGCCGCGGATTTCGAGGCGGTCGGTATATACTTCGACAATGGCGAAGGCGTTTTCTTTCTCGGTGTCGACCACGCCCTTGAAATTGACGAAGTGGCAAGTGCCGGCCCGGCCGTAATTGCCGACGTGGTCGTGGCCATTGAGATAGGCGACGACGTTGGGCTGCTCGGCGAGCAGGGCGACAATGCGCTCGCTGTCCCACATGCCGTGCTGGCCGGGCGGATGCACCGGATAATGGTTCATGACGATGACCTTTTCGCCGGCCGCGGCAGCGTTGGCGATTTCATCGCCGAGCCAGGCGAACTGCGCGTCGCTCAATGCGGCGTTCCAGCGATGGGCATTCGCCGCACCTTTGGCCTGCAGCGCCGCCAGCATCTCAGCGGCAAGGTCGCGATGCGGATGGCCTTCGGGCGGCGCGAAGGTGCTGACCTCGTTGCCGTCGAGCACGATGAAGCGCCAGCCGTGGCGGGAGAAGCTGTAATAGGGCGACGGCATGCCAAGACGGGCGGCGACTTCGGAGAGATGGCCTGACGAGACTGAGAAATCGTGATTGCCGAGCAGGAAAAGCGCTTCGTGCCTGAGCTTTTCGTAGACCGGCAGGATATCGTCGAAGCTTGCGAAACTCCGGTCGATGACATCGCCGAGCGTCATGACGAAGCTTAGCTCCCAGCCGTTGAAGACCGCGATCGCCTCGGCGAGTTTGGCGAGGCTTTTAGCATAATAGCGGTCCATCGCCGCATGCGGGGGGATTGCCGCATATTGCGGGTCGGCGATGATGCCGAAGCGGAACAGGGGAAGAGCGGAAGGGGACATGGTGGGTGATTAGGAGTGGCCGGTGACAGCAATGTGACGGCTTCCCGTCAAAACGAAACACCCGGCGTTTGGGGCGCCGGGTGCGGATCTGCAAGCAGCCAGTATAGCTTACTTCGTGGCTTCTTCGTAGCGCTCCAGGACATAGTCCCAGTTGATCAGGCTATCGACGAAGGCCTCGAGATACTTCGGGCGGGCGTTGCGATAGTCGATGTAATAGGAATGCTCCCAGACGTCGACGCCGAGGATCGGGGTGGCGCCGTGGACGAGCGGGTTTTCGCCGTTCGGGGTCTTGGAGATTTCGAGCTTGCCGTTTTTGACGGAAACCCAGGCCCAGCCGGAGCCGAACTGGGTGGCGCCGGCATTGGCGAAGTCGGCTTTGAACTTGTCGTAGCCGCCGAGATCGGAGGCGAAGGCCGCTTCGAGCTTGCCCGGCAGCTTGTTGCCGCCGCCGCCCTTCTTCATCCACTTCCAGAAATGGATATGGTTGTAGTGCTGGGCAGCGTTGTTGAAGAGGCCGGCATTGGTGCCGAACGACTTCTTCACGACGTCTTCGAGCGAGAGGTCCGAGAGACCGGCTTCAGCGGCGAGCTTGTTGCCGTTGTCAACATAGGCCTTATGGTGCTTGTCGTGGTGAAACTCCAGCGTTTCCTTCGACATGAAGGGAGCAAGCGCTTCGTAATCATAGGGAAGTTCAGGCAATTCGAAAGCCATGTCAGATCTCCTCTTGGCAATAGATTGCGTCTCGGCAGGTGAGGCGGAACATAGGAGGGGAAAGGGGGAGAGGCAACCGGCGAAATATCAAAAAACGACCGGCCGGAGGAAAATTTGCCTCAGTTGCCGGGCTGAAGTTGCGCGTGGAAATCGCCTGGTCAAATCCCTGGGATGCGGCCGCGAAAACCGCTTCGCCTGTGATAGAGCTCAACGGAGACCCGATATGAACAGGAATATAATCCCGCTTCTGGCCATCGCCGCGCTTCCCTTCTTTTCAACTGCGGCCTATGCCTCCTCCGATGAAGCCTGGAAGGAGCTGGCAGCCGATGTCGAGGCCAAGTGCAAGAAGGCGGCGGTGGCAATCGAGGCGCCTGCCGCCACAGTCGATCCCTTCGGCTCCGCCCATTACGCGCTCGCCCTGGTGACGGGCAGGCCGAAGGGCGCAAAGGGGCTCGTCGCCCAGATCTGCGTCTACGACAAGCAGAAGAAATCCGTCGAAATCGGCAGCGAGCTCGACGCCAAAAACCTCGGGCTCATGCCGGCGAAATAGGCTGCCGCAGCATTGCCCTCCCAAGGGTCGCGAGTGAAATATGTGCCTTGCGTCACATTTCGCGGGGAACCGGAGCCTACCCTTAGGAGTTGAAAGGCTGGGCCTTAAAGAGGTTCCGTTTATTAGGGCGCAGAACCGCTCACATCTGTTGTTTTGTGCAATTCCTGGAAAACCGTTTTTTAATTTTCCCGGCATTGCTCTGGGGAGGTGCCGGCATGTCAGAGCTTCGCAGCAGGGCGGAAGATCAGCAGAAAATCTATCAGCGTTGGGCGCCGGTCTATGACCGCGTCTATCGCGGCATCCTGCGCGATGGCCACCGCAAGCTTGCCGCACTCGCCGCCGCGGCCGGGCCTGATATTCTCGAAATCGGTGTCGGCACCGGCCTGACGCTCGGGCATTACCCGCGACACTGCCGGGTGACCGGCATCGACATTTCCGAACACATGATCGCCCGGGCGCGCGACAAGGTGCGGCGCGAAAAGTTGCAGCATATCAGCGCGCTAGAGGTGATGGATGCGCATGCCCTCGCCTTTGCCGACCGGTCTTTCGATGCGGTCAGCCTGCCCTTCGTCATCACGTTGATCCCCGAACCCGAGCGGGCGCTGGACGAATGCGCCCGGGTGCTCAGGCCGGGCGGCGAGATCATCCTCGCCAGCAAACTCGGCGACGGCGCCGGTCTGCAGGGCGCGATCGAGACGGCGGTGGCGCCGCTGGTGCGTCACATCGGCTGGTCCTCCGCCTTTCGCATCCACCGCATCCTCGCCTGGGCCGAGCGTCGCGGCGATTTTGACGCTGCCGAGATCCTGCCGGTCTTTCCGAACGGCTTTTTCAAGATCGTCCGGCTGAAGCAGCGCGGATTTGTCGGCTGAGAGGACTGGCCGCCTGACATAAGATTTTTTCCCGCGTCGACTGTTCTGATGCTACCGTTCGTCTGAGGGGACCCGCATGACATCGGATTTCTTCTTATTCATCGTCGTTGGCTTTTGCGCGCAGATCGTCGACGGTGCGCTCGGCATGGCCTTCGGCGTGCTGTCGACCACGAGCCTTCTCGCCTTCGGCGTGCCGGCGGCCAATGCCAGCGCCATGACCCATGTGACGGAAATGTTCACGACCGCCGCATCGGGGATCTCGCATGCCTATCATCGCAATGTCGATTGGCGGCTGGTGGCGCGGCTGGCACCGGCCGGCATGATCGGTGGGGCGATCGGCGCCTATCTGCTGGCCAATACCGACGGCAAGGTGATTGCACCCTTCGTGTCGGCATATCTGATCGCCATTGGCCTGCTGATCCTCTACAAAGCCTTTCGGCCGCCGGCCAAGCGCGAGGTGCGCGACTGGGCCGTGCCGCCCGTCGGCTTTTGCGGCGGTATGCTCGATGCGATCGGCGGCGGCGGATGGGGGCCGGTCGTCACCAGCACGCTCGTCGGCCGCGGGCACGACCTAAAACGGGTAATCGGCTCGACCAACTTCACCGAATTCGCCGTGACGCTGACGATTTCGCTGACTTTCATCCTGACGCTCGGCTGGTCGGAGCTCAATTCGGCGATCGGCCTGATCATCGGCGGCGTCATCGCCGCCCCGTTCGGCGCGATCCTCGTCAAACGGCTGCCGGTGCGGCCGCTGATGGTGGCGGTGTCGATGGTCATCATCGCCACGTCGGCAATGCGGCTCCTGTAAAAGCGGCCGATCGCCGCCAGCCGAGTTACAGCGTCCGGCCGAAATAGACCTCGACGGAGGCGATCCTATCGCCGCGGAAGCGCAGGCTCTCCATATTGGCGAAGCTTTCGCCGTCCAGTTTTTCAGCGCGGTAGCGGACAGCCGCCTCGTCGCCGTCGACCGCCAGGAATTCGATGTGGATGGCGCGGAAGAGCGGCTGCTCCGGCCAGCAGCGCTCGAAATAAGTTGCCCGGTCGATATGGTCGTCGCGCGGACTGGAGAACGTGAAATCCTCGGTCAGCATGGTAACGACTTTATCCTTGCGGTCGTCGAGATAGGCGGCGTAGAGATCGCGGACGGTCTGTTGCCTCGTGCGCATATCGTTCATGGCAATATCCTCCGATCAACCGATTGCATCACGCAATCAGTATGTCTAGCACTTTTACCTGAAATGATCCAGTTTCGGCGCAATTGCGCCTTCCTGATCGACGCCGAGGCAAGGAATGACCGATACGCAATTCAACGCTGCGAGCGTTAGCGCAGGCTCGATCTACTGGAAGCGCAACCTCGCCATCTCGCTGATCGGCTCCTTCACGACGATCGTGGCAATGACGCTGCTGCTGCCCTTCCTGCCGCTTTATGTCGAGGAACTCGGCGTGGCCGACCATGCGGCGATCGTGCAATGGTCTGGTATTGCCTATGGCGCCACTTTCCTGGCCGCCGCCCTCGTCGCGCCGCTCTGGGGGCGGCTCGGCGATATCTATGGCCGCAAGCTGATGCTGGTGCGCGCCAGCCTCGGCATGACGGTGGCGATCTCGCTGATGGGCATGGCCGGCAATGTCTGGCAGCTGGTGGCGCTGCGCCTCTTCGTCGGGCTTGCCGGCGGTTATTCCTCCGGCTCGATGGTGCTGGTGGCGACGCAGACGCCGAAAGACCGCTCGGCCTGGGCGCTCGGCGTGCTCTCCTCCGGCATCATGGCCGGCAATCTCGTCGGGCCGCTCATCGGTGGGGCGCTGCCGCCGATCATCGGCATCCGCGGCACCTTTCTCGCCGCCGGGGCCCTGATCTTCCTCGCCTTTCTCGCCACCGCCTTTCTGATCAAGGAGGAGAAATCGCCGGCCCGCAAACAGGCGGCCAAGGCAAGCGGCGGCTGGAAATCCATCGCCGACAAGCGGCCTGTGATCGCCATGCTGGCGACCGGCATGCTCTTGATGTTCGCCAACATGTCGATCGAGCCGATCATTACCGTTTATGTCGCGCAGATCGTCGCCGTCGAAACGCAAGTGACGATGATCTCGGGCATCGTCATGTCGGCGGCCGCCCTCGGCAGCATTCTTTCGGCGTCGTGGCTCGGCAAACTCGCCGACCGGATCGGCCACTGGCCGGTGATCGCAGGCGCGCTCGCCGTCGCCGGGTTGCTTTTGATTCCGCAGGCCTTCGTCACCAGTTCCTGGCAGCTGATCGTCCTGCGTTTCCTGATGGGCGCAGCCCTCGGCGGGCTGCTGCCCTGCATCGCCGCGGTCATCCGCCACAGCGTTCCGGACAGTGCGGCCGGCAGCATTCTCGGTCTTTCTATCTCCTCGCAATATGTCGGCCAGGTGGCCGGCCCGATCCTCGGCGGCTTCGTCGGCGGACATATCGGCATGCGGGCGGTTTTCCTCGGCACCTCGGTGCTGCTTGTCGTGGGTGCCGTCTATGCCTGGATGGTGCGTCCGCGGGATCAGCAGACGTCTGAGCTGGCCTTAGGACCGTCCACAGATCAGCTCGACGCCTGATCGGGCGATCGCCTCGAGCGTCTCGCGGCTGTCGCCGGCGCGGGCGCGCACGGCAAGCGAATGCATGACGGCGGAGGCGAGCCTTGCCAGCATCTGCGGGTCGGCGCTGTCAGGAAGCTCGCCGCGTTCGACGGCAAGGCGCATGCGTTTTTCGATCTCGCCATCGAAATCGGTGAGGCTGCGGCCGAGCACTTCGCGGACGCGCTCATGCTGGATCGCCTCGGCGGTGGCCGTGCCGATCAGGAAACAGCCGCGGGCGGCGGTTTCGCCGTGCAGATAGATTGCCAGCGCCCCGGCATAGACGCGGGCGATATTGTCGCGAAGCGGCAGCGACGGGTCGAGCGCCTCCGTCAGCACGCCCATGCCATCCTGCCGATAGCCTTCCAGTGCATCGAGATAGAGAGCTTCCTTGTCGCCGAAAGCGCCGTAAAGGCTCGGCCGGTTGAGGTTGGTCGCCGCACTCAGATTATCGAGCGACGCGGCAGAGAATCCCTTGTCCCAGAAGACATCCCGCGCCTTGCCGAGTGCTGCCTTGGCGTCAAAACCCCTCGGGCGGCCGCGCTTCTTCTCGTCTTTCATATTTTATACCGTTTCGCATTAAATTCTTGACGGAGATTATTTTATGCGAAACAGTACAGATATTCAACACTGTCGGCGGTTGGCATCGGCCGCCCTCATGAGGAGAGGA
Organism: Rhizobium hidalgonense; assembly: GCF_002914525.1. Lineage (GTDB taxonomy): Bacteria > Pseudomonadota > Alphaproteobacteria > Rhizobiales > Rhizobiaceae > Rhizobium > Rhizobium hidalgonense. The sequence continues at coordinate 24,553 of NZ_LODW01000068.1, read as the reverse complement.
GACCACAATGAAACTCTATATGCACGCCGCCGCCTGCTCGCTTTCGCCGCACATCATCTGCCGGGAGCTGGGGCTCGATATCGAACTCGTCCAGGTCGACCGGCAGACCCATAGGACCAGCGACGGCGAGGATTATCTCAGCATCAACGGCAACGGTTATGTGCCGGCCCTGATGCTCGACGACGGCAAGGTGCTGACCGAGGGACCGGCGATCGTGCAATTCCTCGCCGAAGGCTCGGCGCTGCTGCCCGAACTCGGTGATCTCAGCCGCAGCGAGGTGCAATCCTATCTCAATTTCATCACCGCCGAGCTGCACAAGCCAATGGTGCTGCTGTTCAACCCGGCCTATTCCGGCGTGCATGGGGAGATCCGCGCGCTGATCTCCAAACGGCTCGCCTGGCTGAACGGCCGTCTCGCCGGAGCTTATCTCACCGGCGAGGCCTTTACGGTGGCGGATGCCTATCTCTTCGTCTGCCTGAACTGGTCGCCCTGGACCGACATCGACCTCAAGCAATGGCCTGATCTGCACGGTTTCATGGCGCGGGTGGCGGCACGCCCGAAGGTGCGTGAAGCACTGCAGGCCGAAGACCTCGAGGCCTTCGATGCCGACGGCGTCTATTTCGCGCCACAGGCCTATCTCGCCTCGGCCGGGCGGACAGGCGAGCCGGTCCGGCCGTAGAGTCGGCGCTCTCAGAGAGCGTTGACGGCGACCGGCAGAGCGCGCTTGTGGGCGGTTGCGCGATAGGCGGCAAGGATCCGGCGGCGGGCGATTTCGCCGACCGGCTTGCCTTCGAGGAAATCGTCGATCTCGTCATAGGTGACGCCATAGGCTTCCTCGTCGGGACGCAGCGGCCGCTGGTCCTCGAGATCGGCAGTCGGCACCTTGAACACCAGCTCATCCGGCGCACCGAGCCGCTTTGCCAGCAGGCGGACGCGGCGTTTGTTGAGACCGGCGAGCGGCAGGATATCGGCGGCGCCATCGCCGAATTTGGTGAAGAAGCCCATCACCGCCTCGGCTGCATGATCGGTGCCGATCACCAGGCCGCCGAGCGCGCCAGCGAGCGCAAACTGGGCGATCATGCGCTGGCGGGCCTTGATGTTGCCGAGGATGAAATCCTGCCGGCCGGCATCGGCAAAGGCGAGGCCGCCGGTTTGAGCCGCCGCCAGCATCCCATCCGCCGCCGCCTTGATGTTGACCACTATTGTGCGATCGGCACCGATCGTTTCAAGCGCCCTCGCCGCATCGGCCTCATCAGCCTGGACGCCATAGGGAAGCCGCACGGCAATGAATTCCGCCGCATGACCGCTGTGCCGCAGCTCGCGCACCGCCTTCTGGGCAATCAGCGCCGCCGTCAGCGAATCGACACCGCCGCTGATGCCGAGCACATAGCCACGCATGCCCGACGCCACGAGATAGTCCTTGAGGAATTCGGTCCGCCGCTCGATCTCATGCTCGGGATCGATCTCGGCGGCAACGCCCAGTTCGCGGATGATCTCGCCTTGTTCGTCGGACAGCACAGTCACAGGTGGTTTCCTCGGTGTGGTGGAGTTGGGCGCACTATGGCGGAAAGATAGGGGAAGGGTAAAGCGTGTGTCACCCCTCTACCTTGCGATCGTAAACAACTCCACCGGCTCCGCGAATCCCTTCAACCGATGCACCCCGGCGGAGACGGCGTCCCCTGCCCCGGCCTCTTCGCAAAACGGCGCCGACATCAGCAAGGGCTCGCCCAACTCGCTGCAAGCGGTCTGGATGCGGCTGACGAGGTTGACGTCGCGGCCGATCAGGGTGAAGTCGAGGCGGCGGCCGGAGCCGATATTGCCGTAGCTGACATCGCCATAATGGAGCGCGATGCCGGCCTTCACGCCGATTCCCTCATAGTGGAAATGATCGATCTCATCGAGGATGGCGCGGGCCGACGCCAGCGCGGCGCCGCAGGAGTGGGCGGCGTCGTAACCCGGGAAGAAGGCAAGCACCGCATCGCCCATGAACTTCAAGAGTTCGCCGCCCTCGCGGGTGATCGCCGGGACGATCCTGTCGAAATAGGCGTTGAGCAGGCCAAGCACGGTGCTGCCGGGCAGCCGGTTCGACAATTCGGTGAAGCCTCTGAGATCGCAGAGCAGCAGCGCCGCCTGCATCGATTCGATTTCGTCGCGGCGGATGCGGCCGGCCAGAATCCGGCTTGCCGTCAGCGGGCCGATATAGGTATCGAGCAGGCTGAGCTCGACCTGGCGCAGAATGCGCAGCTCGCTGGTGTTGCGCAGCGCCGGCAGGATGCGCTCGATCAGCTGCTGCTCGGCTGCGGTGAAGCCGCCCGGCCGCCTGGTGGCGAAGACCGCGGCGCTGACCGGACCGTCGGCATTGCAGAGCGGCGCGATGACGAGCTGCATCAGGCCGCGGTCGGCAAAGACATCGATATGCTGCCAGCGGCCATGGGCGCTTTCACCGATGCCGACGACCAGCGGCTCGCGGGTTTCCATCACCTTGCGCAGCGGCGTGTTTGATATGGCGACGCGGGCGCCATGTTCACGGTCGTGGATCTCCACCGGCTCGCCCGGCGCCCAGGCGATGGTGCGGCCGATGAGCTCGGGATGCAGCGTCATCAGATGCAGCGTCAACCGGTCGACCGGCAGGCCGAACGCCTGAAGTCTGCGGCCGAGGCCGGAGACGAGGCCTGCCTCGTCGAGCGCGTGGCATTCGTCACCGGAGAGCCATTCGATCACGGAGAGCAACGCGCCGGGGCTGACGGCATTGCCGGCGGCCTTTGGCTGAAACCGATCGGCATCTGGAACATGGATCGCAGTCGTCATGGCTATCTCCTCCTTCAGACGAACTAATGGGCGCCGCCACCGGAGAGCTGACCGGGCTTTTTGAGAAGCAGGCTTGCCAGCAGGGCAACGACAAGAGCGACGCCGAGCAGGAAGAAGGTGTCGCTGAAGGCCATGATATTGGCCTGTTTGCGGATTTTGAACGCGATGGCGACGACGGCCTTGTGGCCGGCGAGCGCCTGATCGCTGACGCCGTGGCTCATGAAATAGCCGGTCAGTCTGGCAATGCGATCGCGGGTGGCTTCCTCGAATACCGAGACCGAATGGGTCAGGATGTTCGAGTGGAACTGTTCGCGTTTCGACAGGAAGGTCTGCAGCGAAGCGATGCCGACCGCGCCGCCGAGATTGCGCATCATGTTGAAGAGCGCGGAGGCCGAACCGGCATTCTCCTGCTCGATGCCTGCGGTGGCGATCGCCGAGAGCGGGGTGAAGACCAGCGCCTGGCCGATGGCGCGGACGATGTTCGGCCAGAACAGCTGATCGCTGGCATAATCGCCGGTCATATGGACATTCATGAAATTCGAGGCGGCAAAAAGCGCAAAGCCGACAACGATCAGCAGCCGGACGTCGAAACGTTTCATCAGCCGCGGCACCAGCGGGATCAGCAGCAGCTGCGGAATGCCGGTCCATGCCAGGACCATGCCGATCTGCTCGGAATTATAGCCCTGGATACGAGTGAGATAGATCGGCAGCACGAAGACAGAGCCGTAGAGCGCAATGCCGAGCAGGAAGTTGGCGACGATGCCGAAACCGAAGTTACGCCGCAACAGCAGGCGCAGGTTCAACAGCGGATGGGCGGCCTTCAGCTCGATGACGATGAACAGCGTCAGCGAGACGGCAGCGATAACAGACAGGCGAAGGATGAAATCGGAGCCGAACCAGTCTTCCTTGTTGCCCTCTTCCAGCACCGTCTGCAGCGCTGCCAGGCCGATCGCCATGGTGACGATACCAGGCCAATCGCCCTTGGCAAGCAGCTTCAGGTTCATCGGCGCCCGGTCGAGCGAAGCAAAGAGCAGGCCGACCATCAGCGCGCCCGGCACCAGGTTGACGTAGAAGATATATTCCCATCCCCAGTTCTCGGTGAGGTAACCGCCGATCGTCGGGCCGATCGCCGGTGCGAAGGTGGCCGACAGGGCAAAAAGGGCAAGGCCGATCGGCTGCTTGGGCTTGGGCAGCAGCGTGATGATGATGGTGAAGGCCATCGGGATCAGCACGCCGCCGGAAAAACCCTGAATGGCGCGCAGGATGATCATCTGCTGCAGATTGGCGGCGAAGGCGCAGGCGACGGAGAAGATCAGAAAGAGGATGGCATTGACGAGCAGATAATTGCGGAGCGAGAAGACCCGCGCCAGCCAGGCGCTGAGCGGAATGACGACGATCTCGGCGATCAGATAGGAAGTCGAAATCCAACCGCCATCATCGCTGCCGGCGCCGATGGCGCCCTGAATATCGGCAAGCGAGGCGTTGACGATCTGGATGTTGAGGACCGCCATGAAGGCACCAAGGGTCGAGCCGACGACGGCCATCCACGTGCGGACCGGGCTAATGGCAGCGGCCGTCACGGGCGCCGCAGTGACGGGGCGCGCCAGCGAATTGTTGTTTGCGGCGTTCTGAAGAGTGGCCATGGCTGATCTCTTTCCGCCTATGCGGAAACCTTCTCATGACGGGGTTCGGGCGATCATTCAGGAATGATCGATGGTCGTTCGGAAAAGGGCGGAAGAACGCTATCCGGCGTGGCGGGATGATCCCTCGGCTATTGCCGCCTCGGTCCGGGCAGCCTTGGTATCGATTTCTGGCTCGACCGACATGCCGGAGCGCAACAGGCCGCTCAGAACCTCGTCGTCGATGACGATCTTGACCGGGATGCGCTGGACGATCTTGGTGAAGTTGCCGGTGGCATTATCCGGCGGCAGCAGCGAGAATTCGAGGCCGCTGGCCGGCGAAACACTGTCGACATGACCTCTGATCGCGGTGTCGGGAAAGCTGTCGATCTTGATCTCGACCGGTTGGCCGGGGCGGACATGGGTTAGCTGGGTTTCCTTGAAATTGGCGACGACATAGACGGCATGCAGCGGCACGACGGCCATCAGCTGCGTGCCTGATGTGACATACTGGCCGACGCGGATCGAACGGGCGCCGACCGTGCCGTCGACCGCGGCGACGATGTCAGTATAGGAGAGGTTGAGTTCGGCCTGCTGGACGGCGGCGGCCGAGCGGTCGCGCTGGGCAACCGTCTGTTCGCGCTGGCTTTGAAGAACCGGCACCTTATTCTCGGCCGCCACGAGGGCTGCCCGGTCACGCTCGACGGCGGCGGCGGCCTGGTCGCGAGCCGACTGGGTCTGTTCGGCACGGGATTGCGTGCCGGCACCGCTGGTGATGAGCCGGGCCGAGCGGGCAGCATCGGAAACGGCAAAATCCAGCGAGGCCTGCGAGGCATCGATCGTCGCCCTCGCCTGCTCGATCACCGACTGCTGCAGGGCGATCTGGGCATCGATATTGGTGATGGCGGCTTCCGCTGCCTTGAGATCGGCCTTCGCCTGCGCAAGGGCTGCCTGGAAATCGCGGTCGTCGATGCGGGCGAGAACCTGGCCCGATTTGACCGTGTCATTGTCGTTGACCAGCACCTGCCTGATGTAGCCGGCGACCTTCGGGGCGACCGTGGTGTAATCCGCCTTCACATAGGCATCGTCGGTGGATTCGATGAAGCGACCCACCGTCCAGTAGCGGTAGCCGAAATCGGCAGAGAAGGCGACGCCGGCAAGCAGTGCGGTGGCAATGACGGCGCGCTTGAACATTCTACGGCCGGTCCCCGCCGGAATTTCCGTAGCCGGAGCCTCGACGACGGGCGCTTCTGCCACCGCGGCGCTCGGCGCTTCGGCCGCAGGGGCGGCATCGGCCTGCCGGGCAGTGTCGAAAACGTCCTTGCGGGGCAACTCAACCATCGTGCTTCTCCTTCAATGCCGGCCCGTTTCAGAGGCCCTGTTTGATTGAAGGGAAAATGCACCCTGCCGTTCATTCTGATAATCTGCTTATATCGGGAAGGATCATCAACTCTCAGCGGATAATCCGAGGGCAATATGGATCGACTGACAAGCCTTGCCGTCTTTGGCAAGGTGGTGGAATGCGGCGGTTTTTCCGCCGCCGCGCGACGGCTCAACATGTCCGTGACCATGGTGGGCAATCACGTGCAATCGCTGGAGGATCGGCTCGGCGTGCGCCTCCTCAACCGCACGACGCGCAAGGTGAGCCTGACGGAAACCGGCAAATATTATTACGAACGCTCCTCGCAGATCCTTGCCGAACTCGATGAGGCGGACCGGACGGCCGGCGCGCTGAGCACCACGCCGCGCGGCACGCTGAAGGTCTATACCAGCAGCGCCATCGTGCGTTTCCTGCTGCCAGTCGTCAGCGAATATATGGAACTCTACCCGTCGATCTCGCTCGATTTCAGCATCGGCGAACGGATGGTCGACATGATCGAGGACGGCTACGATCTGGTGATCCGCACCGTGCCGCCGCCGGATTCGTCGCTCGTCGCCCGCAAGCTGACACCCTGGCGCCATGTGCTCGTCTGCTCGCCTGCCTATTTCGAAAGTCATCCGATGCCGCAAAGACCGGCCGAGGTCGCCGATCACAATTGCCTGCAATATGCCTATTACCCCTATGGCGAGGAATGGCGCTTCGAGGACAGCGAAGGCCGGCAGGAAAACGTCAAGATCGGCGGCAACGTCATCTCCAACAGCGCCGAGATGCTGCGCTTCCTGACGCTGAATGGCCAGGGCATCTTCCTGGCCCCGAGTTTCGTGGTGTTCGACGACATCGCCGAAGGACGGCTGGTGAAAATCATGCCGGACTACCGGCCAATCGAATTCAACATCAACGCCGTCTATCCCAACCGCAGCCATCTGGCGACCAAGGTGCGGCTGTTCATCGATCTCCTGGCGGAGAGATTTGCGGAGCATCGGAAGTGGATGACGTGAGGGTGCGGACATCGGGACTATAGACTGCCCTCACAGCAAGAAAATTGCCCCTCACCCGGGGAGAGGGACGCGCCCTGCGAGACGTGGTGGAAACGGAGAGCTTGCGGCACGGTCCCTTCGCCCCGTTTACGGCGAGAAGGTGGCGGCAGCCGGATGAGGGGCGGATGCAGACTTGGATTTTGCTAGATGGCCCCACCCCGGCCCTGCGCTTGCGCTCCGGGCGTTCGTCGCTGCAATCGATTCACTGGATCGATTGCTTCGGCGCGCCGAACCGCTCCTCACCCTCACTCCTCGCTCTCGCTTCTCCCGTGGGCCCAGTCCATGTAGAGGTCCAGGGCCTTGCGGGTGACCGGGCCCTCCTGGAGGTTGCGGTCGTCGAGGCGGACGACGCCGACGACTTTGGAGTAGTTGCCGGTGGTGAAGATTTCGTCGGCTGCAAGAAAATCCTCGACGGAAAGCGTGGCTTCGACGACGTCGAAACCGGCCTTGCGCAAGAGGTCCATGACGCGGGCGCGGGTGATGCCGGCAAGGAAGGTGCGGTTGGCGGCCGGCGTCATCACCACGCCATCGCGCACCAGGAAGACGTTGGACGAGGCGGTTTCGACGACATTGCCGTTGAGATCGCGCACCAGCGCATTGTCGAAGCCGCGGCTGCGCGCCTCGGCGATCATGCGGCCGCTGTTGGGATAGAGCGAGCCGGTCTTGGCTTCGGTCATCGCGGTTTCCGGCGACGGGCGTCGATAGGGCGAGACCGTCAGGCTGGTGCCGCCATGACCGCCCATCGGCGCCTCGAACAGGCAGAGCGCGAAGCGGGTCGATTCCGCATCGACCGAAACGACGCTGCCGGGCGAACCATGTTCGCCCCAATACATCGGCTTGATGTAGATCGGCGTGGCGCCGTTGAATTTGGTAATGCCTTCCCAGGCGAGTGCGGCGATTTCCTCGGCTGATTTCACCGGCTTCAGACCCATGGCGAGGGCGGAGCGGTTGACGCGCTGGCAATGCAGGTCGAGATCGGGCGCGATGCCGTCGAACCAGCGGGCGCCGTCAAAGACCGTGGAGCCGAGCCACATGGCATGCGAGGTCGGCCCGATCAGCGGCGGATTGCCGGGGAGCCACTCCCCGTCGACATGAGTCCAGGTGGTTGAACGCGGTGATGTATCGACGGCCATGCTGCCCTCCCTTTGAAGTTGAGAAAGCAAAAACCGCCGCGGCAGGCGGGGTCAAGGACAAATCCGGGCGGGAAATGCGGAAGCAAGAAAATGCCGGGGGATGGCGCCGCGCCGCAATATTCGTGCGCGGCACCAGGGGTCCCGGCGATGGGTGCATCAGCAAAAATGATGCAATGACATGTTGGAATGGCGGCCCGCCGCATGCGATCATGGACGCAAACGCGAATAAGGGAGAACGCCTGTGAAAGCCATGTTCTACGAAGCCTTCGAACAGGCGCCGGAGATCCGCACCCTGCCCGATCCGACGCCCTCCGAGGACGGTGTCGTCATCTCTGTCGGCGCCAGCGGGCTCTGCCGCAGCGACTGGCACGGCTGGATGGGCCACGATCCCGATATCCGCCTGCCGCATGTGCCGGGACACGAGCTTGCCGGAAAGATCGTCGCCACCGGCCGCGGCGTGATGCGCTTCAAGGTGGGCGACCGGGTGACGGTGCCGTTCGTTTCCGGCTGCGGCCATTGCGCGGAATGCCATTCCGGCAACCAGCAGGTCTGCCCGAACCAGTTCCAGCCGGGCTTTACCCATTGGGGATCCTTCGCCGAATATGTGGCGATCGACTATGCCGAAACCAACCTGGTGCACCTGCCGGATACGATCGACGATGCAACGGCGGCAAGCCTCGGCTGCCGCTTCGCCACCTCGTTCCGCGCCGTCGCCGACCAGGCGCGCACCGGACCCGGCGAATGGATCGCCGTGCATGGCTGCGGCGGCGTCGGCCTGTCGGCGATCATGATCGCCACCGCCCTCGGCGCCAATGCAATCGGCATCGACATATCCGAGGAAAAACTCGCCTTCGCCCGGGAATGCGGGGCGGTGGCGACGGTCAATGCGTCAGGCGTCGCCGACGTGGCGGAAGCAGTGCGCGAGATCACCAAGGGCGGCGCGCATGTCTCGATCGACGCGCTCGGCCACCCCGTCACTTGTTTCAACTCGATCAAGAATTTGCGCCGGCGCGGCCGGCATGTGCAAGTCGGGCTGATGCTCGGGGAACATGCCACGCCGCAAATCCCGATGGGCCAGGTGATCGGCCACGAACTTGAGATCTACGGCAGCCACGGCATGCAGGCCTGGCGCTACGACGCCATGCTGTCGATGCTTGCCGCCGGCAAGATCGCCCCGCAAAAACTGATCGGACGCCGCGTCAGCCTCGAGGAGGCCGTGCCGGCGCTGATGGCACTCGACAAGGCGGAGGCGACGGGGATCAGTGTGATTACGCGGTTTTCGTGAGGGAAGTGTCGTAGTAATTCCGGGCAACGGACCTTATTCGGCCACCCCGATCGAGGCGAGATAGGCAGCGGAAGCGAGGATCTTCGATTTCTCCATGATTTCGATGATCAGGCGCGGATTGCTTTCGAGCTTGGCAAGGGCCGCAAAGACGGCGCGCCAGTGGATCGAGCCTTCGCCGAGGCTCCAGTGTGTGACGGTCGGCATAGCCGTCGGCATCCTGCAGATGCACGTGCTGCAGGCGGCTGCCGGCGGCCTTGACGGAATAATCGACAGGCGGCGCGCCGGTGTAGCCATGGGCATAATGGGCGTGGCCGGTATCGATCGAGACGGCGACGGCGGGCGAATGGAAACTGTCGGCGAGCGCCACGCGGATATGCGGATCCTTGTCCTCGATGTTTTCGAGTCGGCGGTATTACAGGCCGGGAGCATTCGAAGACCGGGGCCAATCCGGCACATTTGCCGCAGCCCAGCAGGTCTTGCGAAAACGACCCGCCGCACCGATATCGGGGGCTATCGGCTTCCTGACCTCTATATCGCGGTGGTTGCCAAAGGCGGCGCAAAGGTCTATCGGCTGCGCCCGCAAGAAAAGCCAACAAGAAAAAGCCTGCAAGAAGAAAGAGACATGATGTCCAACTCATTTGTGAACGTGCATTCCGGTGAAGAGACGGGGGATGAGGCGAAGCGCTTCTTCGTCCTCGGCGAGCGGATCGAGCGACGGCTCCGGATCCGCGGAAGATGGCTCAATCTCTTCGACGTCACCGTACCACCCGGCAGCCGGACGCCGAGACATGCGCATGCGAGCCCCGAGGTGTTTCGCATCCTTGAGGGAAGCCTGACGATCTGGCGCCTGACCGACAGCGGCCCCGAAGAGATCGAGGCCGACGCCGGCGACATCGTCACCATTCCGCCGTTCATGGTGCACGGCTATGCCAACCGCGGAACCGTCCCGGCAGTCTTTTCGGCGGTCGTCGATCGCGACATGGCGGAATTCATCGAAGCGGAAGGCGCGACGGAGCCACCGAAGACCAGTCCGTCGGTGGAGACGATCGCCCGGATGACGGCGGCGGCCAATGCTTACGGGATTACCATCCTCGCGGCTTGACGGTGCGAGAGAATGATGCCGAAACCTTTCGAAGGGTTTCGGCATCACCCAGATATGCGAAACACTCCCCTAAAATCCTCAACAGAACGTGGCCCCCGCGCCGTTTCGAAACTGTCGCAACAGTGCGGTAAAAGGATTTTCGCCCGGCGCCTCTTGCGTCGGATCGGTTTCACCGCCAAAATTGCGCCATGCCTGACAGCGACCCATCCAGTATAAGCTCCGCCCGTTCCAACCGGGACCTCCCGGCCGAAGACGCGGGCGGCGACTGTAGACGGCGTGACAATACCGGCCGCGCCCTGGGTCTATCACCGCGCGTGCTGAGAGGGCCGTTTTCCCAAGCGTTGCCGCCGACAGGCCCGGCATGGCCGGCCCTCTCTTGCCGACGGCACATGAATTCCACTTCAAAGGAGCGGTCCTTGATGACGACGGCCGCGCCTCGCCACGTCGCCTGATAAATGCGGCATCGTAACCTCAACGAATAGGGTCCCTGTGTTTCTGGAAATTGGAATTGTGGTGCTTCTCACCATCCTGAATGGTGTGCTCGCCATGTCGGAGTTGGCTGTTGTATCTTCTCGAACGGCCCGCCTGAAGGTTCTCTCCGACAATGGGAGCAAGGGTGCAGCGCAAGCGATCAAACTTGCCGAAAACCCCGGGCGTTTTCTCTCGACCGTGCAGATCGGCATCACGCTGGTCGGTGTTCTCTCCGGCGCCTTTTCGGGGGCCACGCTCGGGAGCCGTCTGACCGGATGGCTGGAAGCCCAGGGGATGTCATCGACGGCCGCTGATGCCCTCGGCGTCGGTTCCGTCGTCGTGGCGATCACCTATCTCTCCTTGATCGTCGGCGAGCTTGTTCCCAAGCAGATCGCACTGCGCGAACCCGAAGCGGTTGCGGCGAAGGTCGCGCCGGCGATGGCGGTGCTTTCAAAAATTGCGCTGCCCCTCGTCTGGCTTCTGAACGCCTCCGGAAATCTTGTGCTCAAGCTTCTCGGCCAAGCGGGCAAAGGTGGCGACAATGTCTCCGACGAAGAGATCAAGACCGTTCTGGCCGAGGCGCAATCCGCCGGCGTGATCGAAAGCGAAGAGTCGGCGATGATCTCAGGCGTGATGCGGCTGGCCGACCGCACCGCCCGGGCGCTGATGACGCCTCGGCGCGACGTCGAAATTATCGATGTCGATGACAGCCTTGATGAAATTCGAGCGCAACTGCACCGGACGAAGCGGTCGCGGCTGCCGGTTCGCAAAGGCAGTTCGGACGAGGTGATCGGCATCCTTCCGGTCAAGGACTTTTACGACTCAATGTCCGAACACGGCAGCGCCGATATCAAGGCTCTGACGCAGGACGTTCCGGTGGTTTCAGACCTTTCAACCGCTATCAATGTGATCGAAGCCATCCGGAAATCGCCCGTCCACATGGTGCTGGTTTTCGACGAATACGGCCATTTCGAAGGGATTGTTTCGTCGGGCGACATTCTGGAAGCGATCATGGGAGCGCTGCAGGAGGGACCGGTCGACGAGCAGGCCATCGCTCGCCGCGACGACGGTTCCTACCTGGTGTCCGGCTGGACGCCGATTGACGAATTCGCCGAATTCCTGAATCTCAAGCTCGATGCCGATCTGGAATATCAGACCGTGGCAGGCCTGGTGCTGGAAGAGTTGAAACATCTGCCGGAATTGGGCGAAAGCTTCACCAGAGATGGGTGGCGCTTCGAAGTCATCGATCTCGACGGGAGACGCGTCGACAAGATACTCGTGTCTGCGGAGTGACGGTCAGCGGGTGCCTTCGTTTCTCGGCCGCAACATCGACAAGATCCGCATCCACCACAGGAATGTGGAATCAGGAGTGAGCGCCATGGCATGGTCCGCCAGCCAATATGTGAAATTCGAGGATGAACGCACACGGCCGGCACGAGACCTTCTGGCGCAAGTGCCGCTGCAAAGTCTCCGCCGCGCCGTCGATCTCGGCTGCGGACCGGGCAACTCGACCGAGCTCATCATCGACCGTTATGGGGCGGACGGCGTCTCGGGTCTCGACAGCGACATGAACATGCTCGAGGCGGCGCGCAAACGGCTTCCGGGCACCGCCTTTGTCGAGGCCGATCTTAGCAGCTGGCAGCCAGCCGAACCCGCCGATCTGCTCTTTGCCAATGCCGTCTTCCAATGGCTGCCCGACCATCTGGACATATTCGATCGGCTGATGGACGGGATTTCCGAAGGCGGCGTGCTCGCGGTGCAGATGCCCGACAATCTCGGCGAACCCTCGCATCTGGCGATGGAGGAGACCGCCCATGCGGGGCCCTGGAAGACAGCCTTCGAGGCGAAGAGCGTGCGCCGCAAGGGACTGCCTGCGCCATCCGCCTATTATTCCCGGCTCATCGCCAAGGCATCGCGCGTCGATATCTGGCACACGATCTACAATCACCCGATGGCGGATGCCGCCGCGATCGTCGAATGGGTGAAGGGAACCGGGCTGATGCCCTATCTCACCCATGCCGGCGAGAGATATCGCGAGGCGTTTCTGGCGGATTATCTGCAGCGGGTGGAAAATGCCTATCCGAAGCTGTCGGATGGGCGGGTGCTGCTTAGATTTCCGCGGATTTTCATTGTGGCGGTGAAGGGGTAGCCGGCTGCGGCTGTCCTGCCCCTCACCCTAGCCCTCTCCCCGTTTTGACGGGGAGAGGGGACGTGCCTTGCCAGAGGTTTGCGAGGGACGGGAGAGGTCGCGGCATATCCCCTTCGCCCCGCAGGCGGGGGTCCGAAGGACGGGTCGAGACCCGTGGCTCGACCCCGGTCGGTGCCGGCAGGCGGATGAGGGGCAAGCCCCGCATGCTGTCAAATGCCTGTTACCCCCACTCGCATATGTTGCGACAAATCCGGCGCAGATTATAGTCGGCCGGAAAATCTCAGGAGATGACACATATGGACGCTGCCCCTACCCCGCCGGTCACACTCGTCATCTTCGGCGCCACCGGCGATCTGACGCGCCGGCTGCTGGTGCCGGCGATTATCAACCTAACACGCGAGCGCCTCGTCGGCGAGGATCTCCATATTCTCGGCATCGGCATCGAGCCGGGTGACGACGAGTTCCTGCGCGGGCGGCTCGACGAATTCCTCAGCCATCTGAGCGGCGAAGAGCAGCTGGTGAAGGACGAAGCCTGGGAAAGCCTGCGCCGGCGGATTTCCTATACCTCGGGAGATTTTACCAAGGACAATATTTTCCTCGAGATCGGCAAGCGGCTGGGGCCGAATGCCAATGCCGCCTTCTATCTCGCGGTGCCGCCATCCTTCTTCGGCTCGATCGTCGAAAAGCTGGCCGCCCATGACCTGACCGATGAAAAGGACGGCACCTTCCGCCGCGTCGCCATCGAGAAGCCTTTCGGCACCGATCTCGCCTCAGCGCGGGCGCTCAATGCGCAGATTCTTGCCCAAATCGACGAAAGCCAAGTCTACCGGCTCGACCATTTCCTCGGCAAGGAGACGGTGCAGAACCTGATGACGGCACGTTTCGCCAACATGATCATCGAGTCCTTGTGGAACAGCCGCTATATCGATCACGTACAGATCACTGCCGCCGAGATCGTCGATGTCGGCAGCCGCGGCAAGTTCTACGATGCGACAGGCGCACTGCGCGACATGGTGCCGAACCATCTCTTCCAGCTGCTGGCGATGATCGCCATGGAACCGCCGAACAGCTTCGATGCCGAGGCGATCCGCAACGAGAAGAGCAAGGTGCTGAAGGCCCTGCGCATCTATACGCCCGAGGAGGCGAAGACGCATGGGGTGCGCGGCGCCTATGCGGCCGGCCCGCTGAACGGTGCAGAACTTCCCGCCTATCGCGACAGCAAGGACGTCTCGCCCGACAGCCGGACCGAAACTTATGTGGCGCTGAAACTTTATGCCGACACCTGGCGCTGGGCCGGCGTGCCCTTCTATCTGAGAACCGGCAAGGCCATGACGGCGCGCGACACCGAGATCGTCATCACCTTTCAGCCGGTGCCCTTCGCGCAGTTCCGCGAGACCGAGGTCAACCGCCGCCTGCCGCCGAACCGGCTGGTGATCCAGGTGCAGCCGGACGAGGGCATGAGCATGGAGATCTCGATCAAGTCGCCCGGGCTTTCGGTCGATACCACGCCGGTTTCGCTCGACTTCCGCTATGCCGACAAATTCGATATCGGCAAAACAACAGGCTATGAATCGCTGCTTTACGATCTCTTCATCGGCGACCAGACGCTGTTCCAGCGTGCCGACGGCATCGAGGCCGGCTGGGCGGCAGTGCAGCCCTTCCTCGATATCTGGGGCAAGGATCAGAGCGTGCCCGACGCTTACGCGCCCGGCAGCATGGGGCCGGCCTCAGCCGACGCACTCATCGAGCGCGACGGGCGGAGGTGGCATGAACTCGGCGTCATCCTCCACCACGACAAGAAGGACTAAAGCGCGTCGCGATCTTTCAGATTCGCTCTTCGCGCTTTAGATCTTTGTTCTTACGCATGTCGTTCTCGCAAAACCGCGGCACACTTTTGCGCGACATGCTCTAGAAACAGCGCCTTTGCCTGACGCTATTGGTTTGCGTTGTCACGGCATGCGGGGTTTGTGGAGGCGCCGCTATTGCCGCCTTCGGTGGCAAGCGCTCCACGGGCCTTGCGCGGTGGGCATTTTGCCCAATCGACAGGGCCGATCGGGGCGCCATTGTCGACGCTGCCGGTTTCGATCGAATCGAGCGGGATGACCAGCCCGCTTTGCGTCTCGGCGCCCGGCGCGGTGCCGAGCGGCGGCGTGCCGTCGAACCGGCCGCTGGCATCCATGCCCATGTTGGACTGGGCAAGGACCGGGGTGGAGAGGCTGAGGAGAGCAATCGAGGCTGCTGCAATAAACCTGCGCATGATGCTGTTCCTTCTGATTTCAGCGATGCTGATAGAAACAGCAATTCTACGCCCTTGTTCCCCATGGGGGAATAAGGGCGATCAAAGTTTAGCGAGCGCAAGAGCCCCGCAGCGACGCTGCGAGGCTCTTGCGGTGCTGCCGTCGTTTTTCAGACGAACTGGCTGAGCCCCGGCACCGAAGCGACGACTTCGTCGACGACCTCTTCGCCGGCATACTGCTTGGCGATCGCGATGGTCTCCTTGGCGAGCGAGGTGATCTCGCCCATGCCGAGGCCCTCGCCCATCAGCTGCTGGCCGAGGCCCATGATGCCGCCGCCGCCGAGCGAGTTCATCAGCCCGCCGAGCAAGCCGCCGCCGCCGGCACCTGCGCCGTTGAACTGGGCAACGAGATCGGCGCCGCCGGGGATCGCCTCGATCATCCGGGCCACAGGACCGTCGGCCGCCTCGCGCTGCAGGAAGCCGAGCATCATGCCGAGCGCCTTTTCAGCCACATCAGGCGCAATGCCCACACGATCGGCGATCTGGGTCACAATTTCATTCATCGTCAGCCTCCTATTTTTTTACGTTAACGTCAGCGTTAATCGAGATTCGAGCGCAACTCAATGTCCGGTTTTGCTTTCGATGCAAACAGTTGTCGGCATCCGCCTGCCTGCTTATAACAGAGAAACGATGGTTCGATGAAGGCGGCGATAGCCCGTCTTCGGACTGAAGAACGGCAGAGCCGTAGGGAGAATTGCGGATGATCGAGGATGGCAAGATTTTCATCGGCGCGAGCCGCAACCCCGACGACAGCATCAACAAGCCGGAATATCTCGACCTGAAATTCGGCAACCGCCACGGCCTGGTCACCGGCGCCACCGGCACCGGCAAGACAGTGACGCTGCAGGTGCTGGCCGAAGGCTTCTCGCGGGCCGGCGTCCCGGTTTTTGCCGCCGATATCAAGGGCGACCTTTCCGGTATCGCCGCCAGGGGCGAAGCCAAGGATTTCCTCACCAAACGGGCCGAGCAGATCGGCTTTACCGATTATGAATTCGACCAGTTCCCGGTGATTTTCTGGGATCTGTTCGGTGAGAAGGGTCACCGGGTGCGCACCACCGTCGCCGAGATGGGGCCACTGCTGCTCGCCCGGCTGATGGATGCCTCCGAACCGCAGGAAGGCGTCATCAACATTGCCTTCAAGCTCGCTGACCAGGCCGGGCTGCCGTTGCTCGACCTCAAGGATTTCACCTCGCTGCTCAATTATATGGGTGATAACGCCACCGAGCTTTCCAACCAGTACGGGCTGATCTCGAAGGCCTCGGTGGGTTCGATCCAGCGGGCGCTGCTGGTTCTCGAGCAGCAGGGTGCGGAACACTTTTTCGGCGAGCCGGCGCTGAAAATTTCCGACATCATGCGCACCAGCAGTAATGGTTACGGCCAGATCTCGGTGCTTGCCGCCGACAAGCTGATGATGAACCCGCGGCTTTACGCCACCTTCCTGCTGTGGCTGCTGTCGGAACTGTTCGAGGAACTGCCGGAGGTGGGCGATCCCGACAAGCCGAAGCTGGTCTTCTTCTTCGATGAGGCGCATCTGCTCTTCAACGACGCGCCGAAGGTGCTCACCGAACGCGTCGAGCAGGTGGTGCGGCTGATCCGCTCCAAGGGCGTCGGCGTCTATTTCGTCACGCAAAACCCGCTCGACGTGCCGGAGACCGTTCTCGCCCAGCTCGGCAACCGCGCCCAGCATGCGCTGCGCGCCTATTCGCCGCGCGAGCAGAAGGCAGTGAGGACTGCGGCCGATACCTTCCGCCCGAACCCAGCCTTCGACTGCGCCACCGTCATCACCAATCTCGGCACCGGCGAGGCGCTGGTTTCGACGCTGGAGGCCAAAGGCGCGCCGTCGATCGTCGAGCGCACGCTGATCCGCCCGCCCTCCGGCCGCGTCGGCCCGCTGACGGATAGCGAGCGCCAGCAGATCATGGACAGGAGCCCGGTTCTCGGCGTCTATGACGAGGATGTCGACCGCGAATCCGCCTTCGAGTTGTTGGCGGCGCGCGCCAAGAAGGCGGCCGATGCCGAGGCCGCCAAGCGGGCGCAGGAAGAAGCGGCACAACATCAGCCCGAAAGCACGACCTCCGGCTGGAACCTGCCGGGCTTCGGCGGCAGCAACCACGACAATCAGCAGGGCCGCGGCCAATCGCGCGGCAGGTCTTCCGGCTACCAGCGCGAAACGGTGGTGGAAGCGGCGATGAAGAGCGTGGCGCGCACAGTGGCGACCCAGGTCGGCCGGGCGCTGGTGCGCGGGATATTGGGGAGCTTGAAGCGGTAGCTATTTCGCCGGCGGCGCGTCGGAAGCCCCTCATCCGCCTGCCGGCACCGTCTCGCCGTAAACGGGGCGAAGGGGATATGCCGCAGCCTCTCGTCCCTCGGCAACCTCTCGCATGGCACGTCCCCTCGCCCCGTTTACGGGGAGAGGGTTAGGGTGAGGGGCAGCGATCCATCTGCGTAATCGTTCCCCGCCTTGAACTGCACGCATTCATTCCCTAAATTCCCTGCCATCGATTCAACAGGATGTGTGCCGCAATGGATTTCAACCCGATCGCAATGCCAGTTCGCCTTGCCAATGGGGAAATCCGTATCCATGCCTGCATCCATCACTCTCTCGAAAATTTCATGGGCCACGCCTGACGGGCGGCCGCTTTTTTCCGATCTCGATCTGAGCTTCGGGACGGACCGCAGCGGTCTCGTCGGCCGCAACGGCGTCGGCAAGACGACGCTGTTGAAGCTCGTCTGCGGTGACATCAAGCCGCAATCGGGGGCGATCTCCGTCAACGGCAGCCTCGGCATTCTCCGTCAGAGCGTTCAGGTCGCACCGGATGAGACCGTCGCCGATCTCTTCGGCGTGGCCGATGCGCTTGCTGTCCTTCGTCGGGCCGAAGACGGCGAGGCGACGGCCGACGAGCTTTCATCGGCCGACTGGACGCTGGAGGCGCGCATGGCCGCAGCGCTTCATCGCACCGGGCTCGACGCAGAGCCGCAGACGCCGCTTGCCGCGCTATCCGGCGGGCAGCGCACCCGAGCCGGGCTGGCCGCGCTTGTTTTCACCGAGCCGGATTTTCTGCTGCTCGACGAACCGACAAACAACCTCGACCGCGACGGCCGCGAGGCGGTGATCGCGCTGATATCGGGCTGGCGGGCCGGCGCGATCATCGTCAGCCATGACCGGGAACTGCTCGAAAGCATGGATGCGATCGTCGAACTGACGTCGCTCGGCGCCACCCGTTATGGCGGCAGCTGGAGCCATTATCGCCAGCGCAAGGCGCTGGAGCTTGCGGCGGCAGAGCACGATCTCGCCGATGCCGAAAAACGCATGGCCGAGGTCGCGAGCAAGGCGCAGGCGACGGTGGAGCGTCAGGCGCACAGGGATAGCACTGGGCGGAAGATGGCCGCCAAGGGCGGTATCCCGCGCATCATGCTCGGCGGCATGAAGGAGCGGAGCGAAACGACCGGCGGCGACAATGCCCGTCTCGCCGAACGCCGGCGGGCCCAGGCTCTGGACGAGGCAAAGGCAGCGCGCGAGAAAATCGAGATCCTGCAGCCCTTGTCGGTCACTTTGCCGCCGACCGGGCTACCCGCGAGCAAAACCGTGCTGAAATTGGATGGCGTGACAGCGGGTTATCGGCCGGGTGAACCCGTCATCCGCGATCTCTCCTTCGACGTGACGGGACCGGAGCGCATTGCCGTCACCGGCGGCAACGGCTCGGGCAAGACGACGCTGCTTTCGCTTATTACCGGCGAACTCGAGCCATGGGCCGGCATGATCGGCGTCATGACCGGTTTCGCCATGCTCGATCAGAAGGTCAGCCTTCTCGATCCGTCGGCCTCGATCCGCGATAATTTTCGCCGGATCAACCGTCAGGCCGATGAAAACACCTGCCGGGCTGCCCTTGCCCGCTTCATGTTCAGGGCCGACGCGGCGCTGCAGGCTGTCTCGACGCTCAGCGGCGGACAATTGCTGCGTGCCGGCCTTGCCTGCGTTCTCGGCTCGGCACCGCCGCCGCTGCTGATCCTCGACGAGCCGACCAATCATCTCGACATCGACTCGATCGCAGCGGTCGAAGCCGGGCTGCGTGCTTATGACGGGGCGCTGCTGGTCGTCAGCCACGACGAGACGTTTCTCGAGAGCATCGGGATAGGGCGGCGGCTAGAATTGTCGGGTGGTGATCCGGCGGGATAATTTCGGGATGGGTCGCAGCGACGCGCTCGACACTGCCTCTTGCGTCCATCAGCCATCAGCCGCACCCACCGCGTCCTTTCGAGGCCGCTGCGGGCACCTCAGGAGAGGCTCTGTTGAGCTTACTGGGGCTCCCTTGCCTCTTACCACCGGCAATGGTAATTGAATCCCGCAACCCTTTCGAGAAAGGAGGATCACGCCATGCAGCATTATTTCCGGTTTAATCGCCAGCGTGGTCCCGTCAACGCCCTGCAAACGCGTTTGCAGGGCTGACCAGAGACCGTTTTCGACATCTCTTCCTGGTCTGCCCTTCGTGGCCAATGCGGCGCCGTTTCCCAAGGTTCGCGCCCATTCCTGCAACTTCCCGGGCTCGATAGGCGCAATCCCGTGATGGCTGAACGCTTGGGATCGCGTCCCCCGGTCAAGACCAGAGAACGATCATGACCCTCATCAATATCCGTAATCTCGGCGTGACGCTGGGCAATCCGCTGTTTTCGAATCTGAACCTCGTCGTCAATTCAGGCGACCGCATCGGCCTTGTTGCCGCCAACGGCCGGGGGAAATCGACGCTCTTTGCCTGTATCGCCGGCGCGTTGGAGCCGAGCGCGGGCGAGATCACCAAGGCGCGCGGGCTGACCATCGGCCATGTCGCCCAGAATGTGCCGGTCGCCCTGTTCGACACGCCGTTCTACGATGCGGTGCTGCAGGCGCTACCGGCCGATCAGGCCGAGAGCGAGAGCTGGCGCGTCGACGTGGCGCTGGAATCGCTTGAAGTGCCGGAGGTCATGCGCAGGCGGCCGCTCAAGCATTTGAGCGGCGGATGGCAGCGGCTCGCCATGCTTGCCCGCACCTGGGTCACCGAGCCTGATGTGCTGCTGCTCGACGAGCCGACCAACCATCTCGACCTCGAAAAGATCGCGCAGCTGGAGGGCTGGCTGAATGGCCTGCCGCGCGACGTGCCGGTCATCCTCTCCAGCCATGACCGCGCCTTCCTCGATGCGACGACCAACCGCACGCTGTTCCTGGGGCCGGAGCAATCGCCGATCTTTGCCCTGCCCTACACACGGGCGCGCGCCGCCCTCGACGAGGCCGACGCCTCCGAAGCCAGGCGCTACGAGCGCGACATGAAGACGGCGGAGCGACTGCGCAAACAGGCGGCAAAGCTCAACAATATCGGCATCAATTCCGGCAGCGATCTGCTCGTCGTCAAAACCAAGCAGCTGAAGCAGCGGGCGGATAAACTGGAGGATGCGGCAAAGCCGGCGCATCTCGAACGCTCGGCCGGCGCCATCCGGCTCACCAATCGCGGCACGCATGCCAAGGTGCTGGTGACCTTGGAAGACGCGGCGGTGACGACGCCGGACGGAACGTTGCTGTTCAAGACCGGCCGACAGTTCCTCTGCCAGGGCGACCGCATCGTCTTGCTCGGCCTCAATGGCGCCGGCAAGTCACGACTGGTGTCGATGCTGAAACAGGCGATCGAAAGACCAGAGGCGGAACAGGGCGGCATCAAGGCGACGCCGTCGGTCGTTCTCGGCTATGGCGACCAGGCGCTTGCCGATCTTGCCGACCAGGACACGCCGATCGGCACGATCATCCGCCGCTTCGACGTCGGCGATCAGCGGGCACGCGCTTTGCTGGCGGGTGCCGGCATGACCATCGACATGCAGGCAAAACCGATCCGCCAGCTTTCCGGCGGCCAGAAGGCGCGGCTCGGCATGCTGGTGCTCAGGCTGACCGAGCCGAACTTTTACCTGCTCGACGAGCCGACCAACCATCTCGACATCGAGGGACAGGAAGCGCTGGAGGGTGAACTGATGGCGCAGGAGGCGAGCTGCCTGCTGGTTTCGCACGACCGCAGTTTCGTGCGGGCGGTGGGAAACCGGTTCTGGCTGATCGAGAAGAAGAGGCTGGTGGAGGTGGAGAGCCCGGAGGGATTCTTCGCTTCGGTTGCGGGGTGATGGGGGTGAGGTTCGGACCAAGGGGGCTGCCCCTCACCCTAACCTTCTCCCCGTATTGACGGGGAGAGGGGACGTGCCAAACGCAACGTCGAGATGGAGGAAGAGGTCGCTGCTATCCCCCTTCGCCCCGCGTGCGGGGAGAAGATGCCGGCAGGCGGATGAGGGGCTGGCCCACTCGACGCGATAAAACCTACCGCTTCGGCGCCACAAGACAGAAGAAGGCGCCCTGGGGGTCCGTGGCCTGGATGATCCAGCTGCCGCCGGGGACTTCCATCGGGCCGTTGACGACCTTGCCGCCGCCTGAGGTGACGCGTTCGATCGCGGCATCGAGGGTCGGCACGATGAAATAATAGCACCAGAACGGCATCGGCATATTTTCCGGCTTGGTCATCATGCCGCCGATCTGCTTGCCATTATGGGCGAAGAGGTAGTAGACGCCCATCGGACCCATGTCCATTTCGCTGTCCTTCGTCCAGCCGAACAGCTTGGAATAGAAGGAGACGGCGTCTTTGCCGTTGCCGGCATAGAGTTCGTGCCAGCCGATATTGCCGGGGGCATCGGGGGCCAGTTCCGGCCAGGTTTTGTCCATCGGCGCCGGCGTCATGATGCAGAGCACGGCACCCTGCGGATCGGCGACGACGGCGAACCGGCCGATGGTCGGGATGTCTTCCGGCGGGCGGCGGACCGAACCGCCATTGGCGACGTAGTCCCTCGCCGACTGGTCGACGTCGTCGACACAGACATAAGCCGTCCAGTTCGGCGGAATGCCGGTTCCCTCGAGTTCGGCCGGAAATTCCATCAGGCCGCCGACGCCGATGCCGTTCGCCTCGAAGATCGTATAGGTCGGCATGCCCTCCACTTTCATCTCAGAGGTGGTCCAGCCGACAACCGAGCTGTAGAATTTCGCGGCAGCCGACGTGTCGGGGGTCATCAACTCGCACCAGATGAACTTTCCATGCGTCTCAGACATCGTACTCTCCCTTATCGGCGCCCTTTTTCCAGGTCGGGGCCGTGATTGTCAGGTCCTGCGGGTGTAGTGCGCTTCCATGAATTGCTTCCAGGTGCCATCCGGCTGCCTGGCGCTGGAGATGAAGGTGCGGTGATCGGCGTCGGAAAAGGCGATCTGCTCGCGGTAATCGGCAAGACCTTCGCCGTTGAAGTCGGGCCCTGTCGTATAGAGGTCCAGCACATTGCCCGAAGCGTGGAGCTCACCCTCGTAGACCCACATAAAGTCCATCATGCTGCCGATCCAGCTGCCGACGTACTTGGCCTTTGCGGCGTTGTAGCCGAGCGTCAGGATGCTGGTAGCCTGCTTGCCATCCGGCATGCGGCCGGTGCCTTCGGCGACGAACCAGATGCCGTGCAGCGAGCGGACGGTCTCCGTCCAGGGCTCGCCGGACATCTCGGGTGCGGTGACGGTCAAGTCGCCGACCAGTCTTTCCAGGAAGGAATGCTCCTTCAGCACTTCTGCAGTCTTCATCATCCTCTTCTCCCGTGAGTGACGGTGGCCTATGTCAATGACAGCAGGATGGCGCCTTCGGAGCCTCCTCATATTCGTCATGGCGGCGCACGAAATTCATCGTGCCGTCCTCGTTGCGGCCTTTCGGCGCGCGATCGAGGATCATCAGGGTGCCGATCAGCTCCTCCGGGCCGCGGGCATAACTCGAATAGGTATGGAAGACCTCGCCCTTGTCGTTGCGGTAGAAAGCGCTGATGCCCGGTAGCTCGTCATTGGCGTCATCAGGCGGCATGGGAGTGAAATTGTAAAAGACCTTGTCTTTGGCAAGATCCTCGGGGCTGAAAGAGACGTGATAATCGAAATTGAAATCGCTGCCGAAGGAAGAGACCCAGGGAAATTGCCAGCCCATACGGCTTTTGTAGGCGGCGATCTTGTCGAGCGGCGCGCGCGAGACGGCGACCCAGGTGACGTCGTGATGGTTCAGATGCGTCAGGGCGCCATCGACGTGATCACACAGGAAGGAGCAGCCGGGGCAGCCGGCATCCCAATCCGGGCCGAGCATGAAATGATAGATCAGCAGCTGGCTGCGGCCGTCGAAGAGATCGGCAAGCGATTTGCTGCCCGCGGGCGTTTCGAAACCATAATCCTTGTCGACCTTGACCCAGGGCAACGCCAGGCGCTGGGCATTGACAATGTCGCGCAGCCGCGTTGCCTCTTTTTCCTTCAGCAGCAGGGCACGGCGGGCTTCCAGCCATTGCTCACGGGAAACAACTTCATTCTGCATGGATGCGCCCTCCTCCGGCGCCTGCCGGTGAAGCCGGCTCATCTCCTTCTCCTTGACTAAATAGATTGATATCAATAGAAATAGAGCATGTCAAATTCGATCGAGATTCCCTTTTCCACGACGCTGCTGGTGCGCGACACCTGCCTGTGCCTGCATGTGCAGCGCGCGGCGCGGGCGCTGGCCCGGCTGTTCGACGATGCGCTGCGGCCGGCCGGGCTGACCAACGGGCAGTTTTCGCTGATGATGTCGCTGAACCGGCCGGAGCCGCCACCGATGGGACCGGTTGCCGCCCTGCTCGCCATGGACCAGACGACGCTGACGGCGGCGCTGAAGCCGCTGCAGCGCAAGGGCTGGGTGATGGTGATGGAGAACCCGAGGGACAGGCGCGGCCGGCTGCTCAGCCTTACCGCCGAAGGCAAGGCTGTGCTGGCGCGGGCGCTGCCGATCTGGATAGAGACACACGCGGCCCTCGACGACGGGCTACCGGATGGCGGTGCGGCGCGGCTGCGGCAGGATCTGCAGGCGTTGTCAGGGAGTGAAACGCCGAAATCTGCTGGGACGTCAAGCCGGCCGCGTCAGAGTGCACGGGCAATGGGCGAATAGGGCGAGTTGAACGTCGCTCTGGGATATTCGAGAAATCTGCCGCCGTTTCCGCCATACACGGCAGTGTGTGCCTGGATGGTTCTGCAAGCCACGGCTTCCGGTTGGCGCCGATGGCGGCCCCTCACCCTAACCCTCTCCCCGTAAAACGGGGAGAGGGGACGTGCCCTGCGAAAGGCCAGCGAGGAACGGAAAGGTTGCGGCATATCCCCTTCTCCCCGCCTGCGGGGAGCAACCATGTTTAATTTTTGCTGTATTGTGGCGTCCATTCGGTCTTGCGAAAGAGGATTGTGT
>NZ_LODW01000067.1 GCF_002914525.1 Rhizobium hidalgonense | reverse complement strand
GTAGCTCGTCGTTCGCTAAAGCTCACCATAACCTGAAGGCCGCAGGTTCAAATCCTGCCCCCGCAACCAAACAAATAGCCCGCCTCGTGCGGGCTTTTTGTTTGGTAACGGGTCGAGGAGTTAACGCCTCATCAGGGGCCCGCAAGGCGGCAAAGCCGACGATGCGGGACAGAAAACTCCAAATCACGAACCAGAAGCCAACTTTCCCTCACCAATGATCAGCAAGACCCATTATCGCGGCGATAACCAGCGACGACATAGCTGCGACGGCATTGTATGAAGTGCGTCGCCGTTGTACCATGTGGTCTGACAAGTGTGCGCAGTGCTCATTGTATAGCCGGAGCCAAAGTCCGGTCGCGCGCTTCAACCGATGAATAAGTAGCCGGGATCATGGAACTTATCGTCGCCCTTGGCCTGATCGTTTTGAAGGTCGCGTTCCTGATTGCGATCCTGCTGTTGCTACCGTTGCCGCTAACCTGGCTGGAACGTAAGATCGCCGGGCATATGCAGCAACGGATGGGGCCGATGCGCGTGGGATGGCACGGGCTGTTGCAGCCGGTGGCGGACGGAATTAAGCTCCTGACCAAAGAGGATCACATCCCAGCCGAGGCCGACCGGTTCCTGTTCAAACTGGCGCCAATCCTGGCGCTCGCCCCGCCCTTTGTGGTGTTCGTCGCGATTCCCTTTGGCGAAACTGTGTCGGTCATCGGCCACGAGGTTACGCTCTACCTCTCCAACATGAATGTGGCGCTCCTTTTCGTTTTCTCGGTGATCGGGATCGAGGTTTATGGCGTCATCTTCGGTGGCTGGGCCTCCAACAGCAAATACGCTGTCCTGGGCAGCCTCAGAACCTGCGCGCAGATGATCAGCTACGAAATCCCGATGGGGTTCGCGGTCATCGGCGTGGTCATGCTGGCGCAATCCATGAGCCTTCTCGAGATCGTGCGCGCGCAGGCCGATGTCTGGAACATCGTCTACCAACCGGTCGGATTCTTCGTGTTCTTCGTCGCCGGGCTCGCCGAAGCGCAGCGCATTCCCTTCGACCTGGCGGAGGCGGAGGGTGATCTGGGGGCCGGGTTCCATACCGAATACAGCGGTATCCGCTTTGCGTTTTTCATGGTCAGCGAATATGCCATCGTGTTGCTGGTGTCGGTCCTGGTAGTGATCCTGTTTTTCGGCGGCTGGAACGGTGTCCTAATCCCCTTGCCACCGCTCCTCTGGTTTGTGCTGAAGGTCGCATTCTTCGTCTATATGTTTATCTGGTTCCGCTTTACTTTCCCCCGCTACCGCTACGACCAACTGATGGCGATCGGATGGAAAGTCTTGCTTCCTCTGTCGATGGCGAACATAATGATCACCGGTGTACTTTTAGGAGCCGTAGCGGCTCCGTAGCGAGGCGGCGATGTCGCGCGCGCAGGACAGAGTCGGAACATGGATTGGCTGGGCATTCTTCGCCGATCTGGCGAGTGCGTTGGCTCTGACCTTCGGCTACCTGTTCTCCAGAACCGTAACCATGCAGTATCCGGACAAGGAAAAATGGCTACCCTACTCACGCTATCGCGGGCATCACTTCCTGACGCGTGATGAAGAGGGCGAGATTAAGTGCGTGGCCTGCGAACTCTGCGCGCGGATCTGTCCCTGCGACTGCATCGAAGTCGTCCCCTATGAGGACGAGAAGGGCAACCGGCACCCGGCGAAATTCGAGATCGACACGGCTCGCTGCCTTTTCTGCGGGCTGTGCGAGGACGCCTGCCCAGCGGATGCAATCGCGCTTGGCCAGCAGTACGAATTTTCGAGTTTTTCCTCGCGTGACCTGGTGATCGGGCGCGACGACCTGCTCGCCAAGCCGGGCAAGGCGGCAACCGGCGGCGGCGTGGTTGCCGCGCGCCTGAATACAACGAAGGACGTGCTCGTCGAGACGAAAGACACGAAGGGCTACAACTGGTGGCGGAATATCCGGCGAACGTGAACGCGCGCCATCCGTCAAACCGGAGCGCGCAGACAGGAGGCTCAGATGCTTGTCGGCGAAATCATGAAGAACAAGGGTGTCGGTGTCATAGCGGTCGCTCCCGATCAGACGATGGTGGAAGTCTTGAGGCTGTTTCGCGACAACAATATCGGCTTCGTTGTCGTCAGCCAATCGAACGACGAATTCCTGGGTTCGCTATCGGAGCGGGATTGCTGCAACGCGGTGGCGGAATACGGGGCCGAGGCGGCGATGATGCGGGTCGCGGATGTCATGAACCGCAATGTGGCGACCTGTTCGACACGGGATTTGCTCCCCGTCGCGATGGGGATCATGACCCAGCGGCGGACCCGTCATGTGCTGGTCATGGATGGAGGCGACGTTGTCGGCGTGGTCAGTATCGGCGACGTGGTTAAACACAGGCTCGACGAAGCGCAGCGCACGGAGCAGGATCTGCAGGATTATATCTGCGGGAACAGGTATCATTGACGTCGCCAACTCGACGTGAAGACGCTGGGGCAGGGCAGCTTACCGGGGGGCGCCGCCCGACCCCAAAGCTTCAGGCCCCACGCCAGATCCGGCTCGTGCGGTCGACCTCCAGAGCGGCATGCACCTTCTGGACCTCCACCGGGCATGGGTATTCGCCCCGCCGCATCAGGCCGTTGAGACGCAAGGCTCTGTAGTTTTCCGGAACGAAGACGAGGCCTTGGGGAAACCGCCTGTCGACCTTGAGCTGCGTCGTCAGGTCTCCCTGGGCGGAACGCACAATGACCAGATCGCCATCCGAAAGGCCAAGCTGTGCGGTATCCTGCGCGCTCATCGCGACATAGGGATCATTGGCGACCGTGTTCAGGATGTCCGACCGTTCGGAAAGATATCCGTTGTGGAACAGGCAGTCGCCGGTGATCAGCATGAGCCGGTCTCCTGCTGTCCGAACCGGCGGCGGCGCAAAGAACTTAGCCCCCGGTGGCGTCGGCGCCGCCTTGGTGAACGCGCCGTCGGCGCCAAGCGCGTCAAGAGTCAATCCCTGATAGGCCGGAATCAGCCGGGCAATCTCGTCGAAAATTTCGCCTGGCGTCGAAGGCCGCAGCACCTGGGTGCGAAGCGCCGCGACGAAGTCGAAGATCGCCAGATTGCTCCGTGCCTCGAAGGCGGGTTCGCGGAATTTGCGGACCGTCTGGGTCCGACCCTCGTTGTTGGTGAACGTGCCAGTTTCCTCGCCGTAACCTGCCGCGGGCAGGACGACCTCGGCAAGGCCGGCCGTATCCGTGAGGAAGGCGTCCTGCACGATGAGGAGATCGGCGGCGCCAAGCGCCCGCGTCACGAAACCTCTGTCGGGATAGGCGATCAGGGGGTCGGTTCCGACGATGTAGAGAGCACCCATCCGGCCGCCGACACAGAGCTCCAGAATGGCGTCGAGATCCGCGCCGGGTTCAGACGGGATTTCGGCGCCCCAGTTCCCCGCAAGAGTTGTGCGCGCCACATCGTCGGCGACCGCCCGCAACCCCGGCAGAACTGCAGGCAGAACTCCCATGTCCCAGGCGCCCATCTGGTTGGCGCGGTCGAAGAGGAACTGCATCGCCAGACCCTTGCCGAGCAGGCGCACAACCTGCAGCAGGTTATTGATCTGCTGCAGCGTCGCGCGCGCCTCGGGTGATCTCAGGAGATCGACGCTGACAAGCACGGTGATGCTGCGGCCTTCCTTGAGTGCCGCGGCCAGACGATCCGGTCCCTCGCTGCCGGTTTCCGCTGCCGGCTTGCCGATTGTCGCATCGATGCCCGCAAGAACATCGCTCGGCAAGACCTGACCGACTGCCGCTACGAGACTGGCCACCACCGCCGCAAGGCTCGCCGCTTCTCCGCCTGGCAGCGCGCGAACTACCACCCTGGCATCAGCATCCAAACGGGATGGCCGCGCCGAGAGTATGAGCAATCCGGTCTGCCGCCGCCGCGCGGCGTCTCGCAGCAGGTATTCGGTGACCGGGTTCTCCTCGGTGACGTTGCCGCCGACGACGAGCACGCAGTTGTTGCCGATCACTTCGTCCAGCGGTGTGCGGCTGTAGAAAGTTCCCAATAGCGGGCCGAGCGCATCGAAGGGCGTGGACCAGCGTGACGAGCAATCAATGTTGTTGGTGCGGAATGCCGTCCGCATCAGCTTCTGGAACTGATAGAGCACCTCGTTGGGGAGGCGAGGCGAGGCCAGCCCGCCGGCAGCCTTGCCCTCGACGGCCGATAGCCGCTGGCGCAGATAGTCCCCAGCCTCATCCCAGGAAACCGGAACCAGGGCGCCATCACGACGGATCATCGGTCGCTTGATCCGATCCCGGCTGGCGACGAAATCGAGGCCGAAGCGTCCCCGAACGCAGAGCGTTTCGTGATTGACCCCCTCGTCCCACGTCGAGCGCACCCGCATGAACTCGCCCTTGCGCGTGCCCACCGTCAGCTGGCAACCGGTGCCACAATGCGGGCAGACCGTGTCGGTCTCGGTGAGATCCCAGGGCCGCGCCTTGTAGCGATAGGGGAAGCTCATCAGCGCGCCGACCGGGCAGACCTCGACGCAATTGCCGCACTGGTCGCAACTCGCCAGACTGCCCTCGAAGCCGGTGACGGCAGTATCCATGCCTTTTTCGACGGTGCCCAGCGCCACCGCGCCGACGACCTCCTCACACATCCGGACGCAGCGCTGGCACTGGATGCAGCGGTTGACGTTCATGATGATGACCGGGCTCAGACGAATGTCCTCGGAGTGGAACACACGTTTGTCATCGCGGAATTGGCTTTCGCGGGGCCCGTAGGCCATTACCATGTCCTGAAGCTCGCATTCGCCGCCCTTGTCGCAGATCGGGCAGTCGAGGGGGTGGTTGGCGAGCAGCATGTCGAGCATGGAAGAGCGCGTTTCCTCGATCAGAGGCGTATTCGTCCGCACGACCATGCCATCGGTGACCGCAGTAGCGCAGGACGGCTGCAGCCGGCGCAGGCCCTCGATCTCCACCAGACACATGCGGCAGGAGGCCAGCGCCGGCAGGCGCTTCATATAGCAGAAGGTCGGGATGTCGATGCCCAAACGCAGGGCGGACTGCAACACCGTCGAGCCAGCCTCAACTTCCAGCGTTTGTCCATCGATCGTGACTTTAAGCATGGTCTCCTCACAACCCGGATCCAGCACGTCGCTTCAGTGAAACGGGCACCTCCGCTCCTCGATATGCGCGACGAATTCATCTCGGAAATGCGCGAGTGCTGCCCGCAGTCCCATCGCTGCCCCGTCACCCAAGGCACAAAACGTATTGCCGAAAATGCCCTTGCAGAGCATATCCAGCTGCTCCAGATCGCCGGGTGCGCCATCCCCGCCTTCAACCCGGCGCAGGACCTTCACGACCCAGTTCAATCCTTCCCGACAGGGCGTGCACTTGCCGCAGGACTCATGGTGGAAGAACTCGATGATCCTGGTGGCGACCTTGACCATGCAGGTGCTATCGTCGATTACGATAACGCCAGCCGAACCGAGCATCGAGCCGGCGGCAGCCAGCGAGTCAAAATCCATCCTCACCTCCAGCCCGTGCTCAGGGATGACCGGCGCCGAGACGCCGCCCGGGATCACCGCCTTGATCTTATGTCCCGGCAAGGCCCCGCCGGCATGTCCCTCGACCAGCTCGCGCAGTGGTATGCCCATCGGCAACTCGTAGAGGCCGGGTTTGCGCACCTGCCCGCTGAGGCAGTAAAGCTTCGGGCCGGGGCTCTTGTCCGGGCCGATGCCCCGGAACCAGTCCGCGCCCCGCGCCACGATATGCGGCACACAGGCCAGCGTCTCGACATTGTTGATCACAGTCGGGCTGGCGTAGAGCCCGGCCACGGCCGGAAACGGCGGCTTCAATCGCGGCTGCGCCCGCTTGCCCTCGAGCGACTCGAGCATCGCAGTCTCCTCGCCGCAGATATAGGCGCCGGCGCCGCAGTGGATGTGGATGGCGAAATCGAAATTCGAGCCCAGAATGCCCGTTCCCAGATAACCCTTTTCGTGTGCCTCGGCGATCGCCTGCTCCAGGCGACGGATCGCCGTCACATATTCTCCGCGGATGTAGACATAGGCGGTTTTGGCCCCAATCGCATAGGCGCTTACCGCCAGCCCCTCGATCAGTTGATGCGGATCGCGCTCCATGATGATCCGGTCCTTGAAGGTGCCTGGCTCGCCCTCATCGGCGTTGCAGCAAAGATATTTCGGCTTGTCGACCTGCTTCGGCACGAAACTCCATTTCATGCCCGTCGGGAATCCGGCACCGCCGCGACCGCGCAGGTTAGACTGTTTGACGAGGTCGATAACCTCGTCAGGCGTGTATTCGCGCAGCGCCTTCGCCAGTGCCTGGTAGCCGCCGCCAGCCTCGTAGGTCGAGAGCAGGTAACTGTCCGGCACGGCGAGATTCTTGAGGAGAACCGGCTCGAACATCGCTACTCTCCCCGTGGTCGCGCAGAGGGCTCGATGCTCGCGCCCCGTTCCGTCATAGCCCGTAGGTTGTCCAAAAGTGCATCTATCCGCGCGACATCAAGGGCGCCATGGTAATCGTCGCCGACCTGCATCACCGGCGCCATCTCGCAGGCACCGAGGCACTCGACGGAGGAAAGCGTGAACAGCCCGTCCGGCGTGGTGTCGCCCCTCCTGATCGCCAGCGCCGTTTCCAGATGCTTCAGCAGGTCCTCGGCTCCGCACAGCATGCAGGAAACATTGTCACAGAGTTGCAGGTGGAACATGCCCACCGGCTCGGTATGGTAGAGCGTATAAAAGGTCGCCAGCTCGTAGACCCAGATCCGTTCGACTCCGAGAATGTCGGCGACTTCTTGCAGCACCTGACCAGGCAGATGGCCATGCTCCCTCTGCGCGATCAGGAGCGCGGGCATGATCGCAGAGCGCTGGTCGGGATACCGCGCCGCCGCCTCTTCGATCTTTTCGCGCATGGTCATCGCATTCAAATCCTTGCTACTTGTCCACCTCCGCCATCACAGGGTCGAGGCTGCCGAGCACGGCGATCATGTCCGCCAGATAGCGGGCGTTGGTGACCCCGAAGAGGGCCTGAAGATTGACGAACGAGGGTGCCCGCACCTTCATGCGGAACGGTTTTGGCGACCCGTCGCTGATGATGTAGAAGCCAAGCTCGCCCTTTGGCGCCTCGATCGCCGAATAGACCTCGCCCTTCGGCACCTTGAAGCCGTAGGCCGACAGGTCGAAATGCTGGATCAGCGTCTCCATCGAGCAGTGCACCCGATCCTTGTTGAGCGGGAAGGCGATTGTCGGATTGTCGATCTGGAACGGCCCCTCGGGCATCTGGTCGATGCATTGTTCGATGATCCCTATGCTTTCGCGCATCTCGTCGACGCGGCATCGCCAGCGTGCATAGCAATCGCCCTCGTTGCGGGTGATGACCTTGAACGCGAGCCGGTCGTAGATCTCGTAGGGCTCATCGCGCCGAATGTCCCAGTCGACACCGGAAGCACGCAGGTTCGGGCCGCTCAGGCCGAGATCAACAGCATCCTCGGCGGAGATCACGCCGATCCCCTTCGTGCGATTGAGAAACACCCGGTTATCTTCGAGCAGTCGCTCATAGTCGCGGATCCGGTTCGGAAAGATGTCGCAAAACTCCCGGATCTTGGGGAAGAACCCGTCAGGCAGGTCCTCGCGCACCCCGCCGACCCGACAGAAGGACGTGTGCATACGCGCCCCGGTGATCATTTCCAGAAGGTCCATGATCATTTCGCGCTCGCGCATGACGTAAAGCAGCGCGGTCATGGCGCCGAGATCCATCGGGAGCGCGCCCGTGATCAGGAGGTGACCGGAGATCCGTGCCAGCTCGGCCATCATCACGCGGATATATTGCGCCCGGATCGGTGCTTCTATGCCGAGGAGTTTCTCCACCGCCAGCGCGAAGGCGAGGTTGTTCGAGGGCGGACAGAGATAGTCGAGCCGGTCGGTGAGCGGAAAAATCTGGGTGTAGGTGAAGCTCTCCGCCAGTTTTTCGGTGCCGCGATGGAGGTAGCCGATATGCGGATCGACGCGCTCGACGAACTCGCCGTCCAGTTCGAGGACGAGCCGAAGAACCCCATGTGTGCTGGGGTGCTGCGGACCGAGGTTAAGAAGCACTTCCCTGGTATTGAGCGCTTCACCCTCAGGCCTGCTGAGCTCGGTGACTTCGGTCATCTCAACGGTCCGGCGTGGTCGGCCTCCCTTACGGAATGTCCCTGGTGGCAAGGTCGGGCTGCGTTGGCGGCGGACCTTCGGCACCGAAAGGGTTCAACTTGTCCTTATAGCCCCTGAGCGGGAAATCCTTGCGCTGTGGGAAGCCCTCGAAGCCTTCCCACATGTAGATCCGGCGCAGATCGGGATGTCCCTCGAACCGGATGCCGTACATGTCCCAGGCCTCACGCTCATGCCAGTTGGCGGTGCGCCAGACTCGCGTGACCGAAGGCACTTCGGGAGGATCGCCAAGCCGGCACTTGATGCGGACCCGCCACCTGTTGGGCAGCGAATAGAGATGGTAGACCGCCTCGAACCGCGGCGTTTCGGGATAATGATCGACCCCGCAAATGTCTGAGAGGAAATTGAACTGCAGCGCCGGATGCTCTTTCAGGAACCGGCAGAATTCGACGATCCTCTCGGGCGGGACGGCAAAGGCGTCGATACCGTGCGCAGTGCCGAGGTCCTCGATTGTTTCTGCGAAGCGCTCCATGATCGGAGCGCGATTGAGGGACGGTTCCGCACTCATGACGCTATAACCCGATCCAGAGGTGTGCCGGCCAGCGCCCGGGACCTCTTAATCTTTTCTTGAAGCAGAAGGAAGCCGTGCATCAGTGCCTCGGGTCGGGGCGGACAGCCAGGCACATGTACATCGACGGGCACGAAAGTTTCCGATCCCTGCACTACGGCATAGGTGTTGTAAACCCCGCCCGAAATAGCGCAGGTGCCCATGGCGATCACCCAGCGCGGCTCCGGCATCTGGTCATAGAGCCGCCGCACGACGGGCGCGAATTTCCGGGTCACGGTGCCGGCGATGATCATGACGTCGGATTGTCTCGGCGAAGGGCGGAAGACCACGCCGAACCGGTCGAGATCATAGCGGGCGCAACCGGCCGAGATCATCTCGATGGCGCAGCAGGCAATGCCAAAAGTCTCCGGCCACAGCGCCGATCTCCGGCTCCAACTGATGATGCTGTCGGCCGTAGTGAACAGCACGCTGTCACGGATCGCGTTGTTTACGCCTCCCATTCCAGCGCTCCTTTCAACCAGGCGTAGGCGAAGCCCACGAGAAGCAGCAATATGAATATGAACATCTCGATGTAGCCGACCAGCCCGATCTCTTTCAGGACGACGGCCCAGGGAAAGAGGAACATCGCTTCGACATCGAAAACGACCAGCAGGATCGCGAGGATAAAGAACGGCACCCTGAAGCGGCCTGCCGCCGCCTCGCCCGCTGCATCCATGCCGCATTCATAGGGCATGTTCTTGGCGGGATAGGGATTGGATGGGCGCAGCAGCGAGGAAACGAACAACGTCACCCCCACCACCAGAACGACTCCGGCGACCATGAAAAGAACGGGCAAGAATTCCATTGCAGTCATATCACTGCACCGGTTGCCCACTGACCTCATCGCGAACCGGTGAATCGGTCACGCCACGGGGCGACTTGGGCAATCCTTCCTCCGTCTTCAAGTCTATTCCGTCGGTGTGATCATTGCAAATCCAATCGCTCACCCGCCAAAGACCGAATCTTGGGCAAGCTTCAGAAACCACGACGGAAATAGGCCGATCCCGATGGTGCCGGCGGCGGTGACGGCCAGCGTGGCGCGCACTAAGGGCGTCAGCGCCGGGGCGAACGCCCTCTTCGGCTCGCGCATGTATATCACCATGACGATGCGAATGTAGAAATAGGCGGCGACTGCGCTAAGCAGCACTGCGATGACCGCCAGCATGACGAAACCACGCTCGACGAGGGCAACTAGCACGTAAAACTTGGCGAAGAACCCGGCCGTCGGCGGAATACCGGCCAGCGAGAAGAGATAGAGTAGCATCAGAAGCGCCAGCCCCGGATGTGATTTGGCGAAACCCGCATAGTCTTCGATGACCTCGCCCGAGAAATCGCCGTTCCGCATCATGATGACGGTGCCGAAAATGCCGAGATTCATGAAAGCGTAGATCAGCAGATAGAGCATCACGCTGGCGATCCCATCGGCACCGCCAGCGACCACGCCGAAAATGGCGAAGCCAGCGTGGGCGATGCTGGAATAGGCCAGGAGGCGCTTGAAATTATCCTGGACCAGCGCCACGAAGCTGCCGAGCGCCATCGTCACCACCGCAATGACGGCGAGGATGATCCAGACGTCCGAGGCTGCGACCAGAGGGTTGAGGAACACCCGCAGGATCACCGCGAACCCCGCCGCCTTGGGGCCTATCGACATGAAGGCGGTGATCGTCGTCGGCGCGCCTTCATAGACGTCTGGCAGCCACATATGGAAGGGAACCGCGCCGACCTTGAAGACCAACCCCGCGACGATGAAGACCACCGCAAGCAGCAATCCGGGATCGAGCGGATCGCCGGTCACGGCCGCAGCCATCCCGTCCATTTGCGTTGTGCCGGTGAGCCCGTAGACCAGCGATACGCCGTAAAGGAAAATCCCGGTCGAGACCGCGCCAAGGATTACGTATTTCAGTGCTGCTTCGTTCGACCGCTGCTCACGCGTCAGGAAGCCGGTCAACACATAGGTGCAAATCACCATCAGCTCGATGCCCACATAGATCGACAGGAGATCGGTCGCCGAGGCCATGATCATCATGCCCGAAAGCGCGAAGAGCAGCAGGACATAGTATTCGCTGCTCCCGATCCCTTCGATATCGGCATATTTTCGCGAAAGGAGGAATGTCAGAACGGTGGCTAAGTAGAAAACGACCTTGAAGAAGACCGCGAAGCGATCGGCGATGAACATGCCCGTGTAGGCCGGCCGCACTTCGCTCGCCAGCATGAGTGTCGCCAAGGCGGCAATCAACACGACCGCGACCGACGCCCAGACAAGGACATGCTCCTGTCGCTTTCGCACAAACTGTCCCAGGATCAGCAGTATGCAGGCGCCGGTGATCACCACGATCTCGGGCAGGCTCGCCAGGGCCGACTGGAAAAGCGTGGCGGCGGTCATGGGCCGCTCCCCCTACTTTGCACGTGCGTCAGCAGATGCTTCACCGAGGCATCGATGATGTTGAGAAAGGGTTTTGGATAGAGCCCAACCCAGAACACGAAGACGGCCAGCGGCAGGATAGCAGCCATCTCACGGGTGTTCACGTCGCGAATCTTCAACCGGGCGCCGACGCTGGCTGGGCCGAGCGCGACTTTCCCATACATGCCAAGCAGATAGGCAGCCCCCAGCAATGCGCCCAAAACGGCGGCCGAGCCGGCGACCAGGTTGGCCGCAAACCCGCCTGACAGCACCAGCAACTCGCCGACGAACGAATTCGTTCCCGGCAGCGCCATCGACGACAGGGTAAACAGTGCCAGAAACGTGGTGTAGACCGGCGCCACCTTCATCAAACCTCCATAGTCGGCGATGCTGCGGGTATGGGTCCGCTCGTAAATCAGCCCGACGAACAGGAATAGGGCGCCTGTGGTCACGCCGTGATTGAACATCTGCAGGATACCGCCCTCGAGCCCGCGGAGGTTCAGCGCAAAAATCCCCAGTGTCACGAAGCCCATGTGGCTGATGCTGGAATAGGCCACCAGTTTCTTCAGATCGTCCTGCGCCAGCGCGAGCAACCCGCCATAGACGATCGCAAGCACCGAAAGCGCCAGCATCAGCGTCGAAAAATACATCGATGCCCCCGGCAGCATCGGCAGCGAGAACCGCAGGAATCCGTAGGCGCCCATCTTCAGGAGCACGCCGGCGAGGACAATGCTGCCCGCCGTCGGCGCCTGCACATGGGCGTCCGGCAGCCAGGTATGGACCGGCACCATCGGCACCTTGACCGCAAAAGCGATCAGGAAGGCAAAGAACAGCCAGGACTGGATCCGGAACGGCAAGTCCTGCTCTGTCAAAGCGAGGATATCGAAGGTCCTGCCACCGTAGAAATAGAGCACGATGACACCGATCAGGAACAGGAGGCTGCCCGCCAGCGTGTAGAGGAAAAACTTGATCGCCGCATAGACCCGACCCTCGCCGCCCCAGACGCCGATGATGAGGTACATCGGGATCAGCATCGCCTCCCAAAAGACGTAGAAGAGGAACAGATCCAGCGCGCAGAAGACCCCGAGCATCAGCGCCTGCATGGAGAGCAGGCAGATCATGAATTCCTTCACCTTGCGGTCGATCGCGACCCAGGAGGCGAGCACGCAGATCGACCCCAACAGTGCGGTCAGGAACACGAAGAGCGCGCTGATTCCGTCGATGCCGAGCGCATAATTGATCCCGAGCGCGGGCACCCACGGGCGCATCTCGGTCAACTGCATGGCATGGGTCGTGGTGTCGAAGCCGACCAGCATGGCGATGCAGAGAGCCAGGTCGAGGACGGTGAAAGAGAGCGCAGTCCACCGCGCCGCATCGTCACCGCGCAGGAACATCAGAACCGCGGCCCCGGCGACGGGGGTGAATATGATGAAGCTGAGGAGCGGGAAGCCCATGGCACCCCCTACCGCCACGCCACGACGAAGACGGCGACGGCTGCGATCAGACCGCCGACCATCGCCAGCACGTAATGGGTCACGACACCCGTCTGGAGCCGCCTGAGTCGCCCGCCGCTGTGCAGGATCGCGTGGGCAATGCCGTTCACAACGGCATCGACGCCGGCAAGATCGAGCCGGAGTCCTGCCCGCGCCGCGCCGTGCAGCAAGGGCAGCGCTGCGGTCTCGGAGACATTGCTCACCGCCTGCTCATAGCGCGCCAGCGGCCTTTCGGCGAGCCACATGAAGGCCCGCGCGCCCTTGCGATAAAACCAGTCGGTGTCGAGGCTGATCGTGTTCTCGGGATCGAGCGCCCAGAGGAACAGCACGAATCCCAGGGCAGTGAACATCAGCAGCCCGAGGCTCTCCGTGACATGCAGGCCCGTATAGGGTTCGAAATCCACCGGATAGGGCAGAAGCGCATAAAGCGGCTGAGGGAACACCCCGATCGCAATGCAGAGCACCGCCGCCATGCCCATGGCAATCAGCATGTTGCGCGGCGGCTCCCGTGCCTCCAGTTTCCGGTCTGTCCCGAAGAACATGTAATAGGGAAGCTTGAGGCCAGTGTGCAGGAACGTCCCGGACGATGCCATCGTCAGCGCCAGCACCACCAGCGCGCGGTGATCCGCTCCTGCGGCCGCTATCACCATCGATTTGGTGACGAAACCCGAAAAGAACGGGAAGGCCGAGATCGCCAAGGCACCGACCATGTAAAGCGCCACGGTCAGCGGCATGGTCTTGTAAAGGCCGCCGAGCTCGGTGAGCTTGCGTCGGCCGGTGACGTAGATGACGGCCCCGGCACCCATGAACAGCAGCGCCTTGTAGAGGATATGCGCGAAGGCGTGGCTGGCGGCGCCGTTCACCGCCATCTCGGTCCCGATGCCGATGCCGGCGATCATATAGCCCACCTGGCTGACGATGTGATAGGCGAGAAGCCGTCGGCAATCGTTCTCCAGCACCGCGTAGATGACGCCGTAGAGCGCCATGATAGTGCCGAGCCAGACCAGGAGCTCGGCCCCCGGAAACGCCCGCGCCAGCACATAGACGGCGGTCTTGGTGGTAAACGCGCTCATGAACACCGCCCCTGTGACGGTCGCCTCCGGATAGGCATCGGTCAGCCAGGCATTGAGCGGCGGCACGGCCGCGTTGAGGATGAAGCCGGCGAGGATCAGGTAGTCGCCGACCCCCAGTCCCCCATTGGTGATGGCCCCCGCGATCGGGCCGAAAAGCAGTGAACCGGTGGCAAGCCCGTGGGAAATGATGCCGCCGAGCAGGACGACGCCGCCGGTGATATGGACCATGAGATAGCGGAACCCGGCCCGGATCGCCGGCCCATCACGCTGCGCGAAGACCAGATAGGCGGAAGCAAATGCCATGCCCTCCCAGAACAGGTAGAGGGTCAGGTAGTCACCGGCAAATACGACGCCAAGCGCGCTGCCGACATAGACGAATGCCGCCACATGCTGGCCGGCATCCGTCAGGTGCAGCGCGTAGACCATGCCGATCAGCGCCATGATGGTGAAAACGGTGGCGAAGACGATGCTGAGCTTGTCCACCTTTGCGATCAGGATCTCCTGCCCGATGAACCGCGCTTCGCCATAGCTGCCCGGCTCCATCGCAAGCACGGCAAGGATCGCCAGTGCAGGGATCAGAAGCAGATAGGCCTTGCGGACCGATCCGCTGAGGAACGGGATCGGCAGGGCGCCAAGAATAAAGAGCAGAGCCGGATGGATGAAGTCAGTCATAATAGTCCTCGCGCCGCATTAGCCCGACCCGATGGCCGAGAAACTTGGAAACGAAGATAAGCAGGACGCAGGAGACGAAGCCGTAGACGGCGGACCAGCCCGGCAGGCTGTCCCACAGATATTCGGCGTGTTCGCGGAAGACCAGAACGTCGGCGACGACGATCAGGACGAGCACGAGGTAGAACAGTCGGCGGCGCGGCCTCGCATATTGTTCGTCACCAAAGAAGTCGACGACATGCTTGATCATCGGATCACTCCGTCTGCCAGGGTAAGAAAATAGCCCGGGAAAATGCCCATCAGCACCGACAGGATTGCCGTTGCGACCAGCGGAATCGTCACCAGCGGAATTTCACGGACCGTCGTCCGGCTCTCCTGCCTCTCAGCCTGGAAGAAGGCGGTATAGCTGATCGGCAGGAAATAGGCGGCGTTCAGGATCGAGCTCACCAGGATGACGACCAGGAACGCTGTCTCTCCCGCCGCCACGGCGCCCTTAGCCAGAAACCACTTGCTGACGAAGCCCGCGGTTGGCGGCACGCCAATCATGCTGAGCGAAGCGACGAAAAATGCCCCCATCGTCCAGGGCAGCCTGCGGCCGATACCGGCCATGTCGCTGATGTTCCGTTTGCCGGACGCGCAATAGATCGACCCGGCGCAGAAAAAGAGCGTGATCTTGGAGAATGCGTGTGCCGCGATGTGGATGATCCCGCCGACCATCGCGACGGGCGATAACAGAACCGCGCCCAGCACGATGTAGGAGAGCTGGCTGACCGTCGAATAGGCGAGCCTGGCCTTCAGGTCGTCCCGCGTCAGGGCGTAAACCGACGCCATCAGGATCGTGAACGAAGCCAGATAGGCCGTGGCGATGCCGAGGCCCAGCCCGCCCACCAGCCCCGTGCCGAAGACATGGAACACCACCCGCAGCACGCAGAACACGCCCATCTTGACCACTGCCACTGCATGCAAAAGCGCGCTGACCGGTGTCGGCGCCACCATCGCGGCGGGCAGCCAGGCGTGCATCGGCATCACAGCGGCCTTGGCGAAGCCGAAAAGATAACAGAAATAGACGACCGTCAGCAGCGCCGCCGAGGCATCGCGGCCCGCCAACAGCCCCCCCGCGACAAAGTCGAGCGATCCCGCAATATCGTAGGTCAGCGCCAGTGCTGCGAGCAACGCGCTTTTCGAGGCGCCCATCAGATAGACGAGGTACTTGCGGCTGCCCCTCCATCCCTCCTCGTCTTCGTGGTGGTAGACGAGCGGATAGGTAACGAGGCTGAGCACTTCGTAGAAGATCACCAGCGTAAACAGATTGGCGGCGAAGGCGCCTCCGGCGGCGGCCGCAATACTGCTGGCGAAGCAGGCGAAGAACCGGGTCTGCGCATGCTCGTTCAAATGCCGCATGTAGCCGATGGAATAGATCGCCGCCACGATCCACAGCAGCGACGAGACGGTGGCAAACACCATGCCGAGCGCATCGACCCGGAAAGCAAAGTCAATCCCCGGCAGAATCTCGAACAGGCGCAATTCGACCGTGCCGCCCGCCAGCACCGTGGGCGCCATCGACACGACAATCGCGAACATGGCGATCGCGGCCAATGGTGAGACCAGATCGCGAAATCTCTCGCGGTTATTCAAAAGGAGAACGGCAAGGGCGGCCAGACCGGCGACAGCGATGGCAAGCAACGGCCGGATCGATACAACCGGGTCCAAAGCCGCTATCCTTTCATCACCGTCACGTCGTCGACCTTGAGGGTGGATTTGTTCCTCACGAGGGCGACCAGGATACCGAGGGCGACGGCAACCTCCGCCGCGGTGATTGCGATGACGAAGATCGCGAAGATCTGCCCGCGGAAATCGGCGTGGTAGCGCCCGAAAGCGATGAAATTGACGTTGACCGAGTTGAGCAGCAGTTCCAGCGACATCAGTACAACGAGAATATTGCGCCTGAGCAGCACGCCCGCCGCTCCGATCACGAACAGGACCACGCCGAGTACAATATACCACCAGAGCGGAACCATCATCCCTGCTCCTTCCGCGCCAGCATGATGGCGCCGATCAGGGCGGCCAGCAGGATTACGGAGGCGGCTTCAAACGGCAGGAGATAGTCGGCGAAAAGGGCTGTTCCAAGCTGCCTGACGTTATCGCCGCCGCCCATGGCGACGGGCTCCATGAGCGAAAAGCGGTTGCTCCAGAGCACCAGCACGAGCATCTCGACCCCGAGCAGGACGAGCAGTACCAGAGCCGGGAGGTTGCCGCCCGGCAAGAACCGCTGCAACACCGCTTCGCGCACATCGATCATCATGATCACGAACAGGAACAGCACCATGATCGCGCCGACATAGACGAAGATCTGAATGACGGCGAGCAATGGTGCCTCGAGCAAGACGAAGATTGCCGAGACCTGCAGGAAGCACGCCATCAGCGCCAATGCGCTGTGAACCGGATTGCGCGCCAGGACCACCGTCAGGGCCGTGATCACGGATACCGTAGCGAACAGAAGAAAGAACCCCTGATCCATCGACGCCGACCTTCCGACGCGAACTGTCGCCCGGCGCGAGACGGCCGGATTTGAGACTGCGCCGCAACTTCCATTGCGTTCATAAATTGTGCCCTAATATTCGATTTTTCACAAGATTATTGTCATCGACCGAGTAGGTTCGGGTCGGTCCGGATGTGGCGAAGGTCGCTTGCGAAAGCGCGCGCTTTCGATAGGGCCGTACCGGAGGCAAAGCCGACCCAGCGGGACAGAAAACTCCCAAATCCTGAACGCGAAACCAACATTCCTTTCCCTATCCCAAAAAGCCCCGGAAGGGGCTTTTGGCGTTTCTGGGCGACAGAACGATGTTGCGACCGATCTGCGAGCGACGACTGGATAGTTGCTAAAGAGATAATATTCTAATATACGTAGATCAGCGTGCTTTTTATATTTCCATAGCGGTAAGCAACGTCCGTCTACACGGCGGCGCCTATTATCTTATTCAGAGGGCAGTTCGATTTCATGAAGTAGATCAGAGATTTATAGGGGGGAGTCATGCGAAAATCTTCTCTACTGACGTCTCGATATCGGAGGCGTCGTCTTCTACTGGTAATCTCCGGCTTGCCCGCGTTCTGTGCGGTGCTCTTCTTCGCTGGGGTTGCATCTGCGCAAGCGCCGACCGAAGAGCAGCGCGATGCCATCAGGGCAGAGTGCCGCTCCGATTTTATCGCGAAATGCTCCGGGGTGACACCGGGAGGTATCGAGGCGCTCACCTGTCTGCAGCAGCACAGCGCTACGCTTTCGGCAGGCTGCCAGAAAGCGGTTTCGGCGGTGAACGTCAAACCGAAATCGACATCCGCGCAGCCAACGCCGGCTGCACCTGCAAATACCGCGGCCTCTACTCCGGCGCCTGCGACCGGCACACCGGCGCAGCAGCCGACCCAGGCGCAGCGCAATGCGGTCAAATCGGCCTGCCAGCGGGATTTCATGGCGCAATGTTCGGGTGTCTCGCCGGGAGGTGCGGCGGCGCTCAGCTGTCTGCAACAGCATAATGCTGCTTTATCGGCGCCATGTCAGCAAGCCGTTGCGGCATTGGGGGCACCCAGCGGAGCTGCGACCGGCGGTGCGGCGGCCACCGGTGCGATCACGCCGGCCCCTCAGGCGATGATGCCGGCCTTCTCCCCACGTGAGGAAGTGATGATCCTGCGGGAAACCTGCGGAGCGGACTTCCGGGCCTTGTGCCGGATGGTGCCATTAGGGGGAGGCCGGGGCATTGCCTGTCTGCGCGACAATCTGCAGCGCGTATCACCAGCCTGCCATCGGGTGCTGACCTCGGGATTGTAGCGCCCGTTCGAAACTTCTCTCAGAAAGAGGTCGTCGCGCCCCAGCGAGAATTCGGTACCCGCGATCACTCAAAGGCATGCAAGCGGCGTTTGCCCGCCTGCATGCATTGCATCCCTTAATTTTCATGTCCGGCTGCGGCGGGTCCGGCAGCCGCCATCTGCAATTCGATGAAATCAATGACGACACCAACGAAAGGCATTGCCATGTCATCGACTTTCTCTTTCCCGCGATTGAAGCGGATCCTCCTCTATGCTTCGCTTGCCGCCAGCCTCGCGCCGCCGACCAGCGCATGGGCGGATGATGCGAAAGCGCTTCTAAAGACGATGTCCGATTTTCTGTCGGCGCAGAAGACGATATCCTTCACCTACCAATCATCGCTCGAAGCGGTGACGCCCGCCTTCGAGAAACTCCAATTCGTCAGCTCGGGGACGGCCAACCTGACGCGGCCGGACAAGCTGCGCGTCACCAGGACCGGCGGCTTTGCCGACCTCGATGTGAGTTTCGACGGGTCGTCGCTGACGGTGCACGGCAAGAACCTCGACGCCTATGCCAAGGTCGATGGCAAGGGTTCGCTCGACGAGCTGATCGACAGGCTGATGACCGCCGGCGTTGAGGCTCCCGGCGCCGATCTGCTGTCCTCCAACGTCTATGACACGCTGATGTCCGATGTGACCGAGGCCAAACACATTTCCAGTGCTTTCGTGGATGGCGTCGAATGCGACTATCTGGCTTTCCGGACGCCCGAGATCGACTGGCAGATCTGGATACAAGCCGGCGCGCAACCCATACCGCGCCGATACGTCATCACCAGCAAACATGTCGTCCAGGCGCCGCAATACACGCTTGAGATCGGCGATTTCAAGAGTGGCGCAGATGTCGCGGCCGTTTCCTACAACATCGAGATTCCTGGCAGTGCGAAGACAGTCGATCTCAGCGAGCTGCAATCGCTCGATGAGCTTCCGGCGGCTGCCGATGCGGGAGAACCAAAATGACCTCCAACAAACTGCTGTTCGCTCTCGGCCTGGCCGGTGTTCTGACATTCACCGACTTTCGCGTCGAGGGCCAAGGTTCAATGCCGCTGTCGATCGGGTTTGCCACGCCGGCGGGCGCCGTCATCGGCAGGCCGTTGACGCCGCTTTCTTATGCGGGCGTTGCCCGCAGGACGACGCGACGGGTCGTCACGCGGACGGCGACGACAATTGCCGTGCTCCCGTCAGGGTGTCTCTACGGTCCCTATTATGGCGGCTATTATTATCGGTGCGGCGGCCTTTATTACGCCAAGAGCGGCAACGTCTATGTGCAGGTGATCGTACAGTAAGTGCTGCGATCGGCCTACCCGACTTTCGATACCTCGGCCTCCGCCATACTTGCGGGCTTGTTCGCGGTCGCGCCGCGCCGCTTCCAGTGTTCCTCGAGGCGCTGCAGCAGCACGTAGAAGGAGGGAACGAAGAGGATGGCGAGGCAGGTCGAGGCGATCATGCCGCTGAAGACCGATATGCCGATCGATTTGCGGGCCGATGCGCCGGCGCCCGTCGCCAGCACAAGCGGCAGGACGCCGAGAATGAAGGCGAAGGACGTCATCAGGATCGGCCGGAAGCGCAGGCGGGCGGCCTCCACGGCCGCCTCCAGGATTTCCATGCCTTCCGCCCGTTTTTCCCTCGCATATTCGACGATGAGGATAGCGTTCTTGGCTGCCAGCGCAATCAGCAGGATGAGGCCGATCTGCGTATAGAGATTGTTGGCCACACCTGCTGCCGTGAGTGCCGCCACCGTGCCGAGCAGGGCGAGCGGCACAGCAAAAATGACCGCCAGCGGCAGGATCCAGCTTTCATATTGGCCGGCGAGCACGAAATAGACGAGCAGCATGGCGAGCGCGAAGACGAAGTAGATCTGCCCGCCGACGGCCTTCTCCTGATAGGAGAGGGCCGTCCATTCGAAGCCGGTTCCCGCCGGCAATGTATGATCGGCGATCT
Organism: Rhizobium hidalgonense; assembly: GCF_002914525.1. Lineage (GTDB taxonomy): Bacteria > Pseudomonadota > Alphaproteobacteria > Rhizobiales > Rhizobiaceae > Rhizobium > Rhizobium hidalgonense. The sequence continues at coordinate 28,646 of NZ_LODW01000067.1, read as the reverse complement.
GCTCCATGACCTCGAGCGACTGGCCGGAACTGAAACCGGCGGCCGGTCCGCCGACGATGGTGGCGGTGGGATAGAGATTGTAGAGGCTGATCAGCGAAGGGCCTTGCGTCGTGGTGACATCGACGACGGTGCCGAGCGGCACCATCGTCCCGTCGCCGGCCTTGACCTTCAGATTGCGGATGTCATCTGGGCTGACACGGAAATCGGATGCGGCTTGCGCATAGACCTGGAAGGTGCGGCCGAATTTGTTGAATTGTGTGACATAGCTCGATCCGACATAGCCGGAGAGGGCGGAGAAAACCTGCCCCACCGTAATTCCCAGCGTCTCCGCCTTGATGCGATCGACGGAGACCGCAAGCTGCGGCACGTTCGAGCGAAACGGCGTACTCAGCCTTTGCAGCGATGACTGGGCATTGCCATTCTTGACGATCGTATCGGCAAGCGATTGTAGCAGCGGATAGTCGGAGACGCCGTTGCGGAGCTCGACCTGCATGGTAAAGCCGTTGGCATTGCCGATGCCCTGGATCGGAGGCGGCACGACCACCAGCGTTTTTGCGGTTAGCACATGCTGCAGCGCGTCGTTCAGATGCTGATAGATTGACAGCAGGTCCTGTCCCTTCTGTTTGCCGCGCTCGTCCCAATCCTTGAGAATGACATAGGCGACGCCGGCATTCTGCAAGCTGGCATTGTTGTCGAGAACGGAAAGGCCGCTGATTGTCAGCACCTGATCGACTCCGGGCGCGGCTTCGGCGATTTTGCCGACCTCTTCCATCACGGCATCGGTCCGCTCCTTCGAGGCGCCGTCGGGCAACTGAGCGCTGATCAGCGCATAACCCTGATCCTCGATAGGCAGGAATGCGGTCGGCAGTCGCGACAGCCCCCAGATGGCGATGCCGATCAGCGCAAGTGCGGCGATCGCCATCATGCCGCTGTGGCGGGTCATCGATCCGATCAACCCGGCATAGTGGCGTTCGCCCCAATCATAGCCTCTGTTGAAGCCGCGGTAGAAGATGTTGCGTTTCTCGGGCGGCACCGGGGCTCGCAGCCAGAGGGCGCATTGCGTCGGCTTCAGCGTCACGGCATTGACGGCGCTGATCAGCGCGGTGGCGGCGATGACGAGCGCGAACTGCCGATAGAGCTGGCCGGTCAGGCCGGGCAGGAAGGCGGCCGGAATGAAAACGGCCATCAGCACCAGCGTGATGCCGATGACCGGGCCGAGCAGTTCCTCCATCGCCTTCTCGGCCGCCTTTCGGCCGGGCATGCCGGCCTCGATGTGCCGGGCGACGCCTTCAACGATGACGATGGCATCATCGACGACGATGCCGATGGCGAGAACGATGGCAAACAGCGTCGACAGGTTGACCGTGAAGCCCAGTGCCGCCATGGCCGCGAAGGCGCCAATGATGGTGACGGGAACGGTGGTCGCCGGCACGAGCATCGCCCGCCAATCCTGCAGGAAAACCAGAATGACGATGAGAACGAGCACGCCCGCTTCGATCAGGGTGACGTAGACCTCGTCGATGGAGGCCTTGACGAATTTCGTCGTGTCGAACGGCAGATGATATTCGAGGCCCGGCGGAAAACTCTTCGAGAGCTCCGCCATCTTCGTATTCACCGCCTGCGCCACGGCAATGGCGTTCGCCTCCGGCAGCTGGAAAATGCCGATGCCGGCGGCCGGGTGGCCGTTTTGCGTGAAGGATTGGCTGTAGGTCTGGGCGCCGAGCTCGACGCGGCCGATATCGCGGACGCGGGTGATGCGGCCGCCCTGTCCGCTTTCGACCTTGACGACGATGTTCTCGTAGTCGGTGGCCTCGTTCAGCCGGCCGTTGACATTCAGCGTGTATTGGAAGACCTGGCCTCTCGGCACCGGCGGAATGCCGATCTGGCCGGCGGTGACCTCCTGGCTCTGCAGCTGCACGACATTGACGACATCCTGCGGCGTCAGGCCGCGCGCCTGCAGCAGGTTCGGATCCATCCAGATCCGCATGGCATATTGGCCGGCACCGAACACCGTCACGTTGCCGACGCCGGGCAGGCGGGCAAGCTCGTTCTGCAGGTTGATGACGGCGTAGTTCGAGAGAAACAGGCTGTCATAACGGCTGTCGGGCGAGGTCAGCGTGACGAAACCGAGGATCGCCGTCGATTTCTTCTGGGTTGTCACGCCTTGAAGCTGCACCGCTTCGGGAAGCGACGACATTGCTATGGCGACGCGGTTCTGCACCAGAACCTGGGCCTGATCCGGATCCGTGCCGATGGCAAAGGTTACGGTCAGCGCATACGTGCCGTCGCTGGCGCTGGTCGACTGCATGTAGAGCATGTCCTGCACGCCGTTGACCTGCTGCTCGATCGGCAGGGCCACGGTGTCGATGAGGGTCTGTGCGCTGGCGCCGGGGAAGCGCGTCGTCACCTGCACCGTCGGCGGGACGACATTCGGATATTGCGCTACAGGCAGCTGGAACAGGGCGACCGCGCCGACGAGCACGAAGACCAATGCCAGGACGTTGGCGAGTACCGGCCGCTCGATGAAGAAACGCGAGATCATGCTGTTGTCCTCAGACGTTCAGATGAAGCGTGGTGGCGAATTCATTGCGTTGTGGTTTTGGTCTTGGCATCGCCGGCGGCATTGGCCGTCGGGTTCATTTCGATCTTCTCAGGCGTGACCTTGCTGCCGGGAACGGCTTGCTGAACACCTTGGACAACGATCCAGTCGGCCGGATCGAGACCGGACTCGATGACGCGGAGCTGACCTTCACGCTGGCCCGTCTTCACCCGCTTCTGTTCGATGACGTCATCCTTGCCGAGAGCGAGCACGTAGCTGCCCAGCTGGTTCGTTCCGATTGTATCGTCGCGCACCAGCAGGGCCTTGTCGTTGTGGCCGACCGGCACCCGAACCCGTACGAAAAGGCCGGGCAGCATGGCATGATCCTTGTTGTCGAACAGGGCGCGCACCTGAAGCGTGCCGGTGGAGGCATCGAGCTGAGGCGATACGTAGTCGAGATGTCCCTTGTGCGGGTAACCTTCCTCCGTCTGCAGGCCGATCTTCGCAGGTATGTTCGGAAGGTCCGTCTGCCTGAAAGTATGTCCCTGCTTTGCCAGGGTCTGCTTGATCATCAGCACCTGCGTTTCGCTGACGTTGAAATAGGCGTAAAGCGGATCGGTCTGGACGATGCTGGCGAGTTTGGTGGGGCCGGACACGCCGACCAGCGTGCCGATATCGACGAGGTGATCCGTGACGATGCCGTCGAAGGGAGCAAGCACCTCGGTATAGCCGAGGTTGATCGTCGCGAGTTCGACATTGGCCTGGGCGTTCAGAATGGCGGCATTCGCCTCGTCGAGCGTTGCCTTGGCGCTGTCGACCGCGGTCTGGGTGGTGACCTGTTGTTTCGACAAATTGACCTGCCGGTCATATTCCTGCTTTGCGCCGACCTGTGAGGCCTGCTGCGAGGCGAGCGATGCCTTGGCCTGATCCAGTTGCGCCTGGTAGGTGTCGCGCTCGATGCCGAAAAGCTTGGTGCCCTTCTTCACCAGCATGCCGTCCTGGTAGTCGATGGATTGGATATAGCCCTGGACGCGCGCCTCTATATCGACGGCATTGAGTGGCGCCGTATTGCCGGTGAGTTCGAAATAGAGCGTCACCGGCTGCTGGATCGGCTGCGCGATCCGAACTGCAGGCGGCGGAGGGGGAACGTAGCTGTTGCCGCTCTCCTCGCAGCCGGCGAGAATTGCCATGCCGGCAAATGTCACAAAAAGTCGCAGAGCCTGATGCAATCTCCCACGCATTGTCGCCGCCTCGACAGGTCAAGAGTCACAGTTTGCATGCGTGCCTCGACGGCGACCCCCAATCGGCCTGCCGAAGGTTCAAGGCATGCGATATTATGTCGCGGCATTCCAAAAAATTGCAATAGCCCTTGGGGCGCAATTGAACTGTTTGAGCCACGAAGACCCCGGGGCACGAGGGGTTCGTGGGCGGCTACGGTCTCCCGAGCCGTTCCATGGCGGATTGCAAGGGTGCGTCCGAAACGCGGACCAGCCCGATGTAGGGGTTGGCCATATCCGAGATCAGGAAGACCGCGCCCGCAACGGAAAGCGCGCAGACAAAGAGAATGGACAGCACCGTCGGGTTGGGCGGCGCCTGCAGGCCGAAGGTTGCAAAAAGCAGCGAGAGCCAACAGACGAGAACTGCCAGGAACGCCCCGGGCAGGCCCTCACTGCCGGATTCGACCAGCAGCCAGTGAGTTTCCGCCACCATGCCGCTGACATCGAGGGCGCGTGTCTGGAGAGCGTGCTGGACGGCATCTCTTGGCGACAGGGATCGAAGGTCACCCTGGACAGCCTCTATATCCTGATACTCCCCCAGCGCCTTGCCGGATGCCGCGTCGGTAGTCTCGGCAGTCCAGCCGCGGCTCAGCCGTCTTTCGATAAGTTGGCGCAGCAGCCGGCGCGCATTGTCGGTCTCCGGGCCGTATTGCGCCATGACGCGGTCCAGCAGGAGGACCCGCGCCGCCGCCGTTCTCATTTCCACTTCGGCATTGTCATAGGCCGATTTGGCGGACGCGATCAGCAGGCCGAGCGCCAAGGCCGACAGCGTTCCCACCACCGCGGTCGCGAGCCTGATGACATCCTTGGATTCCGAGCTGAGATGATGATCCGGCAAGCGGCCGCGCACCATCATTCCTATCGATGTTGCCGCCGACAGAAAAACAAATACAAGCCCGCCAAGCAACAGTGAGCTCAAGTCCGGTCTCCGTATCGTTACGTCAATCCAGCAAGCATTGCGATGCTTGCAGGTTGTGCAATTGCTGCTGTCATCATAGCGGAAGGTAGAGGGGGCGTGGAACTCTTTACTTTTCTGTTCTCGCGCCGGCGGACATCATTGCTGGAAAATGAGCAGCACGTAAGCCAGGAAAAGCACGAGATGCACGGCACCCTGCATCAGATGCGTGCGGCCGCTGGCAAAGGTGATGATGCTGACGGCGAGAGTGAGCACCAGCATCACCAGATCGCCGTGTTCCAGGCCGAGGGTGACCGGGTGCCCGTAAAGACGGCTAACGACCAGCATCGCCGGCACGGTCAGCCCGATCGTCGATAAGACCGAACCCAAAAAGATATTGACGGAGCGCTGAAGATTATCGGCGATGGATGCGCGCACGGCGCTGATCGCCTCGGGCGTCGCGACAAGGATGGCCATGACAACGCCGCCGAATGCGGTGGGCGCATGCAGGGTTTCGATAATGTAGTCGATCGGCCGTGCAAGCTGCTCGACCAGAAAGACGACCGGGCCCATATAGGCGAAGAGCAAAACGGTATGGGGCCAGAGCTGCCCGCGAGGGGGAGCGGGTTCGCCGGGATGCTGATCGTGGTTGCGATCGGTGGTGAAATAATCGTGATGGCGGCCGGCCTGGAGAGACAGGAATGTGGCATAAAGGCCGACCGATATGACGCCCAGTATCAGTTGTCTTGCTGCCGATGGATGCTGTCCGCCCGCGCCTGCAAGAAATGTCGGCATGACCAGACTGAGCGTCGCCAGCGGCACGATCACCCCGAGATAGGCGTTGGCGCCCTGCAGGTTATGCTGCTGCTCCGGCCACCGCCATGCGCCCAGCAGCAACGACAGGCCGACCATGCCGTTCAGAATGATCATGACGACTGCAAACAGCGTGTCGCGCGCAAGCGTCGGATTGTTTTCGCCGTGAAGCATGACGGCTGATATGGCCATCACCTCGATCGAGGTGATGGCAAGCGTCAGAATGAGCGTGCCGTAAGGCTCCTTCAGCCGCTCCGCCAGATGGTCTGCGTGCCGCACGACCGACAGAGCGGAGCCGAGCACCACGGCAAACAGCCAGCCGAAAACCACAGTGAACCAAAGTGGATCGGAGAGCTGTGCGAAGAGCTGTTCCTGGAAAGCAAGAAAGACCAAGCTCGTTGCGAGGCTGACGCCGAGGAACCATTCCTCGCGCAGCAGATCGGTGGCGCTGACGGCGTGCAATGCCGGACCGTCCGTCATCGAAACCACCCGCTTCCTGGCAAATGCCGCCGCAATGCGATCATCACCACCATAGGTCCGCCCGCTGTCTCCTGCCCACCATCTGAGCCGGCGGAGATGAGGCTGCCTTAAGGCGAACAGAAGCTCAAGTCAGATCGTATGTCGGGGACCAAAACTTGCAGATTCGTCGTTCACCGCCCACTGATCCGAGCAAAGGAGCGGCCGCAGATCACGCCGCGCCTTGCGTTATTCGCGCCCGGTTGCCGGGATCGCCGCGCCGGTGACGACGGCTGCGGCCGGTGAAATCAGGAAGGCGATGAGGCGGGCGATCGATTGAGGCGATACCCAGCCCTCCGTTTTCGCATTGGGCATGACGGCGCGATTCTCGGGCGTGTCGATCGTCCCGGGGAGGATGCAGTTGGCGGTGATGCGGTCGTCGCGGCATTCGGCAGCGAGCGCTTCGGTCAGCCGGATGACGGCGGCTTTCGAGGCGGCGTAAGCGGCCTGATTGGGGCCGGCCTTCAGGCCTGGTGCGGCAGCGACGTGAACGATGCGACCGTAACCTGATGCCTTCATCGTCGGGAGAACCGCGGCGCTGATCGTCAGCGCGGTGCGGGCGTTGGCGGTCATCATCGTCTCCCATTGGGCGGGAGCATCCGGACCGACCGGTCCCATCTGGAAGCCGCCGACGGTATTGACCAATGCGCTGACCCCGCCGAAGCGCTTGACGGCTCGGGCGACGGCGGCGGCGCAGGAGGCATAATCGGTGAGATCCGTCCCGGCGATCGACAAAAATTCCGTAGAGGCGGGAAGATCGCCGGCCAAGACTTCCAACTCCTGGCTCGAACGGTTCATGCAGACGAGTTTCGCGCCGCCGGCAGCCAACTCGCGGACGACGGCGCTGCCGAGATTGCCGCCGGCTCCCGTGACGATCACGGCTTTCTGCTCGTTCATCATCACAATCGTTCTCCTGACGGTGGTGTGTTGAGTGGTGCGGGCATAGTTGATCCAGTCTGCCCGGCAGCGCAAGCCCGCCGTCGCAAGCGGCTCAACTTTTCACAGAAGCGCAGAATCGGTCTAACCTTTTGTTTTTTTGTGCAAATCCCGAAAAAAGCGCTTCGCACTTTGCCTGGAATTGCTCCAGACAAAATCAGAGACCTTGCGGAACTCCCGCGGAGCGATCCGCGGGAGTTGCCCGTCAGTGCTTGGTCCTGCCAGACCGGCCTTCAGTGATACTTCGCCCCTTCTCGGCCAAGGATGACGGGTGCGTCCAGGTCTGAGATCGGACGGGCGACATCGGCCGGGATGTCGCCGGTAAGCTGCAGGTCGAGATAACGGGCGCAGCAGACGCGCAGGAAAGAGGTGAAGTTTCCGAGATCATGGCCGGCATCGATCGATTCATGATGCAGCCGGGTGATCAGCTGGACGACATTCATGCCGTCGCGACGGGCTATTTCTTCGAGCTTCGACCAGAAGAAATTCTCCAGCCTGACACTGGTGACCATGCCGTCGATGCGCAGCGACCGGGTGGTGCTTTCCCAAAGCCGTGCATCCGCCTTGATAAACAGTTCGCACATGTCGTTCTCCCGGTGCCAGCCTCCTCAGGCGGCGTTGATTTCGAGCAGGGCTGCCGCATCGAGCACGGCCATGAACTGACGCAGCCACGACGGGTGGGCCGGCCAGGCTGGCGCCGTGACCAGGTTGCCGTCCGAAACCGCGTCGCTGATTGATATGTCGGCATAGATGCCGCCTGCAAGCTCGACCTCAGGCCGGCAGGCCGGATAGGCAGAGCAGGTGCGGCCCTTCAGCACGCCGGCGGCGGCAAGCAGTTGTGCGCCGTGACAGATGGCGGCGACGGGTTTTCCGGCGTCGAAGAAATGCCGGACGGATTTGATGACGTCGGCATTGAGACGAAGATATTCGGGCGCGCGGCCGCCGGGAATGACGAGGGCATCGTAATCTTCGGCGCGCACGCTGTCGAAGGTGGCGTTCAACGCGAAATTATGACCGCGCTTTTCCGAATAGGTCTGGTCGCCCTCGAAATCATGGATGGCGGTGGCGACCGTCTCGCCGGCCTTCTTGCCGGGGCAGACGGCATCGACCGTATAGCCGCAGGCGAGCAGCGTCTGGAACGGCACCATCGTTTCGTAATCTTCGGTGAAATCACCGGTGATCATCAGGATCTTTGAGGCTGGCATCGTATCCTCCTTTGAAACCAACGGCTGGAGATTAGCAAACAGCGACAGGCAGAAGGTACTATGGGAATACTACAGGCGAAATTCCCGCTCAAAGCGGCCGGGCTCTCACATCCGGGACGGCGCAGGCCTCGCCGCCGCCGAAGAGGCGGGAGCGGGTGAGGAAGCGTTTCTCGCGGCCATTATCGAGCGAGAACATGCCGCCGCGGCCGGGCACGACATCGATGATCAGCTGGGTATGTTTCCACGCCTCGAACTGGCTGGCGCTGATATAGACCGGCACGCCGCCGATCTCGCCGAGTTTGACGTCGCTATCACCGACCATGAATTCATTAGCCGGATAACACATCGGCGAAGAGCCGTCGCAGCAGCCGCCGGACTGGTGGAAGAGGATATCGGGATGATCGCGCGTGATCTCTGCGATCAGCGCGAGTGCCGCGTCGGTCGCGAGCACACGCGGTTCGCCGTTGACGGTGGTTTCCATGGTTTTCCTCCGCACGTTTGGGGAAAGGGATTCCCCTCCCCAACCCTCCCCACAAGGGGGAGGGACTTAACTTATTGAAATGCCTCGCTCTAAAAGCGGCATATCGCCTTGCTGAGAGTTCGGCAAGGAAAGCTGGTGGAGCGGCATCGTCAGCCCCTCCCCCTTGTGGGGAGGGGTTTTAAACCTCTCCCATATCAGTCTCAGAAGAAGCCGAGCGCCTTCGGGCTGTAGCTCACCAGCATGTTCTTGGTCTGCTGGTAGTGCTCGAGCATCATCTTGTGGGTTTCACGGCCGATACCGGACTGCTTGTAGCCGCCGAAGGCGGCATGGGCCGGGTAGGCGTGGTAGCAATTGGTCCAGACGCGGCCGGCCTGGATCTCGCGGCCGAAGCGGTAGCAGCGATTGGCGTCGCGGCTCCAGACGCCGGCGCCGAGGCCGTAGAGCGTGTCGTTGGCGATTTCGAGCGCTTCCTTCTCGTTCTTGAAAGTCGTGACCGAAACCACCGGCCCGAAGATCTCCTCCTGGAACACACGCATCTTGTTGTGACCCTTGAAGATCGTCGGCTTGACGTAGTAGCCGTTCGCCAGGTCGCCGCCGAGATCGTTGCGCGTGCCGCCGGTCAGCACCTCGGCGCCTTCTTGCTTGCCGATGTCGAGATAGGCGAGGATCTTTTCCAGCTGCTCCGTCGAGGCCTGGGCGCCGATCATCGTCGCGCTGTCGAGCGGATTGCCCTGCTTGATCGCTTCGACGCGTTTGACGGCCTTTTCCATGAAGCGGTCATAGATCGATTCCTGGACGAGGGCGCGGCTCGGGCAGGTGCAGACTTCGCCCTGGTTCAAGGCAAACATCGCAAAGCCTTCGAGCGCCTTGTCGAGGAAATCGTCATCCTCGGCCATCACATCGGCGAAGAAGATGTTCGGCGATTTGCCGCCGAGTTCCAGCGTCACCGGAATGAGGTTCTGGCTGGCATATTGCATGATCAGCCGGCCGGTCGTCGTCTCGCCGGTGAAGGCGATCTTGGCAACGCGGGGGCTGGTCGCCAGCGGCTTGCCGGCCTCGAGGCCGAAACCGTTGACGATGTTGAGCACGCCGGGCGGCAGGAGATCGCCGACCAATTCGGCCCAGAGCAGGATCGAAGCCGGGGTCTGCTCGGCAGGCTTGAGGACGACACAGTTGCCGGCGGCAAGTGCCGGCGCCAGCTTCCAGGTGGCCATCAGGATCGGGAAGTTCCACGGAATGATCTGGCCGACGACGCCGAGCGGTTCGTGGAAGTGATAGGCGACAGTATCGTGGTCGATCTCGCCGATCGACCCTTCCTGGGCGCGGATGCAGGAAGCGAAGTAGCGGAAGTGGTCGATCGCCAGCGGAATGTCTGCCGCCATGGTCTCGCGGATCGGCTTGCCGTTGTCCCAGGTTTCGGCCTGGGCGAGCAATTCCAGCTTGTCTTCCATGCGCTGGGCGATCTTCATCAGGATATTGGAGCGTTCGGCAGCCGAGGTGCGGCCCCATTTTTCCTTGGCCGCATGGGCGGCGTCGAGCGCCAGATTGATGTCCTTTTCATTGGAACGGGGAATGTCGCAGAGCTTGCCGCCGGTGACGGGCGTCAGGTTTTCGAAATATTTGCCTTCGACCGGCTCGCGCCATTCGCCGCCGATATAATTGCCGTATTTCAGCTTGAACGGCGACTCGACGATTTTCTGATGAAGCATGTCATCCTCCCATGATGATCCAGGTTCCAAGTGAACCAGTGGGAGGAAAATGTGCATGTTTTGACGAAGGGAATAGGGGCCGGCATCAATACCGCAGCGCACACTGTCGCAGCTATGCGACAGATCGCATAAGGACCGCAGTTGTCGGCGGAACCTTCGGCCGCTTCGTCAATGCAGGTCGAACTTCTTCATCTTCCGGTGCAGGGTGGCGCGGCTGATGCCGAGCGCGACGGCTGCCTGCGAGACGTTGCCGCTGGTGCGCGACAGTGCCCGCAGCAAGGCTGCCTTTTCCGCTTCGATAATCTCTTCCTGCTGTGAGACACCAGCTTCATGCAGCGCATCGGCGGCCGGAATGCCGGCGGCAATCCGCTTGTCGTCCAGCTGCAGCGCGATGCGGGCGGCCCGTGTCGCGCCGAGCACGAGGTCGTGCCGGTCGACGGCAAGCAGGGCGGCGGCGGAATTGGCGCCGGCCGGGACCATCAGAAAGCGGGCGCCTGTGAAGGCCGAACGGAAGAGGTTGAGTTCGATACGCATCGCCGCATCGCGCACGGTCTGCGTCAGGATCGCCAAGGTCATCTCGTTGACGTCTTCACGGCAGGTGGAGATGTCGAGGGCTGCGGCCAGCCGGCCACGATGATCGCGGATCGGCGCGGTCGTGCAGCTGAGGCTGGTATTCGAGCAGAAAAAATGCTGGTCGCGGAAGATGGCGACGGCGCGCTCGTCGGCAAGTGCGGTGCCGATGCCGTTGGTGCCGATGCTTGCCTCGGTCCAGACCGAGCCGGTCCAGAGGCCGAGTTCGTGAAATTCCTTGTCGTCGCCGGCAGCCCCACGGCGTTCCAAGGCGATGCCGTTCTTGTCGGTCAGAAGCAGGCAGCAGCCGGCCTTGCCAACGGTGTTAAAGAGGCGATCGAGTTCTTCCGTCGCGCTGGCGATCAGCTGCCCGGACTGCTCGCGGGCACGGCGGAATTCCTCGTCGGTCAGGCGCAGCGGCGCCCGTTCATCCTCGGGGGCGAGCTGGTGCATGGTCATGCATCGCCGCCAGGAGGCGACCACCGGCGAACTGGCGGCAGCGGAATCGCGCTGGGCGGACGTGTAGACATGCTCGGCATGTGCAGAGTGTTCGTGCATCGGCTCCTCCCACCGAAGTTCAGCATAGTCTGATGGAAAAGCGGCGGGTTTGCAATCAGCCGGCGCCTGGTGGTTATCCATGTGCGGCTCTTCCCGACAAAACGGTTGAATTCACATTTCGGTGTTCGAGCCGTCATCGTGTAACAAAAGACCGCTCCTGTCCGTAGTTCTGTGCAGAAACGAAGTTTGCCGGCGAGGAGATCCGACGATGATGAACAGACGATTGTTGCTGATGGGTGTCGCTTTCGGGACGCTCGCGGTTCACTTGGGCCTGGCCGGCAAGGCGTTTGCCGGCGAGACCTTCGCGGTGACGCATAGCGAGGCTGAATGGCGCAAGCTGCTGACGCCGGATCAATATACTGTCCTGCGCCAGGCGGGAACGGAATCCCCCTTTACCAGCGCCTTGCTGCACGAGGAGCGGAAGGGCAATTTCGCCTGCGCCGGCTGCAATCAGGACCTTTTTTCCTCGGCGACCAAATTCGATAGCGGCACCGGCTGGCCAAGCTTCTGGGCGCCGCTGAAAGATGCCGTCGGCACCGAGAACGACTCCACCTTCGGCATGGTGCGGACCGCTGTGCATTGTAGCCGCTGCGGTGGCCATCTCGGGCATGTTTTCGATGACGGCCCGAAGCCGACAGGGCTTCGCTACTGCATGAACGGCCTTGCCATGACATTCCATCCGGCCTCGGCCTAGCGCTGGATCCAGGCTTCGATGCCGCGCGCCGCCGCCCGGCCGGTCGCCAGACAGGCGGTGAGGAGATAACCGCCGGTCGGTGCCTCCCAGTCGAGCATCTCGCCGGCGACGAAGGTGCCCGGCAGCGCCTTCAGCATGAAGCCGTCGTCGATGCCGCTCCAGCGGATGCCGCCGGCCGAGGAAATCGCTTCGGCGATCGGCCGGGTTGCCAGAACGGGGATCGGCAGGGCTTTGATTATGCCGGCGAGACGTTCGGGGTCGGTCCGGTTGCGCTCGGGGGCGAGTTCGCGCAGCAAGGCCGCCTTGACGCCGTCGAGGCCGGCGCCCTTGCGCAGGCGGTTTGAGAAGCTCGATTTGGCATCCTGCCGCGCAAGATCGCGCGCCAGCCTTTCGGTCGTCCGGCCCGGGGTGAGGTCGAGCGTCAGGGCCGCGCTGCCGTGGGTCAGAAGCCGGTCGCGGAGGCTGGCGGCATTGGCATAGACGAGGCTGCCCTCGATGCCGCTTGCAGTGATGACGAATTCGCCGGGAAAGGTGCCGGCCTCGGATGTAGCGGTGACCGACTTCACCGGCTCGCCGGCGAAACGCTCGCTGAAATTTTGGCTCCAGCCGACGACGAAGCCGCAATTGGCGGGCTGGAAGGCGTCGATCTCGACGCCTTTCTCCGATAGCCAGGGCAGCCAGCGCGCATCGGAGCCGAGGCGCGGCCAGCTTGCGCCGCCGAGCGCCAGCAGGGCGGCGTCGCAATGGACGATGCTGCGTCCTTCGGGCGTTTCGAAAAGGTAGCCCTCCTCGGCAAAACCGACCCAGCGATGACGGCTGCGCAGCGTGACGCCCTGCGCCTCCAATCGCCTGAGCCAGGCGCGCAGCAAGGGAGAGGCTTTCATCACCGTTGGAAAAACCCGACCGGACGAGCCGACGAAAGTTTCCGTCCCGAGCCCCGCTGCCCAATCCCTGATATCGCCAGGGGTAAAGGCATCAAGCGCGGGACGCAGACGGCCGGCGGCGGCGCCGAAGCGCGTGGCGAAACGGGCATAATCTTCGGAATGGGTGATGTTCAGGCCCGACTTGCCGGCCAGCAGGAACTTGCGGGCGAAGGTCGGCATGGCGTCGTAAACCGTCACCGCATGGCCGGAGAGCGAAAGCAGTTCGGCGGCCGCAAGGCCCGCCGGGCCGCCGCCGATGATGGCAATTCGCTTCTGGTTCATGGATGCCTTCGCCCGATTCTTTCTGCTGCAGTTTTGACGTGGGCGTTGGTTGCTTGCAAGATTGTCAGTTCGTCAGTGGCGCGAATGCGTGCACTGGCCGTGGTCGGCGAGAACCTCGATGACGCGGCATTGGTCGACCCGGCCATGGCCGCAGCCTTCCACCATGGTTTCCAGCTCGGCCTTCAGCGCCATCAGGCTGCGGATGCGCTGTTCGACCTCGACGAGGCGGGCCTTGGCGATGGCATCGGCCGAGGCGCAGGATTGGTGCGGATCATCCTGCAGGGTGAGCAGCGTGCGGATCGCCTCGATCTCGAAACCGAGTTCGCGGGCATGGCGAATGAAGGCGAGGCGGCTGATGTCGGCGGGCTCGAAGGAGCGCTGGTTGCCCTCGCTGCGGCTCGGCGCGGCGAGCAGGCCGATGCTTTCGTAATAACGCACCGTCGGCACTTTGACGCCGCTCTGGCGAGCCGCTTCACCAATGGTGATCTTTTTCATGATTTTTCTCTTGCACCTCTAGTCGCTAGAGGATGTAGGAGAGATGCTTCTGTTTGACAAGGAAGCGGATCATGGCTGAAACGAGCGAGACACGATACCGGGTCGGCGGCATGGATTGCGCCTCCTGTGCAACCAAGATCGATACCGCGGTCAGGCGCGTGGCGGGTGTCGCGGATGTTTCCGTCTCGGTGATGGCCGGCACGATGACCGTCCGGCATGACGGCAGCGATCTCAAGGCGATCGAGAAGAAGGTGACGGGGCTCGGATATTCCGTCTCGCCCTTTGCCGGAGGCGTGGCGCCGACACATGACCACGGCTCGCATGATCACGGCGATCACGGCGATCACGTGGGTCACGATCACGATCACGAAGGCCATGACCACGATCACGCAGGTCACGATCACGGCCTTGCCCGTGGCGAAAAGGAAATCGAAGGTCTGCATGGACATGACCATGGGCCGACGACCGGTCCCTGGTGGCAGAGCAAGAAGGGCCGGCTGACCATCTTCTCGGGTGCAGCGCTGATTGCCGCCTATGCGATCGGCCATCTGGTGCCGGCGATCGGATCTTATGCCTTCATCATCGCCATGCTGGTCGGTCTGGTGCCGATCGCGCGGCGGGCGGTCATGGCGGCTCTCTCCGGCACGCCATTTTCGATCGAGATGCTGATGACGATCGCTGCCGTCGGCGCCGTCATCATCAATGCGGGGGAGGAGGCGGCGACCGTCGTATTCCTGTTCCTCGTCGGTGAGCTGCTGGAGGGCGTGGCCGCCGGCAAGGCGCGCGAAAGCATCCAGTCGCTGACCGCGCTGGTGCCGAAGAATGCGCTGCTCGAAGAGAACGGTCAGACGCGGGAGGTGCCGGCGGAGAGCCTTGTCGTCGGCGCGATCATCATGGTGCGTCCGGGCGACCGCATTTCGGCGGACGGCATCATCATCTCGGGCGAGAGCGCGATCGACGAGGCGCCGGTAACGGGCGAAAGCACGCCGGTGCGCAAGGGCGTCGATGCCGTCGTCTTCGCCGGAACGGTGAATGGCGACGCGGTGCTCAGGGTCCGCGTCACGGCGGCCGCTGCCGACAATACCATCGCCCGCGTCGTCAAGCTGGTGGAGGAAGCGCAGGAATCCAAGGCGCCGACGGAACGCTTCATCGATCGGTTCTCGCGCTATTACACGCCCGGCGTGGTCGTGATCGCAGCACTTGTTGCGGTCTTGCCGCCGCTGTTGTTCGGCGGCTTGTGGAATGAATGGGTCTATAAGGGCCTTGCCATCCTGCTGATTGGCTGCCCCTGCGCGCTCGTCATTTCGACGCCAGCGGCAATCGCCGCGTCGCTTTCGGCGGGTGCGCGGCGCGGGCTGCTGATGAAGGGCGGCGCAGTGCTGGAAACGCTCGGCAAGGTGACGATGGTCGCCTTCGACAAGACAGGCACGCTGACGGAAGGCAAGCCTCAGGTGACCGATATCGTTTCCTTCGGATTGAGCGAGGCGCAGGTGCTCTCGCGCGCCGCGGTGCTGGAGCAGGGTTCCAGCCATCCCTTGGCGCTGGCGATCCTTAACCGCGCCAAGGCGGACGGCCTTCCCGTGCCGCCGGCTTTCGAGCTGGAAGCACTGCCGGGCAAGGGTATCAGCGGCAAGGTCGGCGGCGAGACGCTGGACCTGCTGTCGCCGCCCGCTGCCCGCGAGCGCGGCGCGCTGGACGGCGAACAGGAAGCGCGCATCACTGTTCTGAACGACGAAGGCAAGAGTGTCTCGGTCCTGCTCGTCGATGGTGTTGCGGCCGGCCTCATCGCCATGCGCGACGAGCCGCGCGGGGATGCGCAGGCCGGGCTCTCCACACTGAAATTGGCAGGCGTCAAGGCGATCATGCTGACGGGCGACAACAAGCGAACGGCGGCAGCCGTTGCCGGCATGCTCGGCATCGACTGGCGCGGCGAGATGATGCCGGAAGACAAGCAGCAAGTCGTCGGCGAATTGAAGCGCCAGGGCTTCATCGTCGCCAAGGTCGGCGACGGCATCAACGATGCGCCGGCGCTGGCTGCTGCCGATATCGGCATCGCCATGGGCGGCGGCACCGATGTGGCGCTGGAGACGGCCGATGCCGCCGTGTTGCACGGACGCGTCGGCGACGTCGCACGGATGATTGAACTGTCCAAACGCACGATGCGCAACATCCTGCAGAATATTACCATCGCGCTCGGGTTGAAGGCGGTGTTCCTGGTGACGACGATTGCCGGCATCACCGGGCTCTGGCCGGCGATCCTCGCCGATACCGGCGCGACAGTATTGGTAACGATCAATGCGTTGGGACTGGTTCGAATAAAGATATAAACATTTCTTTATATCTCTTGACGGCATCCGCTTGCGGGCGCATTCTCGCGGCATCGTGGTTCTGCGGATCGTTCGGTCCGGAGCTAAGAGGGAATTCGGTGCGGCGCTGTGTTGAATTGCTGCATAATTTTATCCTGAAATGGAATCCGATTTCAGGAATTATGCAGTAGCGCCCAATCCGAAGCTGCCCCCGCAACTGTAGGCGGAGAGCCGCCGTCCAATTGACGTCACTGGGAAAGACGCCCGGGAAGACTGGACGGTGGCAACGACCCGCAAGTCAGGAGACCTGCCACGATCGATAACGTCCACGGGCGGGGTGTCCCGGTGTGCCGCCTTCTGCGAAACGGTACCTTCATGTCCGTTCGTCGATGCGTCTCGCCAGTGCCTTGCCCATAACCTTCGGGGTAAGGAAATGAGCATCAAGACTGCAAATCTCGGCTTTCCGAGGATCGGAAGCCACCGCGAACTGAAATTCGCGCTGGAAAGCTACTGGGCCGGCAAGAGCAACGCGGCAGCACTCCTGGAAACGGCGAAAAAGCTGCGCGCCGAGAACTGGGAGCTGCAGCAGCAAAAGGGGATCGCCATCATCCCCTCCAATGACTTCTCGCTCTATGATCATGTTCTCGATCTCGCGGTGATGGTCGGCGCGATTCCGGCCGCTTATGGCTGGAAGGGCGGTCCTGTCGATCTCGACACCTATTTTGCGATGGCGCGCGGCTCGACCGGCGAGAGCCATCACGGCGATTGCGGCCATGTCCACCATGGTCACGGGGTGCCGGCGCTGGAGATGACCAAATGGTTCGACACCAACTACCACTACATGGTTCCGGAACTCAGGCGTGACCAGGCGTTCACGCTGACTGCGAATAGACCGCTGGAGGCATTCCTGGAGGCGAAGGCGCTAAGTATCCATACGCGGCCGGTCATTCTAGGGCCAGTCACCTTCCTGAAACTCGCCAAATCCACCGAGGCCGGCTTCGACACGGTCGAGCTGCTCGACCGGCTGCTGCCGGTCTACGCCAAGATATTTGCCGAGTTGAGTGCGGCAGGTGCCGACTGGATACAGGTCGACGAGCCATGCCTCGTCCTCGATCTTTCCGACAGCGAGCGCGCCGCGCTCAACCAGACTTACCGGGCGCTTGGCGAAGTGGTGCCGGATCTCAAGATCATGCTCGCCGGTTATTTCGGCGACTTGGGCGACAATCTTCCGGCGGCAATTGAGTTGCCGGTCGCAGGCCTTCATGTCGATCTGGTGCGCGGGCCGCAGCAGGTCGAGATTCTCCTGGAAAGGACTCCTGATAGTCTCGTGCTGTCGCTCGGCGTCATCGACGGACGCAACATCTGGCGGGCCGATCTAAACGCCATCCTGAACAGGATCGCGCCGCTGGTTTCCAGGTTAGGGGAACATCGACTTCAAATCGCGCCGTCCTGCTCCCTCCTTCACGTGCCGATCGATCTCGATCTGGAAGCAGGGCTCGACGGCGAGCTGAAAACATGGCTCGCCTTTGCGACGCAGAAGCTGGACGAGCTTGCCGTGCTCGGCAGCGGTGCTGCGGACCGGAGCGGCGTTATCGGTGCGCTTGAAGCGTCTTTGCGCGCCGTCGCTGCCCGCGCCTCTTCCTCAAGGGTTCATGACGCCGGAGTTGCGGTGCGATTGGCAGGCATCGACGGGAGGATGAAACGCCGAGGTCGCGCATTCCTCGCGCGCAAAGCGCTTCAGGACGACCGGTTGCGACTGCCGCTCTTCCCTACGACGACGATCGGTTCCTTTCCGCAGACGCCGGAAGTGCGCAAGTCGCGCGCGGCCTATGTCAAGGGTGCGATCAGCGGCTCCGATTACGAGGCCTTCCTCAGAAAGGAGACGGAATCGGCGATCCGCTGGCAGGAGGAGATCGGACTCGACGTGCTCGTTCACGGCGAGTTCGAGCGTAACGACATGGTGCAGTATTTCGGCGAGCAGCTTTCAGGCTTCGCCTTCACCGCCCATGCCTGGGTGCAGAGTTACGGTTCACGCTATGTCCGTCCGCCGATCATCTTCGGCGACGTCTCGCGCCCGAAGCCGATGACGCTGGAATGGTGGCGTTATGCGCAATCGCTGACGGAAAAGCCGGTGAAGGGCATGCTGACGGGGCCGGTGACGATCCTCAACTGGTCCTTCGTCCGCGACGATCTTGCGCGTGCAGATGTCAGCCGGCAGATCGCGCTGGCGATTCGCGACGAGGTGACCGATCTCGAAAAGGCGGGTGCGGCGATGATCCAGATCGATGAGGCGGCACTTCGTGAAGGCCTGCCGCTGCGTCAGGCGGACTGGAAGGCCTATCTCGACTGGGCGGTGGAAAGTTTCCACCTGTGCTCGACCGGCGTTGCCGACGAGACACAGATCCACACCCACATGTGCTATTCGGAGTTCAACCAGATCATCGGCGCCATCGCCGCGATGGATGCCGACGTCATCTCCATCGAGACTTCCCGTTCGAAGATGGAGCTACTGGAAGCCTTCCGAAGCTACAAATATCCGAACGAAATCGGCCCCGGCGTCTACGATATCCATTCGCCGCGCGTTCCCGAGGTCGCCGAGATGACCGAGCTCATGCAGCTTGCCCGCGGGCGACTCTCGGACGGGCAGTTGTGGGTCAATCCGGATTGCGGCCTGAAGACCCGCAAATGGGAAGAGGTGCGTCCGGCACTCGTCAACATGGTCGCCGCCGCTCATGTGTTGCGGACCACGGGCCGGTGAAGGGCGCTTAAATCTCCGAACAATCTCGAGGAGCCGGCTTTTGCCGGCTCCCTTTTATAAATGAGTTCTCCACAGCGCTTTTCCGTTAACGCTTCGTTATCCACATCATACACAGGCACGGCGATTCGTCCCCGCCATTGCTGCGCCGCCACAACAACTTGTTGACGTCATCAGCGATTCGAGTACCATATATAGTGTTCGAGGTTCCGTCGATTCGTAGGGATTGATGGCTAAGACGGGAATTCGGTGCGCTTCGCCATCATGGTGCGGCAATGCCGGAGCTGCCCCCGCAACTGTAAGCGGCGAGCAACTGTCCGATTTCAGGTCACTGGAGCATGATGCTCCGGGAAGGCTGGGGCAGACTGCTTTGACCCGTGAGCCAGGAGACCTGCCTCGAGCAAAACGTCCACGGGCGGGGTGTCCGGAAGGTCGCGTTGCATGGCTGCGGGGAATCTCCGCGTCGCGTTTCGCAGGCCCGAACCACCGCCCCGAAACCTTCGTATTGAGCTACTTCGGGGTGAAGTCATGTCAGCATCTCAGTTCAGGCCGCCACCCGCTAGAGGTAGAGGGCGGAGTATGCTCAGCGGCTAAACGGCCGCATAGCTCAGATCATCGAAGAATTTTCGACGGATATCGACAGATTTCCGATCGATGTCCTGCGCCCAATCGCGTCGTCACGAGGAATATCATGACCATTACCGTCTACAGCAAGCCTGCGTGCGTCCAGTGCACTGCCACCTACCGCGCTCTCGACCGCATGGGCGTCGATTATGACATCGTGGATATCTCGCAGGATGCCGAAGCGCTCGATCGCGTCCGCAGCCTCGGCTACATGCAGGCGCCAGTCGTCATCGCCGGCGAGCGGCATTGGGCGGGTTTCCGTCCCGACATGATCAGCGCGCTCTCCTGATCGGGGCAAGGCGATGGGGCTGATCGTTTATTATTCTAGCCGATCCGAGAATACCCATCGCTTCGTCGCCAAGCTCGGACTGCGCGCGGCACGCATTCCGACAGGCGGCGCAGAGGCGTTCCACATCCGCGAACCCTTCGTGCTTGTCGTGCCGACCTATAGCGGCGACGGCGGCCGAGGGAACGTAAAGGGGGCCGTTCCAAAGCAGGTGATCCGCTTCTTGAACGATGCGGAGAACCGAGGACACATCCGCGGCGTGATCGCCGCGGGCAACAGCAATTTCGGCGAGACATACGGGCTCGCCGGCGACGTGATCTCGCGCAAATGCCAGGTGCCGTACCTCTACAGGTTCGAGCTCATGGGCACCGAGGAGGATGTCGCCAAGGTCAAAGACGGAATGGAGCGATTTTGGACACGGGAACACCTTTAACGCGGGATGCGGGCGCAAAACCGCATAACACTTTTGCTCATCCAGCTGCCGAACGCCCTTTGAAAGCGGCGGAGACACTCGACTATCACGCGCTGAACGCGATGCTGAACCTCTATGACGAGGAGGGACGGATCCAGCTCGACAAGGACCGCATGGCGGCCAAGCAGTATTTTCTGCAGCATGTGAACCAGAACACGGTGTTCTTTCACAATCTGCGGGAAAAGCTCGATTACCTCGTGACCGAAGGCTATTACGAGCAGGAGGTTCTCGACCAGTATTCCTTCAATTTCGTCCGCGACCTGTTCGACCAGGCCTATGCCAGGAAATTCCGGTTTCCCACCTTCCTCGGCGCCTTCAAATATTACACCAGCTATACGCTGAAGACCTTCGACGGGAAGCGCTACCTCGAGCGCTATGAGGATCGCATCTGCATGGTGGCGCTGGCTTTGGCGCGGGGCGACGAAAGCCTTGCCCGCGACATGGTCGACGAGATCATTTCGGGCCGTTTCCAGCCGGCGACGCCGACCTTCCTCAATGCCGGCAAGAAGCAGCGCGGCGAACTCGTCTCCTGCTTCCTGCTGCGGGTCGAGGACAATATGGAATCGATCGGCCGCTCGATCAATTCGGCGCTGCAATTGTCGAAACGCGGCGGCGGCGTGGCGCTGTCGCTGACGAATATCCGTGAGGCCGGGGCGCCGATCAAGCAGATCGAGAACCAGTCGTCGGGCGTCATCCCGGTCATGAAGCTGCTCGAAGACTCGTTCTCCTATGCCAACCAGCTTGGCGCGCGCCAGGGCGCGGGCGCGGTCTATCTCAATGCCCACCACCCCGACATCGTGCGTTTCCTCGATACCAAGCGTGAGAATGCCGACGAGAAAATCCGCATCAAGACGCTATCGCTCGGCGTCGTCGTGCCCGACATCAGCTTCGAACTCGCTAGGAATAACGAGGACATGTACCTGTTCTCGCCCTATGACGTGGAGCGCGTCTATGGCGTGCCCTTTACCGAGATTTCGGTGACGGAAAAGTATCGCGAGATGGTGGCGGACGCCCGCATCTCCAAGAAGAAGATCAAGGCGCGCGAATTTTTCCAGCTGCTCGCCGAAATCCAGTTCGAAAGCGGTTATCCCTACATCATGTTCGAGGACACGGTGAACCGGGCGAACCCGATCGCCGGGCGCATTTCGATGAGCAATCTCTGCTCGGAGATCCTGCAGGTCAGCGAGGCGAGCGAATACGATGACGACCTCTCCTACAAACATCTCGGCAAGGATATTTCCTGCAATCTCGGTTCGCTGAACATTGCCGCAGCCATGGATTCCGCCGATTTCGGCAGGACGATCGAAACCTCGATCCGGGCGCTGACGGCCGTCTCCGACATGAGCCACATCGCCTCGGTGCCCTCGATCGAGAAGGGCAACGACGAGAGCCATGCGATCGGCCTCGGCCAGATGAACCTGCACGGCTATCTCGCTCGCGAGCGGATCTTCTATGGTTCGGAGGAAGGCGTCGATTTCACCAATATCTATTTTTATACGGTGACCTATCACGCGATCCGCGCTTCGAACCTCTTGGCGGTCGAGCGCGGCACGAGCTTCAAGGGCTTCGAGAACTCGAAATATGCCTCCGGCGAATATTTCGACAAATATACCGACCAGCCCTGGCAGCCGGCGACGGAGAAAGTGAAGACGCTGTTTCAGACGGCCGGCATCCATATTCCGACACAGGAAGATTGGGTGGCGCTGAAGAAGGCTGTCATGACCTCCGGCCTTTATAACCAGAATCTGCAGGCGGTGCCGCCGACCGGATCGATCTCCTACATCAATCACTCGACCTCCTCGATCCATCCGATCGTCTCGAAGATCGAGATCCGCAAGGAAGGCAAGATCGGCCGCGTCTATTATCCGGCGCCGTTCATGACCAACGACAATCTCGATTATTATCAGGACGCCTACGAGATCGGGCCGGAGAAGATCATCGATACCTATGCGGCGGCGACCCAGCATGTCGACCAGGGCCTGTCGCTGACCCTGTTCTTCCGCGACACGGCAACGACGAGGGATATCAACAAGGCGCAGATTTACGCCTGGAAGAAGGGCATCAAGACGATCTACTACATCCGACTTCGCCAGATGGCACTTTCGGGTACGGAAGTGCAGGGCTGTGTGTCCTGTACGCTGTAATTTGGTTTCGGCCGTGAGCCTTTAAGCGAGTGGCCCCCTCATCCGCCTGCCGGCACCTTCTCCCCGATAGGGAGAAGACATCTGCGGCAGGCGTGACATCCCCTCGCCCCTCGGGGAGAGGGCAGGGTGAGGGGCTCCGAACGCTAGCATCTAATGGAGAGACATAATCACCATGAACATCGCCGTAAAGCCCATCTCCCGCGTGCGCGCCATCAACTGGAACCGCATCGAGGACGATAAGGATCTCGAAGTCTGGAACCGCCTCACCGGCAATTTCTGGCTGCCGGAAAAGGTGCCGCTGTCGAACGACATTCCTTCCTGGGCGACGCTGACGGCGGCCGAGCAGCAGCTGACCATCCGCGTCTTCACCGGGCTGACGCTGCTGGACACGATCCAGAACGGTGTCGGGTCCATCAGGCTGATGGAGGATGCGGTAACGCCGCATGAGGAGGCGGTGCTTTCGAATGTCTCCTTCATGGAGGCGGTGCATGCACGCTCCTATTCCTCGATCTTCTCGACGCTGTGCTCGACTGTTGATGTCGACGATGCCTACCGCTGGTCGGAGGAAAACGAATTCCTGCAGCGCAAATCGGCGCTGATCATGGAGCAGTATCGCTCTGGTGATCCCCTGAAGAAGAAGGTTGCCAGCGTCTTCCTCGAAAGCTTCCTGTTCTATTCCGGCTTCTACCTGCCGATGTACTGGTCGAGCCGCGCCAAACTCACCAATACGGCCGACATGATCCGGCTGATCATCCGCGACGAGGCGGTGCACGGCTATTATATCGGCTACAAGTTCCAGCGCGGACTGGAGCTGCTCGGGGAAGAGAGAAGGCAGGAGATCAAGGATTTCGCTTTCGACCTGCTGCTCGAACTCTACGACAACGAGGCTCGATATACCGAGGCGCTCTATGACGGCGTCGGGCTGACCGAAGACGTCAAGAAATTCCTGCATTACAATGCCAACAAGGCGTTGATGAACCTCGGTTACGAGGCGCTTTTCCCGGGCGAGGCCTGCAAGGTCAACCCGGCGATCCTGTCTGCGCTGTCGCCGAATGCCGACGAAAACCATGACTTCTTCTCCGGCTCCGGTTCCTCCTATGTTATCGGCAAGGCGGTGGCGACCGAAGACGAGGATTGGGATTTTTGAGGTTTGACCGCAGTTTCCCCTTATCATTTGCTTGCCCGTCGACCACATACAGCGGAAATCGAGTTCGGTCCTTTTCGGGTGATCTGGCGTAACGGGAGTTTTTGATGTCGTCTTTTCCAAACAAGGCCGGGAGTGCCGTCGAGGCGGAGGAGGGTGTCTGGCCGATCCGCAGAAGGCGGGTTCTCGACTGGCTAGTGAACGAGACGCGCAGCGAACGTTTCATCGACAATATCCTGGTGGAAATGTGCGGGAAGCTGCTTTCGGCGGGGGTGCCGGTGGCGCGGGCGACGTTGCATTTCCGCACGAACCATCCGCAATGGGTCGGCGCCCGCATCCTCTGGAAGGACGGTCTTGCGGAGGCGAAGATCGACACATTCGCCTATGGTGTCGAAAACACGCCGGAGTTTCTGAACAGTCCGATCAATGCGATCCATCAGGGTGCCGAGGAGCTGCGCAAACGGCTGGAAGGCGCAGCCGACGGTGACCTGGATGCATTCTATCAGGAACTGCATGACGACGGCCTGACCGAATATATCGCCTGGCCGGTCGAGCACACCTTCGGCAAACGGCATGTCGTGACATTTTCCACCAGCCGACCGGGTGGCTTCGAGCGCGAACATGTCGATTTCCTGCGCGATCTCCTGCCGGCCCTGACGCTGGTCAGCGAAATCAGGCTGAAGAACATCATGGCGCGCACGCTGCTGCAGACCTATGTCGGGCCGCATGCGAGCGAGCAGATCCTGTCGGGCGTGACGACGCGCGGCAGCGGCGCAACCGTCGGCGCGGCGATCATGATCTGCGACCTGCGCGACTTTACGGCGATTTCCGATCTCTGGCCGCGCGACGATGTCATCCACCTGCTGAACGACTATTTCGACGCCATGTCGGATCCGATCGAGCGTTATGGCGGCGAGATCCTGAAGTTCATGGGCGACGGATTGCTGGCGATCTTCCCGCTGACCAAGGAAACGGCCTGCCTCGATCTGCTGCAGGCAATCCGCGAGGGGCAGGCGTCGATGGCCGAGTTGAACAAGGAACATGTGCGCATGGGGCGCGAGCCGCTACGCTACGGCGTCGGCGTGCACGTCGGCGATGTTATGTACGGCAATATCGGCTCGCGCCGCCGGCTGGATTTCACCGTCATCGGCCCGGCGGTCAATGTCGCCTCGCGGCTGGAAAGCCTGACCAAGGAGGTCAAGCGTCCGGTGCTCTTGTCGCGGGCCTTCGTCGAAATGGCAAGCTGCGCGAAAGACATGGACAGTCTCGGCACCTTCCCGCTGCGCGGGCTCGGAGAGCCTGTCGATGTCTTCGCCTTTCCGGAACGATAGACCGGCTCACACGCCGCGCTTGTTGCCCCACAGCAGCACGTGCAGCTGCGGCAGCACGCGCGGGGCAAACCATCCGTCGGCGGTTACCTTATCGATTAGCCAGTGCATCCTGTCCATGAGGCCATCGATATCGATGCGGGCGTCGTCGTCATCAGGCGGCGGCGGTGTATGGTTGCCCGGCTGGAGAAACAAGGGAATATAGGGATAACGCTCGCCCACCCGTTGCGCGAAGGCGTAATCGACGTCGTCGAAGACGACGATTTTCAATGCGATCTCCGGTCCGCCGGCGGCATGCCGTAGACAATTGTCGATCTCACCCCAATCGGTCAGCATTCCGCTCGACGGCGGCTTGGGGCTCAAGACCAGGACGTCTAGATCGCGAAACCAGTCTCTGGCCACACTTCCCTGCGTTTCCAGCGCGAAGCGGTATCCCTGGGAATGGCCGAGCTCGATCAGCGGCCCCAGAGGTTGGATCGCCGGATTGCCTCCGGAAAGGGAAATCGTCATCGGCCTGCCGCCGGAAAGCCTCGTCACCTCCTGCCAGATCGCATCGACCGCCATCGGAATCCATTGATCCCGGTAGGCGCTGTCGACCGCGTGAAGACTATCGCACCAGGAGCAGCGATAGTCACAGCCGCCTGTCCTGACGAATACTGTCGGCAGTCCGATCAAAACGCCTTCGCCCTGGATGGTCGGGCCGAAGATCTCACTGACGCGAATGGTCCCTGCGCTCATGGCCGGTACTCCGCCCAGGTCTTCGGCGTCTCGCTGATGCGGACGGACGATGTCTCCGGGAAGCGCTGCTTGCACCAGTCGTAAAAGTGCTTTGCCAGGAACTCGGATGTGACTTTCGAATGGCCGAAGACCTCGTTCAGATGGCGATGATCGAGCGCCTCGTCGATATAGCGCTTGAGCGGCGAGAGGTCGTGATAGTCGCGCACGAAGCCGTCGTCATTGAGGCTTTCGGCCGCGAGTTCGACGACCACGATATAGTTGTGGCCGTGAAGCCTGGCGCATTGATGATCGGCGGGCAGGTGGTCCAGCTGGTGCGAGGCGGAGAGATGAAACTCCTTGGTGATGCGGTACATCAACGCACCTCCGCGGCGGAATATTGCGACACCGCTGCCTTCCAGAAATCCCCGTCTTCGTACTCGGTGGGATCGGGAATCTCTGCAAGGTGGAAGGCCTCGCGGCGTTCGACGCAGGTTCCGCAACGCCCGCAATGGAGCCTGCCGCCCTTGTAGCAGGACCATGTTTCCACAAACGGTGTCGCATGTTTCGCGCCGTCGGCCACGATCGCCGCTTTGGGAGCATCGACATAGGGTGCGAGCAGTCTGACACTGGCATAACCGTCCAGAGCTTCGTTCTGCATATGCTGGAAGGCGTCGATGAAGCCCGGCCGGCAATCGGGATAGATGAAGTGGTCGCCGCCATGCACGGCGACGGCGACGGCATCCGCCTTCTGCGCGGCCGCCAAGCCGAACGCGATCGCCAGCATGATGGCGTTACGGTTCGGCACCACGGTGGCTTTCATGGTCTCCTCGGCGTAATGGCCATCCGGGACCTCGACATTGTCGGTCAGGGCCGATCCGCCGAGATGGCCGCCGATGGTGGCGATGTCGATGATATGATGGGGAACAGCAAGGCGTGCGGCGCACCGGGCGGCGAAATCGAGTTCCTTGCGATGCCGCTGGCCGTAGTCGAAGGAGACGAGGCCGATAAGCTGTTGTTCCGCTGCTATTTTGTGAGCAAGCGAAACGGAGTCGAGTCCGCCGGAGCAGACGACAATAGTCTTCATATTTTGGATCCCTTGTTTTGACCGGGTGGGCTGCGACCGGATTACGGCGTGCTTCTAGGGCAAATCACGCCTGTTGGGAATAGGCTTCAGAGGGATTAGCCGATCGGGAAATTGATCTGCGGCGGCAGCAGCAGATGCAGGTCTTCGGCGTCGGGGTTGTTGATGCGCTGCAGCAGCATGCGCCCGAGATCCTCGCCCGCCGCCGTCAGGTCCTCGTGAATGGTGTCGACCTTCGGCTGCAATTGGGTGAGAAGGCGGGATGTTTCCTTGGCGACGATATCGTAGTCGACAGCCAGTGTCCGGCCGGCGTCGCTCATGCCGCTGATGACGGCGAGTGCGGAGACTTCGCCCGGACAAATGAAGCCGTCGGGCGCATCCGGGGCGGCGGCGCGGCTGCAGATGCAATCGCGCAGCACATCCGCCGGCGTGTCGAGATCGACCGTTTCGGGGATCTCATAGGCAATGCCGGCTTCGCGCACCGCCGTCATGAAGCCGTGCAGGATATGCTGGCAGAAGGTCAGCCTTTTCGGCGGCAGGATCACTGCCACCTTTCTACGGCCCTTCGCAATCAGCCGGCGTGTCGCCTCGTAGGCAAAGGTGAAATTGTCGTAGTCGACATAAGGGTGGGGCGTCGAAAATTCCGTGCGGCCGTGACAGATGAAGGGAAAGCCGGTTTCGAACAGCAGGCGGACGCGGGCATCGAGCGGTTCGGTCCGCGTGAAGATCAGCCCGTCGGCAAGGTGGTTGCGGACGATATATTCGGCGGCCTCGACATCGGTCGTCGACAGGAAGTTCGGGGCGACGACGAGGTGATAGGAGGTTTCCTTCAGCGCCTTGGCGATGCCGTACATGATCGAGGTGCTGAAACCGACCACTTCCTCGTGCGAATCGAGCAAGATGGCGATGACATTGGTGCGGCCGGTCTTCAGGCGCTGCGCGGCCCGATCTGGGAGATAGCCGATCTCGCGGGCGATGCGGTGCACGCGCTGGCGGGTTTCCAGTGAAATCTGCGGCGCATCGGAGAGGGCGCGTGACACCGTCGTCACCGCAAGGCCGGCGATCGTGGCGATCGTCCGCAAGGTCGGCTTGCCGCGCTTATGGGTGATATCGAGATTTTCGCCGCGTCGCGGCCGGGACGGTTCGGTCACTTTCGGCTTTCCGTGCTGGAATTGGCGATACAATAACACGATGACTCGGACGCGCAATCGAGGAATGAAAACGTTTTAAATTTTTGCGATCTGTTAGCCAAATCAATAATATACATAAAATTCAATAGGATATCGAAATAGGCATATTTTTCTCGGGAGTCGAGAAAGGGCTTGACGATCAGAGGCTTATAACGTTTTAAATTAGCAACCGCGCGGAGGAGTGCGGCCGATGTCGACCGCCGGAACGGTGGAAAACATCGGGCGGCAGGGAGGGCCCGCCGCCGATTTCAATGGGAGGAAATTCATGCGCAAGTTTTTGAGCTCGGCGGCCATTGCCGTCGTGATGATGGCTGGCCTTGGTGCGGCGCAGGCTGCCGACGTAAAAGAGGTTCAGATGCTTCACTGGTGGACGTCAGGCGGCGAGGCAGCGGCGCTGAACGTTCTGAAGCAGGATCTGTCGAAGGAAGGCTTTGCCTGGAAAGACGTGCCGGTTGCCGGCGGCGGCGGTGATGCGGCGATGACGGCGCTGAAGGCGATGGTGGCGGCCGGCACCTATCCGACGGCCTCGCAGATGCTGGGCTACACCGTGCTCGATTACGCCCAGGCCGGTGTGATGGGCGACCTGACCGAGACGGCGAAGAAGGAAGGCTGGGACAAATCGGTGCCGGCGGCGCTGCAGAAGTTCTCGGTCTATGACGGCAAATGGGTCGCCGCCCCGGTCAACGTCCATTCGGTCAACTGGCTG
>NZ_LODW01000066.1 GCF_002914525.1 Rhizobium hidalgonense | reverse complement strand
CACCAGATGAGCCTCCAATGGTGACGAATTAAACCGGACACCAGTGGGTCAAGCCCTGGGATGACGGAGTTTGGGGTGGCTTTTTCGCCAAACTCCTGGGCGGTGCAATTTAAGCGGCGTCGCTTCTGCCATCGCTTCATCGCCGCGGCGGAGTCGATGGATGCAGGCACCACCTCTCCTCCGTCATCCCAGGGCTTGACCCTGGGATCCATGCGGCTGGCATTGCGGGGAGATTGATTGAGGCCGCATGCGAGGCTGGATCCCCAGCAGCTCAAGGCCCAGCATGACGAAGATTGGGATGCGCAGGAGAAACAGTTCCGGGGTAGACGCCTTATGTAAACCATACACTGGCGAAACCGGACAGGTCCCGACCTAGGCCGACTCGCAAGGGACGAGAGGTCTCGTCACTTGACGCCCTCGCCCGAATGGCATTTCCTCAGCGCGATCATGCCAAGGACCAAACCAATGCGCATCCCCATCCTCGTCACCCTGCTCGCCACCCTCGCCGGCCTTTCCGCCTGCCAGACGATGACGCCGGAGGAGCGGCGGGCGGCGGATGAGCAGCGGTGCCTGAGTTATGGTTTTCGCCGCGGCACGGATGCCTTCGCCACCTGCCTGCAGCGCATCGATCTCGACCGGCGGGCCGAATCGCGGGCGAACAGTGCGGAGATGATGGACCGCATGGCCTGGGATCTGAACGGGCCATATATCTACCACGATCACTGGCGGCATCATCATTGAGCGCCGCGGGCACCCTGCCCCAAACTCCCCGGTATTTACGAGCTAGCCCGGAGGTCTTTCGGGCTGCGCCGGATTTCGTCCAGCCCGCTTGAAATGACCGCCTGCGCTGCCGCCAACCTCGCGATCGGCACGCGGAACGGCGAGCAGGAGACATAGTCCAGCCCGATCGTCTCGCAGAAGCGGATCGAGGCCGGGTCGCCGCCATGTTCGCCGCAGATGCCGAGCTTCATGTCGTTGCGGGTGCGCCGGCCGCGTTCGGCGGCGATGCTGATCAGTTCCCCCACCCCGTCGAAATCGAGCGAGATGAAGGGATCGTGCTCGATGATGCCCTTGCGCTGATAGGTGGGGATGAAGGCGGAAGCGTCGTCGCGCGAGATGCCGAAAGTGGTCTGCGTCAGGTCGTTGGTGCCGAAGGAGAAGAATTCGGCGGCTTCGGCAATCACATGGGCGCGAAGGGCCGCACGCGGCAGCTCGATCATCGTGCCGACGAGATAATCGATCTTCATGCCGGCCTCGGCCATGACATTGCCGGCGATGGCGTCGATGCAGGCCTTGACGTAATCGAGCTCGGTGCGCAGGCCGACCAGCGGCACCATGATCTCCGGCACCACGGCCGCCCCGGTCTCCTTGGCTGCGGCCACCGCCGCCTCGAAGATGGCGCGGGCCTGCATCTCGACGATCTCGGGATAGGAGATCGCCAACCGGCAGCCGCGATGGCCGAGCATCGGATTGAACTCGTGCAGCGCATCGACACGCTGGCGCAGCGCTAAGGGCTCCATGCCCATGGCGAAGGCGACTTCGGCCACCTCGTCATCGGTCTTCGGCAGGAATTCGTGCAGCGGCGGATCGAGCAGGCGGATCGTCACCGGCAGGCCGTGCATGACGGTGAAGAGGCCGGTGAAATCCAGGCGCTGCATCGGCAAGAGCTTGTCGAGCGCCAGCCGCCTGCCCTTCTCATCCTCGGCGAGGATCATCTCGCGCATCACATGGATGCGCTCTCCCTCGAAGAACATGTGTTCGGTGCGGCAAAGGCCGATGCCTTCGGCGCCGAAGGAGCGGGCGGCGCGCGCATCGGCCGGGGTATCGGCGTTGGTGCGCACCGTCATCCGCCTGGCCCGGTCGGCCCAGCCCATGATGCGGCCGAAATCGCCCGACAGCTCCGGCTGGATCATCGGCACCTCGCCCTTCAGCACTTGGCCGGCCGAGCCGTCGATGGTGATGATGTCGCCCTTCTTCAGCGTCACGCCGACGCCGAGCAGCCGCTCGTTGCGGCTATCGATGCGCATGGTGCCGGCGCCGACGACGCAGGGGATGCCCATGCCGCGGGCGACGACCGCCGCATGGCTGGTCATGCCGCCGCGCGTCGTCAGGATGCCTTCGGCGGCATGCATGCCGTGAATATCCTCCGGGCTGGTCTCGACGCGGAGCAGAATGACCTTGCGGCCCTCGGCTTCCGCCTCCACCGCCTCTTCGGCAGTAAAGACGATGGCGCCGGTCGCAGCCCCCGGCGAGGCCGGCAGGCCGGTGCCGATCACCTGGCGGGTAACGCGCGGATCGATCGTCGGATGCAAGAGCTGATCGAGGCTCGAGGGCTCGATGCGCAGCACCGCCTCTTCCTCGGTGATCACCTTCTCATCGACCATGTCGACGGCGATCTTCATTGCCGCCCGGGTCGAGCGTTTGCCCGAGCGGGTCTGCAGCATCCACAGCCGGCCGCGCTCGATGGTGAATTCGATATCCTGCATGTCGCGGTAATGGATCTCGAGCTCGGTGCAGATGCGGCAGAGCTCGCGAAACGCCTCCGGCATCAGCTTTTCCATCGACGGCTTGTCGGAGCCGGAGGAAATCCGTCCCTCCTCGGTGATGCTTTGCGGCGTGCGGATGCCGGCAACGACATCCTCGCCCTGGGCATTGACGAGGAATTCGCCGTAAAGCGCCCTTTCGCCGGTCGAGGGGTTGCGGGTGAAGGCGACGCCGGTGGCCGACGAATTGCCGAGATTGCCGAACACCATCGCCTGGATATTGACGGCCGTGCCCCAGGCTTCCGGAATATTGTGGAGCTGGCGGTAAGTGACGGCGCGCGCGCTCATCCAGCTGGAAAACACCGCGCCGACCGCGCCCCAGAGCTGGACTTCGGGATCCTGCGGGAATTCCTGCTCCAGCTCCTCTTCGATCAGCCGCTTATAGAGCGAGACGATATGCTGCCATTCGGAGGCGCTGAGCTCGGTATCGAATTCGTGGCCGAGCTTGGCCTTCTCATCCTCGAGGATCTCCTCGAAGGCATCGTTGCCAAGACCCATGACGACATCGGCATACATCTGGATGAAGCGGCGGTAGCTGTCCCAGGCAAACCGGGCGTCGCCGGCATCGTGGCCGAGCGCCTGCACCGTTTCGTCGTTGAGGCCGAGATTGAGCACGGTGTCCATCATGCCAGGCATCGAGACGCGGGCGCCGGAGCGCACAGAAAGCAGCAGCGGCTGGCTGGTGGAGCCGAAGCGGCGGCCGGTGATCGCCTCGATCCCCGATATGCCGGCGCGCACCTCGGCCTTCAGCCCATCCTCGATATGGCGGCCGTTCTTGTAGTAGGTATGGCAGGCATCGCCGACGATCGTCAGCCCCGGCGGAACCGGCAGCCCAAGGGCGCACATCTCCGCCAGATTGGCACCCTTGCCGCCCAGAATTTCGTGATCGCGCGCCCGGCCCTCAGCCTGCCCGTCGCCGAACGTATAGACCCACTTGGTCATCTTCCCCCCAACACCAAACCGGGATTAGCTTAATCCGTTGGTGTTGAAATGAAAATCGACAAATGCGGCAGAATGTTGCATTGCACAATGAATCTTCGCTCCGAAACGATTGAAACATCATCCGGCACGAAGACGGCATAAAAAAAGCTTTGCGGGACTGCAACAGGTCCCGCAAAGCCTTATTTCCGTCCGGCCAGGAAAACCGGACGGGGGGTCCCTCAACCCAGGGCACTTTCCTCAAGTAATGGAATGCCCTATCGCTCCGTCTTCACGCAATTCCTGCGAAAGCCGCTTCCGCGCGTTTCGTGGAATTGCCCCAGATTTCCCGGCTCTTGCCCTCTGGCCGGAAAACCGTATGCAAATTCGCCAATACGCTCCTTGACCGCCCGCGTTTCCACAGAAGCAATCAGGTTGCGTTGAAACAACTTCTAATGCAAGTCATCGCAAAGAGCATCACCCAAATGGGGTAGAGACCGCAAAGAAGCCGACCTTTTTTGGTGCTTAAGAAAATTCCGGCGAAAGTGCAGGCCTTTTCAGCCGCTTCCGGCCGTCAGCCCGATTGTCTCAGCTCATCAGACGCAACTCTTCCGTGCGCTGGATATCACGCCATATGGCGAGGTGTTACGCAATATGACCATGCGCTTCCCGCTGGTCCATGTCGGCCGCCAGTTCCGGGCCTTGAGCCTGAGCCTGGGAGGCAAAACCTCAGGCAATTTCGCGCAAACGTTCGGCCGTCTGCAGGTCGACGGAGACGAGGGTGGAGACGCCTTGTTCGGCCATGGTGACGCCGAAGAGGCGGTTCATGCGGGCCATGGTGATCGGATTGTGGGTGATGATGACGAAGCGGGTTTCGGTCGACGCCGCCATTTCGTCCATCAGGTTGCAATAGCGCTCGACATTGTGGTCGTCGAGCGGCGCGTCGACTTCGTCGAGCACGCAGATCGGCGCCGGATTGGTGAGGAAGACGGCGAAGATCAGCGCCATCGCCGTCAGCGCCTGTTCGCCGCCGGAGAGCAGCGTCATGGTCTGCGGCTTCTTGCCGGGCGGCCGCGCCAGGATTTCCAGGCCCGCTTCGAGCGGATCGTCGGATTCGATCAGCTGCAGCTCGGCGGTGCCGCCGCCGAACAGATGGGTGAACAGCCGCTGGAACTGGGCGTTGACGACGTCGAAGGCGGCGATCAGCCGCTCGCGGCCTTCGCGGTTGAGGCTCTGGATCGCACCGCGCAGCTTGCGGATCGCATCGATGACGTCGTCGCGTTCCTTGATCAGCGCTTCGAGCTTTTCGCTCAGTTCTTTCTGCTCCTCGTCGGCGCGCAAGTTGACGGCGCCGAGCCGCTCGCGCTCGATCTTCAGGCGTTCGAGCTCGCGCTCGACCTCGCGCGGATCGGGAAGCGCTTGCATGGTCGGGCGCCCAGTCAGTTGCAGCGCCTCGTGCGGGGCAACATTCAGCACCTCGCGGATACGGCTCTCGCTTTCCTGCCGCTTTTCGCGGGCGGAAACCAGGCGCTCCTCGGCGCGGCCGCGGCGTTCGCGGCATTCGGCAAGTTCCGACAGCGCCGTCGTCGCCTTGTGGTCGGCTTCGCGCTGGATGCGTTCCGCCTCGGCCAGCAGGTCGCTGGCGTTGCGGCGCGCTTCCTCGGCCTTCTGCAATTCATTGAGCAGGGCGCGGCGCTTGTCGTCGAATTCATCCGGCGCCAATTCGAGCTCGGCTGCCTCTTCCCGCGCCTCTTCCTCACGCTCGCGCAGTGTGGCGACATGGTCCTCGCCGCTGGCCGCCCGCTGGCGCCAGGTTTCGCGCTCCTGGCCGATCGCCATGATGCGGCGCTGGCGGGCCTCGTTTTCCCGCGCCAGGCTTTCGTGGCGCGCGCGGCTTTCGGCGAGCGCGCCGCGATCGGTCGCCACCTCCGCCTGCTGGAAGCGCAGCCGCTCGTCGATCGCGGTCAGATCGGGCGCATCCTCGAGTTCGATGCGGGCATTTTCTTCCTGGACGGTAATCTCCTCCAGCTGCGACTGCAGCTGGCTGACGGCCTCGCTGACGACATCGCGGCGGCGAATCAGATCGCCGGAGGCACGCTCGGCCGCCGCCAGCGCCTCGCGCGCTTCGGCAAGATGGCGGGCCGACAGGCGGCTCATGTCGCGGGCCTCGGCAAGCCTTGCCTCCTGCCCGCGGATCGCCTCGGCGGCCTCCGCCTGCCGCTCCTCGGCTTCAACGAGAACGTCGCGGGCAAGGGCTGCTTCGCTTTCGAGTTCGGCCAAGCGGTTCTTCTGGGCAAGGCGCAAGGCTGCGGCACTCGGGGCGTCGGCACCGGTAACATGGCCGTCCCAGCGATAGACGGCGCCCTCTTTGGTCACCAGCCGCTGACCGGGCTTCAGCGCCGCCATCAATCGCCCGGCCTCGCCCTCGCCGACCAGGCCGATCTGGCGCAGGCGACGGGTCAGTGCGGCGGGCGCGCTGATATGGGTGAGCAGCGGTGTGACGCCGGGTGGAAGCGCCGGGTCGCCGGCGCCGTCGCCATTGTCCGACCAATGGGCCGGCGCCTCGGCATCGAGCGGCGATTCCAGATCGTCGCCGAGGGCCGCACCCAGCGCGGTTTCGAAGCCGCGATCGACCTTCAGCTCCTCGGCCACCGGCGGAAATTTGCCGGCGGCGGCACCGGCGGCGAGCATGCGGGAAATGGTGCGGGCCTCGGTTTCCAGCGCATTCAGGCTCGAGCGGGCCTGATCGACCGGGGCGCGCGACAGCGCCTCGGCCTGGCGGGCGCCGGCCAACGCCTGCTCGACCGCCTGGACGGCGGCTTCGGCATCGGCAAGGGCGATTTCGCCGGCGTCGACGATAGCGCGTTTCTCGTCCGGGTCGGGCAGGCCTGATATCTTTTCGCCGATGGCGGAGAGTTCGTGGTTGGCCTCGTCCATCTGGCGTCCGAGGCGCATGCGCCGGTCCGTGAGATCGCGGATGGCGCGCTCCAGCTGGTTGCGGCCGGCCGCCGCCTCGGCGCGTTCGGCGGTCAGCTGGGTGAAGATGCGCTCGCTGTCGGCAAGTTTTGCCGCCGCACCCTCGAAGGCCTCGCGGGTTTCCTCGGCATGACGGCCGGAATCGGCAAGCACCTCTGAAATCTCGGCCTCTTCGGCATCGAGGCGCGCCAGGATGACGGCATTGTCGGCGACCAGCCGTTCCTCGCGGCGGATGTCTTCCCCAAGCTGGGCAAGACGGCGGGTCAGCTCGTCGCGGCGGCGCAGAATGCGGCCGACATCCTCCTCCAGCTGGCTCCGGGCGATCTGCAGGCGCTGCAGGGCAGCCGCCGCACGGGCCTCGCCCTCGCGCAGCTCCGGCAGCTTCAGGCTGGCGATGCCCTGGTTCTTCGCCGCCTCCATCTGCATCTGCGCCTTTTCGGCGACGATAGAGGTCGCCTGGTTGAGGGCGCTGTCGGCCTCGGCCTCGGCCTCCTTGGCCTGCACCCAGCGGATATGCAGCAGCATCGCCTCGCGGGCGCGGATATCGGCCGACAGCGTCTTGAAGCGGTTGGCCTGGCGGGCCTGGCGCTTCAGGCTCTCGATCTGGCTTTCGAGCTGCGAGGTGACGTCGTCGAGACGTTCGAGATTGCCTTCGGCGGCGCGCAGCCGCAGTTCGGCCTCGTGGCGGCGCGAATGCAGGCCCGAAATGCCGGCCGCCTCTTCCA
Organism: Rhizobium hidalgonense; assembly: GCF_002914525.1. Lineage (GTDB taxonomy): Bacteria > Pseudomonadota > Alphaproteobacteria > Rhizobiales > Rhizobiaceae > Rhizobium > Rhizobium hidalgonense. The sequence goes on along the minus strand of NZ_LODW01000066.1, from coordinate 42,867 downwards.
AGAGCTGGCGGCGGGCCTGCGGCTTGGCCTGGATCAGCTCGCCGATGCGGCCCTGGCCGACCATCGACGGCGAACGGGCGCCGGTGGAAGCATCGGCAAACAGCAGCTGCACGTCCTTGGCGCGGCTCTCCTTGCCGTTGATGCGATAGAGCGAGCCTTGTTCGCGCTCAATGCGGCGGGTGACCTGGATCTCGTCGCTGTCGTTGAAGCCGGCGGGAGCGGTGCGCGTTGCATTGTCGAGATAGAGCGCCACTTCGGCGGTGTTGCGGGCCGGGCGGTTTCCCGAGCCCGAAAAGATCACATCGTCCATGCCGGAGGCGCGCATGTTCTTGTAGGAATTCTCGCCCATCACCCAGCGCAGCGCCTCGACGAGGTTCGACTTGCCGCAGCCGTTCGGCCCGACGACGCCGGTCAGCCCCCGCTCGATGATGAATTCCGTCGGCTCGACGAAGGATTTGAAGCCGACCAGACGCAGCTTGTTGAACTTCATGCGGAAGCTCCGCGGCGGAGGGTGGAGGTAGTACCCCTGCCGCCACCTAGCCACAAAAAAACGGGCGCACGGCTTTCACCGTCGCCCGTCGTTTCGAAACGATCCGGTTCAGATGAGGCTGTCGATGAGCGCCGACAGGGTGTCAACCGGCATGTCTCCAGAGTAGCGCTTGCCATTGATCAGGAAAGTCGGCGTGGCATTGACGCCAAAATCCTTGGAACCTCTTTCCCGCGTGGCGTTCACTTCATCCAGAAGCTTCTGGTTCGTCAAGCATTTCGTGAAGCTATCCTCAGTAAATCCGGCAAGCTTCGACATCTGAAGCAAGGCGGCGCGCCCGTCATCGGCGGCGGCCCAGACCTGCTGCTGCTTGAACAGCATCGATACCATTGGGAAATACTGTTCCGGCGTACTCAGCTGCTCCGGATTGGAGGCGCTGCAGCGGGCAAGCATGAAGGCGGCGGCCGCACGCGGATCGAAGGGGAATTCGCGGATGATGAACTGCACCTTGCCGGCGTCGACATATTTCTGCTTGATGGCGTCGAAGGTGGTGTTGTGGAAATGGGCGCAATGCGGGCAGGTCATCGACATATATTCGACGATCTTGACCGGGGCATCGGCCTTACCAAGCGCCATCTCGGGCAGCACGCCGGGCTTCAGCACCTCAGCCATATCGACATCGCCGTCGGACTGCGGCATTTCGGTCGCCGACGTCGCCGCCGTCTGCATGGTATCGACATTGGTGCCGTCGGCCATGGTCTTGCCGGAGGACGAAGCATCGGCAGCGTCCTTGCTGTCTTTGCAGGCGACAAGCGCTACGGCAGCTGCGGCGATGGCGATACCGCTGAGCAGGCGGCGTTTCGTCAGTTGCATTTCGGACATCTGCATGGATTCCCCATAGGTAATGAGAGTGACGGCATGACTGTGCGATATAACGGCTGACGGCCACTCACAAGCCACGGTTGGCCAACTTCCTTCAAAGAATTGTGACCGTGATGGGACCGCCAGCCAAAAATTGCGGTGGGTGCGCATGTGGACTCATCGATAGACATCGCGGCGGTTGCCAATCAGAGCATGCGCGTTCCCAAGCTCTCGCTCGGCTGCTCGGGCGCAAGCGGAGCCCGGTGCGCCTCCAGGCTGTTGCCCTCCTTAATCACTCCGTCATCCCAGGCCTTGAGCCTGGGTTCCATGGCTCCGGCTGGCGGACACGTGGATCGGAAGAACCCGCGCTAGCGCCTATCCCTCGGGCAGAGTCGAATTTCCTGTCACTCGCGAGCTTGTGAATTCTCGGATCTCAAACGAAAGTCCGGCGCTTCCATTGTCGCGCCGGACTTCGAAGTCTACCGGATCACTTGCATTCAGGGTCGTCGCCGAAGCCCTTGCAGAAGAACTCGGCTGCATTTTCCTTGGTGATCATCTTTGACGCAATCTCGATTTCCATCGAGCCGTCGTCCTTCTTGGTCAAGGTTCCAAGCTTTTCCAGCGCTGCCGTGTCGTTGGTGGCAAGCGCATGCGCGGCAATGACGCCTTCAGGCGCGACCGTGGAGTAGGTGAAGGTCGCGGTCAGATCGCCCTTGGCAACGGCGCGGATGGCGGCATTCTCGCCGTCGATGCCGATGATGAGGATGCCTTCCTTGTCACGGCCTGCCGCCTGGATCGCCCGCAGTGCACCAAAAGCCATGTTGTCGTTATGGGCGTAAACGGCCTGAATCTGCCCGGCTGGGAAACGCTGAAGCGTGTCTTCCATGAACTTCAGGGCCTTTTCCTGGTCCCAGTCGGCATGGGTTTCGGCGATCACCTTGATTTCGGTGCCGGCGATGGCTTCGGCAAAACCTTCGTGGCGCTCAACCGCGGGAGCGACAGCCGGGTCGCCCTTGATCTCCACGACATTGCCCTTGCCCTTCAGCGCCTCGGCTATGTACTTGCCCGCAAGGGTGCCGATGGGTTTGTTGTGGGGGCCGACGTGCAGCGTGACAGGAATATCGAGGCTGCGCTCGAGCGTGATGACCGGAATGCCGGCGGCCAGCACCTGCTTGACGGTCGGAGCGATCGCGGCGCCATCCTGAGCCGAGATCATCAGAACCTTCATGCCTTGCACCATCAGGCTTTCGACATCCGAAATCTGCTTCGCGGACTTGCCTTCCGCATTGGTGACGATCAGATCGACATCCTTGAAGTGTTCGGCGGCATAGGCCTGGTTGCGTTTGGTCATCGTGTTGCGATGGGCCGAGTTCGAGCTCGCCTGCGAGAAGCCGATGACGATCTTGTCCGCGCTGAAGGCGGGGGCCGCCGTCAGGACGGTGGCGAGGCCGGCGGAGATAATGAGCATGCGTCTGGTGATATTGAGCATTTTAAGTCCTCCCTCTGGTTAACACGCTAGCTGCGTGGCTTTCTTCCGGCTTCGAGCAGCACGGCAAGAACGATGATCCCGCCCTTCACCACCTGTTGTGAGAATGGTGAAACGCCTGCGAGATTGAGAATGTTTGCGATGATGGCCAGCACCATAGCGCCTCCCATCGTGCCCAGAACCGTGCCTTCGCCGCCAAAGAGCGACGTGCCGCCGATCACCGCGATCGTGATCGCTTCCAGTTCGAGGCCGAGACCGGAATTCGGGTCGCCGACGGAAAGGCGGGACAGGAAGATCAGGCCGGAAAGCGCCGCCAGCACGCCGCAGATGATGTAGACGCTGAAAATGACGAGCGGCACATTAATACCGGACAGCCTCGCCGCCTCCTCATTGCTGCCAACCGCATAGATCGCCCGGCCGAACGAGGTAAAGCTCAGCACGATGGCAGCGATGATGCAGACGATCGCAAAGACATAGATCGGTGTCGGCACGCCAAGAATATAGCCGCCGCCGAGCACGAAGAAGCTGTCGGCGAGCTTTCCCGGATTGACGGTTCCGCCGTCGGCAATCATCAGCGCGAAGCCGCGCACCATCACCATGCAGCCCAGCGTCATGATGAAGGCCGGAATGCGGAAGTGGGAAATGCCAAAGCCGTTGACGCAGCCGACGAGCGCGCCGATGGACAGACAGATCAGCACCATCAGCGGGATGGACATGCCCTGTTCCATCAGGACCGCGCCGGTGACGCCGACCAGCGCGACAATCGAGCCCACCGAAAGATCGATCCCCTTGGTGAGGATCACGAATGTCATGCCGATGCCGAGGATCCCATAGAGCGCGACCTGCCTCAGAACGTTCAGAATATTGATGGGATTGAGGAAATGAGGAGAGATCAGCGAGGCGGCGATGATCAGTCCGATCAATGCACCGGCAAGCCCCGTTCCGCGCGGAAGATTTTTCATTATAGTCCCCTCATTAATGTAGCGCCGCAAAGTGCATGACGTCTTCTTCGGTTGCGGTCCGTGCGTCGAGTTCGGCCGTTATTTCGCCCTCTCTCAAAACATACAGCCGGTCGCACAGACCCAGGATTTCCGGTAATTCGGAAGAAGCGATGACGATCGCCAGCCCGCGGGCTTCCGCCAGCTCGACCAGCAGATCGTAGATCTCGCGCTTGGCCCCGACATCGACGCCGCGTGTGGGCTCGTCGGCCAGCAGGATCTCGCATCCGGCGCTGACAAGCCTCGCCAGCACGCATTTCTGCTGATTGCCGCCCGAAAGGTTCTGCGTCGCCGCCGCGGCATTCGGCGTCCTGATCCGCAGCCGCTCGATGAGACCGCTGACTATTCTGCGCTCCCGGCGCAGAGAAAGAAGCCCGAAACGGACGATCTGCGCCAGGCTCGCCGACATGATGTTGAAGCCGACGCTCTGTATCAGGAAAAGGCCCTCCGTCTTGCGGTCTTCCGGCACGAGACCGAGCCCCTTGCTGATGCCGGCGCGCGGCGAACCGATGCTGGTCATGGCGCCGTTGATGCTAACGTCGCCGGCATCGCGCGGGTCGGCCCCGTAGATGGCGCGCAAAAGCTCCGTGCGGCCGGCGCCCGCCAGTCCGAACAGACCGACGATCTCGCCTTTTCGAACGTGGATGCTGACGTTTCTAAGCAGCGCTTGCGTCGAAATACCCCTGGCGGACAGGGCTTCCTCGCCGATCCGGGGCGTACGCTTGGGAAAGACGTCGCCCACGTCCCGACCCACCATGCTGCGAATGAGATCGTCCGTCGTCAGGCCGTTAGAGGGTCCATTGTGGATGACGGTGCCATCGCGCAGAACGGTGACCGTGTCGCTCAGTTCAAAAACTTCGCGCAGGCGATGCGATATATAAACGAAAGCTACGCCGCTTTCGCGCGCCAGCTGCCTGACAACCCGGAACAGCTGGTCGATCTCCGCCTGCGCCAACACCGCCGACGGCTCGTCGAGAACAATGATCTTCGCGTTGCGCGCCAGCGCCTTAGCGATCTCAACCATCTGTCGTTTGGCAACGGAAAGCGTTCCGATCCGGGCTGTTGGATCGACATCGAAACCAAGCCGGTCGACAACCGCGCTGGTCCGGCGCTTTGCTTCGCCCCAGTCGATCAGGGCACCCTTGCGCGGCAATCGTCCCATCAGAACGTTTTCGGCTACGGTCAGGTGCGGCGCCTGAGCCAGTTCCTGATAGATAACCGCAACACCCCGGGCGATCATTCCCGCTGGCGTCGGATCGAGGACCTCTTCCCCAAAAAGCTCGATACGCCCCTCATCGGCGGAATAGGCACCGGAAAGGATCTTCATCAGCGTCGATTTTCCGGCCCCGTTCTCACCCACCAACGCCCTGATTTCTCCCGGCTGCAGAGAAAACGACACACCTTTCAGGGCCCGCACGCCCGGAAAGGATTTGGTGATCCCAGCAAGAGCCAATGCCGACGTCATTTCAATGCCCTCCGCAGCCGCACGAGCGGCGAATTACCAGTTTTGCCGGTAGACGAACCTGCCGCACGTCTTCCGTGCCCGATTTGATCCGCCTGGACAGCATTTCCGCAGCCTGCATGCCGATCATCTCGCTCGGCTGCGCCATGACGGTCAGCCGCGGCTCGAAGCAGTCGGCCCAATCGAAATCGTCAAAGCCGATCAGCGCCAGATCCTCAGCGATGCGCAAGCCAAGGTCGCGCACTGCGCGCATGACGCCGATCGTGGCCAGATTGTTGCCCGAGGCGATCGCCGTCGGTCGGTCCGCCCGACTTAAGATCTCAAGCGCCGATTGGCGGGCATCCGCGCTGTTGGCATTGCCTTCGCTCATCAGGCTGCGATCAATCTCCAGCCCGTGCCTGCGCATGGCGCCGACGTATCCACGCACGCGTTCGATCGTGGAAAGCAGCCCGGGCTCGCCGGCGATGAGGCCGATGCGACGGTGGCCGTGGCCCACGAGGTGGTCGATCAGCGCCTCCATGGCCGCCTCGTTGTCCAGGCAAACCCCGTCCGCATCGGCAACCGTCAGACGGTCGACGAGCACGAAGGGCATGCGAGACGATTTGAGATAGTCGATGGCGCGGTTTTCCGGATCGCCGGAGGGAGCCAGAATCACCCCATCCACCCGTCGCTGAACAAGTTCACGGACCAGCCGCAGCTCGGTCTCCGGATCGTTCTGCGTGTCGCAGAGAAAGACGAGCTGGCCGATGGCGGCGCAGGCTCTTTCGATAGAGGAGACGATATCGTTGAAATAGTAGTTGGTGCTGATCGAGATCGCGATACCGACGGCATCCGTCGATGATCGCACCAGTGACCGGGCCACCGCATTCGGCACGAATCCGAGGGTTTCGATCGCCTGCCTGACGAGCGCCGCCGTCGCGTCATTCACATGTCGCGTGCCGTTGACGACGTGCGACACGGTAGAGACCGAGACGCCCGCGACGCGTGCAACGTCAGTGATTGTCGCCATGATTGCAGAACTCCCCCATCGCGCCCGACGCCACAGATTCAAGCTGTCGCCGCGTCGCCTCCTCCGAACGAAATCGAAATGTCCGGGCGATCCCGAACAAGCCGCAGCCTTTCGGCCGCTGGCTGTCCGTTTCATCCTCCAATGAAACAGTCACAACCAAAGTATGATCATCGAAACGTTTGCGCAAGCGTTTTCTTCGCCTGTTTATGTGGTATACAGGACTGAAGGGAGGCACTCACATGGCACTGAAAAACATCCCCGGGATCCTTTGCCCGGATCTTTTGTGGATACTGAGCGCGATGGGCCATGGCGACGAGATCGCCATCGTCGACAAGAATTTCTCGGGGTCCCGCGTGTCGAAAAAGACCGTAAGCGGCAAACTCATATCGATGAACGCGGCCAGCGCCACGGACACCATAGAAGCGATCCTAGCGGTCATGCCGCTCGACCATTTCGTCGAACAGCCGCTCATGCACATGGAGGATCCGGATCAGGCCGGGATATTACTGCCCGTTCATTCGGATGTGGAATTGCTTTGCTCGACGGCCGAACAACGCAGCATCAAGAGCAAACCCGTCGAACGCTTCGCCTACTATCCGATCGCAGAAGCCTGCTTCGCGGTGGTTCAGACGGGCGAAACACGGCCCTATGGCAACTTCATCCTGAAGAAGGGTGTGGTTTAGTGATGGTCTGAAACGTCTCCAGGTCGCGGGAACGCTTGAAGGCGTGACCTGTGCGAGATTCGTCCGCCTGTGGATTTCATCGGCTCCGATCGAGCACGCGTCACATTTATCGTCCCCGCTTGCCCATCACCGCCGTCCCCAGTCGCTCAATCGCCTGGCGCAACTTGTCGTTCTCTATCCCTTCCATCATGCCTTCGAGCTTGCGGGCGGCTTCGCCCTTCAGCGGCGGCGGGGTGCGGGAGCGGCGGACGGCCTGGGAGACCGGCTTCTGGACGATGCGGATCTGGTGGACGGCGGAAAAGCCGAAGAAGCTATTGATGCGCTGTATGAGTTCGCCCTGGGCATGGGTGAGAAACAGCGCGCGCGCGCCTTCGCAGGCAATCGTCAGCACGCCGGGGCGGAAGCCGCCGGTCTCATCGCCGCCGCGGGCCCAGGCGATCTTTTCCGGCCGGGTGCAGTCGGCGAAATCCTCGCCGGCGATTTCGCTCCAGGAGCCGAGCAGCGCCGTGTTGATGCCGGCGCGGCGCGCGAGGACGGGATCGATCAGCCCGTTCGCCAGCTCGGAAATCTGCTTTGCACCTTTGCGTGGATAACTCATCGAAAACCTTGGGCACCCTACCAATCGCACAGGGAATTGACGGGACCGACTTGATCGCGCGGCATTGCTTCGCCAAGTATAGGCACTTCCCCCGATCCCGGCAAATCATGACGATCACCCTCGACACGCCCTTAGCAAAGCCCCTGCTCGACTGGTACGACCGCCACCACCGCGACCTGCCCTGGCGTGTGTCGCCCGGCATGACGGCGAGCGGCGTCAAAACCGATCCCTATCGCGTCTGGCTTTCCGAAGTGATGCTGCAGCAGACGACGGTGCAGGCGGTCAAACCCTATTTCGAGAAGTTTCTTCAGCGCTGGCCCGAGGTGACCGATCTCGCCGCCGCCGAGAACGACGAGGTGATGGCCGCCTGGGCCGGGCTCGGCTATTACGCCCGCGCCCGCAATCTGAAGAAATGCGCCGAGGCGGTGGCTAGGGAATATGGCGGCATCTTTCCCGATACCGAAGAGGGGCTGAAGTCGCTGCCCGGCATCGGCGACTATACGGCAGCCGCCGTCGCCGCCATCGCCTTCAACCGGCAGGCGGCTGTCATGGACGGTAATGTCGAGCGGGTGATCTCCAGGCTCTATGCGATCGACACGCCGCTTCCGGCCGCCAAGCCCGCGATGAAGGAAAAGGTGGCGCGGCTGACGCCGGCGACGCGGCCCGGCGATTTCGCCCAGGCGATGATGGATCTCGGGGCGACGATCTGTACGCCGAAGCGGCCGGCCTGTTCGCTCTGTCCGTTCCGGGGCGGCTGCGAAGCGCTGAAGCTTTCCGATCCTGAGCTCTTTCCGGTCAAGGCGGCGAAGAAGGAAAAGCCGGTGCGCCACGGCGCGGCTTTCATCGCGGTAACAGGCGATGGCGAGATCCTGCTCAGGCGGCGCGCCGAAAGCGGCCTGCTCGGCGGCATGACCGAGGTGCCGACAACGGCGTGGACGGCGCGCCTCGACGGCGAAACATCAGTCTCCGCCGCGCCGTTCGAGGCGGCATGGCAGTTCTCCGGCACCGTCATCCATGTCTTCACCCATTTCGAGCTCAGACTTTCGATCTGGCGCGCCGCGATCGCCGGCCAGGTCGCCCGGGATGACGGCCCCAATGACGGATGGTGGGAGCCGGTTACAAATCTTGAAGCCCAGGCGCTGCCGACCATCATGAAAAAAGCGATCGCAGCGGCTATTCCACTTGCGTTCAAAACATCCAAGGGATGACCATGACCACCGACATACAGCATATTGTTTTCGACATCGGCAAAGTCCTCATTCACTACGATCCGCATCTTCCTTTCAGCCGCCTCATCCCCGATGAGAGCGAGCGCAACTGGTTTTTCGCCAATATCTGCACCCATGACTGGAACATCGAGCAGGACCGCGGCCGCACCTGGGCGGAAGCCGAAGCGCTGCTGATCGCTGAGCACCCGGCCCGCGAAGAGCACATCCGCGCCTTCCGCAAATACTGGCACGAGATGGTGCCGCACGCCTATGAGGACAGCGTTGCGATCATGGAAGGGTTGATCGCCGAGGGCCGCGACGTGACCATGCTGACCAATTTCGCCTCCGACACGTTTCGCGAAGCGCAGCAACGTTTCCCGTTCCTGACCAAACCGCGCGGCGTCACCGTCTCCGGCGATGTCGGCCTGATCAAGCCGGATATCGCCATCTACGAAACCCATACGAAGAGCTTCGGCCTCAATCCCAAGGCGACCATCTTCATCGACGACGCGCCAGTCAATGTCGAAGGCGCCAAGGCCTACGGCTGGAATGCGGTGCTGTTTTCGGGCGCTGAAAAGCTGCGCAGCGATCTCGCTGCCTATGGCGTGAAGGTCTGAGACCCATGGCTTTCGACCCGGCAGAAGAAATCGAACGCTTCCACGCCGCCATCAACGCGCTGGATTTTCCCGCAATCGAGGCCTATTTCGCCGAGAATGCCACCTATGTCTCGAATGGCGTCGGCAGCCTTTCCGGCCGTGCCGAGATCATGGCCGCCTTCCGTCGTTACTTCGACGATTATCCCGATCAGACAGCGGATAATTCGCTGGTGGAAAGCCTGACGCCGCTTTCCGGTCGTGCCGTCTGGTCGCTCAGGGCCACTCACAGCCAGACCGGCAAGCCGCTGGTGCGCGACGGCGAGGAGACGATCACCTTCAATGAAGACGGCCGCATCACGCGGGTCGAGGTTACCGATTACAAGGATTTCTGAAACAGCACCTCAGAAATAGAAGACGCCCGAGGTTGAAGCCTCGGGCGCCTTGGCCTTCTCCCGCAACTGGAGGAAACCGGAAGAAGGTATTTCGATCCTGCGAAGGTGGTGCTCACTCCACCTTTGCCAGATCACTGCGGATGACGGACCTGAGATCGTCGATCGGGCGCAGGGACTGCCCGTCTTCGAAATGCCAGAAGGTCCATCCGTTGCATGCATCGAGACCCTGCACCTTGGCGCCGAGACGATGAATGGAGCCGGCATCGCCGCCCGAGGCGACCGTGCCGTCAGCGCGGACGATGGCGCTATAGCGGCGCTTGGCATCGGTCAGCACCTGGCCGGGCTTGATCAGGCCGCTTTCGACCAGCACGTTGAAGGCGACGCGAACCTCGGCCTTCTTGCCGGTCATGACCGTCAGTTCCGCCTTGCCGAGCGGCTCGACGGCGGCGATGCGGGCTGCGGCCGCGTCGATATAATCCTGTTCGCGTTCGATGCCGACGAAGTGGCGGCCGAGGCGCTTGGCGACGGCGCCCGTCGTTCCCGAGCCGAAGAAAGGATCGAGCACGATATCGCCGGGTTTGGTCGAGGCCATGATCACACGGGCAAGCAGGGCTTCCGGCTTCTGGGTGGGATGCACCTTCTTGCCGTCCTCGCCCTTCAGCCGCTCATTGCCGTTGCAGATCGGGAAGAGCCAGTCCGAGCGCATCTGCACGTCATCATTGGCGGCCTTCATCGCATCGTAGTTGAAGGTATAGCCCTTGGCCTTGGCGCTAGGGCTTGCCCAGATCATCGTCTCATGGGCGTTCTGGAAGCGGCGGCCCTTGAAATTCGGCATCGGATTGGTCTTGCGCCAGATGATGTCGTTGAGGATCCAGAAATTCAGATCCTGCAGCGTGGCGCCGACGCGGAAGATATTGTGGTAGGAGCCGATCACCCAGATCGAGCCCGTCGGCTTCAGCACGCGACGGCAGGCGAGCAGCCAGGCGCGGGTGAAGGCGTCATAGGCCTCGAAGGAAGCGAACTGATCCCATTCGTCATCGACCGCATCGACCAGCGACTGGTCGGGCCGATGCAGCGTTCCGCCGAGCTGCAGATTATACGGCGGGTCGGCGAAGATGACATCGACGGAGTGGGTGGGCAAAGCCTCGAGCGCACTGACGCAATCGCCCTTGATGATCGTGTCGACCCAAGAGTCCGACCTAGATCCCGGCCGGGAATCCGCCTTGACGGAAGCCTTGAGGTCGGCAAGCGGAAAAACTGATGCCATTCTGATACTCACTCATACGCTTGACGCTTAACTCTCCGTTATGGTTACCCAACTTAGTTACCAAAGCCTAAAGCGTTGGCCGATTTCGGGAATTTATTGCGCCTTTCGATCAAGCCGCATCGTGAACCTCACGGCTGTCGGCCGGCGCTTCCTCGCGTTCGAACATGCCGTAATCGCGCACCACACTGGCAATGCGCAGGCGGTAATCGGCGAAGATGCCGCCGCGGCCGGCTTGCTGGGCGGCCCGGTGCGCCTCGAGATTGCGCCATTCCTTCACGGCCTCCTCATCACGGAAGAAGGAGAGCGACAAAAGCTTGCCGCGGGTCGTCAGGCTCTCGAAACGCTCGATCGAGAGGAAACCGTCGATCTTTTCCAGCTCGCCGCGCAATTCGCCGGCCAGATCGAGATATTTGTGGCGTTCGCCCATATAGGGCACGACTTCGAAAATGACGGCGATCATGGCAGCACCAGCTTGGCGTGAGGGGCGGAAACGTTTTTGAGGAAGATGCGGTCCTCCTTCAGGATAAAGCCTTCGCGTCTGGCAGATTCGTAATTGTCGCGGCCGCGCGGGTCGGCGGCCAGCCTGGCGCGATAGGCTTCGTAGGCGGCGAGGCTTTCGATGTTGTAGACGCCATAAGCCGTCGTCGCCGAACCCTCGTGCGGACCGAAATAGCCGATCAGGTCGGCGCCATTCTGGGGGATCGCCTGGCCCCAGTTGCGGGCATATTCGGCGAAGGCTTCCTTCTTGAAGGGGTCGATTTCGTAGCGAATGAAGCAGGTGATCATCGGTTTCTCCTTTGCTGTCTCAGTGCTCTCCTGGGGCCGTTTTCGCACATTGCCGGACGGCGATGCTTCGGTTACGATCGAACTATGAAGGAAGGACCTGACATTGCGCAAATCGGCGCGCTGATCGGCGATCCGGCGCGGGCCAACATGCTGGCGGCGCTGACCGGCGGGCGGGCGCTGACGGCGACCGAGCTTGCCGGCGTCGGCGGCATCACCGTGCAGACGGCAAGCACGCATCTCGCCAAGCTCGAAGCCGGCGGCTTGCTAACCCAGCGCAAGCAGGGGCGCCATCGCTATTTCACGCTGGCCGACGAGGCCGTCGCCCGGCTGATCGAAAGCATGATGGGCTTTGCCGCCGGACGCGGGCATCTGCGCCACCGGCCGGGACCGAAGGAGCCGGCGCTGCGCAAGGCGCGGATCTGCTACGATCATCTGGCTGGCGATTACGGCGTGCGCATGCTCGACAGCCTGATTGCCTCAGGCTCGATCGACGCCGTCGGAGACGGACTGGCGCTGACCGAAAAGGGTGAAGGCGATCTCAAATGCATCGGCATCGATGTCGGCGACCTCAGATCGTCGCGCCGTCCGCTTTGCCGCTCCTGCCTCGACTGGAGCGAAAGACGCGCGCATCTCGCCGGCAGCCTCGGCAAGGCGCTGCTGTCAAGCTTCCTCGACAAGGGCTGGGCGCGGCGCACCGCCGAGAGTCGCTCGATCATGTTTTCTCCGGAAGGCGACCGGCAGTTTCTGATGCTTTTTCCGGTCGAAGCGTAGGTTTGCTGCGGATTTGCACAGGCTTCCGGCGCAGTCCCGACTGGTGCTGCTTTAGGCACCCGCCCTCTTTTCACCTTCCTTAGACGACCCGCCTATATCCTAGCTGTCTGGTCCCATTGTGTGACGGAATAGGGTTCCCGGATAGGGAGCCGGACCAAACCAGTCGGCTCGAGCATGGATCGACCCCTTGTGAGATAGGGCAGTACCCAAAATCCGTCTTCGGGATGTCGGCGTCAGCGCCGTTCGAGCGTCCTTGGGAACATCAAGACCGTCCGCCCCAGTTTGGAAAAAGACCATAGGAGATAAAAGTGTCTGCATCAGTGCTCTTCATGTCCATGTCACTGGACGGGTATATCGCGGGGCCCAACGATGAAGTGGGCAATCCCGGCGGCGACGACTTTATGCGGTTGCACGAGTGGTACGGGGATTTTTCCCGACCGACCGGACTCGTGGGACAATTGTGGGACGAATGGAACGCGCCAGGTGCGATTCTGGCGGGTCGGCGAACCGTGGAGCAGGTCGATCACTGGGGCGGTGACAATCACGGTGTGCCGATCTTCGTACCCAGTCACAGGCCGCCCGGGCCATCCGTCGCGAATTATCCCTTGGTCAAATACGTGAGCGACGGGATCGCGAGCGCAATGGCGCAGGCGAAGACCGCCGCCGGGGACCGGGACGTGTTGATGCTTGGCGCGTATACGGCGCAACGGGCGCTGGAAGTTGGCGTGCTCGACGAACTGCAAATACACCAGGTTCCAGTCTTGTTCGGACGTGGCCGCCGAATGTTCGACGTCTTACCATCGCGCGTCGAGTTGGAGATCGTTCGGGTGATCGATACACCCGAGGCCACGCACATCCGCTACCGCGTCCGCCGCTGAGCCCGCCGGCCCAGCCGCCACTCATTTGTGGTCGCCAGCATCAAGGCACGGAGGGACCTATGGACTATAGGCTCTCAATCGAGCGGCTCGACATGCCCGCCGGCTTTCCCCGCCTGCTGGCCTCGTGATAAGCCGGTGATCATGCGGATTTCATCGATCTCGCGCCCGCCTAGGTACGTCCCGGTCGAATTCCCTTCGGTCTCTGCAATGGAGGTCGGCTGCCAGAGCGGCATCCGTCGGCGGCGTAGGCGACCTATAGCCTAGTCGAGCAGCCCTTCTTCCTCATCTTCCGTTCGATCTTGGCCCTCTTTTCGGGCCCATCTCCGGCATGTTTTCCGCCGGTCAGACCATGATCCTTCATCGCCTGCAGCTCTGCACAGCTTCTGTGGTTGCCCTTGGCAGTGACATCGGTGGGTGTGAAGGCAAATAGCAGCGCTACGGCTGCCGCCAGTCGAACAAGAGCTGACAGCGTCATGGTCCCTCTCCTATTGCCTGGCATGGTACGCCCAAGCCCGTAAGCCCGCAATGACGAGGGTGTGGCGCCGGTCCGGGATCGCTCAATCCGACCAGCCGGGCAGATCGGAAAGCGCCCCGTCTTGCTCGAAGATAACCTATACCGGCGCGGCCAGACCAAGGTCCGGCGCCTATCCGACTGAGGGCTTAGGAGAGGAACAGTGAGGTTTAACCGAAGTTTGTCAGGCAGCTATCCATCCACTCCGGATGCAATAGCAGCTCAAAAACAAACGGAGGAATACATCATGATGAAGGTAACACATCTCGCATTGGCAGCGGCATTTCTGGCCGGCACGACGGTTTCCGGCTTTGCTCAATCGTCAAGCACGGTCGGCACCGGCGGTTCGTCAGCCGGCGGCGGAACTGCGAGCAGCACCGTCGGTACTGGTGGCAGCTCTGCCGGGGGCACCTGCCCGGCCGGCGCAACCAACTGCAATTCCGGCTCGTCATCGACGGTCGGCACCGGCGGCTCATCGGCTGGTGGCGGTACCTCGAGCAGCACGGTCGGCACCGGCGGCTCTGCCTCCGGCTCCGGATCCGGCTCGGGCTCTGCGTCGACGCTCGGCACCGGTGGTTCGTCGGCCGGCGGCGGTACCTCGAGCAGTTCGGTGGGCACCGGTGGTTCTGCCGCGGGTTCGGGCGACGCGAACTCGGCCTCGAGTGTCGGAACCGGTGCTTCGTCTGCGGATGGCGACAAGACGGGCAGCACTGTCGGCACCGGCGGCTCTGCGGCCGGAACCTCGCACGACAGCAAGGGCAAGAAGGGCTGCGCACCTGGCCAGGTCAAGAAGGATGCCGCCGGCACCAAGGGCTGCTGACGGTATCGGCCGGCGCCTTTGCGGCGTCGGCCAAACCCTTGGAGATAAGACAATGACCCAATTTTCCACAATCGCACTGAGCGCTTGCCTGGTCTTGATCGCCGGGCAGACGATGTCGGAGGAGATCAAGCTCGACGATGGAACGACATGCACGATCGTCCAGTCACAGGCCGGCGATTCGTCCACCACCGTGACGGCGGGCAACGGGCATGTCTCCTCATCGACCACCACCGGCAGCGGCACGACCGGCTCCTCCTCGTCATCCGCCTCCGCCGGGTCTTCGGCCGGCTCGGGAAGCGTCGACAGTTTTTCCACCGCGAGCATCACCCGGCCTGACGGCACCGTCATCACGAAACGCTCCGACGGAACCTGCTCAATGACGAAACCAACGAAATAGGAGAGGACCATGAAACATCTCAACCTTATCGCCGCCGCCGCGATCGCGCTTCTCGCCTCGAGTTCGGCAGTTCTTGCAGAGGATTGCCAGGCGGCCGGAACTGTGGGAACGGGCGGCAGCGCTTCGGCAGGCGGCACGTCGGCGAGCTCTGTGGGAACGGCGGGCACTTGTCGGACCGACGACGGCACGACCTCCTCGATCGGCTCGGGCGGCAGTGCCGCCACCACCGACGGCAAGGCGCAAAGCAAGACCCGTATCAACGACAATGGCGACGAGCTCAAAGCGCAGACCAAAGCCCAGGCCGTCGACAAGGGAACATTCAGCAAGTCCCGCACCAAGACCAGCACCGACGGCGAGACGCTTGATAGCACGACCCGCACCATGTCGCATGTGCCCGGCGAGAAGCCGGTCAAGAACACCACCAATCAGAAGATCATTCTGCCGCAACAATAAGTTGATGGGCTCGCCTCGAGACAGAGGTGAGCCCCCGTTTGGCGCGATTGCAGCCGGCCCTTCTCCAAGCCAATCCCGCTGCGCATTCAACCCTTCATCGAATGAGTCCGCATCTGCAACCTCTTGTTTTTACGCGGCTTCGCGCCGTGCTGAGAAATCATTAAGCATGTTTCGATATTCTCAGGTTCTACATTAACGTGAGAGCCCCATCATGGCGTCGATCCAGAATAAGATCATCATTGCAAGCATCGCGATTTTCGCTTTGGCCGGCGGCGCCACAGAGGTTGGCATCTGGTCCGCGTCCACCCTCTCCGCAAACAGCGCCGATGTCGCCCAGTCAGCGCAAATTCTGCGCAACCACATGCAGGCAGATATGATGCATGACGCGCTGCGCGCCGACGTGCTGGCTGCCATGTTGGCGTCTAACCCGGCCGCCGGCATCGACGCCGGTGCAGTAAAGGCGGATCTGGCGGAGCACAAGGCATCGTTCCGGGAGATGGTCGACGCCAATAGAGCTCTGGCCACCGACGAAAAGACCAAAACCATCCTTGCCGGTATTGAACCACCCCTCATTGCCTATGTCGAAAGCGCCACGAAGATTATCGATCTTGCCGGTCAGGACCCGGCGGCGGCATTGAAAGCCTTGCCCGAATTCATGGCGCAGTTTTCCGCGTTGGAAACGGGAATGGAAGAGACCGGCGATCAGATCACCGCGACATCCGACGATATTTCCAAGCGCAGCGCTGAGGTAAAAGCCTCGGTGGGCATGATTCTGAAAGCAATTCTGGCCCTGGCCGCCACCTTCGCGATCGGCCTATATTTCCTGACACGCAAGAGCGTCACCGAACCCATCCTCGCCCTTTCCACCGATATGCAAAGGCTCGCCGGCGGCGACACTGCCATCGCCAGCACGGCAATCGGCCGCAACGATGAAATCGGCGCGATGGCATCGGCCGTCGAAGTTTTCCGCCAGGCGGCGATTGCCAACAAGCAACTCGAACAGGACGCCGAGACAGCCCGCCTGCAGGGCGAAGCCGAGCGCATCACAGCCCGCAAACAGGCTGACGAGGATGCCGCCGAACGGCTGCGGGCAGCGACCTCGGGGCTTGCCGCCGGCTTGAAGCGGCTTGCCGCAGGCGATCTCGCCTTCCAGATCGAAGAGCCCTTCGCCCCTGACTTCGAGAGCCTGCGGCATGATTTCAACATGTCGACCAGGCAGCTCGACCAGACGCTTAGCGCTATCGCGGCTGCCATTGCAGCGATCGACGATGGCACAAGGGAAATCGCATCCGGGGCCGGCGATCTGTCGAAACGGACCGAACAGCAGGCAGCCTCGCTCGAAGAAACCGCCGCAGCGCTCGATCAGATCACTGCCAATGTCTCGAATTCGAGCAAGCGCACCGACGAGGCGCGCACCGAAGCGACCGATGCAAACCGCAATGCCGCCAAGTCTTCCGAGGTCGTGTCGCATGCCGAAGAGGCCATGCGCCGCATCGAGGCATCGTCGCAGCAGATCTCCAGCATTATCGGCGTGATCGACGAGATCGCCTTCCAGACCAATCTGCTGGCCTTGAATGCCGGCGTCGAAGCGGCGCGCGCCGGAGAGGCGGGCAAGGGTTTTGCGGTCGTCGCTCAGGAAGTCCGCGAGCTTGCCCAGCGATCGGCGAAGGCGGCGAAGGAAATCAAGGGCCACATCGAGAAATCGTCGGAGGAAGTGGAAAGCGGCGTCAAGCTGGTTCTCGACACCAGCCAGGTTCTGAGCGCGATCAGCCACCAGATTGCCCGCATCAACCAGCACATGGATGCCATTGCCGTCTCGGCAAGGGAGCAGTCGACCGGCCTTGCCGAAGTCAATACCGCCGTCAATTCCATGGATCAGGTGACCCAGCAGAACGCCGCGATGGTCGAGCAATCGACTGCCGCATCCGGTCAGCTTGCGCAGGAGGCCGCCAAGCTTCGGGAACTCGTGTCCCGGTTCAAGCTCCGTGCGACGGATTCGGCTCAATCTGCAGCCGGCCGCGCGCAGTGGGCCGCTTGACGGCTTCGTTGAAAAAAGCGCTGCGCCTGGACACGATCGCTCATTCCAGCGAAACCGGGCGCAGCGCCAGCTTTGGCTGGGCTCACTCAGCTCATTGAGTGGAACGTCTCGAAAATCAGCGCCCTCAGCCAGCGATGCGCGGGATCTGCATCCATGCGAGGGTGCCAAGCCTGGACGATGTTGAAACCCGGCACGGCGACCGGCAGGTCGAAGGTCCTGATCTCGCTTATCACAGCGGACTTGCAATAGGACTTTGGAACCGAGCCGATCAGATCGGATGCCGCCGCAACGGCAATGACCGCCGGAAAGCTCGGCACGATCAGCCTGACATCACGCTCATGGCCGAGTTCGGCGAGCGCCCGGTCGACCGGGCCGACATAGTCTGCGTGCGGCGAGAAGACCACATGGCCCAATGCGGCATAGTGTTCAGCCGTTATCCCGGCATCGAAGATCGGATGCCCTGCCCTGGCGACACCGACAAACCGATCTTCGAACAGGGTCTGGCAGCGCAGCTCGCCGCCGTCGCGCGGGAGCACACCGATATCCAGATCGACCGCCGCGTCCCGCAAAGCCTGAACGTCCTTGTCCGATCTCGGCGCAAAGCGAAGCCTGATCCCCGGCGCGGCGTTGGTCACGGCGGCGCTGAGGTCGGCGGCGTAAAGAAGCACGAAGGCTTCGTTGGCACGGATGGTGAAGTGGCGGCGCACCTCGCGGATCTCCACGGTCGATGGCGGGCTGAGCACCGCTTTCACGGCGTCCTTTAACACCTGCACCTCTTCGGCAATCGCCAAGGCATGGTGTGTGGCGACCATGCCGCGCCCGGCCGGCACGAGGATCGGATCGCCGAGCGCCATCCGCAAGCGCGACAGCGTCCGGCTCATGGCCGATGTGCTGAGGCCAAGCCGGCGAGCGGCGGCCGAGACGCTCTGTTCGCGCAGCAGCGCATCGAGCGCCACCAGCAGATTGAAATCGAGATCGGACATGGCCCAATCCTATCAGGCATGGCGCCATACGCAACGGTCAATTGCTTCAGTTGCGTCTGGCGCAGGAGATCGACGAGGGCTAATGAATCGGCCATCCCATAAGCGCCGAGGAGTTCCCATGTCCCTCACCTACACCGCCCCGATCGCTCAAGACGGCCTGGCGTCGCCGCGCCGGTATCTGGCCGTTGCCCTACTGCTTCTTACGATTGTTCTTGTCGTTCTGGACGGTGCGATCGCCAACGTCGCCCTGCCCTCGATCGCGCTTTCGCTGCAGGCGCAAGCCGAGAGCACCGTCTGGGTCGTCTCGGCCTATCAGCTGGCCGTGCTCGTCGCCATTCTTCCCTGTGGGGCGCTCGGCGAAATCTACGGCGCACGGCGGGTTTTCCTGATCGGCGTCGCGCTGTTCACAGCCGCGTCGGCGGCCTGCGCCCTGGCCGGCGACCTGCCCTTGTTGATCCTGGCGCGTTTCGCCCAGGGGCTTGGCGCCGGCGCGATCATGGCATTGGCGATGATGAACCTGCGCCAGGCCTTGCCGCAGCACATGCTGGGCCCGATCATCGGCATCAATGCCATGGTCATCGCCATTTCGTCTGCTGCCGGTCCGGGAATTGCCGGCGCCATCCTTTCCGTCACCAGCTGGCCCTGGCTGTTTGCGGTCAATATACCGCTCGGCATTCTCGTTCTCTTCGGCGGCGGCCTGCTGGGACACGTCGAAGGCGCGAAGCGGAAGCTGAAGGTCAAGGCGTTGCTCGCCAATACGGCGATGTTCATCCTGTTCTTCTCCGGCGCCGATCGAATTGCGACCGCGCCGGTCAACGGTGCCGCCCTCATCGCGGCGTCGCTCGCCTGCCTTCTCATCCTGCTGCGCCTCGAACGCAACAGCGACGTCCCGCTCATCCCGACCGACCTTTTGGCGACACCGGCATTCCGCGTGGCTGTCATCGCCTCGATATGCTGCTTCTGCGGCCAGATGCTGAGCACCATCGCGCTCCCATTCTATCTGCAACACACGCTGCACATGACGCCGGTTCAGGCCGGGCTCTACATGATGCCCTGGCCGGCCGCGACTGCGATCATCGCGCCGATCTCGGGGCGCTTGGCAAACCGCGTCAAGACGGCATGGCTTTGCGCCATCGGCGGGGCGCTGCTGGCGCTCGGCCTTCTGGTGGCCGGCCTGACCCCGCCCGACCCGAAAGGCATCGCATTTCTCGTCGGCACGGTGCTCGCCGGCTTCGGTTTCGGACTGTTCCAGACGCCGAACAACCGCATTCTCCTTCTCTCCGCACCCAAAGCCAGAAGCGGTGCGGCCGGCGCCATGCAGGGCACGGCGCGGCTTCTCGGCCAGACGCTCGGCGGGATCTCCATGTCGATCACCTTCGCAACGTTGCCGCTGTCGACCGCACTCAACTTTGCGATCGTCATTGCCGCCAGCTGCGCTGCCATATCAAGCTTGGTCAGCCTGAGCCGTGCGCGCTACGAAGTGGCGGGAAAGGCTGGAGCGAGCTGAACGAGCGCGCTTTGCGTGCGTTCGGTGAAGTGGGTTCACGGAGCCGGTCGCTTGCCGCATCGCAGCCATGCTCGGGATCAGGTTGAGCTTTGACCGGGCATCGTGTAAAGCCGCAGCATTCCCGGACAAGACCCAGACTTTCAGCAAGGCGTGAACATATGGACGGCTTCGACCTCATCATCTTCGACTGCGACGGCGTACTCGTCGATTCGGAAATCATCGCCGCGGAAGTCGAATCCGCGCTGCTGACGGAGGCCGGATATCCGATCGGCGTCGAAGAAATGGGCGAGCGTTTCGCCGGCATGACATGGCGCAACATCCTGCTGCAGATCGAGCGCGAAGCGAGCATCCCGTTTTCGGCCTCGCTGCTTGAGAAGTCAGAGCAGTTGCTCGACACCAGGCTGGCGAATGACGTCAAGGCCATTCCTGGCGTCGAATTCGCCGTCTCCAGGCTGCCGATGAAGCGCTGCATCTGCTCGAATTCGAGCAGCAAGCGGCTCGACATGATGCTGAGCAAGGTGGGGCTGAAGCCGCTGTTTGCGCCGAATATCTTCTCCGCCAAGGATCTCGGCCCCGACCGGGCCAAGCCGAAACCCGACATCTTCCTGCACGGCGCCAGCCAGATGGGGGTTTCGCCCGACAAGGTTGTTGTGGTCGAGGATTCCGTGCACGGCGTGCATGCGGCCCGCGCCGCGGGAATGCGCGTCATCGGCTTCACCGGCGCCTCGCACAGCTATCCCGCCCATGCCGACAAATTGACGGATGCCGGCGCCGAAACGGCGATTTCCCGCATGAACGACCTGCCGGGCGTTGTTGCCGCCCTGGCGGCCTGGGAAGGCGTTTTGTAGAGGCCTGAGGCGCTAACGGCATCGCGGAGCATACAATTGCTATCGCACCGGCACTTTACTGTATTGCTCTCAAGCCCTCCCCACGTTCCGTCATCCTCGGGCTTGACGGAGGTTGAAGGGGACGATTGGCAAGAGGCGAGACCTCTGGAACGAGCAATGCCCCTTCTTCACGTCAGGAAATGCTCATTCTCTTTGCCTCACGTCGCGTAGAACTGCTCCCGTGTGCCCGGGAATAACTCAGCTGCTCTTCTTGGTCTTTGCCGGCTGAGTGTCAAAGCCGATGTTGACGCGCACCAGGGCGCCCGCGCCGACCGGCATCTTGATGCCGTCCTTGCGGAAGATCACCTGGGTGCCCGGCGCGCCGGCCGGGATCTCGGTCGGGAATTTGGTGACCTCGGAATAGAGCACGGTCTCGCCGTCGACGATGGTGACGCGGATCGGCAGGGTCACCGCGCCAGGATTGCCGGCCGGGCCGGTGATGAGGCGCAGCTGGGCGACGACGGTCATCGTCAGGTTCGTTTCGTTCAGCGTGCACTGGCGGGTGTAATCCCCGAAGGAAGCCTGGAAGACGATCTGCTGCGGATCGTCTTTCTTGCCCTTGGCATAGGTGCGGAAGATCGCATCCTGGTCACGCATGAAGATCTGCGGGCAGGCGCCCTGGACGACGGGAGCGACGGCGCCCTGTGCCGTCTTGGCCGTGCCGATCGAAGGATTGTTCGAGGATGGGTTGGCGGGCGCCAGCGGCATGATCTGGGCGGTGCCATTGGCCTGCGCTGGCGCAGCCGACTTGCTATCGCCGCCTATGCCGAGCGAGTTGCAACCAGTGAGCAGGGCAAGAACAGATGCGGAGACGATGAGACGCGAGACCTTGCCGAGCACCATATTCCATCCCTTGTACAAGCGTTTCTTGGAGGCCCCATGTCTTTTCCGCGAGGCCTTTCATGACGGTTTGCGATGGTCTATATCAGCGGCGCAAACAAAAATCGATTGGGTACGCGCCGTTTTGATGCACTTTTCGCCGCCGGATGCGGGCAACTTCAACAAGATAACGGCGATGGTGTGGCCAGAAGGCAGCCCCTTGCCGGTTTCCGACGGATCCGGCCTCGACTCGACCCAGCCGGATTTCCTTCAGCGATAGATCAAGGATGACGAACGTGGACTATATCTCGACCCGCGGCGAGGCCCCTGCCCTCGGCTTTTGCGATGCCCTGCTGACCGGGCTGGCGCGCGACGGCGGGCTCTACGTTCCCCGGGAATGGCCGAGCTTTTCCAAGAAACAGATCCGGGCGCTCAGGGGCAAGACCTATCAGGAGATCGCCTTTACCATCCTGTCGCCCTTCACCAATGGCGAGATCCCCGAGGCGACCTTCCGGGCGATGATCGACGAGGCCTACGGCACCTTCCGCCATCCGGCGATCGCGCCGCTCGTCCAGACCGGGCCGAACAGCTTCGTCATGGAGCTGTTCCACGGCACGACGCTCGCCTTCAAGGATGTGGCGATGCAGCTGCTGGCGCGGCTGATGGATTATGCGCTGGAAAAGCGCGGCGATCGGGCGACGATTGTCGGCGCCACCTCGGGCGATACCGGCGGCGCGGCGATCGACGCCTTTGCAGGGCGCGAGCGCACCGACATCTTCATCCTCTTCCCGCACGGCAAGGTCTCGCCGGTGCAGCAGCGGCAGATGACGACCTCGACGTCGTCAAACGTGCATGCACTGGCCGTCGAGGGCAATTTCGACGATTGCCAGAACCTCGTCAAAGCGATGTTCAACGACGTGGCCTTCCGCGACAAGGTCAATCTATCAGGCGTCAACTCGATCAACTGGGCGCGCATCATGGCCCAGATCGTCTATTATTTCACCGCGGCGGTGGCGCTCGGCGGGCCGGACCGGAAGATCTCGTTCACGGTGCCGACAGGCAATTTCGGCGATATCTTCGCCGGCTACTGCGCCAAGCGCATGGGCCTGCCGATCGACCGGCTTGTTATCGCCACCAACGAAAACGACATTCTGGCGCGGACGCTGAAGAGCGGCCGTTACGACATGAAGGCGGTCAAGGCGACCACGTCGCCGTCGATGGACATCCAGATCTCGTCGAACTTCGAGCGGCTGCTGTTCGAAGCCTATGGTCGCGACGCATCGAAGGTGCGCGCGGCGATGGAAAGCCTCAAGCAATCCAGCGGTTTCGAGATCGGCAGCCAAGCGCTGAAGGCGATCCGCCGCGACTTCCGGGCCGGCCGCGCCAGCGAGAGGCAAGTGGCCGAGACGATCCGCAAGACCCATGCCGAGACCGGCTATCTGCTCGATCCGCATTCGGCGATCGGCGTCTTCGTCGCCAAGAAGAAGGAAAAGCCGAATACGCCGATGGTGACGCTTTCGACCGCCCATCCGGCGAAATTCCCCGCCGCCGTAAAATCGGCCTGCGGTATTGACCCGGCGCTTCCGACGTGGCTTGCTGATCTGATGCACAGGGAGGAGCGCTTCCAGATCATCGAACCGGACCTGAAAGCCGTAGAGACCTTTATCGGCAAACACGCCCGCGGCAAGACGACGGCAGGCGCAGAAAGATAGCCAATGACAGTTGAGTGCACCCGGCTGAAATCCGGGCTGACAGTAGTGACAGAAACCATGCCGCACCTTGAAAGTGTTGCGCTCGGAGTCTGGATCAAATCGGGATCGCGTAACGAGACGGAAGACGAGCACGGCATCGCCCACCTGCTCGAACACATGGCTTTCAAGGGCACGGCGCGTCGCAGCGCTCGTGAGATCGCCGAGGAAATCGAGGATGTCGGCGGCGAAGTCAATGCCGCGACATCGACCGAAACGACCTCCTATTACGCCCGTGTGCTGAAGGACTACGTACCGCTCGCCGTCGACATCCTCGCCGACATTCTGACGGAATCGGCCTTCGAGGAAGAGGAGCTGGAACGTGAGAAGCAGGTGATCCTGCAGGAGATCAACGCCGCCAACGACACGCCAGACGACGTGGTGTTCGACCGCTTCTCCGAGGTCGCCTATCGCGACCAGACGCTCGGCCGGGCCATCCTCGGCACACCGGAGACCGTCGTCTCCTTCACGCCGCAGCAGATCCGCGCCTATCTCGGTCGCAACTACACCACCGATCGCATGTTCGTCGTCGCCACCGGCGCCGTCGAGCATGAAGAATTCTTGCGCATGGTCGAGGATCGTTTTGCCAGCCTGCCGACTGCGCCTTCCGCGCCGCCGGTGATGGAAGCGGCGCGTTATATCGGCGGCAGCGTGCGCGAACCGCGCGACCTGATGGATGCGCAGATCCTGCTCGGCTTCGAGGGCAAACCCTACCACGCCCGCGATTTCTACTGTTCGCAGATCCTCGCCAATATCCTTGGCGGCGGCATGTCTTCCAGGCTGTTCCAGGAAGTGCGCGAATTCCGCGGCCTCTGTTATTCCGTCTATGCCTTCCACTGGGGCTTTTCCGACACCGGCATCTTCGGCATTCATGCGGCGACCGGCGGCGAAAACCTGCCGGAGCTGGTGCCCGTCATCATCGACGAGCTGCACAAATCCGCCGAGCAGATCCACCAGAAGGAAATCGAGCGCGCCCGCGCCCAGATCCGCGCCCAATTGCTGATGGGCCAGGAAAGCCCGGCCTCGCGCGCCGGCCAGATCGCCAGGCAGATGATGCTGTACGGCCGGCCGATCTCCAATACGGAGATGATGGAACGGCTTGAGGGCATCACTATCGACCGGCTGACCGATCTCGCCGGCCGGCTGTTCTACGACACGGTGCCGACGCTTTCGGCGATCGGGCCGCTGGAACAGCTCGCGCCGATGGAAGACATCACCGCTTCGCTTTCGGTCCCGGCACCGAAGACGATGCAGGCCGGCCGCTGAGCCGGCGTTCGTCCTGCCGGGAGTGATCGATGCCAAAATCGGTGTTTCGGTTTCTGTCGCGGCAACCGGAAGCGGTGGAGCTGCAGAACGACAGATATTTCTTGCGCCTGCCGCGCTACCAGGATTTCAACCAGTGGCACCGGCTGCGCGCCGAAAGCCGCAAGTTCCTGGAACCCTGGGAGCCGACCTGGCGGCGCGACGAGCTGACGGAGGGCGCCTATCGCGCCCGCGTCATCCGCGGCAAGCAGGAATATGCCTCGGGCCAGGCAATCCCGCTGTTCATTTTCCTGAAAGACGACATGACGCTCGTCGGCGGCATCACCATCGGCTATATCAGGCGGGGTGCGGCACAAAGCTGCATGATCGGCTACTGGATGGGCGAACGCCATGCCGGCCAGGGGCATATGTTCGCCGCCCTTCAATTGGTTATTCCTTACATCTTCGCCGGGCTTGAGTTGCACCGTATCGAAGCAGCCTGTATTCCAGATAACGCGCGCAGCATTCGCCTGCTAGAAAAGGCCGGGTTTCAGCAGGAAGGCTATCTGCGCGGATACTTGAAGATCAACGGTCAGTGGCATGACCATGTGATGTTTTCACGTCTCGCCACCGATACGGATAAAGGCAGGAAAACCGACAGCCGATGACCAGAGACCGCATGCTGCCCAAGTCACCGTCCGGACGAGTGATCGCGGTGATCGCAGCCCTTTTGCTGGCAGCGTTCGCCTTGGTGGCGGGTGCTGCCCAGGCGGCCGAACCGGTGAAGATTTCCCGTGACGATACTGCGCTCGACCTGACGGCGACCACCGAAATCTACGTCAACCAGGGCGAGGCTTTCCAGGTTTCGACGGCTGCCGGCGCCGACGGCATCCGCCGCCGCATCGAGGTCAGGGCAAGCTCGGAGAACCACCAGGGTGACTGGGCGGTTTTTGCGCTTGCCAATGTCTCGGAGGAACAGCTCGAGCGCGTCATCGTCGCGCCGCATTTCCGCTTGGTCAATTCCAAGCTGTTCTGGCCGGATCTCGGCTCGCAGCGCATCAGCGCCATCACGCCGAGCGAGGGTTTTGCGCTTGATCGGCAGCCGAGCGACGAGGCCGACGTCTTCCGCATCACGCTGAATCCCGGCGCCGTCATCACCTTCGTCGCCGAGCTGTCGACGCCGGAACTGCCGCAGATCTATCTCTGGGAACCGAACGCCTACAAGGACACGATCAACGCCTTCACGCTCTATCGCGGCATCGTGCTCGGCATTGCCGGGCTGCTCGCCGTGTTCCTGACCATCCTCTTCGTCGTCAAGGGCACCTCGATGCTGCCGGCGACGGCCGCGCTTGCCTGGGCGGTGCTCGGCTATATCTGCGTCGACTTCGGTTTTCTCGGCAAGCTGATCAGCGTCGCCTCGGCCGACCAGCGAATATGGCGCGCCTGCGCGGAAGTTGCGCTGGCCTCGAGTTTCGTCATCTTCCTGTTCACCTATCTCAACCTCAACCGCTGGCATGCGCATCTCGGTTACGCCACACTTGCCTGGGTGCTCGGCCTTGCCCTGCTCTTCGGCGTGGCGATCTACGATCCGTCGATCGCGGCCGGCATCGCCAGGCTGTCCTTCGCGCTGACGGCGGCGACCGGCCTGCTGCTGATCATCTATCTCGGCTTCAACCGCTATGACCGCGCCATCCTCCTGGTGCCCGCCTGGGCGCTGACGCTCGTCTGGCTGTTCGGGGCGTGGCTGACGGTCACCGGCCGGCTCGACAATGACATCATCCAGCCGGCACTCGGTGGCGGCCTGGTGCTCATCGTGCTGCTGATCGGCTTCACTGTCATGCAGCATGCTTTTGCCGGCGGCGCCTTCCAGCAGGGACTGTTTTCCGATCTCGAACGGCAATCGCTGGCGCTGACCGGCTCCGGCGACATGGTGTGGGATTGGGACGTGGCGCGCGACCGCGTCGTCACCATTCCCGACGTCTCGGTCAAGCTCGGCCTTTCCCCGGGCACCATGCATGGCGCGGCGCGCAACTGGCTGCCGCGGCTGCATCCCGACGACCGCGACCGCTTCCGCGCCACGCTCGACGTCCTGCTCGAACATCGGCGCGGGCGACTGAACCACGAGTTCCGCATCCGCGCCGAGGACGGGCATTTCCACTGGCTGCTGATCCGCGCCCGGCCGGTGCTCGGCTCCAACGGCGAGATCATCCGCTGCGTCGGCACGATCGTCGACGTGACCGAGCAGAAGAACTCCGTCGAGCGGCTGCTGCACGATGCGCTGCACGACAATCTCACCGGATTGCCGAACCGGCAGGTGTTCCTCGACCGGCTGCAGTCGGTGCTGGCGCTGGCGCCGGGCGGCGATACGCTGAGGCCGACGGTGATGGTGATCGACATCGACCGCTACAAGCTGGTCAATGATGCGCTCGGGGTGGCCGCCGGCGACAATATCCTCATCGCGCTGACGCGGCGCCTGCGCCGGCTGATGAAACCGCAGGACACGCTGGCGCGGCTTGCCGGCGACCAGTTCGGCCTCATCCTGGTGTCCGAGCACAATCCGGCCAAGGTCGCCGATTTCGCCGATGCGGTCAGCAAGGCGATCATGGTGCCGATCAACTTCGCCAACCGCGAGATCATCCTGACGGCCTCGATCGGGCTCGCCTCCTGGGTGGACCGGCAGGAGAGCGCCACCGGCCTGCTCAGCGACGCCGAGCTTGCCATGTACCGGGCAAAACGCGCCGGCGGCAACCGTGTCGAGCCGTTCCAGCCGGCCTTCCGCGATTTCGGCACCGACCGGCTGCAGCTCGAAACGGACCTGCGCCGCGCCATCGAGCGCAAGGAATTGTCGATGGTCTATCAGCCGATCGCCCGGCTTGAAGATGTCGAGGTCGCCGGCTTCGAGGCGCTGATGCGCTGGGAACATCCCAAGCGCGGCAATATCCCGCCATCCGAATTCATTCCGATCGCCGAGGCCTCCGATCTCATCGGCCCGCTCGGCATGTTCGCGCTGGAACAGGCGACCAACGATCTGATGAGCTGGCAGAACCAGACCGGCGAATTGCCGATCTTCGTGTCGATCAATCTGTCGAGCGTCCAGTTGCTCAACAACGAGCTCTATGACGATGTGCGCTCGGTTCTCGCCAAGACGCATTGCCAACCCTCGCGCATCAAGCTCGAACTGACGGAATCCATGGTGATGGAAAACCCGGAACAGGCCCGGCTGGTGCTGCAAAAGCTGAAAGAAGCCGGCATCGGGCTGGCGCTCGACGACTTCGGCACCGGCTATTCCTCGCTGTCCTATCTCACGCGCTTTCCCTTCGACATGATCAAGCTCGACAAGTCCTTGGTGCGGGACGGCAGCGACAAGAAGGCGACGGTGCTCCGATCGGTCATCTCGATGGCGCGCGAACTGGAGATGAAGGTGGTGGCCGAGGGGATCGAATCCAACGAGGATGCGATCGAACTCGCCAAGATGGGCTGCAGCTACGGACAGAGCTATCTCTTCGGGCCGCCGATCCCGTCGGAATCGGTGCTGCGGCTGCTTCGCGAGCGCTTTCCGCTGACCAAGCGGGCGTGACCGGGCGGCCGGTTCTCAACGTTCGACAGGAACGCTTAATCCGACCTTCACCCGGTCCATCGCCACGAATGTGCGAAAGCGCTTGACGTTGTTGTTGCCGAAAAACAGCCGCCGCGTCAGAGCCTCGTAATCCGCCATTGTGGGGACGACGATGACCAGAATGAAATCCACCTCGCCGGTGACGTAGTAACACTGCTGGATTTCGGGCGCGGCCGCGAATTGGCTTTTTGCCTGTTCGATCTGCTCCGATGTTTCGCTGATGACCTCCACCTCCACGAAGATGGTGATCGATTGGCCGAGCGCCGTCGGGTCGAGAACGGCGACGTTCGCCTGGATGATCCCATCCTCCGCCATGCGTTTGATCCGGCGTTGAACGGCAGGCGCTGACAGGCCGACGGCTTCGCCGATCGTCCGCTGCGGCGTCGTATTGTCCCTCTGGAGGATCGCCAGGATCTTGCGGTCGAAAACATCCAGCTGCGGGGATTTGACCGGTCGGCTCAAATTGAGGCTCCAACGAAACAAACTTGCAAAATCACCCTCGAAATACAGCGCCTTTTTCATGTCGGCTGCAATATGTTTCAACCGACAAGGCAAGTGAGGTGCGCATGTTTCTGTTGAACAGCAATTCCGACTATCGTCGCCCGCTCGACCCGCGCGACGCCGAAATCCTCGGCCTGGAGGCCGCCGCCGCAGTCGAGCGCCACCTGGCATTCCGGGAAAACCATGCGGAAACGCCTCTGCTCGCTCTGCCAGGGCTGGCAGCCGAACTCGGTGTCGGCTCGATTCATATGAAAGACGAAGGCCATCGCCTCGGCCTCGGGAGCTTCAAGGCGCTTGGCGGCGCCTACGCGGTGATCCGGCTCGTCCTCGATGAGGCGACAAATCGGCTGGGCCGCGCGATCGATATCTCGGAATTGCATTCTTCGCATGTCCGCAATACCGCCGAGACGATGACAGTCGCCTGCGCCACGGATGGCAATCACGGCCGGTCTGTTGCCCAAGGCGCGCAGCTTGTGGGCGCCCGGGCGGCGATTTTCGTGCATTCCGGTGTCAGCGACGAACGCGTCGCCGCCATCGCCCGCTTCGGCGCGGAGATAATCCGTGTGGACGGGACCTATGACGATTCAGTTCGCCAGGCCGCGCGTATTGCCGAAGAAAAAGGCTGGACGATCGTGTCGGACACCTCTTGGCCGGGTTATGAGCGCATTCCCGGACTGGTGATGCAGGGCTATACCGCCCTTGTCCGGGAGGCCCTGAGAGCTATGCCGCAGCAGCCCACTCATGTCTTCGTTCAGGCCGGTGTCGGCGGGATCGCCGCCGCTGTCGCAGGCCACATGGCCATCGCCTTCGGCGACCGACGTCCGACCTTCATCGTTGTCGATCCCGCCCGCGCCGCCTGCCTGTTCGAAACGGCGCGAGCCGGACATCCGGTGACCGTCGCCCATGGCGAACCGACCGTGATGGCGATGCTCGAATGTTACGAGCCTTCGCTCATTGCCTGGCGTATTCTCTCCCGGGTTGCCGATGCATTCATGACGGTGGATGAAGACAACGCGATCTCGGTGATGAGGCGACTGGCCGATCCCGCCGGAAACGATCCGGCGATCGTCGCCGGCGAAAGCGGCGGCGTCGGGCTTGCCGGGCTGATCAGCGCCGTCGGCAATCCCGAGATCAAGAAGGCATTGTCGCTCCATGGACAATCCCGCATCTTCCTGGTGAATACCGAAGGCGCGACCGATCCCGGCAAATATCGAGAGATCGTCGGGTTATCACCCGCCGCGGTCGCCGCGAAAGCCAGGACCGGAGCGTCGCAATGAGCAAGCGTTCGATCGATGCCTCTCGTCTGCTCGGGCGCATCCCCGAACTCGGCGAGATCGGCCGCGATGCCGATGGCAGGCTTGTCCGATTGGCGGCGTCGGATAGCGAAAAGCTTGGACGCGATCGGTTGGTCTCCTGGCTTGAGGAAGCCGGGCTGGACGTCGCCGTCGACAGGATCGGCAATGTCTTCGGCATCTGGAATGGCGCGGGCGCCCGGGAAGAGCCGATCATGATCGGTTCCCACATCGACACGGTCATCAATGCCGGCATCTATGATGGATGTTATGGCGTGCTGACCGGCCTCGAGGTGATCCAGACGCTGAAAAGCCAAGGCTTCGAACCGTCGCGCCCGATTGTCGTTGCCGCCTTCACCAATGAGGAAGGGGTGCGCTATGCCCCCGACATGATGGGTTCGCTGGTCTATTCCGGCGGCCTCGATGTGGCTGCTGCGCTGGCGACGGTGGGAACCGACGGGACGGTGCTCGGCGATGAACTGGCGCGGATCGGCTATGCCGGCAACCATGCGCCCGGCTTCATGACGCCGCACGCCTATGTCGAACTGCATATCGAGCAGGGCCCTGTTCTCGAGCGGGAGGGCATACCGGTCGGAGCGGTCGAGGATCTGCAGGGTATTTCCTGGCAGAAAGTGACCATCGACGGCGATGCCAACCATGCAGGTACGACACCGATCTCGATGCGCCGCGACGCCGGCTATGCGGCTGCCCGTGTCATCACCTTTCTGCGCGACCGCGCGAAAGCGTCGAACACCCCGACTGTCGCGACCGTCGGCTGCATCGCCTTCGAACCGAATGCCGTCAATGTCATACCTTCACGCGCGACGTTCACGATCGATCTGCGTGATCCGGACGACGACCGCCTCAGGCAAGAGGAAGAGGCGCTCGCTGCATTCCTCGACCGCCTGGCGGCCGATGAAAAGGTTGGCATTTCCGTCGAGCGGCTGGCACGGTTCGAGCCGGTCAAGTTCGATCCGGCGATCGTTCGCCTGATCGAGGCTGCCGCCAGGGATCGGGGTCTGGCGTGCAGGCGCATGACATCAGGGGCTGGCCACGACGCCCAGATGATCGCCCGTATCGCGCCGAGCGCGATGATCTTCGTGCCGAGCCGCGGTGGCATCAGTCACAATCCCAAGGAACTCACCGCCGATGAGGACCTCGTCGCGGGAGCCAATATCCTGCTCGACGTCGTTTGCGGGCTTGCAACAGGGGAACTGCCGAAATGAGCGTCGACGACAAGATCCTGGAACAGGACATGATCGCCTGGCGGCGCGACCTTCACAGCCATCCCGAGTTCGGTTTCGAGGAGAAGCGGACGGCGGCTTTCATCGCGCAAAAACTCAGAGAGTTCGGGCTCGACGAGGTTGTCGAAGGTGTTGGAGGCACAGGGGTTGTCGGAACCCTCAGGCGTGGCGGCGGCAACCGTTCCATCGGCCTGCGCGCCGACATGGATGCCCTCAGAATCACCGAACAGGGCGACAAATCCTATCGATCGCAGACCGCCGGTGTGATGCACGCCTGCGGCCATGACGGCCATACCGCGATGCTGCTCGGCGCCGCCAGGATGCTGTCCGCGGACGGCGATTTCGACGGCACCGTGCGGTTCATTTTTCAGCCTGCCGAGGAGTGGGGCAAGGGCGCGTTGGCGATGCTCGGCGATGGGCTGATGACGCGCTTTCCCTTCGACGAGATCTACGGGCTGCACAATATGCCGGGTCTTGCGGTCGGCGTCTTCCAGACCCGCGTCGGCCCGATCATGTCGGCGGAAGACAATTTCGAAATCGTGCTCAAGGGCGTCGGCGGACATGCCGCGCGCCCCCACTCAGGCAACGAAGTCCTGGTTACCGCCTGCGCGCTGGTGACCAACCTGCAGACAATCGTTTCCCGCAGGCTCGACCCCACCGATATCGGCGTCGTCTCGGTGACGGAACTGCTGACCGACGGCACCCGCAACGCGCTGCCGGGACTGGCGCGCATTCTGGGCGACGCCCGCAGCTTCCGCCCCGAGGTCAGCGCGGCGATCGAAAAGCAGATGCGCCTCATCGCGGAGGGTACAGCCCTCGCCCACAATGTCTCGGCCGAGGTGACCTATACGAGAGAATTCGTTCCGCTGCTTAATGATCCCGCCCTGGTCGAGGAAGCCTTTGCCGCAGCCCGCGACGTCTTCCCCGCCGAGAACATCAAGGTCCGGCGTGAACCGATGACCGGATCGGAAGATTTCGCGCGCTTCCTCGACCATGTCCCCGGCTGCTTCGTCTTCCTGGGCAATGGCGAAGGGTCCGCGCCGCTTCACAATCCGAACTACGATTTCAACGACGCCGGACTGCTGCATGGCGCCAATTTCCACGCGAGCATTGTTCGCAGACGTCTGGGGGCAAACTGACATCCGATCGGTCGCGGCCCGCCGTCCGCATTACGCGGGTGGAGGAGAGCATTTGCAACCGCCTCCGACAAATCATTGACCAACGGCCTGCGATGTGCACCTCTCATGGCTTGCACAAGGAAAATCCGATGCTCAAGTTTCTGCTCACCCTCTCCTTGGGTGTTTTTTGCGTCTCGCCGCTTCAAGCCGGCGACATCACTCCGGTCACCAAGACTTGCCTGCCGGGGGCAAAACAGGTGCACTGCGAGCGCTGGGTCAAGGATTTCAAGACAGCCATGGACCTGGCGCATAAGGGTGACCACGGCGCCCAGGAGACCGTTGCCTTCTGCCTGTCGACAAGCTGCCATGGTGCCGTTGCCATCGACAGGGTCGCTTCCTGCAGCTGGCACCTCGTCATCGCCAATTCAGGCGCTGCGACCGTGCTCGATGGTTCCAACCTCAGGAACACCTGCCGGCCGATGACGCCGGCCGAGAAAGATCAAGCCCGCGCCTTGTCTCGCGACCTCGTGCAGAAGATCTACAAGCGCCCCATGGTCACCACCGATCAGATGTAATCTTCCCGAGGAAAACCGATAACCTCGCCGCCGTCGTCTGCCGCTTCGGCCTGGGCGGCGCAATGTCGGGCGGGCATCGATTGGCATCAGCGCCTTTGCGGCCGGGGCTCGCCGCCGCAACGTCTCCGTGAAAATAAATCTCATTGCCCTCCCCGCTTTCGCCGCTATTCTGCCGACACAGAATCGGGAGGACCACGGATGATCCTGCACTGCGTATTCCTGCGGCTGAAGACCGCGATGACGAACGAGGACAAGCAGTCGCTGTTCGAAGCGATCGTCGCCCTGAAACAAGTCATTCCCGGCATATTGGATATCAAATACGGGCCGAATGTTTCACCCGAGGGCCTGCATGCCGGCTTCGTCGACGGTTTTGCCGTCACCTTCGAAAGCCCCGAGGCGCGCGATGCCTATCTCATCCATCCCGAACATGTGATCGTCGGCGAACGCATCGTCTCGTCGACAGACGGCGGCCTTGCCGGCATTTTGGTCTTCGACCTCAACATCTGAGGCCAGCCGGCGCCGCACCCGACGCGATGCCTGCCGGCCGGTTTCCGGCATAACTCCAAAGTTCTATCGATCTCGCCATCGGCATCCGCGTCGTTTCAAGGGACGCGGACGCTGCTGAACTGCTGTGGAGGTTCGCCACTGCCGTTGACGATATTTTGGCTGCCAAGGGTGTCGAGGGCCGAGAGATTGCTTGATAAGCGGCGATCGGCGCACGGCTCTTGGCCCTCGATTATCAGCTCGATTTCGCCATGGCGGCGGCGAGCTGATCGACATTGTAGCGGAACATCTTCTCGTAGGTCGGCGCCGGCCCCTTGGCGTCGGAGAGCGATTCGACATAGAGCTCGCCGCCCGGCTCCGCGCCGGTTGCCTTGGCCACCTGTTTGACAAGGCGCGGATCGTTGGAATTCTCGAAGAAATAGGCCTTCACGTGTTCGGTTTTGATCTGTTCGATCAGCTTGGCGACGTCGGCGGCAGAGGCCTCGCTTTCGGTAGACAGGCCAAGCGGCGCCAGGAAGCTGACATTATATTCGCGGCCGAAATAGCCGAAGCCATCATGGCTGGTCAGCACCTTGCGGCGATCGTCGGCGATCTTGGCGAATTTTTCGTGGGCGTAAGCGTTCAGCTCGTCCAGCGTCTTCGTATATTTCTCGGCATTGGCCTTGAAGGCGGCGGCGTCAGTGGGATCGGCCGATGACAGCGCCTTTTCGATATTGGCGACCCAGATCTTGACGTTGACAGGGCTATTCCAGACATGCGGATCGGTGATCTTTTCGCCGTCCTCTTCCATGGTGCTGACGTCGATGCCCTCGGAGACCGTGACCGGCTTGCCCTTATAGCCCGAGGCGGTGATCAGCCGGTCCATCCAGCCTTCCAGTCCTTCGCCGCTGACGAAGGTCACCTCAGCCGCGTTCAGATTCTTGGCGTCGGCCGGCGACGGCTCGAATTCGTGGGGGTCTCCGTTCGGCCCGACCAGGCTCGTCACCTTGACATGATCGCCGCCGACCTGCTTGACGACATCGGCAAGCACGGTGAAAGAGGCCACCACCTTCAGCGTCTCGGCGGAGGCGGGCATGGCCGATAGCGCCATCAAGGCGGGGATTGCTGCAGAAAGAAGCAGTCTGTGCGAGGTCATCGAAGTCTCCTTGGGATCAGCCCTTCAAATGCGGGCGGGGAAAGAAGCGCCTAAGAAGGCCGGAGGGCGCGAAAAGAATGGAAAATGCGTAGAAGATCGCCGCCGTCATGATGATCGTTGGGCCGGAGGCGAGTTCGAGATGGTAGGAGGCGATCAGGCCGAGATAGCCGGAAGCGGCGGCACTAACGGCTGCAATCGCCATCATCGCGGGCAGGCTGCGCGACCAGAGCTGGGCGACGGCCGCCGGCAGCATCATCAGGCCGACCGCCATCAGCGTGCCGAGCGCCTGGAAACTGGCGACGAGGTTCAACACCACCAGCAGCAGGAAAAGCACGTGGTAGACCGGCCCGCGGCCGCCGACGGCGCGCAGGAAACCCGGATCGAAGCATTCGGCCACCAGCGGCCGGTAGATAACGGCAAGGACGATAAGGGTCAGCGAGGCGATCGCGCCGATCAGATAAAGCGCCGAAGCATCGATCGCCAGGATGGTGCCGAAGAGTACATGCAGCAGATCGATATTCGAGCCGCGCAGCGAGACGATCAGCACGCCGAGCGCCAGGGATGCGAGATAGAAGCTGGCAAAACTCGCATCCTCCTGCAGTTCGGTCATTCGGCTGACGGCGCCCGATAGCAGCGCCACCGACAGGCCGGCGACAAGGCCGCCGAGGCCCATCGCCGTCAGCGACAAGGAGCCCGCGACGAGATAACCGATCGCTGCCCCCGGCAGCACGGCATGGCTCATGGCGTCGCCCATCAGGCTCATGCGCCTGAGCATCAGAAAGACGCCGATTGGACCGGAGCCGAGCCCGAGGCAAAGGCAGGCGACAAGGGCGCGGCGCATGAAACCGAAATCGGCAAAGGGCGCGAGGAAGAGATCGTAAGCCGTCATGGCGCCGGCGCCTGTTGCGGTTCGCAGGCCTCGGCATCCTCATCCCAGCGCTCGGCCATGGCGCGCGCCTTCATGAGATTGGCGGATGACATGACGTCGGCGGTCGGACCCCAGCCGACCAGCTCGCGGGCAAGCAGCAGCGTGTCCGGGAAATGCGCCCGGACGAGCTCGAAATCATGCAGCACGGCGATGATGGTGCGGCCCTCGCCATGCCAGCGGCTGACGATATCGAGGAGATCCCTGGTGGTGCGGGCATCGATCGCGGTAAACGGCTCGTCGAGCAGAATGATGCCGGCATCCTGCAGCAGCAGGCGGGCAAACAGCACACGCTGGAACTGGCCTGAAGACAGCGAGCCGACATGCCGCTTTCCGAAGCCCTCGAGCCCGACGGCCGATAGCGCCTCGCCTGCCCTTTTTACCTCGGCAGCCGCGATGCGGCCGAAAGCCCCCGTCTTCTTCCAAGCGCCGAGCATCACCGTATCGATCACCGAAATCGGAAACCGCCGGTCGATCTCGGCCGCCTGTGGCAGGTAGCCGAATTCCGCCCGCCCCAGACGATGCTCCACCCTGCCTTCGGCCGGCCGAAGCTCACCCATTATCGCCTTCAGCAGCGTCGATTTGCCCGCCCCATTCGGCCCGGCAATCGCCGTCAGGCTGCCCTTGGCGAAGGCGCCGGAGACATGATGGATAGCGGGGTGCCGGTGATAGGCGACCGTCAGATTGTCGAGACGGATCAGCGGCGTCATGGCAGGCGAACCGCCCAGTCAATGACGAGCCAGAGGAGCGCAACGACGAGCATCATGCCAATCACCCTTGATAAACCCGACTGTGCCAGCAGGCTGACGGAAGGGCGATCGGGGCTTGTGGGCATGGCTGATCCTACAATGTAATAACATTACGGTTATGTTATAACGATTGCGGCGAGATTGAGGCGGCTTCGTGAACTGCGGCCATTTGACAGTAAGCGCTTCGGAGGCAGGCATCAGCGGACAAGTGCTCGAGGTCAAGCCTAGGCGTGAAGGTTGCTAAGGCGATCGACGGAGGCGCAATGCGTTCGCATTATGCCAAACATCGCTGCCCTTGCTCCAAGGGCAGCCCCACTCACCGTCGTCCTCGGGCTTGACCCGAGGATCCACTCTGCCCTCGATCGGCACCGGTCGTGGATCCCAGGCTCGGCGGCCTGGGATGACGGAGAGCGGGGAGCGTTTCTGCCAAACTCGCCGTCGGCGCTTGCCGCTCATCCGCCTGCCGGCACCTTCCCCGCCTCGCGGGGCGAAGGGGACTGCCCCGACCTCTCCGTCCCTCGCCCACCTCTCGCCGAGACCCCTGGCTCGACCCCGGTCAGGTTAGGGTGAGGGGCAGGCATCCGCACGACGGAACAGCCGTGGCCCAGGAGGACAAAGGGTGCGTCCGCCAACTTGCCAGCGCGACGAGTGCCTAGACAACAACCAAAAAGGGCGACCGAAACGGCCGCCCCTTCATCTCTCGGGAATGAAAGCTTAGAGCAGTTCCAGCATCGCCGCCGCACCGGAAACCGTCGCCTGGCCGGGGCTTTCCTCGATGTTGAGGGCTTTGACGACGCCGTCTTCGACCAGCATCGAATAGCGCTTGGAGCGCAGACCGAGGCCGCCAGCGGAGAGGTCGGCATCGAGACCGACGGCCTTGGTGAAGCCTGCGTCCCAATCGGCGAGGAAGTGGATCTTGCCCATGCCGCCGGAGGATTGCGCCCAGGCGCCCATGACGTGCCAGTCGTTGACTGATATGACAGCGATATCGTCGACGCCCTTGCCGAGGATGGTGTCGCGGTTTTCGAGATAACCGGGCAGGTGGTTCAGCGAACAGGTGGGCGTGAAGGCGCCCGGCACGGCGAAGAGCACAACGCGCTTGCCGGCAAAGAGCTGTTCGGTGGTGATTTCGACCGGGCCGTCGGCGGTCTTTTCCTTGAAGGTGGCGGCAGGAAGCTTGTCGCCGATTGCGATGGTCATGGTTTTCTCCTGAATTCCGGCTTGTTGGGTTCTGGCCTGGTGACGGCGGGAGCCGCAGCGGTCGAGGCGACTATAGGTCCCGGTTACTCAAAGGCAAGCGTGGTCTCCATCGCCTTGTCGCCGTCGATAACCAGCACACCCCAGCGTTTACCCGATATATCGTAGCCCTTCGGCAGTTTGCCGATTGCTATGTCGGTCTTGAAGGCGACGCCGTCGCGTTTGCCGCCGATCTGCTTGGTGTAGGCATAACCGCTCGGGCCGGTGACGATGATATCCGGCGCGCCCTTCCGCTCCCCGCCCGGCAGAGCCAGCGTCAGCGACAACGTCTTCTTATCCGGCGACATCGCATGCGCGGTCACGCCGAAATCGGCCGTGGGCGGCTTCGGCAGGCTCGCATCGGCCGCCTCAAGGATCTCCTCCTCCTGCGGATGCGACTGGATGGCGGGGCCAAGCTTCAGCTGAAAATTCGCCTGGAAGGGAATGCAGATATCTTTGCAGACGCCAATGAAGGCCATGGCGTCGATCTCGACCGGACCTTTGCCCGCGGCCTTGAGCGACAGCGGCAGCGTCACCGGCCCGTCATAGGCGATGTCCTCGATCGCGCCGTTGAAAAAATGTTTCGGGACTGGATAGGCGATGACGTCGAGCGTTACAGCGCTGCCCGCCGCGATAGTCACCTGGGGCGGAATGCCGTTCCCGCCGGGCTCTTTCCAATAGGTGATCCAGCCGGGTTTCGGCTCGATCTGCAGGGCGGCGCGGATTTTGCCGGCGGCATCGGGCGCCAGCGCCACCAGGCGCATGCGGCCGCCCTCGTTCTCGGCCCAGGCGCTCATTTCCGCGTGGGCCGAACGATGGGCGGCGAGGGCCGCTCCCACTGAGATGACCGCAATCAAAAGCCGGCGCGGGACTGAGGAAATAATCATCATGGAACAACGGTTTACCGAAACTGAGGTTTCGCCGCCAGAAGTCGCGGCGATTAAATCTTCATTTTCAGTTGATTGATGTGTGACATTGGCCCATGTTTCTCTTGTCAAGGCCTCAATGCGGTTGGCAGCAGGAGGAACGATGTCCTTATCGACGCTGAAGAACAGACGGGAACGTGGCTTCTTCGATGGCCAGTTCCTCATCGCCATGCCCGGCATCGAGGACCGCAATTTTGCGCGCACGGTGATTTATATCTGCGCGCATTCGGATGCCGGCGCCATGGGCTTCGTCATCAACCGCCCGCAGAGCCTCACCTTCACCGATGTGCTGCTGCATCTCGACATGATCAAGCAGGAAGATTCGATCGTGCTGCCGCAGCGCGCTCGCGACTTCCCGATCCAGACCGGCGGCCCGGTGGAAAGCGGCCGCGGCTTCGTGCTGCATTCAGACGATTATTCCAGCGACTCCTCGATCCCCGTCAGCGACGACATCTGTCTGACAGCGACGCTCGATATCGTGCGCGCCATCTCCAAGGGCGATGGGCCGGCGCGGGCGACCATGCTGCTCGGCTACTCCTCCTGGTCGGCCGGCCAGCTCGAAAACGAGGTCGTCAATAATGGATGGCTCACCTGCCCGGCCAATGAGGAACTGATCTTCGACCGCAGCCTCGACGACAAATACGAGCGGGCGCTCGCCGGCATGGGCGTGACCGCCGCCATGCTTTCGGCCGAAGCCGGCCATGCCTGAGGTGGCTGGCTCGAAGATAGCGGGAACGAATAGCCGCAACTGACGTTTCATTTCGGCAAACACGGGCAAAAGCCCCATCCTTGACGAAGGAGACATCACATATGGGTAGCACCAGCGACAAGATTTCAGGCAAGGCCAACGAAATTGCCGGCAAGACCAAGCAGGCCGTCGGCAAG
Organism: Rhizobium hidalgonense; assembly: GCF_002914525.1. Lineage (GTDB taxonomy): Bacteria > Pseudomonadota > Alphaproteobacteria > Rhizobiales > Rhizobiaceae > Rhizobium > Rhizobium hidalgonense. The sequence continues at coordinate 3,274 of NZ_LODW01000066.1, read as the reverse complement.
GCCGCGGATAATGGCGAAATGCAGGCCAAGGGCGCCGTTCAGGAAGCCAAAGGCAAGGGACAGGTCGCAACCGGCAAGGTCAAGGACAAGCTCAAGGGCGCCGTCGACCGGCTCTGAGCCACAAGCTTATCCGTCATCAACCATGCCTGCTGCGCCCTCGCGCGGCAGGCATTTTTAATCCGCACCCTCATGCTCTGCAGAGATAGACACGATGAAGCTTTTCGCCTGCGACAATTGCGATCAGGTCGTCCATTTCGACAACCGTCAATGCGTGCGCTGCAACCATCGGCTCGGCTTCCTGCCCGGCGATCTCGCCATGCATGCGCTGGAGCCGCGCGAGGAGACGGTGTGGCAGCTCGTCTCCAACCCCGAGCGCGAGGTGCGCTTCTGCGCCAATGCCGGCCTCGACATCTGCAACTGGCTGGTGGACGGCGATGAGGCGGGCGAATTCTGCGTTGCCTGCCGCCACAACCGGCTGGTTCCGAACACCGATACCCAGAACGGTATCGATCGCTGGCGGCGCATCAGCCAAGCACAGCGCCATCTGTTTTATTCGCTGCTGCGCTGGCGGCTGCCGCATCCCGATCGGGTGCAAGATCCGGAAAGCGGCCTGGTCTTCGATTTCCTCGAGGATTCGATCGAGAGCAACGGTTATGTCGTGCCGGCCATGACCGGCCACGAGGAAGGGCTGATCACCATCCGCGCCGCCGAGGCCGACGATGCAACGCGCGAACAGGCGCGCAGCTCGATGAACGAACCCTATCGCACCCTGCTCGGACATTTCCGCCACGAGACCGGTCATTTCATCTGGAACAAGCTGGTGCGCGACCGCAATGGCCTGGAGGATTTCCGCGCCGTCTTCGGCGACGAACGGCAGGATTATGCCGCGGCCCTGCAAAACCACTATGCCGGCGGCGCGCCCTTGGGATGGCAGGACAATTTCATCAGCGCCTATGCCGCCTCCCACCCTTGGGAGGATTTCGCCGAATGTTTCGCCCATTACCTCCATATCGTCGACACACTCGAAACCGCCCGCGCCTTCGGCATCGCCATCGACCCGCGCGGCCACGAGGAAATCGCCGGCGAAGTGGATTTCCTCCCCTACCGGGCAGAGAACGCCGAACAGCTGGTCAGCGCCTGGGTGCCGCTCAGCATCGCAATCAACGCCATTCAGCGCAGCATGGGCCAGCCGGACTCCTACCCCTTCGTGCTGTCCTCGCCGGTCGTGGCGAAACTCGAATATCTGCACCGGCTGATCCAGGGTGCTGCGACGGCGCGGCAGGGGTGAGGCGCCGCACATCTCCGCCCTCATTCCTGCGCTCGTCACAGGAATCCAGCCACCGCGCGTCTGCGCGGTGAATAGCTCAATGCCAGTTTGACAAGAGTCCCCCGCGCCCAAGGACTTGGGCGCACTGGATTCCTGTGACAGACACAGGAATGTAGGAGCAAGGGCAAATCCATCCCGCCCATTGTCGGTTTCCAAAACCCGATATAAGCCCTTCGCGCAATACCCCTGGAGGATGCAGTGATATGGACGATGCCGCTCGAACCATGATCGTGCTGGATGCCAGCCAATCCCGCTTCCAGTTGCGGGCCGGCGCTTTGATCCGCTCCCATGGCCACATCCTCATTCATCGCGTCGTCGGCGACATTTTCTGGGTGCTGCCCGGAGGACGCGTGGAATTTCACGAGGCGGGCGCCGAAACGCTCGCACGCGAAATAGAAGAGGAAATCGGCTGCCGGGCGACAGTAGGACCGCTGCGCTTCGTCATCGAGAATTTCTTCGAATTGGCCGGACGAAGGGTGCATGAAGTCGGTTTCTATTATGAGGCGGAGCTGATGACCGCCCTTCCCTTCCATGAGAGCGATATCGTCCACCGTGTCCGCGACGGCGCCGCCGATCTGGAATTTCGCTGGGCTTTACCAAGCCGGGCCGCCCTCGACCAGTTCGACCTGCAACCAATGCCGCTGCGTGAGCTGATCGAGACTATGCCCGACGGCGTCCAACACCTGGTGCGGCGCGATATAGCCCAGGAATGACATCATCGGCCAAATTCGTGTTCCAGCAGACCCATCATGACATCGTCGTGCCAGGCGCCGTTTACAAAGGCTGCCTCGCGTTCTCTGCCTTCCTCGACAAAGCCGCATTTCCGGTAGGCGCGAATTGCCCTTTGGTTGTAGCTCAACACACGAACGCCAATGCGATGAAGTCGCAAGGGACCGAACGCGTGTCCGAGCAGAACTGAAATTGCTTCGCTTCCCAGTCCTTTGCCAAGGGCGTTCCGGTCATAGATGCCTATGGCCATCGACGCTCGCCGATCATGTATATCCAACCGATCTAGCCGTATCACACCGAGCAGCGCTTCTCTCGCCTCGATAATCCAGGCATGAGGATGTTCGACAATTCCCTGTACCCAATTGGCCGCCGACGCCCGCGAGACGGTGGGCACGTCATCGCGGCTGATGCCGAACATCTCGAATATGTCGATGTCGTTTCCCAGCCGAAATCTTGAGTCGATATCCCCCTCTTTGGGTGGACGGAGCGTCACATTTGCCCCCGTCAGCGTCGATGTCACCTTAAGCACCTCCAAATTCAGTACCCGTGTCGATGAAGCCGGAGGCACTCCTGGGCAACCGATCGGTGAAACGCGTTACCGCTTCGCGATCCTGCAACAGCCACTTTGGACCTGAAAAGCCAGAATACAGCTGGGCATGCGCGTCAAACGAATTCCAGTTGTTCTTTCGTATCCTGTATTCCGCCACCCACTTGAGCAAGCCGGCAAACTGCGTCTCTGACTCACCGCCTTGAATCCCCCTCTCTTTGACATTGGCGATGCACGCCTCTACGGGCAGATCGATCCAGATCAACGCGGTCACGCGGCCGAGGACCATGTTCACCAATTGGCCATAGACCCCTTCCATAACCCAGCTTTCCGCTTCGGCCGCCGTCTTGACCATCGCGTCTCTGAGTGTCCTGTCGCGAGCGGTGCCGTCACCGCCCGGTTCCCAATGGATATCGTCAAGATGGATGATGGGCCGGCGAAGTTGCTCACCGAGGCGACGGGAAAGCCACGTCTTGCCGGTCCCGCCGTTTCCCATAATGAGGACCCGCTCGAACGTATCTGATCGGTTGGTAAGCTCCATTCGCGGCTCCTGCGTGACGACCTCCATTTCATCGCCAGCCCCTCATCCGCCTGCCGGCACCTCTTGGATGATGAAAATGTAGGATATTGATGCTTGCCGGGCGGGTGGCCGCCCGCCCGGCAGCTGGTTG
>NZ_LODW01000065.1 GCF_002914525.1 Rhizobium hidalgonense | reverse complement strand
AGAACGAAAGACTTCGTCGCCAGCAGCGCCGCCGCCCTCGTTCAGTGAGTGGGCTTATAGAACTAACCCTCCCAAGCAGTCAACAGCCGTTTTCGAAAAAACTGATTTTTCTTTCATGTTATTGTTTTTCAAGATCAATTTTCAGCCGAGGCGTAAATACGGTCGTTTCCCGGATTCCGACTGGCCCAACCCCCGCCAAGAAAACGAGCGTCTTTCGACTTTTCGAGAGAAGAACGCTCTTTTGCCTCCCTGCGCCCCGACATCATCACAATCTGCTGGTCTTAAGAGACACATGATTCACACAGGCAAATGCAGGCAGACTGCCTTTCCCTGGGCGATTTGACTTCCATGCCCAAAATATGCACATCTTTTGCCCAGCCAGGATGGCCGAGACATGCTTCCAGAGACGCCTGATGTAAGGACGCGGACCCGACTGCCATGATGACGGAGAAAATGATGATCCGCTCGTTGGGCAACGAGCCTCCGCTTCTGGCCGACGGCAGGCGTGCGCCCGACCGCCGCGAAGTGTCTCTCCGCTGGCTCTCGGGTACGTTCCTCACCGGCATTACATCCTCAGTCCTGATGGGCGTCGCGCTTTTTGCCGCCCTTGACGGCCGCCAGCAACTGGCGATTCCGGCCGAAGCCTATGCCAGTGCGGCGGCGGACGCGCACGAGGATACGACAGTGGTGCGCGGCGGAAGGCTGATTGCGCCCGCCATCGCCGCAAAACCGTCCGACCGGGCGATCATGGAAGTTTCGACCGTCGTCCACGACGGCGAAAAGGAAGTGGTGCGCCGCCAGCCCTTCGCACATGTGAAGATGACGCTGGCCGCCAACCATGTGGCGACCGAGGACTATCCCGACTTCGATCCGCTGGCGATCTTTTCCGCCGACGAGCCGCAGCCCGCCCCGCAAAGCCGGACCGGCGCGATTTACGGCTCCGATGTCGAATCCGAAGTCAGCCTGAAGACCATTTCCTTCCCGACCGGCAAGACCAGCATGAAGATGGCGTCGGGCCTGTCGCTGGAGGAGGTCGAAGAGAATGTGCGCTCCAACGGCTCGGTGTTGACGGATGGCAACACCCAGCTTGCAGCCCTCTATTACGTCGATCCGCGCCGTTTCTCCAACGAGGACGCCGATGTGGATCTGACCGCCGGCCTGTCCGCCCGCGTGCTCGAACAGAATATGACCGTCTCCGCGTCGGAATCGATCACGCCGCAGACCGAGGAATTCGCCGACGACATCCTGCCCGTTCGCGCCGACACGCCGATCGCCAAGGCGCTGACGGATTCAGGCTATCCGCAGCAATATGCCGATGGCATTGCCGGTTTTATCTCGCAACAACTGGGTTCCACTGATCTCGCCAAGGGCGACGTGCTGCGCATCGGCATCATTCAAAAGGGCGAGCAGGCAAAGATCATCCGGGCCAGCGTCTATCGCGGCACGCGCCATCTCGTCACCGTCGCCGTCGACGACAAGGGCAGATACGTGCCCGGCAGCGAGCCGCCGATGCTGGACGCTATCGCCACCGCCTTCGATGACAATTCCTTCGCGCCGCCGCCGGGCCAGAACCTGCCGCGCGTCTATGACGGTATTTATCGCGCTGCCCTGTCCTACGGCATGACCAAGGATATGACGGCGCTGATCATCAAGCTGCTTGCCAGCAATGTCGATTTCCAGGCACAGCTGCGGCCGACCGACAGTCTCGAAGCCTTCTTCTCCGTCGCCGACAGCGCCGGCCAGGCAACCGAGGATTCCGAACTGCTCTATGTCAACGCTCGTTTCGGCGATACGCAGACACGCTTCTACCGCTTCCAGGATCCCGACGACGGCACGGTCGATTATTTCGACGAGAACGGCAAAAGCATCCGCCAGTTCCTGCTGCGCAACCCGGTCCCGAACGGCATCTTCAAATCGGGCTTCGGCATGCGCCGTCACCCGATCCTCGGTTTCGCCCGCATGCACACCGGCGTCGATTGGGCCGCACCCCGCGGCACCGCAATCATTGCCGCCGGCAACGGCACCGTCGAAAAAGCCGGCTGGGATTCCGGCGGTTATGGCAACCAGACGATAATCCGTCACGCCAACGGCTACGAATCCTCCTATAATCACCAGAGCGCCATCGCCAAGGGCGTTACCCCCGGCGCCAAGATCCGCCAGGGTCAAGTGATCGGCTGGGTCGGCACGACGGGCGAGTCCACCGGGCCGCATCTGCATTATGAGCTGATCGTCAATGGCACCAAGGTCGATCCGTTGCGCATCCGCCTGCCGGGCGGCAAATCACTGCAGGGCGAGACGCTGGCGAAATTCGAGGACGAGCGCAAGCGCATCGATACACTGCTGAACAACCAGACATCGGATCAGGTGGCAAGCAAGTAGTCTCGAGCCGATGTCCCTCGTCGTCATCGCACCCGCCAACGAAAAATGGCGGCCAAAGCCGCCATTTCTGATGCATCCGGAAAACCGGTTTATGCCGCTTCACTTACCGGCTGCTTCGTTCTGAACTGCAGCCGGTCCGAGCCGTTCGTCACCGTCACCGTCGAACCGTCCGGCACTTGGCCGGACAGAATCTGCTCAGCCAGCGGATCCTGCACGAATTTTTGGATCACCCGCTTCAGCGGCCTGGCGCCGTAGACCGGATCGTAACCCTTGTTCGCCAGCCAATGACGGGCGTCCTCATCGAGATCGATGACGATCTTGCGCTCGGAGAGCAGCGCCACCAGCCGCTTCAGCTGGATATCGACGATCGCGCCCATCTCTTCACGCTTCAGGCGGTGGAAGAGAATGATCTCATCGATGCGGTTCAGGAATTCCGGCCGGAAATGCCCGCGCACGACCTCCATCACCTGCTCGCGAACCGTATCGCTGTCGTCGCCGTCAGCGAGCTGCGTCAGATATTCGGCGCCGAGATTCGAGGTCATGATGATCATCGTGTTGCGAAAATCAACCGTCCGGCCCTGGCCATCCGTCAGGCGTCCGTCATCCAGCACCTGCAGCAGGATGTTGAAGACGTCGGGATGCGCCTTTTCGATCTCGTCGAACAGCACGACCTGATAAGGCCTGCGGCGCACGGCTTCCGTCAGCGCTCCGCCCTCGTCGTAACCGACATAGCCGGGAGGCGCACCGATCAGCCGGGCAACGGAGTGTTTCTCCATATATTCCGACATGTCCATACGTACCATCGCCGTTTCATCGTCGAAGAGGAAGCGGGCGAGCGCCTTGGTGAGCTCCGTCTTGCCGACGCCGGTCGGTCCGAGGAAAATGAACGAGCCGATCGGCCGGTTCGGATCCTGCAGGCCGGCGCGGGCGCGCCGCACCGCCCGCGATACAGCTTGAACCGCATCACCCTGGCCGATCACCGATTTCGCCAGCTCGTCTTCCATCCGAAGGAGCTTGTCGCGTTCGCCTTCCAGCATCCTGTCGACGGGAATGCCGGTCCAGCGGGAAACGACATGGGCGATGTTGTCGGGGATCACGACCTCCTGCACCATCGCGCCGCGTTCGCCATCCTGCTTTTCGGCGTCGACCAGCTGCTTCTCCAGATCCGGAATGACACCATAGGTCAGCTCGCCGGCCCGCTGAAATTCACCCTTGCGCTGGGCGATTGCCAATTCGTTTCGGGCATCGTCGAGTTGCTTCTTGAGATCGGCGGCAAGGCCGAGCTTCTGCTTTTCCGCCTGCCAGCGGGCCGTCAGCGCATCGGCCTCCTCTTCGAGGCCGGTCAATTCGGTCTCCAGCCGCTTCAGCCGGTCGGCCGAGGCAACGTCGGTTTCCTTCTTCAGCGCCTCACGCTCGATCTTCAGCTGGATGATGCGGCGATCTAGTTCATCGAGTTCTTCCGGTTTGGAATCCACCTGCATGCGCAGCCGTGCGGCCGCCTCATCCATGAGATCGATAGCCTTGTCGGGCAGGAAACGGTCGGTGATATAACGGTTGGAAAGCGTCGCCGCCGCCACCAGCGCCGCATCGGCGATGCGCACCTTGTGATGCTGCTCGTATTTTTCCTTGAGGCCGCGCAGGATCGAGATCGTGTCTTCAACCGTCGGCTCGTCGACGACAACCGGCTGAAAGCGGCGGGCAAGGGCCGGATCCTTCTCGACATGTTTGCGATATTCGTCGAGCGTGGTTGCGCCGACGCAATGCAGCTCGCCGCGGGCAAGGGCGGGCTTCAAGAGGTTGGAGGCGTCCATCGCCCCATCGGCCTTGCCGGCACCGACCAGCGTGTGCATCTCGTCGATGAACAGGATGATCTCACCGTTCTCGGCCTGGACTTCATTGAGCACGGCCTTCAGCCGCTCCTCGAATTCGCCGCGATATTTCGCGCCGGCAATCAGCGCGCCCATATCGAGCGCCATCAGCTTCTTGTCTTTGAGCGATTCCGGCACGTCGCCGTTGACGATGCGCAATGCCAGGCCCTCGACGATCGCAGTCTTGCCTACACCGGGCTCACCGATCAGCACTGGATTGTTCTTGGTGCGGCGCGAAAGCACCTGGATGGTACGGCGGATTTCGTCGTCGCGGCCGATCACCGGGTCGAGCTTGCCCTCGCGGGCTTCGGCGGTGAGATCGCGTGCGAACTTCTTCAGCGAATCGAAACCCTGCTCGGCATTGGAGGAATCCGCCGTCCGGCCCTTGCGGATATCGTTGATGACCTGGTTCAGACCCTGGGCCGTCACACCTGAATTCTTCAGCGTCGAAAAAGTTGAGGCTGAGGATTCAATTGCCAGCGCCTGCAGCAGGCGCTCGACGGTGACGAAGCTGTCGCCGGCCTTCTTCGCCGCCTCTTCGGCGGTCGAAAGCACTTTGGCGAGCGGCTGCGCCAGATAGATATTGCCGTTGCCGCCGGAAATTTTCGGCAGTTTGGCCAGCGCCGCGTCATTGGCAAGGCGGGCAGCCTTGGGATCGCCGCCGGCACGCTCGATCAGCGACGCCGCCATGCCCTGATCGTCGTCCAGCAGGACTTTCAGCACATGTTCGGGGGAAAATTGCTGGTGACCCTGCGCCAGCGCATAGGTCTGCGCCGACTGGATGAAGCCGCGCACCCGCTCGGAATATTTCTCGATATTCATAGTCTACCTCCATGGATCGCCCTGCCCTAATGAGGCGCAGACCGATGATTGAGATCGTCCCCCTGAAAAGGCAGGCCGCGCTTGGCCCATCTCTGATTTGGCCGAAGCAGTCGAGGAGAATATGGTAGCTGTTCTGCGAGTTTAAAGAGCCGATAAAACGAAAATCCCCGGCGCGAGGCCGGGGACTTTCATTGCAATTCGAGCAGATGGCATGAAGCTCACGCGTCCCCCGGAGGAGAAGCGAAACCCTCATTCCGATGCGGCATCGGCCAGCACCGGTGCCTCGCCGGAAGCGCCCTCGCCCTCGGCAGCGGCTTCGCCCTCAGCGCCGCGACGCGGGCGACGCGGACGGCTGCCGGTGCTGCGGCGGCGGGGCTGGCGTTCGCGCGGCTGGCCGCCGGCACCTTCCTCGTCCATCGCGACTTCGGCCGGAATCCCGTCGATCTCCGGCTGCGGCCCGGTGCCGTCGATAACCTCGGCCTGCGACGCTACCGGCGCCGGAGCAGGAGCCGCCTGGGGCTGAGACACGGGTTGCGGCCGCGGCTGATGCTGCCTGTTCTGCGGCGGCTGGACGACAACGACATCATCACCGTCATTGTCGCTGTTATCGATGTCGTCGCCGTCGCGCTCCGCGGCGTCATTATATTCGCCGCGATCGTCGCGCTGGAAGCGTTCCTGCATCTGCGCCTGGGCGCTGGCGATGATCCGGTTGTAATGTTCGGCGTGCTGGAGATAGTTCTCGGCAATCACGCGGTCGCCGGAGCTTTGAGCATCGCGGGCAAGCTGCGCGTATTTTTCGGCGATATGCTGGGCAGTCCCACGAATCTTCACATCGGGGCCGGAGCTGTCATAGGTCCGGGTCAGCGGATTGCCGCCCTTGCGGTTGAAATTGTTGTTATTGTTATTTCCACCGCCGCCGTTGTTATTATTGTTGTTACCACGCCCTCGACCGCGCTTGTTCTGCTGTCCTGGCCTCATAGATCGTTCACCTGAATTCTCTGTTTGTGATGGATACATGGCACCAACCGCCATGACCGGAAAACCGGGTCAGGACCTTTGTGCCGCGAGCATACTGCGCCTTTGCGCCGACCTGCCGCTTGGTTCTCAAGTCAGTTTGACTGATTCACGCGTTGGGTCGTGTTCAACCGTTGAAACTCTCGTTTAAAAGAGCGGACCCCCGAGGCAAACCAAGTACCGAACGAATCTCGTTCATTCCTATCTGCCCAACACGTGACCGCAACCTATATTGCTTCCCTGGGAAATCCAAGCCTTTTCTTCGCAATAACAATAATGTCCCGTTCAAGGCAGCGATTATCGCCTGTCACGCGAGCGCGAACACGAGCACCCTATCGTTCTGACCATAATCTCTTACGGATTTGAGGCACCTGAAGCCTTTCGCTTCAAAGATCGCCGTCACATCGTTGCGCTGATCGTAACCGATTTCCAGCCCGACGACCCCATCGGGCCTCATGAACTTTGCCGCATCCTTGGCGATGGCGTGATAGGCGTCAAGCCCATCCGGGCCGCCATCCAGTGCCGCGACCGGATCAAATTTCGTCACTTCGGGAGCGAGATCGTGAATGACATTGGAAGCAATATAGGGCGGATTTGAGACAATCGCGTGAAACGAACCCTGGATGCTCTCGAACCATCTCGACTGCACGGCCTGAAAACGATCCTGCAACCCGTTTCTTTCTGCGTTCGATCTTGCTGTGCGCAATGCATCCGCCGATATGTCGCTCCCGACACCTGACGCATCAGGACATTCGCTCAAAAGCGCAAGGCATATCGCCCCGGTCCCGGTTCCCATGTCAAGAATATGGAGATGGCCATGCGCCTTTGCAAGATCCTTGAGATAGGCAAGCACCGTATCGACCAGGATTTCCGTATCCGGCCGTGGCTCCAGCGTTTCCGCCGAGAGCCGAAGCGGCAGGCCGTAAAATTCCCGCTCGCCGAGAATGCGGTGCACCGGCTCATGGCCGAGCCGCCGCTCCAGCGCCTTGGACATCACCACCGCCTGCTCAGGCGAAAGCGTCTCGGCCGATCGCGTCAAAAGCTCGGTCGGCGATAGTTTCAGAAGGCCCGCGACAAGCAACCGCGCATCGGTCGTCGGGTCGGCGATACCCGCTTCGGTGAAGCGGCGGCGCGCTTCGGCGAGCGTATCGGCAACCGTCGAGCTCATTGCTGCTCGCCGAGCTGCGCCAGCTGGCTTGCCTGGTAATCGGCCATCAGCGCATCCACGACCTCCTCAATCTCGCCTTCCATCATCCGGTCGAGCTTGTAGAGCGTCAGGTTGATGCGATGATCGGTTATGCGCCCCTGCGGGAAATTATAGGTGCGGATGCGTTCGGAGCGGTCGCCGGAACCGACCTGGCTCTTGCGGTCGGCGGAGCGCTCGCTGTCGGCCCTCTGCCGCTCGGCATCATAAAGCCTGGAGCGCAGCACCTGCATCGCCTTGGCGCGGTTCTGATGCTGCGATTTTTCCGAGCTGGTGACGACAATGCCGCTTGGCAGATGGGTGATACGCACCGCCGAGTCGGTCGTATTGACGTGCTGGCCGCCCGCGCCCGAAGAGCGCATCGTGTCGATGCGGATATCCTCCGGCCGGATCTCGATGTCGATCTCCTCGGCCTCCGGCAGCACCGCAACCGTTGCGGCCGATGTATGGATGCGTCCGCCCGCCTCGGTCTCAGGCACACGCTGCACGCGATGCACGCCGGATTCGAATTTCAGCTTGGCGAAGACGCCTCGGCCGGTGATCGTCGCGATGATTTCCTTGTAGCCGCCGGCTTCGCCTTCGCTTGCCGAGAGAACCTCTACCTTCCAGCCCTTCTCCGCCGCGAAACGCTCGTACATGCGAAAGAGGTCGCCGGCAAAAAGGGCCGCTTCCGATCCGCCCGTGCCGGCGCGAATTTCGAGGATCGCGCTCTTTTCGTCTGCTGCGTCCTTCGGCAGAAGCAGGATCTGCATCTCCTGCTCGAGCGCCTCGATCTGCTCTTTCACCTCGGGCAGCTCCAGCTCGGCGAGGTCGCGCATTTCGCGATCGACCGACTTATCCTCGAGGAGCGTTTCGAGATCGGCAAGCTCGGCGTTCGCCTTCTCATAGGCGCGGATTTTCGTCACGACGGGCTGCAGCTCGGAATATTCGGATGCGAGCTTCACATAGACATCGGCAGCCGGGCCGGCCGACATGCGCGCCTCGATCTCGCCGAAACGGCGTTCCAGCTCGCGCATCTTTTCAACGGGAAGCTTCGCCACCCTTCACTCCGATTCTTGTTAATGTCTGCCTAGAGCAATTCCAGGAAAAGTGCGAAGCGGTTTTCCGTCCGGAATTGCGTAAAAACAAAATGTTAGAGCAGTTCTGCGTTTCCGTGAAAAAGCTGAATCGCTCTAAAGGGGAATATTGTGGCTCTCGGCGAAGCGGGCAAGCACCTCGCGCATCGGCGTCATGGAATGGACATCGTCCAGCACCTCGTCCATCGCCGTTGCCAGCGCCTCGACATCGAGCCCGAGCAGCATTGCCTTCACCGGTCCGATCGAGGCCGGCGACATCGAGATCGAACGGAAACCGATACCGAGCAGCGCCATCGCCGAGATCGGTTTGCTGGCGAGTTCGCCGCAGAGCGTTACCGGCGTCTTGTTCCGGTCCGCGCCGCGCACGATATCGCGCAGGATGCGCAAAAACGGTTTGCCGAGCGGGTCGAACCGGTCCGAGACCCGCGCATTGCCGCGATCGACCGCCATCGAGAACTGGAAGAGATCGTTCGAACCGACCGAGACGAAATCCACCGCCTCCATCAGCTCGTCGAGCTGCCAGAGCAGTGCCGGCACCTCCAGCATCGCCCCGAACTGCAGCTTGCGCGGCAGCCCGTGGCCGAAGCGCGAGAGATGCTGCACTTCCCTTTGCAACAGTTCGCGCACCATCTTCAGCTCGGAAACCTCGGTCACCATCGGCACCATCAGCTTCAGCTCGGTATCGGCCGATGCCTTCAACAGGGCGCGCAGCTGAGTGCGCAACAGCCCTGGCCGGTCGAGCGACAGCCGGATGGCGCGCCAGCCGAGTGCGGGATTTTCTTCCTCATGGCCGCGGAAATAGGGCACGACCTTATCACCGCCGATATCGAGCGTACGGAAGGTGACGGGGCGGCCTGCCGCCTGTTTGATCACATTGCGATAGAACTGCTCCTGCTCCTCCGCCTTCGGCATGGTGGAGGCGATCATGAACTGCAGTTCGGTGCGGAACAGGCCGATGCCCTCGGCACCCGATTCCGAAAGCTGCGGCAGGTCGACCAGCAGCCCCGCATTCATCATCAGGGCGATCCGCTGCCCGTCCTTGGTCACCGGCTCGACGGCGCGCAGCGCCCGAAACTGTTCCTGCCGCCTGGCGCGGAAGCGAACCTTTTCCTCGTAGGAGCGCCGATGGTCGGCCATCGGCCGCAGATGCACATGTCCCTCGTCGGCGTCGATGATCACGGCATCGCCGTTCTCGGCGAGCGCCACCACACCTGCTGCCTGGCCGATGACCGGAATACCCATGGCGCGCGCGACGATCACCACATGGCTCGTCACCGCGCCTTCTTCTAGCACCAGCCCGCGCACATTGGCACGCGGATAATCGAGCAGCTCGGCCGCCCCCATGGCGCGCGCCAGGATGACCGCATCGTTGGGGAAACCCTCGGCGGTCGTCCGCCCGGTATAACCCGTCAATTGTCTGAGCAGCCGGTTTGCCAAATCCTCGAAATCATGCATGCGTTCGCGCAGATAGGGGTCGGTCAACCGCATCATCCGCGCCTTGGTGTCGCTCTGCACCTTCTCGACTGCCGCTTCCGCCGTCAGGCCGTTGCGGATCGCTTCCTCGAGCTTGCGCACCCAGCCCTGGTCATGGGCGAACATGCGATAGGTTTCGAGCACCTCGCGGTGCTCGCCTTCCATCGACACGTCGCGGCGCGACAGCATGTCGTCAATCGATATCCTGAGCGAGCCCATGGCTTCGGCCAGCCGCCGGATTTCCTTCTCGGCATCTTCGTTGAGCAGGTTGGTGACGACGATGCGCGGCTCGTGCAGCACGACGTAGCCAAGGCCGATGCCGTCATTATAAGTGTCGCCGTCGACGGTCACTGAACGCGTCAGGTCGAGTTCGAGGCCCGGCTTGGTGATCTTCTTCAGCTCGCCGGTCGCGATCATCTCGGCAAGCACCATCGCCGTCGTCTCGAGCGCTTCCAGCTCCTCTTCGCGATAGTTGCGGCTTGCCTTGTTCTGCACGACGAGAACGCCGAGCGAGCGTCCGGTCCGGAGGATCGGCACGCCGAGGAAGGAATGGTAGATCTCTTCGCCCGTCTCCGGCAGGTAGCGGAAAGCCGGATGCGACTGTGCGTCGGAAAGGTTCAGCGGCTGGGCCGAGGCCGCGATCGTGCCGACGAGGCCCTGCCCCATCTTCAATTGCGCCAGGTGCACGGCCTCACGGTTGAGGCCTTCGGTCGCATAGAGTTCGAGCACGCCGTCGGCGCGCAGCACGTAAACCGAGCAGACCTCGGCCACCATGTTGCCGGCGATCTGGCGGACGATCCGGTCGAGACGATCCTGCGGCTCCAGCGGCTCCGCCATCAACTCGCGCAGCCGCCTGAGCAGCACGCGCGGACCGCCGGAAAGGTCTCTCATGGCGTCTCAAGCTCCCGAAACAACGCACTCAGTCCCGGCGGGCCGGCCTTCGCCTCCTCAACCTGAAGGGGCAGGCCGCCCACTGGGAATCAATTCTTATCCAGACCGTAGCAGGAATGCAAAGTCCTGACAGCGAGTTCTGCATAAGGACCGTCGATCAGGATGGAAATCTTGATCTCGGAGGTGGTGATCGCCTTGATGTTGATGCCTTTTTCGGCAAGTGCACGAAATGCGGTCGCGGCAACGCCGGCGTGGCTGCGCATGCCGATGCCGATGACCGACACTTTCACCAGCCCCGATTCGTTCTGCACGACGTCGTAGCCGATCTTCTCCTTATGGTCGCCGAGCACCTTGATTGCCTTCTCGACGTCACCCGACGGCACGGTGAAGGTCATGTCGGTCTTCGAGCCGTCCTCGGAGATATTCTGGACGATCATATCGACATTGATATGGGATTCGGCGAGCGGTCCGAAGATCGCCGCGGAAACGCCCGGCCGGTCGGCAAGACGGCGAAGCGAGATCTGAGCCTCATCCTTGGCATAGGCGATGCCGGTGACTACTTCCTGTTCCACGATTTCATCCTCGTCACAAATCAGCGTTCCGGGCGGGGTTAACAGATCGCCCATGCCCGGAGCATCGGGATCTTCGAATGACGAGCGCACGAAGGTGCGCACCTTGTGCACCATGGCAAGCTCGACCGAGCGCACCTGCAGCACCTTGGCGCCGAGCGAGGCCATTTCGAGCATTTCCTCGAAGGCAATCTTCTTCAGCCTGCGCGCCTTCGGCACGATGCGCGGGTCGGTCGTGTAGACGCCGTCGACATCGGTATAGATATCGCAGCGATCCGCTTTGACAGCTGCCGCGATGGCGACGGCCGACGTGTCCGACCCGCCGCGGCCAAGCGTCGCGAGGCGGTTGTCGGGTCCCAGTCCCTGGAAGCCGGCGATGACGGCAACCTGCCCCTCGCCCATCCGCTTGACGATGTCGGAGCCGTCGATCTCCATGATCCGCGCCGCGCCATGCGCATTGTCGGTGCGGATCGGGATCTGCCATCCCTGCCAGGAGCGCGCATTGATATCCATCGCCTGCAAAGCGATCGCCAGCAGCCCCGAGGTCACCTGTTCGCCGGAGGCGACCACCGCATCATATTCCCGCGCATCGTAAAACGGCGAATTGGCGCCGATCACCTTCGGCATGCCCTGCACCCAGCCGACCAGTTCATTGGTCTTGCCGGACATGGCCGACACCACCACTGCCACCTCATGGCCGGCATCGACTTCGCGTTTCACATGGCGGGCGACATTCTTGATGCGGTCCAGGTCAGCGACGGACGTGCCGCCGAATTTCATTACGATGCGTGCCATATGCCTCTACCACGACTGGCGCCGGGAAAGCGGAAAACCCGACCCGGCATCACGAAAGCTCTGGGGCAGACCGCTTGGCCAGAGAGCCGGCTCCCGACTTCTGGAACCGCTCTAAAGCGCGGGTCCCCAAGGCCCCAAGTTGCGGCGTCTCTTAGCGAGTTTGGCGGGGGGAGGCAAGCGCGCGCGATAAAAGCGATCGGCGAGCGGCTCCGCGCTCATCGGTGCTCTGGTCCGCGCCCCTTGACTTATGCCCTCGATCGTCCGACTTCACGTGTCAGAACGCAAGGAGTGGATGATGACGGAAGGCGCCAGAAGCACGATCGACCAGGGCGAAGTGGACCGCTTCTCGGCGATGGCCGCGGAATGGTGGAGCCCGACCGGCAAGTTCAAGCCGCTGCACAAGTTCAATCCTGTCCGCCTCACCTATATAAGAGACAAGGCCTGCGAGAATTTCGGCCATGATCCGAAAAGCGCCCGCCCGCTCGAAGGTCTGCGCGTCCTCGATATCGGCTGTGGCGGCGGCCTGCTGTCCGAACCTGTCGCCCGCATGGGCGCTTCTGTCGTCGGCGCCGATCCTTCCGAGAAAAATATCGGCATCGCCTCGACCCACGCCAAGGCCTCCGGCGTTTCGGTCGACTACCGCGCCGTCACCGCCGAGGAACTCGCCGAGGCCGGCGAAACCTTTGATATTGTCCTCAACATGGAAGTGGTCGAACACGTCGCCGATGTCGAGTTCTTCATGACGACCTGCGCGAAAATGGTCCGCCCCGGCGGCCTGATCTTTGTCGCCACCATCAACCGCACGATGAAGGCGGCAGCCCTTGCCATCTTCGCCGCCGAAAACATTCTGCGCTGGCTGCCGCGCGGCACCCACCAATATGAAAAGCTGGTGCGCCCGGAAGAGCTGGAAAAGCCATTGACGGCAAGCGGCCTTGAGATCACCGACCGCATCGGCGTCTTCTTCAATCCGCTGTCAAACCAGTGGAACCTCGCCAAGGATATGGACGTGAACTATATGCTGTTGGCGAAGCGGCCTGCATAACTTCCGCCGATAGTAAGCCTATACTTTTAGCAGGAGCGACGTGCCAGCCGAACGGGGCAGAGGGGCAGGCGCGGACTGCATGTCAATTCACATCCTCAGGCAGAACAGGAATGGCGGCAATCTCGATGCCTTCTTCCACGAGCGCCTGCGCCTCGTCGACCGTCGCCTGGCCGATGATACCGCGGGCATCTGCCTCGCCGTAATGGATCTTGCGGGCCTCCTCGGGAAACTTGGTGCCGACATCCTCGGAATTGGCCTTGACGGCTGCGACGGCCTCTTTCAGTTTTTGCAGGGCCTCCTGACGCATCGCATCCATCGCCAGCGTTTGCCGCTCATCCTTCTTGCGCGCCGTCGATACCGATGGCGCCATCAGCAGCTTGGAGACGGCAGCGGATTGGCAGACCGGGCAGGTCAGGAATCCGGTCGCGACCTGACGGTCGAAATCGGCGCTTTCGGAAAACCAGCCTTCGAATTCATGGGCATTGTCACAGCGGAGGGAATAGCGGATCAAGCGGCGACGCCTCCGGCGACTGCCCCCGCAATCTTCTCGACCGAGAATTCCCGGCCGTTCCGGAGGTTCGGGATCTTGTCATGCGCGGCCTTGACCGCGGCGGGATCGATCTCGGCGATGATGACCGCCTCGCCGGTCGCGCCGGCCGAGGCCAGCACCGTGCCCCAGGGGTCGATGATCATCGAATGACCGAAGGTCTCCCGGCCGTCCTCGTGCCGCCCATCTTCGTGCCGGCCGGCCTGCGCGGCGGCGACGACGAAGACGCCGTTCTCGATCGCGCGTGCGCGCAGCAGGATCTCCCAATGCGCCTCGCCGGTCTGCCTGGTGAAGGCGGCCGGAACCGTCATCACCTCGGCGCCGGCAACAGCCTGGGCGCGGAAGAGTGCGGGAAAGCGCACATCGTAGCAGATGGCGAAACCCATTTCGGCAAAGGGCAACGACAGGACGCGTGCCTCCGAGCCGGCCGTATAGGCGGCACTTTCGCGCCAGCTCTCGCCATTGTCGAGGTCAACGTCGAACATATGGATCTTGTCGTAGCGATTGAGAATGCGGCCGTCGGGACCGAACAGGAAACCACGATTGGCGATCTTGCCGTCGGCCAGCGCGATTGCCGTCGAGCCGACATGCATGTGGATGCCGAATTCGGCCGCGAGCTCGGAGCCGGTCTTGACGATGATGTCATGCGTCTCGTCTGCGAGCACAGCGCCCGCCGCCGCGCGGTCGCGCTGCAGCATGCCGGTCATCTCGGGCGTTTGCACATAGGTCGCGCCTTGGGCGGCGGCCTCGCGCACCAGCCGCGCCATGGCGGCGGCGTTCTTCACCGGGTCGACCCCGGAGCACATCTGGATGGCGGCGGCCTTGAAGCTCATCGGTTCGTCCTCAGGCCGCCAGCATCGGATCGAGCTTGCCGGCCCGATCGAGCGCAAAGAGATCGTCGCAGCCGCCGACATGATCGGCGCCGATGAATATCTGCGGAAAGGTGGTGCGGCCGTTCGACTTGCCGATCATTTCCTGGCGAAGGTCCGGTGAATATGTCGCATCGTGCTCGACGTAGTCGACGCCCTTTTCTTCGAGTAGGGACTTGGCGCGGCTGCAATAGCCGCAGAACTGCCGCGTATAGATGGTGACGGGTACCATAATCTCTCCAGACCGATGCCGGGTATTTCTGTCATATAGGCTCGGAGAGAGCCCTTGCAAAGGTCAAAACCGTTATCTCGGCCGCGCCCGCCTTGCGCAATGTCCGGCTTGCTGCAGCAACCGTCGCGCCTGTCGTATAGACGTCGTCGACAAGGACGATGCGCTTGCCGAAAATGTCGTTTTCGCGCCCCTTGGGAATCGCGAAAGCGCCCCTGACATTGTCCTCGCGCGCCTTGGCGCCGAGACCGACCTGCTGGCTGGTGCGCTTGACGCGAACAAGCGTGGCGGCAAGCAGCGGTTTGCCCGAGAGACGTGCCATATGGCGGGCAAGTTCGGCTGCCTGATTGAATTTGCGCGCCAGCATTCGGGTGCGGTGCAGCGGCACCGGGATCAGCGCATCGCAGCTTTCGACCGTTCCATCGGAAGCGCGCAGCATCCAGGCCGCCATCATCGGCGCCAGATCGGTACGATCGCGATATTTCAGCCCATGAACGAGATCGCGGACCGCATGGTCGTGGGTTGCCGCCGACCGCAGCCGGTCGAAGGGCGGCGGGTTTGCGATGGCCTCGGCGCTGAGGATGCCGGCGCCGAGATCGTGCGAGAAGGGAATGCCCAGCACTTCGCAATAGGGCCGTTCGATGAAACGAATGCCGGACCAGCATTTCGCGCAGAGACCGCGATGGCCGCCGGTGGAAATGCCGCAGACGGAACAGGCTGGCGGATAGAGAAAATCGGCAAGCGCCGAAAACGGCCGCAAGAGTTGCGCCCGCAAGAATTCCGCCGGTTTTTCGAAATCGATCGGTCCCATGGCGTCGAGACTAGCTTGTTCTCCTCCAAAGGAAAATCGTCTTGCTGCTGCTCCGCAGCGGGACTAAGGACATCGTCATGGAAACGATCTTCGACAAGACCTTGATCGCCGCGCATCGCCATCGCGCGCTTGCCAACAACGATCCGAAAGCCGCCTTCCTGCTCGAGATCGCCGCTGAGGAAATGGGCGAGAGGCTTGGCGTCGTCGAGCGGACCTTCGAGACTGCCTTCGAACTACACGGCGCAACGGGAGCGGCTGCCCGCGCGGCAATGGCGACCGGCAAGATCGGCACGATGATCCGTGTCGAAAGCGAGAAGGCCTATGCGCGCCCAGGCGAAACCTTGATCGAGGCGCCACTCGAGGACGTGCCGCTCGAACCGCAATCGGCCAATCTCATCCTTGCGCCGCTCAGCCTGCATCTGACCAACGATACGCCTGGTGTTTTCATCCAGATCCGCCGCGCTTTGAAACCCGACGGCCTGTTCCTGGCGGCGATCCCCGGTGCCGGTACGCTGCAGGAATTGCGCGAGGTGCTGCTCGCCGCCGAGGCCGAACTGACGGGCGGCGCCAGCCCGCGCGTCATTCCCTTCGCCGATGTGCGCGATATCGGCAGCCTCATGCAGCGCGCCGGCTTCACGCTGCCGGTGATCGATGCGGAAAACTACACGGTACGCTATGATTCGCTCTTTCCGCTGATGCGGGATCTGAGGGCCATGGGCATGAGCAACCCGCTTGCCGCCCGGGGCCGGGCGCCGCTGACGCGCGCCTTCTTCCTGCGCGCAGCCGAGATTTACGCCGACCGTTACTCCGATCCTGACGGACGCATCCGCGCGACCTTCTCGATCATCTATGTCTCGGGATGGGCGCCGCACGAGAGCCAGCAAAAGCCGCTCAAGCCGGGCTCGGCCAAGGCACGCCTTGCCGATGCGCTGAAGGTGGACGAGCACAAGCTTAGGCAGTGACGGCCGGTTGCTGCTTTAATTTGCAGGCAGATTGTTGCCGATCACGTTAAAAATCCCCTGCAGGCTACCGGTGAAAATTCCGAGAGCGGAGACGATTGCGCCACCGATGAGGGCGGCGATGAGACCGTATTCTATGGCCGTCGCACCTCTGTTATCTGCAAGAAATGCTTTCAAAATACGCATTATCCCCAACCCTTAGCGCGTAACAGCAAACGACCATTCCATGACCATCAGGCGATGGCCGGCATGTTTCAGCAACCGGCGCCGACGCCATAGCCCTGAACGACGCAGACCGAGCCGGGCGTTTCCTGGAGAACGCTGCGGCGGATCGTATAACGCTTGCCGCTTTCGCTCTTTGGAATAGATCCCGTCGTCATCGTATCGAATTCCGCCGGCGCGCTGGCAAAGACACTCTTCTTCGAGGAATCCGCAAGCATCGGCGTCAGGATAAGCGTTAGAGCGACCACCGCCGTGCCGAACAGAAGGGCGATATTGAGCGCACCCGTCCTGCGCGAGGCAGACGAAACCCGTTCCTTTTCCCGGACAGCTTTCCAGAAATCATCGTCCATGACGTCAAGCCTTTTAATACACGCACGCCAGATGCTTGATTGAGGTCGATCTTTGGCAGAAGGTGTTAAACGATCCATTAATATCCACAGCCGAAAACGGCGCGGCGCGATAATAATCAGGTAACGCTAATGCATGTCGCCTGGAAGTGTGCCGCGGTTTCAGGATAACGACATGCAATAAAATAAAAATTTAAAGCGCGTCGCACGAATCAAGGTCAACGAGACGCGCTTTAAAGTAAATCCTGCAGCATCGGGATCAACGGCTCGTCGGCCGGCGGCATCGGATAATCGCGCAGCGCCTGCGGACGCACCCATTTCAGCGCCTGGCCCTCCCGCCCCTGGGGAATGCCCTCATAGCGCCGGCAGATATAAAGCGGCATCAAAAGGTGGAAGGTCTCGTAGGAATGGCTGGCGAAGGTCAGCGGTGCCAGGCAGGCGATCTTGGTCGTAATGCCGAGCTCTTCCTCGAGTTCGCGCACCAGCGTTTCCTCCGGCGTCTCGCCGGACTCGACCTTGCCGCCGGGAAATTCCCAGAGCCCGGCCAGCGACTTTCCCTCGGGACGCTGTGCCAGGAGGATACGCCCATCGGTATCGATCAGCGCACAGGCGGCGACCAGCAATATCTTTCGGCCATTGCACTGTATGAGAGGCTCGCTCATCGCGGCTCCTGCTGCCAATAGCAATAATGATAGGCGTCGCGAAAACCGAGGCGTTCATAGAGTGCGATGGCCGGACGGTTGGACAGCTTCACCTGCAGCCAGGCTGATCGGGCGCTGCGCATGCGCGCCCAGCGCAGCGCCGATGTCAGGATCTCGGTGCCGAGCCCCTCGCGCCGCCGCGTCTCGCAGACCGAAAGCGACATGATGCCGGCAAGGTCGTTGTCCTGGACACAAAGCACCGTCGCCAACGGGCCATCGACAGCATTTTCGATCATGAACAGGCCAGACGGCGGCTTGATTGCCGAAATGATTTCGGCAAGCGCCGGCTTCAAGCTCAGGGGCGCCCGTTCGACGGCAAGGTTGGCGTCGACGAAACGGCCGACATCATGGGTCGGCAGGTGGTCGAGCGTATCCGGCAGCTCGGCTTCGGCGAGGTCGCAGGTCATCACGACAGTCTCGTCGAACCGCGTCCAGTTCTGCGTGCTGAGAAGCTCGATCAGCACCGGCGAGGCAAGCGGCGTCTGGCGGATGACGGCGGCGCGGCCATAGGCCTCGAACTTCCGGCTCGCCTTTTCCAGGCGGATTTCGACGTCGCGATGATCCGAGGGATCGAGCGGCACGATGGAATTCAGCCGGTTGGACGGGTGGCCGGCCGTTAGCCGCACCTGCCAGCTGCCGTCATATTGTACGGACGCCGCCGGCCAGGCACGGAAGCCGACGGCCTCCAGCCTGCGCACCAGCGGAAGATTCTGTGAAGAAATGGATGCCTGCGCCAATGAACGATCAGCTCCGATAGTCGCCATTGATCGCAACATATTCCTTGGTGAGGTCGCAGGTCCAGACGGTTGCGGTGCCGGTGCCGAGGCCGATATCGACTTTGACGGGGATATCCTGCGCTTTCATGACGTCAGTAGCGGCCTGCTCGGAATAATCCGGGTCGCGCTCACCATTGACGGCGACCCTGACGTCGCCGAACCAGATGGCGAGCCGGTCGCGGTCGGCCATCTCGCCGGATTTGCCGACGGCCATGACGATGCGGCCCCAATTGGCGTCCTCGCCGGCGGCTGCCGTCTTGACCAGCGGCGAATTGGCGATCGACAGTCCGATACGCTTGGCGGCGGCATCGCTCTCGGCACCCGTCACGGTGATTTCGAGCATCTTGGTGGCGCCTTCGCCGTCGCGCACCACCTGCAGCGACAGATCCTTCAGCACTTCGTTGAGGGCGGCCCGGAAGGCGGCAAGGTGGGGATCGTCGGCGCGTTCGATGCGGGCCTGGCCGTCCTCGGCCGCAGCACCCGTTGCAAACAGCATCAGCGTATCGGATGTGGAGGTGTCGCTGTCGACGGTCATAGAATTGAAGGTCGGGCCGACGCCATCAGACAGCAGCACCTGCAGCGCTGCGGGCGCAATATCGGCATCGGTGACGACGAAGGAAAGCATCGTCGCCATATCGGGCGCGATCATGCCGGCGCCCTTGGCAATGCCGTTGATCGTGACAGTTACGCCGCCGATCTCGGCGCTGCGGGTGGAAACCTTCGGATAGGTGTCGGTCGTCATGATCGCCTTGGCGGCCTCGAACCAGAAATCGCCTGTGGCTTCGGTCTGCATCCGGTCCAGGACGCCGGCGAATTTGGTGGCATCGAGCGGCTCGCCGATCACGCCCGTCGAGGCCAGGTAGACTTCGTTTTCGTCGCAGCCGACAGCAGATGCCGCCGACTTCGCCGTCAGCTCGGTCGCATGGCGGCCCTTCAAGCCGGTGAAGGCATTGGCATTGCCGGAATTGACGACAACCGCCCGCGCACTGCCATGCGGCAGGTTGGCACGGCAGAAATCCACCGGCGCCGACGGGCACTTCGAGCGCGTGAAGACGCCCGCAACGGCGGCCGGCTTGTCGAAGACCATCATTAGCACGTCGGTGCGGTTCTTGTACTTGATGCCGGCGGACGCCGTTGCCATGCGCACGCCGCGCAGCGGCGGCATCGAGACGAAGGATTTCGGGGCGAGCGGAGAGACGGAACCGGACATGATGAAACCTGCCAATGGGCATTTCCAGGCGACGGCAGCGGTGCGCCGTTCAGAAATGCAACAACAACAACGATACTAAAGGGCCCGGAAAAACCGGGCCCTGACGCGACTATTACTGCTTCGGCGCAGGTGCTGCGGGCTCGCTGCCCGGCTCCGGCTGCTTGTTGGCCTGGTCGTAACCCTTGCGCAGCGTCTCGTCGCTGATTTCGATCTTGGCGGAGGCTTTCGCCTTGTTCAGAAGCTCGAGATACTTGTCGCGCATGACGAGCTGACGAACCTGATCCTGCACCTGCTCGAAGGGGGGCGGCGGGGCGTCGCGCTTATCCTCGACCTTGATGACGTGATAGCCGAAATCGGTCTTGACGGGCGTCTTCGAATAGGTGCCCTTTTCAAGCGCAAAGGCTGCGTCCTCGAATTCCTTGACCATGCGGCCGCGCGAGAAATAGCCGAGGTCGCCGCCTTCCGACTTGTTCGGATCGGTCGACTTTTCCTTGGCAAGCTCGGCGAAATCCTTGCCGGCATCGAGCTGCTTGATGATGTCCTTGGCTTCGTCCTCGGTCTTGACGAGGATATGACGGGCGTGGACTTCCTCCTGCTTCGGCAGGGCGGCGACTTCCTTGTCGTAGCGTGCCTTGACTTCTTCAGGCGTCACGATGTCGACGACATGCTTCTTGAAGTAGGCGTTGTGCAGCTCGCGGTCGGTGAGATACTGCATGCGCTTCTTGAATTCGTCGGTCTGATCGAGCTTCTCGGCCGCAGCGTCGGCGGCGAGCAGCTTCACGTCGATGGCGGCGGAAAGGGCAGCGACCTTCTTCTGGTCATCGGGAAGCTGTGCCAGCTGCGGGTCGAGATTGGCGACGGCGAGGTCGAGTTCCGACTGGTGAATCTCCAGATTGCCGACCTTGGCGATGACGGCGTCATCGGCATGGGCCGGGGCCTGGAGCGCAACAAAAGTTGCAAACGCCAGAACGGCAAGTTTGTTGGTGCTCAACATGAAATACCCTTCACAGTTACATCGACGGTTTCAGCATCGCCTGAAACGGCCCAAAATAGCCATCAACACCGGATTGTGGCCTTTCTGTATCCGCCAAATCCGTTGACATCATTCGACCCCCCTCTTATCTGTCACGCAACCTCGCGTCCAGAACAGTTTCCGGGCGTTTTAAGGCGCGCGCCTGATTTTCGGCTGGGCCGCGAACAACAAACGCCGGGGATGAATATTTGAGAAAGGACCAGTCATATGGTCAGCTTTGGCGGTATAGCCCGCAAGTTATTTGGGTCTTCCAACGACCGCCGCGTGCGGTCCTTCCAGCCGAACGTCGCTGCCATCAACTCTATCGAAGAGAAGACCAAGGCTCTGACGGACGAGCAGCTCGCGGCAAAGACCGTGGAGTTTCGTGCTTTGCTCGCCGAAGGCAAGACGCTCGACGACATTCTGATACCGGCCTTTGCGGTCGTGCGCGAAGCCTCGCGCCGCGTTCTCGGCCTGCGGCCTTTTGACGTACAGCTGGTCGGCGGCATGATCCTGCATTCGAATGCGATCGCCGAGATGAAGACCGGCGAAGGCAAGACGCTCGTCGCCACCCTGCCGGTCTATCTGAACGCGCTTTCCGGCAAGGGCGTGCACGTCGTCACCGTCAACGATTACCTTGCCCAGCGCGATGCCGCGACCATGGGCCGCATCTACGGCTTCCTCGGCATGACCACCGGCGTCATCGTCCATGGCCTCTCCGACGAGGAACGCCACGCGGCCTATGCCTGCGACATCACCTATGCCACCAACAACGAACTCGGCTTCGATTATCTGCGCGATAACATGAAGTACGAGAAGAACCAGATGGTTCAGCGCGGCCACAACTTCGCGATCGTCGACGAAGTGGACTCGATCCTCGTGGACGAGGCGCGCACGCCGCTGATCATCTCCGGCCCGCTCGACGACCGCTCCGAACTTTATAACACGATCGACGCCTACATTCCGCTGCTCGTACCCAGCGATTACGAAATCGACGAGAAGCAGCGCTCTGCCAATTTCTCCGAAGAGGGCACCGAGAAGCTGGAAAACCTGCTCCGCCAGGCCGGTCTCTTGAAAGGCAATGGGCTCTACGACATCGAGAACGTCGCGATCGTCCACCACGTCAACAACGCGCTGAAGGCTCACAAGCTCTTCCAGCGCGACAAGGACTATATCGTCCGCAACGACGAGGTCGTCATCATCGACGAGTTCACCGGCCGCATGATGCCTGGCCGCCGCTATTCGGAAGGTCAGCACCAGGCGCTCGAGGCCAAGGAAAAGGTGCGGATCCAGCCGGAAAACCAGACGCTGGCCTCGATCACCTTCCAGAACTACTTCCGCATGTACTCCAAGCTCGCCGGCATGACCGGTACGGCGCAGACGGAAGCGGAAGAATTCGCCAACATCTACAATCTCGATGTCATCGAGGTTCCGACCAACCTGCCGATCAAGCGCCTCGACGAGGATGACGAGGTTTACCGGACCTTCGACGAGAAGTTCAAGGCGATCATCGAGGAGATCCTCGACGCCCATAAGCGCGGCCAGCCGGTGCTGGTCGGCACCACCTCGATCGAGAAATCGGAACTGCTCGCCGAGCGCCTGCGCAAGCAGGGCTTCGACGACTTCCAGGTGCTGAACGCCCGCTACCACGAGCAGGAAGCCTATATCGTTGCCCAGGCCGGCGTGCCCGGTGCCATCACCATCGCCACCAATATGGCCGGCCGCGGTACCGACATCCAGCTGGGCGGCAACCTGGACATGCGCATCGAGCGCGAACTCGGCGAAGTCGAAGCTGGTCCGGAGCGAGAGGCCCGGATCCAGGCGATCGTCGAGGAGATCAAGGAACTCAAGCAGAAGGCGCTCGCCGCCGGCGGTCTCTACGTCATCGCCACCGAACGCCATGAAAGCCGCCGCATCGACAACCAGCTGCGCGGCCGCTCCGGCCGTCAGGGCGACCCCGGCCGCTCGAAATTCTACCTCTCGCTTCAGGACGACCTGATGCGCATCTTTGGCTCCGACCGCATGGACAGCATGCTGAC
Source organism: Rhizobium hidalgonense (assembly GCF_002914525.1). Classification (GTDB taxonomy): domain Bacteria; phylum Pseudomonadota; class Alphaproteobacteria; order Rhizobiales; family Rhizobiaceae; genus Rhizobium; species Rhizobium hidalgonense. The sequence continues at coordinate 29,464 of NZ_LODW01000065.1, read as the reverse complement.
CAAGCTCGGCCTCAAGGAGGGCGAGGCGATCGTCCATCCCTGGATCAACAAGGCCCTGGAGCGCGCTCAGAAGAAGGTCGAAGCCCGCAACTTCGATATCCGCAAGAACCTCCTGAAGTATGACGACGTTCTCAACGATCAGCGCAAGGTGATCTTCGAGCAGCGCCTCGAACTGATGGAATCGACCAATATTTCCGAGACCGTCTCCGACATGCGCCGTGAGGTGATCGAGGACATGGTTGAAAAGTATATCCCCGAGCGCGCCTACGCCGAACAATGGGATGCCGTCGGCCTGAAAACCGGTGCTCTGAACATCCTCAATCTCGACCTGCCGATCGAGGACTGGGTGAAGGAAGAAGGCATCGGCGAGGACGATATCCGCGAGCGCCTGACGCAAGCCACCAATGCCGCCTTTACCGAAAAGGCCGAGCGTTTCGGTGACGACATCATGCATTATGTCGAACGCTCGATCGTCATGCAGACGCTCGATCATCTCTGGCGCGAGCACATCGTCAATCTCGATCATCTGCGCTCCGTCATCGGCTTCCGCGGCTATGCCCAGCGCGATCCGCTGCAGGAATACAAGTCGGAAGCTTTCGAGCTGTTCACCGCACTGCTCAACAATCTGCGCGAGGCCGTGACCGCCCAGCTGATGCGCGTTGAGCTGGTGCAGCAGGCCCCTGCTGAACCCGAACCGCCGCTGATGCAGGCCCATCACCTCGATCCGATGACCGGCGAGGACGATTTCGCCCCGGCGATCTACCAGGCATCGGAAGTCATTGTTTCCCCTGAGAACCGGAACCCCGATGACCCGGCCACCTGGGGCAAGGTCGGCCGCAACGAGACCTGCCCCTGCGGTTCCGGCAAGAAATACAAGCATTGCCACGGCGCCTTCGAGCAGGTCTGAGGCAAACCGCAAAGATCGTTTAAATGCCGCCTTCGGGCGGCATTTTCTTTCCGCGGCAATGCTGGAAAACCGCAATTTCAGCGCCGACCGACCGGTCCGATCCGGAACCGTTTCTTAACCCTGTTCTGTCAAGACTTCGGGCACGATTTGCCTGACTTTCAGAGTTTTGCGTGTTCATCATGGCGGTCATAGAAACAGCGGAAAAAATGCTGTCCGCGGGCCTGCGCCCGATCGGCGGCCGCACGCGGCGCATGCTTGTGGCCGTGCTCACCGAACGTGGGGAGAAGGCGACCGCCCAGCGCATGGCGCTGACGGCCTTTTCGATCCGCATTCTCAGTGCAGCCCTTGCCTTCATCTCGCAGATCTTGCTTGCCCGGCTGATGGGCGAATATGAATACGGCATCTTCGTTTTCGTCTGGGTGCTGGTCGTCGTCTTCGGCGATCTCTCATGCCTTGGTTTCCACACGGCAATCATCCGCTTCCTGCCGCAATACAAGGCAGCGGGCGCCTTCGAGGAAATCCGCGGCCTCACCGGCACCGCGCGCATCTTCGCGCTGCTTTCCGGCACAGCGGTACTCGCCGCCGGCATGCTCGGGCTGCATTTCTTCGGCCATATGATCCAGGTCTATTATCTCGTCCCGATCTTCCTCGGCCTGCTCGCGATGCCGATGATCGCGCTTGGCGACATTCTGGAGGGTACGTCGCGGGCGAACCACTGGCCGGTCATGGCGCTTGGCCCGGTCTATATCGTCCGACCGATCCTGATCATCCTCTTCATGCTGATCGCCATTGCCATCGGCGCCGAACATACGGCCGTCACCGCCATGCAGGCAGCACTCGCCGCGACCTTCGTCACCGCGCTCGGCCAGTATGCCGCAACGCTCTATCGCCTTCGCCGGCATTATGACGAGGGGCCGCGCAAGGTCGATTTCCTCGCCTGGTTCAGCGTCGCCTTCCCGATTTTTTTGATCGAGGGTGTGAGCTTCCTGCTGACCAATTCCGATGTCGTCGTCGTCGGCATCTTCCTCGAGCCGCACGACGTCGCCATCTATTTCGCCGCCGCCAAAACCATGGCGCTGGTGCATTTCATCAATTTCTCGGTCAAGGCAGCCTCCGGCCCGCGCTTTTCCTCGATCATCGCCGAAGGCGACCATGCACAGCTGGCGAGCGCCGCCATCGACGCCGCCCGCTGGACCTTCTGGCCGGCACTCGGCGTCGGTCTTCTGGTGCTTGCCGCCGGCCATCTTCTGCTCTCGCTCTTCGGTGGCGCCTTCACATCAGGTTATCTGGTCATGGCGATCCTGCTTGCCGGCATCCTCGCCAAGTCACTGGTCGGCCCAGCCGAAACGTTGCTGATGATGGCCGGCAAGCAGAACCTCTGCGTCGCGCTCTATGCCGGCGCGCTGACCGCCAATATCGGTCTCAACCTTGCTTTAATACCGCATTACGGCATCGAAGGAACCGCGATCGCCACGGCATCGGCCATGGCGGTCGAGGCAATCCTGCTGCATCTTGCCGTGCGCCGCACGCTCGGCATCGTCCTTTTCGCCTTTGCCAGCCCCCCCGCCGCAACGCCAGAAATGAGAGTTCGATAGATGGTGCGTATTCCCCCCGTGACCGAAAGCACCGACAGCATTGCAAACCGCATGGTGCATGATCTCGCCGCGCTGCATTTCGAAGCGCCGCGGGCCGAGGCGCGCGCCGAGATCGGCCGGCCGGGGCGCGAACTCTGCCTCTATCCCGGCAAGCTCGGCTATGACCTTCAGGAAGAACTCGACTTTCTCTCCAACCGGGCGATGGAGCCGAACGTCTTCTTCTCCGGCCGCTTCCTCGCCCCCGCAATGCCGCGGCTCGAAGACCGACAGGTGAACTTCGCCCTGATCCGCGACCATAATGCCGGCCGCAGCCGCATGCGCTTTCTGATGCCGTTTTCGGTCGACAAACCGGGTTTTGCCGTCGGCCCGTCGATCATCCGCGGCTGGTCGAACAGCTTCGGCCCGCTCGGTACGCCGCTCGTTGACAGCGAGGATGCCGCCGAGACCCTCGACAACCTCTTTGAGGGACTGACGGCTCGCGACCTCAATCTGCCCGGAATCGTGGTCCTGCCGGATCTCAGGCTGAACGGTATCTTCGTGCGCATGATCAAGGCCGTGGCGCTCAGCCGCAATCTTCCCGTCACCGTCACCAATCCCTATTTGCGCCCGATGCTGCAGAGCGACGAAGAGGCGCCGGCCTATCTCGGCCGCACCATCTCTTCCTCGCACATGCGCGAGATGCGTCGCCAGTGGCGTCTGCTGGAGGAACAGGGAACGGCGGTTTATGCCGTCGCCCGCCAGCCCCGCGAAATCCACATCCGCTTCGAGGAATTCCTGGCGATGGAAGCCGGTGGCTGGAAGGGCAAGCGGCGAAGCGCCCTCGTCACCGATCGCTATCATACGGCCTTCGCCCGCGAGGCGGTTTCGAATCTTGCCGCCGTCGATGCCGTGCGTATTCACACGATCGACCTCAACGGCAAGGCGATCGCCGCCATCGTCGTACTGATGATGGGTGGCGAGGCCTATACCTGGAAGACTGCCTATGACGAGAATTATGCCCGCTATTCGCCGGGTAAGCTCTTGATGAGCGAACTCACCGAATGGCATCTCGACGACGCCAACATCGTCCGCTCCGATTCCTGCGCCGTCTCCGACCACCCGATCATGAGCCGCTTCTGGCAGGAGCGCGAGGAGATGGGAACGCTGGTGATCGGCCTAACGCAGAACAGCGACCGCGACATGCGTCAGGTCACAGCCCAGCTCCACATGTACCGCAGCACCCGAAACATGGCGAAGATGCTGCGCGAAAAGATCATGTCGCTGGCCGGCCGGAGCTGAACAGCTAAGCTTCGGCCGCCGCTTTCTCCCGCAGCAGCCGGCGGATCACCTTGCCGGTGGTGGTCAGCGGCAGGGCATCGATGAATTCTACCTCGCGCGGATATTCGTGCATCGAAAGCCGCGTCTTCACCCATTCCCTGATGTCAGCCGCCAGCGCCTCGCTTGGGTGATGGCCGGGCGACAACACGATATAGGCTTTGACGATTTCGGTGCGCACGGCATCCGGTTTGCCGACGGCAGCGGCAAGCTGCACGGCGGGATGGCCGATCAGGCAATCCTCGATTTCGGCCGGGCCGATACGATATCCGGATGAGGTGATGACGTCATCGTCGCGGCCTTCGAAGGTGACATAACCGTCTTCGTCCTGTCGGCCGATATCGCCGGTGAGCAGCCAGCCTTTGGCGAATTTTCGCGTCGTCGCCGCCGCATCGTCCCAATAGCCGAGGAACATGACGGGATCGGGACTGGCGATGGCGATCTGGCCCGGCTCGCCGGCCGGCAGCTCGTCACCCGCATCATCGACGATCGCCACGCGATGCCCCGGCACCGCCCGCCCGATGGCGCCCGCCTTGGTCACGCCATAGGCAGCGCTCGACGACAGCACGAAATTGCACTCCGTCTGGCCGTAGAATTCATTGACTGTGAGGCCAAGGGTGCGCTGCGCCCATTCATAGGTCTCGCGGCCAAGCGCCTCTCCGGCCGAGCCGATGGTGCGCAGAACCAGATCGTATTTCGACCGCGGATCGGCAACGGATCGCATCAGCCGCAATGCGGTCGGCGGAATGAAGGCGTTGCGCACCCCCATCTCGGCCATGATCCGATAGGCCATGTCTGCGTCGAATTTCTGCGCCGGCGAGGAGACGACGGGAACGCCGAGGAGAAGGCTCGGCAGCAGCGCGTTGAGCAGCCCGCCTGCCCAGGCCCAGTCGGACGGCGTCCAGACCTTGTCGCCCGCTTTCGGAAAACCCTCATGGGCAAATTGCATGCCGGGAATATGGCCTGGCAGGACGCGGTGGCCATGCAGCGCACCCTTGGGCGGCCCCGTCGTGCCCGAAGTAAAGATCATCAGCGCCGGATCATCCGGACCGGTCTTGACGACGGCGAAGACGGAGGAATGGCCGTCCACCAGTTCGCCGAAAGCAGCCGCATCGGCACTCGCCCCATCGATGCTGACGACATGCTTCAGCATCGGCAGACCCTTGCGGATCTGCCGGATGCGCTCGAGACCGAAGCCATTGGTGACGACAGCGGCCACGCCCGCCGCCTTCAGCCGGTATTCCAACGCCTCGACACCGAAGAGTAACGCCAACGGCAGCGCGATCGCGCCGGTCTTGTAGATCGCCACATGCGCGATCACCGTCTCGAAGGATTGCGGCAGCAACAGCGCGACGCGATCGCCGCGTTCGATCTCCAGTGAAACCAGCGCATTGGCAAAGGCCGAGGATTGGTCGGCGAGCGCGCGATAGGTCAGGGTGCGGTGATACCCGTCCGGGCTGAAATGTTCGAGGCAGACGCGCTCCGGCGCCCTCGCCGCCCAGTCGTCGCTGACGGCGCGGCCGATATTGAAATCCTCGGGAATCCGCCACGAGAAATCGCGATAGAGATCGTCGTAGCGATCATGGGACGGCAGTATCATAAGTGAAATCCAGTGAATGCTGCACCAGCTAACACCTTGTGCTCCAAATGCGCAAGCAACGGGTCCAGACGGTGATGACCGGCCGGGCTTCAAAGCTCATCACGCATTGTTGTGCGCATCGCAAATCGGATTTTTCGGCGGGCGCCCTGCGACTTTCCCGGTTTCCGCGCTAGATCATGGAAAGCCGCCGGGGACAGCGAATTGGGTCAGCAAATTCATCACGGAGTTGTTTCATGGAATATGCAAAATTTGGGAAGACCGGCCTGGAAGTCTCGAAAATTTGCCTGGGCTGCATGACCTTCGGCGATCCCGGCCGCGGTAATCATGCCTGGAGCCTGCGGGAAGAAGAAAGCCGGACGATGATCCGTCAGGCGATCGAGCTCGGCATCAATTTCCTCGACACCGCCAACACCTATTCCAACGGCTCCTCCGAAGAGATCGTCGGCCGCGCCATAAAGGACTTCGCCAAGCGTGAGGACATCGTGCTGGCGACCAAGGTGTTCAACCGCATGCGGCCGGGCCCGAACGGCGCCGGCCTGTCGCGCAAGGCGATCTTCGATGAAATCGACAATAGCCTGCGCCGCCTCGGCACCGACTATGTCGACCTCTACCAGATCCACCGCTTCGATTACACGACCCCGATCGAGGAAACGCTGGAAGCGCTGCACGACGTCGTCAAAGCGGGCAAGGCGCGTTACATCGGCGCTTCCTCCATGTACGCGTGGCAATTTGCCAAGGCGCTTTACGTCTCCAGGTTGAACGGCTGGACCGAGTTCGTCAGCATGCAGGACCACCTGAACCTGCTCTACCGCGAGGAAGAGCGTGAAATGCTGCCGCTCTGCGAGGACCAGAAGATCGCCGTCATCCCCTGGAGCCCGCTAGCCCGCGGCCGCCTGACCCGCGACTGGGACGAAGCGACGGCGCGCAGCGAGACCGATGAATTCGGCAAGACACTTTACACGCAATCGATCGACGCCGACCGCAAGATCGTCGAAGCCGTGGCTGAGATCGCCAAGGCCCGCGGCATCTCCCGCGCCCAGGTCGCAACCGCCTGGATCCTGCAGAAGAGTGCCGTGACCGCCCCGATCATCGGCGCTTCCAAGCCGAACCACCTCAGCGACGCGGTTGCCGCACTCTCCGTCAAGCTCACCGCCGAAGAAATCGCCGCGCTGGAAGCGCCCTACGTCCCGCATGCCATCGCCGGTTTCAAATAAAGACATCGTCGACCATCCCCTTCGAGAAGGGGGGGCAGCATCGTATGGCTAGATTCGGCTGCCGGGATCGAGCTGCCGGCGCATCGTCACCAGAAAGTGCTCGGCAAGCGCCCGGTCCTCGACCGCGCGCGCAAGGATGACGGCGCCCATCATCGATGAGAGTGTCGTCGCGGCATTGGCGCGGCGTTCCTCTTCGGTCTCGCCGGGAACGATATCGGCGAGCGTGTCGACCAGCACCGACAGCCCATCGCTGAAGACGGCGCGCACCGCACCGCGGCTGCGGCTCACCTCCTGGATCAAGGTTGCGAAGACGCAGCTGCCGCCCGGATCGTCGACCGTTCGCCAGTGGATATAGTGGTCGAGAAGCGATTCCAGCGGCCGTTCCGGCGACTCGGCGATATGCTCTTTCCAACGCGTTTCGACCCTGTCGATCAGCTGGCGACTGACCTCGAGCGCCAGATCATCCTTCGAGCCGAAATGACCGTAGAAGCCGCCATGCGTCAGCCCCGCCGCCTTCATGATGTCGGCGACACCGACCCCGTCGAAGCCGTTCTCACGGAAGAGCACGCCGGCAACGCTCAGGATTTTCTCTCGGTTTTCGGCAAATTTTTCGCGGCTGACCCGCATTCTCATCTCCAGAAATAGTCGCTTGACAAAATATATGACGTCCATCATGAATAAGCAACAAATATGATGACCATCATGTAAATCAGGCCCCTAATCTCCCGAACCCGAATTCAACGGAATTTCGCCCATGGTCTCCGCAGCCCTTGCCTCTACCCTTGCCCGGCGCAACATCCACTACGGCTGGGTCGTCGTTGCCGCAACCTTCCTCACCATGCTGGTGACGGCAGGCGCCATGGGCGCACCCGGCGTGCTCATCAAGCCGCTGCAGGACGAGTTCGGCTGGGAGACCTCGCAGATTTCCTCGGCGCTGGCGATCCGCCTGATCCTGTTCGGCTTCATGGGCCCCTTCGCTGCCGCCTTCATGAATTATTTCGGGGTGCGCAAGGTCATCGTCTTCGCGCTCGCCCTGATCGGCGCCGGCTTCGTCGGCTCGCTGTTCATGACCAAGCTCTGGCATCTGCTGGCGCTCTGGGGCATCGTCGTCGGCTTCGGCACTGGCCTGACGGCCGTGGTGCTGGCTGCGACTATTTCCACCCGCTGGTTCACCAAACATCGGGGCCTCGTCGTCGGCATGCTTTCGGCCAGCTCCGCCACCGGCCAGCTGGTCTTTCTGCCGCTGATGGCCGAACTGACGGAACGCTACGGCTGGCGATCGACGGTGTTTTTCGTCTGCGCCATGATCATGGTCGCAGCTCTCGCCGTGCTCGCCTTCATGCGGGATCGCCCGGCTGACCTGAACCTGCCCTCCCTCGGCGAAACCCAGGTGACGCCGCCGCCGGCCAGCATCACGCTCGGCGCCGCGCTGATGACGCCGATCACCACCCTCAGGGAAATCGCGAAGACGTCGACCTTCTGGATCCTCTTTGCCACCTTCTTCATCTGCGGCCTCAGCACCAACGGCCTGATCCAGACCCATTTCGTCACCCTCTGCGGCGATTTCGGCATCGTGCCGGTGGCCGCCGCCAGCGTGCTGGCGGTGATGGGCATCTTCGATTTCTTCGGCACCATCGGCTCCGGCTGGTTGTCCGACCGCTTCGACAATCGCTGGCTGCTCTTCTGGTATTATGGCCTGCGCGGCCTTTCGCTGCTCTATCTGCCCTTCAACGATTTCAGCTTTTACGGCCTCTCCATCTTCGCCGTCTTCTACGGCCTCGACTGGATCGCCACCGTGCCGCCGACCGTCAAGATCGCCGCCGACCGCTTCGGCCGTGAAAAGGCCGGCCTCGTCTTCGGCTGGGTCTTTGCCGGCCATCAGCTGGGCGCCGCCACCGCCGCCTATGGCGCCGGCCTCTCGCGCACCGAGCTTTCGAGCTACCTGCCCGCCTTCTTCGTTGCCGGCGCCTTCTGCCTGCTGGCCTCGATCCTGGCAATCACCCTGAAGAAATCAGGCCTGACCGCCCCGGCGCCCGCCGCCGCTCATTGATATCGGACAGCGTCCGGCCTCGAAACGAGGCCGGCTCTCTCTACCGGATCAGTCTGATAACTTCGATTGCCCGTCTTGCGTCTGCGGGCGCTCGCATGTTAGACAGCCGCCCGTTCACTCCGTTGCCCCATTGGCGGAATTGGTAGACGCGCTCGACTCAAAATCGAGTTTCGAAAGAAGTGCTGGTTCGACCCCGGCATGGGGCACCACTTACGGGCTTACAGCCTATCAAATTGCTGGAAACGCTAGGTTAATTCGTCCTCGGGGTACTGCATTAGGTACTGACAGAGGACCGGACAGTGAAGACAATCATCTTGAAATATTTGTCGAAGACACCCAGCGGCAGCTTTGAGTACCGCCGCCAAGTCCCGACCGCCCTGAGAGAACGTATTGGCAAATACGAGTTCAAGAAGGTCTTGGGGCTCACCGAATCGTCAGCCATTAAGGCGTGGCCGGGTTATCACGACGTTGTCGAGAGGCAGCTAGCTGCGGCGAAGCTACCAGCGGCCGCTGCGCCCACAATGGAATGCGTCAGAACAGCTCTGGACGACTGGCGCGAAGCAGTGGCTCGATTGAAGGCACTTGGCGTCGATCCCACCGGGCCCTTGCACACCAGTTACAATGCGGCGGTGGACGTCTTCCCCGAATTAACCTCAGCCGACGCGCTTGCTGAGAGCTGGCAGGTTCGCGACAAGATCGACAGCCTAGCCTACGGAATGTTAACCGGCAGCGGTAACGTCACACCACCACAAGCAAGCTTCGTGGATGCCGCACGACTTTATGTGGAAACCAAGGTTACTGGAGATCCTGGGGAGCAGCGAAAACGGCTGCGGGTGGAGCGCGTAACCCATTTCGTGAAGACAGCATTAGGTAAGGACCCGAAACTCTCTGAACTCACGCGTGTTCATGCTCGCGAAGTAGTCGCTGAGATGTTGAGCTCGGGTGCAAAGCCAACCACCGTGGACCGCTATTGCAACGACATTCGCGCCATCATCGAATTTGGTATCAGGGAATTTGAGCTGGAGCGGTTGGCCATAAATGCATTTAAGAACCTTGATATCAAGGGTCTCAAGGCCGCCGAGAAAGCCGACCGTGATGAGCGCGACCCCTTCACCGCGAAGCAGCTCACGGCCACACGATCGTACGTCCTTGGGCATGCTGGCGCAGACCTTCGGCTAGTCTGGCGCTTGCTTGAAGGGAGCGGCCTGCGTGTCAGCGAGGCGACTGGGCTGGAGATTAGGGACGTAGTGTTGGACGGTGACCTGCCGCACCTTGTGATTCGCTTCAACGGAATCCGGCGTTTGAAGAACAAAGCTTCGCGGCGTCAGGTGCCTCTCGTTGGAGACGCTCTCGCGGCAGCAAAGGAAGCCCTAGAGCTGGCTCCCGATACCACTGCTACCGAAGCCCCGCTGTTTGCCAAGTACGGTCGGAGGGGCGGCGGGGATGCAGCAAGCGCCGCTCTCATGAAGAGCGTCAGAAAGGTCGTGACGGACCCAAAGGTGGTCGTGCACAGTCTCAGGCATAACATGCAGGATCGCATGATCCGCGCTGGAGTAGACGAGCATGAGCGAAAGCTGATCCTCGGGCATGCAGTGACTGGCGAGGCCAATCGCTACGGTTCCGATGAAGCTCGCTTGGTGGCGACATCGAAAGCTATGAAGCTGTCGTTCGGGGAGAACTGACACCTGGGCGCTGGTGATACTGGACAGTCAATCTTGTAAAGAACGGAATGAGCTGCCCTAAACGCACAGGCACGACAAAGGACGAACTATGCCTGCGGTGCGTTCAGCGGAACCCGCCGTAGAAACAGCGAAAATTTCTCAGCCACCATCATAGAGAACGGCAGCTGGGGTTGTCCCCCGGGGTACCCACCCTTTTCGAGACAGGGGCGGGCTCAGTCATTCGTTGCCAGTCGGTTTGAATACGCTTGGATTTGCTGCCCGTCGATCGGCTATCAATCAGCAATGATCCGATCTATAACGGTCTTCATTCCCAGCGGTTGATGACCAGCGTCGCGCATTTGGGATGTGATCAGGTTCCTGAACACCTCGTATGCAATCCCCGACGCCCATTTCCCGGCGTACCTCTTCAGAATGTCCCGTCCCCTGAATGACTTGATCCATTCACCACTGGCCAGATGTTCCTCATATTTTCTCCGAAGTTCCGCCTCTTTGGCAGACAAAGATGCTGAGCTAAGTGAATCAGCTGTGGCGGACTGCAGACGTTGAAGCGATCGCTCAACTGCTTGCGACAAAGCCATGCCAAGATTGCCAGCCTTTGGGTCGGTTCCTGTGTTGATGGCCCGCACCATCGTAGTGTTAGCGAACTCTGCTAACTCGTGGCGGATCAGTTCTGGCATGCCTTCACGAGCGCACTCACGTAGATCGTCAGTAATCTGTGCCTCGCTCGAAACATTGGAATACCCAAGGGATTCTAAGACCTTGGCAATGAACCGAGGTTCTATGAAATAGTTCTCCACGTGGTACACGTCCCAAGAAAAGGAACGCACTCGTTCGTTCTGATTGATCGCGGTGTCCGAGTCTCGGTCGGTTATCGCAAAGAATTTGAAAGGCAACTGAGCTTTCTCTGTCGCTTTCTCCAATACCTCCTGAAGAGCTTGCACCCTCGCCTTGTTGCTACCGGATACAAGGTTTGCATGTTCAAGTAGCTCAGGAAACAACTTCCCTGTTATGTTCTGGTCGAAATCGGAATCGCCGCCGCCTTCAAAGATCACTACTTTTCCGCTCGGGCGATATGCAGCTAAGTCGCCGACGAGATCAATCAACGCTAAGTCCAAGTCCGCATTTACTGACAACGGCTTCAACTGGGTTTCACCATCCGGCACGTTCCCACAGGGCAGCATGTGGAAGACGTTGTAACCTTCTCTACCAACAACTTCTCGAAGGAGAGCATCGCTGTGAGTTACAAGCCAAATCTGGTTGTCCAGAGCTATTCCGAGGTTTTTTTGGTAGAAACCCGGCAGTCCACGGATCAGCCTCGGATTGAGATGTAGCTCCGGCTCATCCAAGAGAATGATTGAATGCTGAGGAGCAGAGTTGCGTATGCGTAGGTACCCATACAGGATCTCCTTCTCACCCGCGCTCAATTCGTCGAGGTCGTGGATATTGCCGCCCGAGGTTCTGACTGGAAAAGTGAGTCTCCCGTCCTCGGTGGGCTGAGGACCGAGGAACGTCTTTTCGGGAAAGAAAGTCTCGAATAACTCTTTAAGCGTATTTGTCAGAGTGGATTGCGCGGCTCTTGGTATCCCCGCTTGCTCAGATAGAATCTCACGGATGTACGAAGTCGCCATCTCAGCTTTAACATTCATGTACTTAGCAGAGTAGTTGTAAAGCGCTGATTGGCTATGCTGCTGCTCATTAGAGCCAAGGTTTAGGTTGACCCCCTGTACGAGTTCGCGGCCATAGTGACGTTGCGCACCGTGGTAATCGATCACGCCGATGTCTCGCGGTCTGAAAGTACTGAATATCGCCTCAAGCGCGACCGAGGGCATTATATGCGGCACTCCACCAACAGGAATGGTGCATTCAGCGTGTAGTAACGGTTGAGCGAGTTCTGTGACCAAAGCAGCGTGTGCTGCCTCCACACGGCCCTTAACTTCAGACTCTCTATCCCTGAATTGAGCGGCAAAGGGCGCCATTCGCATTCCGCCCCAAGCGTAAGCCTCCGGTATGAGCATCCGCCAAGTCGCTTCAGTTAGAAGGTCATGCGCATTCGTCTGAATGTAAGCTCTCTCCTCGGCGGAGAGCCTAAAGCCGCAAGAGATTGATAGTGGTCGCGTAGCATCGTTGAACATAGACGCGAAATCGCTAGCCCTGTTCGTCATCTGTATTTGGAACTCGCCCAGCCACTGCTGCCACTCGTTTTGCTGGTACCCTCCATAAACAGACTTCAACAGCCGAACTGCGTCGAATATACACGACTTTCCTGATCCGTTTTGCCCAGCAACGATCACCATTGTACCGAGATTCGAGAGCTCAACTTCTTTAATTCCGCGGAAGTTGATAACTTTCAACTGGTCGATTTTCATAGGACCTTCACTGTATATTAGCCGGTTTGGGTAATTCTCGAATCGCAATTTATGCGACTCATATTGTCACGCATTTCCCAGACTAACCAACGTAGGTTGTTCCGCGTTCTGTCCACGACGACTTTATCAACAATTTCGCGAAGTGAGGTCATCGTGAAGGTATCTACCATAACGGATTGGCGTCTTTGTCTTCTGCCAAACTGCGCCCCTAGAGCGCTCGCTGTCGCGCGTTCATAGTTTCCGATTTGGGAGAGGAGCTCGATTGAACGAGTTCTCCGGCTAAAGAGCCACCGTATTGCGGCGTGTCCACAGCGGTATACGGCAGTGTACATCCGTCTGGAGGGTTGGCGGCATGTCCACAAGGGTTGACATTGCCTTATGGACATCTCATGTCTGTGTACATAGCCACAATGGACAGGATGCACGACAATGACGAAGACAGTTCTGTATGCCCGCGTTTCGACCGCTGATCAGACCGTAGACCACCAGAAGACGGCAGCAGAGGCCAAGGGATACGTCTTCGATGAGGTGGTCACCGATGATGGCGTCTCGGGCAGCGTATCGCTGAAGGACAGACCACAGGGCAAACGCCTGCTTGATCTGCTACGCCGAGGTGACACCTTGGTTGTCCGGTGGGTCGATCGTCTTGGCCGCGATTACAACGACGTGACGGACACCATCCGCGATTTCATGCGCAGGGGCGTGATCATCAAGACCATCATCAACGACATGGAGTTCGACGGGTCGCGCACTGACCCCATGGGGATGGCCCTCAGAGACGCTATGATGACATTCATGGCTGGCATGGCACAGGCGCAGCTTGAGGCTACCAAGGACGCCCAGAGGATTGGGATTGCTCACGCGCAGACCAAAGAGCCTGAGAAGTTCCTCGGGCGCAAGCCGACCTTCGATGGCGACCAGCTTGTCGAGGTCATGCGCCTGCTTGGCCTCGGCACCAGCAACAGTGAGATTGCCAGAAAGACTGGACTGGTGCGGCAGACCATCATTCGCATCAAAGCCGACCCTGCCAAGGCCGCTCAGCAGGTGGCATCTTGGGAGCAAGCCGAGGAGTTGCGGAAGTCACCAAAGAAGCGGAGAGGATAGCTCACGCGTCGCCAGGGCCCTGCGAACATTGTGGGTGAGTCAGACTTGGAGGAGGGTATAAATCGGTAATCGGTGCGTCTCTCCGGCTCTTAGGAGCGGAACATTGTTCAAGAGGCAACAGGCACGGGTTGCAGGGTGGCGGAAGAGGTGGCCGCTTGGGTGCTGCGGCCAGGTGGTTTGATTTGCCTTCATTCTCCGCACTAATATTTTCCCAATTTGGGGCCACATATTCTCCCACGCCAACCTCAGACACCCTGAATTCCCTCGTTCCCACACCAGATCCGCATCTACTCAAGTCATTGTTATTGCTATCTCTTTATCGTTTTCCCTTGACGGGTGTGATTGATAGCGTCATATGTATGCCGCCTAGCGGTCTGGGGACACCACCCCGGCGCAGGGGAAGCGGAAGCGCCCCGTATAGCGGAACTAAAGCACCAAATCGGGAGCGGTCATTGGCCGCAAGCAGTGGCAAGGCAGACGGCAGTGGCCCGAATGTTGAACCGAGCGGTGAGGGATTGGCCGGGAAGCAAACCCGCGTCCCCTGACGACACCACCGAACCTACGGGTCACTCTACCGACACCGAGCGGCACAGCCGCCACCTTCGTAACGAGACACCACCAAGCCTACGGGCGACACATCACATCATCGATACTGCTCAACTAAGTCCTGCTCCCGTGCCTCAGGGTCCCGGTACGGTCAGCCATGCAGCGGGTACTGCATGAACAGGGGTTCTATCCTCTGCCAAGACCCATTCCTAAAGATTGAGAACACACGCACATATGAGAACTTGCAAGGCTGGCGGATGCTCCGCTCAGGTCAACGGCTACAGTGCACTCTGCGAACAACATAAGCGGACGAAAGCTCGCCACGGTCACCCTCTCCAGACCGGCGTGAAGAAATCCGACCTCAAACCCTACATCAAAGAAATCGACAGCTATTTGAACACCGTCTCGGCGACCAACGCCTACGAGTCGATGAACGACATCTGGGCTCGCACCGTCGCTGCGGCGAAGGCCCACATCAGGACTACAGAACGTGGCGTTGCAGCCAACGTGCACGAGCTTCAGGCATCCAAGGCAATCGTCTCTCTGTCCGAAGAGACCGACAGCATCACCATAGCCAAGCTCCTCATGGCAATGGGCTACTGGCACGAGGATGACCACAGGCGTTGGAAGTACGACAACGGGTTCCGTTTCCAGACCGTACGCATGTTGCTGCGCCTGAACCCTCGTGAGGCCGCGTACAACTGGTCCATGAACGGGATGACGCGCAGCGTCTACCGAGAGGTGCCTCCGAGGACCATAGCGGCTCTCTGGTCGATTATCGAAACCAGCAAGCTTACAGCCTACGGCGTGGAAATTGCGAGGCGCAAGGCGAAAGCCCTGGAGGCTGCTCGACAGAAGGTCAGGACCGAGCGGGACGCGATCCTTGGACCAGAGCTGAGCGGGGACGCAGCTTGAACACGCCTGCCACCAAAGACACCAGCAAGCCCGTGGACAGGCCATTCAGCCCGTGGCGCTTCGCTAGGACCGAGGCGTCAAAGGCGCTGATCACGGAAGCCATTGCGGAAGTTGAGCGCTACGAAGAGTGCGGCGGGCACCGCACCCGTAGGCGAAAGCAACATGACCAAGAAACCTTCGAGCTTACAGTGGAAGCCATCCTATGTGACCTGATGCATCACGCCCTCTACAGGCGTCCAGATGCGATCTACGTGACCCGGTCACATGCCGTGCTTGGAGGCCGGAACCGATACCGTCCACGGGTATACGGTAAGACCTTCCCCGATGTTCTTAACAGGCTGGCCGCTCCAGAACTTGGGTGGATAGTCCAAGAGATTGGCGACAGCGATTGGCGGCAAGATGCGCGGCGCACGTCCATCCGTCCCGGTCCGAAGCTATTTGCACGTCTGGACACCGGGGGGATCACCTTCGCCGACCTCGGGCTAGCTTGCGTGGCAGAACCCATCATCCTGAAGAGCGAGAAGGCGGACTTCTGGGACGAAGCACAGGTTATCGACTACCACGATACGGAGGAGACGAGCCTCTTTCGGCGAGAGATGCGGGACATCAACGATTGGCTGCGGTCTGCCGACATCGACTACGGGACCTACAAGACTGACAGCAGCCCCGTTCCCGACACCAGCGACCGAGACTTGCGCCGCATCTTCACTCGGGGACGGTTCGAAAGCGGCGGTCGTCTCTTTGGTGGCTTCTGGCAGGGGATGAGCAAGGAAAGCCGGTTTGACCGCCTTGTCATCGACGGCGAGGCAATAGTCGAGCTGGACTACGCTCAGATGGGACCAAGGCAGCTCTACGGCATGGCGGGTGCGGTTCCGGCTGCATCCGACCTCTACGCCATCCCCGGCTTTGAGGAGCATCGAAAGGGTATCAAGGTCGTCTTCAGTTCGATGGTCTTCCGCGAAACTCCCATGAGGAAGATGCTGCGGGGGTCTGTGGGGAACTTTCCTAAAGGCACTCACATATCCGAAATCACCGAAGCCATCATCCGCCACCATCCCGCGATAGCACACCTCTTCTTCACCGGAGTTGGGCATCATGTTCAACGTCAAGAGAGCCAGATCATGGTCGACATCCTGCTGAGCTTGAAATCTCATGGGATCGTTGCCCTGCCCGTACACGACGCGATCCTTGTGGCATCTTCCAATGCGATGGTGGCCAAGCAGGTGATGGGTGATGTCTTCTCACACCATGTCGGCTTACCTGGACTGGTCGATGTGTCTTCGACGTACGTAGGTTGATCTCGGTCTACCATAGTTGGGGGCCCCCTGATGGGGAGGGCCCTTACACCTTCGACACCAATGGCTACCAATGCTTACCTTCGTAACCCTTATTATCAACCATGGTACTACTCATAGGAGGACCCGTAAGAGGACATGACCGAACGCGACACCCCTTACCCTCACATCATCATCGACCCGAAACGCCAGCGCTACCTCAAGTGGAAGCTCTCTAGGGAGCGAGCAACGTTGAAGGGATAGCCAGTTCGATTGCCTTCCTCGAAACCGGTAAGTTCAAGACTATCGAACAGCTTGCGGTCGCGATGAAGCTTACAATCCCACAGGTGAAATGGAGGCTAAGCAAGGGTCGGGAACGTGGTTTCATTACCAACGAGTTCTACCAGTCATTTGTAGAATACCCCAGATACCGACCGGACCGTCCCCTCCCCAAATGGGATATTATTTGAGGAGGTGTCAGCGCAATGCCATCCACAGCGATACGAAGATAAATACGATAGCTAGCAGCATTTCGAGGATATTGAATACAATATCGACCTTGATCTTCAGTGGTCCAAGTTCGACTTCACTGGCATCTATCCCCTCATCAAGTAGAAACGCCTTCTTGACCGACCCGAACCATTTATCGGCCGTCGGCTCATCCTGCGTCTTCATATTCGAGGCGATGTAACCGAGCAGGTGCATGACTTCCGATCTCTCGGTCTCGTCCGTCATCTTGATCTTGATGACAAGCAAACAGACCGCAAGCACCTTGAAAGGCGCCGGGATAGTGAACAGCGCCAGCAGGAACGGCAATAGATAGAACGATCGCGCAACTATCTGCCTGACAACAAAGGCCGTCTGCATGAGTTTCCCTTCATTCGGGCTATTGGTGCAGGATTCTTGAGAAAGGTGACGATTCACTTGGAGCCAATGATGCTTGGTCTTTTCCCTAGCCCTTTCTGTCAACCTCCTCGATCGCCCGCATGAGCTCGTCGGTGGTCGGACGTCGTCCTCCGGGGGGAGTAACCAAATCTTTGACATTTGAAATCAGGTTCTCCAGCTCTTGAGCCCCAGGTTGGCTCACTACGTTTCGCTGCCATTCGGCGCGGTATTCGTCATACCACCTGTCGAAAGTCCGAGACGTAGGTCGCTTCCTGGCCGGTTCTCTGGCAATGATTTCCAAGAGCGAGGCGGCTTCTTGATGAGACGGACGAAATGCGAGCGGGGTCCACTCATCACCTTTCAAATTAAACTCAACGTACTTGCTATCCGGCAGAACCCGGTAACGTGAGATGTCCCGATCCTCGCCGTCAAGTCGGGATAGGATACTGCGGATCAATAGGGACGGCCCAGCGAATGCCTGAAGAAAATTCCAACCTTGAGCCATCACGCAGTGCCCCTCAACAACTTGCCAATGTAAATACTTAGGTAGATGACGGAAAGAGGGCCCGCAACATCCCTTACCGAAAGACCTGTGTATACGAGGCGCTCGCTGGTGCAGAGGTCGCCCGCGTTAGACCGCACATCTCAAACAACGGCCACGTCGGCGTCAATGCCCCGATGCGTACGAACCAGATCACCCCGCCATTACAGACCGCTGCATTTCCTCACAGCGACTCACTTGACGCGCTTCCGTAGTTGGAAGGGCAATGACCCTAGCCGCCGTTAAAGCGCACGCAGGCGTCTCTGCTGGCCTCAATGGAGGCGTGGATGATCTGAGTAAATGCTCGCACTACCGGACTTCTCAGGACGTGAGCTGAGCGCAACGGGCTGGATCAAGTAGGCACCGCTCGGGTACTGTTGCAATGCTTGTCGGGGTACTGTATCCCTCAAGCTGTCGGAGCGACGAGTTATCTCAAAGCGTTGACATAGCAGGTGAATTTATCCGGAATGCGATGGTTCGATAATGGCCAGAGAGACCGGCATGGGGCACCAGCCTTCGCTCTGCCGAGCTTCGGCTCGGCGAGCCGAAGAGAGCAGCTAAGCGGAGGCTGTCGCGCCGTAGTTCCGTCAGGAACGTAGGCGGACCGAACAATGCTCCGATTAGCTGCACCACCCAACCTACTTGTTCTTCAACAGCCACATCTTGCCGGCCATGGTGATGCCGTAGACGTCTTTCGTGCCATCGTCATCCAGATGCCGGCGCTCGAGGAAACCCGGCTCCTTCAGCTCGCCCAGCGTCTTGGCGGTGACCGATTTGATTTTCTGCGGCCGTTCTTTCCAACGGTCGTTCTTTGCATAAGTCACTGTCGCGTTCTGATGCGTCCATTTATTGGCTGGCTGAGGGTAAAGGTCTCCATCCCTGGCGAGTTTCAGTGCGGCAATCTGGGACGGCGTAAGTTCAATCATCGTGGAAAATCCTGTGCAGGCGGTGTTTGCGCTGGGAGCGCGCTTCTACCAAAGGCGTGCTCATAACACCGACGGACGAGTTTCACCACTGCATTGAGGTATCAGCGCCATGAAAGACGAAAACCCGGCTCTTTGAACCGGGCTCCGTCTTTGTTGGGGATTTTTCATTAATCGCAACGCCGGACCGTTTTGGTCACTTCGCCTTCGTCGGTCTGGCGGGTAACGCTTCTGGTTTCGCAGCCATTGTCGCGATAGCGGCGGTGGTCACGTTCGCGCACCGCACCGAAAGTGACGCCACGCTCGCTGATGGTGATGCCGGGCCGTACTCGTTCATGACGATAGCCATCATCGTAGGAACGTTCCCTGACATAGACGCTGTCGGCGAGAACAGGCGCTGCAAACGAGCAGGCGGCAAGGGCCGCCACAGTATAGTTCAGGATGATCTTCCGCATGTCGTTTCTCCTTTCTTGATGAAAGGGCAACGAGACAAGACGGAACTGGTTCCAACATCGCCAACCGCCCGGTCCTACCGCCGACGACGGCAGACGATCATCTGCGCCTTACCGGCCAGACTGAGAACAAGCAGCGCCGGCCACCCAAATCACCTGTTTAATTTTGCTCGCGCTTCGTCCAAAGTGGCCGCCGCCAAACAAGAGAGAGCAGACGTGCATCAGGAAGTAGGACTCATAGCGACGGTCGCCGTCAGTTTCGTTTTCGCAGCGATTCTCGGCTATGGTGCCGATCGGCTGCGGCTGCCGCCGCTCGTCGGCTACCTCTTGGCCGGAATCCTGATGGGGCCGTTCACGCCCGGCTTCGTCGCCGATACCGCCCTTGCCGGCCAGCTCGCCGAAATGGGCGTCATCCTGCTGATGTTCGGCGTCGGCCTGCATTTTTCCGCCTCCGACCTGCTCGCCGTGCGGGGCATCGCCGTGCCGGGCGCGATCGGACGCATCATCCTCGCCACCCTGTTGGGCATCGGCCTTTGCAAACTCTGGGGCTGGAGCCTCGGGGCCGGCATCGTCCTCGGCCTCAGCCTGTCGGTGGCAAGCACCGTCGTTCTGCTGAAGGCGCTGGAGGAGCGCAATCTCGTCAATGCGCCAAGCGGACGCGTCGCCGTCGGCTGGCTGATCGTCGAGGATCTGGTGATGGTGCTGGCTCTGGTGCTGCTGCCGGCGCTCGCCGAGCTTCTCGGCGGCAACGCCGCCGCCACCACCAACCACGGCCTCGGCGAGCTTTCCCTGGCGCTGACGATCGGCCTGACGCTGTTGAAGGTGGTGGCCTTCGCGGCCATGGCGATCTTCCTCGGCCCGCGCATCGTGCCCTGGCTGCTGACGATGATCGCCCGCACCGGCTCGCGTGAGCTCTTTACCCTGACGGTGCTGGCGATTGCGCTCGGCATCGCCTTCGGTTCGGCGGCGATCTTCGGGGTTTCCTTCGCGCTCGGCGCCTTTTTTGCCGGCGTCGTCATGAGCGAATCCCAGCTCAGCCACAGGGCGGCGGCCGATTCGCTACCGCTGCAGAACGCCTTCTCCGTGCTGTTCTTCGTCTCCGTCGGCATGCTCTTCGACCCATCGATCCTGGTGCGCCAGCCGCTGGCGGTGATCGGCGCGCTGGCGCTCGTCATCCTCGGCAAGGGCATCATCACCTTCGCGCTCGTCATCCTGCTGCGATATCCGATCAGCCTGGGGCTGACATTGGCCGGTGGCCTCGCCCAGATCGGCGAATTTTCCTTCATCCTCGCTGGCCTCGGCGTGTCGCTCGGGCTTCTGCCGCATGAGGGCCAGGATCTGATCCTGGCCGCCGCAATCCTGTCGATCACGCTCAACCCGATCGTTATTCTCGCGACCGACGGATTGAAGAAATACGCCCATTCGACATGGCCCTCGCTGTTCGAAAACTACGGCAGAAAGAGGCAGAAGGCGCTCGGCAAGGAACTGGAAAAGATCAGGGCGCTGGGCGAGGAGCGCGAGCGCCAGCATCAGTTGAAGATGCAGCAGCTGATCGAAACCTTCCCGCTGTTCTCTCAGGTCAGCGAGGACGCCCAGGAGGAGTTGCTGCTGCTCTTCAAGGCGAAGTCCGCTCCACCCGGCGAACGCGTCATTCGCCGCGGCGACCGCGGCGACAGCATGTATTTCATCTCGTCCGGAGCGGTGGAGGTGCGGCTCGCCAGCGGCGCAATCCGCCTGGAACCTGGCGCCTTCTTCGGCGAAATGGCGCTTCTCACCGGCGGACGACGCACCGCCGATGTCATTGCCGTCGATTTCTGCCAGTTCGAAGTGCTCGAGCGGCGCGACTTCAACATGTTCATGTCACACCATCCCAATCTACGCGCCGCCGTCAGCGAGATGGCCCAGAAGCGCACGGAGATGAACGTCCTGCGTCAGCAATGGGAAAAGTCGATGGATCTGTCCTGAATCGCAAACAGCAGCGGGATTAAATCCCCCGCTGCTGACCGGCTGCGGTGAAAGTCTCAGCGCGCCGGCCAATAGCCATCGGAGCGGAAATCCTCGGGGATCGGGTCGAGCCGCGACAAGGCTTCTGCGGCGAAATCGATCTGTAGCGACAGGTGCTTGAGAGCCGCCAGCATCGGCCTGCCTGTCGCAAACTCCCGGATACGCGACGGATGATAGCCGCTTTCGCTGAGCCGCCGTGCCGCCTCCCGGCGCACATCGTCCGGGCTCGGCCTGCCGCTCTCTTCGGCCTGGACAGTCATTTCCACAGCCCGCCCAAGGCCGCCTTCGATCACTTTGAACATTCTTTTGCCACCCTGCACGTCGACCCAATTCAGCTGGAGCATGATGTCATGAGAAAACCGCCCACACTTTTCGGCATCATGCTCTGACAGCTTGCCGCAGAATGGCCGATTCGCAATCACGTGAAATCTTGGGAGAGGCGTCGAGGCCCCCCATCACGAAAATTTTTGGATGGCGGTGGCATGAAGGACACGGGCGAGCATTTACAGCGCCGCGCACGGCCCCTAAAGCTTTTTGCACCGCAACAGGAAGGAAACGGAATGCTCCGCAGACTTTACGACTGGACCATGTCTCTTGCCGCGCGCAAATCGGCCGAAGTCTGGCTCGCCGTCATCGCCTTCGTCGAAAGCTCCGTCTTTCTCGTCCCCGCCGATGTGCTCTTCCTGCCGATGGCGCTTGCCAAGCCGGAGCGCTCCTATCGCTACGCGCTGATTGCGACCGTCGCCTCCGTGCTCGGGGGCATCGCCGGCTGGGCGCTCGGCTTTTATGCCTATGAGACGGTGGCGCGACCGGTTCTCGAATTCTACGGCAAGCTCGAAGCCTTCGAACAGATGAAGGCCTACGTCACCTACGAATGGATCCTGCTGCTGCTGGTCACCTCGGGTCTTGCACATCTGCCGCCGATCAAGATCGTGACCATCCTGTCCGGCGTCATCCATGTCAACCTGGGCCTTTTCATCGTTTCGGCGATTGTTGCGCGCGGCGCGCGTTTCCTGTTCCTCGCCTGGCTGTTGCGCCGTTTCGGCGAGCCGATCCGGGATTTCATCGAGAAGCGCCTCGGCCAGATCGTCGGCATCGGTGCGGGTGCCGTGATCGTGCTATACGTCGGCTACCGCTCTTTCGCTCACTAAGCCTACTTTGCGGAGTTCCGCCATGACTGCCACTTCCTCACCGCTCGCCCGCCCCGGCTTTGTCTATTCCATATTGCTCGCCATCGGCATGGCGGCGGCGGTCGGCACGGCGCTCGGTTTCCAATATATCGGCGGCTATATTCCCTGCGCGCTCTGCCTGCTGCAGCGCCAGCCTTATTATTACGCCATCCCGATCGCGATCCTGGCCGCCATCTCCGAGCTCGTCGGCCTGCCGAACTGGATCACCCGCGCACTCATTCTCGCCGCCGGAATGCTGATGCTGGTCACAGCGGGCATGGGCGTCTATCACGCCGGCGTCGAATGGCATTTCTGGCCCGGTCCGGCCACCTGCTCGACGACGGCAAGCAGCATGACGAGCAATGCCGGCGATCTGCTCACCGAGCTCAACACGATCAAGGGCCCGTCCTGCACCGATGCGGCGCTCCGGGTGCTCGGCCTGTCTTTTGCGGGCTGGAACGTGATTGCGGGAGTTCTGCTCGCAGCCTTCGCCTTTGCAGGCGTTCGCAAAGCCGCCTAAGGCGACGCGATCAGGGCTGCAGTTCGGTATCCCAGTAGAGATAGTCGAGCCAGCTGTCATGCAGATAGTTCGGCGGGAACAGCCGGCCATTATTGTGCAGATCCTGCACCGTCGGCTGATAGGGCTTCTGCGACGGGAACATGCTTGCCTGCTTGGGAAGCTTGCTGCCCTTGCGCAGATTGCAAGGCGAACAGGCCGCCACGACATTCTCCCAGGTCGTCTCGCCGCCATGGGCGCGCGGGATGACGTGGTCGAAAGTCAGGTCGTCATGGGCGCCGCAATACTGGCATTCGAACCGGTCACGCAGGAAGACGTTGAACCGGGTGAAAGCCGGATTGCGAGACGGCTGAACGTAAGTCTTCAGGCATACGACGCTCGGAAGCCGCATCGAAAAGCTCGGCGAAGAAACCGAATGCTCATATTCTGCGATAATGTTCACACGGTCGAGAAATACCGCCTTGATCGCGTCCTGCCAGGACCACAGCGACAAGGGGTAATAACTCAGTGGCCGGTAGTCAGCGTTCAGAACGAGCGCTGGCAGGGCCTGGGGGGAGACTGCAATCGTCAAGGGACTCTCCTGATCGATTCGGCATCTGCACCTGTATATTAGGCCGGTTGTTACAGGATTGTGAAGTCCAATAAATTCAGAGGATAAAGGCAATTTGAAGAGTAACGCCGATCAGCCGGTCGGCACCATGTCGCGGCGCGTTTTCACTGCGTAATAAGCCCAGAAAAGCCGCGCCGCCACCGAGCGCCATGGCGACCAGGCTTGCGCAAGCGCGGCAAGCGCCTTTGCTTCAGGCCGTGCCGCGAGACCGAATGCCGCACCGACGGCATTCTGCAGCGCGACGTCGCCAGCCGGAAACACATCGGCATGGCCGCCGCAGAACATCAGATAGACCTCCGCCGTCCACGGACCGACGCCCTTCAGCGCCGTCAATGCGCCAAGCGCTTCATTAGGCGGCTTCAGGCAGAGCCCGGAAAGATCGAGGCGGCCGGAGGCAACGGCTTCGGCGATCCGCGACAGGGTTTCGGCCTTGGCGCGCGACAGCCCGAATTCGCGCCAGGCCTCGGCGTGAAGCAGCACGTAGCCTTCCGCGGTCAGCAGGCCGTCTGCCGGCAGCATGCGCCGCCAGATCGCCTCGGCGCTGGCGCGCGATACCATCTGCGAGACGATGATATGGGCAAGGCCGGCAAAACCGGGTTCGCGCAGCCGCAACGGAAGGGGTCCGATATCCCCAGCGATCGGCGCGAGGCGCGGATCGAGGCCGAGCAGCGCCTCCAGCCCCCGCCTGAGGTCGTCGTCGTTGCGGATGATCTGCACATTGCCTCCCAGTGGTTCGAAACTCAAATCCATGGCAGAAGAAAGCATGATCACGAGTGAGCGTCAAAAACCTGTATTTCGTTTTGCGCCGAGCCCGAACGGACAGCTGCATCTCGGCCATGCCCTCTCGGCCCTCTTGAACCATGACATGGCGGAGGCCGCGCATGGCCGCCTTCTGCTGCGCATCGAGGACATCGACCAGGCGCGCTGCACGCCCGAGTTCGAGGCCGGCATCCTCAGGGATCTCGACTGGCTTGATATCAGCTGGGAAAGTTCGGTGCGGCGCCAGTCGGAACATTTCCCCGAATATCAGGCGGCGCTGCATGCGCTGATCGAGCGCGGCCTGGTCTATCCAGCCTTCCTGACCCGCGGCGAAGTGAAGGCGCGTGTCGCCGCCTATGAGGCGGCCGGTCAATCCTGGCCGCGCGATCCCGACGGCACGCCGCATTATCCCGCGACCGATCGCGAGCGCCCGGAAGAGGAATGGCGGGACATGCTGGCCTCGGGGAAGAAACATGCCTGGCGGCTCGATATGCGCAAGGCGCTCGCGCTGATCGGCGAGTTGCTGTTCTGGACGGAAACCGGCGACGGCAGATCGGGCGAGATCGCCGCCGAGCCCGAAGTCTGGGGCGATGTCATCCTGTCGCGCTCGGATGCCCCGTCGAGCTATCATCTGTCGGTGGTCGTCGACGATGCGTTGCAGGGCGTCAGCCATGTCGTACGCGGCTTCGACCTCTTCCCGGCGACATCAGTCCACCGGCTGCTGCAGGTGCTGCTCGACTTGCCCCAGCCCGTCTATCACCATCATCGTCTCATTCTCGATGCGAGCGGCCGCAAACTTTCGAAAAGCGAAGGCGACAGCGGGCTTGACGAATTGCGCGCCCGTGGCCTGTCAGCGGCCGATATTCGCCGCCTTGTCGGGCTCTGACCGCCTTTCGACCCGCTCTCTGCCGACGATCGAAAGCGTGTGGGAGAACATCCGGAAGACGCGAAATTTGATCAGCGCCGCATTGATCTCCGCTCCGATGATGAAGATGACGCCGACCATGTAGAGGAAGATTAGCACGATCATGACGGAGGCGAGACCGGCATAGGTGGCGGTATAATTGGCGAAGGTCGCCAGATAGTAGGCAAAGATCAGCGCCCCGGCGAGCCAAAGCAGCAGGGTCAGCAGCACGCCCGGAATGACGTCGAAGACCCGCCGCTTGCCGGCCGGCAGCCAGAGATGCATGACCAGCAGCCCGACGGTCAGAACCACAAGCGTGCCGTAGATGCGCCAGCTGAAGACGACGTCGAGCGTATCGGCAAACAGTGGAAGCCACTTCCTGGCATAGTCGAGAGCCAATGGCACGGCCACCAGCAGGATGCTGATCGCGGCAAAGATGATGACCGCAATCAGCACGTAGCCGAGGCTGGCGAGGCGGGTGAAATACCATGGTCGCGTTTCCTGCACCCGGTAGGCACGATTGAGCGAGATGCGCAGCGCCTCGACACCGTTCGAGGCGAAGTAGGCAGCCGCCAGCACCGAGATCGTCAGCAGCCCGCCGCGCTGAATGGTCAGCACCTGCAACACCTGGTCGGCGAGCGGCTTGGCGATCGCCTCCGGCCAGGTATCGAAGATCAGATGGATGGCGGTAGAGGAGAACTGATCGGCGCCGAGAAAGCTTGCCAATGCCGTGCCGAAGATCAGGAAGGGGAAAACCGCAAGCAGGCTCGACAGCGCGACGTGGCTCGCCATGGCAAAGCCGTCATCCTCGACCATGTGACAGATCGCGTCATAGACCACGTCGTAGATCGTGCGCAGCGCCTTCGGCATTCCGTCCCCGGCTTTCCAGATTGTATCCTCTGGCCGAATATGGGAAACGAGTCCCATTTTGTACAGGAATCATTCCATGGCGGAAGAGCGCACCATCGTCGTCACCGGATGCTCGTCCGGCATCGGCGCTCACTGCGCGCGGGCGCTGAAAGCCGATGGCTGGCGCGTCTTCGCAACGGTGCGCAAACCGGAAGATTTGGCGGGGCTGGAAGCCGACGGCATTGAAGCCTTGCTGATGGACTATGCGAGGACCGAAACGATTTCCGAGCTGGTCGGCGCTGTTCTCGAACGCAGCGGTGGCCGCATCGACGCGCTCTTCAACAATGGCGCCTATGGCCAGCCGGGCGCCGTCGAGGATCTTTCGACATCAGCGCTACGCGCCCAATTCGAGGCGAATTTCTTCGGCTGGCATGAACTGACGCGGCAGGTAATCCCGGCGATGCGCAAACGCAAAGAGGGCCGGATCGTGCAATGCTCGTCCATCCTCGGTGTCGTGCCCTATCGCTATCGCGGCGCCTATACCGCATCCAAATTCGCGCTCGAAGGCCTCAGCATCACGCTGCGCATGGAGTTGCAGGGTAGCGGCATCCATGTGAGCCTGATCGAGCCGGGACCGATCGCCACCCGTTTCACCGCCAATGCGCTCGCCAAGATCAAGGAGCATATCGACGTCCGGAATTCGCCGCACGCGGCCGACTATGTCAGGCAACTGGCAAGGCTCGACGGATCGGGGCCGGTCAACCGCCACAAGCTTGGCCCGGAAGCGGTCTATTCGGTATTGAAGCACGCATTGAACTCGCAAAATCCAAGGCCACATTATCCTGTAACGACACCGGCTAAACAGGGCATGGTCCTGAAGCGGTTGCTTCCGGCAGACCTCTTCTACCGCCTGATGCGCTGGACGGACTGAGAAAGCTGAATGCCATGTCCACGGTCACCTATATCCTCGCGATCATCGTCATGGGCTGCGTTGCCCTGGTCCTGATCCGCGGCCTCTTCAACATGATGAAGGGCGGCGACGCCAACCGTTCCAATAAGCTGATGCAGCTTCGCGTCCTATTACAGGCAATCGCCGTCATCCTGATCATGATCACACTCTGGATCACCGGGGGCGGCCGGCCGACTTGAGAAGATCGTGGAGTGGGGATTCCGAAGATGGGCACGAATGGCAATGACAGAGGCGAGGCGATGCCGGATGAGGTGTCTCTCCAGGCAGCGTCAAGTTTGGCGAAAAAGCCAACCCCACTCTCCGTCATCCCAGGCCTTGAGCCGAGGATCCATGCCTTGGCTGCTGGTGGGCGCCGTGTGGATGCTCGGGTCAAGCCCGCGGTTGCCCGGTTCGTACCAATGGCTGCCCCTCACCCTAACCCTCTCCCCGTTCTGACGGGGAGAGGGGACGTGCCCTCCGAGATGTCGTCGAGGAGCGGAGAGGGTGCGGCATCTTCCCTTCTCCCCGTAAACACGGGGAGAAGGTGGCGGCAGCCGGATGAGGGGCCGGCCTCGCCGATCTCCTGCCTTGCGAAAGCCCTCCCGCCTATGGACGGTGCGACATGGTGAAACTCAACAAAATCTACACCAAAACCGGCGACGACGGCACGACCGGTCTGGTTTCCGGCCCGCCCAGGACAAAGGACGACCTGCGCGTCGAAGCCTATGGCACGATCGACGAGGCCAATTCTGCGATCGGCCTGGCGCGGCTGCACACATCAGGCTTGCCCGAGCTCGACGCCATGCTGATGTCGATCCAGAACGACCTCTTTGACCTCGGCGCCGATCTCGCCACGCCTGATACCGGTGAGACGCTGGCCTACGAGCCGCTGCGGATCGTCGAGACCCAGGTGGACCGCGTCGAGCACGACATCGATCAGTTGAACGCCGATCTCGAGCCGCTGAAATCCTTCATCCTGCCGGGCGGCAGCCCCGCTGCCGCACATCTGCATCTGGCTCGCACGATTGCCCGGCGCGCTGAACGTCTGATGGTGGCGCTTGCCCGCATCGACGGCGAAATCGTCAGCGAGCCGGCAAGGAAATACGTCAACCGGCTCTCCGATTTCCTCTTCGTCGCCGCGCGACATGCAAATAACCGGGGCCAAGCGGATGTGCTTTGGGTTCCCGGAAAAAACAGATAGGTTCGCCGTGACGACGATCGCCGGGGGGCCTTTATGTTCATACCACTTCACGACGCCAATACGCTGAAACACATCAAGGTCCAGTGGGTGACGCTCTTGCTGATCGCCCTGAACGTCGCAATCTGGCTGTTGACCAGCCTGGAAAGCGAGCATGCAGCCCAGGCAACGACGGTCGGGCTCGGCTATATCCCGGCGATCGCCTTTGGCGACGCGGTGCTGGCGCAAGGGCTGGAAATCGTGCCGGAGCCGCTGACCTACCTCACCTATGCCTTCGTCCATTCCGGCTTCTGGCATCTCGCCGGCAACATGATCTTCCTCTGGGTCTTCGGCGACAATGTCGAGGACGCCATGGGACATCTGCGCTTCCTGATTTTCTACCTCGCCTGCGCAGCCGCCGGCGCGCTCTGCCACGGCCTGCTGGCCATGACGTCGCAAGCGCCGCTGGTCGGCGCTTCGGGGGCGATTTCCGGTGTGGTTGCCGCCTATGTCTTGCTGCATCCGCGCGTCAGGGTCTGGGTTCTGGTGTTCTTCCGCCTGCCGCTGCCGCTACCGGCCTTCGTGCCGCTGCTTTTGTGGATCGGCCAGCAGTTCTTCATGCTGGCAATCGCACCCGACGGCGACGTTTCCTGGGGCGCGCATGTCGGCGGCATCCTTGCCGGCGCTCTTCTGATTCTGGTGTTGCGCCGACCAGGTGTGCCGCTCTTCGACAGGGAGATCGTCACGCCCCGCGCCGTCAGAAGCGATGCCGGCACCGGTCCGGCCATCACCGCCGACGCAGCCGGGCGGAACGCACAACGTCTTCCCTGGGGGCGGCGTCGACAAGAATATTGACGTGAACGTAAACGTCCATATATTGCCCGGCAAATCGCCCGCCTGCGGCATGGAAGCGTTGTATTTGGAGGAAAAGCGCGTATCCATGTCGCCATTCGACAATCGAAATGGCGCGCGAGGGCGCATTTTCGCTGAAGCCAATTTCCCTGAAGGAAGGACCCCATGAAGATTCTCGTCCCAGTCAAACGGGTTGTCGACTACAACGTGAAGATCCGGGTGAAGCCGGATGGTTCCGGTGTCGAGCTTGCCAATGTGAAGATGTCGATGAACCCGTTCGACGAGATCTCGGTGGAAGAGGCGCTG
>NZ_LODW01000064.1 GCF_002914525.1 Rhizobium hidalgonense | reverse complement strand
CAACCAGCTGCCGGGCGGGCGGCCACCCGCCCGGCAAGCATCAATATCCTACATTTTCATCATCCAAGAAGGTGGCGGCAACCGGATGAGGGGCTGGCCGACGACAGCTTCGCCCGTATTTGCTGTGATCAGGCGACCGTGACCGGAACTTCGGTCGAGGTGCGCATGGCGTGGCTGTAGGGGCAGACGATATGGGCTGCAGCTGCGAGCTTTTCGGCGGTTTCGCGGTCGAGACCGGGGATGTTGACCGTCAAGGCGACTTCGATGCCGAAGCCGGTGCCATCTTCACGCGGGCCGATGCCGACTTTCGCGGAGACCGTCGTTTCTTCCGGAATCTTGACCTTCTGCTGGCCCGCGACAAATTTCAAAGCACCGAGGAAGCAGGCGGAGTAGCCGGCAGCGAAAAGCTGCTCGGGATTGGTGCCGGTTGCGCCGTCGCCGCCAAGTTCCTTCGGAACGGTCAGCGTTACGTCCAGAACGCCGTTTTCGGAAACGGCGCGGCCGGCGCGGGCGCCGGTGGCAGAGGCCTTGGTCGTATAGAGAATAGGCATGACGATCTCCTTTGTTGGCCCTTCGATCGGGTTGGACTTTTAATATTGCACAATTAAATTGTACGCAAGTGAATTTTGCAAATTGCATTTCGAATTCGAAAAGAAGACAATCGCAGCCGCAGGGATGATGAATATGAAAGCGCAGACAAAGACGATGGAGATACCGCAGGAGGAGAAGCGGCTGGAAAAGCAGTTATGCTTCGCGGTCTATGCGACAGCGCATGCTTTCACCCGCGCCTACAAGCCGATCCTCGACAAGGTCGGCCTGACATATCCGCAATATCTGGTGATGCTGGTGCTGTGGGAGCGCGGCGAACTGCCGGTGAAAACGATCGGCGAGCAGCTCGATCTCGATTCCGGCACGCTGTCGCCGCTGTTGAAACGGCTGGAGCAGAGCGGGCTGATCAAGCGCCTGCGCGACTTGCGCGACGAACGCCAGGTAATCGTGTCGCTGACCCCGAGAGGTGACGTGATGAAAGGAGAAATCGATACGATCATGACGGCGATCGGCCAAGCCGCAGGCTGTACGCTCGAGGAAATGGCTTCGATGCGCGACATGCTGCATCGGCTGCGGGGCAATCTCGGTCGGGCCGGCACGGGCGGCGACTGACCGCATCGGCCTGGTTCGCCTAAAAGGGTGTACGCCCGAGGCTTAGGGCCGTTTCACAGCAGCCTTGGCCGGTGACCGGCGTTTCTTTACAGGCGCCGCTTCAGGTGCTGCCTCGGCCTCCTGCTGCAGACGCAACGCCTTCAGCTTTTCCGTCTTTTTGTCACGGGCCGACGCCTCGGCCGCGATGATGGCGCGCGCCGTGTGATCGGTCGCCTCAGCCTTGTCGCGAGAGGAAAGCTTTGCGGGATTGAAGAATTCTCCCTTGGTGGCGGTCATGTGCCCCTTTCTCAGGTGATGGTGGCGCGAGCGGCTGCCCACGCCTTTGCGCGTCTCAAAAGACGCGCGACGCTGAAATATCAGCGGGCGCGAAGAACCTTCTTCGGCGCCGGCAGCAGGCCTTCGCGCTGCAGCTTCTTGCGGGCGAGCTTGCGCTGGCGGCGAATGGCCTCGGCCTTTTCGCGAGCGCGCTTCTCGGACGGCTTTTCAAAGGCGCTGCGTGCCTTCATTTCCCGGAACAGGCCTTCGCGCTGCATCTTCTTCTTGAGCACGCGGAGCGCTTGATCGACGTTGTTATCCCTGACGAGAACCTGCAAAACGATATCCTTCCTCTCGGCGGCGAAGCCGCGCTGTGATAGTAAAACGGCGGGACTACTTGCCCTTCCGGATGCTCGAAAACTTCAGCCAAGGCTCGGCGCCGCCGGACTTGGCCACCGCCTCGGGAGACGCCCTGGAGGGCGATTCCCCGGTATCTATGTCGGCCTCGGTGATGCGGCGCTCGAAATTCTCCGCATCGAACTGGACGCGATATTGCACATGCCCGTGGTCATTGGGCAAGATGCTGGCAATCCGGCACCGCTTATCGGCTTTCGCCGTGCGGGTGAGCCCCGATTTCAGCACGATCATGTCGCCGATCTGGTAGTTTGGTCTGCCCATTTCAGCGTTCCTTCACTTCTTCGGCTGCTCAACCGGTCCTTCACAACGGCCGGCGATCAAAGCAAAAAGGCCGGGTTGGCACCCGACCTCTTCCAGTCACTCAGCCATTTCTCTGCCAGTAGGTCGGCTCGCTGCCAGTACATCCGTGGTCAGCGCGCCGCCAGCATCTGGTCAGCACAGGCGAATGACAAATCATGCGGCCTGAAGATTGTCGGCCGAATTCTTGCCCGACTTCTTGTCGCGGACGAGATCATAGCGGATCTTCTGACCTTCAACGAGCTCGCGCATGCCGGCGCGTTCGACCGCTGAAATGTGGACAAAAACGTCCGTAGAACCATCATCGGGCTGAATGAAGCCAAAACCCTTGGTGCCATTGAACCACTTGACGACGCCTGAATTCATAACGATCTCCTTTTCAACCGTTTATGTTCGCCTGCGGAAGAATGTCCGACAAGCCGTATCGATGTTGAGAGGATATCTGACGGAGCGCTTCAGCGCGTGGACAAAGGTCGCAAGCAATTCGATACGCACCATGTAGGATATTTAGCGAATTAAGCAATGGTTTTCTGAAAAATAAATCCCTCGCGAGCGCAAAATGGGCCGCTATCCGGGGGAAAAGGGATCGATCCGAGGCAGCCGGGTGACGGCTGCCTCGGTGACATTTACTGCCAGACGACGATCGGCGCCTTTGTCGGAACGCGGTCGTAGAGATCGATGATGTCCTGGTTCATCAGCCTGACGCAGCCCGATGAAACGGCCTTACCGATCGAGCGCCAGTCGGGATTGCCGTGCAGGCGGTAGAGCGTATCCTCGCCATTCGAGAAGATATAGAGAGCGCGGGCGCCGAGCGGGTTCTTCAGGCCCGGCTCCATGCCGCCGTTGTCGATCGAATATTTGACCAGTTCCGGCTGGCGGGCGACCATCTCGTTCGGCGGCTTCCAGCGCGGCCATTTCTGACGCCACTGGATGACACCCGATCCCTGCCAGGCGAAACCCTCGCGGCCGATGCCGACGCCGTAGCGCATCGCCATGCCGTCACCCTGGACGAGATAGAGGAAGCGCGACGGTGTATCGACGACAATGGTACCGGGCGGCTGACCGGTGGGATCGAGGACGCGCTGGCGATAATAGCGCGGATCGATCTGCTCATAGGGAACGGCGGGGATGAGAAAGCCGCCATCCTCGACAGGGCCGTACATGACGGCAAGCTCTGCGCCACTCGGCACGCTCGACGCCCCCGGCGACTGGAACAGGCGCATCGGCGAACGGTAGATGATCGTGGTATCGCCCGATGTGACCGTATTGGCCGACGAGGCGCAGCCGGTGAGCGCGGAGGCTGCGGTCAATGCCGAAAAGGAAAGAAAGCTGCGGCGGGAAAGATGTCTATCGAAGCTCATGACGCGGGACTGATTTCCTCTGATGCGGGAGCCGGACGAGACCGCGCGTGAGCGGCGATTCGTCCGATGCCGAGAACAACATCAGAAGATCTATCGGCTTGCGCCAAATAAACCATAGCTTCACGCAGACGTGTCCGGCCTTGAGCGAACGATATCAGCAGCGCTGTTGCAGCGCTACATCACAACGATCTCCGCCTTGGCAGGAAGACGGTCATAGAGATCGACGACATCCTGGTTCAGCATGCGCACGCAACCTGACGAGGTGGCCTTGCCGATCGACTGCCAGTCGGGCGTGCCGTGGATGCGATAGAGCGTATCCTGGCCGTCGTGGAATATATACATGGCGCGGGCGCCGAGCGGGTTCTGCAGCCCCGGGTTCATGCCGCCGTTTTCAGCCGAAAAGGCACGAACCTCGGGCTGGCGCGAGACCATCTCGATCGGCGGCGTCCAGCGCGGCCATTTCTGCTTCCACTGAATGACGCCGCGGCCCGACCAGGCGTAACCATCGCGGCCGAGGCCGACGCCGTAACGCATCGCCTTGCCGTTACCTTCGACGAAATAGAGGAAATGCGCCTTGGTATCGACGATCACCGTGCCGGGGCGCTCGGTCGTCTGGTAATCGACTTCCTGGCGCAGGAACTGCGGCTGCACTCGGCTGACCGGGATCGCCGGCAGGGTGAAATCCTCGTCCCGCACCGCGCCATACATCGCCATGTGCACGGGATTGCTGACCGGCAGGCCGTAGGTTTGATGGAACTGGGTCTTGTAGAGTTCACGCGTCTGCGGCACCGGCTGATCGGGGATCGGCCGCACCCGGCGCGGATCGACGCCGGGCGGTTGATAGAAGACCGGCGAGGTTTCCTGGACGAAGCGGGCGGGCGAATCGGCGGCGACATCGGGAATGAGGATGTTGCAGCCGCTCAGCGACGCCGCTGCAATGACGAGCCCGGCAATCGGGAAGACCCGGCGCAGAAAATTCATGGAACCACCCTTATCAACGATCGGCGAGACAGCGATATCTGCCGCGACGATGGCATGCGCGGCTGGCGCGAGGCTGGCGTTGGGGAGGAAAAGCCGGGAGCTAATCAAGTTGCCCGAAGCCAAAGCGGCCACACCTCAGGGCCATCCCCACCGCTTAGCCAAAGCTCCTGCGGTGGTGAACGCGGCAGACAGGAGCATCAGCGGTAAAATCCGCTTTGCATACCAGCCATGCTCGGCCGGAGTCATCTTCAGCAAGTCGGGCCGGCCCGCAATGAGCTGAAGCATCAGCCAAAACATAACTGCAAAGGTCACGCCGGCGGCAACGATAAGTATTTTGCCAATCATGATCAGAAACTACAACTTCCGCTAAATTCATCAATCCGGCAATGATGTTTAGAGGACGCGGAACTCAGGCCGCCACCCCGTGGAAGAAGCGGATGCTCTGTTCGATCTCGGCAGGCAGCGCCGAGGTGTGATTGCCGGCGACGGTGTCGGTCTCGATGTGAATGCCGGCGGCGCGGGCGCGGCGGGCGAGCAGATCGGCGCGGTCGTTGAAATGCGCCTCTTCCGTACCGTGGACGACACGGACCGGGCATTTGAAGCTGTGGGCGTAACACAGCGCTGACCGCACCTCGAATTCATGCGCATTGCTGTCGTCGAAGCGGATATCCTGGGGATAGCGGCTGAAGAAACGGAAAGCGTTGGGATTGCCGGAAATCGGCGCGGCGGCGCGGAATTTATGGGTGCTCATCGCCGTCAGCATGGTCAGCGTGCCGCCGATGCTATGACCGGCGATGAACAGGCGCCCGGGATCGACGCCCGGCAGATGTGCCAAGCGCTCGGTGGCGGCAAGTACGTCGTCGACCTCATCGTAGAAGCCGGAGAAATTGCCCATCTGGCCGTTTTCGCCGCGCAGCGACGGCATCATCACGACGTAACCGGCATCCATATAGGGCTTCATCAATTGCCAATGGCCGGTGCCTATGGCGTTGCCGCCGTGCAGAAAGAGCACGGCCGGCTTGGCCGCGCGCTCGCGCTTGTATTTCGAGACCCAAGCGGCCAGTTCGAGCTCGCCGTAGCCGGAGCGATAGAAGATCTTGTCGGCGTCGGCAGGTGCCGTCAGCGGCTCGTATTTATCGGGCGCCGGGCCCTTCTGCAACAGCTTCGTGCGGAAATGGCTGCGGGCCTTGGCGTAGTCGTGCTTGGCAAGGCGCGGCTCATCCGGAACATCGAAGGCGGCGGCCATCCGCGGCAGGACCAGTGCGCCGGCAAGACCCGCCAGCACGGCACGGCGTTGGCGGAAAAAGGAATTTTGTTCATGCGAGCTCATAACGCATCACCCAAATCATTTTCCCGGCACACAAGATTTGCACCGGAAGATCGTCATCGCCAATACACATCCTGTTGAAATTTTGGCACTGCGTCATTGTTGCGCAGGGGGATCGGAGATTACTCCGGCTTGGCGTCGATCATGGCGATCAGCGTGCGCAACCGATCGGCCTCGTAGGTGGGTTTGTCGGGGCGAAGGCGGGCGATGCGGGGAAAGCGCATGGCGACCCCGGATTTGTGCCGACTCGAGCGGTTGATGCCTTCAAAGGCCACTTCGACGACGAAGCCGAAATCCTTGTCGGCGCGCACCGCCCTCACCGGCCCGAAACGTTCGGTGGTATTGTTGCGCACAAACTTGTCGAGCACCTCGAGCTCGGCATCGGTGAAACCGAAATAGGCCTTGCCCACAGGCACCAGCTGTTCGCCGTCCTCGTCATCGGCCCAGACGCCAAAGGTGAAATCGGAATAGTAGCTCGAGCGCTTGCCGTGGCCGCGCTGGGCATACATCAGCACCGCATCGACATTATAGGGATTGCGCTTCCATTTGAACCACGGGCCTTTCATCCGGCCGGCCTGATAGATGCTGTCGCGCCGCTTGATCATCACGCCTTCGATGACCGGATCGGGCGGCGCGGCGCGGAGACGGTCGAGTTCGTCCCAGGATGAAAAAGGCACGAGCGGCGAGAGGTCGAATCGGTCGTGGGGCGCGCGGTCGATAATCTCGGCCAGCCGGTCGCGGCGATCGACATAGCTGCGGCCGCGAACATCCTCCTCATCATCGAAGAGCAGGTCATAGGTGCGGATGAAGGCGGGGTAGTCGGCCAGCATCTTTGCCGTCACCGTCTTGCGGTTCAGGCGCTGCTGCAGGTCGGAGAAGGTGCGGGTCGGGCTGTTGGAGCGGGCAGTGCCGCCGACCAGCAGCTCGCCGTCGACGACACCGGAAAAATTGATAGCGTCGAGGACATCCGGAAAGGCGCCCGAAATATCGTCGCCGGAGCGGGAATAGATCTTGCGCCTGTCACCGGAGCGGGAGAGCTGGACGCGGATGCCGTCCCATTTCCATTCGGCGGCATAATTGGCGGGATCGAGAGCGTTAAGGTCCCCCTCCTCCACCGCATTGGCGAGCATGACCGAATGAAAGATCGCCGGTGTTGCCAGCACCGGCTTTTCGCCGCCGCCCGCCAGCCATTCGAACAATGTCTCGTAGGGCGGCTGCAGGCCGTGCCAGAGCGTTTCGATCTCGGTGACGTCCTTGTCGCCGAGATCGGCCAGCGCCTGTTTGGCAAGACGGGCGGAAACGCCGATGCGCATGGCCCCGGTCGCCAGCTTGATGAAGGCGAACCGGCCCGATGCATCCAGCCGGTCGAGCAGGTCGCGGACGAAGCTGCGCACCTCGGTGCGGCCGAGCGCATTCATGCCGGTAACGACCTCGCCGAGACGCGGCTGGGAAAGGGCCGAGCGGTCGATATCCCGCTCATTGTCCCAGACGAGCGAGATGGTTTCGGCGAGATCGCCGACATAATCGTAGGAATAGCGGAATAACACCTCGTCCATGCGCTCCAGCACCAGTTCGCGCAGCATGGCGGGCTTGACGTTGCGCACCTCCAGCGTACCAGCGATGGCGGCAAGGCCGTAGCCGCGGTCGGGGTCGGGCGTATCGCGGAAATAATCGGTCAACAGCTTCAGCTTGCCGTTGCGGCTGGGGGTCAGGACGAGACGGTCGAGGAGGTCGGCGAAGGCTTTCATGTTGGCCACCAGGCTTGGGGAGGCCCAATGCGTGCTCCCTCATTCCGGTGCTCGTCACAGGAATCCAGTGCGCCCAAGTCCTTGGGCGCGGGAAACTCTTTGACGTTGCATGAGTCATTCACCGCGCCGACGCGCGGTGGCTGGATTCCTGTGACATCCCTCGGATCAAGTCCGAGGACAGGAATGAGGGACCGAGAGGTGGGCGTCGCTGCCATCTCCAAAGTGGCGGCAAGGTCGGCTAGGGAGGGGTTTTCACGCAGCAAGCAGCTCATCTCAATCCGCCTCATCCTCATACCCCACCAGATGCAACGGTTTAGCCTTTATGCCCTGCAGCTGGCACCAGCGCACCAAGGCCTCCTCGCGGCCATGAGTCACCCAGACCTCGGCCGGGTGCAGCTCGCGGATGGTTTCGGTCAGTTCAGGCCAGTCGCAATGATCTGAGATGACGAGCGGCAGTTCGACGCCCAGCTGTTTGGCGCGCTGGCGCACCATCATCCAGCCGGAGGCGAAGGCCGGTAACGGCTCGTTGAAGCGGCGGGCCCAGCGGTCGGCGAAGGCAGAGGACGGGCCGATGACGACCGCGCCTCTGAAGGCGGATTTGTCGCGGCTTTCGATCGTCGCCGGCAGCAGCTCGCCGAGATCGATGCCCTCGCCGACATAGTAGTCGCAGAGCTTTTCCATGGCGCCGTGGATATAGATCGGTTCGGCATAACCGGCATCGCGCAATAGCCTTATGACGCGCTGCGCCTTGCCGAGCGCATAAGCGCCGACGAGATGGGTGCGCTCGGGAAATTGCCTGAGCGAGGCCAGCAGCTTGCCGATCTCGTCCATCGGATCGGGATGATGAAAGACCGGCAGGCCGAAGGTCGCCTCGGTGATGAAGACATCGCAGGGAACCGGCACATAGGTGGCGCAGGTCGGATCGGGGCGGCGCTTGTAATCGCCGGAGACGACGATACGGGTGCCGTTTTTCTCGATGGCGATCTGCGCCGAACCGAGCACGTGGCCGGCGGGATGAAAGCTCACCTTGACGCCGTTGATGAGCAGTTCCTCGCCGATGGCGGCAGCCTGCTCGCTGGCGCAGAAACCGTCGCCGTAACGCAAGCGCATGATCTCGAGCGTCTGGCGGGTGGCCAGCACGTTCACATGGCCCGGCCGGGCGTGATCGGAATGGCCGTGGGTGACGAGCGCCCGTTCGACAGGCCGCACCGGATCGACATAAAAGCCGCCCTCGGGACAATAGAGCCCTTCGGGGGCGGGATAGAGCAGCGCATCAGGTCTCATAAGGCTAGAGATAGCGGGGAATGGACGCGAGGCCAGTGGGCGCGATCATCAAGGGAGCCTGTGGAGGAAGGACAGCACCGCGGCGTTGAATTCGGCCGGCCGCTGCAGCGGCGCGAAATGGCTGACGCCTCTAAGATATATCATCTCGGCGTCCGGAACGCTGCGGGCAAGATATTCGGCATGCTCCGGCTTGATGAATTCGTCGTGCTCGCCGAGCACGATTGCCACCGGCACGTGAATGCGGCCGAGGTCGGCGGCCTGATAGTTCGGCTCCGTGCGCATCATGAGGCTGACCGCCTCGACGAAGGAATCGAAATCGTCCGGCGTGGCCGACAGTGCCGCATAGTCCTTGGCGTGGCGGCTGAAACAGCGGTCGATGACCGGCGTCGGAACGAATTCCAGCGTGCCGCTCGGATCCATGTTGCAGGCGAAGAAGAAGACGCCCTCGACACGTGAGGGCGCCGTCGCGGCGAGGATCAGCGCGATGCAGGCGCCGTCGCTCCAGCCGATGAAGGCTGCCTTTTCCAGATGCAATTCGTCCATGACCGCAAGGACGTCGGCGGCCATCAGCTCATAGCTATAGGGACTGATATCGCGGGTGCTGCGGCCATGGCCGCGGCTGTCGATGAGCACGACGCGGCGGCCGCTGTCGATGAGCGCCTGGAGCTGATAGCCCCAATTGCCGCTATGGCCGAGGCCGCCATGCAGCAGGATGACGGCAGGGCCGGCCCCGTAGCTCGCATACCAGATGCGGGCGCCGTCGCGTCCGAGATGGCCTTCAACAGAAGCCGGCGGCAAGGCGGCCGCGCCCTGTTCTTCGAAACGGATGAGCTCGTCGTCGTGCGGTTCCATAGCGGCATCTTCTCCTTGGAATAGACTCGGGCGTAGAAAAGCCTGAAAACAGCCCAAGAACAACCAGAATCGCTTTCTAGCTGTTGCGCCCATCTATGCAACCAGGAGGGGCGGCATTGGGCAGGAAGCTTTTTTATTGCGCCGGGGCAATCGCGCTCGCCGCGGCCGGCATCTATCTCAACAACACCAGCCTGCTCGCCGAGCATCGTCCAGGAAAGCCTGTGCTGCTTGCCCATCGCGGCATTGCCCAGCGGTTCGACGAGACCGATCTGAAGAACGACACCTGCACGGCCGCCCGCATGCTGACGCCGAAACATGATTATCTCGAGAATACCATCCGCTCGATGCAGGCAGGCTTTGCAGCCGGCGCCGATATTGTCGAGATCGACGTGCATCCGACGACAGACGGCGCATTCGCCGTCTTTCACGACTGGACGCTCGACTGCCGCACCGACGGGCACGGGGTCACCCGCGAGCATTCGATGGCTGACATGCGCAAGCTCGACATCGGCTACGGTTATACCGCCGATGGCGGCAAGACCTTTCCCTTTCGCGGCCGCGGTGTCGGCATGATGCCGACGCTGGCCGAGGCGCTTTCGACCTTTCCGGATCGGCGCTTCCTCATCAACGTCAAGAGCCGCGATCCTTCCGAGGGCGAAAAACTCGCCGCCGTGCTCAACGGGCTTCCGGCCACACGGCGGGCCGACATCATCGTCTATGGCGGCGACGAGCCGATCGATGTCATCCGTCGGCTGGTGCCCGAGATCAAGACCGCCTCGCGCAAGAGCCTGAAAGGCTGCCTCACCGGCTATATCGGCTATGGCTGGACCGGCGTGCTGCCGGATGCCTGCAAACACGCGATGATGCTGGTGCCGATCAACATTGCGCCATGGCTCTGGGGCTGGCCAGACCGTTTTCTCAACCGGATGCAGAATGCCGGAACCGAGGTCTTCGTGCTCGGCCCCTATCGCGGCAGTGATTTTTCCACCGGCATCGACGATCCCGCGCTGTTGGCGCGGCTGCCGGCGAATTATGCGGCGGGCATATGGACGAACGAGATCGAGGCGATCGGCAGCCGGGAAAAATAAGCGTCAGAGGCCGCGCGCCCGCAGCAATGCCGGGATCTCCTCCGGAGGGACGGGCTTGGAGAAGCGGAAACCTTGCGCCTCTTCGCAACGCGCGTGACGCAGGAAATCCATCTGGGCGTCGGTTTCCACACCCTCGGCGAGAACCGAAAGCTTCAGCGTCTGCGCCAGCGAAATCACCGCCGAGGCGATGGCGACGGCGGTTTTGTCGCCCGGCAGCGCCTCGACCAGCGAACGGTCCATCTTCAGCCGGTCGAAGGGGAAGGTCTTCAGCGCCGCGAGGCTCGAATAGCCGGAGCCGAAATCGTCGATCGACAGCCGAACGCCGAGCGCCCGCAGCTGTTCCATCATGGCAAGGGCTCGTTCGGCATCCTGCATCACCACGCTTTCGGTGACCTCCAGCTCCAGCCAGCGCGACTGCAGGCGATGGCGCTCCAGCGCCTCGGCGACGTGGCTCGCAAAATCCGGATCGGCGAACTGCTTGGCCGAAACATTGACGGCGACGGTCAGCGGCGGCAGGCCCATATCCTGCCAGTGGCGGGCTTGGCGGCAGGCCTCGTTCAGCACCCAGAGGCCGAGGGGAACGATGAGGCCGGTCTCTTCGGCGAGCGGGATGAAATTGATAGGTGGCACCCTGCCCTTGGCCGGATGGTTCCAGCGCACCAGAGCCTCGATGCCGGTGATGCGGCCGCTGGCGACATCGACCTGCGGCTGATATTGCAGGAACAGCTGGTCGCCGGTGATCGCCTGGTGCAGTTCTTCCTGTTCGCCGAGCGGCATTCCCACCGGCGTGCCACCACCATCGTAATGCTGCAAGGTGTTGCGGCCGAGCTCCTTGGAGCGATACATGGCGCGGTCGGCATTGGCGAGAAGCTCTTCCGAGGTCGCGCCGTCGAAGGGGAAGGCGGCAACGCCGATGCTCGAGGTAACGGCGATTTCGCCGCCATCGCTGGGGATCGGCCGGTTGATCGCCTTCTGCAGCTCGCGCAGGCGGCGCGTGATGCCGGCATCGTGGCTCGACTGGTGAACGAGCACCACGAGGAATTCGTCGCCGCCGAGACGCACCACCATATCGGAAGCCCGGACGCTGTTGGCCATGCGGGCGGCGATCTCTTTCAGCACCTCGTCGCCGGCGGCATGGCCGCGGCCGTCGTTGATGTCCTTGAAATTGTCGAGGTCGATATAGGCGACGGTGACCTTGCGGGTGTGGCGCCGGGCCTGGTCGAGGATATTGGCCAGCCGCTCCTTCAGGAAGGCGCGGTTCGGCAGGCCGGTAAGATCGTCGTGATGGGCCATGAAATGGATGCGATCGTCGACACGTTTGCGCTCGATGGCGATGCCGGCAATGTGGGTGGCGAGCGCCACCAGCTTCATCTCATGCTCCGTCGGGCGGCGGACTTCCCTGGAATAGAGGGCGAAAGTGCCGAGCACATTATTCTCAGAGGTGGCGATCGGGGTCGACCAGCAGGAACGGAAGCCGAAGGGCGCGACCAGCGCGCGAAAATCCTCCCACAGCGGATCGCTCATCACATCCTCGACGATCACCGTCTGGCCACGCCAGGCGGCGGTGCCGCAGGAGCCGACCTTGGGACCGATGGTAACGCCGTCGATCAGCCGGCTGTAGCCGCCAGGCAGGTTGGGGGCAGCGCCGTGATAAAGCCTGGTGCCCTCGCCGTTCAGCAGCAGCACCGATCCGTCGATGCCGGTCAGTTGCGCCTCGATCATCAGCACCAGCGCCTCGAGGATCATCGGCAGCGGCTCGTTGCGGGCGATCATTTCGAGCAGGTTCGCCTGCTCGCAATGGAGATCCTCCTGGCGCTTGCGTTCGGTGATATCACGGGAAACGCCGATCAGGCCGACGACCTCGCCGCGATCGTTGCGCAGCGGTATCTTCGAGGTCAGCCGGCATATCGGCCTTTTTCCTCCGGGAAGGACATAGCTTTCCTCCATGTCGATGCAGGCTTGCCCCGTCGCCATGATCTGTTGCTCGATATCGAAATGGTGGCGCGCCGTCTCGAAATCAAACAGATCGAAATCACGTTTTCCGGTGATCAGCGCAGCGCTCTCCAGGCCGAGGCTGCTGGCGGTGACGGCGTTGGCGAAGACGAAGCGGCTGTCACGATCCTTGACATAGAGGAAATCCGGAAGTTCGTGGACGATTGCCTTGAGGCGCAGGTTCTCGATGCCGTCGGAGAGGTGATGGGCGGTCGAGGCCATCATCGCCTCCGTCGCGGCGACGATCCGCCGCGTTTCGGCCGACAGGGCATCGGTCGATTCCCATCGCCTGGCACTCGGTTCGTACATGCTGCCATTCTCCCCGGTGGGCCGAAGGCCCACACCCCGCACAATCACCCCGTAATATTCCCTTCAAAGTAGTCCCCATTCCCTTCGGCTTGCTTAAATGAAAGGGTGAACAAGGCGACAAGATCGGCGGCGATATCCTGCCCTTGGCCGGGGCTACAACCGCAATTCCGGCCGCCTGCGCCAGAAAGAGACAGGCGCGTCTGGCACGTTTTGTGCTACCGAGGCGCTATGAGCAGAGAATTCGGAATGCCTTCACGCCGCGACATGCTTTTCTTTCTCGCAGCCGCGGCGGTTGCGGGAGGTTCAGCGCCGCGCGCGATTGCTGCGCCGCTGGCGGCTGCCGGGCAACCGGATCTGCGCGGCGCAATCGGCGCGGTGGAATATCGCGCCATTCCCGAAAGTGGCGACCGCAAGACCCGCAACCTGCAGCAGATGATCGAACAGGCGGCGCGCGAAAACGTGCCGGTCTACCTGCCGCCTGGCACCTACAAGGTTTCCAATCTCACCCTGCCCGACAATACCCGCATCACTGGCGTGCCCGGCGCCTCGCGCATCGTCTACACCGGCGAAGGTCACCTCTTCTCTGCGGAGAACCTGCGCCGCATCGAGCTTTCCAACCTCGTCATCGACGGCGGCAACCACTGGCTCGGCGACTATGCCGGCGGGCTCGTGCAATTTACCGGCGTCGACGAGGTGCTGATCGACAATTGCGAGATCGGCGGCAGCCGCAAACACGGATTGCAGCTGGAGCGCTGCGGCGGGCGGATCGAACGCAGCCGCGTTTCGGGTGCGGCCCAGGCCGGGCTTTATGCGGTCGATTCCGCCAATCTTACGGTCACCGGAAACACGATCACCGATTGCGGCAATGGCGGCATCCTGGTGCATCGCTGGAACAAGGCCGAGGACGGCACGGTGGTTTCCGGCAACCGCATCTCCAACATCCGCGCCAATGACGGCGGCACCGGCCAGAACGGCAATGGCATCAACATTTTCCGCGCCGACGGCGTGATGGTGGTGAACAACCACATTTCCGACTGCGCATTTACGGCGATCCGCGCCAATTCGGCCTCGGACATCCAGATCAGCAACAACCAGTGCCGGCGCTCCGGCGAGACGGCGATCTATGTCGAATTCGCCTTCGAGGGCGCCGTCGTTTCCGCCAACATGATCGACGGGGCGGCGAACGGCATCTCGATCGCCAATTTCGACGAGGGTGGCAGGCTGGCGACCGTCATCGGCAACGTCGTGCGAAACCTGACACTGAAAGGCCCCTACAAGCACGAGGTCGGCTTCGGCATCGGTATTGCGGCAGAGGCCGATACGCTGATCTCGGGCAATGTGATCGAAGGCGCACCGCGCTGGGGCATGCAGATCGGCTGGGGTCCCTATCTCCGCAATGTCGTCGTCAGCGGCAATGTGGTGCGCCAGGCGCCTGTGGGATGCGCCGTTTCGGTCGCCGATGGCGCAGGCACCGCCGTCATTACCGACAACGTCTTCCAGGAAACTGCCGAAGGCGCCGTTCTCGGCTTCCAATGGGAAAAGAAAGTGTCGGACGAGATGGCGGGCGGCGGCGCGCCTTACAAACAGCTGACCGTCGAGCGAAACCGCATCTCCTGACGGGTATCAAAAGCTTTTATCGTCCCATCAGCGGCAAGGACTTTTCCGCAGCCGCTGCGGCCTCTACCCTGCCCGGCAGTTGCATCGAGGGGATAAGAAATGCTGACAATCTACGGGGTCTATCGATCGCGGGCATCGCGCGTCTACTGGATGGCGGAGGAGCTCGGGCTCGAATTCCGCTCGGTGCCGGTGCTGCAGGCAAGGCGGCTCGCAGACCCGCTGGCAGCAGAAGCGCCGCTCAATACGCAATCGTCCGATTTTGCTGCCGTCAACCCGATGGCGCAGATCCCCAGCATCAAGGACGGCGAATTCGTCATGCACGAGTCGCT
The DNA here is from genome assembly GCF_002914525.1 of Rhizobium hidalgonense. Classification (GTDB taxonomy): domain Bacteria; phylum Pseudomonadota; class Alphaproteobacteria; order Rhizobiales; family Rhizobiaceae; genus Rhizobium; species Rhizobium hidalgonense. Next base: position 45,257 of record NZ_LODW01000064.1, on the reverse strand, counting down.
GGCGATCAATCTCTACCTCGCCCGCAAACATGGCGGGCCGCTTTCCGGTCAAACCGTCGAAGAAGACGGATTGCTGACCATGTGGACCGTCTGGGCCGCCGCGCAGGTCGAACCGGAGACGGTCAAAATCGTCCTGACCTATGATAACGGCCTCGAAAACAGCGATGAGGGCAAGCAGGTGATTGCCGTCGCCTGCCGCGCATTGCGCCGGCCGTTTGCGGCTCTCGAAAGCCACCTTGCCGGCCGGCAGTGGATCGTCGGCGATCGCTTCACCGTCGCCGATCTTAACATTGCCGAGGTGCTGCGCTACGCCCAGAGCGAGGCGGCGCTGTTCGATGCGCATCCGAACGTCAAGGGCTGGATCGAACACTGCCAGTCACGCGCCGGCTATAAGGCAATGCAGGCAAGCCGAGCCAGGGAACCGATCGAGGTGTGAGTTACCGGAAAAGGGTCAATGTGCCGGCCATTTCCTCGCGGATCCAAGCCTTGAAATCCTTGACCTTCTTCGGTTCGCGCGTGCCTTCGGCAGTAACGAAGTAGTGACCGAAGCCGGTGCGCGCGCGAATGCCGAAGGGCGCCGCTAGCCGGCCTTCGGCGAGCGCGAAGGCGGCAAGGGTCTGCCAAGCAAGCATGACGCCCTGGCCGGCGATCGCCGCATCGAGACAGAGCGAGGCATCGTTGAAAACGTGGCGCGTCGCAAGCGTCGCGCCCGACAGCTCCGCCTCGCGCATCCAGACTTCCCAGGTGAACATGGCAGGGCCATCGATGATCGCCGGCAAAGCGAGGATATCGGCAGGCTCTTTCAATTGCGCCGCCATCTCGGGCGAACAGACGGGAAAGACCTCCTGCTCCAGCAACAGTTCGGCTTTCACGTCAGGCCATTTGCCGGCACCGACGCGGATGCCGATATCGACGTCGCAAAGGGCTGGATTGACGAGGTTGCTGGTTGCATCGAGCCGCAGCTTGATGTCGGGGTGACGCTCGGCGAAACGATCGAGGCGGCAAACCAGCCAGCGGGCAGCGAAAACCGGCGCCACCGAAATGGTCAGGATCGTGTCGTCCTTGCGGTTTGCGATCGACACCGCTGCGGAAAGACGGGCAAAACCCTCGTCGAGCGCCAGGAGCACCGGCCGGCCGGCTTCAGTGGCGATCATTCCCCGGGCGGTGCGCTCGAACATCACCTGGCCGAGTTGGGCTTCGGCCTTGATGACCTGCTGGCTGACGGCGCCGACCGAGACGCCGAGCTCGTCGGCGGCTGCCTGTAGCGAGCCGAGACGACCGACAGCCTCCAGCGCCCGCAGGCCGTTGAGATGGACGGAATTCAAGTTCTTCATATAGTTTTTCTATAGCAGCGCCGCCGTAATCTCAATTGAAAATCCGCCTGCAGAAGCCGACATTGCAAGCATCGGTAATCCCGCTTGAACGCTGGCCGTCAGCGAAGCGGGGATAGCACAAATCGGCGTCAGCCGCCGGCGGTCACGATCCCGCACCGTTGGAGAAAGCGAGGCATGCCATGTCGTTGCTGAAGTTTTTCTTGAAGCCAACCCTTGCCATGGGCGGTGTCGACATCGCTCCAACCTGGAAAGACGACCCGCTGCGGCATCCCGAGGTCGAGCGCATGTCGCTGCGCGAAATCGCCGATCTGCCGCTGGGTGCTGAGACCGGTTTTCTTGCCGAGGGGAAGCCGCCGCTGGCGAAATGCGCGTGAATTCATGCTAGATTTCGCCCGGTGGAAAGGCGGGAACAATGGCCGGTGACGTCGATGCGACCTTTGAACGGCTGAAACGGCTGGTGGCCGAAGCCGGCCTGGCCGATGTCGAGGAAAGCACCTCCTATGGCAACCCGGCTCTGAAGGTCGCCGGCAAGAGCTTCGTGGCGATCAAGAACGCCGAGACGATCGTGATTTCGATTTCGCTCGACGACAAGGATCGTCTGCTAGAAATGGCGCCCGACATCTACTTCCAGACCGACCATTATGTCGGCTGGCCGTATCTGCCGGTGCGTGCGGCCATGATCGGCGACGAGGAATTGCGGTTGCGGTTGATCGGCGCCTGGCTGAGGCGGGCGCCGAAGAAGCTTGCCGCGCGGTTTGGACATCAGCCCCGATTATAGGCCGGCACCTGCTCATCGGCAGATGCCTGCCAGCAGATCACCAGACCGTCTTCGGGATCGATGCGCTCGCCGGTGCGGATGAATCCGTTGCGTTCGAGGACACGCTGGGAGCCGATGTTTTCCACCCCGGTCTCGGCGGAAAGCAGCCTCACCCGCGGGTCCTTCCGCGCCCATTCGAGCAGCTCGCCTATCGCCCGCGTCGCGCATCCACGCCGCTCACGGCTGGGCGCTACCCCATAGCCGATGTGGATTTCGCCGTTCTCGGGTGTGCGAATGACGGAGCATAGCCCGACGATCTCACCCGCCTCGACAATCATCCAGGCCGACGGGGTAAACTTGGCGCCGATCTCGGCGGCGATCCTCGCCAGCATCTCCAGAATCTGCGGCGGCGCGACGACGCTATCGGAAACCAGGCGGGTATTTGCGGGCACGAAGCCTTTCAGCAACGCGTCGAAATCATAAGCAGACAATTCGATGATCATATTCTTCTCGACATTGGACATGCGCCAGCTTTGGCGCTCAAGGCCGAGCAGCGAGATCAGAGCATTTATTCCAGATTCCGCGCGCAAACCGCTGCGCATTTTTGCAGGAACTGTTTGGCTAGCGGAAGCCGTGCCTGTCTCGTCCGCCCCGGCCGGTGCGTTCTGGGTGTTTTGCGACGGCAAACAAAGGCATTCTCCTGTTAAACACATGGCTTCGGAAGAGCTTGTGTGGATCGATACTGAAGCGGAGCTAGATGTTTGTCCAGGCTTTGCAGATCGGCTGATTTGGCGTTCACAATTGCAATGGCTGGAGGATCTGCCGACAATCGGAGGGCTTGTGAAACTGAATCTAATCTGACCCGCGAAGATTATCGCGAGCATCGTGTCGGAATCGCGTTTCGCCGGCCGTCTTCAAGCCACATGACGCCTTAAATCGGCATCGATCTGAGGATAAATCTATAGGGAGGAAGCGATGACGATTACCATTACCGCCTTTGAATGCTCGCCCGATCGCGGCCGAGGTCTGGCGCGCGACATGCGCGTTCGCTGGGCGCTCGAAGAAGCGGGGCAGCCCTACGAGGTTCGTCTCGTTTCGTTCAAGACGATGAAGGAGCCCGCGCATCTGGCGCTTCATCCTTTCGGGCAGATTCCGACCTATGAAGAAGGCGATCTCGCTCTGTTCGAGTCCGGAGCGATCGTGTTTCATATCGCCGAGCGCCATGCGGGCCTGCTGCCGGAGGATGCGAATGCCCGGGCGCGCGCTGTCACGTGGATGTTTGCCGCGCTTAATACAGTGGAGTCACCGATCTTCGAGCGCAGCCTCGCCACCATCCTCGAGCGCGACGAACCCTGGTACGAGAGGCGCCTCAGCGTCCTCGATGACAGCATCCGCAAACGGCTGGGGAGCCTTTCCACTCGCCTTGGCGATGCCGACTGGCTCGATGGTGCGTTCAGCGCCGGCGACTTGCTGATGGTGACGGTGCTCCTTAGGGCGCGAGCATCGGGTCTATTGGAGGAATATCCGAACCTTGGCGCCTATGTGGCCCGCGGCGAAGCCCGGCCGGCCTATCAGCGCGCTTTCGCGGCCCAGCTGGCCGTGTTCACCGCCGCATCGGCCGCTGACAAAGGGCCGGTTACTTAGACAGTTGTGACCCCAAGCCGCGGGCCGCCAATTCGGATACCGTCCCTACCTAGCCCGTTCCGGCCCGAGCGAAGCATCAGCCCCGATCGTAAGCCAGCGCCCGCTGGACGGCGGGGCGCTGCAGCATGCGGGCGTGGTGGTCGGTGACCTTTGCGAAGCGGGTGGGATCGACGCCGTCGGATGGCAGCCAGTCGGTCATGACGAAGAGATAGGGATCGGCGAGCGAGTAGGTCTCGCCCATCACCCACGGGCCTTCGAACATCTTCTCTTCGATCAGCGTGAAGCAGTCAGCCATATTCTGCGGTACCTTGGCCTTCATCGCCTCGAGTGCCGCCGGCTCGTCGGCCCAGCGGGAGCCGCGCGGGCGATGGGCATGGTTCACATGCACGGTCGAGCATAGATAGCTGTTGAAGGACTGCAGCCGCGCCATTTCGAAGGCATCGCCGAGCGGCGCCAGTTTGGCGCCCGGCGCGCTTTCTGCGATAAAGCCGAGGATCGCCGGCGTTTCCGTCAGCACGCCGCGATCGGTGACCAGCGCCGGCACCCGGCCCTTCGGATTGATCTGCAGATAGTCCGGCGAACGCTGCTCGCCATTGGCAAAGGTGAGCTTGCGCGTTTCGAAGGCGAGCCCCGATTCTTCCAGGGCAATCAGGCTTGCGAGTGCGCAGGTTCCCGGCGCGTAATACAATGTCAGCATGGTTCTCGTCTCCCTTTCGGGAGTTGGTATAGCGCAGGGAGGCGTGCGGCGGAACCGGGGAGATTGCCTCGCCTTTCGGCAGCCGGACAATGATCGGCGTGCCGTGCGGCAGCCCCTCATCCGGCTGCCGCCACCTCTCCCCGTTTTACGGGCAGAAGGGAACATGCCGCGTCCTCTCGGTTCCCCGCAGATCTCGCGCTGGGTACGTCCCCTCTCCGTTTTACGGGGAAAGGGCTAAGGTGAGGGGCAGCCTCGGGTCCGCTGCTCAGCTGCAACCCGGCACATCCTCCAGCCGGTGCCAGACCGGGATGCCGCGTTCCCTGGCGATGCGCACGTCGTTGTCGGCGCCCTTGGAGTCGCCCGGCAGCCGCAGCACGCCCTCGCAGAGCTGCAGCAGCCGGCCGGCGACCGGGTGGAAGATCTCTTCGTAGAGCGCATCGCCGACCGACTTGCCGCCAGCGGCCTGCCAGATCGGCAGCGCCACCCATTCGCCGATCATCGGCACGTGGCCGGCAGCAAACAGCTTATGCGAGGGTTCCTCCAGCCGCTGCAGGTTGGCGGCCATCTTCTCCGGGTCGTCGCCCGTTCCCGACCTGTAGGGCCCGGCAATTAAAATCAACATGATCCACTCCATCTCCGCTTCATGCGCGGGCACATCCCGGCCTCATGCACGGGATGTCGTGAAAACGCACGATATTTCTTGAATGTCGAGTCAATTCGTGCAAGATCATGCCATCTCGTTCAATTTCGCGCGGAGAGACCATGTTGACGACGCAGCGCAAGGCCCTGATTCTCGACATCCTGCGCCGTGACGGCCAGGTGATCGCCAAGCGCGTCGCCGAGGATTTTTCGCTTTCGGAAGACACAATCCGGCGCGATTTGCGCGAGATGGCGGCGGAGGGGCTGCTAAAACGCGTGCATGGCGGGGCAATGCCACTTTCGCCCGATCTGCCCGATTTCACCGCGCGGCGTAGCGTCTCGTCGGAAATCAAGGCGCGGCTCGGGGCTGCTGCGGCGGCGATGGTCAGGCCGGGGCAGATGATCTTTCTCGACGGCGGCACGACAACGGCGGAAATCGCCAGGCACCTGTCGCGCGACATGCCGCTGACCGTCGCCACCCACAGCCCGACGATCGCCGCCGAGCTGGAACACCACCCGACGGCCGAGGTGATCCTCACCGGCGGGCGACTCTACAAACATTCGATGGTGGCGACGGGGGCAGCAGCAGTTGCAGCGATCTCGCAGTTGCGCCCCGACCTGTTCTTCCTCGGCGTCACGGCCGCCCATCCGGTGCACGGACTTTCCACCGGCGATTTCGAGGAAGCGGCGATCAAACGCCATATTGCCGGCTGCTCGGCCGAAACGCATGTGCTGCTGACGGAGGAGAAGTTCGACCTCGTCTCGCCCTGCCCGGTGCTCGGTATATCCGAAGTGGCGGGGCTGATCGTGCCAGCTGAGATGCCGGCCGAGCGGCTGAAACCTTATCGCGATCTCAATGGCACGATCGCTGTGGCGTGACGGTGCTGCTGGCCGCCCTGCCCTTGCGGCATGCGGAAACCATGGTCACGCCACCGGCGAATTCCGCCCCCTGCTTATGCGGTCAGGGCGGAAGTGGCCCTGATATCGCCGACATGGATGCCATTCCAATTGCGCATCGAGGTGGCGGCAAAGCCCATCAGCGCGGCATGCACCTCACTCTCAGTCTCAGAGAAACGGGCGAGTGTCGCAGCCACCATGGCTTCGGCGGCGCGGGTCGTGCCGTCCTCGCATTTCAGCGCGATGGCGATGCCCTTTTCCGGGATCGCGGCGCAGAAGACGCCCTCGGCGCCTGTTTTAACGAAGATGCGGCCGGGGGCGATCTGCATCAGCTCCGTGCAGGCGCGGCCGGTGCCGGCAACATAGAAGGGCTCGGCCATGCAGGCCTCGATGAGCCGGCGGGATGCTTTGGCGCGCAAAGGTTCCAGGCCGACCCCGGTCGCCATTTTGGCGAAGCCGTGGGCAAGGCTCTTGAGCGGCACGGCATAGGTCGGAATGGAGCAGCCGTCGGTGCCGCAGCTCTCTGCGCCGAGCACGGCGCCGGTCAGGCTTTCCATCACCGCGCGGATTTCGACCTGCAGCGGGTGCTGGTAGCCGACATAACCCTTCGGATCGATATCCCTATGGCAGCAGGCGCAGATGAAGCCGGCATGTTTTCCCGAGCAATTGTTGTGCAGCGCGGTCGGCACATCGAGCGTGCGGACCTGATGGATCAGGACCTTCTGGCTCATCGACCAATGGGCGCCGCATTCCAGCGCTTCGGCATTTCGGCCGGCCCGCGATAGCATGGAAGCGGCAAGCGCCACGTGTTCATCCTCGCCATTGTGCGAAGCGCAGGCAAGCGCCAATTCCTTGTCGCCGAAGCCATAGGCGTCGGCCGCACCGCTCTCGATCAGCGGCAACGCCTGCATCGCCTTGCAGGCCGAGCGCGGGAAGACGGCGGCCTCGATGTCACCCAGCGAAAAGACGAGCTTGCCATCACCATCGACAACGGCCACCGCGCCGCGATGGCGGCTTTCGACGAGCAGGCCGCGGGTAACTTCGACGGTGACGGGATTGGTCATTGGTTCTTATCCGGATGCTGGCGGGATGCGGCAGGCATAACGCGTCGCGACGCGAAAGCCAACGGGGTTTAGGTGACGCCGGAATTCGGGCGACGACCGCTGGTTGATGAGGCGTGGATGCTCGGCTCAAGGCCGAGCACGACGGAGAGTGGGGTAAGCGTCTGCAGCAAGACGCGACGTGCGGCGGAGCAGCAGGTGGTTGCGCCTACCTTGGTCAAGCTCTCCCCATCGCGCTTCCTGCCTGTTGAGCCCCACCCTCCGTCATTCCAGGCCTTGAGCCTGGAATCCATGCGCGCTGCTCGACCATGCATGCTCCGTCGAACAACCGCATCATCTCGATACTCATCACAAGAATTGACGCCGCCGATCGAAAACTATCGTTTCTCTGATGTGTCCGATGCCGCTAAGGGTGGTGCATCAGGAACCGCACCATGCCCTCCACATTTTCCTTGATCCTTGGCGACAACAGGATCCGCATTCCAACCGTGACCCTCATCGCGCTCGCCTTCACCTATGCCTCGACCGCGCCCTATCAGTCGATCATCGGGATCAACGAACTCGGCCTTAGCAACGGCACCTATTCGGCGCTGATCTTCTTCTCGGCGATCGTCAACGTCACCACCAGCCTGACGCTCGGCATCTGGTCCGACAGGCTGAAGGAGCGGCGGCCGCTGGTGCTGGGGCTTTCGGTCGCCGGCATGCTCGGCTTCGGGTCGATCGCGATCTTTCACAACCCTGCCGTCTTCATCGTCTCGACGCTGTTGCTGGTGCCGATGAGCAATTCCACCTATTCGCTGCTGTTTGCCAGCCTGCGCGCCAGGACCAACCAGATGGATCGCGGCCAGGGAGCGGCGGTCACGGCAACGGTGCGGGCGCTTTTTTCCGGCTCATGGGCGCTGGCTCCAGGGCTGATCGGCCTCTATCTCGTCAATTCGCCGTCGATGACGCCGGCCTATGGGATCGCGGCCTTCGCAAGCCTCACCTGCTTCTGCCTATATTTCTTCTTCGCCCCCGGAAACGGCACGGCCGGCCGTGCTCCCGATCCCGTCGGTTTCCTTGCGTCGCTGAAACGGATCTTCATGCCCTATGTGCTGGTCCGCGTTATCGTCATGGCGCTGCTTTTCGGACTGCAGCGGCTGAACAGCATGCTGCTGCCGCTGATCATCACCCATGCGGCCGGCGGAACCGTGGTCGATGTCGGCTTCATCGCCGGGCTGACGGCCCTTCTCGAGATGCCGTTCATGATGATGTGGGGCATGGCGCAACGGCGGTTCCGCACCGTGCATGTGCTCGCCTTCGGCGCGCTGATCTACTGCGCCTATCTGCTGTTGCTGGGCTTTGCCTCGGCGCCCTGGCACATCTATGCGCTGCTTCTTCTCAATGCCGGCGGGGCGGCGGCAATCCTCAGCGTGCCGATCACCTATCTGCAGGACCTGATCGCCGACCGGCCGGGGCTTGGAACCTCGCTGATCTCGCTCAACACCTTCATCGGCACCGGCATCGCCGCCGGGCTCTTCGCCTTCGGCACATCGGTCAGCGACTATTCCGGCACCGCTTTCGTCGGCGCCGCCGCAGGCCTCGCATCGGTCGGGGTCTTGCTCTATCTCGAAAGCAGCCGACGGCAGGCGCGGCAGCCGGCGTAAGGTGCGGGCTGCTTGCGATATTGGTCAACGCGGCGTGATCCGGTAGGCGCAGCGCCTTGCCCCGGCGAGGATGTGTTCGCGGCGCTCGACGTCGGCGCCGAGGGCGGTGCGGAAGGTCTCGAGTTCGGAGCGGCAGAAGCCGGCGCAGGCCGTGGCAGCCGCGCAGATCGGGCAGTGGTTTTCGACCAGCGTGAAGGAGCCGTCCGCCTCCTGCCAGTGATCGGCCATATAGCCCTCGCGGGTGCGGATGGCGGCCAGGACCTCGACGCGGGCGGCAAGGTCGCCGGCATTTTCCAGTTCCAGCCGATAACGCTGCAGCGTATCCGCCTCGCGGGCGGAGATGACCGTGTCGAGCGCTGCGGGGCCTAACTGTTCGACCAGCGTCACAAGCAGGTTTGCCGTCAGTTCGGCATGGCCGTCCGGGAATTGCCGGTTGCCCGCGGCGGTGAGGTGCCAGAGCTGACGCGGCCGGCCCCTGCCTGTGGCACCGATGGTGACCGGCTCCACCAGCCCCTGCTCCGCCAGCTTGGCGAGCTGCTGGCGGGCGGCCTCGGCCGAAATACCGAGTGCATCGCCGATCGCACCGCCAAGCTGCGGGCCGTCGGTCTTTATCAGGATCAGGATGCGGTTGGCGGGCGACTGGCGCATATTTTTCCAAGTCATGACTTGTTTTAATTGGGGCGACATGTAATTTTTCCAATTTATAACTTGGAAAATAATCCTTCGCCAGCAAAAATCTCGGGGTTAGCCCATGTCGGATATCGACCAGACTGCAACCATTGCCAACGCCAGCTCCCTCCTCCGCCTCTTCCTGCCTGAGCATCTGCCGGCAACGTTGATCCTTGCCGGCGGCGTGACGCTTTATGCGGTGGAGACTTACATCATGGCGACGATAGCGCCGTCGATCGTGCGCGATATCGGCGGGCTGGCGCTGTTTTCCTGGGTTACCAGCCTGTTCGTCGCCGCCGCCGTGCTCGGTTCGATCTTCGTCGCCATGCGGCCGCGGGGTATCGGGCTTCGCGCCGTCTATGTGATTGCTGCGCTGGTCTTCGGCGTCGGCAGCCTGATTGCCGCAACCGCGCCGTCGATGCCGGTGGTGCTGATCGGCCGCGCGGTGCAGGGTCTCGGCACCGGCGCGCTTGCAGCGCTTGGCTATGCCTTCATCCGCTTCGTCTATCCCGAGCCGCTATGGACGAAGGCGTCGACGCTCTATGCGGCGATCTGGGGTGTGGCGACCGTTATCGGGCCGACACTCGGCGGCTTCTTTTCCGGCGGCAGCAACTGGCGCTATGCGTTCGTCGTGCTCGTGCCGCTCGGCCTGGCGATGGCGGTTCTGGCGCCACGGCTGTTGCCTGAGGTCGCAGACGACCGCGACCACGCGAAAACGCCGCTTGCCCAGATCGGGCTGTTGCTTGGCGCCGTGCTGATGGTCAGCACCGCCGGGACGATCGAGACCATGGCTGCGAAAATCGCTTTGATCGCGGCCTCTGTCGTCGCTGTCGCCGGCATGCTTTTCATCGAGGGCCGAAGCCCGAACCGGTTGCTGCCCTCCGGCGCGGTGAGTTTTTCCCGGCCGATCGCGCGCGTCTACCTGACGATGCTGGCCATGGCGATCGTGCTCGTCAGCGACGTTTTCATTCCCTATTTCCTGCAGGTGCTGCACGGGGTGACACCGCTTGTCTCAGGTTATCTCGTCGCGCTCGTCGCCCTCGGCTGGACGTTCGCCGCCTTCCTCAGCGGCTCGCTGACCGGACGGCAGGCCTATTTCGCCATCATTGCGGGTGCGCTGATCGAAGCGGCGGCGACCGCCAGCCTTGCGGCCTTCCTCGCCAACGATAATCCGCATGCGCAGATGCTCTTCATCGTGCCGGCAGCCATCGGCATGTTCATGATGGGCTTCGGCGTCGGGCTCGGCTGGGCGCACCTCGTCGCCATGGTCTTGACGCTCGTCGCCGACAGCGAACAGGACAAGGCTTCGGCGGCAATCCCGACGATGAGTTCGCTTGGCGGCGCGTTCGGCGCAGCCTTCGCCGGCCTCATCGCCAATGGCGCCGGCCTCGTCGATCCGGGCGGGATAGCAGGCGCGCTGTCGGCGGCCTACTGGCTTTATCTGCTGACGGCGCTGCCCGGGGTTCTCGCCGTCGGCGTTTCGCTGACGCTCAATCGACGCGCAGCATGATCTTGCCGACATGGCTGCCGTCTTCCATCAGCCGATGGGCTTCGACGACGTCCTCGAAGGCGAACACTTTGTGGATAACGGGGGCGACGGTGCCGGCTTCCAAAAGCGGCCAGACCTCAGAGAGCAGGTCGTCGCGGATGGCACGTTTTTCTTCCGCCGTGCGCGGGCGCATGGTGGAGCCGGTCACCGTCAGCCGCTTGACCATGATCGGCGACAGGTTGACCTTTTCGGCAACGGCGCCGCCGAGGAAGGCGATGATCGACAGGCAGCCGTCCTTCGCCAGCGAGGCGAGATTGCGCTCGAAATAAGAAGCGCCGATCATGTCGAGGATGATATCGACGCCCTGACCGGTTTCGGCCTTGATCACCGCGGCGAAATCCTCGCTCCGGTAGTTGATGGCGCGTTTGGCGCCGAGCCTTTCGCAGGCCTCGCATTTCTGGGCTGAGCCGGCCGTGGCGTAGACCTCGGCGCCGAAGGCGCGGGCGAGCTGGATCGCCGTCGTGCCGATGCCGCTGGAGCCGCCATGGATCAGCACCGTCTCGCCTTCCGTCAGCCCGGCCATCTGGAAGAGATTGGCCCAGACGGTGAAGAAGGTCTCGGGGAGAGCGGCGGCCTTGACCGCATCATAACCCTTGGGAACGGGCAGGATCTGGCCTGCCGGCAACAGGCAGTATTCGGCATAGGCGCCGCCATTGGCGAGGCCGCAGACCTTGTCGCCGGGGCTATAGCCGCTGACGCCGGGGCCGATCGCGACGATTTCACCTGCAAGCTCCAGGCCGAGGATCGGGCTCGCATCCTTGGGCGCGGGATAGCTGCCCTCGCGCTGGGCGACATCGGGGCGGTTGACGCCGACCGCCTCGGCGCGCACCAGCACCTGCCCCTCACCCGGCTCCGGAAGTGGGCCTCTGCCGATGGTCATCACCTCCGGCCCGCCGAAGGACGGCAGATCGACGAAACGCATTTCCTGCGGCAATGGCATGGCGCAACCCTCCTGATCCCGACTGTTGGAGATAAGTCAGCCCCGCGGGCTTGGGAAGGCTGGAAGTGGCAAGGGCGTCAATTCGCCTCGCCCAGCAGATGGAAGACCAGGCCGTCGTCGCTCTCCTTGGCGGCCGACTTGATGACAGCGATCTCGGAGCTGACGCGATTGATATCGTCGATAACAAGACCTCCCGGCAGTTCGATGACGCGGATCGAACAGCGCATCAGCGGAAACAAGGCTTCCGCGCCGGCGCGGTCATGACCGAGGATGCGGCCGGCGGCGCGGTGTTCGTCGGAATAGAGGTCGAGCACGGCGTCATGGAAATCGCCGATCAGCCGATCGAGAATTTCCGTCAGCTCCTGCTTGGTCCAGCCGACGACGCCGATGAAGAAATCGTCGCCGCCCACATGGCCGAGAAAATGGCGCTCGGCGAAGAAATAGCGGCGCATCAGCGCGGCAAACAGCGAGATCGCATGGTCGCCGAGATGGAAGCCGTAGGCATCGTTGGACGGCTTGAAATTGTCGAAATCGCAATAGCAGAAATGACGGACCTCATCGCCGTCGCGGCCGGACTGGCGCATGAAATCGCGGATGGCGCGATTGCCCGGCAGGCCGGTCAGCGGGTTCTGGTCCTGGGCGGTCTTCAGCTGCTTCTCGTTGATCACCTTAATCAGCGAGGCGGCGGAAACGACGCCGGCATAACGCATATTGTCAGTGAGGATCAGGCAGTTGCTGCCTTCCATGTTGGCGAAGATCGCCATCAGATGCTCGGCATCGCTGTCGAGGCCGACGATCGGTGCCATTTCGACGAAATGCGAGATGCTGCGCTCATACATCTTGTTCTTCAGGAGATCGCGGCCGAAGGGCTGATAGATAAATTCCTTGAGGTGTGCTGCAGCAGGCTTTCGACCAGGCGTTCGCCATCCGGGATCAGCCGGACATCGAGATTGAGGAACAGCGTCGAGGTGGAGAAATTCGACAGGGTGGCGAATTTGGCGAGCGCACGGCTTGCCAGCATCTGTTCGAGCTGCAGCAGCTGGCCGGCCCGATGGGCCTCGTCGAGAATGTCGACCGGGGTGTCGTAGCCGATGCGCTCCTGGCCGCGCATCAGGGATTCATAACCGAACACCGTGCCGGTGCCGGCCTCGACGATCGGCTGAAAGGCGTTTTCGACCACGAGCTTGGCCAGCGTGAATAGCGGCGCAGGACGCCGGGCTCGACGGTGGCAGCCAGGGACATGCTGATCTCCACTGTGACGTGTTCTTCTTTGGTCACGAAGATGCCCCGGAAGGATCAATGAACCCTTTCGCCAATATGAAAGTTTTGTGAAAGACGCGGGCCATCGCCACGCGTTCCGCGCTTATCCGGATTGCAAATACAATCAGGCGCTTGCTCAGGCGGTGCGGCGGCGCTCCGCCTCGTGATCGGCGAACATATCGGCGACACATCTGCCCCCGGACGGAGCGCCCTCGTCATCGAGGACATCGTCGCGGAATTCGTTGAGTTTGCGGGCGGTATCCCAGAGGCGCAGGGCCTCGCGGACGACCTCGCTGCTCGAGGCATAACCACCATTATCGACGGCGGCACGGATGCCCGCTGCCTGTTGCGGAGAGATGGAAACGGTGACCATCGGCATGAACTTCCTCCCTTTTTATTCAGGCAGTACCCTGCCTTTGGGGGACGCATGACCATTTGCGGCGATCGCACATACCCCTAAAGTTTAATCCCCTCTCATCCCCTTGTCAAAAAGAACGATCGGAAAGCGGCGCAGGGGTATCGCTTTTGCCAGGTCCGCTGCGAATCCCGAGGCCGAAAGCGATCATCGTCCAGCCCTGGATGATGAGGTCGGCAGCCAGGAACAGGCCGAGGATCCACAGGCTGTTGACCGGCCAGCCGAGCGCGATGACGAAACCGGCCAAGGCGGTGATGACGCCGCTCGCGACGACCCATCGCCAGCCCTTGGTGGGCTTCATGCGCATGCCGACCCAGGTGCGGAAGACGCCGGCGATCACTAGCGCCAGCGAAAGAAACAGCGTCAGCGCCGCCGAGGTGAGGATGGGATTGACGAAGGCGCAGATGCCGGCCAGCACATAGAGCAGGCCGCTCAGCGCCCAGAACAGCACGTGATCCCAGCCGCGCACCTGGAAGGCGTGGACGAGATAGACCACCCCGCCAAACAGCATGAGCATGCCGACATAATAGACCGAGACGACGGTGGCGAGCATCAGATTGCCGAGCGCGATCAGACCGCAGACGAGCAGCAACACGCCGAGGCCGACGAACCAGATCCATTTCGACTGCAACGAGGATGTTGTGGGCTCTGCGTTGAAGACATCGGCCATGACGCACCTCCTGTTGCTTAAGCAATATGTTGCAGCAATTGTGGGGGGAAAGATCGGGTTCACGCCAAATTCAGAAAGATTTTTGTTGATTGATCAGTCAATCAAAAATACTCTGGCCGAAATTTTTTGGGGGTTGGCGGTTTGCCGAAAGTTGGAATGGAGCCGGTGCGCCGCAAGGCGCTGGTCGATGCAGCGCTGCGAGTGATCGGCGATCACGGCTCGCTTGCCGTCACCATGTCCGACATCGCCCGCCAGGCCGGCGTATCGCCAGCCCTTGCCCATCATTATTTCGGCAGCAAGGAACAGTTGCTGATCGAGACGATCCGCTCGCTTCTCAGGCAGTTGCGCCACGATACCGTGGCGGCGCTGGCGGTCGCCCGGACGCCGCGCGAGCGGCTTTCGGCCATCATCCGCGTCAATTTCCACGCCGACCAGTTCGCGCCGGAGACGATCGCCGCCTGGCTTGCCTTTTACGCCGAAGCGCAACGCTCGGAGGAGACGCGGCGCTTCCTGGTGATCTATGCCAGCCGGCTGCGCTCCAACCTGCTCGCCGATCTCAAGGCGCTGTTGCCCGCTGAGGCCGCAGAACGCATCGCCGAAGGCGCAGCGGCGATGATCGACGGGCTCTATATCAGGCAAAGTCTGAAATCGGCGCCGATCGGCATCGAAGCTTCGATCGCGCTGACCGAGGATTATCTGAACGCGCTTCTATCCACCACCTCCCCCAAGGACAAATGACATGAAAGCCCAGCCGAAAGCCTCGCACTTCATCGACGGCGAATATGTCGAGGATACCGATGGCACCGTCATCGAGAGCCTCTATCCGGCCACCGGCGAGGTGATCGCCCGGCTGCATGCGGCAACGCCTGCCATCGTCGAAAAGGCGATTGCCGCCGCCAAACGCGCCCAGCCGGAATGGGCGGCGATGAGCCCGATGGTGCGTGGGCGCATCCTCAAACGCGCCGCCGAGATCATGCGCGAGCGCAACCGGTCGCTCTCAGAACTGGAAACGTTGGATACCGGCAAGCCGATCCAGGAGACCATCGTCGCCGACCCGACCTCGGGCGCGGATGCCTTCGAATTCTTCGGCGGCGTTGCACCCGCCGGCCTCAACGGCGCCCATATCCCGCTCGGCCAGGATTTCGCCTATACCAAGCGCGTTCCACTCGGCGTCTGCGTCGGCATCGGCGCCTGGAACTATCCGCAGCAGATCGCCTGCTGGAAAGCGGCCCCGGCGCTCGTCTGCGGCAATGCCATGGTGTTCAAGCCCTCGGAAAACACGCCGCTCGGCGCCTTGAAGATCGCCGAGATCCTGCATGAGGCCGGGCTGCCGAAGGGGCTCTTCAACGTCATCCAGGGCGACCGCGACACCGGGCCGCTGCTCGTCAACCATGCCGATGTCGCCAAGGTGTCGCTGACCGGCTCGGTGCCCACCGGCCGCAGGGTCGCGGCGGCGGCGGCCGGCAACCTCAAGCACGTGACGATGGAACTCGGCGGCAAGTCACCGCTCATCGTCTTCGACGATGCCGATCTCGATTCGGCGGTCGGCGGGGCGATGCTCGGCAACTTCTATTCCACCGGCCAGGTCTGCTCGAACGGCACCCGGGTCTTCGTGCAGAAGGGCATCAAGACCGAATTCCTGAAGCGGCTGAAGGCGCGCACCGAGGCGATGTTGATCGGTGATCCGATGGATGAGGCGACGCAGATCGGCCCGATGGTTTCCTGGGCGCAGCGCGAGAAGGTGATCGCCTATATCGAGAAGGGCAAGTCCGAAGGCGCAACGCTTGTTGCCGGCGGCGGCATTCCGAACAACGTCGCGGGCGAAGGTTATTATGTGCAGCCGACGGTGTTTGCCGACGTCACCGACGAGATGACCATTGCCCGCGAGGAGATCTTCGGGCCTGTGATGTCGGTGCTCGATTTCGACGATGAGGACGAGGTGATCGCACGCGCCAATGCCAGCGAATTCGGCCTCTCCGGCGGTGTCTTTACCGCCGACCTCACCCGCGCCCACCGCGTCGTCGACCGGCTGGAAGCGGGCACGCTGTGGATCAACACCTATAATCTCTGCCCGGTGGAAATCCCCTTCGGCGGCTCGAAACAATCGGGCTTCGGCCGGGAGAATTCGCTGGCGGCGCTCGAGCATTATTCCGAACTGAAGACGGTTTACGTCGGCATGGGGCCGGTGGCGGCGCCTTATTGAGAAATATTTGTGCCTGCCTTTGCCCCTCACCCTAACCCTCTCCCCGCAGGCGGGGAGAGGGGACGTGCCAAACGCAACGTCGAGGATTGACGAAGCCGGTGCGGCATATCCCCTTCTCCCCGCAGGCGGGGAGAAGGTGCCGGCAGGCGGATGAGGGGCAGGCTCTGGGAAAACAGGAAGCAGCCGGATAACGGCAGCTCGAGAAAGACAAGAAGATGCAACAAGCAGATTTCGTCATCATCGGCTCGGGCTCCGCCGGCTCGGCGCTGGCCTACCGCCTCTCCGAGGGCGGCCAGAACAGCGTGCTCGTCATCGAGGCGGGCGGCAGCGATTTCGGGCCGTTCATCCAGATGCCGGCGGCGCTTGCCTGGCCGATGAGCATGAAGCGCTACAACTGGGGTTATCTGTCCGAGCCGGAACCGAACCTCAACAACCGGCGCATCACCGCGCCGCGCGGCAAGGTGATCGGCGGCTCCTCCTCGATCAACGGCATGGTCTATGTGCGCGGCCATGCCGAGGATTTCAACCGCTGGGAAGAGCTTGGCGCCAGCGGCTGGGCCTATGCCGACGTGCTTCCCTATTTCAAGCGGATGGAGCATTCGCATGGCGGCGAGGACGGCTGGCGCGGCACCGACGGGCCGCTGCATGTCCAGCGCGGCGGTTTCACCAACCCGCTGTTCCGTGCCTTCATCGAGGCCGGCAAACAGGCGGGCTTCGAGACGACCGAGGATTATAACGGCAGCAAGCAGGAAGGCTTCGGTCTGATGGAGCAGACCATCTTTGCCGGCCGCCGCTGGTCTACCGCCAATGCCTATCTGAAACCGGCGCTGAAGCGGAAAAATGTCGGGATCGTCTACGCCTTCGCCCGCAAGATCGTGATCGAGGACGGCCGTGCCACCGGCGTCGAGATTGAACGCAACGGCAAGGTAGAAGTGGTGAGGGCCAACCGCGAGGTGATCGTCTCGGCCTCCTCCTTCAATTCGCCGAAGCTTTTGATGCTGTCGGGCATCGGACCGGGTGAGCACCTGAAGGAAATGGGCATCGAGGTAAAGGCCGACCGGCCGGGTGTCGGCGCCAATCTGCAGGACCACATGGAATTTTACTTCCAGCAGGTGAGCACCAAGCCGGTGTCGCTCTATTCCTGGCTGCCATGGTTCTGGCAGGGCGTGGCGGGCGCGCAATGGCTGCTTTCCAAAGGCGGACTCGGCGCCTCCAACCAGTTCGAGGCCTGCGCCTTCCTGCGCTCCGCACCGGGGCTGAAGCAGCCCGATATCCAGTATCATTTCCTCCCCGTGGCGATCAGCTACGACGGCAAGGCGGCGGCGAAAAGCCACGGCTTCCAGGTGCATGTCGGCTACAACCTGTCGAAATCGCGCGGCAGCGTGACGTTGCGCTCTTCCGATCCGAAGGCCGATCCGGTGCTGCGCTTCAACTATATGAGCCATGCCGAGGACTGGGAGAAATTCCGCCACTGCGTGCGGCTGACCCGCGAACTCTTCGGGCAGAGCGCCTTCGACGACTATCGCGGCGCGGAGATCCAGCCCGGAGAAGGCGTGCAGAGCGACGATGAGATCGACGCCTTCCTGCGCGAACACCTGGAAAGCGCCTATCACCCTTGCGGCACCTGCAAGATGGGCGCCAAGGACGATCCGATGGCGGTGGTCGACCCGCAGACGCGGGTGATCGGCGTCGATGGCCTTCGCGTCGCCGACAGCTCGATCTTCCCGCACGTCACCTACGGCAACCTGAACGGCCCCTCGATCATGACCGGCGAAAAGGCCGCCGACCATATCCTCGGCAAACAGCCGCTGGCGCGCTCGAACCAGGAACCGTGGGTTAATCCAAGGGCGGCGGTTAGCGATCGATAGTCAGTGGTAGCCTTCCTGTCGCGGCAGCGTGCGTTGCGATTGCGATAGGACGGATCTTTGTGTCGTATCGAGAATGGCAGCACATCAGAGGAATCCGATCCACCGCCCGGCCAATACCGCGCCGATCCAGATCGCAACCGACAGGGCTGCGGACACGCGCAGGCTGGGTCGGATGACACCGGTGGCAATAAGCGTTTTCCACCCTCGCCCGACATGAACCGTCAGGAGGTTGAGTAGACCGAAGGCAATCAGCCCGAGCTTGGCGAGGAAGGCAGGATTTTCGGCATATTCGACCGCCCGCACGCTGAAGAGGCAGAAGCCGGTCGCGATCGCCAGAACGAGGCCGACGCCTGCGGAACGGGAGAGAAAGGGCGCGACGATGTCGACCGGCACCTTGCGGAAGAAGCCGGCGAGCCTCAGATCGAGCGGCAGGATGGCGCCGACAAGCAGGCCGATCGCCAGGATATGGGCGGCATTGACGAACATATAGAGCGTTCCGGAGCGCCGCAGCGCGACCGCGGGTGTCGTGGCCGACAGCCATTCGAGAATGTCGATCACAGCTCGGTTCGCCTTGGTCAGTTCGTCCGGATGCGGTCGGGATAGATATCGTAGCGCTTCTCGCCGATGGTGATGCGCACCGCCTTCATCCGCTTTTCCTTCGGATCCTGCGAACGGTTGCCGAGTGCGACCACCTGGTCACCGGGCTTGGCGACGCCCTCGACGAAGCCGGAGCGTTCCGTCTGGCGCGGATTGCCGAGTTCGACGCGCCACAGGCCGTCATCGGCGGTGGCGACATCGAGCGTCGGATGCGGCCCGCCCATGGATATTTTCTCGATGGTGCCGCGCAGCTCGATTTGGTCCGCCTCGGCCCATGACCAGCCGTGATGGGCAATTGCGCCGGTGGCGAAAGACATCGAAAGCATGGCCGCGGCCACGACGCGCTGTATTGAAATTGGCAACATGATGTTCTCCCTACCCGTATGGACAGGCAGGTGGAGCATCGCCGAGCGAAGAAAAGCTATTTCACCAAATCTTGAAGAAAGAGGTGGTCGCCTCCCGGCAAACCGGTTTAAGAGGTCATATCCAATATTCCTCGGCATGCCAGTGTTGTATCGTAAGTCCAGACTTCTTCGCAGATCCCGTGTCCTGTGGGGCTCCTTTTCGGTGTGGCGTCCGCGGCTGATCTTCTGGTTCGGCGCCTTGGCGATCGGCGTCATCAGCGTCGGCTTCGCCCGGCTTGCGGATCTCGCGCAACACGCCTTCGCCGGCGTGACCGCTTCGGGGCAATGGAGCTTTCTGCTGCCGCTCATTATCACGCCGCTCGGCTTCATGCTGTCGGCCTATCTCGCCGCGACGTTTTTCCCGAATGCGCAGGGCAGCGGCATTCCGCAGGCGATCGCCGCGCGGCATCTGCGCGATCCGGACGACCGGGCGCGCCTGCTGTCGCTGCGGCTGGTCGTCGGCAAGATCGTGCTGACCGTGCTGGGGCTGGCGAGTGGCGCATCGATCGGCCGCGAAGGCCCGACGGTGCAGGTCGGCGCCTCGATCATGCTGGCCGTCGCCCGCTTCGGCGGCATGGCGCAGGCGCGCGGGCTGATCCTCGCCGGCTCGGCGGCCGGCATCGCCGCCGCCTTCAACACGCCGCTCGCCGGTGTCGTCTTTGCGATCGAGGAAATGAGCCGGACCTATGAGTCGCGCGCCAACGGCCTGGTGCTGACCGCCGTCATCCTTTCCGGCCTTGCCGCCCTCGGGCTTGCCGGCAGCTACAGCTATTTCGGCTCCGCTGCGGTCGCCCCTGCCTCCGTGCGCGACTGGGAACTGGTGCTCGTCTGCGGCATCGGCGGCGGCGCATTGGGTGCTGTTTTCAGCGGGCTCGCGCTCCATCTCGGGCAGCATGTCCGCCGATGGGCGCATCCGCAGCCGCTGCGGCGGATGGTGATGCTGGCAACAGTCTGCGGCCTCGCCGTCGCGGTGATCGGCATCCTGTCTGACGGCACGACCTTTGGAACGGGCTACGACCAGGCGAAAGCCGCCGTCGAGGGCAATCCCCTGCCCCTGCTGTTCTTCCTCGAAAAGCTCCTTGCCGGCTTCCTGTCGATGATCTCGGGAATTCCGGGCGGCATCTTCGCGCCTTCGCTTGCCGTCGGCGCCGGCTTCGGCAGTACCGTCGGTTCGCTCCTCGGCAGCAGTATCGCGCTTGCAGCCATTCTCGGCATGGCTGGATATTTCTCCGGTGTGGTGCAGGCGCCGATGACGGCCTTCGTCATCATCCTCGAAATGACCGGCGATCACCAGGCCGTCATCCCGATCATGGCAGTCTCGATGATCGGCTACATCACCTCGCGCATCCTCTCACGCGAACCGCTCTATCACGGCCTGTCACGCGTCTTCATCGCCGCGGCGATCAGGGCCCGGCGTGCCAGGGAAACGGTTGAGAACTGATCAGGCCAGCAGCCGGGTGACTTCGGCGCCGTGCCTCGGGCCGACGGCATCGGCGATGGTTGTGGAGAACAGCACCTTGCGGGTGGCGTCGGCCACCTTGGCGAAGACGTGGCGGATCTGGCAGTTTTGTTCGCCGTCGCAATCGTCGCATCGGCGGTAGGCGGTGATCGACAGGCAGGGCAGCGGGGCGATCGGGCCGTCGATAATGCGCAGGATTTCACCGAAGGTGATGGTATGGGCGGGCTTCAGCAGCAGATAGCCGCCCTGCTTGCCGCGGCGGCTGACGACGATGCCGTGATGTTTGAGGTCGAGCAGGATCTGTTCGAGGAACTTTTTCGGGATCTTCTGCTGCGCCGCGATGTCGGAAATCATCACCGGTTCGTCGGCATCGGCATCCGCCAGGACCGTCAGCGCCCGCAGCGCATATTTCGCCTTTTGCGTAATCATCTCAGACCATCGACACACAGGCGGCGCGAATTTCCGCGCCGCTACGGAAGTACTTTCGCCTCTATGGCACAACCAGCATGAACGGAATTTGAACGCACCGGAGAAAGCCTTGAGGACTAAGCGTTTTCGGCCTTGTTTTTCCCTCTCGGCCAAGCTGTCACAATCTACGCTTAAACCGCCCTTTCTGCACCTTTTTCGGCATCACTTCAGATTTCGGATTGACAGGCCGCGTGTAACTCTACTATTTTTATAGACATACCAGCTGTTCGCGGGGATTTTTATCTTCGGGCGGCTGTTTTTTTGCATTGCGGCAGCTTCGGAGAGATATTTGCTCCTCCGCCCGCAGCTTTCGAAATCCCTTTTTCTGTCCGATCCAGGATCGAACTGCGATACTCCGGTCAACAAAGGACAGGATTCTCATGACTGTTATCAAGTCGATTGCGGAAAAAGGGCCGATTGCCGAAGCCGAGGCGCTGAACGACAGGCTGGCCGGTCTCGACCTGGCCGGGCGTCTGTCGCTGGTCGCAGGTCTTGGCGGTCGCGTGGTGTTCACCACTTCGCTCGGCATCGAAGACCAGGTGATTACCGCCGAGATCGGCACGCATCGCCTGCCGATCGATGTTGCGACGCTGCAGACCGGTCGGCTGTTTGCCGAGACGCTGGCGCTGATCGAAGAGACCGAAAGCCAGTACGACATCAAGATCCAGCGCTACGAGCCTGAAAAGGCCGATATCGACGCCTATGCGGCGCAATACGGCCTCAATGGTTTCTACGAGAGCGTCGAAGCCCGGCATGCCTGTTGTGGCGTGCGCAAGCTGAAGCCGCTTGCGCGTGCACTTGAGGGCGCTGCGATCTGGATCACCGGCCTGCGCCGCGGCCAATCGGCCAACCGCGCCGAGACACCCTTTGCCGAATATGACGCCGAACGCCACCTCTTGAAGGTCAATCCGCTCGCCGATTGGGATCTCGAGGCGATCAAGGCCTTCGTTTCCGCAAACGGCGTGCCGGTCAATCCGCTGCATGCCCGCGGCTATCCCTCGATCGGCTGCGAGCCCTGCACCCGGGCGATCAAGCCCGGCGAGCCGGAACGCGCCGGCCGCTGGTGGTGGGAGCAGGATGAGACGCGCGAATGCGGCCTGCATGTCGCCGAAGAGGCAGCGGCGGTCGCCGCGGTATAATCAACTTCACGGCTATCCCAATTCAAGGCGCGGCGACCGCCGCTGCCTTGGGAAAGCCAACATCAAGGAATTGTTTGCGGGCCGCCGCAAACGACCGACAGTCTGGAGTAAGACATGCCCGATAGCCGTCCGGATACGGAACTCAGCAATCCACAGAGCGCCAAGGCGCCGCTCGACCCGCATCTGAAGGCGCTGGAAAACGAATCCATCCATATCTTCCGCGAGGTTGCCGCCGAATTCGAGCGTCCCGTCATGCTCTATTCGATCGGCAAGGATTCCTCGGTGCTGCTGCACCTGGCGCGCAAGGCCTTCTATCCCGGCCGCGTGCCCTTTCCGCTCCTGCATGTGAACACCGGCTGGAAGTTCCGCGAGATGATCGCCTTCCGCGACGCGACCGCGAAGAAGTACGATCTCGACCTGATCGAGCATATCAATCCGCGCGGTGCAGCCGAAAACATCACGCCCTTCACCCATGGTTCGGCCGCCTTCACCGACATCATGAAGACCGAGGGCCTGCGCCAGGCGCTCGATGCCGGCCAGTTCGACGCCGCTTTCGGCGGCGCGCGCCGCGACGAGGAAGCCAGCCGCGCCAAGGAGCGCATCTATTCCTTCCGCACCCCCGATCATCGCTGGGACCCGCGCAACCAGCGGCCGGAACTCTGGAACGTCTATAACGGCATGATCCGCAAGGGCGAGAGCGTACGCGCCTTCCCGCTCTCGAACTGGACCGAAGTCGATATCTGGCGTTACATCCAGGCCGAGGACATTCCGCTGGTGCCGCTCTATTACGCCAAGAAGCGGCCGTTCGTCGAACGCGACGGCATGATGATCCTCGCCGAGGATCCGCGCTTGGAACTGCTGCCCGGCGAAGTGCGTCAGGAAGGCATGATCCGCTTCCGCACGCTCGGCGACTTCCCGCTGACCGGCGCCATCCGCTCTGAGGCCACCACCCTCGAAGAGGTGATCGCCGAACTCGAAATCGCAACGGTGTCCGAACGCCAGGGCCGCGCCATCGACCGCGACCAGTCCGGCTCCATGGAAAAGAAGAAGCGTGAAGGATATTTCTGAGATGACCGTAGTGCAAACCGCCGTCTCGGCCGCAACCGCCGTCAGCCTGCCCGCCGCCGAGCCGCAGAAGGCCCAGCGCGACTCGCGCCCGCTACGGCTCATCACCTGCGGCAGCGTCGATGACGGCAAGTCGACGCTGATCGGCCGCCTGCTTTGGGACACCAAGGCGGTCAAGGAGGACCAGGCCGCCACGCTGCAGCGCGATTCCACCGGCAAGCAGAACGATCTCGGCCTGCCCGACTTCGCGCTGCTGCTCGATGGCCTTCAGGCCGAGCGCGAACAGGGCATCACCATCGATGTCGCCTATCGCTATTTCTCGACCGACAAGCGCTCCTTCATCGTCGCTGACACGCCCGGCCACGAGCAATATACCCGCAACATGGCGACCGGCGCCTCGACCGCCGATCTCGCCATCCTGCTGGTCGATGCGCGCTTCGGCATTCTCGAGCAGACGCGTCGCCACGCGACGATCGCTTCGCTGCTCGGGATCAAGCAGTTCGTGCTCGCCGTCAACAAGATCGACCTGACGGGCTACGATCGCGCCGGCTTCGACAAGATCAGCCATGAGTTCCGGGAATTTGCGCTTTCGCTCGGCGTCAAGCAGATCACCGCCATCCCGATGTCGGCGCTGAAGGGCGAAAACGTCGTCTATTCCGGCCAGGCCGCCATGCCCTGGTACAGCGGCCCGACGCTGGTCGAGACGCTGGAGCTTGCCACCGTGCGATCGTCGCAGACGGTCGGCTTCCGCCTGTCGGTCCAGCGCGTGTCGCGTCCGGGCGAAAGCTTCCGCGGCTACCAGGGCACGGTTGCCGGCGGCTCGGTCAAACCAGGCGACAGCGTCATGATCCTGCCGTCGGGCATGGTTGCCAATGTCTCCAAGATCGTCACCTTCGATCTCGTGCGCAATGCCGCGGTTGCCGGCGACGCCATAACGCTGGTGCTCGACCGCCAGGTCGATGTGGCGCGCGGCGACATGATCGTCTCGATCGATGCCCAGCCGCAGGTCGGCCTTGCCTTCGACGCGCAGATCGTCGCACTCCAGCCCGAGGGCATCGAGCCCGGCAAGCGCTACTGGCTGAAGAGCGGTTCGCGCCGCCAGCGCGTCCAGGTGCAGCCGCTCAGCCAGTTGGAACTCAAGACCGGCACATGGAACGCCGCCCAGCGGCTCTACATGAACGCCATCGGCAAAGTCCGGCTCGTCTTCGACGAAGCGGCGATCTTCGACCCCTATGAGCAGAACCGGCAGTCCGGCTCCTTCATCCTGATCGATCCGGAGACCAACAACACGGTCGCCGGCGGCATGGTGACCGGCAAACGCACCGAACTCGGCGGCCTGCACAATGGCGAAGGCCGCGTCATCCTCTCGCTGCCGGCCGATCTCGCCGAACAGATCATGGCCAGCGAACTCTTCGCCAGCCGCAGCCATGAGGCTGAGGTACGGCGCATGACGGCAGCGGAAGCGGCCGACCTCTGGTCGAGCGCTGCCAGCGATATTTGATAGGGTTCGAGGGGGCTACCCCTCATCCGCCTGCCGGCACCGACCGGGGTCGAGCCACGGTCTCGACGCGTCCTTCGGGCCCCCGTAAACGGGGCGAAGGGACCATGTAGCAACCTCTCCGCAGGGCACGTCCCCTCTCCCCGTCAGAACGGGAGAGGGTTAGGGTGAGGGGCGGCTTCTGGCTCTGCAGACCCTATCGACTTACCGCGTCGAACCCCGCGGAATAATGATAAAGCCCAAGTGACCTTGTCTTCCTCAGCCGGCTCGTCGCGGACGTCCCGCAGCAGCATGTCGGCGACGCGGTAGCCGATATCGTAGCGCGGCATGGACTTGTCTCGGCGCTGGCCGGCGCCACTTATCCATAAAATGGCATTATATTATGCATTTCAGCGATCTACATCAAAAGAACCTGCTTCGATAAAGTACCACGTCAAAGGTAGGCGTTCGGCACGGACCGACCGCCCTGCCTTGCAAGGACGCCGCCGATCTGGCGGCGAATGACAGGGAAAAGGATGAAGCTATGTCTACAGACAGTAAGCCACTGATCGCGGTAATGGGGGCAACGAGCAAACAAGGGCGCAGCGTCGTTGCGACACTTCTTGAGAGCCAACGTTTCCGCGTCCGTGCTTTCACTCGGAGAAAGGATTCGCCCGAAGCTTTACGTCTCGAGCAACTCGGCGCCGAAATCGCCACCGTGCCTCTCGAACTCGGCCTTCAGAAGGAACTCGTTGCTGCATTCAAGGGCGCAGATGGCGCATTTCTGATGACGCCTCCGATCGCCCCGCCGGAGACGAGCGAGGCTCCTCTCGGCCGGCAGTTGGCGGATGCGGCCGTGGAGGCCGGCATCGGGCACATTGTTTTCAGCACGCTCGAGAATGTCGACAAGATCGCCGGTGGGACGAAGTATGCACCGCACTTCACCGACAAGGCGCGCGTTGCAGATTATATCCGCGGCCTGCCGATCTCTCATTCCTTCATCATGCTGGCATTCTTCTACACCAATCTTCTCGAGTATTATGCGCCGCGCATGGAAGGCGACTCCCTGCTCTTGCCGATTTATCTTCCGGAAGATTTCGCAGCACCCTTCGTCGATCCGCTGACGGCAACCGGGCCTGTTGTCCTCGAGATCTTCTCGAACCCTGAGCGCTACAACGGCAAGACGCTGCCGATCGTCGGCGATATCATTTCTCCGCGGGAAATGGTCGAAACCTTTCAACGCGTGACAGGCCTCAAGGCCGAGTATCGAAATGCTTTCACCAGAGACGGCCTGCTGCACTATTTTCCCGAGTTTGCCGCCAACGAATTTCTTGTTCGAGAGATTCTCGGGATGGTCGAATATGCTGTCGAGTATGGCTATTTCGGTAAGGAGCACGATCTCGAATGGAGCCGTCGCCTGAATCCCGAGACGCATGACTGGGAGCAGTTTCTGCGGACGACGGGGTGGCGCGGCGACAAGCGGTCCTTCGGAGGTTGACGCCTAGCTCGCCTCGCGGCAGCGATTTTGACAACGGCGTGCTTGAAAACGAAGACTTACGATTGCCGGATTCCCGGTAGTTTGGAAATCTCGGCGGCAAGAAAGTCGACGAGCAGCCGAACGCGGGCAATGGCTGCACGCTCCGGAACGATCAGCAAGCTCACCGGAACCGGCGAAGGCCGATAGTCGCCAAGCACGACCTCGAGCCGGCCGTCGTCCAGAAGATCGTGGATCAGCCAGAGATGGGTAGGACCAATGCCGCGTCCGGCGGCAAGGGCTTCGCGCGCCGCAAGCCCGTGATCGACGCGCAGACGACCGCTGACGGGAACCATCAGGCTGGTGCCATCGGGCGAGGAGAGAAGGATCTGATTGCTGCCCGCCACGTTGGACATCACGACGGTTTCGTAGCGTGACAGATCGGCCGGGCGCTGCGGCCGTCCGCGAACAGACAAATACGCCGGAGCACCGACCAGCAGCCGCTGGCTCTCTCCGAGCGCATGAAGTTTCATTGCGCTGTCGGCGAGAGGTCCAAGACGGAGCGCCACGTCAACGCCTTCGCGCACCAGGTCGATACGCTCGTCCGTCAGGTTGAGATCGACGCGGATATCCGGATGCCTGTCCTGAAAGTCGAAGATCATCCGCGTGACATGCATGACGCCGAGCGCTGCCGTACAGGAAAGCCGAACTGCGCCGGCGGGGGCCTGGCGGGCATCTCTGGCTTCTTCAGCTGCCTGTTCGACCAGGCGCAATATCTGAAGGCAGTTGGTATAATAGCGACTGCCTTCGTCAGTAAGGGTGACGCGGCGCGTGGTGCGGCTGAGAAGCGGCACGCCGACAGCCTCCTCAAGTTCATTGAGGTGCCGCGTGACGGTGGATTGGCCGACACCCAGCTCCCTTGCGACCATCGACAGATTGCCCCGCTCGGCGACACGAACAAAGGTGCGCATTCTGTCAAAAGACAGGCCCGCTTTATCCATTTTTCAGCACAGTGGTTGCCATCCGATCCTTATACGGAATAATTCTGACCATGCCCAGTCCAGGCCTCCGCAAGGCTCGGCTCCACGTCTGTTGTCGCGGTGCGTACCAAATTACCGCGTCGAACCGCGCGGAATAATGGTAAAGCCCAAGTCGGCCTTGCCTTCGTGGGGCGGCTCGTCGCGGACGGCGCGCAGCAGCATGTCGGCGACGCGGTAGCCGATCTCGTAGCGGGGAATGTGCACCGTCGTCAGCGACGGCTCGGTAAAGGCCGAGAATTCCAGGTCGTTGAAACCGCAGATGCCGACGTCTTCCGGCACGCGGATGCCGCGCTCCTTGCATTCGATCAGGACGCCGAGCGCCATCTCGTCGCTCTGGGCAAAGACGGCATCGACATCGGGAACGCGCTGCAACAGGTGGGAAAACAGTTCCCGGCCGAGGCCGGTGCGGCTGGCCGAATCGCCGCCGATGATGAGATCGGGGTCGAAATATCCGGCTTCCCGCATTACCGCCTCATAACCTTCGATACGGCGGCGCGAGCGAACATCGGCGCCGCGGCCCATGAAAGCGATCCTGCGATAGCCCCTCGACAACAGGAAGCGGGTGGGGCCGGTGCCTGCCGAATAATGGTCGAGGCCGACGACCAGCCTTTGCGGCTCCTGGCTGAGATCGGCAACATGGGCGATGGGACAGGCGGCACTTTCGATCAGCGGCAGAAGATCACGATAGGATTCGGCGCCGGCGATGATCACGCCGGCCGGCTTCTGCGTCAGGAAGGATTTCAGCAGCCCCGCCTCGCCCTCGGCATGGCGCAGCGTATTGGAATATTGCACGGTGAGTTCGGTGTCGCGGAAGCGATCCTCGATCCCGACCATCAGGTCGGTGAAGCCGTATTGGTGCAAGGCGGGCGTGATGACGCCGACGACACCGTTGTGGCGGCCGGCGAGCGCCCGGGCGGCAAGATTGGGCATATAGCCCATTTCGGCGACCGTGCGCAGGATCACCTCGCGCAGATCTTCCGAGACGATTGCGGGATTGCGAAGCGCGCGCGAAATGGTGATGGGGCTGACGCCCACCTTCTTCGCCACATCGATCAACTTCACTTGCGCGCCGCGCCTGGCCGTCCCCGGCCCCACTGCCTTGTTCATTGTCCCTCAAATGCTGCCCGCGAGACTCACCAACCCTCGATTCGCGGCCTTTGCTTTCTGAAGAATAAATAATTTAGAGTCTACTAACGTTTTAAATTAGCAACAGAATCCAGGGATAAAACTGCAGACAGAGCCGCTGGATCGTCTGGCGGGAATGTACGGGCGTGCGCGTCGCACCGGATCACCGGCTGCGGGAATAAGTCCATTAGATTTCAAGTGAAACCGCCGCGGCGGACGCGAGGCGGAACAAAGTCGGCGTGGAATTTCCAAAGCGTGGGCGCTGGTCCGAAAATCCCTCGGCACAAAGATTAACTTCCAGTAATGTCTTACAAATCGGCAATATCAACATGATCAATATTTAATTTGTAAATCCGCTGGCGGCGATCATATGAATCCCGAGCGCGAATTCTTCTTTTTCGCCCGGTCGCCCCCCAACGGCTGCGCCGCGATGAGAGCAATTGGCGCCCAACGCCATCCGACGCCAGGTCCAGGGGGAAGCCCGACGCCATCCAAAGTCAATGCTCTCGCAAGGGCCACCCTTCCAAGGACCATCACCATGTCACACATCCTCCGCAAACATCGCGCCGCAGCCCTGGTCGGGGCTGCCATCCTCGCCGGCGCCGCATGCCTGCCGTTGACCATCAACGCGTCGAACGCCTCTGCCGCACCGGCCGATGCCGGCGGCGTTCTCGCAGCCAGCGGTTCCTTCGCGTCGATCGTCGACGCCGACAAGCCCGCCGTCGTTACCATCACCACGACTGTGAAGGCGACCGATGTCAGCGCCGACGAGCAGGATTCGCCGATGGACGAGCAGTTCCGCCAGTTTTTCGAGGATCAGGGCATCCCGCTGCCGCGCCAGGCGCCGAAAAACCGGCCTTCGCAGCAGGCCATGGCGCTCGGCTCCGGCTTCATCATCAGCCCGGACGGGGTGATCGTCACCAACAATCACGTCATCGACAATGCCGTCGACATCAAGGTGACGCTCGATGACGGTACCGAACTGCCGGCGAAGCTGATCGGCACCGACCCGAAATCCGATGTCGCCGTCGTCAAGATCGAGGCGGGAAAGCCGCTGCAGACCATTGCCTGGGGCGATTCCGACAAATTGAAGCTCGGCGACCAGATTCTGGCGATCGGCAACCCGTTCGGCATCGGCACCACGGTAACGGCGGGCATCGTTTCGGCGCGCGGCCGCGACCTGCACAGCGGGCCGTATGATGATTTCATCCAGATCGACGCGCCGATCAACCACGGCAACTCCGGCGGGCCGCTGGTCGACCGCAGCGGCAATGTCGTCGGCATCAACACCGCGATCTATTCGCCGAACGGCGGCAGCGTCGGTGTCGGTTTCGCCATTCCGTCCGATGAGGCCAAGGCGATCGTCGCCAAGCTGCAGAAGGACGGCTCGATCGATCACGGCTATCTCGGCGTGCAGATCCAGCCGGTGACGAAAGATGTCGCCGATGCCGTCGGCCTCGACAAGTCAGGCGCACTGGTTGCCGCCGTGACCGCCGATACGCCGGCCGCCCATGCCGGCGTGAAGCCGGGCGATATCGTCACATCGGTCGGCGGCCAGACTGTCAAGACGCCGAAGGACCTGTCGCGGCTGGTCGCCGATCTTTCGCCGGGCGCCAAGAAATCCCTCGGCATCTGGCGCGACGGCAAGGCGATCGACCTCAACGTCACCGTCGGCGGCAACGAGGACGGCCAGAAACAGGCCGCCGCCGAAAGCCCGGATAGCAAGGGCGAGAGCAGCGGCCAGCCGAGCCTCGGCATCGGCCTTGCCGAGCTGACGCCCGATATGCGCCAGCAGCTCAACCTGCCGCGCGCCGTCAGCGGCGCGGTGGTCGCCAGCGTCGATCCCGACAAGTCGGCCGCTGCCGCCGGCATCCAGGCGGGCGATGTGATCGTCTCGGTCAACGACCGACCGGTCCACAACAGCCGCGACGTCAAGACCGCGATTGCCGAGGCCGGCAAATCCGGCCGCAAATCGGTGCTGCTGCTCGTCGAACGCGATGGCAGTAAAACCTTCGTCGCTGTGCCATTTGCCGCCGCCTGAACGGCCGCGTCTGGCAGTAAAACCTTCGTCGCCGTGCCGTTTGCCGCGGCCTGAACGGCCGCGCCTGGCAGCAAGACCGTCGTCGCCGTGCCGTTCAGCGCAGCCTGAGACGAGCGCGCATTTCGAATTTGAGATTGGAAAGGCGAAGCCCGCGAAAGTGGGCTTTTCCGATGTGGTGTCCAGCCCCGGGACAAATCCTCCGGCTCGCGATGTCAAGCCTGACGCCCGCATGGCGAATGCTGGCATTTTTCTGGAAATCTGAAAAAACGCCCCGTCTTTTTGTCCCGAAAAGCGACATGTAAACAAGGTGTTGCGCTATTGACGGACGCGCCCGTTGAGGACCGATCAACCCTCAGTGGACGAATTAACCCTACTGGCTTACCTTAATATCAGCATCACCTTGAATACCTCCCGCCCTATGCCATCGTATTTTCACGATGACTCATTTGGTTTCGGGACAGCTCGCCGGAACCGTGGCCCGCCTTTCATCGAGAGGCCGGCTTCCATAGAGGGCCGAACTCGATCATATGGAGGGTACGCCATGAACAACGTCCTGCAATTTCGTCCGAAATGCCCGCATGTCGAAACTCTCGCCGACTGCCGGGAAGCACTCGAACCGCTCGTGATGAAAATCCTCAGCGAGGCCATCGGCAAGGGCTATCCGCCAGCCGAAGCCGCGATGGTGGTCGCCGATATCGCTGATGATTACATCCTCATGCTGTCGCGCCAACTTGCCCATTGATCGGCTCGCGCTTCGGGCTGTGCGGGCCGGGCAGAGAAGCGCTCCGGCCATCCCGGATGTGCAGTGGACCGCGCAGCGACTGCAGGGGTAGCAGTTGGTACAGGAGACGAGACCTGCTACGCGGTCCGTCGGCCACAACGTCACTATTTGTCGGAAGTTCCGCCAATTCAGGCGCCGCAGATCAGCCGGCGCGCTCGCCCCGTCGGGCCAAGTAACAAGCGAAAATTGCTTCGATCCGCTTCAATCGTTAGACTGGCATGCTTCGGCGCCTGCGAAAAACCAAAGCGCCTCGGCACCCCATCAAAAAACCCCGGCGAAGCGGGGCTTTCAGCGGATTTTCACGGGTAAGCACCACAATCGGCCCTCCCTGATCAACAGGATCGGCGATCAGGACGCCCGGCAGCAAGATCCGGTCCCTCGCCTTCGCGGCATCGTCTGGCGCCGCTCAATCTTTGAGTCATGGCCGTAACGGAGCGTGAAACAGACGCATCCTCTGTCAACGCCACCTCGGCTGTCGCGGCGGAGCGTTGGCCTGGATTTCATGCAGAGGTGCCCGAGACCCGAGAAGTTTCTTCAGCTTCTTTTCTTCGGCCGGACTGATCCCGAACTTGCGGCAATGTTCTGCAATATCAAGCTCCCGGGGACCCGGAATGCGAACCTGGCGATTGTTCATGCTCTTCATGACTGTTTCCTCCTGAAAGGAGAACCAGCCCGATGCGGATTTGTTCGTTAGCGATAGCTAAAATTTAAAAGGCTCGTTTCAGGGCAGCGGAACGCTTGGTGCGACCAGTAAATTATCGTCAATACGACACTGTAGCGGAACCTAGCCGGGCCCTCTTTCGTTATATTAGCAGGAAAGCATGGGTGTTCCTCCCGTGCGATCCGCGTTGTCAACGACTTGCCCCGCTACGGCGGGGCTTTTTTGGAGTCCAGGGCCGGGGGAGCAGATGCAATGGCCAGTTTACTTTGCGCCTGTGCCTCTATTTTCCGACAAACCACCCAGCAGCAGACGCACCAAACTTGGTGATCATGAAGGTAAGCGCCGACGCCCCTATCCCGACGATCCCGAGAGCGCCGAGCCCCATGAGCTTCCACCGGCGGACGTCATCGGTCACCGGCCGCATTTCCGAGATATCCTCTTGCACGGCCGAAGCGGTTCCCTCGACCTTGCCAACGCGATCAACGAGGAGATCCAGCCGTCCGTGCATCTGAGACCGGCTGTTGTCGGATTTGATTTCCGATTGCCTGAAAGCATCCCTGAGATTGCGGACCTCTGCGAGCAGTTCCCCCATCTGCTGATGCAGCCGGGGGTCGAAGTCAGATGTGTTCATGCGGGTGCCTCTAGATTGCGAATTTCGTTTTTTCGGACTGGGCGATGCCGCTGACAATGCGGTCGATCATAACGGGTTGCGGGTGCACCATGGATGCTGGCGTGTTTTCCCCGATCGCCTCGGCCGGACGGACGACCGTTCCAATCGGCATCACCACCGCGCTCGTGCCTTGATATGTGATGACGTTGCCGGCAATGCTGGCGATGACCTGCGTGCTTAGGCGCGCTAGGCCGTCGGGGCCGGAATAGAGATTGATGGTCTGCTCTGCTCGAAGGAAGCTCGCATCTGCCACGGTGATGGAATTGTAGGTAGCAACGCCGTCTGTGCCGGCCTGGACCGTCAGCGTCGTGCTTGGCAGTTCCAGCATACCGGGCCAGCAGCCGCCGCGTGAGGGCGACACCCAGGCTGAGTAAGTATCGATCGCCGCGTCGCAGCAGGACGACGTCTGCGCCATGATATCATCATGCAGCCGCCACTTTCCCGATGCGTCCCGTCGGCCGGCCATGACTGATTGGCCGAATAGGCTTGAAACTCGACCCTCAATCCCAGTTCGCCGAGGCGAATTGTTCCGGTCGCCGGCGACGTGCCGCCCGTAAAATCGTATGTGAAGCTATTCGGACCTGTGACCGTAATCACGACGTTGCCGTTGTAGGCGGTCGGTGTCGCCCCGGTAATGCTGATAGTCTGCCCGCTGGCAAGGCCGGTGGTGCCGGCCGCTATCGTGCCGGTGGCCACCGTCCCTGCCGAGGTCAGCGTTATGGTCTTCTGGATGTCGGTACGGCCAAGCGGCGGGAAGGCGACGATCTTGGCGCCAGGATATTCAGCGCGGATGCGGGTCACCAAACTGCGGTAGTTGGTGTTGAACCACGTGTTGTAAGAGGTCGAAATATCGTTCTGCCCCAGCTGATTGGCGACGACAGTGAACGGCCATTCGCCGCTGTTGAAGGCGATAATTTCGCGGACGATATCCCTGCGACGCGTGGCAATGGAAGATCTGGACCCGGTATATTCGCGGACGGAACCCGCTCCCGGCATGCCCATCAGCAGATGCGGCGTGCGGCCATTGATCCCGTCCTTGTCGAGCCAGCGGCGGAACCAGCCGAGATTGCCGCGGTCATCCGCAGCCGAGCTGAACTCCTGTCGACCTTCGCCGAGGCTGTCACAAAAGCCGAGCGCGACCGGGCGGCCATCCCAATCGCCTTTGGCGACCATGAAGTCGGGGCCGAAATATTGCGGCTGCGCCTGTGTGCCATATCCCGTGTCGAGAGACGCCGTGCTGTCGGCATCCGGGGTGGCCATAAAGGCTTCCAGCGTGGCAAGGTCACTTGCCCCCCAGATTCGCTCGCCTCGATGCTTCTGGATGCGGTAGACGGGCCAGATCTTTTCGGCAACGGCGGTGTGGTAGAAAGTCCAGAGTTCGATCGCGCTTTCGGCGGCGACGTCGGGAATGGTGATTTCATCCGTCCACGCGCCGTTGGTCTGGTCGGCGATCGTAACCGTGTTCGATGCACCGAACTGCAGCTGATGGAAGGTGCCGCCAACGCGCATATACATTTCATCGATAAGGACGGAGTTGCCGGGCGTACCGATGGTTCCGGTGACAATCGTCTCCTGCGGGGAGTTTCCGCCTTCCGTCGACGCGAAGCCCGAGAGGTGAAAGCGGAAAGTCCGCGTCTTATATTGCGGCGTGCTGACTATGATCTTGCTGCACACATAATTCGTGCCGGATGCGGCCGTCACGATGGTGCCCGAGGGCATGCGGTTGCGGGTGGCGAAGAACATGTAGCGGTCGGGATCGACCGGGCCGGATGCGCCAGCCCTGAACCTCGGGCTTGTTACGGCGAGCGATATTCCGTTCATCATCGGCGGGATCCAATTCTGCTGGTGAGGTCGTCGTAAAATTGCTCCATGCGCCCCTGGCGGGCATTGGCGCGGTCGAGCGCCTGGCGCTCGCGGGCAAGGATGGCGATGACAGGCTCGCCTTCGCGGACCGGCGCATGCGCTTCCTGCCGGCGCAGATCATCGGGCAAAGGCGGCAGCGCGATGCCGGCCGCCGCCTGCCCCTTCATGACAGAGGCCCTGTTCAGCCGCTCAGTGGCGGAGCAGCCACTGACGATCAGCAGCAGTGACAGCGCAAGCGCGGTTCTTTTCAGAAAGCTGAAGTTCATAGGATTGGATCTCGGTTTCGAGTGTGTCTCTGGCCGCCTTCTCTGAAGCCTCCGCGGCCAGAAGGCGCTTGCTGTGCTCTTCGGTGGCGAGCGAGGCCGCATTGCGCTGGCGCTCCATCTCGGCCGCTCTCGCATCGGCCGCAGCCTTCTCGGCCAGCAGCACATATCCCGCGCGCGCCTGGCGCGCCGCCGAGGGATAGCCGATCGAAACGGCATAGAGGTGATAGAGCACCAGGCCGGCGGCGATGCCGGTGCCCATTTTGAGGGTGTCGAGCAGGGAGAACATCAGATGCCCTCCAGGCAGAATTGCCGCTCTTTCTGCCGGCGCCTGACAAGGCCGGGAAAGGTGATGCCGGCGGCGCGGTTCCACTTCAACAGCGCCTCGCAGCCCTCGGCCGTCCTACCCTGGTTGATGAGCCTGACCGCGCTCGAGCCGCAAGCGGCCTTGACCCCGACATTATAGGCGAAGGAGGTCAGCGCCACGAAGCGCGCATCCGGCAGCGGCACGCGCACACAGCCTTCGAGCCGCGCGCATAGGTGTTGAGCTCCAGCGCCAGGAGCGCCTTGCACTGCTCCACCGTCTTGCGATCCCCGGGTTTGACGCCATTGGTGCTGCCGTAGCAGATCGTCCACGGCTGCCCCCGTGTGGCCGGATCGGGATGGGCATTCTGCCGCAATCCCTCGAACGACCCGACCAGCGCCACAGCCATGGCCGCGGCGGCACTACCCTTCTGCAGGCGGTTTGCCATTCAGATCTCCTGAGATTTTCTGCTGAACGAAAATGCGGGCGACGATCGCCGCAACGACGAAAAGCCCTGTCGCCGCCGACATGGCGAGCTGGATGTAGAGGTTGCGCGACACCCAGGTTGCCGCGACGAAATTGATGACGGGCTCAAGGACGATACAGAGCAGCGCCAGCGCCATCAGACGGACGGACCAGGCGTGCTTGATCACCGCGCGCCAGTTATGGACGAGCATGGGGTGGGCTCCGGGTTTGGGATAGAGCGGGCGCCCGGCCCCTGCGTGGAGACGGGAGTGAGAGTTGACGTTCAATAGTACGCGGTGGTCTTCCGTCGAGCGGAAAAGGGGTGTGTAGTCCCTGAGTGTGATGGCGCATCATCGATCCTGAGTCGTCTGGAAGAGGGTGCACTATGGGAAATGTTCTTCACGGCAGCGCCCGCACGACGCCGCGTCTTCGAGCCATCCTTGCTGGCAATTGACAAAGAGGAATATTTTTCATTTATGCCGGGCGGAGCCTGCGGCGGCAGGGAGAACGATCCCTATCCGGTCTTGGCGATCGGAATTGAGACTGCGCCGTGACGGGTCGTTGTTGATTCGAGTTTTTCATTTCCGATCTGATGGTTCGCGAGCTCACATCGATGCCGCCCATGAGCGGGAACGCACTGGGGGGAACATCCGGTCATGACTGTGCTCGCCGCCTGGCTTGTCATTGCAGCGATTTTACTATTCGGCCTGACCCTTCATCGTGCGCTTGTGCTTCGGTTGAACCGCGGCGTTAATCCTTCTTTTCGTGACGGGACGGATCTGCTCCTCAGCGGCGTCTTACCGGGACTTGCGCTCGTCGGTGGTTTGGCAACCGCTCTTGGGGCGATTCATTTGTTGCGCGTGGAAGTCGTGCTGCCCCTTGCCGCCATGCTGATGATCTGGCGCCGGGACGATGTGTTGGCGATTTTTGGCGATTTGCGCAATTTGGCCGTGATGGGCGGGCGGGCGACTGCCAAGGGCAATCCTTTCCCGCTTTTGGCATCTGCTGCATTTATTGGCTTGACTGGGGTAATGTCGGTTACAGCGCTTTTCCCGGCAGGATCAGCTGACGTTTGGGCTTTTCAGATCCCACTCGCCCAAAGCATCGTTTCCCATGGTGGATTTGTCACGCCGCAGATAGACAGCAATTTTTACGGAAACATACCGCTTTTCTTCAATGTGCTTTTCGCCAGTGCACTGCTGATCGTCGATCATTGGCTCGCGGCGGGCCTGATGAATGTGGCGATCTTCCTCGGATTTTTGTTATTGCTCACAAGTTGTGCGCACCGCTGGCGGGCGGCTGGATTGTTGCTAGTTTTCTATCTGATCGCGTTTCAGCCCTTTTTTACCCCAGGCGCGGCAGTCCCTTTAACCGCTCTTCCCAGATCCTGTTTTTCGGTTGCGGCTGTCCTTTTTCTCTGGCGCTACCTTGAGACCGGCAGGCCCTCCGAGATTGTCTCTTGTGCTTTGCTCTTGGGTGGGGCGGTCGGTGGCAAATACACCGAGCTTCAGATGGTTGGCTTGGTCGGCTTAGCGCTGTTGCCGTCGATCTATCGCGGCAAAATGCCATTTTCGCTTTTTTTGACCTGCCTGGCCGCGTTTTTATCCCTCGCGGGCTATTGGTACGTCAAAAATCTCATTGTGCTCGGTAACCCTATCTATCCTTTCGTTTTCGGGCATCCCGGACTTTCAGACCAGTGGATGGCGGACTATAGGCTCGAACTCGGCCGTGCTTTTGATCCGGCAAACCGGGTTTTCGTCACCGATCTCACGACCCGTCAGGGCTGGCACGACTTTTTCTTCATCTTGCATGATTGGTTTCTGGATCGTCGGCGATATGCGATCGTCGCTCTCATCCTGATCATTGGAGCGTTGCTCGCGTCGTTCAGAAGGATATTTGTGCTGGTCGCGACGACAACTGCGATGTTCATCATCTGGTACGCCGTCATGTTCAACCATATACGATGGGCAACGCCGGCCTATTTGCTATATTTTTCGACAGCTTACATCGGCGCGAGCTTGATAGTCGAGAAAATTGCAGCGAGCAGTGCTGCCCAGCCGGGTGGAATTTTGTTCGAAATGTCGGCACGTCTGCGACAAGGCCAGAGGGCGGTCAACGGCCATTTGTTTGCGTTTGCGGTGGTTCTCGTTACTCTCGTTGTTTTCTGTCTTCCTGCCGTCAAATTCATGTCTCGCCCTAAACGCCAACCCTATTCCTGGATGGAGCAGGGAACCATGGACGTCCTGATTGGCCGGCAAAAACTCGATGATTTTCTGGGAGCCCAGCGTGAAGGTTACATCATTTATCGCTATGTCGCGGCGAATGATTTGAGGATCGTATTTCAACCATTCGATACCGGCAGTACTTTATATGCGGCCGCTTATACCGGAGGCAGAGATAAGGGATGGTTGCTGCCGACTTATCCTGAATCCGAAAGCGATGTGGACGCCTTCATTGAGCGCAATCACATCCGGTACTTTATCCGGGTGACACAGAAACAGCAGTTGCTGGCCGAACGCATCGGCGCCGCCAAGTTTGCATTGGCAGAAAAAACGATATCGCGAATGCTGCCGGAATCGACTTTGCTGCTGAAAGACGGATTTGGCTGGGAACTGTACCGGTTCAACGGTTTTCCCCCACAATGAAATCGGAAGCGGACGTTCCAGGCGCGCCTTAGTATGGCGCGCCAGTTATGAACGAGCATTGGGGCTCCGGAGGTGTGGCTGTGGAAAAACCCGCCCCCCGAATGGAGACGGGTGTTGTCCGCGGCGACTCAATATAGGTACCGCGAGGTACCGTAATAGTTATCTATTGCTAAAGTTTTCTCTTAAGGGTAGTCGAAGGCCTGAATACGGCTAAAGCGGTGCCGCTCTGTATGTCGTTTTCCCACATTTGCTTGGGCCAGTGGCAGGAGTCATGGCCTGTTTAGCCTTCAAGGCTCTCAAGTTTCGAAGATCGAATTAGATGGCCGCACAAGCTCGTTCAAAAATAAGCGCTCGGACTTTTTTCGCTTATCTTATGAGCCTCGCATTGCTTGCGTTTCTGGTTAGCTCGATTAACTGGCGAGATACTATTCGTATACTGAAGGACGGTGTTCACCCGGTTTCTCTTTGGCCATTTTCGCTCACGGCTGTTTTGATTGCTGTAATCTACGGTTGCCGTTGGCAGATGCTGATAGGTAGAAAACTTGACAAGCGCACCTCTCTTACAGCCTCCATTCTTTGCCTCGGCGGCAACATGTTTCTCCCTGCAAGAGGAGGTGATCTGTTGCGAGTTCACTACAGCCATGTTGCAGGCCGAATAGCTCAAGCCGAGGTATTTGGCAGCCTGATGGTCGAGAAAGTAATCGATCTCATTACGATCGCTGCTGTTGGCGTGTTAGCTGCTACCGTTCTGACATTATCGATGGATACCGCCCACACTGAGATATTGTTTGCTTCGATTGCTTCGGCTCTCGGACTTGCGATTACGGCCATTGTGCTGGTGAAATACTTCAACGCGCTTCTCCTGAAATGGATCTGCACGGTATTCACATATATAGGGTGGGAATCTTTCTTCAACAGACATATCGCAGTGCTAATACGCAGTGCGGGTGAGCAAATGACGCTCAACAATCTGTTCTCTCCCGGCATTCTTACATTATCAATGTGGTTGTCAGCGTATGCTTTTTCGTACGTGTTTGCCGCACAATTTGTGGGGGTGTCACTCAGCTACGAAGAGGCGCTCGTCGTATTGTTCGCAGGCGCCCTAGGGCTGATGCTCCCTGCTGCACCCTCTGGTATCGGAACTTTTCATGCTTCAGTAGTGTCTGCATTCCTTCTCCTGGGGCGCTCCTCCGCTGAAGGTTTTCTCGTAGCGACAGCTATCCATCTCCTATTTTTTGCGGCTTATGTCCTGCCGGCAGCGATCCTTTACGGCCGGTGGCGCATGGCGCGCGTCTTGCCAAGTTAGAGACCGATGAGAAAATATTTCTATTCGTTGCTCCGGAAATACCTGGAGCTTTTTATACTCCCTCAAAATTCCGTCGTAGAAATTGACCCTGCCTCGTCACTCTTAGTAGGTGCGATGCCTCAAGGTCGAATTGCGTTCCGTTCAGAGCCTAATGAAAGCCTCCCCGCTGAGACCTTTCGCGAAAATTCAGCGCTTCCTTTTGAGCAGCTCAGAGAAACCTGCGCTGACTACATAGTGATTGGCGGACTCATTCACTATGAGCGCGACATTCAAAACCTCTTTGCCGATCTGCATAAAGCGTCCCATCCGGAAACTCGCCTGGTTCTTACCTACTATAGCGCCTTGTGGCGACCTTTGGTTAATGTCGCATCGGCCTTGAACTTGCGAGGCAACTTACCCGAAGCCAACTGGTTAGCGCATGAGGACGTTCGAAACCTGCTGGAACTCGAAAATTTCGAGCTGATCAGCTTAGATCAAAAGATCCTGGTCCCGCTCTACATTCCGCTCGTCAGTAATTTTATCAATCGCTACATCGCCCCTTTACCGGTATTCAGAAACCTTTGTCTTTTGAATATCGCTGTCGCAAGACCTGTAGCGACGGTGAAAGAAGTCGACGCGCCATCCGTCTCAGTCATCGTGCCCGCGCGAAACGAAGCCGGCAATATCGACGAAATAGTCAGACGCATTCCGCCAATGGGGCCAAAAGACGAAATCATCTTTATCGAGGGCAATTCAACGGATGAGACCTGGAGTGCGATCCAGGCCGCACAAGCCCGCTATGGATCAGAGCGCAGAATTGTGATTGACCAGCAAGAAGGAAAGGGAAAAGGGGACGCCGTCCGGAAGGGATTCAGCCTTGCCTCGAATGAAATCCTTATGATTCTTGATGCAGACATGACCGTTCCACCCGAGGATCTTCCCAAGTTCTATGCTGCCATCAAAGACAATAAAGGCGAATTCATCAACGGAACGCGGCTTGTGTATCCAATGGAGAAGAAAGCGATGCGTTTCTTCAACCTGCTAGGAAACAAGTTTTTTGCTACGGCCTTTTCGTTCGTTCTCGGTCAGCGGTTCAAAGACACCCTTTGCGGAACAAAGGTAATCAGTCGGTCCAATTATTTGAAGCTCGCCAAAAACCGTTCATACTTCGGCGACTTCGATCCGTTTGGAGATTTCGATCTCATTTTCGGCGCCGCAAGAATGGGATTGAAGATCGTTGAGGTTCCCATCTGCTATCGCCAACGGCTCTACGGAGAAACAAATATTTCCCGGTGGCGCCATGGCGTTATCTTATTGGCGATGCTCGCTTTTTCCGCTCGGCGAATAAAGTTTATCTGAGATGAAGATAGAGAATACAGAACTCTACGATCATGATTTGGCGATGACTTTGGAGAATCGTGACCGACTTCAAAGCAATCGCAACCTAATGCTATGGTATCGCGAACTGTACGCACAGTTGTTCGACCAGATCCCAAATTTTTCTCAGAAGAAGGTACTGGAGATCGGCAGCGGCACATCACCGTTGAAAAAATTTCAACCACATATAATGGCTACAGACGTTCTCAATCTTGATTATCTAGACATCGTTTTTGATTGTCATAATATAGCAGATCTACAAGCTATCAAAGATCACAGTATTGATGTAATTACCCTGACAAATGTACTACATCACCTGCGTGATCCAATTCTCTTTCTCAGCGGCGCAAGTCGCAAACTTAAGAAAGGGGGGCAGTTGGTACTCGTTGAACCCTATTTCTCCGCCGTTTCCTATCCCTTCCTTAAGTTCCTGCACCATGAACCGGTTGATTTCCAAATTTCCCAACCGGTTCTGGATACGATCGAGGGCCCCTTATCGTCTTCAAACCAAGCGATTCCCTATATGATGTTCTTTTCGCGTCGTGATTGGCTGACACGATTGTCCAATCAGTATGATCTAAAGGCAATTAAATTAGGTTATTTTACGAGTATTGCCTACATGGTGACGGGGGGGATCTCTAGGATTTTGCCGGTACCACACTGGCTTTATCGGCTCTATCTCCCAATTGATAGACGGCTCGCGCGTACTTTCCCCGTACTGTTCGCCTCGTTCTTTAGCGCGCACTTGATCGCAAAGTAACAACGATGAACACAACAATCATTTCCATCGCCAATCTGCTGTATAGGCATTGTTATCCGCTCTACTATCCGACCTATCGCTTGTGGAAAAGCTATTCAGATCGGACAGAGCGGGCGTTACTGCGAGAGCTTGTTAGACCTGGCATGACGATTGTGGATGTTGGTGCAAATATCGGGGTCTACACTCGTTTCCTGTCAGGTCTTGTCGGCGATTCTGGGATTGTGCATGCCTTTGAGCCCGCCCCTGCGAACTATCGGCGACTACGAGACAATTTGCGCAACCTGGCCAATGTTCGATTGAGTAATGCCGCGGTCGGAGACCGAAGCGGAGCTATCAAACTTTTTATATCCGACGAGTTAAATGTGGATCATCGTACCTTTGACAGCGGTGACGGTCGACAGGCAATCAGTGTCCCCCTCGCGAGTCTCGATCAGTATTTCCCCCGTGAAACACGCGTAGATCTGATTAAGATCGATGTCCAAGGCTATGAACTCAGCGTGCTACGGGGCGCTGAGCGGGTGCTGCAGGAAAACGTGAATATTAAGATTTTGATGGAGTATTGGCCTTACGGCCTTTCAAAGGCCGGGGTGGATCCTGCAGCTCTCCTCGCTTTTATCGATCGACTTGATCTCGATATACAAATGATCCGCGATGCCGCTTTGCATCATTTTGACGGCACTCAGTTTGATCCGCAGGACGCCCGCGAATACTGCAATCTGATCCTCAGCAGACGCCCGCGTCCATGAGGCCACCAACAACTTAGGACGAAATCACATGCTGTCGACCAGCAACAAAATCAGGATTGCCCGCTCTATTTCGACGGCAATTCTTTGGGGCCGACGTCTCTTTCACCTTCCGTCAGAGCTTACTGCCGTGCGCAGGGGAGTGACTTGGTCTATTGACCTCAAGGAAGGGATAGATCTGGCAATCTATATCCTGGGTGGCTTTGAGGTTCAAACTCTGAAGCTATATACGCAGCTAGTTAAAGAAGGCGATGTCGTCCTCGATATAGGCGCGAACATCGGAGCACATACTTTGCCGTTTGCACAACTTGTCGGAGCTCGCGGCAAGGTGTTCTCCTTTGAACCGACAGCTTTTGCCTTCGGGAAACAGAAGGCCAATATCGCACTCAATCCAACGTTAGCGCCGCGTATCAGCGCACATCAGATGATGCTCATGGCAACAAGTAACACTAAATTGCCTGACGCGGTGTATTCGAGCTGGCCGTTGGAAACTACAAGCGATCTGCATCTCGAACATCACGGCCGCCTGATGGGTACAGTTGGTGCCGCAATGAGTACACTTGATGAATTTGTGTCAGCAAACGGGATTGATCGCATTGATTTCATTAAGTTGGACGTAGACGGAAACGAAAGCGATGTGCTGCTTGGTGCCAAGGCAACAATAATTAAATATCAGCCAAAAATTCTATTGGAGCTTGCGCCTTACGTATACAAATCTCAGCCCGAAAAATTTGATGCGATTCTGAATTCTCTCTGGAGTGTGGGATATGAGATATCCGACGTTGCGAGAAATCGAAAACTGCCGCGAAACCCGGATTTTGTTAGATCGATCATCCCCATAGGCGGAGGATTGAACGTGCTAGCCACTTGCGATTGATATCGCGGAAAGCATCTCCGTATCCACGGTTTGGGGAATTTGGAATATCAGGAGACACATCATGAGCGATTACGTTCGACGTGCGCCCAAACTAACCAGCTTGGTTCTGCTGACTGTTTCAGTTTTGTGTACGCACTGGATGGCCTTCGTTAATGAAGGAATATTTGCGGAAGACGCCGGCCTGTTCTCGTCACTATTTTTCAAGGACTGGAACGCAATTATGAATATGTACTCTTCCGCAGCAGTACCAATGTTCACATACTATGTTTGGCCTCTATCTTATATTCCAAATATTTTCTTGCTAAAATCTATAGTAATTTTCGGCGTTTATATTGCTGTTATTTTTTCCTATCTTATTGGCCTCAAGTGCGGATTCCTCACTGAGAGAGAATCTTTTTATATTGCGCTTTTTTCGAATTTGCTGCCGTTAACGACTGTTACTGTAATTATCACATATTCAACATACTTTAACGCTTACGCGCTGTTCCTGGTGGCCACGTACCTATTTATCTCAGTTGAACGGATCCGCGGAGGCCTTTACTACCTCGCACGAGGCGCTTCTATTCTTATTTACTTCGTGTCGTTTACGCTCAATTCTTTGCTGGTACTTTACGCTGCCGCTTTCATCCTCGCCTACCTCGTCTACATTAGCCAAGCGGCTCGGCAGGTTAGCGACCTACGGGGGTGCATATCCACATTTCTTTCATTCTGTTGGTCAAAACTAGATTTTACAACTCTTCCTATCGTCTATTGGCTGTATAAGGGATTTTTTTACCAAAAGACTGGGCTTTACAACAATTATAATAGCTTTTATTTAGACCTCCCGAGCATTGCTAGTAATTCTTACCGATTTTTAGTCGATGGAATTGTATGGCCTGTTGCGATTAGGCCTGTTGCAATTGACGATTGGAACTTTTATGTGCTTTTGGCTGCCTTCGTATATTCGACGCTTTTTATCGCTTTATTTTTCCTCCTAAGAACGCCAAACGCTGAAAAGCC
Source organism: Rhizobium hidalgonense (assembly GCF_002914525.1). Taxonomy (GTDB): domain Bacteria; phylum Pseudomonadota; class Alphaproteobacteria; order Rhizobiales; family Rhizobiaceae; genus Rhizobium; species Rhizobium hidalgonense. The sequence goes on along the minus strand of NZ_LODW01000064.1, from coordinate 1,026 downwards.
TGATATCGGCAGTCAGAGACTAGACGGCAGTGTCAAGATAATAAGTTTTGGGCTCTTCTCACTTCTTTGCGGAACTCTTCCCTACATCGTTGTTGGAAAGAGTCCGGAGCTTGGGGTGTTGATGAGAAATGCGATCTTGATGCCCCTCCCGCTGGCTGTGATCGCGGTCGGTGTTTTGCGATTTCTGAAACGAAAAGCGCCTAGCTTGCAGGCCAAGAAAACTTCGTTTGTGTTACTTCTGATCGCTCTTACGTTATTTACAAATCGGTGGTGGGGAAGTTACGCAGCTTGGCAGGCACGAGCGGCAAAAGACTTGGCAGTCTCGCAATACCTTGTTGATAATCCACAATGGTCGACTTTTTCAAATTATTGGATAACCGATAAGTTTCCGATGCCGGGCGAGGCCTCGGAATATGGATTTGCTGATTATACCTCGAAATTTCACATCATTTGGGGCGGACAGAGCCGGATGGCGTTTACACCTGAGCACATAGCGTTCTTCGGCATCGACTCGGCACCAGGCGTGAGGCCAGTTCATTCGACGAACCCCGCACGTATCGCTTTTTTCTGCGACGCCTGGGCCAGCGCAAGAGATATCGATCTGAGTGGACCGCAAGCTGAGCTTGAAATATCGTCCAAAAAAAGCTCATGGGACAATGCATCTCTCGCATACGAGTATCTATATTTTCGCTTTATCAGACCCAGCGAGTTGAAAACCTATTTAGGCGGCTTGGTAAGTGTAACGCTGCGAGCGCTTTGAAATGGTGTGTGAGACGCCAACTTTCCTCACTACCGCTCTTCTTGTCTCCAGCGTCTAGTCGCCGGACCGATTTAGCTGCGGTATTTGATGACTTTCGCTGGCGAACCAACGGCGATTGCATATTCGGGAATATCGGCCGTAACGACGGAATTTGCTCCGATAACGGCGCCCGTCCCTATCGTGACGTTCATCAATATTTTGTAAGCGTCCGGCGAACGCATTTTCGGGTGTCGAGAGATGGAATCTATAGGCCGCGTTTCATCTCA
>NZ_LODW01000063.1 GCF_002914525.1 Rhizobium hidalgonense | reverse complement strand
ATCCCAGCTTCCCCTGCAGTAAAGCACAGATTTGAGAGACAATTCCTGTGCTCGTCACAGGAATCCAGCAGTCGCGCGTCTGCGCGACAAGAGACTCATCCCTCACAGACCCAAGAGATGAAAGGAAATATCCTCCCACTCAGGATTTTCCCTTTCGATCAAATTGTGCTTCCACTGCCGCGGCCATTTCTTGATGGTCTTCTCACGGGTGATCGCGGTGATTAGCAAATCATGCTCCTCAAACCAAACCAGCATCTTGACGCCATATTTCGACGTAAAACCCGGCGTCAGTTCATTCTGATGCTCGTATAGCCGGCCAGCAAGGTCGCGTGTCACGCCGGTATAGAGCGTGCCATTGCGTCCGGATACGAGGATGTAGACGTAGCCTTCATCTCAGAAGATTGGCATTAGGATAAGTCCTGCGTCGACAGACACCGACGAACCCGAAACCACCAATTCGAATCTGAATTCAACGACTTCCAACCACCGGCGGAATTATCTTCCAAGCCGCCTCAGACCTTACCTGAAGCCAGCACTTCCGCCAACTGATCCGCCGCCTTGCCCCATCCTTCGTGGAAGCCCATCTTCTCATGGGCTTCCTTGTCTTCGGCACGCCAGTGCAGCGCCTTGGCCGTATATTTCGTGCGGCCGTTGCCGAGATCTTCGAGCAGGATGACCCCGGTGAAGAAGGGTTTTTCGGCAGGCACCCAGGCGCTGCTATAGGCGTCGGTGAAGACGATCTTCTCGTTCTCGATAACCTCCAGATAGACGCCACGGTTCGGATACTGATTACCCTCGGGATCCTGCATGACGACGACGCTGGATCCGCCAGGGCGGACGTCGAGCGTTGCTTCCGCCACACCCCAGGGACGCGGCACGAACCACTGCTTCAGCAGGTCAGGATCGGTCCATGCCTTGTAGATCTTTTCGCGCGGTGCGTCGAATTCACGAACGAGGACGAGTTCATGTTGTGTGCTGGCGGTCATTGCGACATCTCTCCGTTTCAATAAACCTGTTTGCTGTCAGGCTGTTACAAGGACGTGTCGAAGCTCGCCGTTCCGACAGCGCATCGATTTTTTATTTGGCGATCGTCGTCTCTTCCTGCAGCTTATCGATCTGCCGGCGGATATGGGCGGCTTCCGCTGCCGAATGGGCAAGCGCGATGGCGCGGTCGAAGGCTTCGCGTGCCTGACGGGTCAAACCAAGCTGCTTCAGCAGCCCGCCCCGCAAGCCGTGATAGTAGAAATAGCCGCCGAGCTTCTCACCGAGCGGATCGATGAGATCGAGCGCCTCTTGCGGCCCGTGCAGCTTGGAAACCACGACCGCGCGATTGAGCGTCACGACGGGCGATGGCTGAAAACGCTCCAGCGCGCGATAGAGCAGATCGATTTCGAGCCAGTCGGTGTCTTCGGCGCGTTTTGCCCGGGAATGGATGGCGGCGATCGCCGCCTGAAGCTGATAGGGGCCGGGCCGGCGGTGTCGCAGCGCCTTGTCGAGAAGCGCCAAGGCCTCATTGATGAAGGGTCGGTTCCACAGCGAGCGGTCCTGATCTTCCAGTAGCACGATCTCGTCTTCGTCGCTGAAGCGCGCCGGCCGGCGCGAGATCTGTAGAAGCATCAGCGCAAGCAGTCCCATCAACTCCGGTTCGGATGGAAAGATCCCCAGCATCAACCGCGCCAGCCGGATCGCCTCGTCGCTGAAGGCAGCCGCCTCATGGCTGGGATCGGCCTGGCTGTAGCCCTCGTTGAAGATCAGATAGATCATCGTGCTGACGATCGACAGACGTTCGGCCCTTTCCTCAGGGCTCGGAGTTTCGAAAGGCACGCCGGCCTTGGCAACGCGCGCCTTGGCCCGGGTGATGCGCTGCTCCATGGCGCTTTCGGAAACCAGGAAGGCGCGGGCGATCTGCGGCACTGAAAGGCCCGAAACGATGCGCAACGCCAGCGCAATCTGCTGGGTCGCCGGCAGATCGGGATGACAGCAGATGAAGAGAAGCCGCAGGATATCGTCGCGATAGTGGGAATCGTCCAGCCGGTCGGCGATATCGCTTTCGGCATCTTCGGTATCGGAGATGATGTCCTCATCCGGCAGCGCCTGAAGCTTTGCCCGCTTGCGCGCCGCGTCGATCCCGCTGTTTCGGCCGACGAAGATAAGCCAGGCGGTCGGGTCGCGCGGCGGCCCTTTCTCCGGCCACGTCCGGATCGCCCTCAGGCATGCCTCCTGAAACGCCTCTTCCGCTGTATCGAGATTGCGGAAATAGCGCAGCAGCGCACCAAGCGCCTTTGGCCGGGCCGAGGCAAGCGCGAGGTCGATCCAGGCAATGTCTGTCATGATGCGATCTCTCCCGGCCTGAAGGTGTAGAACGGCCGAATTTCGTAAGAGGTGGAACCCGGATTGACCGCGGAAAGCTGCTTGGAGAAGGCGATTGCCTCATCCAGTGTTTCGAAATCAACCGTATAGAAGCCGAGAAGCGCCTCTTTCGTTTCCGCAAACGGACCGTCGACAACGAAGGCCTCGTCCCTGCCCTTGCGCACGGTTGCTGCGGCCGTCGTCGGCATCAGCCGGCCGGTCGGGCCGAGCTTGCCGGCAGCGGCGAGCGGCTCGATCACGGCATGGAGGTTCCCCATGACGGCAGCCTCTTCCTCCTCGGTCCAGGCGAAGACGGTTTCCTCATTGGCGTAGCAAAGGATTGCGTAAAGCATCGGTGGCTCCTCTTTCCGAATGACGAAGGAGTAACCGTTTGGCCGACAGGCCGCATCAAAAAATTAGAATCAGTAAGTCTGATGAATGCAGCGCGTTTACCTATCCACAAGGGCTCTGCAATCGCCGCCATTGAGTTGCCCAATTTGGTCCAGAGAGCTGTGCGCGCTTTCCATCACCTTTCCATTCGAGAGCCCCATGAACAAATCTCCGAGACTTCTCGTTGCGCTTGCCACACTCGTGTTGTCGACGCAGGCTGCCCATGCCGCCTCCGCCCCGGAAAACTTCCTCTATATGGGCTCCGGCGACCTCGTGGCCGCAAAGGCGAAGCTCGCCCGGCCCGATATCGGTGGCGTGCAGGTCGTCTATAACTGGAAGAGCCTGGAAACGGCGAAGGAGCATTATGATTTTTCGGCAATCGAACAGGACCTTGCCATCGCTAAAAGCCTGAACAGGAAGATGTTCATCCAAGTGCAGGACCGCTTTTTCGACTTGAAGGCGCGCAACATTCCGGACTACATGCTGACCGAACCGGAATATGACGGCGGCCTGACCCCGCAATTCGACAATCCCGGCGAGAACGAGCCTGTGGGTTCCGGCTGGGTCGCCCAGCAGTGGAACCCAGCCGTTCGCGAACGGTACCAGGCGCTCCTGAAGGCACTTGCCGAAAAGTTCGACGGGCAGGTCTACGGCATAAACCTGCCGGAAACCTCCATCGACCTCGATCCCAAGCATGAACCGAAGGGTTTTTCGTGCGATGCCTATTTCTCGGCCGAGATGGAAAACCTTGCCTTCGCCCGCAAGGCCTTCGAAAAGTCGTTGGTCGTGCAATATGTGAACTTCTGGCCCTGCGAATGGGAGAACGACCATAATTACATGGGCCGCCTCTTCGATTACGCCGAAAGGAACAATGTTGGCCTTGGCGGCCCTGATATCGTGCCGAACCGCAAGGCGCAGATGAAGAACTCCTACCCCTACTTCAACAAGTACAAGGGCAGGCTTTCCTATGTCGGCCTCGCCGTGCAGGAGCCAACGCTGACCTACAAGAACCCGACGACCAAGAAGCCCTTCACCAAGGAGGAATTCACCGCCTTCGCCCAGGACTATCTCGGCGCAAACGTGATCTTCTGGAGCACGGAAACGCCCTGGCTGAAGAAGTGATGGGAACAGGCAGGCGGCAGCAAAACCGCCTCCCCGAAGCTTAACCTCAGATATCCCTCAAAGTTCGCTGAGTGTCCGCTTCACCGCATTCTTCCAGCCGCGAAGCTTAGCAGCTCGGGTCTTCTCGTCCATCGAGGGCTCGAAGCGCCGATCACGCTTCCAGGTCGCCGAGAACTTCTCCCTGTCCGGCCACACCCCAGCCCTGCTGCCGGCAAGCCAGGCCGCTCCAAGCGCCGTCGTCTCAAGGATCACGGGACGGTCGACCGGCGCCTCCAACAAGTCGGCGAGCCGCTGCATCGTCCAGTCGGAGGCAACCATGCCGCCATCGACGCGCAGCACGGTGTCGTCGGTGCCGTTCTTCCAGTCCTTCTGCATGGCATCGAGCAGGTCGCGGGTCTGGTAGCAGACGGCTTCCAGCGCCGCCCTGGAAAGTTCCGCCGGGCCGCTGTTGCGTGTCAGCCCGAAGATCGCGCCGCGCGCCTTGGCATCCCAGTGCGGTGCGCCGAGGCCGGTGAAGGCGGGCACGAGATAGACCTCCTGCGTCGGATCGGCCCTCTCGGCAAGCGCACTGGTCTCGGCGGCGCTGCCGATGACGCCGAGCCCGTCCCGCAGCCATTGTACCGCCGCGCCGGCGATGAAGATCGAACCCTCCAGCGCATAGGTCGTCTCGCCGTTCAGGCGATAGGCGATGGTGGTCAGCAGCCGGTTTTTCGACCGCACCATATCAACGCCGGTATTCAGCAGCGCGAAACAGCCGGTGCCGTAGGTCGATTTCAGCATGCCCGGTGCAAAACACGCCTGGCCGATGGTCGCCGCCTGCTGGTCGCCGGCAACACCGAGGATCGGGATCGCGGCGCCGAAAATCTCTGGATCCACCGTGCCGAAATCGGCGGCGCAATCCTTGACCTCCGGCAGCATGGCGGCAGGCACCCTCAGAATATCGAGCAGGTCATCGTCCCAGGCATTGTCGGAGATATTGTACATCAGCGTGCGCGAGGCGTTGGTGGCGTCGGTGACGAAACTCTTGCCGCCTGTCAGCCGCCAGATGAGGAAAGTGTCGATCGTGCCGAAGCAGAGATCCCCCCTGGCGGCGCGTGCCCTGGCACCCTTCACGTTGGCGAGCATCCAGGAAAGCTTCGTGCCGGAAAAATAGGGATCGAGTAGCAGGCCGGTCTTCTTGGTGAACAGCCGTTCGAGATCCTGCCGTTTCAGATTATCGCAATAGCTTGCGGTGCGCCGGTCCTGCCAAACAATGGCATTCTGGATCGGCCGGCCGGTCTCGCGCTCCCAGACGACGACCGTCTCGCGCTGGTTGGTGATGCCGAGTGCTGCAACATCCCTGGCCGTGATTCCGGCATCGCGCAGCGCCATCTGGACCGTCGAGACGACCGAATCCCAGATTTCCTCGGGATCATGCTCGACCCAGCCGGAGCGCGGATAGATCTGGGTGAATTCCTTCTGGCCCTTACCGGCGACATGCATGTCGCCATCGAAAACGATTGCCCGTGTCGACGTCGTCCCCTGATCGATCGCCAGAACATATCCGCTCATAAAATCCCTCCTCAAGCATACCGATTATCGTGACAAATCAATAGGACACGGATGCAGGCGAGAAAAGCGAATAAAGCGGAATTGCCAGCCTGGCGCCTTTGGGCATAACCTCGCCAACAACGTTGCAACGCAGCATCGCGATCTCAGGAGAGAACAGCATGAGCAGAACAGTCGTCGTCACCGGTTCCACCAGCGGCATCGGCCTTGCGATTGCCACGGCCTTTGCCGAAACCGGCGACAACGTCGTCATCAACGGCTTCGGGAATGCCGATGAAATCAAGGCGATCGTCGAGCGGCTTGAATCAGTGTCGAAAGGCCGGACGATCTATCATCCGGCCGACATGACCAAACCCGCAGAGATCGCCGACCTGATCGAAACGGCAGCAAAGAGCTTCGGCACCGTCGATGTCCTGGTCAACAATGCCGGTATCCAGCATGTCGAGAAGATCGAGGATTTCCCGATCGAGAAATGGGACAAGATCATCGCGATCAATCTTTCCAGTTCCTTTCATACCATGCGCGCTACAATCCCGCTGATGAAGGCTAGGAAAAACGGCCGCATCATCAACATCGCCTCAGCCCACGGCCTCGTCGCCTCCCCGTTCAAATCCGCCTATGTCGCGGCAAAACATGGTATATTAGGACTGACGAAGACGGCAGCGCTGGAACTTGCCGAATTCGGCGTGACCGTGAACGCCATCTGCCCCGGCTATGTGCTGACTCCGCTCGTCGAAAAGCAGATACCCGACACCGCCAGGGCCCGCGGCATGACCGAGGAGCAGGTGAAGAGCGAGGTCATCCTCAAGGCGCAGCCGACCCGTGAATTCGTCAAGGCCGAGGAGATTGGCGCGCTGTCGCTTTATCTTGCCAGCGATGCCGCCCGCCAGGTGACCGGAACGCACATCTCGATTGACGGTGGCTGGACGGCGGCCTAACCATTTGGAAAAAACAACCGGGAATATCATGAAAGACAGCATCCGTTTCATCCTGAATGGCGAGGACATCGCGCTCACCGATGTCGGGCCGACCGAGACGCTTCTCGATTTTCTGCGGTTGAAGCGACGGCTCACGGGCACGAAAGAAGGATGTGCAGAAGGCGATTGCGGCGCTTGCACTGTGCTCGTCGGCCGACTTGCCGATGGCAAGCTTTCCTATGAATCCGTCAATGCCTGCATCCGTTTCATCGGTTCGCTGCACGCCACCCATGTGGTGACGGTCGAGCACTTGGCCGGCCGGAACGGAGCGCTGCACCCGGTGCAACAGGCGCTGGTCGATTGTCATGGTTCGCAATGCGGCTTCTGCACCCCGGGCTTCGTCATGTCGCTCTATGGCCTGTGGTTGACGATGGAAAAGCCCGGCCGCCGCGAAATCGAAAAGGCGCTGCAAGGCAATCTCTGTCGCTGCACCGGATACGAGCCCATCGTCAAAGCCGCCGAGCAGGTCAGCCTGACGCGGCCGAGCGCGCTCTTCGACCCGCTGGAGCGGACACGTTCGGAAATCGTCGCCCGGCTTTGGGCGATGCAGGCGAGCGGCACCATCAGGATCGGAAAGGACGAGGACCGGCTGATCGTGCCGGCTTCGGTCCAGGCTCTGACGGAAATCCTCTCGCAGGAGCCCGACGCGACCGTCGTCGCTGGCGCGACCGATGTCGGCCTCTGGGTGACGAAGCAGATGCGGCGGCTGAGCCCCGTCGTCTTCATCAATCACCTGAGCGAATTGCAGTCAATCACCGAAAGCGAGGACGGCATCACCATCGGCGCCGGCGTCAGCTATACCGGCGCCTTTGCGGCGATCTCGAAAAAGATCCCGGCGCTTGGCCGGCTGATCGACCGCATCGGCGGCGAACAGGTGCGCAACATGGGCACCATCGGCGGCAATATCGCCAATGGCTCGCCGATCGGCGATAGCCCGCCGCCGCTGATCGCGCTCGGCGCGACGCTGACGCTGCGCTCCCTGGCAGGCCAGCGCAAAATGCCGATCGAGGATTTCTTCATCGCCTACGGCAAGCAAGATCGGAAGCCCGGCGAATTCGTCGAAAGTGTCTTCGTGCCCTATCCCAAGGCAACAAGCCGCTTTGCCGCCTACAAGATCACCAAGCGCCGCGACGAGGATATCACCGCCGTGCTCGGCGCCTTCCTGCTGACGCTCGACGACGCCGAGACGATCACCGACATCCGCATCGCCTTCGGCGGCATGGCGGCAACGCCGAAACGCGCCCGCACGGTGGAAGCCGAACTTCTCGGCAAACCCTGGACGGAAGCCACCGTCGAAGCCGCCCGTCCCGCCTTCGACACCGATTTCCAACCGCTCACCGACTGGCGCGCCACGGCGGAATATCGCCAGCTGACGGCAATGAATTTGCTGACGCGGTTCTACCTGGAAACGGTCGGCGCGCCGGCGGAGCTGAAGCGGTTCGAGGAGGTGGCGTGATGGATACACTAATCAGCACGCCCGGAATGCAGGCTTTGATGGCAACAGTCGCGGTCTCCTCCCCTCCCTCATTCCTGTGCTTGTCACAGGAATCCAGTGCGCCCAAGTCCTTGGGCGCGGGAAACTTTTTCTTAAGGTCAGTTGAGTCATTCCCCGCGCCGACGCGCGGTGGCTGGATTCCTGTGACAAGCACAGGAATGAGGGAGTGCGGAGTAGCCGCATACCATCACTCCTTCGGCGGAGGCCTGATCTGATGGACAGATCCACCTTCGAAGACCGCAAGGTCGTCATATCAGGCCCGATGCACGGTTCGCTGCGCCATGACTCGGCGCATAAACACGTCACCGGAACTGCCGATTATATCGACGATATTCCCGAACCCGCCGGCCTGCTACACGGCGCGCTCGGCCTTTCCGACCGGGCCCATGCCGAAATCGCCGGCATCGATCTTTCCGCGGTCGCCGCCTATCCCGGCGTCGTCTGGGTCTTCACCGGCAAGGACGTGCCCGGCATCAACGACACCAGTTCCAACGGCAGCCATGACGAGCCACTGCTCGCCGAAACTTTGGTTCAGTTCCACGGCCAGCCCATCTTTGCCGTCATCGCTGAAACGCGTGACGCGGCGCGCCGCGCCGCACGGCTCGCCAAGATCGACTATCGAGACCTGCCGCATTGGAGCGATATCGACGGCGCACTCGCCAATGGCGGCCCTCTCGTCATCGCTCCGATGACGCTCCATCGCGGCGAGCCGGAAACGGAAATGCCGAATGCCGCCATGCGGCTCAAAGGTCAGATACGCATCGGCGGCCAGGAGCATTTCTACCTCGAAGGCCATATCGCCGTGGCAATCCCCGGCGAGGACGACGAGGTCATCGTCTGGTCCTCGACGCAGCATCCGAGCGAAATCCAGCACATCGTCGGCCACGTGCTCGATATCCCGTCCAACGCCGTCACCGTCAACGTGCGCCGCATGGGCGGCGGCTTCGGCGGCAAGGAGACGCAAGGCAATCAGTTCGCAGCCCTTGCCGCAATCGCCGCCAAGAAGCTCGGCCGCGCCATCAAGTTCCGTCCGGATCGCGACGAGGATATGAGCGCCACCGGCAAGCGCCACGATTTCCTCGTCGATTACGAGGTCGGTTTCGATGCCGAAGGCCGCATCCACGCGGTCGACGCCACTTATGCGGCGCGCTGTGGCTTCTCGTCGGATCTCTCCGGACCGGTCACCGACCGTGCCCTCTTCCATGCCGATTCCAGCTATTTCTACCCGCATGTGCAGTTGCAGTCGAAACCGCTGAAAACCCACACCGTCTCCAACACCGCCTTCCGCGGCTTCGGCGGGCCGCAGGGCATGCTCGGCGCCGAACGCGTCATCGAGGAAATCGCCTATGCCCTCGGCAAAGACCCGCTCGATATTCGCAAGCTGAATTTCTACGGCCAGCCGGGTTCCGGGCGCACGCTAACGCCCTACCACCAGGAGGTAGAGGACAACATCATCGCCCGCGTCGTCGAGGAGCTCGAGGAGACCGCCGAATACCGGGCGCGACGCAATGCCATCATCGGCTTCAACCGCGACAGCCGCTACATCAGAAAGGGCATCGCGCTCACGCCGGTCAAATTCGGCATCTCCTTCACCATGACCGCCTTCAACCAGGCCGGCGCCCTCGTCCATATCTATCAGGACGGTTCCATCCACCTGAACCATGGCGGCACCGAAATGGGCCAGGGCCTCTATACCAAGGTGGCGCAGGTGCTGGCCGACAGCTTCCAGGTCGATATCTCTCGGGTGAAGATCACCGCGACAACGACGGCCAAGGTGCCGAACACCTCGGCCACCGCCGCCTCATCCGGTTCCGATCTCAACGGCATGGCCGCTTATGACGCTGCTCGGCAGATCAAGGAACGGCTCACGGCCTTTGCCGCCGAGAAATGGGATGTGGCGCCCTCCGAGGTCGTGTTCCTGCCGAACCGCGTGCGCGTCGGCGAAATCGAGATCCCCTTCCCGGATTTCATCAAGCAGGCCTATTTCGCCCGGGTCCAGCTCTCGGCCGCCGGCTTCTACAAGACGCCGAAGATCCACTGGGATCGCAAGGCCGGCCGCGGCACGCCCTTCTATTATTTCGCCTATGGCGCTGCCTGCACCGAGGTTTCGATCGACACGCTGACCGGCGAATATCTGGTCGACCGCACCGACATTCTCCACGATGTCGGTCGCTCGCTGAACCCGGCAATCGACCTCGGCCAGGTCGAAGGCGCCTTCGTCCAGGGCATGGGCTGGCTGACGACTGAAGAGCTCTGGTGGGACGACAAGGGCCGGCTGCGCACTCACGCGCCCTCGACCTACAAGATCCCGCTCGCCTCCGACCGCCCGAAGATCTTCAACGTGCGCCTCGCCGAATGGTCGGAGAACACCGAGGCCACCATCGGCCGCTCGAAGGCCGTCGGCGAACCCCCCTTCATGCTGGCGATCTCGGTGCTGGAAGCGCTGTCGATGGCGGTGGCCAGCGTCGCCGACTATAAGGTCTGCCCGAGGCTCGATGCGCCGGCGACGCCGGAACGGGTGCTGATGGCGGTGGAGCGGATGAAGCGGGTGTAGGATGCGTCCGGCTGATTTGTTGTTTGAAAGGACAGAGGGGGGTGCCACAGCCGCACACCCATCGGCCGTCCTCCCATGACCGAGCTCCCCACCTTTCTCGCCACCCACCCCGACAGCATCCTCGTCGACATTACCGGCACACAAGGGTCCACCCCGCGTGAGGCCGGAACCTTCATGCTTGTCTCGCAAACCACGCTATGGGGCACGATCGGCGGCGGGCAGTTCGAGTTCATGGCCATCCGCAATGCCCGGGAGATGCTTGCGGGAACCGGCGGCGCGACAACCATGGATATCCCGCTCGGCCCCGAGATCGGCCAGTGCTGCGGCGGGCGGACGCAGATTAGGTTCCGGCGGCTGACGCAGCCATTGAAAAACGAACTCGAAGCAAAGCTTGCTGGCGAGATCGAGCGTTTGCCCGAAGTGCTTCTCTTCGGCGCCGGCCATGTCGGCCGGGCCCTGGCGGCGGCCCTCGCGCCGCTCCCGCTGTCGGTGACAGTCGTTGAAACGAGGCAGGAGGAACTGACCAATCTGCCGGTGCAGACGACGACCAGGCTCGTGCCGATGCCGGAAGCACTGGTGAAGGATATTCCGGCCGGCGGCGCGGTCGTTATCCTCACCCACGACCATGCGCTGGATTTTCTTATCGCCCGCGAGGCGCTTGAAAGAACCGATCTTGCCTATACCGGCATGATCGGCTCGGCGACCAAGCGCGCCACCTTCACAAACTGGCTTTCCCGTGAAGGCGGCGGCGAAGGTAGCTGGCTGGAGCGCCTGACGTTGCCGATCGGCGGCGCAGCCGTCAGGGACAAACGCCCTGAAGTGATCGCCGCCATGACCGCCGCCGAGATCCTGACGGCGCTTGCTGCCTACCGCATGCGCTCGTCCTCGTAATACGGATCGCGCCCATCGAGAAAACCGAGGTCGCGCTTGACACGGTCCGGCATGACGGAAAGATCGAGCCGAGGCAGACGGCAGACACGGCCGGCGCTGCCGACCAGCCAGCTGGCAACCCGCCGGAAAGCACTGGTGCTCTGCTGCGGCCGGTTCTCTTCGATCGTAGAGCAATCCATGACATCACCTCGATAGATTGATGGTATGAGTTGCAGTTTGCTGCCAAAAATGCTGCAATTCCAATCGAACGACCGTCTGCCTGCATCAAGAGAACTTATCCATGAAACTCTCGAAACAGTTTCCGCTGAATGCGCTGCGCGTCTTCGAGGCCGCCGCCCGGCTCGGCAGTTTCACCAAGGCGGGTGACGAGCTGGGCATGACGCAGACGGCCGTCAGTTACCAGATCAAACTGCTGGAGGAGAATGTCGGCGAGCCGCTCTTCCTGCGCCGCCCCCGCCAGATCGAGTTGACGGACACCGGCGAGCGGCTGGCGCCGAAGGTAACCGAGGCCTTCGCCATGTTGCACGACGCGATGGCGACGGCGCGCGATAGCGTCGAGGGCACGCTCGCCATCAGCTCGACCCACACCTTCGCCTCGAAATGGCTGGCGCCGCGGCTCGGCTCCTTCCATTTGAAGCATCCGGCGATCGCGGTGCGCTTTCAGGCGACCTCCGACATCATCGACTTCTCCCGCGAGCAGATCGATGTCGGCATCCGTTGGGGTGACGGCAACTGGCCGGGGCTGACCCTGCACCGGCTGATGGGGTTGGAGTTCACTCCAATGCTCAGCCCGAAGCTGGCGGAGTCGGCCGGCGGCATCAAGGAGCCGCGCGACCTCTTGAAGTTCGATCTCTTCGATGCCGGCGACATCTGGTGGAAACAATGGTTCGAGGCAGCCGGCGTCACCGAGACGGATCTCGATCGCCGCCCGCGTAATCAGCTGGGCTCGCAGGCGGTGGAAGCCGATGCGGCGATGTCAGGACATGGCGTCGCCATCCTCAACCCGGCCTTCTATGCGGCCGAGATCGCGCTCGGCCGTCTCTACCAGCCCTTCGAGCTGACCCGCAGCGACGGCAAGGCTTACTGGCTTGCCTATCCCGAAAATCGCCGCAACGTGCCGAAGATCAAGGCCTTCCGCAACTGGATCCTCGAAGAGATGAAGGCGGCCGAAAACTGAAGCACTTGATGCATGTGGATGGCCCTCAATACCCCATCTCAGGCGCATAGAAACAGCGCGGCGTATCCTCGTTCGGGAACAGACAAAGATGATAGTCGTTGTCGCCGGATTGCATCGCTTTCGTCATCGGCAGCAGGAAGACATGAGCATGCGTGACCAGCCGGTGATCGCCCGGCAGCAGGGTTACGCGATATCCGCCCGGCGTCACCGCCACGCTTTTCGAAGGGATCATCTGGCAGTCGCCGTTATGACTGTCGCCATTGCAACAATAGGGGTCATAACTCCATCCCGAGGGTGCGTCGTGGGCCGTCGCCAGCGACGCATATGCAATCATCACACACGTCAGAATGCTGCGCATGGGCATCTTCTCCGTTGATGAATGCGCCGCCGATGATCTAACTGTTCTTATTTATTCCGGCGGCCTTAAACATAACTGTCATCGAGTCTTGATCGTTTCAAGATCCGCTACATTAGCAGATCGAGTATAAGGCGGGGATAATGCACAGCATTCTCGGCAGCTTTTAGGCACGGGACAGTAGATCGGCGATCCGGACGCGATCGGCAGCTTCGGCAAACCCGGCCGAAATCGTCAACGGAGTGCCGAAGATTTCGACGAGCCCGTTGCCGAGAATGAGACCCTCGCCGTCCCGGCAGGCGAGAATCGGATTTGCCGTCGTCTCGCTGTAGCGCAGCAGCGCAGGGAGATAACCGGGATCGTCGTTCAGATGCGGAAAGAACTCGAAGGGCACCAGATCGAGAGCCACGCCATCCCGCACCGCATCGGGCGAACCGCCGGAAAACAGCGCATCTGCAGCGATCGTCGGCGTCATCAAAATCGCCCCGGCGCTGGTTCCCACGAGGATGCCGTCATCCAATGCCCATCTGCGAAGTTTCTCCAGCATGCCGCTTTGACGCAGCCGCCGCAGGAAATCGCCGGTGTGGCCGCCGGTCAGATGAATGGCGTCACAGGAAAACAGCCGGCTGATCTCCGCGTCGCCGGAAAGCGCGTCGAGATCGACGAAGAGATCGAGGGAAAGCCCGTATCGGGCGTAATACTGCCGTTTCTCGTCGAAAAACTCCCGCTGCGGCTCCGGGCCGGAGGCGATATAGCCGATGCGGTTACCACGCGAGCGGGTGAGCGCGGCAAGCCGCCGGTCCATCGGCGCGTTTTCGGCGATGAGCTGATCGCTGTAGAGCGCGGTGATCATTCCATTGCTCCTTTGATCGCACCAAACGTTGCCCCGTGAGTGCAGTCCTCAATCTCCTCTTCCCTCTCCGCCAAAATTTTCGCAATGTCACGAGTCGGAGGAAGATAGGGGAACTCGATGTACGAATATGCCATAGCATGGGAATGGCTGGCCTTCGCGGCGCGCTGGTTCCATGTCGTCACCGCGATCGCCTGGATCGGATCGTCCTTCTATTTCATCGCGCTCGATCTCGGATTGGTCAAACGCCCTCATCTGCCGCCCGGCGCCTATGGCGAGGAATGGCAGGTCCACGGCGGCGGCTTCTATCATATCCAGAAATATCTCGTGGCGCCCGCGCAAATGCCCGAGCACCTGACCTGGTTCAAATATGAGAGCTATTTCACCTGGATTTCCGGGTTTCTGATGCTCTGCATCGTCTATTACGGCGGCGCTGATCTCTTCCTGATCGATCGGCATGTGCTCGATATCAGTCCGCCGGTCGCCATCGCGATCTCGTTGGCATCTTTGGCGTTTGGCTGGCTCGTCTACGACCTGCTGTGTAAATCCCCGCTCGGCCGCAACACCTGGGGCCTGATGGCGTTGCTCTATGTCGTGCTCGTCTTCATGGCCTGGGGCTACACGCAGCTTTTCACCGGCCGTGCCGCCTTCGTGCATCTCGGCGCCTTCACCGCGACGATCATGTCGGCCAACGTCTTCATGATCATCATTCCGAACCAGAAGATCGTCGTTGCCGATCTGATCGCCGGCCGCACGCCCGATCCTAAATACGGGCAGATCGCCAAGCAGCGTTCGCTGCACAACAACTACCTGACGCTGCCCGTCATCTTCTTCATGCTGTCGAACCATTACCCTCTGGCCTTCGGCACAGCATTCAACTGGGTGATCGCGGCGCTCGTCTTCCTGATGGGCGTCACCATCCGCCACTGGTTCAACACCACCCATGCCAGAAAAGGCCGGCCGACCTGGACCTGGATCGTCACCCTCATCCTCTTCATCCTGATCATGTGGCTTTCGACCGTGCCGAAACAGCTGACCAGTGAAACTGATGCGGCGGCAGTCGCCCCCGCCTTCCAGCAATTCGCCGGCGATCCGCATTTTCCAGCCGTCAAGCAGCTGGTCTCGACGCGCTGTTCCATGTGCCATGCCGCCGAGCCCGCTTATGAAGGTATCGTGCGGCCGCCGAAGGGCGTCGTCCTCGAAAACGACGCGGAAATCGCCGCCCATGCCCGAGAAATCTATATACAGGCAGGCCGCAGCCATGCCATGCCGCCCGGCAACGTGACCGATATTACGCCGGACGAACGCAGGCTGCTCGTCGCCTGGTTCGAAAGCGCAGTCGAAGGCAAGAAACAATGACGACGACCCTTCTCCGCGGCCGGCTCCTCTCTTTCCATCGCGCGCCGCTGAGTCTCGCCGACAGCCAGAGTTATCTCTACGAGGAAGACGGTGGCCTGCTGATCGAGGACGGGCTGATCGCAGCCATCGGTCGCTATTCCGACGTCAAGGCGAAAGCCGCCGAAGGCACGGCCGAGATCGACCACCGCCCGCATCTGATCATGCCCGGCTTCATCGACATGCATCTGCATTTTCCGCAGATGCAGGTGATCGCCTCCTATGCCGCCAACCTGCTCGAATGGCTGAACACCTATACATTTCCCGAGGAATGCCGTTTCGTCGAAAGCGCGCATGCTGAAAGGATCGCCACGCATTTCTACGACGAGCTGATCCGCCACGGCACGACGACAGCGGTCGCCTATTGCTCCGTGCATAAGACCTCGGCCGACGCCTTCTTCGCCGAGGCGATGAAACGCAACATGCGCATGCTCGGCGGCAAGGTAATGATGGACCGTAACGCCCCGCAGGGTCTGCTCGACACGCCGGAGATGGGTTACGACGAGACCCGCCAGGTGATAGCAGATTGGCACGGCAAGGGTCGTAACCACGTCGCCATCACCCCGCGTTTCGCCATCACCTCGACGCCGGCGCAGATGGAAGCGACAGCAGCGCTCGCCCGCGAATTTCCCGACCTGCACATCCAGACGCATCTTTCGGAAAATCACGACGAGATCAAATTCACTTGCGAACTCTATCCGGACGCGATCGACTATACCGACATCTATGCCCGCTACGGCCTGCTCGGGCCGAAAAGCCTCTTCGGCCACGCCATCCACCTGTCCGAGCGTGAAGCCGATGCCATGAGCGAGACGGGTTCCGTCGCCGTCCATTGCCCCACCTCCAACCTCTTCCTCGGCTCCGGCCTTTTCCCATTGAAGGCGCTGGCGCGCCGCGAAAAGCCGGTCCGCATCGGTGTCGCCACCGATATCGGCGGCGGCTCCAGCTATTCGATGCTGAAGACCATGGACGAGGCCTACAAGATCCAGCAGCTGCTCGGCGAGCGGCTGAACCCGCTGGAAAGCTATTACCTGATGACCCGCGGCAACGCCGAGGCACTGTCGCTTTCGGACCGGATCGGCACGCTGGAACCCGGCACCGAAGCCGACCTCGTCGTCCTCGATGCTGCGGCCACCCCGGCCATGGCGCTGAAGATGGAGGTGGTCAAGACGCTGCCAGAGGAACTCTTCCTGCTGCAAACGATGGGCGACGATCGAGCGGTCGCTGAGACCTATGTGGCCGGTATTGCTTTGAAAGCAAGGCTTTGACGATCTCGGCCGCTGCCAGAGCGGAACGCGAAAGCCGTCCGACGCGGCTAGTTTCCCATAACGCTCCTTTTGCAGTTCATGTTATGGCCGGTAGCCGCATTCAGATGTGAAAGTTCAATTCATGGCCACTCCGCTCACGATCGCCGATCTGAAGAAGCGCGCGCAACGCCGTGTGCCGAAGATGTTTTTCGACTATGCGGATTCGGGCGCCTGGACGGAGTCGACCTACGCGGCGAACGAGAGTGATTTCAGCGGGATCAAACTGCGCCAGCGGGTGATGGTCGACATGACCGACCGCACGCTGGAAACGACGATGATCGGCCAGACTGTGTCGATGCCGGTGGCTCTCGCCCCGACCGGCCTGACCGGCATGCAGCATGCCGATGGCGAAATGCTGGCGGCGCGCGCGGCGGAAGAATTCGGCGTTCCCTTCACGCTTTCGACGATGAGCATCTGCTCGATCGAGGACGTCGCTTCGGTGACGACGCGCCCCTTCTGGTTCCAGCTCTATGTGATGCGGGATAAGGATTTTGTCCTCGGGCTGATCAACCGCGCCAAGGCGGCCGGATGTTCGGCACTGGTGCTGACGGCCGATCTGCAGATCCTCGGCCAGCGCCACAAGGACCTGCGCAACGGCCTGTCGGCGCCGCCGAGATTCACCCCGAAACATCTCTGGCAGATGGCGACTCGGCCCTTCTGGTGCCTGGAGATGGTTCAGACCAAGCGCCGCACCTTCGGCAATATCGTCGGCCACGCCAAAAACGTCTCCAGTATCACCTCACTGGCCGTATGGACGCACGAGCAGTTCGACCCCCGGCTCTCCTGGGCCGATGTCGCCTGGATCAAGGAACAATGGGGCGGTCCCCTGATTATCAAGGGCATCCTCGATCCGGAGGATGCGAGGGCCGCCGCCGACACCGGCGCAGATGCGATCGTCGTCTCCAATCACGGCGGTCGCCAGCTCGACGGCGCACCCTCCTCGATCAGCATGCTGCCCGCTATCGTCGACGCCGTCGGCGACCGCATCGAAGTCCACCTCGACGGCGGCATCCGCTCTGGCCAGGATGTGCTGAAGGCCGTGGCGCTCGGCGCCAAGGGCACTTATATCGGCCGTCCCTTCCTCTATGGGCTCGGCGCCATGGGCAAGGAAGGCGTCACGCTGGCGCTCTCCATCATCCGCAAGGAGATGGACATCACCATGGCGCTCTGCGGCAAGCGCGACATCAACCACGTGAACGCGTCGATCATATCAGGACGAGGCTGAGAGAAATCGGCGCGGGCTGAACGGCAGACGGCGTCGGCCGAACCTGCGATATACGCAGTAGCATGCAATTCAGCACAGCGGCTGGCCGTCACCCGCATTGAACAGCAGGATCGCGAAAATCACGAGACAGGCGGCGAGTGCAAAACGCTGCCGCCAGACGATACGGCGCGATCCGGCAATCCGCCTCTCCAGGCCAGCCGGCGACTTCTCTGGCTTGCGAAGCTGCATCCGGGACAGCAGGTTGTCGACGGCGGCAAGACCGGCGGCCTCGGTCTCGTGGCTCGACGCGAGGCGAAACAACAGCGCATCGAAGAGAAGATGGACCGCCAGCGCAAGGACAATCAGGCAGAAAACGAGCATCAAGAGCCAGCCGAGCGACGGAGCGAAACCGCGATATCCCGCGGTGATCGGGCCGGCAATCAGTGGCAACAGCGCTGTCAGCCCGCAGAAGATCGAATTGCGGCCGAGATTTCGCGCAACCGCCGAGGCGGTGCTACTCCACTCCGTCATTGCATGCCCTCCGTCACGGCGTGGATGCTTTCCGCCGGCAGATGAACCCGCCGTCCGGCCCGTTCGATCAGCCGCACGGCTTCGGCTGGATCTTCGCAACACCGGCTGATGAGCAGCCACCGCACGATGACGCCAGCGCTCCGCTGGAAGCCTAGCGCACAGCAGACGAGAACCGGTCCCTGCTGGCGCGCAGCCTCGATGAGGTTCGCCGCGGCGAGCGTCTGGGTCTTGTCGATGGCCGTAAGGTCAAGGGTCGGGAAGCTGCACCAGCGCGTTGATGTTCCACTTGGGCGCTGAAGTTCGCCGGTCATGTCGATGACCGTGGCAAAACGGTCGACCTCATCGCGGCGCGGAAAACGGCCGAGATGGACGCCGTCGGCGATCGCCACCGATGCCGGCATTCTCCAAGTCCAGAGCCAGATGTTGATGTGGGCGCCGAGCCGATAGGGTGCCAGCAGCCAGCGGCTGGCAAGCGTTGCCCGGCCATCGGCGCGTTTCTGGAATATCTGCGGGCCGGCGCCGAAATATCCGAGCGCAACGATCGCCAGCGCAACAGCCGGCCAGAGCAGCAGCAGCGCTGCGGCCGACAGCGGAGTGCAGAGCGCTGCAAGGCCGAGAAATGCGACGGCGCTGCAAAGGTAATAGATACCGAGACGGCGCGACTTCGGATCGCCCCTCGCTGCAAAATTCGCAAGAGGCGAACCGGCATCGCGCGGAAAAAGCCAGGCGGCAAACAGGCCGAGCAGCATGCCGGTCGGTATGTCGATGACGTGATGCTGCCACGTCGTCAGCACGGAGGCGCCGATGAGGAAGCACCAGGCGTGCCAGAGCAGCCGTGCCCCGCGCGGCAACCGGCCGCGCAGATGGTCCCAAATCACCACCAGCAGCGCGATATGCAGCGACGGCGCCTGGTTGAACGGCTTGTCGAAGCCGCCGAGCACGGCGAACATGAAACCGGGCAGGCCACTCGTTGCCGGCCGCACGAAGATTGCTTCGAGCGGAAACGCGATAAAGCAGGTGACGGCTATTATCTGGATCGTCAGATAGCGTCTCGCCAGCACATCGACATCGCGTGTCGTCGTGTTGATGAACAGGCAGAGCGCGTAGAACAGATTGATCGACCAATAGGGAATGATCGTCCATCCGAAGAACGGAATGGCGCTTTCCCATGCGAAGGCGACGTTCGGCACATGAGCGTGTTGCGATGCCAGCCAATTGGCGCCGCCATAGCTCAGATAGAAGAACAGCCCCAGGAAGACGAGCCAGAGCGCCGCCCGCTTCGGGACGGGCCCTGGTTGCAAAAAGGTAGAACGTGCCTTCTCCACCCTTTGCCCTCAGATTCTCTCGGCCAGGGAGACAGTGAAAATGCCCCACTGGTCGATGCGCTGTTCGATCTTACGGAAACCGGCTGCCGCGACCAGTTGATCCATTTCTTCTTGCGTGCGCCGCCGCATCACCCATGCCTCGCCGCCGCGATGAGAAGTCAGCGCACGGGCGATCATCCCCAATTGCGGATGCCATGGCTGGTTGGTGTAGACGAGCAGACCACCGGGCCGCATCGCGCGGGCGATCCCGTCGAGCGAAGCGGTGATCATCGCATTGTCGGAAAACAACTCGTAAAGGCCGGAGACGATCGCCAGATCCGGAGCCGGCGTGATTGCAGCCAGCCCCTCGCCGTCAAAGGCATCCTGCTGGCGGAAACTGACGAAATCACCCAGTCCACGCGCGGCAATGCTGTTGCGACCGGCATCGACGTTGATCGGGGAATAGTCCTGCAGGCGCGCACTATCGGGACGCACGGCTGCCATCTCGATCGCATCAAGAACATAACGGCCGTGCCCGGCCGCTATGTCGAGCATGTGGGTACTGCGGCCCGCTGCCTTCAGGCGCTGCAGCGCACGGTCGATCAGTTCCTGCAAGTGCAGCTTGCGCTGCCTGATGCCGCGCCAACCGATCGCCTCGAGGAACACCTTGTCGATCATCCGCCCGCCAGGACCGAGCCCGCGCGGCTTGTTTTCGTAGACGTAATCGAGCGTCGAGCCGGAATCAAAACCGGTCTTGACCCCGGTCCTTATGCCTTCGGAGACCAGCGCACCGAGCCTGATATTGAGACGGCTGAGCGCCCAGTAGATGCCGCGTGGGGATGCGGCGTCCAGAGGGCTCGCAAGCCGGTCAGCCTCGTCCTTGGTATAGCCCTGGATATGGGCGGTACTGAGGTCAGCAGGCGTCCGGGGCTCGGCGAAACGCGCATCGATGAAGCGGCGAATCTCGGCGAGCGCAATCGCGCGATCCCTTTCGCCAAGCGTATCATGGTAGAAGCCGGCAAGCACATGCCGTTCCTTGATGCGGCTGCCGAGGTTTTCGTAAAATCTGTGCTGCGGCGCATGTCGCACCACCCAATCGCTGCCGGAGATCAGCAACTGGGTCGGAACGGTGATGGCGCGGGCGTCGCCGACGACGCGGGCCGCCGCCTCATAGAGCTGCAACAAAATGTTGGAGGCAATCGGCCGGGTGATCAATGGGTCGGCTTCGAACGAGGCGATGCGCTCGGGGTCATGCGTCAAAAACCTCGCCTTGACATAGGAATTGACGAAGAATGTTCCCTTGAGCTTTTCTCAAAGCGCAATGCCTTCCCTGGCAAAAGGCACGTAGAGCTTCACGCTGAAGGCCGGTGAGGCCAACACGAGCGCACGGATCGGCGGCGCATAGTCGTGCACCCAGGTGGTGGCTAGCACCGCGCCGACGCTCTGCGCAATAACGGCGATGTCTTCGACAGCAGTACCGCTGGTCTCGCTGACATGGCGGACGAAGCAATCGAGATCATGCGCCGAGGCTGCAAAGGATGGCGAATAGCCGCGCTCTCCCGGCGAACGGCCGTGACCGCGTGCGTCCCAGGCGTAAAAGGCAAAATCATCGAGGCCGAGCTCGGAGGCGAGATGGGCGACGCGGCCGCTATGCTCGTGGCCGCGATGGAGAAGAATGATTGCGCCCTTCGGTGAAGCACCGGTCGCAGGCCACATCCGATAAAACAGTCGAGTGCCATCATGCGATGCGAATTCGGATTCATGCATTGGCCTGGCCGTCGAGGACGGTTGCACACTATCGGCAGTCTGCAGCACGGTCGTCTCCAATTCTGAGCGGTGGATAGGTTGCATCCGTTGGCGGCAACAGTGAGTTGCTTTCATTGCAAAAGTCTAGTTGCAAATGATAAGTCCTTTGCATGAACCGATATGAACTGCGGCCTTTCCCACAGTTACGACGATCTGCACTGCCGGAGCCGGAATAGACTGTTCAAATGCCGCGAAATTCCACTGAGGTCGCATGTCTGTTTATCAATTGAAGTCCCGGTTTCAGAATATTCTTCGCCCTCTGGTGCGCTCGCTCGCGGCACGAGGCGTCACCGCCAATCAGGTGACTTCAGTTGCCGCCGCCGTCTCGGTTGCACTTGGCCTTTTCCTGAGCATCGCCCCACTTCCGCATTGGTTCCTGCTGGTGCCTGTGTGGTTTCTCCTGCGCATGGGCCTCAATGCGATCGACGGCATGCTCGCGCGTGAACATGGGCAGAAGAGCATTTTGGGCGCGTATCTGAACGAGATCGGTGATGTCGTCTCGGATGTCGCACTGTATGTGCCGTTTGCGCTCATCGATCCGAACGGTGTAATGCCGGCGATAGCAGTCATATTCCTTTCGGCGCTGACGGAATTTGCCGGCATTTTGGGTCAAACGGTCGGCGCAAGCCGACGTTACGACGGGCCGCTGGGCAAGAGCGACCGTGCGGTGCTTTTTGGCGCCCTCGGCATCTTTATCGCGGTTGGTGGTAGGTTTGCACCATGGAGTTCGTGGCTTTGGGCAATGGTGGCTCTGCTTCTCGTCTGGACCATCATCAACCGCATCAGAGCCGGTATTCGCGAGGCGCAGGCGGCCGCGCGATAGGGAGCGAGCCGACCGCTGCCGGTTCCATCGCCGCAACTTGCTCTCTCCTTTTAACTGCATGTTAAACTTAGGTTGTATTTTTAGCGCGCCATCTTGAAAGCACTAAAGCGGTGCTTTATGTTTACCCTATGGCGAACACAGGCAAAACACCGCATCCCTCGCTGCTGCGCTACACGCTGGCGCCGGATGATCATGCCCGTCGGGCGCTGGACGATACTGTCGCTGCCTATCGCAGGATGATCGACATCCTGGCTGAACTGATCGACGACAGAGCCGGTGCCAATCTGGTCGTGCTGCATGACATTGCCTATGAAACCGTCCGCGTAGAGACCGGCCTGCCGGCACGGCTGGTGACGCTCGGCCTTCGCGATTTCGCTGCCAATCGCGGCGCGGCCGCCGATCCGCCGCTTCTGCCGCTCGATGACAAACTCTTCGCCATCAAGGGCCCCTCGGACCTCACCATCGCCACGGTGCACGGACGCGTTGCCGTGCCCTTCGATGTCGCGGGTTATAGCAAGGGGTGGGAGAGTATTTTTCCCGCCTACCTTGTGGCCGGCCAGGATCATTACGAGATTCACATCGGCGTCACGCCGAATTCCGCTCGGATGGAGGAAAACATGACGAATGAAGGCATTCTTTCCCGCATGGGTCGCCTGATCGCGGGCATCGCCAATGCAGCGGTCGACAAGGCTGAAGGCGTTAACAAGATCGCCGTCATCGAACAGGCGATCCGCGAGATCGATGCGGCGGCGGAGGAAGCCCGCACCGATCTCGGCAAGGCGCGCGCCGAGGAATATCGCATCCAGAGCCGCAGGGACGAGATCGTCGCAGACATGAACGCGCTCGATGCGAAGATCCGCCTCGCCGTCTCTTCGGGACGCGATGACCTGGCAAAGGCTGGCGTCGCCCGCCAGATCGATCTCGAATCCCAGATCGCCGCACTCGACAAGGCTCTGGCCGATGCCAGGCAACAGCTGGACGAAGGTCAGAAAGCCCTGCAGGCCGTGCTCGCCACGCGCCGCGAGGCCGACGCCCGTCTTGCCGACTTCAAGCGCAGCGTCGCCAGGCATCCCGAAGACGCCGCACCCGGTCACAGCCGGCCCGCGCCAGGTGTCGATGCTGCCCGCGCTGCGGCGGCCGTCTCGCGGCTGACTGGCGTTCCCTCGGGTGAGCATGCTAATAGTTCCGAATTGGACGAACTCGACCGGTTGCACCGCGAACAGGCGATCGAAGCGCGCCTCGCACGCTTCAAGGCGGATAACCGGTAACGCCGATGGCACTTCTCTTCGCCCCCGAATGTGCCCCCTTCGCCATCGCCGCCGCTGTGCTCGCAGGTCTGACCGCGATCGAGATGCTCGCGACCGTCATGGGTTTTTCGATCATGGAATTTCTGGGAAAACCGGATTTCCATGGCCATGACGGGTTTTCGGGCTATCTATCCTGGCTCAATGTCGGCGGCGTTCCCCTGCTCATCCTCATCATGCTGGCGCTCGGCTTCTTCGCCATGACGGGCTTTGCCATACAGGCCGTCGCCAACGCCTTCTGGGCGCCGCTTCCTGCCACCGTCGCCGCCATTCCCGCCATCTTGGTCGCCGTCCCCATGGTCAGGGCGTCGAGCCGGACGGTGGCGCGGATCGTTCCACACGACGAGACCTATGCCGTCGATCTCGACGCACTGATCGGCCGGACCGCCGAAGTCTCGCTCGGCCCGCTCGATCAGGGGCTGCCCGGGCGCGTGCGCGTCAAGGACCAGCACGGAAACTGGCACGTGCTGAGAGCCAAGGCCGCCAGAGATCAGGAGCCTCTCAAGGTCGGCGCCGAGGTTCTCCTCGTCGACCGCACGGCAGATGTATTTATCGCCATTCCCGCGCTGGCGGACCCCGCCGCAGCGGACAATCAATCTTTCAGGGAGAAGCCATGATGTATGATATTATTCTGCCGGCCGGAATTGGCATCGTTCTGATCTTCGGCATCGGCTTTGTCCTCGCCTCTCTCTATACGCGCTCCAGCCGCGATGAGGCCTATGTGCGCACCGGTCTCGGCGGCCAGAAGGTCGTGCTCGACGGCGGTTCCGTCGTCCTGCCGATCTTCCATTCAACCGCCCGGGTCAACCTGAAGACCCTGCGGCTCGAGGTTCGCCGCGGCGAAGGCGATGCATTGATCACCAAGGACCGCATGCGCGTCGATATCGGCGCCGAATTCTATGTGCGCGTGAAACCCGATGCTTCCTCGATTGCGCTGGCAGCTCAGACACTCGGCAATCGCACCAACGACGCCGAGGCTCTCCGCATCCTGATCGAGGCGAAATTCGTCGACGGCCTCCGCTCGGTGGCCGCAACGATGAACCTCGACGCGCTGCAGGAACAGCGCATGGACTTCGTCAAGGCCGTGCAGGAAGCTGTCGGCGCCGATCTCCAATCGAACGGCCTCGAGCTCGAATCCGTGTCGCTGACCCGCCTCGACCAGACCGATATCAAGCATTTCAACGCCAACAACTTCTTCGATGCGCAAGGTCTGGCCGCCCTGACCCGCATCACCGAGGGCCGCAAGAAGGAACGCAACGAGATCGTTCGCGACACCGAAGTCGCCATCGCCCAGAAAGATCTGGAAGCCCGGCAGCAATCGCTGACCATTGAGCGGACCAAGCGGGAAGCCGAGCTCAGCCAGGAACGCGACATCGCCAACAAATCCGCAGCGACCCGCGCCGAAACCGCCCAGCAGGAACAGGCGGCAAAACGCGCCGAGGAGGAGGCCCGCATCGCCTCCGAACAGGCGATCGCCGAACGCGAGGCATCTGCCAAGCAGGCCCGCGAAAGCGCAAACATCGACGCGGCCCGCGCCGTCCAGCAACGCGAAACCGAAGCCAAGCGCGACCTTCAGATCGTCGCGCAGGAAAGCGCGATCGCCGTCGCCAATAAAAGCCGCGAGGAATCCGAGGCGAAGGCCACCGCCGAAGCCGCCCGGGCGCTAGCGATCGCGGCAGAGGAAAAGGTCGGCACCGCCAAGGCGATCGAAATTGCCGAGCGCGAAAAACAGATTGCCGTGATCGACGCGCGCAAGAAGGCCGAAACCGAAGCGACCGCCGTCACCGTCGGCGCCGAGGCCGAGAAACAGGCAGCGATCGACCAGGCCGAAGCCATCAAGACGCTGGCGAACGCCGAAGCGGATGCGGCGATCATCAAGGCCAAGGGCGTTCTCGAAACCGGTCGGGCTCAGGCTGAGAGCGAGGCTTTGCTCAACGAAGCCCGCAACAAGCTGAGCCAGACCATCATCGAGTTCGAGATCACCCGCGAGCGTATCCGCATCATTCCCGAGGCGCTTGCCGAGGCGGTCAAGCCGATCGAGAAGATCTCCGACATCAGGATCTTCGATACTGGCGGCATGCTCGGCCGCGGAAACGGCGCGAACGGAGAAGGCGGCATCGGCATGGGCGAAGGACTGGCCGGCCAGTTGCTTGCATACCAAGCCAACAAGCCGATCCTCGACAAACTGCTGCGGGAAGCGGGCTTCGACGGCGATAACGCGATCTCAGCGCTCCTTGGAAATCTCGATAGCGCAAAACCGGCAAAGCCGGTCGCGGCTCCCGCAAAGCCTGCGATACCAGCCACGGCTTCGGCAAAGCCGGCAGCCCCGGCACAGACGATCATCCCGCCGGCACCGAAGAAGGAGTGATCGCAGCGCGGACAAGCCCGGGCTATTTCACCCAGCCTGCCGCCAACGCGCTCGCCCAGTCGGCACGGCCCCTTTCGGCGGCCAGTGCCGACATCGCCAGATGGTCATAGGCGACGTTCCTGAACTGCCATGTCCATCCCCCAGCTATCTTTTCCAGAATGGCATAGCTGGCCAGCGGATGGCCGGCTTCGACCTTGTGGTAATAAGGCAGGACGTCGTCATAGGCCGGGCAGCCGACACTGCCGGGATTGACGATCAGCCGGCCGTCGGAGAGGCGGACGGCGCGGGGCACATGGCTATGGCCGCAGAGGATCAGCGGCAGGTCGATGCCTTTGGCCAGCGCCTCGATCGCTTCGATCGGCTTAAGGGAGACGATGCCCTCCGGCGAGACGGCTTCCAGCCAATAGAGATTGTCGTCCTTCGGCGTCGCGTGGCAGAGATAGGCCTCGCCGCGATAGACGGCATCGAACGGCAGGCTGCGGATCCAATCGAGATGGGATGGCGTCAACTGACCGTAGGCGACCGCATCCGAGGCATGCATGGCGGCCGGATCCTGCTCGATCAGATAGCGGTCGTGATTGCCGCGGACCGAGGTCAGACCAAGCGGCATCAGCATATCGGCCGTCCGGGCGGCCTCCAGCGGGCCGCTGAAGAAATCGCCGAGATTGACGATCTCCTCGAGGCCCTGCGCCTGAATATCCGCAAGCACCGCTTCAAGCGCCAGATGGTTGCCGTGAATGTCGGCGATCGCGGCAAAACGCATCGTTAACTGCCTCGATAGGTGGAGTAGCCGTAGGGCGAAAGCA
This sequence comes from Rhizobium hidalgonense, assembly GCF_002914525.1. Lineage (GTDB taxonomy): Bacteria > Pseudomonadota > Alphaproteobacteria > Rhizobiales > Rhizobiaceae > Rhizobium > Rhizobium hidalgonense. The sequence goes on along the minus strand of NZ_LODW01000063.1, from coordinate 46,593 downwards.
GCAGCGGCACATGGTAATGCGCCGCGACATCGGCAATGCCGAAGCGGATCGGCACGAGATCGAGGAAGGCCGGATGCGGCAGTGGCGTGCCGGTGCGGCGCAGATAATCGCCGGCGTGGAAGACAAGTTCGTAGGTTCCGACGTGGAAATTTTCCCCGACGAGAATAGGGCCGCCGTCGACCCGGCCGTCGGCATTGGTCTCGACCGTATTCAGATGTCTGCGGACCTCGCCGTCGAGCTGAAAAAGATCGATCCTGAGCCGTTCGGCCGGCTTGCCAAGGGCGGTATCAAGAACATGCGTGGTCAGTCCGGTCATAGGGCTGGCTCTCTGATGATGAAGGGGGTTTCGAAGAAGAATTCCTCCAGATTATTATCAGGCCCGTCACGGTCGACGACCAGGAAATCGGAGACCTGCCCGAGCGCCATCAGCGGATGATGCCAGATGTTACGGCGGTAGTTCACCCCCTGGTCCCCACGCGCCAGAAACACCTGCGGCCTGCCCGGGCGTCCGCTCTCGTCCTCGGAGACGACGACGAGAAATGGATGGCCGGAAACCGGCGAGAAACTCTGGCTGCCGAAAGGATGGCGCTCCATCATGTCGACGTCATAGGGGAAATAACGCGGCTGGCCGCGAAACAGGCTGATGATGACGCGGGCGCCCTCGCCCGCCGCCTCCGCTGCGGCCAGCGCGTGAAACCGTTCGGTCGTGCCGCCATTGATGAGCCGCATCGAGGCCGGATCGGCTTCGATCACCTCGCCGAAGGGAGCGAAGGCGGAGCTGGTGAGCGGGCGTATGTCGAGAAATTTGGGCATGGCCTCACTCACCTTGGGCATGCCAGTTACGGACGGCATCGATCTCGCGAAGAAGCTCCGGCAGCGTCCGATAGGTCGCCTCCCAGATATCCGCGGGATCGAGATCGAAGACATCGTCGAGGATGCGATTGCCCGTGCCGCAGATCTTCGTCCAAGGCAGGCCGGGATGCTCGGTGGCAAATTCGGGATGCGTCACCAGTAGACGGGATGCCGCAGCACCGATGGTGAAGTGGCAGAAGGCCACGGCCTTGAAAGTGAGCTGGTCCTCGGCGAAAGCCGCCTCATCCATTCCGCCGATGAAGGACAGCGCTTCGGATGCCGCCTTTTGCATGTCATTGAGATAGTCGATGGCACGCCTCTCCTTCATTGCGCCTCCGGCAGCATCGAGGTCAGACGCAGCAGCGCGATCTTTTCGACCTGCGCGGTCGCGGTTGAAAATTCTTCGTCCCGGCCATTGCCGATCCGTGTTTCGAAAGCTTCCAGGATATCCTCCTTGCCGAGTCCTTTGACGGCGATGATGAAGGGAAAGCCATATTTTTCGACATAGGCCGAATTGAGTTCGGTGAAGCGGGCATGCTCGGCGGGGCTCAAGCGGTCGAGACCGGCGCCGGACTGTTCCCTGCGGCTGTCCTCGGTGAGTTCGCCGGATATGGCAAGACGCCCGGCAAGGTCGGGGTGGGCTCGAAGCACACCGAGGCGTTCCTCCCGGCTTGCCGCGCGGAAGACCGCGGCAAGCGCCGCATGCACGCCTGATGCCGTTAGCGGCTCGATCACGCTGCCGGCGTCATAGGCGCGCTCGGCGATGAAAGGCGAATGTTCGAAGACGCCGCCGAAGCGGGAAACGAAATCCTCGCGCGATAGCATCAGATCGCGTCCGGCTGATGGTGCTTGTGCCAGTGCTCGGCAATCTCGATGCGGCGCGGGATCCAGACCTTGTCGTGCTTCAGCACATATTCGATGAAGCGTTTCAGCGCTGCCGCCCGGCCGGGGCGCCCGACGAGACGGCAGTGCAGGCCGATCGACATCATCTTCGGGCTGCCGTCCTTGCCTTCGTCGTAAAGCGTATCGAAGGCGTCCTTGAGATAGGTGAAGAACTGATCGCCGGTGTTGAAACCCTGCGGCGTGGCAAAACGCATGTCGTTGGTTTCCAGCGTATAGGGAATGATCAGGAAAGGCTTCCCGTCGACGCCCTTGACCCAGAAAGGCAGGTCGTCGGCATAGGAATCGGAGGAGTAGAGAAAGCCGCCCTCCTCCTGCACCAGCCGCAGCGTATTGTCGGAAGGCTTGCCCTGATACATGCCATAGGGCCGCTCGCCGGTGAGTTCGGTATGCAGACGCACAGCTTCGAGGATGTGCTTGCGTTCCAGTTCTTCGGGAAAATCCTTGTATTCCAGCCAGCGGTAACCGTGGCTGGCGATTTCCCAACCGGCTTCCTTCATAGCGGCGACCGCCTCGGGATTGCGGGCCATCGCCAGTGTCACGCCATAGACGGTCGCCTGCACCTTGAGACCGGTGAACATCCGCCAGAGCCGCCAGAAACCGGCGCGCGAACCATATTCATAGATCGATTCCATGTTGAGGTTGCGCTGCCCCGGCCAGGCGGCCGCGCCAACGATCTCCGACAGCAGGTTTTCGGAGGCCGGGTCGCCTTCGAGGATGCAGCTTTCGCCGCCCTCCTCGTAGTTGATGACGAATTGCACGGCGATGCGCGCCTCGCCCGGCCATTTCGGATCGGGCGTCTGGCGCCCATAGCCGACCAGATTGCGCGGATAAGTCTCGGATACCATCAAATCACCTTCTGAAAAGACGGAGAACGGTAGCATCCGCAGCCGGAATGTCGAGACGGAAACTGCGCAGCGGAATTTTATCCTTTGTGCGCAATAAGTTAGCTCATCTGAAGTCAAGCGATCTTGCGGGCGCTGACCTTGCCCATGGGATGCAGCGAATGAACCCGGAAAGGTCCGCCGGTGCCTTCCTCGATCATCAGCGCGACATTCGAAACCATGACCGGTTCCCTGAGCACGGGCTCGAAAATCGTCCGCAGCGCCGGCTCGATGCGCGGCATGTCGATCGCGTTGACCGGGCCGGTCACCGGCATATGGAAGCGGAACTCCTCCATAACGTAAGGATTGCCCCAGCGATGCAGGTTTGAGAACTGCGCCGCCGACAAACCATCCGGATCGCTGCGTTCGATGTCGGCCTCGCTGAGCGGCGCGCGGAAACGGTCGAATTCCTGCACGATCACCGAGGCGAGATATTGGATCTGCTCGCAGGGAACGTGCGGCAACAGACCGTAGAAATTGCCGAGCCGGGCGACTTCGAGGCGCGGAATCTGGAAGGGAAGGACCGTTCCGGAAAAACGCATGAGATCGCGCAGGAGTTGCGATTCGGACAGATCCGACGACAGGTGGAACGGTGCCTTCAAAACGCCGTGAAATCCATAGCGTCGCGGCACGGCCGTATGGAAGGCGATCTCATGAATGCCCAGACCACGAACTGCCGGAGGCTCCAGCATATCACCTGAAAATGCGTTTCGGCCAAGCCAATGGGCGGCCATGAGCGATAGCGGGTCGCTCGCCGGAGGCGTGAAGCAAATGGCATAGCGCATGCGATTTCCTCCATCAGGAAAAGCAGCGCCAGTAATTTCAGGCGCTGTCGATGCGCAAGCAAATAGGTGATTTGCATGACAGAATAACGAAACGAAGCTGCAACGAATTCACGTTTAACGTGAAGCCGCCGCGATATGGCCTGATATCGCGAAGCTCTCCGGCAGCAAAAATCCGCAATCTGCATCGCTGGCGATACAAACCGCCGCCTCTGCCAGCCGATGGGCGAGCCCGAAGCTGACCTTGAAGCCGCCGGTCAGTGCGATCAGGCGTTGGTGATCGGGATGGCGGCCGATCATCGGATCGCGGTCGATCGCCTTCGGGCGAAGCCCGGCCCAGCGCTCGACAACAGGCGCGTCGAGAAGGATTGGCACGATGCAGCGCGCCATCTCGATCAGTGTCTCGAGCTGGGCATCGGTCGACGTGGGATCGTCGAAACGGTTCTCGCTGGTGCTGCCGACCGCCACATGCCCGCCCTCGTGCGCAACGACATAGAGCCCGTCGAGAAAGATCGTCGGCAGCGCCGGGTCGAGGTCGGCTTTCAGCAACGCCGCCTGTCCCTTGACCGGCTGGCCGAGCGGTCGCTTCAGCCCCGGCGTCAGGCCCTGCAGCAACGGAAAGGACTGATGGCCGGCCGCCAGGATGCAATGCCCGAACCCAATGCTTTCACCGTTTATCTCGGCCATGCCGCGATCGGGATCAAGGCCGACAACCGATGCATGTTCCAGAATACGCACATGTTTTGCCTGCCTCAGGAAGGCGACGAGCGCCGCAATCAGCGAGCGGGGCGCAACACGACCGGCGAGCGTGTCGTGCACGAAGCCGCTCTCGCCGGCAGAGGGGTCGATCCAGCCGCTGACCGGCGGGCCGTCGAGCACATGCCAGTGGAAGTGGCGGTCGCCGGCTTGCCAATGGCGTTCGGCGTCCTCGCAATGGCCGCGTGCGATTTTGTTGAGATGCGGCTTCGGCAGCGGGATCAGTCGGCCCGAACGGCGATAGCCGGCGGAAAGCCCGGTCGCCGTTTCAAGCATGGCGATTTCGGCTTCGAGCGATACCAATGCATCGAACTGAAACTGCTTCTTCTCGGACCACCGGTCAGGCATATGCGGCATCAGCGCGCCGAGCAGGCCGCCGCTCGCTCCACCGCCGAATCTGCCGGCATCCGCAATCAAGGTATCGATGCCGCGGCGCTCGGCATGAACGGCTGCCCAGAGGCCCATGATGCCGCCGCCGACGATCAGCAGTCCTGAGGATGATTGACCTGAGACCGGCTGAGGATTATCGGCTTTTCCCATGACAGACGTGAACCCCGATCAGATTGGCGCGGGCGCGCCGCAGCCACTCGAATGGCGCGACGGCGATATGCCCTATTCCACCGCCTTTGGCGATCATTTTTACTGCCAGACCGATGGGCGGCTGGAATGCAGCCACGTATTTCTCGCCGGCAACGGTTTATCCGAACGCTGGAACGGCCGGCATAAATTCGTCATCGGTGAACTCGGCTTCGGCACCGGCCTGAACTTCGCCGAGACCTGGCGGCAATGGAAGCTGCACCGCGCGGCTGGCCAGCATCTGCATTTCATCTCTTTCGAACTCCACCCGATGCGCGGCGAAGAAATCGGCCGGGCGCTCTCGCACTGGCCGGAGATCGATGCCGAGCGCGAGGCGCTAACAGCAGCCTGGCCGCAAACGCCTGCCGATACCGTCTCGCTTGATCTCGACGCCCAGACCAGGCTCAGCGTCGTCTGCGGCCGAGCACTTGAGGGCGTTGCAGCCGCAAGGCCCGGCTTCGACGCCTGGTATCTCGACGGTTTTGCCCCATCGCGCAACAGCGACATGTGGTCGGAGGAACTGATGCGACAGGTCGCCGAAAAGACTGTGACGGGCGGAACCTTCGCCACTTATGCCGCGGCCGGCTTCGTGCGCCGCAATCTCATCGCCGCGGGTTTTGCCGTCGAGCGCCGCCAGGGCTTTGCCGGCAAACGCGAAATGCTCTGCGGCACAAAGCGCTGACGCTCGACACCACCATCGCTGCCGAATTATCCCCAATCAGTAGCTCGTACGCCCCGGCTGCTGTTCGTCCTTGCCGAGCCACTGCCGGATCTTTTCTTCCAGCAATTCCGGGCTGATCGGCTTCGACATATAGTCGTCCATGCCGGCGTCGAGGCAGAGCTCGCGATCGCTTTCGAGCGCATGGGCGGTGACGCCGATGATCGGCACGCGGTGCCCCTGTCCCTTTTCCCGTTCGCGGATCGTCTGGGTCGCCTGATGGCCGTTCATGACGGGCATCGACACGTCCATCATGATGATGCGCGGCGTATGCCGCTCCCAGGCGGCGACCGCCTCCTCGCCATTTGCGACGACGAGGAAGGAAAGGCCGGTTCCCTGCAGGATCTGGGTGAAGACGATCTGGTTGACCTCATTGTCTTCGGCGACCAGCACATCGACGAATTCGGCCGCCCGCTGCTGCGGCGCAGGCGCAGGAGGCGGTACGGGTGCGGCCGCTTGCGCCTGCAGCCGGGCAATCTCGGCTTCCGAAGCCTGCTTGACGCGGCTGGCGCGCACCACTTCGACGACGGTATTGCGCAGCACGTTGGCGCGCGCCGGTTTCATCAGATGCGCTTGGCCGTTCAGCGCCGCGAATTCCTTTTCCGTCCCCGAAATATCCATCGACGTCAGGAAAATGATCGGCAGCTCGGCAAAGCGGCGATCGGCACGCAGCCGGCGCGCGACGTCGGCGCCGTTCATATCAGGCATGTGATAGTCGAGCACGACGGCATCGACGGTGATACCGAGATCGGCCGCCGCCTCCAGGATCGCAAGACCTGTGCCGCCCCCCTCGGCGGCAACGCCGTCGAATCCCCAGAGCGAAAGCTGTTCGGTCAAGATGCGCCGGTTCACGTCATTGTCGTCGACGACGAGAATGCGCGCCCCCTGCACGTTGATCGGCAGCGGCTTCGGCTCGAGCCGGGCCGCAGCCACCGCAAACGGCAGGTTGACGGTGAAGACCGAGCCCTTGCCCCATTCACTCTCGACGTTGAGATAACCGCCGAAAAGGTCGACGAGCCCGGCGGTGATCGCCAGCCCGAGGCCCGTTCCCTCATGCCGCCGGGTCGAGGAGGCATCGACCTGCGAGAACTTGTCGAAGACAGATTCGAGCTTTTCACTGGGGATGCCGATACCGGTATCCTCGATGCGAATGCTCGCCATGATCTCGCCGCCCGCAGCCGCCTGGAAGCCGACATCGACGAAGACATGCCCGCGCTCGGTGAACTTGACGGCATTGCCGACGAGATTGGTGACGATCTGGCGAAAACGCCCGGCATCGCCGATCACGGCGGCGGGCAGATCCGGTGCTGCCCGCACCAACAGTTCGATATTCTTCTCGGCGGCATGCGAGGAGAGCAGCGTCGCCACGTCCTCCACCGCTTCGGTGATATCGAAGGCGGCTTTGCGCAGTTTCATCTGCCCGGCATCGATCTTCGAAAAGTCGAGGATGTCGTTGATAATCGTCAGCAGCGCATTGCCCGATTTGACGATGATGTCGACGAAAGTCTTCTGCCGCGTGTCGAGGTTGGTCTTGGCAAGCAGCTCCGCCATGCCAAGCACGCCGTTCATCGGCGTGCGGATCTCGTGGCTCATATTGGCGAGGAATTCGGATTTGGCGCGGTCGGCGGCTTCGGCGCGCGACAAGAGATGGCGCAACTCCTCCTCGCGTCTCTTGAGCTCGGTCACGTCGGTGAATAGCGCTACCCAATGCTGTCCCGCGCTGATCGTCGCATCCATGTTCACCCAGCGCTCGCCGCCGACATGGAAGACGGTGGAAATCGGCAGCCTGGCGGCAATATTGTCGCGCCAGCCCTGCAGGATCTCGGCCGCCGCGTCGTGGAAATCGCCGCGCGCCGCACAGAATTCGAACATGCCGAGCCAGCCCTGCCCGGCTTCGATATAGGCGGGCGGGATCTGCAGGATATTGGCCATTGCCTCGTTGGACATCTTGATGATGCCGTCCTGGACGATGGCAAGACCTTGCGACATCGCATGCGTCGCATCGCGCATCATCTCGCCGACCCGCTCGAGCGCTGCGCGGGTTTCGTGGATTTCCTTTTCCCGCTCGCGCACTGCCGAAATGTCGGCATAGGTGAGCAGGATACGGTCCTTGGAGATGCGGCGGCTGTCGAAGATGACGGATTTGCCGCCCGCCCAACCGAGCTCGATCGGCTCGGGCACTTCGGCCTCGAACAGATGCTTGCGGAAGGAGTAGATCTCCTCCGGCGTCTGCGTGCCGTCGTAACGTCCGAGCTCCAAATTGCGGCGAATGACGTCGATGAAGGGGCGGCCGTCGAAGGGATCGTCGAGCGGCAGCTCCCAGATGCTGTAGAATTCGTCGTTGACGTAGAGAATCTGGTGATCGTTATCGAGGATCAGCACGCCGACCGGCAGCGAACGCAGGATGCTCTCGATATCCCGATGCAGCACTTCTTCCTGCTTGCGCGACGCGATCAGCGCCTTCTCGCGCTCCTTGAGCGCCGAAATATCGGAAAAGGAGCCGACCACATAGGTTCGCCCATCCGTCGTCATGACGCGGTTGACACGTGAGATGACGGGATAGAGGTGGCCGCTCTTGCTCGGCATTTCGCTCTCGATCTCAACCGACGTGCCGTGCTTCAACGCCAGCAGGTTTTCCTGGTAGATCGCTTCACCACCTTCCCGCCCGAACATTTCATATTCGGTCAGTCCCAGGACTTCGGAACGGCTATGGCCGCTGAAGGTGTCGTAATATTTGTTGGCGTAGACCAGGCGATGCCTGTCGTCGCGCACGAAGACTGCAACCGGCAGGTCCTCGAGCACGGTGCGTAGAACGTCCAGTTCGTTGACGCTCTCACCCCAGGCCGAATCGCCGGCGGGCGCAGGTCTTCCACCGTCGCGATAAGCGGCATTGACGACCAGCTGCCGGCCGTCATCGGCAAAGATGCCGATCGGATGATCGAGTTTTTCCAGCGCCGCGCGCAGCTGGGCGAAATCGGCGGCAATTCCGAAATCGTTTACAGTCCGAGAGCTGTCGGCGGTCTCCTTATTGGTAACGGCGCGGCGCTCGCGGGCCTCAAAGATGCCGAGCACATAGATCCGCTCCGGCGATGGCGAGAAGCTTTCGATCTGGATGCGCTCATGGCCGAGGCCCGCGGCATCGAAACAGATGGCGTTTTCCTCGGTGCCGAACACCAGCGCGCGGCGCTCCTTGTCCTCGCGCTCCTCTTCCTCGGGACGGTCGAAGAGTTCGCGGCTGCGCCTGCCGATGAAATCGGAAATCTCGCGGCCGAGGAAATCTGCATAGGCCTCGTTGACGGCGACATAGCGCAGTTCGCTGTTCTTGACATAGGCCGGGGTGTCCAGATCGGCGATCCGGCGGCAAGCCAATTCCAGAATGTCCCCGGCTGATTTCAAGAAATGGTCGCTCCCGCAATGAATGAAATATCAACTACAAAGACTATAAGGCCAAGGCTTTTAACAAGGTTTTAACCATAAATTTCAGCAGGGAAATTTTACGGGCCGGCTCAACACGCAGAAGATACGTCACATTGGCAGCCCGGGCCTCCACGAGACTGAATGAACATTGCCATGACAGGCAATCCCACATGCCGGGCACGCCGGTATCTGTTGAAATCATGACGAAAATTTAATGCGGGAAGCACTTGCGCGGCCATCGCGCCGCCGCGATCCGGGCGGAGTCTGAACCTGGCTTTATGGAAGCCAGTCTAGAAAGGAAATAGCATATGTCCGTTCTTCATAAGACCATGGCGACGGGCCTGATCGCGCTGACCTTTGCCGGCGCCTCGCTCGCCACCGCCACCACCGCCGATGCCCGTCCGCGCGATGCCTTCTGGGGCGGCCTTGCCGCCGGCGTCGTCGGCGGCGCCCTGCTGTCCGAAGCCACCCGCCCCGCCTACCCTGTTTATCCTGCCTACCCCGTTTATCGCCCCTATCCGGTCTACCGGACCTACTACCGGCCGTCCTATTGCCATATCGAATGGCGGCACGACGATTGGGGTAACCCCTACCGCGTCAAAGTTTGCCCGGAATAAATAAAGCCGCCACCGGCGCCGCTTGACCTCCCGGCGGCGCCGGGCCGCCGACTACGACCAATTGATCCGACGGGCATTGACCCGCCAGATCGATGCTTCCGACCAGAACTCCATCTGTTACGGGGAAAGCTCCTCCAGAACCCGGCCTTTGGTTTCTACGGCAAACAACATCGTGACGATGGCGCCGACGATCAGAATGGCGGCGAAGGTCGCGAAGACATACTGGATGCCTAAGGAAGACATCAGCGTGCCCACGATGATCGGTCCGAGCGAAGATCCCAGGCGAAGCCAGGAGCTGCCGGCTCCCGTCCCAATCGCCCTAAGACGGGTGGGATAGATCTCCGCCGAATAGAGATAAAGTGAGAAGGTGACGGTCTGAACGATGGCGTAAGCAAGGCCGCCAAGGATCAGAACCTGCAAGGCGGAAGTTGCTCCGAGCCACGCGAGAGCCAGAAGCGGCAAGGGAGCGAGAAGCAGGGCGCCAGTGTACCAGCGCTTGCGCCCCACCCTGTCGATGAGCAGCGCGCAGATGACGGCGGCGATCACGCCTCCGAGCGAAGTCAAGAACCCATAGAGGATGCTCGTTTGAAGCGGGAGGTTGAAGACCTGACGGTATAGCGTCGGCAGCCAGGTGATCGTCCCATTGGCCACTGTATAGGCCGTGAGCCACATCGCCCAGATGGAGAGCGTCCGCTTCAGGTAAATGCCCTGGAAGAGCTCACGCCAGTCAGACTTGCGATGGGCCGATATCTGCACGCGCTTCGGTTCCGGTAGTTCCCTGCCGGCTGCCTGGGCACTTTCCTCCATGCGGGTAACAATAGCATTTGCTTCTTCGTAGCGGCCGTTTGCGGCTAGCCAACGCGGCGACTCCTTCAGGAACCAGCGCAACGGGATCATGAGGATTGCGGGAACGAGGCCGACGACGAACATCGCCTTCCAGCCGTAAACCGGTACCATGAAGTAGCCGATCAGCCCGGCGCCAACGAGGCCCAGAAGGAACATGACCTCATAGAGGAGAAAGAACTTGCCGCGTCCCTTGGACCCGATCAACTCGTTGATATAGGCGCTGGCGACGGGGACCTCGCCGCCGGTGCCGATTCCTTGGACGAAACGGAAGGCCATCATCATGCCGGCCCCGGCCGCGAACAGGCATGCGACATCCATGCTGACGAAGATCAGGATGGTGAACAAAAGAACCTTCAGCCGGCCGACCTTCTCGGCGAGCCAGCCGAACAGGATCGCACCGATCAATTGTCCCAGATAGCCCATTGACAGGATCATGCCGGTCTGCGCGGGGTTCAGGCCCCACTCGCGTACGAGGACGGGCATGGCATAAGCGATGGCAATGACGGTGTAGCCGTCGAAGAATGTTGCGGCGCCGACAATGTTGCGCGCCCAGAAGACCTCGCGGGTGATGGGAAGGCGCTCCAGACGAGCGCTGATTTCGGCCTGACGATCAGCGACATTCGCCGTGTCAGCCTGCATAGGCTGCATGACATTCATTGGTTCCTCCTTCTCGCCCCGTAGCCTACCACTCTCCCGGCCAGGCGCGCTCCTGCTTGATGGTTACTGCTGCGTGTCGGTTCGTCCTATCAGGGCAATGGGCTCCAGGGCCGCTGACGCCGGTGCCTCACAGACGTTCAAGCTTGCCCGCTGCCGTGCCGGCATCTGCGGGCTCCCATGGGTTCCCTGCTCCCCATCTGAATGCGCCCCTGCGACATGTGCAGGGGCGGCAAATCGGTCACTCGGCAGCCAGGAATTGGTCAACGCGACCAATACCGGCGGCGCCGAAGGCAGCAAAGATCTCCGCTTCGGCCTTTTCCCCAAGATTTTTCAGCGGCTCGCGGATCGTCGCGTGATCAAGGATACCGCGGTGCACAAGGCCGAGTTTCAAGGCCACGGTGCCTTCCATGTGGGAGCCGCGGTGATAGACGGCACGCGTCACCGGGAGAAGGCGCTCGAAGATCTTGCGCGCTTCGGGATAGTCTTGCGCCTTGCCGGCCTTGATCAGGTCGATCAGCAACTCGGGCGCGATATTGCCATAACCGACGAGCAAGCCGTCGACGTCGAACATGGTCGGCAGCAGCCATTCGTCGTGGCAGCTCAGGACCTGCAGATTTGGATTGGCCTTCTTCAGTTCGGGAATTTCGACGTACCAGCGCTTCATGTTGCGCACGCCGTTCTTGGTGGCAACGACGCCTTCCTGGGTGGCGATTGCCAGCTGCGTATCGAGATCGTAGGACGCCTTGGTGGCATCGGGATACTGGAACAGGATGCACTGGAGGCCAGACTCCTGCCAGATCGCCTTATAACGATCCTGGGGCGCCCCCTTCTGAAAGCCGAAACGCAGCCAGCCGTGGTTGGGATAGACGAGTGCGCCGGTAGCACCTGCGGCTTTGCACTTCTTGGCCTCTTCAGCAGCGACTTTCGTGCCTTCACCGGTAATTCCGGCAATGATCGGTACAGCACCGTCAACCGCATCGACATAAGTGTGAATGAGAGCAAGGCGCTCCTCTTCGGTGAGGAACGTGCCTTCGCCGGCATGGCCGAGGATGACGAGGCTTTTGACGCCCTCTATCGAAACCAGCCATTTGGCGATTTTTGCGTTGGCTTTGTGATCGACTTCGCCATCTCGGATGAAAGCGGTAACGGGGGCCGGGCTCAGCCCGCGCAAATCCATCGGTTGCATCTTGGTCTCCTCCTTATGCGTTCGACGTTCACCGCAATCGCCATTAGGATCGTTAGCGGGAACGTTCCCACTATCGTTCTTGAATTCCCTGGAGTCAATGTCTTTTTTGGTGCATCTTCGGAAATGGACGTCGATTGCCGACTCGAACGGAAAAGGTTCAATGAATTCAAAAGCAGATGAGATTTTCGGTCAGCCGCGGATCACCATTCACAGCGTGGCCGCCGCAGCCGGCGTCTCCAAGTCCACTGTTTCCCGCATTCTGGATGAGCGGCTTCCGCGCTCCGACAGCGAAACCGCGCGCCGTGTGCGCAAAGTAGCCAAAGAGCTTGGATATGTCCGGGACGTTTCTGCAGCGAGCCTCCGGCGCGGCAACACCATGACCATCGGAGTGATCGTGCCGAGGCTCACCGACACGGTCATGGCAATGCTTTATGAAGCGCTCGCCAAGGCTTGCAGCCGTACCGGGCGCTTCGCGATCGTCGCCACCACAGACGACAAACCGAAGGCGGACCGGCTGGCGGCCGAGTCTCTTCTGAAACGCGGCGTCGACGGACTGATCCTTTCGACGGCACGGGAAGACGATGACTTTCCGGACGACCTGGCCAAACGCGGCATTCCCTACGTGCTGGCACTACGGACCGATGGCCACAGCCTCTCGTCGGTCGGCGATGACAGGCTGGGCGGCTATCTGGCGGCCCGCCACCTCCTTGATCTCGGCCATCGCAGGATCGGCGTCATTGCCGGCCCATCCTATGCCTCCAGCTCGCGAGGCCGCGTGGAGGGCTTCAAGCAGGCACTGGAAGAAGCGGGGCTGTCTGCGACTCCCGCCTACATCATCCCCTCGACATTCGGCATCGAGTCCGGCGCGGTCGCCGTCGAGACTCTGATGAACCTCAGCCCACGCCCCACCGCTATTTTCACCGTCAACGACAATACCGCCATCGGCGCCTTGTCGGGGCTGACGAAACTTGGCCTTTCCGTGCCGCAGGACATCTCGATCGTCGGTTACAACGACATTCCGATCGTTAGTCACCTCCCCACACCACTCACGACGTTGCGTGTGCCGTTCGAGCAAATTGCCTCAAACGCCCTAGATCTTCTTGCGGGTGACGATTCAGACGACGACCGCATCCGAATATCGGCTCCGACACTCATTCCAAGGAAATCGACAGCGCCGGCACGCTGAAGAATGGAGAGAGGGCAGCATGCCGGAACCGCTCAAGAACCTGTTGCATGAAGCGCTGATCGCCGACATCGCCGATCGCATCGCGGCCAACGCACCCTTCTACGACAGAAGCCGTTTTGTGGCGCTGGCAACCGATGGCCTCGGGGCACTGGAACTGATGGAGCGCTCCGCCTTGATCCGCGACGCCCTGTTCGCCACGCTTCCTGATGATTTTACCGACGCCGCCGCCATCCTGAGGGCGAGCCTGCCCGCCGATGGCAAGCCCGGACTTTCCGGCTGGATGCTGCTGCCGGTCAACCAGTTCATTGCCGCCCACGGCCCCGATCATTTCGATCTCGGCCTCGATCTCCTCAAGGCGCTGACGCCGCATTTCACCGCGGAATTCGGCATCCGGCAATTCATCCATCGCGACCAGCAGCGTGCGCTCGCCACCATCTCCACCTGGGTCGACGATCCCGACTATCATGTGCGCCGGCTGGCAAGCGAGGGAACGCGGCCGCGCCTGCCCTGGGCCATACGCCTGCCGCAGCTGGTGAAGGACCCGGCGCCGATCTTGCCGATCCTGACCGCGCTGATGGATGATCCGGAGGATTATGTGCGCCGCTCGGTCGCCAACAGCCTGAACGATATCGCCAAAGATCATCCGGACCTAGTCGCCGCCTTCATCGCCGACCACATCGTGGGCGCGTCCGCCGAGCGCCGCCGGCTGTTGAAACATGCCTCTCGCACTCTCCTGAAGAAAGGCCATGCGAGGGCGCTTGCCAATTTCGGTTTCGGTGCGGCCGCGTCACTTGCATGCGAGTTGCGCCTCCTCAATGGTGAGGTGATGTTCGGCGAGGGGCTGGATTTCGAAATCCGCGTCACGAATGCCGGCGAGACCGCGCACTCGCTGATGATCGACTATGCCATCCACCACGTGAAGGCCGACGGCTCTCTTTCGCCCAAGGTCTTCAAATGCAAGACGGTTACACTGGCACCCGGGCAGAGCCACGCAATCGAGCGCCGCCACGCCATGCGCCCGATCACGACACGGCGCTATTATCCCGGCGAACACCGCATCGCCATCCTGATCAACGGCGCGGAAAGCGCATCGGAAAGTTTCGTCCTGAGAATGCCCTCGCCCGAACGAAGCTAATGCTTTTTGTGCACTGCACTTGACTTTTCCAGCGAACTAGCCCAAATGCGGCTCAGCTTTCACCCTTCCGGCCGCCGCGTGAGCGTGCCCCTGCTAGAAAATACGAAACGCAGGAAGAAGGGACAAAAGCGCATTTCGATAGAGCGCCGCACTCCCAATGAGCGGCCAGAAGCGCTGGAAAGCTTTTTCCAACTTGCAAGTTCCCACTTCACGCGGGGTTCTTGACGCCAGAATGAAACCGGATCGCATGGTGCGTTCCGGCGCTAGTCGTTGTGGCGCCCCGAAAGGTTATGCCTTGACTAATTTTGAATCGCTTGGTGTCTCCAAGCCGATCGTCGCCACCTTGTTCCAGCTCGGCATCGAAACGCCGACGCCGATCCAGGAACAGGCCATTCCCCTCCTGCTTGAAGGCCGCGACCTGATCGGCCTTGCGCAGACCGGCACCGGCAAGACTGCCGCCTTTGGCCTGCCGCTCATCGAAAAGCTGCTCGCCGACGAACGCCGTCCCGACAACCGCACGACGCGGACCCTCATCCTCGCGCCGACCCGCGAGCTGGTGAACCAGATCGCCGAAAACCTGAAGAAGTTTATCCGCAAGTCGCATCTGCGCGTCAACGTCGTCGTCGGCGGCGTCTCGATCAACAAGCAGCAGCTTCAGCTCGAAAAAGGCACCGATGTCCTGGTCGCCACGCCCGGCCGACTACTCGACCTCGTCAACCGTCGTGCGATTACGCTGACGACAGTGCGTTATCTCGTGCTTGACGAAGCCGATCAGATGCTCGACCTCGGCTTCGTGCACGATCTGCGCAAGATCGCAAAGCTGGTGCCGAAAAAGCGCCAGACCATGCTGTTTTCGGCCACCATGCCGAAGTCGATCGCCGATCTCGCCGGCGAGTATCTGGTCGATCCCGTTACGGTCGAAGTCACGCCACCCGGCAAGGCTGCCGACAAGGTCGAGCAGTATGTGCATTTCGTCGGCGGCAAGAACGACAAGACGGAACTGCTCCGCAAGTCGCTGACCGAAAACCCGGACGGCCGCGCCATCGTCTTCCTGCGCACCAAGCACGGTGCCGAGAAGCTGATGAAGCATCTCGAGAATATCGGCTATTCCGTCGCCTCCATCCACGGTAACAAGAGCCAGGGTCAGCGCGAGCGGGCGCTGAAAGCCTTTCGTGATGGCAGCATCAAGACGCTGATTGCCACCGATGTCGCCGCCCGCGGCATCGACATTCCGGCCGTCAGCCACGTATACAACTACGACCTGCCCGAAGTGCCGGACGCCTATGTCCATCGCATCGGCCGCACGGCGCGCGCCGGCCGCGACGGCATCGCGATTGCGTTCTGCGCTCCTGACGAAGCCAGGCTGCTGCGTGACATCGAGCGCCTGATGGGCATCGACATTACGGTCGCCAGCGGCGAAGCGCCGGCACATATCGGCGCCGCCGGCCCGCGCCGCGCCAACGGCAATGGCAACAACCGCAATCGCGGCAACGGCCAGGGTCGCGGCGGCGAGGGTCGCGGTGGCGAAGGCCGCGGCGGCGAAGGTCGCTCCGAGCATCGCGGCAACCGCCAAGAGCGCCGTCCGCGGCCCGAACGCACGGCTCGCAATGAGGATTTCCGCGGCCAGCGCCGCGGCGAAGCCGCCCCGAATCTCGGCCCCGACAACGATCTGGTCTCGACCTCCGACTTCCGCCCCTCGGCGAAGCCTCAGCGTCCTGCCCATAACGGCCCCAATGGCCACCATGCCAATGGCGAGCCGAGCGGCCATCACCGCGGCAACGGCCGCCATGCCCACGGCCGTCCGGCCCGCAAGCACGGCGAGGACCGCGGCCCGCAACAGGCCCAGGGCGGCGAACCACGCCGCGACGGCAACGGCGGCAATCGCCGTGGCGGCTCCGGCGCCCGCAATGGCGGTGGCCAGCGTCGCGAACGCGCGTGAGTCTCAGTTGACTGAAAATCGGAAAGGCCGGGCATGTCCCGGCCTTTTCTTACGCCTCGGCAGGCCTACGCTCGACTGTCCTACGGTTGGTCAGATAGACGCCCGTCACCACCACCACCGTCCCCAGAATCAAAGGCAGGGTCAGCGGCTCCCCGAAGGCGATGAAAGCTTCGAGCGCGACGGCTGGCGGCATCAGGTAGATGAGCGAAGCGGCGCGAGAGACCTGCCCCCGGCGGATCAGATAAAGCAGCAGCCCGACACCACCCATCGACAGGCCGAAGACCGACCAGACGAGCGCGCCATAGGCCCGCGCGGTACCGTCGAAATACTGGTGTTCGAAGATCAGCGACAGCGGCAAAGTGAGGATCAGTGCGCCGATATATTGCAGCGTCGCGATGGTCCGGAGGTCGCCGGATTGCAGGTGTTTCTTCTGATAGAGCGTGCCGTAGGTGACGGAACCCATGGCGATAAGGTTGATCGCCAGCGGCAGAGCGGCATGGGTGAGATCGGCAGTCGCCGAATCGAACAGCTTCGGCGAAATGGCGATGGCAATGCCGATGAAGCCGAGGCCAAGGCCGAATTTCTGTGTCTGCTGCAACCGCTCGCCGACGAGAAAAGGCGCCGCCATCGCCGTCATCAGCGGCTGCAGCGCGGCGATGATGCCCGATATGCCGGCCGGCACGCCATTGGCGATCGCCCACCAGAGGCCGGCGAGATAAAAACCGTGAAGGAAGAAGCCGGAATAGACGGCACGCAGCGCCGTCGCCCGGCTCTTCGGCCATTGCGCCCGCGCCACCAGGCAAAGCGCCAGGAAAGCGAGCGCCGACAGCCCATAGCGTATTGAAAGAAAGGTGAAGGGCTCGGAATGCAGCGCCGCATATTTCGCCACCACCCAGCCCGTGGACCAGAGTAGGACGAAGAGAGCGGGGGCAAGGCGATCGAGGGACATAAGGCTGCTCGGGAAGAGGAGGTTTCGCCGTGCTGATAGCCGCACCCGGCAGTCGCAGTCAAAGGCGAAGCATTGATGCTTATTTGAAATTTAGCTGATGGGTGGGTACGAGCGACGAGTGGAACCGGCGCGGTTCCTGTGACGAGTGCAGAACGGGCGCGCCGTGTGCCCCCCTCCTCGTCACAGGATGTGTGCGGTTCCGCCAGCCTAACCATCGCGACCGACCGAAAAACCATCACCTGCCCACATTTTGCGCAGCCATTGCGGAACAACCACTGCGCCGCACCACTTCAAACGCCCGCATCCTCCCCTTTTCCCGCAACGCAAAATCTTTTCCTCGAACTGCGCATGGTTCTTGCATTGCAATTTGCGTTGTATTCAAATGAACAAAAAAGGGGAGCCGCACCTTTGGCATTTGACGAAATGATTACCGGGGACGAAAGTCCTCGCCCGCCATATGAAAAATATTTTGAGTGGTACAACAGTCAAGACCGGTCGCATCTGATTGCCAAGTCCCGCGATGCGGAGAATATTTTCCGGAAGACCGGCATCACCTTCGCAGTTTACGGCCATGCCGACAGCTCCGAAAAGCTCATTCCTTTCGACATCATTCCCCGCATCATCTCCGCTCGTGAATGGCGCAAGCTTGCCCAGGGCATCGAGCAGCGGGTGATCGCACTCAACGCCTTTCTCGATGATATCTATCATAAGCAGGAGATCATCCGCGCCGGCCGCGTGCCGCGCGAACTGATCGAAAACAACGTTACCTTCATCCCAGAGATGATCGGCTTCCGCCCGCCCGGCGGCGTCTACACCCATATCGTCGGCACCGATATCGTGCGCACCGGCGAGGATCAATTCTACGTGCTGGAGGATAATGCCCGCACGCCTTCCGGCGTCAGCTACATGCTGGAAAACCGGGAAACCATGATGCAGATGTTCCCGGAGCTGTTCCACAAGAACAAGGTGCAGCGCGTAGAGGACTATCCCTATCTCTTGCGCCAGAGCCTCGCTTCGCTCGCGCCTCCCGGCTGCGCCGGCAAGCCGCGCGTCGCGGTGCTCACCCCAGGCATCTACAATTCGGCCTATTACGAGCATTCCTTCCTTGCCGACATGATGGGCGTCGAACTGGTCGAGGGCTCGGATCTGCGCGTGATCGACGGCAAGGTGAAGATGCGCACGACCCGCGGTTACGAGGCGATCGACGTGCTCTATCGCCGCGTCGACGACGATTTCCTCGATCCGCTGACCTTCAGGGCCGATTCGGCGCTCGGCATCCCCGGCATCATGGATGTCTACCGCTCCGGCAATATCACGATCGCCAACGCGCCGGGCACCGGCATTTGCGACGACAAGGCGATCTATTCCTATATGCCGGAGATCGTCGAATTCTACACCGGCAGCAAGGCGCTGCTCGAAAACGTGCCGACCTGGCGCTGTTCGGAACCATCAAGCCTGAAATACGTGCTCGAGCACCTCGAAGAGCTGGTCGTCAAGGAAGTACACGGCTCCGGCGGCTACGGCATGCTTGTGGGACCGACCGCATCGAAGAAGGAGCGCGCCGATTTCGCCGAGAAGCTGAAGGCCAAGCCGAACAACTATATCGCCCAGCCGACGCTGTCGCTCTCCACCGTGCCGATCCTCGTCAACAAGGGCATTGCGCCACGCCATGTCGACCTTCGCCCCTATGTGCTCGTGTCGGACAAGGTTCAGATCATTCCGGGCGGGCTCACCCGCGTCGCGTTGAAGCAGGGCTCGCTGGTGGTCAATTCCAGTCAGGGCGGCGGCACCAAAGACACCTGGGTATTGGAGGACTGATGCTCGGAAGAACTGCAAACGGCCTCTATTGGATGTTCCGCTACATCGAGCGCGCCGAAAATATCGCCCGCCTGGTCGATGCCGGACTGCGCATGTCGCTGACCCGCAGCAGCGCCGGCGACGACAACTGGGATGGCGTGCTGCAAAGTGCCGGCGTGCGCGAGGCCTATGACGAAAGCCATACGAAGCTAACCAATGCCGAGGCAATCGACTATCTGCTGCGCGATCGGGCCAACCCGTCGAGCGTCATGTCCTGCATCGAGTCCGGCCGCAACAACGCCCGCATGGTGCGCACGGCGCTGACGCGGGAAACCTGGGAAGCGACCAACGAATGCTGGATCGACCTGAAGTCGCTGCTCGAAAAGCGCGTGAAGCCGGCCGAAATGCCGGAGGTGATCGACGCCATCAAGCGTCGCGCCGGCCTCATCCGCGGCGCCTTTCATGGCTCGACGCTGCGCAACGAACTCTATAATTTTGCCCGCATCGGCACCTTCATCGAGCGGGCCGACAATACGAGCCGCATCCTTGACGTGAAATATTACGTCCTGCTGCCTTCAGTCTCGGCGGTCGGCTCCTCGCTCGACAACGTCCAGTGGGAATCGATCCTGCGTTCGGTTTCCGCCCACCGTGCCTATAGCTGGGCCTATGACGGCGAATACCGGGCGATGAACATCGCCGACTTCCTGACGCTGAACGTCCAAATGCCGCGCTCGCTTGCCTATTGTTACGAGAAGATCGTCAGTAATCTTGGCTATCTCGCCCAGGATTATGAGGCGCGACTGCCTGCCCACGATACGGCCGATGCGATCCGTACCACACTGCAGACGCGGGCGATCCGCGACATCATGGATCAAGGCCTGCATGAATTCCTTGAGGATTTCGTCTCGCGCAACAATCAGCTCGGCGCCGAAATTTCCGACGGCTACCGGTTCTACGTTTAAGCGGATCAGAACATGAGACTGAAGATCAGCCACCTCACCGAATACCGCTACGACGAACCGGCGCAATTCTCGCTGCAACGGCTGCGGCTGACGCCGCCGACCTCAGCCGTCCAGAAAGTGCTCAGCTGGTCGCTGAACGTCGAGGGCGCTATCCCCGAGGTGGAATATGACGATCAGTATGGCAACCACGTCAATCTGGTCTCGCTGGAAGGCGCCCAGCATGTGACGCGCATTCTGGCCGAAGGCGAGGTCGAGACGGCGGACAATAACGGCGTCACCGGCCCGCATACCGGCTTCTGCCCGCTCTGGCTCTTCCTGCGGGAGACAACGCTGACCAGGAGCGGCAAGCTGGTCAAGGAACTGATCAAGGGCATCGGCGGCGACAACGAGCTCGCCCGCATGCATGCGCTGATGGCGGCAATCCATGAGTCGGTCGCCTATAGACCGGGCACCAGCAACACCGAGACGACGGCCGAACAGGCGCTGGAGAAGAAGAGCGGCGTCTGCCAGGACCATGCCCACATCTTCATTGCCGCCGCCCGCGCCCTGCAGGTGCCGGCCCGTTATGTCTCGGGCTATCTGATGATGGAGGAAAAGGTCGAACAGGCGGCGACCCATGCCTGGGCCGAAGCCCATATTCCCGGCCTCGGCTGGGTCGGTTTCGACCCAGCCAACGAGATCTGCCCGGATGTGCGTTACATCAGGATCGCCTCCGGTCTCTGCTACCGCGACGCCGCCCCGATTTCAGGCATGCGCATCGGCACGCCGGGCGAAACGCTGTCAGTCACCGTAAAGGTCGAGGACGGCGGACAGATGCAAAGCCAGAGCCAGAGCTGACCGGCGGCGGAAGGCGAAGCAGACTGGCGTTTGGCTTCGGGATAGGAGGAATTGCCGAGCCGGCATAGACGGAATAGATTCTGGATTCCAGTGACCTTGTCGGCTGCATGTTCTGCACGTCGATATCCCACTGGGAAAACAAGATTGCTGGCCTCATCAATAAACCTGCCTATTATTTCTATCTTATGTTTCTCAGGGGCGGGTCAAGGATGTCCTCGTTGCGAGAGCTCGATCGCGGAGGCGCCGACATCATCTCGCGCGGAAGCGCCGGAGTCCCGGGCTTCAGCCTCACCCGGAATGCGATTTAATGAGAACGCAACCATACGTGTTTTCGTTTGGTTTATGCTCCCCTGCTAGTGATCCCTTCTAGCTATTTGGTTGCGACGCAGCCACGAACACGGCTACCGGGAAGAGCGGCCTTATATGTTGCATCGTTTTATTTTTGACCGATCCGGTAATTTCGGAATTATGACGGCGCTACTCGTCATACCCCTGCTAGGTGCTGCGGGTACGGCCATTGATTTTGGCACTGCCCTATCGCTTCGGACCGAATTGTACGCCGCTGCGGACGCCGCCGCGGTGGGATCCATTTCGCAGACTTCAGATGCGGCAACGCAAGCCGCCGCGATGTCAGGCGACGGATCGCTCACGCTCGGAAAATCCGAAGCCCAGAAGATCTTCTTTTCGCAGATGTCCAAAAAACAGGGCGACGTTCCCGTTGCTGTCGACATCAGCGTTCAAAAAAAGGGCGCTACTCTCACCTCGACCGTATCCTTTAGCGCCCAGATGCCGACGACATTCATGCAGGTGTTGGGATTTCCGCAGATCCCCGTTTCCGGGACGGCAACAGCGCAGTATGACACCCCGTCCTACATGGATTTCTTCATGCTGTTGGATAACACCCCATCAATGGGTGTTGCGGCCACCACTGACGACATCACCGCCATGAAAAAAGCAACCGCCAATGGCCACGATGGCGGCAAAGATAAAAACTGCGCGTTCGCATGCCACATTGTTTCTGAAAAAGGCGTGGAGGATAAGAAGAGCTACTACAATGTCGCGCGCGAGAACAACGTGACCATTCGTATCGACGTAGTGGCCGCCGCCATCAAAGCCTTGATGGCCAAGGCAAAGGACACGCAGTCCATGCCGAACCAATTCCGGGTCGCCGCATACACGTTCGGCAAGACTGCCCAGGACGCCAAAAACGCAAAGCTCTTCAAGGTTTCCGACCTGGACTATGATCTTGGCGCCGTGGCGGTCGCCACCGACATGATCAATCTTATGAGCATTCCCTTTCAGAACTACTATAACGACCAGCAGACGAGCTTTGACAAAGCGTTGGAAGGTGTTGAAGGCGAAATCAAGGGCACTATCGGCGCGGGCACCAGCAATGCCGACCGCCAGAAGATCGTGTTTTTTGTCGCTGACGGTGTTGGGGATAGCTACAAGCCGGCTGGATGCACCAGCCCCAAGGGAACAAACGGCGGACGCTGCATCGAACCCATTGACACCAATTATTGCAAGAAGCTCAAAGACCGCGGCATCAAAGTCGCCGTCCTCTATACGACCTATTTGCCCTTGCCCGACAACGGCTTTTACAACGATTGGGTAAAGCCTTTCGAGAGCAAGATCGCCACGAAAATGGAAGAGTGCGCCACCCCCGGCTTCTATTTTGCGGTCAGTCCAACCGACGGCATTGAAGAGGCCATGGAGGCCCTGTTCCTGAAGATCGTCAGCGCACCGCGGATAACCAGCTAAGGCAGGTCGCGCAAAACCGTGCAGCGTTTTGCGGCAACGATATCCGGGCGCCATCGGCAGGGATGGCGCCCGGATATTCATTCTTCGGCGATACGCCCCAGATCTCAAGCCGATCGAGAAGCCTTTCGCCGAAATCTCGCTTCAGTGGCTGTCCTTGCCGACCGCGTTTCCGCGACATCCCTTGAGGAAGTCGAGGTCGGCGCCGGTATCGGCGCCTTCGACATGCTGCTGATGCAGGAAGGCATAACCGGATTTCGGCAGGTCATGGTTCGGCTGCCATTCGGCGAGACGCCGCGCCAGTTCCTCGTCTGATATGTCGAGATGCAGACGACGGTTCGGCACATCGAGCTCGATCATGTCGCCGTTTTTGACAACCGCCAGCGGGCCGCCGACCGCCGCTTCCGGCGAGGTGTGCAGCACGACGGTGCCATAGGCCGTTCCGGACATGCGGGCGTCTGATATACGCACCATGTCGAGGATTCCCTTCTTCAACACCTTCGGCGGCAGTCCCATGTTGCCCACTTCGGCCATGCCCGGATAGCCCTTCGGCCCACAGTTTTTCATGACCATGATGCAGGTTTCGTCGATGTCGAGATTGTCGTCGTTGATCTTCGCCTTGTAGTCGTCGATGTCCTCGAACACGACTGCCCTGCCCTTATGCACCAAGAGATGCGGCGAGGCAGCCGACGGCTTCAGCACCGCGCCTTTCGGCGCCAGATTGCCACGCAGCACGACGATGCCGCCCGAAGATGTCAGCGCCTTTTCAGCCGGCAGGATGACGTCCTCGTTCCAGTTGACGACGTCCTTGACCTCGTCCCAGACCGTTTCGCCGGAGACCGTCAGCGCATCCTTGTGCAGCAGGCCCGCTTCGCCGAGGCGCTTCAGCACGACAGGCAGGCCGCCGGCATAGAAGAACTCTTCCATCAGGTATTTGCCCGACGGCATCAGGTTGACGATGGTGGGAACATCGCGGCCACAGCGGTCCCAATCGTCGAGCGACAGATCGATGCCGACGCGGCCGGCAATGGCGAGCAGATGGATAACCGCGTTGGTCGATCCGCCGATCGCCGCATTGGTGCGGATGGCGTTCTCGAAAGCCTGTTTCGTCATGATCTCGGAGGGCTTCAGGTCGTCCTTGACCATCTGGACGATGCGACGGCCGGTGAGCTGGGCCATAACCTTGCGGCGGGAATCGACGCCCGGGATCGCGGCATTGCCGGACAGCGCCATGCCGAGCGCTTCGGCCATGGAGGCCATGGTGGAGGCCGTGCCCATGGTGTTGCACGTGCCGGACGAACGGCTCATCGAGGCTTCCGCTTCGAGGAATTCGGCCTGCGTCATCTCGCCGGCCTTTACCATTTCGGAGAACTTCCACAGATGCGTGCCGGAGCCGACGCGTTCGCCGCGGAAATAGCCGTTCAGCATCGGCCCGCCGGTGACGACGATCGACGGCAGGTCGCAGGAAGCGGCGCCCATCAGCAACGACGGCGTGGTCTTGTCGCAGCCGACGAGCAGCACGCAGCCATCCATCGGCTGGCCGCGGATCGCCTCTTCCACCGCCAGCGCGGCGAGGTTGCGGTACATCATCGCGGTCGGGCGGAAGGTGTTTTCCGATGCCGAGAAAACCGGCACCTCGAGCGGGAAGCCGCCGGCCTCCCAGACGCCCGCCTTCACCTTCTCGGCGAGCTCTCTGAGATGACCGTTGCACGGCGTCATATCCGACCAAGTGTTGAGGATGCCGATCACCGGCCGGCCGTCGAACAGGTCGTGCGGATAACCCTGGTTCTTAAGCCAGCCGCGGTGATAGATCACGTCGCGGCTCGTGCCCCCGTACCATTCCTGCGACCTCAGCCTGCGCGGCCATTCGGCTTTCTTTTTCATCGTCTCTGTCCTTCAGCATATTCCCGGACCGCCTCGTACGATCCGGGTCATCACACTTTGTTTAAGCCAGCGTGTAGGCGGTCTTGACGGTTGTGTAGAATTCGGCGGCGTATTTGCCCTGCTCGCGCGGACCGTAGGACGAACCCTTCCGGCCGCCGAACGGCACGTGGAAATCCACACCTGCCGTCGGCAGATTGACCATCACCATGCCGGCTTCGGAATTGCGCTTGAAATGCGTCGCATGTTTCAGGCTGGTCGTGGCGATGCCGGCCGAAAGGCCGAACGGCGTGTCGTTGGCGATGGCCAGCGCCTCGTCGTAATCCTTGGCGCGGATCACCGAGACCACCGGCCCGAAGATCTCCTCGCGCGAAATGCGCATCTGGTTGGTCGCTTCGGTAAACAGCGTCGGCTGCAGGTAGAAGCCGGGCGTTTCGCGGGAGATGACCTCGCCGCCGAAGGTAAGTTTGGCGCCTTCTTTTTTGCCGATCTCGATATAATCAGTATCGGTCTTCAGCTGACGCTCGTCGACCACAGGACCGATATGAGTGCCGGCTTTCAGCGCATTGTCGACGACCAGCGTCTTCAGCTTGTCGGTGAGGGCTGCGACGAACTTGTCGTGGATGCCTTCGGTGACGATCAGGCGCGACGAGGCCGTGCAGCGCTGGCCGGTCGAGAAGAAACCGGAATTGGCGGCGGCCTCCACGGCGACGTTGAGGTCGGCATCATCGAGCACGACCATCGGGTTCTTGCCGCCCATCTCCAGCTGGAACTTGCGGTTATGCTCGATGGAGGCGGCGGCGACGCGCCGGCCGGTGCCGGTGGAACCGGTGAAGGTGATGCCGTGAACGTCCGGGCTTTCGAGCATGGCCTGGCCGACGACCGAGCCCTTGCCCATGACGAGGTTCAACACGCCCTTGGGCAGGCCGGCGCGGTTGAGGATATCGACGATCGCCCACGAACAGGCCGGCACCAGTTCGGCCGGCTTGAAGACCACGGTGTTGCCGTAGCAGAGCGCCGGGGCGATCTTCCAGGCGGGGATCGCGATCGGGAAGTTCCACGGCGTGATGATGCCGATGACGCCGAGGCCTTCGCGGGTGATTTCGACGCCGATGTTCGGGCGGACCGACGGGATGACCTCGCCGGCCAGACGCAGGGCTTCGCCTGCGAAGAATTCGAAAATCTGCGAGGCGCGGATGACTTCGCCGGTCGCCTCAGGCAGCGTCTTGCCTTCCTCGCGGGCAAGCAGCGCGCCGAGCTCGTCCTTGCGCGCCATGATCTCGTCGCCGGCCTTCTTCAGGATGACGTGGCGTTCCCAGATGCCCGAGCGCGACCAGGCCGGGAAGGCCGCCTTGGCGGCGGCGATGGCGTTCTTCGTGTCTTCGGCGCTGCCGTCGGCATAGAGGCCGACGACTTCGTTCGTGTCGGACGGGTTGATGTTCTTCGTCGCGTTCGTGCCGACCCATTCGCCGGCGATCAGGTTTTGATAAATGGTCATGGGCTGAACAAGCCTCCTTTACCGTTTACATCATGATCCGGCCGCCAAGGCGGCCGGATCTCAAAAATCAGAGCTGCCTGACGGCGATCTCTTCCTCGGCGGCGACCTTCAACGGATTGCGCAACGCCAGGCCGAATTCGGCGACTTCGATCTCGAAGACATCGCCCTCTTCCGCCTTGATCCCGTCGGCAAAGGACAGTGTCGCCGTGCCGAACATATGGACATGCACATCCCCCGGAACGCGGAAGATGCCGTATTTGAAATGGTGATATTCGAGGTTGGCGAAGGTGTGCGACATGTTCGCTTCGCCCGACAGGAAGGGCTTTTCGAAGATCACCTTGTCGCCGCGCTTGATGCGCGAGGTGCCGCGAATATCGTCGGGTGCGGCGCCTATGCGGATTTCCGGACCATAGGCGGCCGGGCGCAGTTTCGAGTGGGCCAGATAGAGATAGTTGATCCGTTCGGTGACGTGGTCCGAAAACTCGTTCGACAGGGCAAAGCCGATGCGGAACGGCGAGCCGTCCTTGGCGATGACGTAAATGCCGGCCATTTCAGGCTCTTCGCCGCCGTCGAGCGCGAAGGAAGGCGAGACCAGCGGCGCGCCGGGGGCAGCCGTGCCGTAGCCGTTGCCCTTGTAGAACCATTCCGGCTGCACGCCCTTTTCGCCGGTTTTCGGCTTGCCGTTCTCGAGGCCCATCTTGAACATCTTCATCGAGTCGGTCAGCGTTTCCTCGGCCGCCTCGCTGGTCTTCTTGTGCATGGAATCGCGGGTGGCGGCCGAACCCAGATGCGTCAGACCGGTGCCGGTCAGATGCAGGTGGGCGGCGTCGGGATGGGTGATCGGCGGCAGGAAGCGGCCTTCCGCATAGACCTTATCGAGATCGACGGCATCACCGTAACCATGCGCCTCGATAACAGCGGCAAGCGACTTGCCGCCGTCGGCGGCTTCCATCGCCAGCGCATAGACGCTGCCGGCATTCTTCACCGACCTGGCCGCCCCGCCCTGCTCGCGCACGGCGACGACGATCTCTCCGTTGGCACCTTTGATCTGGGAAATAAGCACGACTTTGATCCTTCTCGTTCCGGCGGAGACTTAACAAAAAGCTCCGCCTGTCCGGCTCCCTCGGGAGCCGGAGTTGATCATTCTTATGACTGCGAATGCCCGGGCTGCGCTTGAGGCGCTCAGCCCTTGTTCTTGTTGTAGACGTCGAAGAACACGGCAGCGAGAAGCACCGCACCCTTGACCATCTGCTGCGAGTCGGTGCCGAGACCGTGGATCGACATGCCATTGTTCATGATGCCCATGATAAGCGCGCCGATCACCGCACCCGTCACCTTGCCGACGCCGCCCTGGGCCGACGCGCCGCCGATGAAGCAGGCGGCGATGACGTCGAGCTCGAGGCCGAAACCGCCCTTGGCCGTCGCCGAGTTGAGGCGCAGCGCAACGATGAGGCCGGCGAGGCCAGCCAGCAGGCCCATGTTCGCGAAGGTCAGGAAGGTCAGCCGCTCGGTGTTGATACCGGAAAGCTTGGTCGCCTTCTCATTGCCGCCCATGGCGTAGATGCGCCGGCCAACCGTCGTGCGGCGGGTAATGAAAGCGTAGGCTGCGACGAGAACGAGCATGACGACCAGCACGTTCGGGAAGCCGCGATAGATCGACAGCTGGTAGCCGAGCCCCAGGATGGCGAGCGAGACAATAATGTTCTGGGCGAGGAAGAAGCCCATCGGCTCGACGTCATTGCCATGCTTCTCGTTCGACAGGCGCTTGCGCCACGCCAGATAGAAGAGGGTGACGGCACCGACGACGGTCAGGATGATCGAGGTCGAGTTGATGCCGCCCATGTCGAACAGGTTCGGCAGGAAGCCGATGCTGATCAGCTGGAATTCCGGCGGGAAAGGACCAATGCTGGTGCCGGTCCCTGATGCCGTCATCACGAACAGCGTCAGGCCACGGAAGACCAGCATGCCGGCCAGCGTGACGATGAAGGCCGGGATCTTGTGATAGGCGACGAAATATCCCTGGATGCCGCCGACAAGCGCGCCCATGGCAAGACACACGACGCCTGCGACGACATAATTGACGTGCCATTGCACCGTCATCACGCCGGCGATGGCGCCGATGAAACCGACGACCGAGCCGACCGAAAGATCGATATGGCCGGCGACGATGATGAGCAGCATGCCCAGCGCCATGATGACGATGAACGAGTTCTGCAGAATGATGTTTGTCAGGTTGAGCGGCCTGAAGAGAACACCGCCGGTCGAAATCTGGAAGAACACCATGATCGCGATGAGCGCGATAAACATGCCGTATTCGCGGATGTTGCCGCGAACGTAGTCTCCGATGGAGACGACACGCCCCTGCTCAGCGATGGGTTGATTGATCGGCGTCATTGTTTCTTCTCCCCTGAGCGCATGATAGCGCGCATGATGGTTTCCTGGCTTGCTTCTCCCTTCGGCAGTTCCGCGACGATGCGTCCTTCGTTCATGACGTAGATGCGGTCACATGTGCCAAGCAGTTCAGGCATTTCCGACGAGATCATCAGAACGCCCTTTCCATCGGCGGCAAGCTGGTTGATGATAGTATAGATTTCGTA
This sequence comes from Rhizobium hidalgonense, assembly GCF_002914525.1. Taxonomy (GTDB): domain Bacteria; phylum Pseudomonadota; class Alphaproteobacteria; order Rhizobiales; family Rhizobiaceae; genus Rhizobium; species Rhizobium hidalgonense. The sequence goes on along the minus strand of NZ_LODW01000063.1, from coordinate 17,863 downwards.
TTTTGCGCCAACATCGATGCCGCGCGTCGGCTCGTCGAGGATCAAAATATCGGGATTGGAGAACAGCCACTTCGACAGCACCACCTTCTGCTGGTTGCCGCCGGACAAATTGACCGTCTCCTGGAAGATACTGGAGGAACGGATGCGCAGCTTCGACCGATAGTCGGTCGCAACCCTGGATTCCTTGACGCTGTCGATAACAGAGGCGTTCGATACCGCCTTCAGATTGACCAGCGTCGTGTTGTGCAGGATCGTGTCGTTGAGCACCAGGCCGAGCTGCTTGCGGTCTTCGGTGACGTAGGCGAGACCGGCGTCGATCGCCTTGCGCACCGTGCTGACGTCGACCGGCTTGCCGTGCATCAGCGCCTCGCCCGAAATCTTGTGGCCATAGGCCTTGCCGAACAAGCTCATGGCGAATTCGGTGCGCCCTGCCCCCATCAGCCCGGCGATACCAACGACCTCGCCCTTGCGGACGGTGACGTTGATATTGTGCAGGACCTGACGGTCGCGGTGTTGCTGGTGATAGGCGTTCCAGTTCTTCACTTCGAGAATGGTTTCGCCGATCGGCACCGAACGCGGGGGATAGCGGTCCTCGAGATCGCGGCCGACCATGTTGCGGATGATGATGTCTTCGCTGATCTCGTCGGCATGACAGTCGAGCGTCTTGACCGTCATGCCGTCGCGCAGGACGGTGATCTGGTCGGCGACCTTGCGGATCTCGTTCAGCTTATGGGAAATGATGATCGAGGTGATGCCCTGCTTGCGGAATTCCATGAGCAGCGTCAGCAACGCGTCGGAATCGCGTTCGTTGAGCGAAGCCGTCGGCTCGTCGAGGATGAGCAGCTTGACGCTCTTCGACAGCGCCTTGGCGATCTCGACGAGCTGTTGCTTGCCGACGCCGATGTCGGTCACCAGCGTGTTCGGAGATTCGGATAGGCCGACCTTCTTGAGCAGCTGCTTGGTGCGGTTGAACGTCTCGTCCCAGCTGATGACGCCGCTCTTGGCATTCTCGTTGCCGAGGAAGATGTTTTCGCCGATCGACAGCAACGGCACCAATGCCAGTTCCTGGTGGATGATGACGATGCCGATTTCTTCGGAATCCTTCAGGACCTTGAAGTTGCGCGTCTCGCCTTCATAGACGATGTCGCCGTCATAACTTCCGGTGGGATAGACGCCCGATAGGACTTTCATCAGGGTCGATTTGCCGGCTCCGTTTTCGCCGACCAACGCGTGAATTTCACCCTTGCGAACCTTGAGGTTCACGTTCTCCAGCGCCTTGACGCCCGGAAACGTCTTGGTGATGCTCCGCATTTCGAGGATGGTGTTGTCCATAGTCAAAGTTCCAGCGCCTTGCGCCGCCAAGCGGCTTGGCGATCATAAAATCGAAGGCCGGAACCCGCAAGCGCGGGCTCCGGCCTCTTGCTTAACGTCTTACTTCAGCTTGTCTTCAGAGTAGTAACCGCTGTCGACGAGGATCTGCTTGTAGTTGGTCTTGTCGACGGCAACCGGCTTCAGCAGATAGGACGGAACGACCTTGACGCCGTTGTCGTAGGTCTTGGTGTCGTTGACCTCAGGCTCCTTGCCGGACATGACGGCATCGACCATGGCAACGGTGACCTTGGCGAGTTCGCGCGTGTCCTTGAAGATCGTCGAGTGCTGTTCGCCAGCGATGATCGACTTGACCGACGGGATTTCAGCGTCCTGACCGGTGACGATCGGCAGCGGCTGGGCAGCCGTACCGTAACCAACGCCCTTCAGCGAGGAGATGATACCGATCGACAGACCGTCGTAAGGCGACAGAACGGCGTCGACCTTGGCGTCGGTGTAGTTAGCCGAAAGCAGGTTGTCCATGCGGGCCTGGGCCGTTGCCGGATCCCAACGCAGCGTGCCGACCTTGTCCATGCCGGTCTGGCCGGACTTCACGACCAGCTTGCCCGAGTCGATGTAGGGCTGCAGGACCGACATTGCGCCATCATAGAAGAAGAAGGCGTTGTTATCGTCCGGCGAACCGCCGAACAGTTCGATGTTGAACGGGCCCTTGCCATCCTTGAGGCCGAGGCCGTCGACGATGGAGTTAGCCTGAAGAACGCCGACCTGGAAGTTGTCGAAGGTCGCGTAGTAATCGACATTGCCCGAATCGCGGATCAGACGGTCATAAGCGATGACCTTGATGCCGGCGTCATGAGCCTTCTGCAGAACGTCGGAAAGCGTCGTGCCGTCGATCGAAGCGATGACGAGAACCTTGGCACCCTTGGTGACCATGTTTTCGATCTGCGAAAGCTGGTTCGGAATATCGTCGTCGCCATACTGCAGGTCAGTGGCGTAACCGGCAGCTTCGAGCTGCTTGACGATGTTGTTGCCGTCGTCGATCCAGCGAGCCGAAGCCTTGGTCGGCATTGCAATGCCGACGGTGCCCTTGTCGGCAGCCATTGCCGGCGCAACGAACGAAGCGACGCCGAAGGCAGCCGCAGCCATCAATGAGATAATGGACTTCATTTCTCTCTCCCTTGTTAATAGTGCAGCGGACGAAAAAACCGCCCGCCCCGAAACTGTGGCAGGTTCCGTATTGGATAGTTACTTCAGATGGTGAGAAACGAAGTAGGTCTCCTCCACGATCTCACACGTGTTGAGTGCCAACCAGCACACGGCGGCAAACTGGTATGGATTCCTATAACTGTCAAATAGAATAACTGGTAAAGTGCATAACAATTTTGGTATATCGTTAAAAAGTATTACTTTTGATGGAGCGCAGCGAGGAGGCTGCAACCATGACGATCGTTTCAGAGCCAATTTCGATGGATCACGTCGATATCCACAGCGATAGTTTCGGCGACGACGGCCTTCTGCGTGCAGGACTTAAGCTGAATCACCTGCGGATGATCGTCGCAATCGAAGATAGCGGACAAATTTCCGCTGCCGCGGAAGTTCTGAACATCTCGCAGCCCGCCGCGTCGCGCATGCTGTCCGAAATGGAATCGATCACCAAGACCACGCTCTATGAGCGCGTCGCCCGCGGCGTGGTGCTGACCACCTTCGGCGCGGCGCTCGCCAGGCGGGCGCGAAAGATCCTGCTGGAGCTGCGCGAGGCGAGCCGCGAGATCGGCGAATTGAAAAGTGGCAAGGGCGGCCCGGTCTTCATCGGCGCGGTGACGGCGCCGGCGATGAGCCTCGTCGTGCCGGCGATCAACAGGGTGCGCAAGGCCTATCCCGGCATCGAGATCAACATCCAGGTGGAGACCAGCAATGTGCTGGCCCGCGAGCTGCTCGCCGCCCGCCACGACTTCATCATCAGCCGCATCCCCGACGACCTCAACCCGCGCCTGTTCGAGGTGAAGGAGATCGGCATCGAGCGCGCCTGCCTGATCGTGCGCAACCGCCATCCGCTGCTAAAAAAGAAAAAGACCAGCAGCCTTTCCGACATCAGGGATTACGACTGGGTGTTCCAGCCGCCGGGCACGCTGCTGCGCCGGACGATCGAGGATATTTTCCTGTCGCGCGGCGTGGCGCTGCCGGAAAATATCGTCAACACCTCGTCGCTGCTTCTGACCTGCGCCATCGTCTGCGGAACCGACGCGATCGCTCCTGTCGCGACCGACGTCGCCCAATTCCTGGCGAGCCAAAGCGCCAAGGCTTCCGACGTGCGCATGCTGCCGATCGATTTCGACATCAACGTCAAACCCTACAGCCTGATCACCGCCAGAGAACGGGCCCTGCCGCCGAGCGCCAGGCTGCTCTACGACATCATTCTGGAGGAGAGCCTGAAGCAGGCGGGCTAGAGAGCATGATGCCGAAAAGTGTCAGCGGTTTTCGGGCGACATGATGCTCCAACGATTAAATCCGCAAGCCCGGCGCCATCTTGCCCATCTTTAATGCACGCCGGAGCAATTCCAGCACAAGACGCGGCGGTTTTTGCGTCCGGAAATTGCGAGGAAAAATTAGAGCACGTCGGTGTTTCGAAGAAAACGCAATGCTCTTGAGGAACGCGGATGCTGTTCGGACAGTCGGTATTTCAATCAGTCCTCGAGCGGCTGAAGGCGGAGGACGAGACGGCCGAAGAGGTCGAAGCGCCGGCCGGCCATCGCGTCTCCGGTCTCGGCACCGGGCTTGCCTTCGACGTCTTGGAGGGTGTTTCGGTCGCCTCGCAGCGCGTCGGCCAGGCCTATTTCGACAATCTGGAACACGAACCCGCCGGCGTCGAGCAACCCGGGCCGGCGCTTCCGCCCGAGCCCGTCATGCCGGATCATCTCACCCGCACGACGCCGCAAGAAGTTGCCGCCGAACTGGCGATCTCGGCGGCCGACACACCGCTGACGCTCAGCGAAAAGCGCCGCGCCTTCGCCCGCGCCAATCACCCCGATAGCGTCGCCCTGCCCTTTCGCGACAATGCGACCAAGCGCATGATGCTGGCCAATCTGCTGATCGATGAGGCGCTGCGGCGGTTGCGCTGATTATTCCGCCTGCCCGTCCTTGGAAGGCTTCTCCGCAGACGTCTCCTCGGCGTCACTCTCTTCCGCGGCGTCGGCCTCGGCTGCTGCCGCGGCGACCGGCGGCTTCGGCTTGAAAGTCAAGAACAGCATATAGAAGGAATAGGCGCCCGCGCCCCCCGCCAGCACCGCCCAGAACGGATCGCCGGTGACGAGCTCGACCCCGGCCCAGCCGAAGCAGACAGCAACGATGGCAATGCGCACCCAAAGGCGCTGGTATGCCGGATGATTCGGATCGATGAGTTGCATTCCTGCTCCGCGGTCGGATATGTCGCACGTGCCTTTAGTACGCGCCGCTTGCCTTCGGCCTGCGCCGCGCTTGTCTTTAGTTCGAATCTTGCAAATGTGAAAGAGCCGCGGGCTTGACGCGGCGCAGAGATGGTGGAATGAAAATTCCAGATTTTTGGCAATTCGGTTCATTTGTTCCGAATTCAAGGGAGGTTTACGATGACAGTGAGATTTGGTCTTCTCGGCGCCGGCCGCATCGGCAAGGTTCATGCGAAAGCCGTCAGCGGCGACGCCAATGCGAAGCTGGTTGCGGTCGCCGATGCCTTTCCGCAAGCGGCCGAGGCGATTGCATCAGCCTATGGCTGCGAAGTCCGCACCATCGAGGCGATCGAGGCCGCTGGAGATATCGACGCAGTCGTGATCTGCACGCCGACGGACACTCATGCCGACCTGATCGAGCGCTTCGCCCGCGCCGGCAAAGCGATCTTCTGCGAAAAGCCGATCGATCTCGATGTCGCCCGCGTCAAGGCCTGCATCAAGGTGGTGGAAGAGACCGGCGCCAAGCTGATGGTCGGATTCAACCGCCGCTTCGACCCGCATTTCATGGCGGTGCGCAAGGTGATCGACGACGGCAAGATCGGTGATGTCGAGATGGTGACGATCACCTCGCGCGACCCCGGCGCCCCGCCGGTCGATTACATCAAGCGCTCGGGCGGCATCTTCCGCGACATGACCATCCACGACTTCGACATGGCCCGCTTCCTGCTCGGCGAAGAGCCGGTCTCTGTGCTGGCGACCGCCGCCGTGCTTGTGGACAAGGCGATCGGCGAAGCCGGCGATTATGACAGCGTCTCGGTGATCCTGCAGACCAAATCCGGCAAGCAGGCCGTCATTTCAAACTCCCGCCGCGCCACCTATGGCTACGACCAGCGCATCGAGGTGCACGGCGCCAAGGGCATGGCGGCAGCCGAAAACCAGCGCCCGGTCTCGATCGAAGTGGCCAACGGCGACGGCTACACCCGCCCGCCGCTGCATGACTTCTTCATGACCCGCTACACGGAAGCCTATGCCAACGAAATAGCCGCCTTCATCGCCGCCATTGAAAAAGGCACGAAGATTTCCCCCTCCGGCGCCGATGGCCTGGCAGCGCTGGCGCTTGCCGATGCCGCGGTTCAGTCGGTTAGGGAAGGCAAGCTGGTCAAGATCGGCTGAGAGGTCTCTGCCGAGTGGACTGTGAGATGGCCGGGCTTTGCCCGGCCATTTGCGTTTGGCTGTGCTTGGCCTTGTCTCAGGGCTGGCCGATTTGTGACGGTGCTGCCCCTCGTCCGGCTGCCGCCACCTCCTCCCCGTAAATACGGGGCGAAGGGGATATGCAGCGACCTTTCCGTCCCTCGCACATCTCGCAGGGCACGTCCCCTCGCCCCGTTCTTACGGGGAGAGGGTTAGGGTGAGGGGCAGCCATCAACGCCGAAGCGCCAGCAGGATTTCTCCCTAATCCCCGCCCTGCCCGCCTGAGAGCACGATATCCTGGTCGATCACCGACAGCGCCCGGTTGAGATGGCCTTCGAAGACGAGGATCGGTTCGTCGGGGACGACGCGGATTTCGGGCATGCCTTCCATGCGGACGATATGGGACTGGCCCAGGCCTTCTTCGATGCCCTGGCGCAGCAGGTCGTAGTAGCGCGTGCCGGGGCCGGTGATGGCGATGGGCATGCGTTCGGTGAGGCTGAGCATGCGCGACAGGCCGTTGCCGAGCGCCAGGCCGGCCTGGCGGAAGGCGAAGGCGGAGGTGCGGTGACCTTGGCGGGCTTTGGCGGCGATCTTGTCCAACTCCGACACCGGCACGAACTTGGCGGGGATGGTATCGAGCGGCACTTCGAAGGCGCTGCGCAGGATGGCGTAGAAGCCGGCATAGGCCTCGATGCAGCCGCGGGTGCCGCAGCGGCAGAGGCCGCCACCCGCCATGTGCAGCATGTGGCCGAAATTGGGCGCCGCGATCTCCTGACCGGTCTGATTGCCGCGCCGGACGATGCCAAGGCCGATGCTGTGGCCGAGCGATAGCGCCGCCAGCGAGCGGAAATCGGCGCCCTTGGCGATCTCCTCACGCGCCCCGAGGGCGGCGGCGACCAACAGCGTCTCGTTGTCGAGGATGACCTTGGCCTGCCATTCCGGCCGCAGCACCGATTCGAAATCGATCTGGTCGCTGCCGAAGATCGGCGACCAGACAAGCACCGGCTCGGTGGAATTGACCAGACCCTTGCTGCTGATCGAGATCAGCAGCACCTTTTCCTGGGAGATTCTGGAGCGATCGAGAATGCGCGACAGCCCGGCGCGCACCGCCTGAACAAAGCGGGCGGCCCCTGAGGGATCCTGCGAGCGCTCCTCGCTGAAGCGGTCGATCAGCTTGCCGGCATAATCCACCAGCGAATATTGCACCGCATCCGACGAGATGATGACGACGATCAAGTAGCCGCAATCGCGGCGCTGGCGCAAAAGAACGCGTGGCCGGCCGCGGCCGCTTGCCGCCTGCTGCTCGGATTTTTCGATGATATGGGCGCGTTCCAGATCGGCCGTGATCGCCGAAATGGTGGCCGAGGAAAGGCCGGTGAAGTCCGACATCTCGGTATGCGCCAGCTGACCGTGGCGGCGCAGCACGGACAGCACGAGCACGCTGTTTCTCTGCCGGACCAGCTCCGTGCTCGACTTGGTCAGCATGAAAGCCGCCCTCTTCCCAATGCTTGTTCCGTCCTCGCTTCCACTGCATCGCCGACCGCCGTTCCGCAAGGAAAATAAGCTGGCGGCCCAGTGTTGACAGCCGAAAAAATCTCTGACATCAAATTTCTCGACTGTCGAGAAAATAATCCGAATTTTCCTCGACAGCTTTTCGCGGTGGCCGGAGGAAGCATGGGCTGGGCCGGTCGCAACTCACTCGGGAGGACATTATGAAGTCTATTTTGAAATTGATGGCAGGCGCGGCCATTCTCGTTTCCGTGCATACCGCGGCCATGGCTGCCGATCTCGTCGTCGGCGTTTCCTGGTCGAACTTCCAGGAAGAACGCTGGAAGACCGACGAAGCCGCCATCAAGAAGGCTCTCGAAGCCAAGGGCGCCAAGTATATTTCCGCTGACGCGCAGTCCTCGGCCGCCAAGCAGCTGACCGACGTCGAATCGCTGATCTCGCAGGGCGCCAACGCACTGATCATTCTTGCCCAGGATTCCGACGCTATCGGCCCGGCGATCGAAAAGGCCGCTGCCGAAGGCATCCCGGTCGTCGGTTACGACCGCCTGATCGAAAATCCGGCTGCCTTCTACATCACCTTCGACAACAAGGAAGTCGGCCGCCTGCAGGCCGAGGGCGTCTTCAAGGCCAAGCCGGAAGGCAATTACGTCTTCATCAAGGGTTCGTCTTCCGACCCGAATGCCGACTTCCTGTTCTCCGGCCAGCAGGAAGTGCTGAAGGCTGCGATCGACGCCGGCAAGATCAAGAATGTCGGCGAAGCCTATACCGACGGCTGGCTGCCGGAGAACGCCCAGCGCAACATGGAGCAGTTCCTGACCGCCAACAACAACAAGGTTGACGCCGTCGTCGCCTCCAACGACGGCACGGCCGGCGGCGCGATCGCAGCGCTCGACGCCCAGGGCCTCGCCGGCTCCGTTCCGGTTTCCGGCCAGGACGGCGACAAGGCGGCGCTGAACCGCATCGCGCTCGGCACGCAGACGGTTTCCGTCTGGAAGGACAGCCGCGAACTCGGCAAGCGCGCCGCTGAAATCGCTCTCGACCTCGCCGGCGGCAAGGACATGAGCAAGGTCGACGGCGCTCAGGCCTTCAAGGGCGGCCCGAAGGGCGTGGAAATGCAGTCGGTCTTCCTGAAGCCGCTGGCGATCACCAAGGAAAACCTCAACGTCGTCATCGACGCCGGCTGGATCTCCAAGGCTGAAGCCTGCCAGGGCGTCAAGGCCGACACCGTCGCTGCCTGCAAGTAAGCCAGCGTTGAACTAGAATAACCGGCGCCGCAGCGGAACACCGCTGCGGCGCCGCATGCGGATGAGAATTCCAAAGATGCAGTTTTCTCCGCCTCGCCGCACCATCGCGGACTTGCATTCCCTGCCGGAAGAGCGTCGCGTCGCCACGCGACCGGCTTCCGGAAGCGTTGCGATGGTCAGTTGAAGAACAGACTAATGACGCCATTGGCAGCCCTTCGCACGCCGGCGCGTCCGTCCAAACAAGAATGGGGGAACGGCAAACCCATGGCCGAAATGGTAAAATCCACAACATCGAGCGGACCGCGAACGGCGGACGCCAGCCCGGTCACCCGCTTCTTCCGGGCGACCGAGATCGACACGCGGCTGCTCGGCATGATCGGCGCGCTGGTCATCATCTGGATCGGCTTCCACATCATCACCGGCGGCCTGTTCCTGACCCCGCGCAATCTCTGGAACCTCTCGGTCCAGACGACCGATATCGCGATCATGACGACGGGCATGGTGCTGATCATCGTCACCCGCAACATCGACCTTTCGGTCGGATCCGTGCTCGGCCTCTGCGGCATGATCATGGGCGTGACCCAGGCGAAGATCCTGCCGGAATATATCGGCTTCGACAGCCCGTTCACCTGGGTGATCACGCTGCTCATCGGCATCATTGCCGGCGCGCTGATCGGCACCTTCCAGGGCATGATCATCGCCTTCCTCAACGTTCCCTCCTTCATCGTCACCCTCGGCGGCCTGCTCGTCTGGCGCGGTGCGACCTGGCTCGTCACCAGCGGCCAGACGGTTGCCCCGATGGACCAGACTTTCCGCATCATGGGCGGCGGCGCCGAGGGCTCGATCGGCGCCACCTGGAGCTGGGTGGTCGGCATCGCCGCTTGCCTCTTCGTCATCGCCAGCATCATCGGCTCGCGTCATCAGCGCCGCCGCTTCGGCTTTCCGCGCCGGCCGCTCTGGGCGGAATATTTCCTCGCCATCCTCAGCTGCTTCCTGATCCTCGGGGCCGTCTCGATCGCCAACAGCTATTACTGGCCGATCAACATCGCCAAGAAATATGCCGAGACCAACAATATCCCCTGGCCGGAAACCGGCCTCGATATTCCCTACGGCATCGCCGTGCCGGTGCTCATCGCCATCGTCGTCGGCATCATCATGACCTTCATCGCCACAAGGCTGCGCTTCGGCCGCTATGTCTTCGCGATCGGCGGCAACCCTGAAGCGGCCGAACTCGCCGGCATCAAGACCCGCTGGGTGACGGTGCGCATCTTCGCGCTGATGGGCATTTTGGCCGCGATCGCAGCGGCGATTTCCACCGCCCGCCTCAACGCCGCGACCAACTCGCAGGGCACGCTCGACGAGCTCTACACCATCGCCGCCGCCGTGATCGGCGGAACGTCGCTGGCAGGCGGCACCGGCACCATCGCCGGCGCCATGCTCGGCGCGCTCGTCATGCAGTCGCTGCAATCGGGCATGGTGCTGGCGCATGTCGACACACCGCTGCAGAGCGTCGTCGTCGGCACCGTCCTTGTCGTGGCGGTCTGGCTCGACACCGTCTACCGCGCCCGTGCCAAGTGAGAGGAGCTAAAGATATGGCTGATCAACGCACTCCCCTCGTGGAACTGAAAAACATCTCGATCTCCTTCGGCGGCATTCACGCCGTCGACAACGCCTCGGTCGATCTTTACCCCGGCGAAGTGGTGGCCCTGCTCGGCCACAACGGCGCCGGCAAATCGACGCTGATCAAGATTCTCTCCGGCGCCTACAAGCGCGATGGCGGCGAGATCCTGATCAATGGCGAGCCGGCCGACATCCGCAATCCGCGCGATGCCAAGAAATACGGGATCGAGACGATCTACCAGACGCTTGCCGTCGCCGACAATGTCGACGCCGCCGCCAACCTCTATCTCGGCCGCGAGCTGAAAACCCGTTGGGGCACGCTCGACGACGTGGCGATGGAAGCCTCGGCGCGCGAGGTGATGGGGCGGCTCAACCCCAACTTCAAGCGCTTCAAGGAGCCGGTCAAGGCGCTTTCCGGCGGCCAGCGGCAATCGGTGGCGATCGCCCGCGCCATCCTCTTCAACGCCCGCATTCTGATCATGGACGAGCCGACGGCGGCCCTTGGGCCCCAGGAGACGGCACAGGTGGGCGAGCTGATCAAGCAGCTGAAGAAGGAAGGCATCGGCATCTTCCTCATTAGCCACGACATCCACGACGTCTTCGACCTCGCCGACCGCGTCTCGGTGATGAAGAACGGCCAGCTCGTGGGCCACGCCCGCACCGAGGACGTGACCAAGGATGAGGTGCTGGGGATGATCATCCTCGGCAAGGTGCCGCCGAAAGCCATCCCCGGCCCCGGCGCCATGCAGATCTGAGCGCCGCAGGGGCCCTGCCCCAGACAACCAAGCTCCGCCGCCCGCAAGGCCGGCGGAGTTTTTTATCCGTTCACACAGGCTGACGGATAAAAACCCGTGCCAAACCGCAAGCATCGGTATTTCTAAGAAATTCGCGATTGAAGCCGGCTGCAAGCTAGGCTAAGAACCACCCATCGGACAGGCGATTCAAACCGCCTTCGGCATGCACCCGTAGCTCAGCTGGATAGAGTGTTGGATTCCGATTCCAAAGGTCACAGGTTCGAATCCTGTCGGGTGCGCCACTTCTCCTACTCTCCATCGCTAATAAGTGCGGACATTCGCGATATGATCGCGGTAGCTTCGACGCGCGCTGGACTCCGCGTGGATCTGGAGAGCTGGAACGAGTTTGACGATCGACGCCCGATGGCTTACTCTCGTATTACAAAAGGAGTGAAAAGACGTGGCAAATCGAGAGCTTTCGGATCCGATCACCATGCGCCTTCCAACCGATGTCCTTGCGGAGATCGAAGAAATTGCGGAAATCTGCGGCCGCACCCGGAGCTGGGTGTTCGTCCGGGCGCTGAAGTCGTATCTCGCCGCCGAAGGAAGGGAGATCATCGAAATCGACCGCGCCCGGCGAGACCTCGAAGCTGGAAACGGACATGATCTCGACGATGTCATCGACGAGCTTGAAGGTATCGTCAAAGGCGCGGCGGCGTGAAGGTCACGGTCTCTCCCGACGCACGAGAATATATCACGACAGAAGGCAGATATCTCAAGGCGCAGCATCCAGGAGCGGCGCGGCAGTTCCTTGACGACGTGAAAAGGCTCCGCTTACCTTGTCGACTATGAGGTCGGCGAGGACGAGGTCGTCATCCTCAAGATGAGGCACGGGCGGCAACGACCGCCAGGCATCGAGATCGAAGGCGACTTCGATTACGAGGACGATGCCTCCCACGATTACGACGGCCCCTGAAAAGGCGTTCAGAGGCGTCCTCGCCCGGCATCGTGCCTTCATGGCGAAAGAATTCGTGAGGAACGCGCTCGACGTAATCCATCAACATATTGTCAAACTGACCGCGCCGCCGGCGTCTGGACAGGAAAGCGGTTCCGTGGCATCAAAAAAGACATGAACGCTGCGCGCACCAACTCACAGCTCCTACTCGCCATCATTCCGATGGTGGGTTAGCACGCGCTTGCGTTTCTAAGATGCAGCAACCCGCCGAAGAGGCGGGTTTTTTTGTTGCCATTCCTCTTCGGTCAGAAATTCAGCTTCCGGCCCCGCCCGGACCCGTCCGAATAGACAGAAGGGAATTCGCAATGCCATATGACCCCAAGACGATCGAGCCGCGATGGCAACGATACTGGGAAGAAAGCCAGACGTTCAAAACCGAGGACGACACAAGCCGCCCGAAATATTATGTCCTTGATATGTTTCCCTATCCGTCCGGCGACGGCCTGCATGTAGGCCATCCCGAAGGCTATACCGCGACCGACGTGGTGGCTCGCTACAAGCGCATGATGGGCTGCAATGTCCTGCATCCCATGGGGTGGGATGCCTACGGGCTGCCCGCCGAGCGGTATGCCTTGCGGACGGGCATCCATCCAGCGATCACCACGCGGAGCAACATCTCGAATTTCAGGAAGCAGGTCCGGCGTCTGGGCTTTTCCTACGATTGGAGCCGGGAGATTTCGACCACCGATCCCGAGTTCGTTCGATGGACGCAATGGATCTTCCTGCAAATGTACAAGGCTGGCTTGGCCTACCAGGCAGACGTTGCCGTCAACTGGTGCCCAGCACAAGGTACGGTCCTCGCTAACGAGGAAGTGAAGGACGGACGCTACGTGGAAACCGGAGACCTGGTGGAACGTCGCACGATGCGTCAGTGGATGCTGAAAATCACCGCCTATGCCGACCGTCTGCTCGCGGATCTGGACGAGCTGGACTGGCCGGAAGGCATCAAGGCGATGCAGCGCAACTGGATTGGAAGATCGGAAGGCGCTGAAGTGACTTTCGCCGTCGAGGATAGAGAGAGTTCCCTGACAATTTACACCACGCGTCCGGAAACGATCTTCGGCGCGACGTATATCGTCCTGTCCCCCGAGCACCCCGCTATCGATGCCATCGCTTCCGTGGATCAACGCGAAGAGGTCGACGCTCTCCGCGTCCGCGCGGCGGCAATGAGCGCAATAGAGAAGTCGCAAGCCCGGAAAAGCGGAGTATTCACCGGAGCGTTTGCGATCAACCCAGCGAATGGTTCGCGGATTCCGGTATGGATCGCTGACTACGCACTGATGAACTACGGCACAGGGGCAATCATGGCCGTTCCCGCCCATGACGACCGCGACCGCGATTTCGCTGAGGAGTTCGGGCTGCCGGTCGTCGAAGTCGTGTCGGCATCTGGCTCCCTCTCCGGCGAAGTGCCGCCTGCCGCGTGGACGGGCGAAGGCTCGATGATCAACTCCGGGTTCATGGATGGAATGGAGACGAAGACGGCAAGAACGGCAGCGATCTCGTGGATGACCGAGCACGGCGTTGGGGTGGAGCGCATCGAGTACAAGCTGCGCGACTGGCTGTTCTCGCGGCAGAGATACTGGGGAGAACCCTTTCCTATTCTGCATGCCGCCGACGGCAGTATCGTGCCCCTGCCGGAAGACGCCCTGCCATTGCTGCCTCCCGAACTGGACGAATATAGACCAACGCCGGACGGGGAGCCGCCGCTGGCACGGGCGGGCGATTGGGTTCGAACAGTCGATCCAAAGTCCGGCATGGAAGCTCTGCGGGAAACCAACACGATGCCCCAATGGGCGGGATCGTGCTGGTATTACCTGCGTTTTGCCGATCCTCGGAACGTGACCGCGCCGATCGATCCCGAGAAGGAGAAATACTGGCTGCCCGTCGACCTGTACGTCGGAGGAGCCGAGCATGCGGTGCTGCATCTGCTCTACGCGCGCTTCTGGCACAAAGTCCTGTTCGACATCGGCGTCGTGACGTCCAAAGAACCGTTCCGCAAGCTGTTTAACCAGGGAATGATCCTGGCCTTCAGCTACAAGGATGCGGCTGGAAGGTACTATCGCCCGGAGGACGCGGCCGAGCGCGACGGCCGCTGGTATGTCGGAGAAATCGAGGTCGAGCGCCAGGTCGAGAAGATGTCGAAGTCGAGGCTCAATGTCGTCAATCCTGACGAGGTTGTCGAACGATACGGCGCCGACGCCATGCGTCTGTATGAACTCTTCATGGGACCATTGGACGTTGCCAAGCCGTGGCAAATGTCCGGCGTGGCCGGGGTCAGCCGCTTCCTCCATCGCGTATGGCGGATCGCAATTGGAGAGGATGGCACGTTGTCGAGCAAGATTCTGGACGCGGAGCCGTCTCGAGAGATCGCGCGCGTTCTTCACAAAACGATCAAGGCTGTCGGCAACGACATCGAGGCCCTGCGTTTCAACACGGCGATCTCCAAGCTGATGGAGCTGTCAAACGCATTGACGGGTCTGGACATCAAGCCACGGCCAGCAGTCGAATCCTTCGTTCTGCTGCTGGCACCATTCGCGCCTCACATTGCCGAGGAACTCTGGCGAATGCTGGGGCATCCGCAAAGTCTGTCGCATGAACCCTGGCCGACATACGACCCCACTCTCGCCGACGATGGTATCCGCGAAATTATCGTCCAGGTGAACGGCAAGCTGCGGGGAAGGATTCAGGCCGCTCCGACGATCAGCGATGGCGAACTCGTGGCGCTGGCTGCGAGAGAAGCTGACGTTGCGGCGAGGCTCAAGGGGAAGACCGTGCTGAAGGAAATTGTCGTCCCCGGGCGTCTCGTCAACTTCGTGCTCGCCGACTAGCGAATGAACGATTAGCCGTCAGCTTTTAAGCGTTGAGGAGCTGCTTCGCCGTGGCCGAGCTCTTTCTGCGGTCAGCATTTGCAAGAGCATAGAGGCGTTTTAGCCCGCCTCCTCCTTGGCCCAACGATATATGTCAAACATCGCGGCATCACACTGCTCGAGTAAGCTCACGTTAGCGCCTTCTTGTCCTCATCAGCGCTTGCGAGGGTCGATTTGTCCGCCGCTGGGGGTGCTCCGGCTCCTGCGAGGGCCATACTTCACATGCTATACGCACGTCGCGGCGCTAGTCGCCAAAGCTCGCATCAATCTAGCTTTGGTAGACAGCCAGGTCGGCTTGGCCTTCTTGGTCCGACGCTCCTGATTGCAGGCGAAACAAACAAGATGAAGATTTTCGAGGCAACTGTTTCCGCCTTGGCTTGCGGGCTTGATGTGATCCCATGTGGCTAAGTTTGCGACCGTGGCGAGCCTATTGCGTTTGCGATCCTTATTATGAAATCCAGGAAAAACCATAGGGGCCTCGCAAATACCGCATTGCCCGCCCTGAAGCTCAAATGCTTGCCGCTTTCGACGGTGTCTGTACTTCGCGAGTTTGCTCAAGCGTGATTGCCCTACCGCATGCCTGGTTGATTTAGGAAAGCCGCAATTCGGACCGCTGTCAATTCTCCTTAATGTGTACTTCCCGGCGCACTACAGTCGTTTCCCGACTTTGTCGCATCCGGCACGTTCGGCCAGCGTCCTGCCGGTTGACCGGCGGAAAGGCCGATTTGTGCTTAGCGTATGACGGGTGGGTGCAAGGCCGCTTCTGCCTAGACTGGCTCCAATCCTCTTCTCACCGAGCCCCCGCATCTGCTTGTTAGCAATTTGTTGACCATAAGCTGGCTTTACTGAGCCTGATGGATGCGGAGTTCCCGCCCGTCGTCGAGTGTCTGGTGTAGGACGGGTTTGTTCGTGTTGAAGTATTCACTGCAAGGTTTGTCGGGCGGAGCCTTGGGCGGAATAACCACCCTCCTGTCGCGTGCGGAACGGTTCGTCGCTAAGACCATTCTGCCGGCTCTGTTTGCGCTGCCGGCACTTGTCGGTTCTGCATCATTTGCCTCAGCGGAAGATCGGGCCCTGAAGCTGTTCTTTACCCATACCGGCGAGAGGGCCACGATTACCTATAAGCGGGACGGAAAGTTCGATCCAAAGGGTCTTGCCCAGATCAATCGGTTTCTACGCGACTGGCGACGGAACGAGCCGACGCGGATGGATCCCCGGCTGCTCGACCTGGTCTGGGAGGTGTATAAGCGCAGCGGCGGCAAGGATTATATCCATATCGTCTCCGCCTATCGTTCCCCTACCACCAACAACATGCTGCGCAACCGCTCGCGCAGCACCGGTGTCGCCAAGAAAAGCCAGCACATGCTGGGCAAGGCGATGGATTTCTACGTTCCCGGCGTGAAGCTTGCGACGCTGCGGGCAACGGCCATGCAGTTGCAGGTCGGCGGTGTCGGATACTATCCGACCTCGGGATCGCCCTTCGTGCATCTCGACGTCGGCAACGTCCGGGCCTGGCCGCGCATGTCGCGGCAGGAACTCGCGCGCATATTCCCGAATGGGCAGACGATGCATCTTCCGGCCGATGGCCGGCCGCTGCCGGGATACAATCAGGCGGTTGCGAACTACAAGAAACGCAGCGGTGGCGCCGCGATCCAGATCGCCAGCAGCGCTGGAGAAGACGAGGACGCGAGTGCATCGACCAGATCGGGCGGCGACACCACAGACAATAAACTTGTGACGGCGCTTCTGCCTGCGCCGAAAAGCCGAGCATTGAATGCGCTAGAGCTGCAGACCGGCGCGCCCGAGCGGGACGACAAACGCTCCGCTCCCGAGCTTTCATCCTTGCCGATTCCGATACCGGCGATGCGCCCGGTCGCCCTTGCGCAAGACGCGGGCGCGGACGACTCCCTGGTGACTGCGTCGATCGGCCCGATCGAGGCGCTTCCGGAACGACGGCCGCCGGCATTGCCGGCTCACGCCCGTTTTCATCCCCTCGCTGCTGCACAGGAGCGGTCCGAGCGGGGCGCAGATATGATCGCCTCGCTGCCGATGACTGCGTCCTGGGAAGAAGCGGGCTTCTTGGGATCGACGTCCGAGGCGGCGCTGATAAAATGGGCGCTGCATTCCCCCGGCGAGGCGATCGGGTTCAGCGCGCCTCGCGTCTCGCCCCGCACGGTTCATCGTCAGGCGACTGTCGCGACCTCGGGTGGGCCTGCCATTCCGGTCGCCGCCGCAGGACCATTCGATGCCGGCCGGTTTGTGTCGCCTCCGGAGGGTTGACGTCATCAGCGGTTGATTCGACGGTAATCGCGGCCGAGGTCAGCAGGCGGGGTTCTCGCTTTCTTTTCAGTCGTCCGCGTCTGCTGGCGGATAGACTGGCGCGCTGAATGACGTCATCTTCGCCACCGTCCACCCCCCGTCGGAGAGCGAGGTGACACCAATCACAACCGAAGGTGCCGAATAGCGGATGGGGCCGAAGCGTGCGAAGGTGCGAAACCGGTTCAGGCAAGACTATCGCGAGGCTTCCAGGCGGCTACCCCCGCGCAGAAGGTTCAGCCAGGCCCGCGACACTTTCTCCGCGCCAGTGCCGCCGATATGGCAATCGTCGTAGCGGTCATCCCGATCGAGCAACGCGTCAGAATTTACCCCCTCTCGGATACCGTGGCCGTTTTTTGACAGGGCCAGCTGCGCCCGCACGATTGGATTGTCTGGAATATGCTCCTTGAAGCCGCCGTTGCTCGGTTCCAGGCATTTCGATGCGGTCGAAATGTAAACGGGTGCCTCGACGCCGTGCTGACGCAGCGTGCCAACCATCGACATGAAACGTTGCCGATAGGCCTCCGCAGTGGTGCCCAGAACGAGGTCCGCCTCTCCTTGCACCCAGAGGACGCTGGTTATCCGATAACCGGAATCCTGAAGCTGTTTCAGCGTA
>NZ_LODW01000062.1 GCF_002914525.1 Rhizobium hidalgonense | reverse complement strand
AAGGATGAATCTGATTTGCGTCCAAAAGGGAATCCCAATTGCGATTCCACCTAAAATCATCCCGCTCTAAAACAAGGGCCGCGAGCCGCGATCCTTTATCAATCCGCGTTGACCTGCAGGCTATTTCTTCGAGGCCTCGTAGAGCGCCTTGGTTTCGGCGTTCATCGGATAAAGTCCGGGCAACGGCGTGCCTTCGTCGATCCTGGTCATGATCCAGGCTTCCATACGTTCCTGTTCGGGCGCTTCGGCCAGCACCGCGTCGAGCAGACCGGCGGGGATCAGCACGGCGCCGTCCTGGTCGACGACGATAATGTCATCGGGGAAAACAGCGACGCCGCCGCAACCGATCGGCTGCTGCCAGGCCACGAAGGTGAGGCCGGCGACCGAGGGGGGCGCAGCGACGCCGCGGCACCAGACCGGCAGGTCGGTGTCGAGCACGCCGGCAAGGTCGCGCACCACGCCGTCGGTGACGAGGGCGGCAACGCCCCGCTTCTGCATGCGGGCGCAGAGGATATCGCCGAAGATGCCGGCATCGGTGACGCCCATCGCATCGACGACGGCGACACAGCCTTCCGGCATCGCCTCGATTGCGGCGCGCGTCGAGATCGGCGAGGCCCAGGATGCCGGTGTCGCCAGATCTTCGCGGGCCGGCACGAAGCGCAGCGTGAAGGCCGGGCCGACGATACGCGGCTGGCCGGGCTTCAAGGGAGTGGCGCCGCGGATCCAGACGTTCCGCAGGCCCTTCTTCAGAAGAACGGTTGTCAGTGTCGCCGTCGAGACGGTCTTAAGGGTTGCTATCGCTTCAGTACTAAGGGCCACGGTTCTTGGGTCCAATCCGGTTTCTGTCAGATGCTCTGGATCATGCCGCCGTCGACACGGATCACCGATCCTGTGAGATAGGAGGCCGCTTCGCTCGCCAGGAAGGTGACGACATTCCCATACTCTTCCGGCCGGCCATAACGGCCGAGCGGAATGCTGCTGGTGCTCTCAGTGACGATGTCATCGATGGGGCGGTTTTCGCGTTTGGCCTTCTGCTCGTCGAGAAAGGTGATGCGGCCGGTGGCGATGCGGCCCGGCAGGACGATGTTGACGGTGATGCCGTCGCGCCCGACCTCGCGCGCCAGGGTTTTCGACCATCCCACAAGAGACAGGCGCAGTGCGTTCGAGATGCCGAGATTGGGGATCGGCGCGACCACGCCCGATGAGGTCGATGTGACGATGCGCCCCCATTTGCGCGCCCGCATCTCTGGCAGCACGCGATCGGTAATGGATATGACGGAGAGCACCATGCTCTGGAAATACTGATTCCAGAGGGCTGTGTCCTGGCCGGAGACGGTGGTCGGCGGCGGGCCGCCGGTATTGTTGACGAGGATATCGACCGGGCCAAACCGGCGTTCGATCGCAGCGACATGCGCCTCGATCGAGCCGAGATCGGAAAGATCCCATTGCCGCGCCAGCGCCTTGCCGCCTTCGGATTCGATTGTGGCAACGGTCTTCTCGGCGGCGGCGAGATCGATATCCACTGCTGCAATTCTGGCGCCTTCGCGCGCAAGCTTGGCGGCAATCGCGCCGCCCAGTCCGCCGCCAGCGCCGAGCACCAGGGCCGTCTTATCCTTCAGGCCGAAATCCATCCGGTTGTCTCCTATATGACCGGACCATCTTTCGGAGAAAAGGATCGTAAATAAAATATCGCTTTTGCATGGTTCAAGAGATAGAAAAACTATCGATGGACACACGTTTTCTCGAAACCTTCATCGTCGTTGCCGAGCGCCATTCGCTGGCGGAGGCCGCTCAGCGGCTGAACCTCACGCCGGCCGCCGTTGCCCAGCGCATTCGCGCATTGGAGGCCGAGCTCGGGGTGCGGCTGCTGATGCGCTCCGGCCGTGTCATGCGGCTGAGCGAGGCGGGTTTTGCCATTCTCGAACGCTGCAGGGAATTGGTGCGCGATACACGCGATCTGAAGGCGATGGCCGGCACCGCGATGATTTCGGGCGAGATGCGGATCGGCGCCATCAATACGGCGCTGACGGGCATCATTCCCGACATTCTCCACCGTCTCGCCGAGGATTATCCGCTGATCGAGATATTCATCAAGCCGGGCGCTTCGATGGACCTCTATACCGAGGTCCTGAACGGCATGCTGGACGCAGCCTTCGTCATCGAACCGCGATTTCCGATGCAGAAGACGCTGACCTTCAACACGCTGCGCCAGGAACCGCTCGTGCTGATTGCCCCGCGTGACTGTGAGGGCGCGGATCCGCTCGAACTGTTGAAGGCCCGGCCCTTCATCCGCTACGACCGCAACCAGTGGGGCGGTCATATCGCCGACGAATATCTGCGTGAGGTCGGCATCAGACCAGTCGAGCGTTACGAACTCGACGCGCTGGAGGCGATCGCGGTGATGGTCAATCGGGGTCTCGGGATCTCGATCGTGCCGGATTGGGCGCCGCCCTGGCCGGCCGGTCTCGATATCGTCAAGCTGCCCCTTCCCCGCGCCTCTGCCGTGCGCACGGTCGGCATTGTCGCTACGCGCGCTTCGCCGCGAGCAAACCTGATCGCCGCACTTCTGGAAACCAGCCGTGCGGCGATGAGAGCCTGATCGGCTCAGGCGATCTTCTGGCGGACCGGCAGTTTCCAGCCGGGCCGGACGAAGTGACAGGTATAACCGTTCGGAATCCGCTCCAGATAGTCCTGGTGCTCGGGCTCGGCCTCCCAGAAATCGCTGACCGGCACGACCTCGGTGACGACCTTGCCGGGCCAAAGGCCGGATGCGTCGACATCAGCGATCGTATCCCTGGCGACGCGCTCCTGCTCGGGGCTGACGTAGAAGATCGCCGAGCGATAGCTCGTGCCGACGTCGTTGCCCTGGCGGTTGCGCGTGCTCGGATCGTGGATCTGGAAGAAGAATTCGAGGATTTCGCGGTAGCTGATCCTTGCGGGATCGAAAACGATTTCGATCGCCTCGGCGTGGGTTCCGTGGTTGCGATAGGTGGCATTGGTCACATCGCCGCCGGTATAGCCAACGCGGGTGGAAATCACGCCCTTGTACCGGCGGATGAGGTCCTGCATGCCCCAGAAGCAACCACCGGCGAGCACTGCACGTTCTTCGGTCATTGGATATCTCCTTGTTTGCCCAGAGATAGTGTCTGACATCGCAGATTTCCATACGGGAGTCCGCCGCATGGCGCCGGTTCATGCCTTCGTCCGGAAACCGTCCAGCAGCCAGGGATGCAGCGCCGTGCTGGCGGCCACGATATCGCCGCGTCCGTCGACCGCGGCCCCGGAAAACCGGGTGACGATACCGCCTGCCTCTTCGACCATCAGCGCCGAGGCGCCGAAATCATGGATCGACAGTCCGTCCTCGAAGAAGCCATCCAGCCGGCCGCAGGCGACATAGGCGATCGACAGTGCGGCCGAGCCCAGGCGGCGCACGCCTGCTGTATTGGCCATCAGGCGTTTGATGGCACCGAAATAGGTTTCTTCCGCAACCGCCTTCACCTGGCCCGGGATCGGCAGACCGGCGCCGATCAGCACGTTCTCGATGTCCGCGACATTGGCGCAGCGGATCGGTTCGCCGTTGAGATAAGCCCCGCCGCCGAGCTCGGCGCTGAACAGCTCATCCAGCATGGCATCATAGACGACGCCGGCAACGAGCCTGCCGCCTTCGGCGATTGAGATCGTCATGCCGAAATGCGGGAGGCCCCAGGCGTAATTGGTGGTGCCGTCGATCGGGTCGATATAGATGATCGGCGTTTCCGGCCCGGCCGTGCGGTTGCCGACGGCTTCCTCGCCCTGGATGGCATAATCCGGAAAGGCCTTGATCATCTCATCGACGATAATCCGCTCGACGGCGACATCGATCTCGGTCTGGTAATCTCGCGGCGCCTTGGCGAGCATTTCCCCGGATGTTCGCCGCCTGAGCGAAGCCCGGGCCGTCTCGCCCGCCTTCAACACCGTTTCGGCAAGAACGATGAGGCGGGATGACGCATTGGGGGAAAGGCGCGCTGATATCGGAGAAGATGTCATGTGGAAATCCGGATGCTGCAGATATGACGAAGTGAATCGTGCGGAGCCACTCCCTTCGCAGAGACCGATGATGGTTTTATGAAGCCGCCCGCCCTTGAATGAAGGATGTTATATCAGGCGATCCGTCGATGCATCGAACAAATGAATCTGGTCCGGATCGACCGAAATCCCGATCATGTCTCCTGCCTTGACCCTGTCGCGCCGCGTCTCGACGATCGTCAGCTCCGGCTGGGTCTCGGCCACGATGAAGGTCGCGGAGCCGGTCGATTCGACGAAGGCGATCGGGACATCGAAGCTGCCCTCTCCAGGCGCGACGACGCCGATATGCTCCGGCCGGATGCCGGCGACGAGCGTGCGCCCCGGCTCGATAGCGCGTGATATCGCAAGCTTCTGCTTCACCGCCCCGAAATCCAGGATCAGGCACTTGCCGTCTTCCGCGGCGATCGCGGGAATGAAATTCATTGCCGGCGAACCGATGAACCCGGCAACGAACCGGTTGGCTGGCCGGTCGTAGAGTTCAAGCGGCGCGCCCTGTTGTTCGATGATGCCGTCGCGCATCACCACCACATGGTCGGCCATGGTCATCGCTTCGACTTGGTCGTGGGTGACGTAAACGAAGGTGGCGCCCAGCCGGTCGTGCAAGGACCGGATTTCCTTGCGCATCGAGACACGCAGCGCGGCATCAAGGTTGGAAAGCGGCTCGTCGAACAGGAAGGCCTGGGGGTTACGGATAATGGCGCGGCCCATGGCGACGCGCTGGCGCTGGCCTCCGGAAAGCTGGCGCGGATAACGGTCGAGCAGCCGGGAAAGACCGGTGATGACAGCGACTTCCTCGGCTTTCTGTTTTGCCTCAGCCTTAGGGACGCCGTGCATTTTTAGCGAATAGGTCAGGTTCTGTTCCACCGTCATATGCGGATAGAGGGCGTAACTCTGAAAAACCATGGCGATATCGCGCGACCGCGGCGGCACGTCGTTCATCACCTTGCCGGCAATCTTCAGCGTGCCGCCGGTAATTTTTTCCAGCCCGGCAAGCGAACGGAGCAACGTGGACTTGCCGCATCCGGACGGACCGACCAGCGCCACGAACGTGCCCTTGGGAATTGAAAGGTTGACGTTCTTCAGCGCGTGAAAGGCGCCGTAGTGCTTCTCGATGCCCAAGAGTTCGATTTGGATGTCCTGGCTCATACCGAAAACCTTGCTGGTTCCCAACCGGGACCGATGAGATAGCTAAGCGTGAAAGACGTCGTCATTTGACTGCTCCGGCGGCGATGCCGCGCGTTAGCGTGCGCTGGAAGATCAAGAAGAAGATCACGGTCGGTATTATACCCAGGAAAGCCGCGGAGGCCTGCAGCACCGGGTCCGACATGTTTTGACCGCGGGTTAGGCCCATGGCGACCGAGACTGTCTGGTTGTTGTTGGACACCAGCATGACGAGCGGGATCAAGAATTCGTTCCAAGTCCAGATGAAAAAGAAGGTTCCCAGGACCATGAGCGTTGGCCTCAGCATCGGGACGACTACGAACCACAGCGTTTTCCAGTGGGTCGAGCCATCCATCTCCGCCGCTTCGAGGATTTCCTTGGGAAAGGTACTCAGCACGGTCGAGAGCAGGTAAGTCCCGAAGGCGCTTTGCAGGACCGCGAAAATGATGATCACGGAAAGCTGCGTATCATAGAGGCCGCTTGCTTTTGCCATGTAGTAAAGCGGGTAAATGATCGACTCCTGCGGCACCATGATGCCGAGAAGAAAGACCACCAAAATCACGCGTGAACCCGGCACCTTGCCGACCCCGATCGCATAGGCGTTGAACAGGCTTATCAGTACCCCCAACACCGACACACCGAGACTGATCACCAGGCTGTTAAGCAGCTTGCGACTGAAATCAGACACCGTCCAGAATTTTTCGATCGCCGTGAGATCGATCGACCGAGGAATCGAAAGCGGCCCGCCGACTGCGTATTCGGCGCTTGCCTTGACGGCGTTGAGCAGAGCAAGGAAAAACGGAAAGAGCGTAAAGGCGAGGAGTAGAATAAGAGTGGCCAGCACCACCCACCGCATGGGATCGCGTCGCGCGCGATCGGCTGCCGCCGTCGCCCTTGCCTTAGTCGTACCATCGCTGAGAACCGAGTAAGCCATGATCTATTCCTTCGCCTCCTGCTGGCTCTGGAAGCGTAGAAAAATCACAGCCAAACCGATCGTCAGAGTCGTTTGTACGACCGCGATGGCTGCGGCATAGCCGACGCGTTGCGTTGTGAAGAAGTGGTAGTAAGTCAGATAGGATGGCACCAGGGTGGAATTGTCGGGGCCGCCGGCGGTGATGACAAATATTGGCGCAAAAACTTTAAGTGCGGCGATCAGCGTGGTCAGCACAACGACGAAAATCTCCGGCGCCAGAAGCGGAATGGTGATCGTCACCAGCCGGCTCCACCAGTTTGCCCCATCGAGCTCGGCAGCCTCGTAGAGAGAAGGGTCGATGCGCGAAAGACCAGCCATGAAAACCACCAGACAATAGCCGACCTGTATCCACACTATGACGAGCGAGACGGCAGCAAGCGCGTATGTCGCATCGCCGATCCAGTTCTGGGCCAGATTATCAAGGCCGATGGACTTTAGCGTGATGTTGATGACACCGACGGGATTGAGAATCCAACCCCAGAGCACGCCCGCGACCGTTACGGGCAGAATCTGCGGCAAGTAAAAACCGGCCCTGAAGAAGCTCGAGACCCATTCCCCGAATTGGTCCCTGACGTAGTCGAACAGCAGAGCGGCCAGCACCAGGCCGATACACACCGGTATCACGGTCATCGAGACGATGAACAGCAGCGTGTGATACATCGATCCCCAGAATTGGTCGTCCGTAAGCAGGCGAGAATAGTTCTGCAGGCCGACTGGTCGCGGCGTGCCAACGCCTTTCCATGCCGTGAAGCTCAGCCCGAGATTAGCAAGCTGCGGTATGAGCACGATCAGAATGAAGCCGACCGCCCCCGGGATGAGGTAAAGGCTATAGCTTCGTGAACCGTCGCTCCATCGCTGGCTGGAAATGGCCATATCATTCTTCCTTCAGCCTCCCATAATGGGCTGCGCCAGAGGCACAGCCCAGCGTTCAGGGTCGCGCTACTGATTTTCCTGCGCGTCGTCGTAAATCTGCTTAATCTGTTCGACGAACTGTTCGGCAGTCAGACTGCCCTGGAAGAGACCAGTGTCTTTCTGATTGAGCACGTCGTAGTAGCCGGGGACCGGCCAGTCAGGATAGAAGCCGAGGCCGCTTTTGTCGGAGATCTGCTTGAAAACCGCTGCGGCGTTCTTGCCGATGGGGTTGGTGATGGCGGAAAGATCAGCCGCAATCGGCACACCGCCGGCATTGCCGAGTTCAGCTTGGTACTTCGGCGACAAGGTCAGGCTGATCCACTCGGCGGCGAGATCCGGATTCTTGCTACCCTTGGGAACGACCCAGAGATTGCCAGTCGAGCCGACCGAATATTTCGGCGTCGGAATTACGAACTGGCCCCACTTGAAGTCCTTGATGGTCGACGCGAAAGTACCGAGATTCCACGTGCCCGAGACGTACATCGGCGCCTTGCCGGAGGTAAAGAGCAGAGCCGCGTCCGGGTCCTTCATGCCCGTGGAGTCCTTGTTGATGTAGCCCTTGCCCACCCAGTCGACCAATGTCTGCGCCGCATAGAGATACGGTGCGCCGTCGAGGGGGGCCTTCAAACCCTGATAATTCTGGACCCAGGCGTCATCGGCCTTGGTATAGGCGAGAGAGGCAAGCAAGTGCTGGCCACTGGTGTCGATGGCGCCGAGCGCGAGAGGCGTGAGACCCTTCTGCTTGAAGGCTTCCATGTCAGCCACCCACTCTTCGAGCGTCGTCGGCGGCTTGAGGCCTGCCTTTTCGAACATGTCAATATTGTAGAAGCACGAAACATATTCGCCGAAGACCGAGACGCCCCAAACAGGGCCGGAGCCATAGATGCCCTTTTCGTCATAACGGCTTAGGACAAAATCGCCTTCGTTAAGGATCTTGTCCCAGCCTTCCTTCTTCACATAGTCATCCAGATTGGTCAGCAATCCCTGGCTTGCAACCAAGCCGGCGGTCGCATTGCCCTTGTTGTACTCGAGCACGTCGGGGGCCTGATCGGAATTGAGGATCATGCCGCCTGAGGCCTGCAACTGCTGAAAGGTCTTCTGCTCGAAGCTGACGGTGATATCAGGATGTTTCGTCTTGAACTCTTCGAGCGCTTTCTTCCAGACAATGCCCTGAGCCGTGGTCGGCTCCTCGAACCACCAGATCTTGAAGGTCTTCTGTTCGGCATGGACGGTCGATGTCATCAGCATCGCCGTGCCGAGCGCTAGCGCCAGTCTTGCAATTCTTTTCATGCTTTCCTCCCAAAAAAGCGGCTGCGCCGCGAAAAGACCAAGTTAGTCATTCATGGCGCAGTCGGGCCTCCCAGCCCGGCGGCGCCCTATCCTAGGCGGTCGATCAGGGATCAACAACGAAATCTCCGCCCCGGCATTTCTTCAGATAGTTCAGCCCGTGAACCTGACCAGTCATTTCAAGCGCGTCGCGGTAGACCGGGTCGTGCCAGCCTTCGATGTCGATCGAGCCGGACCAGCCGGCAAGGCGCAGTTCGGAAATGATGTCGGTCCAATTGCTGTCACCGAAGCCCGGCGTGCGCATGAAGACGAACTTCTCCTTGCCGAAGATGCCGTGTTCCTTGATGACCTCCCAGCGGATGGTCGCGTCCTTGCCGTGGACGTGGAAGAACTTGTGCGCCCATTTGCGGATCTGCGGCAAAGGGTCGATCAGATAGACCATCTGATGGCAGGGTTCCCACTCCAGGCCGATATTCTCGTCAGGCGTCTCGTTGAAGATCAGTTCCCAGGCATCGGGATTGTGGGCGATGTTCCAGTCGCCGCTTGCCCAATTGCCGTCCATGGCGCAATTCTCGAAGGCAATCTTAATGCCCTTGTCGGCAGCGCGCTTGGCAAGCTCGCTCCAGATTTGCTTGTAGCGCGGCAAGCTGTCGGTCAGCGGCTTACCTCGGATGCGGCCGGTGAAGCCGGCAACGCAGGTGGCGCCGAAATGATGGGCGTTGTCGATGCAATCCTTCCATCCCTGCAGCGTCTCCAGGTCGATTGCGCTCTCTTCCAGCGGATTGCCGAACATGCCGAGCGTCGAGATGGTGATGTCGCGGTCGCCGATCGCATCAAGGCAGCGCTTGCCGAGCTCGGCAAGGTTCTGGCCCTTGGTCGTCTGCCAGAAGAAGGGTTCGAAGCTTTCGAAGCCCATGCCGGCGATCTCGCCGATGCGGGTTGCTGCATCGCCGTTGTTGCCACTGACCATGGTGCCGATGCGAATGGATTTTGCAGGATTGCTCACGTCACGTCATCCTATGCTGAAATTTCGATGCGCCGGCCGGTCTTGGCGCTTTCGATCGCGCCGAAGACCATGGCAAGGCTTCTGATATTGTCGGAATTGACCGTTTCCGGCTGTTTGCCGGTGCGGATCGCCTCGATGAAATCGGCGATGACGCTGGCGTGCCCATGGGTCTCCTCGTCGTGTTCCGGACCGGGAACGTTTACGGAAGCAGTGCCGCGCAAAAGGCCGGGCTCTTCGCCGCCGACGGCCGCGCTGAAACTCTCCTCGCCGTCCCAGGTGAGCATGCCCTTCGAGCCGACAAGCCGCCACTGGCTTTCCCAGCTGGTGCGCTCGCCCTCGGCGCACCAGGAGCCGCGATAGGTAAAGATGACGTCGTCGGAAAATTCGAAGATGGCATTGGCCGAGGCGCCGTGCCGGTACCAGGAGCCCTTTGGATTGCGCTCGACGCAATAGACGGCGAGTGGCTTCCGGTCGGCGACGTAGCGGGCCGCATCGAAGGTGTGTATCGCCATGTCGAGAAGCAGAACATTGTCCATCTCTTCGCGGAAGCCGCCGAAATGCGGCGCCAGGAAAAAGTCGCAATGGACGGCGGTGAGTTCGCCGATCGCCCCGCTGTCTACGAAGCGGCGCAGGCGCCTGACGCCTGAGATGAAGCGTCGGTTCTGGATGACGGCGTGGATGCGGCCGGTCTCTGTGGCAAGATCGATCAGCGCCGCACCCTCGGCAAGCGACGCGGCCATCGGCTTTTCGCTGAGCACATGGCAGCCGGCCTTCAGCGCGGTCGAAACGACGTCGTAACGGGCCGCCGGAATGACGATGTCGAAAACCAGATCGGCCTCGGTGGCGGCGATGACCGCGGAGAGCTCCGAACCGATGACGGCGCCCTCAAGACCGAACTCAGCGGCGAGCTTCTCCGCCGTCTCCCGGTTCAGGTCGACGAGGCCAACGATAGTGATGAAATCGGCCAGAGCCGGGTTGGAAGCGATGGCTCGCAACCAACCTTTGGACATAGCTCCGCACCCGCACAGAATGGCACTGAATTTCACGATTTCCTCCGGGGGATGGCGTCAACTCTCCTCGTGACACGCACTCCGTAAACGTTTACGAATGTTGGCGGAAACATTTTGCGATGTCAAGAGACGCCAAATGCGAAATTGCGGGTGGGAGGGACAACGCAGCCGATGAAAGGGATTCGCCAGCTTGCCGAACACCTGGATATTTCAATCGGCACGGTCTCCCGGGCGCTGAACGGCAAGCCCGATGTCAACGAGGAAACCCGCCGACGCGTGCTGGCAGCAGCCGAGGAACTGGGCTACGTCGCCAACCAGTCGGGACGGAGTCTCAGACAGGGAGAGACGAAAGTCATCGGGCTAATGATCGAATCCAGCACGGAGGCGGTCGAAAATGCCGACAACTTCTTCATCGGCGTTACCAGCGGGTTGCAAAGTGTGTTTGCCCGCCACAAGCTCGACCTCGTCATGTTGCCCTGCCCCAGCGATGAGGACCCGCACGAATATCTGAAACGTATCGTGGCTCGGCGAATCGTCGATGCGATGATCATCTCGAATATGCAGCGCATCGACCGGCGCATCGATCTTCTGTCTCGGGCAAAAATCCCCTTCATTGCGGTCGGCCGCAGCCTTTCCCCAGGCAATTTCCCTTGGATCGATCTCGATTTCGAAGGTGTCGCCGACCGTGCCGTCGAACGGCTGGTCGCGCGCGGCCATCGGCGGATCGCGATCACTGCACCATCGAGCGAGGTCAATCTCGGCTATGTCTTTCTCGAAAGTTATCGCCGCGCGCTCGAACGGCGCGGTATCGCCTTCGACCCGTCACTCGTCATCCGTGTCAAGTCGAGCGAACACGGCGGCTATCAGGCGGCGCATGAATTGCTGGTGCTTAAAGAGCGTCCAACAGCGGTGATCCTGATCTACGAATTGATGGCAATCGGCCTCTACCGCCGGCTGATGGAATCGGGTGTGATGCCCGGCCGCGACCTTGCGGTGATCGGCTTCCGCGACGCCCCGCGCGCAAGGTTCCTGCAGCCCTCGCTCAGCTGTTTCCGCATGTCGCTTTACGATCTCGGTATCGCGCTCGGAAGGACGCTTCTCGCCAATATGCCGGCCTATCGCCAGTTCTATCCTGACGACGGCCGCAACGTCGTTTGGCCGCTCGAACTGGTGCCGGGAGAAAGCGATGCGTTCGATCCCGGGACCGGCGAAAAGGAATTCGAACCCGAGCGGTTGAGCTTCGACGACAGGACCGTCGAGTTCTGATGGTATTTCTCCTCGCCGTGCGGAGCTGTGCCGCCGCAGCGTCGCCTCATGCGCCTGATACAAAGAACCGGTTCTCCGGACGCGGCAAGCCGAGATGTTCTCGCAGCGTCGTGCCTTCATATTCGCTGCGGAATAGGCCGCGGCGCTGAAGCTCGGGAACCAGCCGTTCGGTGACGTCGAGCAGACCCTGAGGCAGATAGGGAAAGACGATATTGAAGCCGTCCGAGCCCTCCTCGTCCAGCCAGCCCTCCATCTCGTCGGCAATGCTTGCCGGTGTGCCGACGAAGGCAAGGCCGGCATAGCCGCCGTAACGCTGTGCCAACTGTCGTACCGTCAGATTTTCTTCCGCGGCCAGCTTCAGCACTTGGGCGCGGCCGGTCTTGCTAGCATTGGTGTCGGGGATATCGGCTGGCAACGGCGCGTCGGGATCGAAGCCGGAAGCGTCGTGGCCGAGCGCGATCGAAAGCGAGGCAATGGCGCTATCATAATGCACCAGGCTGTCGAGCGTGGCGCGCTTAGAGCGGGCCTCCTCGATGCTGTCGCCGACGATGACGAAGGCGGCGGGCAGGATCTTTAGATGGTCGCGGTTGCGGCCGATCGCTTTCATGCGACCCTTGATATCGCCATAGAGCGCCTTACCGGCGGCAAGATCGCGCGGCGAACAGAAGACCATCTCGGCGGTTTCGGCGGCAAGCTGGCGGCCGGGATCGGATTGGCCAGCCTGGACAATGACAGGCCAGCCCTGCGGCGGGCGGGCGATATTGAGCGGCCCGCGGACACTCAGTTCCTCGCCCTTGTGAGCAAGCACATGCATTTTTTCCGGATCGAAGAACAGGCCGCTTTCCCGGTCGCGGATGAAGGCGTCGTCGGCAAAACTGTCCCAGAGGCCGGTTACAATATCGTAGAATTCGCGGGCGCGATGATAACGTTCGCCATGTTCCATATGTTCGTCGAGACCGAAATTGAGCGCGGCGTCGGGGTTAGACGTCGTGACGATGTTCCAGCCGGCGCGGCCGCCGCTGAGATGGTCGAGCGAGGCGAAACGCCGGGCGATGTGATAGGGCTCGTCGAAGGTGGTGGACGCGGTCGCGACAAGGCCGATGCGCTCCGTCACTGCCGCCAGCGCCGAGAGCAGCGTGAAGGGCTCGAAGGAGGTCACGGTGTGGCTGCGCCTCAGCGCCTCGACCGGCATGTTGAGCACGGCAAGATGATCGGCCATGAAGAAGGCGTCGAATTTCGCCCGCTCCAGCGCCTGCGCGAAGGACTTCAAATGTGCAAAATTGAAGTTGGCGTCCGGGTAGGAACCGGGATAGCGCCACGCGCCGGTATGCAGACTGACAGGACGCATGAAGGCGCCGAGGCGTAACTGCCGTGGGGTCATGATCTTCCTCATGGATCGGGCAAGGCAGCCGCCTGCCCCGGGCTGGACGTTTTTCCACCGCTGCGGCGACGCACCGGATGACGGATACGTAGGAGGTCGCCGAATTCAAATCGAGGCCGGCAGCTCTATTCCGGGCAGGAATTTCCTCGCCTTCCCTCCCGCGCCGTCGCGCGAGGGTTGGACCGAAACACTAATCGCGACGGCCGGAGGCTGGTAAGCAAACACTTTTTATTTTCGACCACATCTATAGAATTTGTACTCTTATCTCGGCGCTCGATTTCTTTCACCGATAGGATCGAAAGAATTGGAGACATCAATGAATACCGTGCTGAGGCAAGCAGATCAGATCCGGCCGGTGGCCGCCCGTATCGGCAGCGACGAGGAAGCGATCGCAACCGCCCGCAGGCTGGCGACGCAATTTGCCGCGCGCGCCGCCGAGCGCGACGCCGACCGTCTCCTGCCCTTTGCCGAACTCGATCTTCTCGCGCAGTCCGGACTTCTGGCGATCACCGTGCCAGCGCAATATGGCGGGCTCGACGTGTCCAACGCCGTGCTTGCCGAGATCACCGCGATCCTGGCGCAGGCGGACGGTTCGATCGGCCAGATCCCGCAGAACCATTTCTATATTCTCGAGGCGCTCAGAACCGACGGCAGCGAGGAGCAGCAGCGCTATTTCTTCGGTCGGGTGCTTGCCGGCGACCGCTTCGGCAACGCGCTTTCCGAGCGCGGCACTAAGACGGTCGGCCATTACAACACCCGCATCACGCGCGACGGCCCGGGTTACCGGATCAACGGCCGCAAATTCTATTCGACCGGCGTCCTCTTCGCCGACTGGATCACCGTCTTTGCGCTCGATGCGGAGGAGCGGCTGACCATGGCTTTCGTGCCGAAGGGCACTGAAGGCGTCGAGATCGTCGACGATTGGGACGGTTTCGGCCAGCGCACCACCGGTAGCGGCACGACGATTTTCGAGAATGTCTATGTCAGTGCCGATTCCGTTGTCTTCCACCACAAGGGCTTCGAGCGGCCGACGACGATCGGATCCGTCGGCCAGATCATCCATGCCGGCGTCGATCTCGGCATCGCCAGGGCGGCCTTTGCCGAAACGCTTGAGTTCGTCAGGACGAAATCGCGCCCCTGGATGGATAGCGGCCTCGAGCGCGCCTCCGACGATCCGCTGACGATCGCCAAGGTCGGGCAGATTGCCATCCGGCTGGAAGCCGCAACGGCCCTCGTCGAGCGCGCCGGCCACAAGGTCGATGCCGCGCAGGTCGAGACGACGGAGGAAAAGGTGATCGCCGCGACGCTGGCGGTCGCCGCCGCCAAGGTGCTGACAACAGAGGTGGCGCTCGAGGCTTCGAATACGCTCTTCGAGCTCGCCGGAACCTCGTCCGTGCAGATCGGCCTCAATCTCGACCGCCACTGGCGCAATGCCCGCACCCACACGCTGCACGACCCGGTGCGCTGGAAATACCACGTCGTCGGCAATTATCATCTGAACGGCGTGACGCCGCCGAAGAACGGCGCGCTCTGAGTCTTCGGCTTATTCCAAATGAAAACCCCGCTGCCGGCGCCGGCAGCGGGGTTTGCTTTCCATATGGAAGCGCTCGCCTCAACTGTAAAGGCTGACCTCCGGTATCCTGCTGTTCAGCACGAATTCACCGACTTCCCTCGCCTTGTAGAACACCGGATCGTGCAGCGTGTGGGTGCGGACATTTCGCCAGAACCGGTCGAAGCGGTGTTTGTCCGCGGTCGAGCGTGCGCCCGTCAACTCGAAGACGCGCGAGGTAATGTCGAGCGAGGCATGGGTGGCGTGGACCTTGGCGGCATAGGCTTCCGCCGCCGCTTCGCCGCGCTCGCGCGCCGTTACATCGCGGCCGCGGGCAAGGCCGGCCTGCACTGCTGATGCCGCGCTGTCGGCAAGGGCTACTGAGGCCTTCAGTGTCGCGGTGAATTCGCCGACGCGCTCAAGGATATAGGGATCGTCGGCGGCGCGCTCGACGCCTGAGGTGATCCACGGCCGGGTGGTGGTTCTGACATAATCGACGGCCGCCTGCAGCGCGCCTTCGGCCGTGCCGAGATAAAAATTGACGAAGACCAGTTGGATGAACGGTGTGTTGAAGGTCGACAAAACAGGCGGCGCCACATCCGCTGCGGCGGGGACGCCGACGAAATCCTCCTCGTAGACGGGGAAATCGTGGAACTCGACGCTGCCGCTGTCGGACAGGCGTTGGCCGATATTGTCCCAGTCATCGTTGGCGACGTAACCCGGGCGATTGGTCGGCACGGCGAAGCCGGCGATCTTGTCGTCGAGCGTCGCATTGGCATTGATGTAGTCGGACACCCGGGCGGCGGTTGAGAAGGATTTGCGGCCGTTCAGCACATAGCCGTTGCCGCGGCGGGTGAGCACCAGTCCGGGGTCGCGCGGATTGACGGCTGCACCCCAATAGAGGTTCTTTGCCACCGTCTCGCTGCCCAGCGCATGGGCGCGCGCGGGTTCGAGCGCCCAATAGATATATTGGCTGTTGACATAGTGGTAGCCGAGCAGCTGGCCGATCGAGCTTTCGCCGCGGGCAAGAATGCGCACGAGCTTCAGCCCGTCGACCCAATCGAGGCCGCTGCCGCCGATTTCTATCTGATGCAGCGCGTTGAGCAGCCCGGCATTCTTCAGTTTGACGATCTCGGCAAACGGCGGCCGGCCGTCGCGGTCGAGATCGGCGGCGCGCCGGGAGAGGTCGGCCGAGATCTCCTCGGCCCGGGCAAAGAGGTCTTCTCGCGTCGGGTTGCGGCTCACCGCGAAGATGACATTGGACTGGCTCATTAGCGGAACTCCAATTGAAAAGAGGATCCGGCGCGAGCTGCCGCCCCCGCCGGAAGGATCGAAGTGAAAGCCCTAGAACAGCTTGTCGGGGATCCAGCTCGCGGTCGCCGCGTCGCTCGTGCTGAAGGCCGGGATCTTTGCGGCCAGTTCCTCGATCGTCTTGACGCCGGCCGCGCGCAGGCTCTCCTGCGTCAGCAGCGCCGGCTTCACGGTAATCTGATGGGGAACCGTCTGGCCGGCGATTTCGAGGGCGGCGGCGCGGATGGAAACGGCTCCGACGACGGCCGGGTTGGTCGCGACGGTCGCGACCCACGGGCTGCCTTCCTCGGTGATTTCCTGGATATCGGCCGTGGAAACGTCGGCCGAATAGATCTTGAGCTTTTTCGATATGCCGAGGTCGTTGGCGGCGAGCTTCACGCCACGGGCGAATTCGTCATAGGGAGCGAAGACGACTGAAATATCGGGATTGGCGGTGAGCGCGGCCTTCGCCTGGTCGGCGGTCGAGGTCGCCGTCGTGTCGCTGACATTGCCGAAGCGGGCTTTTTCGACCACGCCGGTATTTTCGGACTTGAACTTATCCCAGACTTCGTTGCGGCGGTCGAGCGGCGCAAAGCCGGCGACATAGACGTAGCCGGCGCTGAAGCTCTTGCCATTGTCCTTCACCGCCTGTTCGAGAGCCAATGATGCGAGTTCGTGATCGCTCTGCTCCACCTGCGGAATCTTCGGATTGTTGAGGTTCACGTCGAAGGCCACCACCTTGATGCCCTTGTCGAGGGCCTGCTGCACGACATCGCCGAGCGATTCCGGCAGACCGTGATCGATGACGATGCCGGAGACGCCGAGATTGATCGCCTGCAGGATCTGCTCCCGCTGCTCGGCAGCGTCCTGCCGGCCGGGGAAGACGCGCAGGTCGATATCCAGCGCCTTGGCCTGGGCCTCAGCACCGGCCTGATAGGCCTGGAAGAAATCACCAGCCGAGATGTAGCTGATCAGTGCTACCTTCACGCCACCCTGGTCGAAGGGCGCCGGCGCGCCGGACAGGCCGTCGGCGCTTGCACCCTGAATGAAGATGAAGGGAATGACGGCGGCAGACAGTGCAAGCCGTGCGAGGGATTTCATCGTCGCGTTCCTTTTAGCAAAAAGAGGCGTCGTCTGACAGGACCGGCAGCCCTCGCGACGCGTTGGATTATTTAGATATAATCTCTATGTTTTTAGTAGAGTAAATGATCCGATTTTACCTGCTGCGGGAGATTCTTTGTTTCCCGCAGACAGTTTGCAAGGGAAAGGCGTGCCTGGAGTTCGACCGTCCGGAGAGGGCACACTCCCGATACCGATACAGCCCCGGACAGAATCGATGCCGCTTCTTCAGATCGAAAACCTCACCCGCAGCTTCGGCTCGACACGGGCACTTGCCGGTGCCGATCTTTCGATGGAGCGTGGCGAGATCGTGGCACTGATGGGGGCCAATGGCGCGGGCAAATCGACGCTGGTCAAGATCCTGTCCGGCGTGCTTGCGGCCGACGGCGGCAGGGTCAGTTTCGACGGCCGCCCCTTTGCACCACGCAGCCCGGCCGAAGCGGCAAGAGCCGGCGTCGTCACCGTGCATCAGTCGACCGATCTGGTCGGCGCCGCCGGACTGACTGTTGCCGATGCCCTGCTTCTCAACCGGTTCGCCGATCGCAGCACACCCTTCTTCGTCTCGCGCGCCGGCATTCGTCGCGCCGCACAAGCCATGCTCGATGCTGTCGGTTTCAGCCTTCCGCTCGATCGTGATTTCGGCGAACTCACCAGCGCCGACCGGCAACTCGTGGCAATCGCCCGAGCGCTTGCCAACCGCGCCGACCTCCTCATCCTTGACGAGCCGACGGCGAGCCTTTCCGGAGAGGAAAGCCGCCGCCTCTTCGATATTCTGCTCAGGCTTCGCGAGCGGGGCCTGGCAATCCTCTATATCTCCCATCGCACAGCCGATCTCGAAGCCATTGCCGACCGCGCGCTTGTCATGCGCGGCGGCCGCGTCGTCGGCACCTTCGCGCGGCCGATCAATTTTTGGGCCGCCATCGAGACGATGATCGGCCGCAGGCTGGATGCGGCCCGGCCGGATGCCCGGCCGGCGACAGGACCTGCGATTTTCGAAATGCGCGATATCAATCTTCTGCCCGGAAGTGTGACCTTCGATCTGTCGCTGCATGCAGGCGAGGTGGTGGCTGTGACCGGCGTGCTCGGCGCCGGCAAGAGCCGGCTGCTCCAGGCGATCTTCGGCGTGACGGCGCTTCACCGCGGTGCGATGTTCCTCGACGGCCGTCCCTACCGGCCGAAAAGCCCGGCCGAAGCGATCGCGGCGGGTATCGCGATGGCGGCCGAAGACCGGCATCGTTCCTCGCTGATGCCGCCGGCATGGCCCGGCCATTCGCTGTCGGCGACGATCAGCCTGCCGCATCTCGACAAATGGTATCCGCACGGTTTTCTCCTCGGCGGACGGGAGCGGCGCGAGGCCGAGCGGGCGATTGCCCGCCTCGGTATCAAGGCCGCCGGCCCGCTCGCTTCGATCTGGTCGCTGTCCGGCGGCAACCAGCAGAAGGCGGTGATCGCCCGCTGGGAGGCGGAACCAAGCCGGCTGCTGCTGCTCGACGAACCCTTTCAGGGCGTCGACGTCGGCGCCCGCCACGACATCATCCGGGCAATCCGTTCCCGCACCGACCGGGCGACGATGATCGCGACCTCCGATCCGGAGGAGGCCTATGAGGTGGCCGACCGCATCCTGGTCATCGACCACCACGTGTTGGAACCCGCTGCAAGCGGCTTTGCCGCTCTTTCCGCCACTCAGGAAATATCCGCATGACGACGATCGACAACGACACTCTTTCCCAGGCAAGCGCGCGGCCAAAGGCGCCGCCTGAAGCCGAGAGCGGCCGTCTCGCCGCTCTCGGGGCCTTCCTGCGGGTGGGCGCGGTGTTCATCCTGCTTGCGGCTCTCGTCGTGGGCTTTGCCATCGCCGAGCCCGCCTTCATCAATATTGCCAATCTGATGAGCATCCTGCAGGCAGTGTCGGTGGTTGCGATCCTCGGGGCCGGCGTCACCGTCACGCTGGCTGTTGGCGGCTTCGACCTGTCGATCGGCGCGGTCGCCGCATCAAGCGTCATGGCGGCGAGCTATGCGATGATCGTCTGGGGTCTGGATGCCTATGCGACGGTGCCGCTGGTGCTCGCCTTCGGCGCCTTGGTCGGACTCGTCAACGCCCTGCTGATCGTCCGCCTGAAGGTGCCGGACCTGCTGGCGACATTGTCGACAATGTTCCTGCTTTCCGGCCTGCAGCTGATCCCGACTGCCGGCCGGTCGATTTCAGCAGGCCTCACGCTGCCTGACGGCTCGAAGGCGACCGGCGCCTACGACCCCGTCTTCCTGCTGATCGGCCGCTACAGCATCCTCGGCACCTTGCCCGTTTCCGTGGTGCTGATGACGGCGGTCGCCGTCGCGCTTTTCATTCTCACCGAACGCACCCGCATCGGTCGGCTGCTGTTTGCGACAGGCGGCAACGAGGTCGCCACCCGGCTTGCCGGCGCCTCGACCGTCAGGCTGAAGACGCTGGCCTATGTCCTGTCGGGCACGCTGGCCTCGCTCGGCGGCATCGTCATTGCCGCCCGCGTCGGGCGCGGCGACATTTCCTCCGGCGGCTCGCTGCTGATGGATTCTGTCGCCGCCGCGCTGATCGGCTTTGCCGTTCTCAATCTGCGCCGACCGAACGTGCTCGGCACCATCGCCGGCGCCGTCTTCGTCGGCGTGCTCCTGAACGGCCTCACCATGCTGAACGCTCCCTACTACACCCAGGATTTCGTCAAGGGCGCCGTGCTCGTCGCAGCCTTAGCCCTGACCTACGGCCTCGGCCGCAGCAATTCTTAAATTCCAAGGAAGAAAAGACATGACCCGCCAAATCAGGCTGAACGCCTTCGACATGAATTGCGTCGGACACCAGTCGCCGGGGCTCTGGCGCCATCCGCGCGACAAGTCCTGGACCTACAAGGATCTCGACTACTGGGTGCATCTTGCAAAGACGCTGGAGCGCGGCAAGTTCGACGGGCTGTTCATTGCCGACGTGCTCGGCGTCTACGATGTGCTGAACGGCAATGTCGATGCGGCTCTTCGCCATTCGGCGCAGGTCCCGGTCAACGATCCGCTGCAGCTCATCCCGACCATGGCTTATGCGACCGAGCACCTCGGTTTCGGCCTGACGGCATCGCTTTCATTCGAGCATCCCTATACCTTCGCCCGCCGCATCTCGACGCTCGACCACCTGACCAAGGGGCGCGTCGGCTGGAATATCGTCACCTCCTATCTCAACAGCGGCGCGCTCAATATCGGCCAGCCCGCGCAGACAAGACATGACGATCGCTACGACCTTGCCGAGGAATATCTGGAGGTCTGCTACAAGCTCTGGGAGGGAAGCTGGGAGGACGGCGCGGTTGTCCGCGATCGCGAGACCGGCATTTTCACCCACCCTGATAAGGTTCATGCGATCGGCCACTCCGGCAAGCATTTCAACGTGCCGGGCATTCACTTGAGCGAGCCTTCGCCGCAGCGCACACCAGTGCTCTACCAGGCTGGCGCTTCCAGCCGCGGCAAGGATTTCGCCGGCGCCCATGCCGAATGCATTTTTGTGGCGGCGCCGTCGAAACCCGTGCTCAAGCGCTACGTCGCCAATGTCCGCGAGGCCGCCGAACGCATCGGCCGCAACCCGCGGGAAATCCTCGCCTTCAACCTGCAGACCGTCGTCCTCGGCGAGACGGATGCCGAGGCGCAGCGGAAGTTCAACGAGTACCGCAAATACGCCTCCTTCGAGGGCGCGCTGACGCTGATTTCCGGCTGGACCGGTATCGATTTCGGTCAGTTCGAGCCGGACGAGGTGCTGCGCCACCGTCATACCAATGCGGTGCAGTCGGCGGTCGAGACCTTCACGACAATCGATCCGGCCAAGGAATGGACGGTGCGCGAAATGGCCGACTGGGTCGGCGTCGGCGGTTTCGGCCCGGTTTTCGTCGGCTCGCCGCAGACCGTCGCTGATCTGATGCAGGAATGGATCGAGGACACTGATGTCGACGGCTTCAACCTTGCCTATGCCGTCACGCCCGAAAGTTTTGAGGATGCGGTCGATCTGCTGGTGCCGGAACTGCAGAAACGCGGCGTCTACAAGACCGACTATACCAAGGGGACGCTGCGGGAAAAACTCGGGCGCGCCGGACCGCGTCTTGTTGCCCCGCATCCGGGTGCGGCCTATCGCAATCTCTTCAAGGAGCCCGCCCGTTTCGCGGCCAGTGGTTGAGCGAATAATGGCTGGGTGACAAAAAATGTCTCGCGGTGTCCGAGGTTTAGAATTTAACCTCTATGACAATCGCCATTTCACCCTGAATATGAGCGCTTGAAATTCGATCGATCAGGAGGGGTCATGACCGTAGCATCTATCTCGCGGCGCACGCTGATGAAGGGCACCGCCCTGCTCCTCGCTTCGACGGCGCTCGCTCGCCAGGCGCTGGCGCAGGCCACGCCTGCCGGCGGCCGGCTGATCGTTGCGGCAGATTCCGAGCCGAAGAACCTCAACCCTGCCATTGTCGCTTCGAACGGCGTCTTCTTCATCGCCAGCAAGGTGATCGAGCCGCTGGCCGAGGCCTCGTTCGACGGCAAGGACGGGCTGGCGCCGCGGCTTGCCACCTCCTGGGAAGGGGCGCCCGACGGCCTCTCCGTCACCTTCAAGCTGCGCGACGGCGTCACCTGGCACGACGGCAAGCCATTCACCTCGGTCGATGTCGCCTTTTCCGCGCTCAATATCTGGAAGCCGTTGCAGAATCTCGGCCGCCTGGTCTTTGCCAATCTCGAAGCCGTCGATACCCCTGACGATTACACCGCCATCTTCCGCTTCTCCAAGCCGACGCCGTTCCAGCTCATCCGCAATGCCCTGCCAGTTGTTACAAGCGTCGTCGCCAAGCACATTTTCGACGGCAGCGATATCGCCACCAATCCGGCCAACAACAAGCTTGTCGGCACCGGCCCCTTCACCTTCGCCGAATACAAGCCCGGCGAATACTACCGGCTGGCGCGCAATGAGAACTACTGGGACAAGGATCAGCCGAAGCTCGACGAGATCGTCTTCCGCGTGCTGCCCGACCGCGCGTCGGCGGGTGCGGCACTCGAAGCCGACGAAATTCAGCTTGCCGCCTTCTCCGCGGTGCCGTTGGCCGATCTCGACCGCATCTCCAAGGTCGAGGGCATCAAGGTGATCTCCAAGGGTTATGAGGCGCTGACCTATCAGCTCGTCGTCGAGATCAATCACCGCCGCAAGGAGCTCGCCGATCTCAGGGTCCGCCAGGCGATCGCACAGGCGATCGACAAGAAGTTCGTCGTCGACACGATCTTCCTCGGTTATGCAGCCGCTTCCACCGGCCCGGTGCCGAAGAACGCGCCGGAATTCTATACATCCGATGTCGCGACCTATGAATTCGACCCTGCCGCCGCCAACGATATTCTCGACAAGGCAGGGTACAAACAAGGCGCGGACGGCAACCGCTTCAAGCTAAAGCTGCGCCCCGCACCCTATTTCAACGAGACCCGGCAGTTCGGCGATTATCTTCGCCAGGCGCTCGCCGTGATCGGCATCGATGCGGAAATCGTCAATGCCGATGCGGCCGCACACCAGAAGGCGGTTTACACAGATCACGATTTCGACCTTGCCGTCGGTCCGCCGGTCTTCCGCGGCGATCCGGCAATCTCCACCACCATTCTCGTTCAATCCGGCACGCCTGCTGGCGTGCCCTTCTCCAACCAGGGCGGCTACGTCAATCCGGAGCTCGACAAGATTATCAAGCAAGCCTCCGAGACCGTCGATACGGCGGCCCGCACGGATCTCTATCGAAAATTCCAGGAGCTCGTCGTCGCCGATCTGCCGCTGATCAACGTCGCGGAATGGGGCTTCATCACCGTTGCGCGCGACAGCGTGCTCAACGTCTCCGACAATCCGCGCTGGGCCGTCTCAAACTGGGGCGATACCGCGCTGCAGTCGTGATAGGATCGGCGGCAATTCTCTTCCAGAGGCCCTGTCCGGCGTGAAACGTGCAATCATCCTCCTGAGGCGCAGGGCGATCAGCGCCATTCCGGTGCTGCTGATCGTGGTCATCTTCACATTTTTCCTGCTCGAATCCGCCTCGGGCGATGCCGTCGACGCCTATCTCGGCTCGATCGGCGGCGGCGATGCGGCACTGAGGCAGTCGCTGCGTGAGAGCTACGGCCTCAACCAGTCGATGCTTGCGCGCCTCTGGCTTTATCTCACTTCTCTGGCGCGGTTCGATCTCGGCTGGTCGGTCGCCTTCAACAGGCCGGTCGGCGAACTGATCGCCGAACGCCTGCCCAATACGCTGCTCTTGATGGGCAGTGCGACGGCGCTCTCCTTCGGCCTCGGCTCGGCGCTCGGCATCCTTGCCGGCGCGCGGCCGGGCAGCGCAAGGGACCGGCTGTTATCGATCGGCTCGCTTGTTGTTTATGCCATACCGAGCTTCTGGCTTGGCCTCGTCCTCAGCATCGCCTTTTCGGTGAAGCTGCGCTGGTTTCCGATCGCCGGCATCGAGACGATCGCTTCGGGCAAGACAGGGTTTTCCCGGGCGCTCGACATATCGGCTCATCTGGTTCTGCCGGTCGGCGCACTCGCCTTGATCTATCTCGCTCTGTTCCTGCGAGTGACGCGCGCCGGCATGGCTGAGGCCTGGACATTGGATTTCGTTCTCTTCGCCCGCGCCAAAGGCCTGTCGCGCAGCCGTATCGTGCTGCGCCATGTCGCGCGCAACGCACTGCTGCCGCTCGTCACCATGCTCGGGCTGCAAGCGGCCGCCATGCTTGGCGGCAGCGTGGTGATCGAGAGCGTCTTTGCCATCCCGGGTTTCGGGCGGCTGGCACAAGAGGCGGTCAACGGCCGCGACGCGCCGCTGTTGATGGGGATTATCGTCACCAGCGCCGTCCTCGTCATTGCGGTCAATTTTCTTGTCGATCTCGCCTATGCCGCGCTCGACCCGCGCATCGGCACTTCGGAGGGTGGCGCATGAGCCGTTTCCGGCGCCTCCTCAGCACGCCGGAAGGCGTGGCCGGGCTTGCGATCCTTGCCGTTCTGCTTTTAGCCGCGCTCTCAGCTCCTATCGTCTCGCCGGGTGACCCGCTCAGGATTGCCGGCCGGGCGCTGCTGCCGCCATTCGCCGATCCGGCCTTTCCGCTCGGTACGGATCGCTTGGGTCGCGACGTGCTCGCCGGCCTCATTTATGGCGCGCGCACCTCGCTTGCCGTCGGCCTTGCCGCGGCGTTTTCCGCGATGATCCTCGGCGTCTGTGTCGGCATGGCGGCGGGTTTTGCCGGCGGGATCGTCGACGAGGCGCTGATGCGTGTGGTCGACGCCTTCCAGATCGTACCGGGTTTTCTGCTGGCGCTCGCCTTCGTCAGCACCATCGGTGTCTCGACGCCCGTTGTCGTTCTAGCCATCGCGCTCGGCGCCTGGGCCGATCCGGCGCGGCTGACACGGGCGCAGGTGTTGGCGATCCGCGAGCAGGACTACGTCGCCTCGGCAAGGGTGATCGGCATGCATCCTGTGGAGATCGCTTTCCGGGAAATCCTGCCGAACGCGCTGCCGCCGGTGCTGGCGCTTTCGGCCACGATCGTTGCCGGCGCAATCCTCACCGAGGCGGCGCTTTCCTTTCTTGGCCTCGGCAATCCGAATATCGCCACCTGGGGTTCGATGATCGCCGAAGGCCGCAGCGTCTTGCGATCGGCCGCCTATCTCTCCGTCATCCCGGGTGCGGCACTTGCCGTGACCGTGCTCGGCGTCCATCTGTTCAGCGAGGGTCTCGTCAACGCGCTTGGCGATGACGGCGGGAGGACGGCATGAGCGGCATTTTCTGCAGCCTCCGGCAGTTTTCGGTCACCTATGCGCGCGGCAACAAAGCTGCCGCGCTCGACCGCATCGATCTCGATATCAAGGCCGGCGAAAGGCTGGCGATCATCGGTGAAAGCGGCTCCGGCAAGAGCACGCTTGCCCGTGCGCTCGCCGGTCTGCTGCCTGACGGAGCGAAAGTCGGCGGCGAGATGCACTGGCCGGCACTCGGCCATCCGCCCCGCCCGGGCCGCGATTTCGGCTTCGTCTTCCAGGATCCGGGCACGAGCCTCAATCCGCTGCTGACGATCGGCGAGCAGATTGCCGAGGGCGCCAGGCGCCATCTCGGCCTCGGCTGGAAACAGGCCTTAATCAGAGCCGAGGAATTGCTCGGGCGGGTGCGGATGCCGCAGCCCGACAAGGTGCTGCGGGCTTTTCCGCACCAGCTTTCCGGCGGCCAGCGCCAGCGCGTGGCGATCGCGGCGGCAGTTGCCGCAAGGCCGGCGCTGCTGATCGCCGACGAGGCGACCAGCGCGCTTGACGTCGTGGTCCAGGCCGAGATTGTCCGCCTGCTCGACGGATTGGTGCGCGAGGACGGCATGACGCTTGTTTTCATCACCCACGACATCGCGCTCGCCTCCGGCTTTGTCGACCGGATCGCCGTCTTCCGCGATGCGCGCCTCGTCGAGGCAGGCCCGGTCCGTTCGGTGCTTTCGGCGCCGAAAAGCGACTATACCGCGGTCCTGATCGCCAGTCATCGCGACCTCTCAACGCCACCGCTGATCGCGGAGGCGTCCCCATGAGCCCGCTGCTTTCTATCGAAAATATCTCGAAAGGCTTTTCGTCGGCGGGCCGCCAGATCATCGCTCTCGATAATGTTTCGCTAACGATCGCAGCCGGGGAAACGCTCGGTCTGGTCGGCGGCTCCGGGAGCGGAAAATCGACGCTATCGCGTATTCTGCTGCGGCTAGTTTCCTGCGACGCCGGCTCGATTCGCTTCGACGGAGAGGATTGGCTGAGGCTGAAGGGTGCCGCCCTGCGCCGCAAACGGGCGCGCATGCAGATGGTGTTTCAGGATCCGCTCGCCGCCTTCAACCCGCTGGCGACGGTGGGCACGGTTCTCGACGATCCGTTGCGCATACACGGCAT
Source organism: Rhizobium hidalgonense (assembly GCF_002914525.1). Classification (GTDB taxonomy): domain Bacteria; phylum Pseudomonadota; class Alphaproteobacteria; order Rhizobiales; family Rhizobiaceae; genus Rhizobium; species Rhizobium hidalgonense. The sequence goes on along the minus strand of NZ_LODW01000062.1, from coordinate 47,806 downwards.
TGTCGCCAGGGACCGTCGCCCCGGCGAGATCGCAATGCTTCTCGAACGGGTCGGCCTGACCGCCGATCATGCAAATCGGCCCGTTCGTGCGCTCTCCGGCGGCCAGCGCCAACGTGTGGCGATTGCCCGGGCGATCGCGACACGGCCGTCGCTGCTGGTGCTCGATGAGGCGGTCTCGGCCCTCGACGTCACCGTGCGCGGCAGGATCCTCGAACTTCTGGTCGATCTGCAGAAGCAACAGGGCATTGCCTGTTTGTTCATTTCGCATGATCTTGCCGTGGTCCGCGCCGTCTCCCACCGCGTCGCCGTCATGGATGGCGGGCGGATGGTCGAGATCGGTCCGGCAGCGGCGATCGTTGCCGCGCCGCAATCGGCGGCCGCCCGCGCCCTTGTTGCAGCCGTTCCGTGTCTCGTGACCGACCCGTCCTGAAGGAGATGTCCATGTTCGACCCCGGTTGGAATCCCCTGCACGGCGTCCCCTCCTATCCGGCGGAACGCTACGGCGTCCTCGCCGACAGGATCGGCGGCATCTTGCAGAGCCGCAGCGACATATTGCTTGTGCAGGCCGAGGCGGTGGTGGCGCTGGAGGCGGTGGCAGCCAGCCTTGCACGCCCCGGCCTCTCCGCCCTCAACATCGTCACCAGCCCCTATGGCGGCTGGTTCGGGCAATGGCTGCGGCGGGGCGGCGCGACGGTTCGGGATATCGTCGCCGAACCGGGCCTGCCGATCGTAATCGAGGCCGTCGCCGGGGCGCTCGACGCCGATCCCGGGATCGATGTGCTGGCTGTGGTTCATGCGGAATCGGCGAGCGGCATCCTGAACCCTCTGTCGGAGATCCTGGCGCTTGCGCGTGACCGCGGCATCGCTACCGTCGTCGATGCGGTTGCCTCGGTCGGCGGTCATAGCCTCGATGTCGATCATCTCGGCATCGACATCGCGGTGATCGGCCCGCAGAAGGCGCTCGGCGGTCCGGCCGGTCTGTCCGCGCTCTCGGTCAGCCGCCGCGCATGGAATATGATCCTGAGCGACGGCGCGCCGCGCGATTCGATCTTGTCATTGGCGGATCTGGAGGCATGGCTCGATAATGGCCGATGGGCTCTGCCGGGGACACCGGCGCCGCTGGAATTCTTCGCGCTGGAGGCAGCGCTCGACCGCATCGAGGCTGAAGGTCTGGAAAATCTCGTCGCCCGCCATGCGCTGGCGGCATCGGCGACAAGGGCGGGGCTGGCAGCACTCGGCACTCCAGCCTGGGTGCCGGCGGCAAGGGCCTCGAACCTGGTGACGGCGGTGCCGGCGCCGGTGGGCTTGGCGCCCGTTGCGCTGATAGCGGCCGCCGGGCGGCTGGGGGTGGAGCTGACCGAAGGTGTCGGGACTGCGCCCGCCCGTCTCCTGCGGCTGAACCATACGGGTCAGCGCGCCGCGTTCCAGACGGTGCTCGCGAATGTCGTCGCCTACGGCGCGGCCTTGAGGCAGGCTGGCCATTCCTGCGATATCGCCGCCGCTTCCGAGGCAATATCCGCGACCTACAGCCGCTGAACGGCATTCGGCTCTTGATAAACACGCTTCGTCAAGGCAGGAGAGTGGCATCACGGAGACTTGCTGCAGATGACTGGATTGCTGGATGCGCAGGGCCTGGAGATTTCGCATTTGGGGCATCGCACCCGGCTGAAATGGCACCGCCTGCGCAAACGGTTTGCCGATCCGCTGTTTTCTGCCGAAGTGATGGCCGAGGGTTTTGCAGCCGGTGCCTCGATGGAACTCGATCTGCGGGTGCGCGCCGATGGCGGTTTCGTCGTGCTGCATGATGAAGAGCTCGAAGGCGAAACAACCGGGCACGGACCGATCGCCGAAAAGAGCATCGGTGACATCGGCGATATCAGGATGAAAGAGGGCGACCGGCCGCTGATCCTTAGCGAGGATCTCGCCGCCATGCTGCAATCGGCACACCCCGCCGCATTGCTGCAGTTCGACATGAAGGACGATTATGGGGCGATCGGTGCCAGGGGCATCGAGCACCTTGCCGCGCATTTCCGCGATATCGCCGCCTCGGTGATCGTCAGCGCCGGCAGTCTCGACCTCATCGTCGCGGTCAAGGAGAAGATTCCCAATCTCATGCGCGGCATCGATCCGACCAACAAGCTCGGCGACATCGGGCAGGCCAGCGGCTGGAAGGCTGTCGAGACGGAATTGCGCGCCGACCTGCGCGGCCCGACCGAACCGGATACGATCTATCTCCACTGGCAGCTGATCCTTGACGCCGCCAAAGGAGGTCTCGACATGATCGCGCTCTGCCAGGATCAGGGCAAACGGGTCGATGCCTGGACTTTTACGCTCAAGGATCCGGAAGCCGGTTTCAGCGAAGAGGAATGGCGGAATTTCCAGGCGCTGATGGCTTTGAAGCCGGATCAGATCACCACCGACGAGGCGCCGGCGACCGAGCGCGCCTGGAGCCGCCGCATGGCCGTTTAACCGGCAGGCGTCAGCCCCTCAATATCGAGGATGAAGGCGAATTCGCCGGCAAGCCCCGGCGCGTGGGCAACGACAGGTCCGCCCTGCGCAAGCATCCTATCGACATCAGGCATCGCCACCATCGCGCCGGCCTCTTTGGCGATCAGTGCGCCAGCGAGCATGTCCCAGGCATTGAGATGGCGTTCGTAATAGAGATCGGCAGCACCTTCGGCGACGCGAACGAGGTCGATCGCCGCCGCGCCTGTGCGGCGATAGTCCATGCCGCGTTCGTGAAGCCGCTTGGAGAGCGCGAGATGGTCGTCAAAACTGGTCTTGCGGGAATGGCCGAGAATGACGAGCGCATGGGCAGGATCGGCGGTCGCCGCCGCATGCACTGGAATTCCGTCCTTGAAGGCGCCGCCGCCGCGGACGGCGTGAAAGACCTTATCCTCGCTGGCATCGTAGACCACGCCGATTTCGACCTTGCCGCCAGCGACGAAGGCGATCGAGACGGCCCAGTGCCGGAAGCCCCTGATATAGTTGGTCGTGCCGTCGATCGGATCGACGACCCAGGTGCCGGCTCCGCCCGATCTTCGGCCGCTCTCCTCGCCCATGAACGTATCGTCCGGAAAGCGCGAGATGAGCCCGTTGCGGATAGCTTGCTCGGCTCGCCTGTCGGCGATGGTGACGAAATCCTGCAATCCCTTGTTCTCGACGGCAAGCGTACCGGGGTTGGAGTCGCGCCGAAACCGGGCGGCTTCCCGCCCGACCTCAAGGGCGACTGTGATCGCGACCTCTGACCGTGTGCGGATGGCGGCGGAATCGAATGCGGAACTCATCAGGCAGTCCTTCTTTTTATCAACGTTACCGGCGTGAATTCGACACGTGCCGTCAAGTCCGACTCTGCGATCCGGCTCATCAGCAGATCGACGGTCTGTTCGGCCTGGATATCGCAGGGTTGGCGGATGGTCGTCAGGTCGTAGGCGGTCCAGCTCGCCTGAGGAATGTCGTCATGGCCGATGATGGAGAGCGGCGGCGCATCATCGCGGCTGCGGCCCCGCATGACGCGGTCGACCACGCCGCAGGCCATATAGTCGTTGGCGCAGAACAGTCCATCGATGCCGGATGCCGCAAGGTCGGCTGCCGCATCATAGCCGCTCCGGTAATCGTTGATCCTGACCTGCAGCATCTGCGCTTCCACCCCGAGCTGCTTGCAGCGTGCCAGGAACGCTTCGCTGCGCCGCCGCGCCGTATAGGATATGGCGGGAGCCGCCATAACGGCGAGTTTCCGCGCGCCGCTTTCGATCAGGTGGCTGGCGGCGAGATGGCCGGCCATCCGATCGTCGGAGATGATGCGGTCGACGAAGGGGATATCGTTGCCCTTGTTGATCAGCACGATCGGCACGCCTTCGGCCGCACATTGCTCGCAAATCTCGGTCGGCGGCGCGTCGGAGGTAACGATGACGCCGGAGACGGCGTAATGCAGCAGCTGACCGATGACCGTCGAGGTGTCCGCCTCCTGCGAGGTCGGCAGCAGGATGGGGCGAAAATTGCGGGCGATCAGCACCCTTGCCAGATTTTCGATCTGCAGCGTTCGAAATGGATTGTCGAGGCCTGCGGCAACGACGCCGACCAGATCGGAGCGTTTGTTGGTGAGGCTTCGGGCAAGATAGTTCACCCGATAGCCGAGTTCCTTGGCAGCCTCAAAGACCTTCTCGCGCGTCTTCGGCGAGACGCTGGCATCCGGCGTGAAGGCGCGCGACACGGCGGCGCGCGAAACACCAGCCACCCGCGCCACGTCGAAGGAGGTTACCTTGCGCGGTCCTTTATCCCTGTCTGGCAACTGCTTTTTCCCTCTCTGCCGACGGCCGCATCAGATCGGGAAGATCCGTGCAGATGCCGAGAACCGGAAGCTTCATGATGTCATCGAGAATGCTCCGCCGTTCCTCGTGCCAGAGCACGATCTCGCGGCCGGCCTCAAAGGCGCGGTGCATCAGTGCTTCGGTCACCAGATCCTGCGGCCGCTCGCCTGCCCTCTCCCAGCAGAGATGCAGTATATCGGCGCCGGCCTCGTCACCGAGCGCATGCGGATCGTGGCCGACCCGGATCAGCACCGAAAGCGGGAAGTCGCAGCCAGCGTCGCTGAGTTCGCGTACCTGCGCCGTATCGAAGGAGCCGAGGCAGGCGAAACGCTGATTCATCTCAGCAAGATGTTGCCAGCATAGCATGCCGGTTCCGGGCGCCTTGAGCTCGACATAGAGACCGGTGCCGGTCTCGCGGCCGAGAGCTGCGACCTCCGAAAAACGCGGCACGTCGATGCCGTCGAGGGCGGCGAGTTCCGCCGCGGTCATTTCGGAAATGCGGCGGTCGATGCCAAAGACCCGCGCGAGATGGTCGTCATGCGAGACGACGACCACGCCGTCGCGGGTCAGCTGCGTGTCGAGCTCCCACATTTCGGCGCCGAGTTCGGCAGCGCGGCGGAAGGCGGCGATCGTGTTTTCGCGCTCATGGCCGCTGTCGCCGCGATGACCAATGCAGAAGGGCAGCCGGCCCTTGGCCGTCGGCCAGCCGTGACGCTCGAAGAATGCCTGGAAATCGCGGGTCATCAGAGCCTCCTGCCATTTTCGTCGAAGACGAAGACGCCGCGGCTATCGATCGCCCAGCGGACATCGTCGCCGACATGGATATCATTGCGCACCGGCTGGATCGAGCGCAGCAGCGGGCCGCCAGCAAGGCGGACGTCGTAAAGGTTTTCCCGCCCCTGCGTTTCGGCGAAGGTGACCTTGCCGGACACCGGTGTATCGCCCGCAGGCGTAAAATGCTCCGGCCGGACGCCGAGCATCAGCTTCGTGCCCTCGGCGGCGCCAATGGAGCCTGGCAAAGGCACGCGGATTTCGCTTTCGGTGATGGCGAAGGCGCCCTTGTCGACGACGCCGCGCAGGAAGGTGATCGGCGGGTTGCCGAGGAAGCCGGCGACGAAGGCGGTCTTCGGATCATTATACATTTCGGCCGGCGTGGCGATCTGGACGATCTCGCCTTCCTTCATGATGGCGATGCGGTCGCACATGCTCATTGCCTCCACCTGGTCATGGGTGACGAGAATGGCGGTGATGCCGGTCTCGCGCTGCAGGCGTCGGATTTCCGAGCGCATTTCGAGGCGCAGCTTGGCGTCGAGATTGGCGAGCGGTTCGTCGAGCAGCAGCACGTCGGGCTTGCGGATCAGCGCTCGCGCCAGCGCCACGCGCTGCTGCTGGCCGCCTGAAAGCTGCGCCGGACGGCGTTCCATGAGATTGCTGATATGAACAAGCTCGGAAATGCGCTCGACCTCCTTGCGGATGTCGGCGGCAGGCATGCTCTTCACCTTCAGAGGAAAACTGATGTTTTCGGCAACCGTCATGTGCGGGTAGAGCGCATAAGATTGGAAGACGACGCCGACATTGCGGGCCTGGCTCGGGAGATCCGTGACGTCGCGGTCGCCGAAGAAGATGCGCCCGCTGGTCGGCCGGTGAATGCCGCAGACGGCAAAAAGCGTCGTCGATTTGCCGCAGCCGGAAGGGCCGAGCAGCGCCAGCATTTCGCCGTCGCCGACTTCGAGCTGCATATTTTCGATGACCTTGGTGGAGCCGAAGCTCTTCGAGAAATTGTCGAGGAGGATGCGCATCAGCCTTTGCTCCCGCCGCCATAGATGTTCATGAGATATTTGTTGAAGAGCGCGTAAGCGATCAGCACCGGAATGAGATAGAAGAGGCCGACCGCCTTGAACATATTGAAATCGTAATTGTTGTCGTCGGCGAGGAAGCCGGCGAGATAGACCGACAGGACCTGTACCTGATTGCCCGGCGCCAGCACCTGCGGCAGGATGAACTCGCCCCAGCCGGCGAGGAAGGAGAACAGGCCGAGCGCCATGATGCCGGGTTTGACCTGCGGTAGCACCAGGCTGCGCCAGACGCGAAAACGCGAGGCGCCGTCGACGACGCCGGCCATTTCGATTTCCCAGGGCACGGTGTCGTAGAAGCCCTTCATCAGCCAGATGCCGAGCGGCAGGTCGATCGCCGCCTTCACCAGGATGACGCCGATCAGCGAATTATAGAGGCCGATCATCTGCAGTACGATGAAGATGGCGATGATCAGCGTCACCGACGGGAAGGCGTGCAGCACCATGACGCCGGCGAGGAAGAAGCCGCGCGCCGGCACGTTCAGCCGCGACAGCACGTAACCGGCCATCGACGAGACGATCAGCACGACGCTGGTGGTGCAGGTTGCAAAGAGCAGCGTATTCACCGTCACCTGCCAGATGTTCGCCTTGCCCGGCGTCGTCTGCCACAGGAAACGCCAGTGATCGAGCGTCAGGCCGGAGGGCAGCAAAGCGTCCGGCTGCTTTACCGTCACGGTGTCGAGGAAGAGATAGACATACATCAAGAGCAGCGGCAGGCTGACGATGGTCAGCGCCGTTATAACAGGCCAGCTGCGGTAATTTGCCGAGGGCTGCGAGCGTTCGACCATGGTCAATCCTCGATCAGGGGCTTGGCGACAAGCGTGCCGTAGTTGAAGACGCGCAGATAGAGAAGCGACAGCGTGACGCCGATGACGACGAGCACCAGCGCCATGGCGGCACCCAACCCATATTCGAGATTGCCGGCGTAGTTCCTGAGCGCGGTGTGATAGGCGGACAGCGCCCAGACCTCGGTCGCATTGCCCGGCCCGCCATTGGTGGCGAGCAGGATTTCATTGAAGGAGGCGAGCAGCGACAGCGTCTGATAGCAGGTGACGAAGAGGATCGGCCAGCGCATCTGCGGCAGGATAATGTAGCGGATCTGCTGCCAGCGCGAGGCGCCGTCGACCTCACTCGCATAGAACTGGCTCTTCGGAATGGCCTTCATCGCCGAGGAGAACACCAGCATGCCCATCGAGGCGCCGATGAAGCCGTTGATCAGCACGACGAAGAACCAGGCATGATAGGCGGTATCGAGCAGGTAGTTCTTCGGAGGGTAGCCGAATTTGCCCATCAGGACAGAGATGAAGCCGCTGTCCCAGGCGAGCCACTTCCACAGCATGACGTAGATGACGACGGGCGTGATGCGCGGCAGGAGCCAGATGCCACGAAAGATCGAGGCAGACGTCGGCGGCATGTAATGCGTCCAGATGGCGAGCAGCAGCGCATAACCGACGTTGAAGAGCATCAGCACCAGCGCGACATAGAGCACGGTGTTGAACAGCACACGCGCCATGTCGGGCGAGGTGGCCATGCGTGAAAAATTGTCGGTCGTCCAGGTCCAGCCGGTATAGGTGGTCTTGGCGACGGTTTCCTTCTGCTCCGGCGTCAGCTTGAAACCCAGGCTGTCCAGCGCCGAAAACAGCTGTTGCTTGCTGTCGAAACGGGTATTGAGGACAGAGCGGTTGAACTGTTCGGAGATCTGCTTGACCTCGCGTGTCGAAGGTCGCTCAGTGAGATCCTTGATCATGCGCTCGACGTCGCGGCGCGCCGGGAAGACCTCGCCTATATGTTTGGCGCGCAATTCCGCAACAATCCCCGGCGCCATGCCGAGGTCCTCGACGGCCGTGAGGCCCGCCTCGTCGATGGTGTAGCGCGGTTCGGCCATCTCGGTGGCAATCTCGGGCAACGCCGATTTCAGCGCGATCAGCGAGCTGGGCGCGATCTGGTAGACGCCTCCCGATATGCCGGTCGCCGTCGTCATGTTGGTCATCGAGAAAACCGCCGTCAAAACCACCGGCATCAGGAAGAACAGGACTATCATGATCGCCGCGGGCGCGATCATCACCAGTCCGAGCGTTCTGGACGATTTCATGGAAGGCCTCCTCGCGGACCCGACCGGGCGGCGGGAGTGCCGCCGCCCGGCGGAATGCTTCAGCGGATGACGATCTTGTCGCCGAGCGTGCTCTTCAGCTCGCTCTCGGCATCACTGACCGCGGCGTCGACGGTCTTGGCGCCGGTCCAGGATGCTTCGAGGTTCTTCCACATGATGTTCCAATATTTGCCGAAATCGGAATTGTTCGGCATCGCATTGGCATGCGGCAGCAGGCGCTCGGTGGCTTCGCGGGTCCAGCGGTCGGCCGAGTAGAAATCGACTTCCGATTCCGCCTCGGAAATGCCGAGATGGGCTGATTTGACCGCATGCAGCGCGTTGATGCGCGGCTCGGAGGCGATGGTGACCAGCTGGGCGGCGATCTCGGTATCTTCCTTGTCGTGACCTGCGGTCAGCAGATAGACCAGCGGGTGGGTCAGCGTGTTGGCCTTGCCGCCTTCACCGGCGGGGATCAGCGTGAAGATCACGTTGCCGAAAAAGTCCTTCAGGCCTTCCTGGTTGACGAGGCGGGCATAGTGCCAGGTGCCTGCGTCCCAGATGCCGGCCTTGCCGGTGGCGACTTCCTTCCACCACTGGTCGCCCGGCATGCCGATGTGGTTCTTCTTGGTGACGCCCGCCTTAACGGCGTCAGCGAAGAACTGATAGGTGCGGGTCATCGCCGCCTTGTCGAAAACGAGCTTGCCGTTTTCCTCCATCGTGCCGCCGAAGCTGGTATAGAACTGCCAGTAGTCAGGGCCATTGCTGGTGCGAGGATAGAAGCCGTAGCCGGGCTGGACGAGGCCCTTGTCCTGCATCTTCTTGGCGTCGTCGAGCAGGTTCTTCATGGTGTACTTGCCGTCCTGAACACTCTGCGGCAGCGCATCCAGATCGGCGTCGCTATAGCCGATCGCCTTCATATAAGGCTTCCAGAAGAACATCGGCCGGGATTCGGCATCCTGCGGAATGCCGTAGACGGTGCCATTATAGGAGGCGATCTGCAGCAGGTTCTCGTAGATGCCATTGAGCGGCCAGGAGTCGAGATCGACATAATCCTCAATCGGAACGATGAGACCGGCCTGGGACCATGGTGCGATGTCTTCGTGGCCGCTGACGACGATGTTCGGGGCGGTCTTGGCTTCCGCCGCAAGGGTCAGCGCCTGCTTGAAGTCCTCCCAGGCGGAATAGGGCTTCTTCTCGACGGTAATCTTCAGATCTTCACCCTTCAGCGCGGCCTGGCGCTGCAGCTGCTGGGCTGCGATCTCGATGGCGTCGAGGCGATAGACGTCGTTGGGGCCGGTGCCGCCGGCCCAGACGCTGATGTGAACGTCCTTGGCAAGCGCAATTGCAGAGCTCGAAGCCAGGATGGCGGCTGCGATGGCGAGGGATTTCAGTGTCGGCAAAATGGTCATCTTCTTCGTCTCCCTAGAAGAGCAGCGTGAAGCCTCTTGGCGGGTCAGCACTGCTGATGATGGCCGCTCCGAAACCCCACGAAAACGTGACGATGTCCGCTCTAGGGGTTTGATGTAACGGCCGAATGACAAAATTGAGCACGTGTGCAAAATTATTATGACGATGTCTGTCAGACTTGCAAGCGACGGTTTTCGGGAGTGGCTTTTACGCTTCAAATTGCGCTTGTCATCCTGCAGCGCAGCACGTCTTTCGAGGCGCGCAACCGACGTTGCAACAGTTTCGCCCCTCGCATCCTGCTTTCGGAAAATCGGTTCCGATTTCCGGGCCGATGCGCTAGCATGCAGCCATGAGCCTTGCATCCGTCCGCGCTTTCCTGCGTGCGCACGCACCCGATATCGACATCATCGAAACCGCCGAGAGCTCCTCGACGGTGGCGCTTGCGGCCGAGGCCCACGGCGTCGAGCCGGCCCAGATTGCCAAGACGATCTGCCTGCGGGTCGGCGAAAAGATGATGCTGGTCGTTGCCGGCGGCACGGCAAGGCTCGACAATCGCAAGTTCAAGGACACGTTCGGCGCCAAGGGGCGCATGCTCGACGCCGAGGAGGTCGTGACTGTCACCAGCCACCCGGTCGGCGGCGTCTGCCCCTTCGGCCTTCCCTCGCCGCTGCCCATCTATTGCGATATCTCGCTGAAACGCTTCGATGAAGTCGTGCCGGCCGCCGGCTCGACGAATTCGGCGATCCGCATCGAAACCGGACGGCTGGCGGAGCTGACCGGCGCCAGCTGGGTCGACGTCTGTCAGTAGCGTGCGGCAGTAATGCAGCCGAAGAACTTCAAACCTGAGAAAGAGTCCCTATATTCTTTCCCGACATGCCGTGATTGCGCATGACAGGAGACCAGGAATGCCGAGTGCCATTTCGCGTTTTGCCAAGTTCGCGGCCATTGCCGTTCTGACGAGCGCTACAGTTTTTGCCTCCCTTGGCGATGCAGAAGCACGCCGGGCCGGCAGCGGCGGCTTCGGAAGCCGCGGTACCCGCACCTTCCAGGCTCCGCCTGTCACCTCAACTGCGCCTGCGCCCGCCGCGCCGATCGAACGGTCGATGACGCCGCGCCCGCAGACCACGGCACCCGCCACAGCACAGCAGCCCTTCGGCGCCCAGCGCCCCGGTCTCTTCGGCGGATTCGGCCGTTCGATGATCGGCGGCCTGATTGCCGGCGGCCTCCTCGGCATGCTGCTCGGTCACGGTTTCGGCGGCGGCTTCGGCTTCCTCGGCATGCTGCTGCAGATCGCGCTGATCGGCGGTGCCGCCATGCTCGCCATGCGTTATTTCGCCAACCGCCGCCAGCCTTCCTACGGCGCTGGTGGCCAAAGCGGTTCCTTCAGCCGGTCCTATAATATGTCGCCGGCCAACCATTCGTCGTTCCATATACCGGCGATCGGTTCGGGTGCCGGTTCAGGGTGGTCCTCGCGCGGCAACCGACCGAGCGACGAGATCGGGCTGGCGCAGGCCGATCTCGATCAGTTCGAGGAATTGCTGACCGACGTTCAGACCGCTTACGGTGCCGAGGATTACGCCACGTTGCGCCGGCTGACGACGCCCGAAGCGATGTCCTATCTGGCCGAGGAACTCGGCGAAAACGCCACCAACGGCGTGCGCAACCGCGTCTCCGATGTCAAGCTGCTACAGGGCGACATTGCCGAGGCCTGGCGCGAAGACGGTCAGGAATATGCGACGCTCGCCATGCGTTACTCCTCGATCGATGCCATGGTCGAACGCGACAGCGGCCGCGTCGTTTCTGGCGACGCTCGCCGCCCGAGCGAAAGCATCGAGGTCTGGACCTTCGTACGCAAACCCGGCGCCGACTGGAAGCTCGCCGCGATCCAGGGAAGTGAGCAGCGCGCCGCCTGAGGTGGCGCGGTCCGAGGGCAATCCGTTGCAATTGAGATTGGAGCTATTTGTCGAAGCGCCGGAGCAATCGCTCAGTTTCTATCGGCGGATTCTGGGCTTTGAAATCCAAGGCCCGACAAACGCGGACTATACTTTGCTGACGAACGATGACGCAGTCATCGCGATCAATAGGCGAAGCGCCCTTTCGAGCGATCATCCGTTGCGGATCGAAACCGGCGAGAAAGTTGGTCTTGGTGTCGAGATCGTTTTAAGCGTCACCGACATTGAGGGTGCCTATCGCAAGGCGAAAGAGAGCGGCTGGCCACTCACCGATCTTGCCTTGCAGCCTTGGGGACTTCGTGACTTTCGCCTCATCGATCCTGACGGCTATTACGTCAGAGTGACCAGCCGACATACGAGCTGATTGTGTGTGAGCAGCGCGCCACAAAGTGGAGCGTGCGGGAACCCCGGCAACGGGTCATACCGAACGTCGTCGCGGTCGCTCATCCATCATCGGCCTTCCGGATCGACTCGAAGTCAATTGACCGCGACCGGTTTGGAGCGCATGCGCGAAACCGTTTCGCGCTCCGCCCGCTTGCAGCGCATCGGCGGCAGGACGCGATCCATCAGGTCCATGTCCTCGAGCACCATGTCGCCCATCTTCTTGAAGGCGCTGTCGAGCGCGCCGGCGCGGTGGGCCGAGCGGATGAAGCCTTTGAGGTTCCGCACCGGATGGTCGGGCGGCAGCGGTTCTTGCGGATAGACGTCGCTTGCTGCAACGATATGGCCTGACGAGACGGCCGCCATCAGCGCTTTGAAATCGACGACATCGGCGCGGCTGAGCAGGATGAAGGCCGCGCCTCTACGCATGCTGGCGAAGGCCTCTCTGCCGAGAAACCCCTTGTTTTCGCTGGTGACGGCCGCGACGACGAAGACGAAGTCGCTCTTCGTCAGCACATCCTCCAGGCTTGCGGGTTCGACGCCGTTTTCCTCGAGGATCGAGCGGGGCAGCCAGGGATCGAACACTCTGACGCGGGCCTTGAAGCCGGAGAGCAGCCGGCGCAGCGCTTTGCCGAGATCGCCGAAGCCGACGATGCCGATCTCGGAGCCGGCGATCAGCCGCGCATTTGCATTGCCTTCCCCGCCCCAGAGTTCGTTGCCCTCGCGGAACGCGCCATCCGCGTCGACGATGCCGCGCGCCAAGGCGATCGCGAAGCCGAGACCGATTTCGGCGACCGGCTCGGCAAAGACCTGGCCTGTGGTGACGACATGGATGCCGCGCTCGAAGAGCACCTCATAGGGCATGTTGTTGAGAAGATTGCTTTCGACGTTGAGGATCGAGCGCAGGGCCGGCATTCTCGCCAGCGTTTCCGCCGAAAGCGGCGGCTGGCCGATGATGTAACGCGCCCTGCCGAGGATCTCGTCACCAAGGCCGGCGATATTTTCCGGATCGGCTTCGACGATCTCGTATTTGGCATGCAGTTCGGCGCGCGCCTTTTCGGTGAAGATCAGATCGAGCGTGCGCGGCTCAGGCGCGCTGATCGCCAGCGGCCGGTCGGTGTTTGTCATCGGCATCTCCTCCATCGCGGCAGTTTGCGCCATCTCGGTGGGACGATTGATAGCCTCTGTGCGGGAGCCTTTCCAGTTCACGAAAGGAAGAATTCGAAACAAGCCGGCGCTTCTCCGCGTCGACCTTCGCTGCTGCGGCGCTGTCGAAAGCGGCATCTGCCTACTAGATAAGCACTTGAATTGGCTTGGCATTTGCTCTGAATACAGCGTTGACGGCGCAAACGCTTTGAACTAGCTTGATGCCCGCGCCTGGACCCATGCCTTTGTTCAGCGGCCGCAGGATACTCGAAACTCGCGAGGTGAATGAGCAATGAAATCAGCACTCAAGAGCGGCCTGCTGGCTTTCGCCGGCGCAGCGCTTCCAGCCGTTGCCTCCGCCCATCCCGCGATAGGCGATGCTGCTGGTTTCAGCCATGGCTTTGCCCATCCGATGTCGGGCCTCGATCATGTCCTCGCCATGGTAATGGTCGGCGTTTTTGCATTCCAGCTCGGCGGCCGCGCCACCTGGCTCGTGCCGACGACCTTCGTTCTCGTCATGGCGCTCGGTGGCGCCCTCGGCGCCGCCGGTATCAATGTTCCCTTCGTTGAATTGGGCATCGCGCTTTCCGTCGTCGTCCTCGGCGCCATCGTTGCGCTTGATGTCAAGGCGCCGCTCGCTGCAGCGCTCGGCATTGTCGGGCTCTTTGCGATCTTCCACGGTCACGCACACGGCGCCGAAATGCCGGATAACGCTGCCGGTGCCGCCTATGCTGCCGGTTTCATGATCGCGACCGCGCTGCTGCACCTCACGGGCCTTGCTCTTGGTTACTTCGTCGGCCGCGCCGGTGAACGTCGGGGCGCCTTCGTGACGCGCGCGGCCGGCGGCATCGCCGCCATATCGGGCGTCGGCATCCTGGCCGGCTTGATCTGAGCCGGCTCAATCGGCGGCGGGCTTAAACGCCGCTCGTTATACCAGTCAAATCAGAACGCCCGGCATGCGTAGCGCATTGCCGGGCGTTTCCGTGTCATGACTGCAAAGTGCTGCGGAATTGATCCAAGTCAAATCCGACCGCGTCGCTTCCTGTTATATCCGACGCACGATCTGAACGGCCATCCATATTGACGCAGGGCCGCCTTGACGATTGTCGGCGGGGCGCGAAGGTCGATATAGTGATTTCAGAAATTACTGAAATCACAGACGCAACGGAAAAGACTATGAACCTGCCGCCTCTCGTCCAGTCCTTCGTTCTCCATTTCGGCGAAATGGGTTCCCGCTGGGGAATCAACCGCACGGTCGGCCAGATCTATGCCCTGCTCTACGTCTCGCCCGCGCCGATCTGCGCCGAGGAGATTGCCGATGCACTCGGCATTTCGCGCTCCAACGTCTCAATGAGCCTGCGCGAATTGCAGGCGTGGAACCTCGTGCTTCTCAAACACAAGCCGGACGACCGCCGCGATTTCTTCACCACGCCCGATGACGTCTGGCTCATCTTGCGGACGCTTGCCGAGGAGCGAAAGAAACGGGAAGTCGATCCGACGCTGTCGGTGCTGCGTGAAATCCTGATGCAGCGGCCGGCGAGCGACGCCGAACGGCATGCGCAGGCGCGCATGAGCGAGATGCACACGCTGATCGAGCAGCTGACGCATTGGTATGAAGACGTAAAACAACTTGAAACGGAAAGGCTTGCAACGCTACTCTCGCTAGGCGCGAAAGTGACGAAGCTTCTGGAGGCCAAGGACCGGGTCGTTTCGCTCGGCCGCAGCCGCCGGCCGAATCCTGCGAACAAGAGTTAGCGCCATGGGCACTGCTTTCTTCGACGCGAGAGATAAACCGGAGGTACAGCCGCGGGATGGCGATGCTGTTTCGTCCCGCCGTGATCCGGTAAAAAGCGGGCTGCGCAGAGCGGCGATACTGCAGTCATTGGCCGCAGCCTTCTGGATTCCGCAAGCTGCATTGCTGGCGATCTCGGGCGGCCGCATCGCCGCTGGCGGCGGATTGCAGGGCGTTGTCTGGCCGGCCCTCGGCCTCCTCGCGCTCGGAATGGCAAGAAGCTGTTTCGACGCCGCTGGCGGCCGCCTCGCCTTTCATATCGCGCGCGTCGAACTCAGCCGCAGACGGCAGATCGCCACCGCCGCCCTTTCCCTGTCATCGCCGATCGATCGCAGCCGGAAGGCCTCCGGCAAGGCCGCAAGTATCGTCGGCGAGCAGGCCGAACTGATCGTGCCCTACCTCGCCCGTTTCTATCCGGGACGCATGAAGGCGAGCCTTGTGCCGCTGATCATCCTCGCCTGCATCCTTCCGGTCTCCTGGATTGCTGCGCTTGTGCTGTTGTTCGCCGCGCCGCTGATCCCGATCTTCATGGCGCTGATCGGTTGGCGTGCGCAGGCGGCCAGCGAAAAGCAACTCGTTGCAACGGGTGGCCTCAACGGCTTCCTACTCGATCGACTGCGCGGACTGGCGACGATCCGCGCGCTCGATGCGGTTGATGCGACCGCGCTGCGGCTGCGCCGCGAGTCGGAATCGCTGCGCCTGCGGACCATGGCAGTGTTGAAGATTGCCTTTCTCTCCTCGGCCGTGCTTGAGCTTTTCGCAGCACTCGGCGTGGCGATGATTGCCGTCTATGTCGGCTTCAGCTTGCTCGGCGAAATCCGCTTCGGCACTTGGGCAGGCCGGCTCGACTTGACCGAGGGGCTGTTCATCCTGTTGCTGGCGCCCGCCTTCTTCGAGCCGCTGCGCGAACTTTCGGCCGTCTGGCACGATCGGGCCGCCGGCGAAGCGGCACTGAAAGCGTTGGATACGCTGGCTGCAGGTGGTTTGCCGATCCGGGGATCGGCAGATGCAACTGTGGGTGCCGTGACCGGGGCGCCGGCCATCCGTCTTGAAAATCTCGCCTTCCGCTACGGCGCCGACGAACCGCTTATTCTCAACGGTTTCAACCTCGATATGGCTGCCGGCGAACATCTGGCGTTGCTCGGCGCCAGCGGTTCCGGCAAATCGACGCTTCTTTCGCTGATATCAGGGCTGGCGCCCTGCGCCGACGGGCGCATCGTCATCGGCGGTGCCGAGCTTGCAGATGACACTGCCGGCAGCCTGCGCGGGGCAATGGCATGGATCGGCCAGAAGCCGCATATCTTTGCCGGCACGATCGCAGGCAATATTTCGCTCGGCAGGCCGGGCATCGCACGTGGTGATGTCACGGATGCGCTTGCCACTGCAAGACTCGAAAAGGTGGCTGAGGCCTATGGCGGCCGGCTGCTCGGCGAGGGCGGCATCGGGCTTTCCGGCGGAGAGGCGCTGCGGCTGGCGATTGCGCGCGCGGCCTGCAATCCGCATCTGAAGATCATCCTCGCCGACGAGCCGACCGCGCATCTCGATGCGGCCACCGCCGCCGAAGTGACCGAGAGCCTGCTCTTGCTTTCCAGGGGACGCACTTTGATCGTCGCGACCCACGATCCACTGCTTGCCGCCCGTATGCATCGCACCATCCGCATCGACGCCGACTGTATCGTAAGGGAGGCCGCCGAATGAGCAGATATGCTGCAGACCTCAAGCCGATCCTGCGGCTGTTCTTTGCCGAGCGCCGGCGTGCACTGCTGCTCGGCGCAGCACTTTCGGCAGCGACGGTCATGGCCGGCATCGCCCTGCTCGGTCTGTCCGGCTGGTTCATCACCGCCACTTCGCTTGCCGGCCTTTCCGCCGCCGCCGCCATCACCTTCGACGTCTTTGCGCCTTCGGCCGGCATCCGGCTGCTTGCGATCATCCGGACTGTGGCCCGTTACGGTGAAAGGCTTGCAACCCATGACGCAACGCTCGGCGTGCTCACCGCTCTTCGCGAAAGGCTGTTTCGCGGCTTTGCCGAAGCGGGTGCGGCGCGCGCCCTGTCGCGCCGCCCCGCAACGCTGCTGTTCCGTCTGACGGCCGATATCGATGCGCTCGATTCTCTCTACCTGCGCATTCTCGTGCCGGCCGCGGTCGCTGTGGGGGCAGCCCTGGCTGCGAGCGTGGTGCTGGGGATCATGCATCCACTGTTCGGCCTGTTCTCCGGTCTCTTTCTCTCTGGTGCCGGCCTCGGCCTGCCTTTGATCGCCGCTCGGGCGGCGCGCAAACATGCCCGCAGGCGGGCCCATGGCATCGAGGCGCTGCGGTCGCGGACGATCGACCTCGTCGCGGGCCAGACCGACCTCCTGATGGCCGGCCGGCTCGCCGCGCAGAGCAGCGCGATCGCTGCGGCCGATCATTATGCCGGTCGCGCCGACGACCGGCTGAACCGCGTCGAAACTGGCCTGACATTCGGCTTCGGTCTCGTCTCCACCCTGCTGTTGACGGCGTCGCTGCTTGCCGTCGCCGCGCTTGCGGAAACCAAGGCGATTACCCCTCCTGTCGCAGCCCTCGGCCTGCTCGTTGCCTTCGCGGCCGTCGAACCTTTTACGGCGCTGCGCCGCGGCGCCCTGGAACTTGGGCGAACGCTGCTTGCGGCAAAGCGCGTCGCCCCGCGGCTTGCTGCCGCTGAGGCATCCGAACCTTTGGCGGCGCCACTGTCGGGATATGCTTTTTCACTGGCTGCTGTGACTGCCTTCCATGAGAATTCTGCCGTGCCGGCGCTCGTGGGCATAGACCTCACGCTCCCGCAGGGTGAACGCCTGGCCGTCATCGGCAGCAGCGGCGCCGGCAAGTCGAGCTTGCTCGCCCTGCTTTCCGGCGAATTGCCGGCAAGGGCCGGAACCGTTGCGGCGGTCACGGCAACCTTGCTGACGCAGCGGACGGAGCTCTTCGAGGACAGCCTGCGCGGCAATCTCGCTCTTGCCAACCCGGATGCAAGCGAGGCCCGCCTTCGTGAGGCGCTCGCCGCCGCCGGTCTGCTCGGTGATGTCGAGGCCATGCCGCGCGGGATTGACACGTTGCTCGGCGAAGGCGGGCTCGGCCTTTCCGGCGGCCAGTCGCGCCGGCTGGCGCTGGCCCGGCTCTTCCTGCGCGACACACCGCTCTGGCTGATCGATGAGCCCACAGAAGGCCTCGACGGCGCCACCGCCCGTAATGTGCTCCAGCGCCTTTCGAAGATGGCAGCTGGCCGCTCGCTGGTGATCGCAACGCATATCCGCCGCGAGGCTGCCATCGCCGACCGCATCGCCGTCGTCGAAGGCGGCCGCATTTCAGAGATTTCGCGCCGCGGAGAGGCGGCGTTCGAAAAGGTGCTCGACCGGCTTCGGCCGGATTGAGCGATACCGCATGCCCTCAGGCGCCGGCCGGCGCTGAGGAACGCTCCGTACCGCGTGGGACCGTGGGAGAAAGACAATGGAACTAGATATCGTAGCGCTATCGCGCTTCCAATTTGCGCTGACGGCGCTTTACCACTTCCTGTTCGTGCCGCTGACGCTCGGCCTGTCCGTGCTCCTGGCAATCATGGAAACCGTCTATGTCATGACCGGCCGCCAGATCTGGCGGCAGATGACGAAATTCTGGGGCACGCTATTCGGCATCAATTTCGTGATCGGCGTCGCCACCGGCATCGTCATGGAATTCCAGTTCGGCATGAATTGGAGCTATTACAGCTATTATGTCGGCGATATCTTCGGGGCGCCGCTGGCGATCGAAGGCCTGATGGCCTTCTTCCTCGAGGCGACTTTCGTCGGCCTGTTCTTCTTCGGCTGGGACAAACTCTCGAAGGTCGGCCATCTCGTCGCCACCTGGGCGGTAGCGCTCGGCTCGAACTTCTCAGCCCTCTGGATCCTCATCGCCAATGGTTGGATGCAGAACCCGGTGGGATCGGCGCTCAATCCGCAGACGATGCGCATGGAGATCACAAGCTTCTTCGAAGTCGTCTTCAATCCCGTCGCCCAGGCAAAATTCGTCCACACGGTATCGGCTGGTTATGTCTGCGCCTCGATCTTCGTTCTCGGCGTCTCGGCCTGGTATGTGCTGAAGGGCCGGTATATCGAGCTTTCCAAGCGCTCGATGACGGTCGCTGCCTCCTTCGGCCTTGCCTCGGCGCTCTCGGTGGTCGTGCTCGGCGACGAGAGCGGTTATCTCGCGACCGAGAACCAGAAGATGAAGCTCGCCGCGATCGAGGGCATGTGGAAGACCGAGCCGGCGCCGGCCGCCTTCACCGCCTTCGGCTTCCCGGATCAGGAAGCGCGCGAGACGCATTTTGCCGTGCATATCCCATGGATCATGGGCCTGATCGGCACCCGGTCGCTGACAACCGAGATCCCCGGTATCGACAAGCTCGAACAGCAGGCCGAAACCCGCATCCGCGACGGCATCAAGGCTTACGACGCCTTGATGCAGATTCGCGCGGCGCCGAAGCAGGACCAGGTGGCCCAGGAGGTGCGCAGCTCTTTCGAGGATCTCGGCCATGATCTCGGCTACGCCCTTCTTCTGAAGCGCTATGTCGATGACCCGCGCCAGGCGACCGAGGAGCAGATTGTCCAGGCCGCGCGCGATACGATCCCGCATGTGCCGACGCTCTTCTGGTCCTTCCGCATCATGGTCGGACTCGGCATCTTCTTCATCCTGCTGACATCAACCTTCTTCTGGCTGTCGGCGCGGCGCCACCTCGACAAGTACCCGCTGCTGCTGCGGATTGCGGTGCTGGCGATCCCCCTGCCCTTTGTCGCCATCGAGCTCGGCTGGGTCGTCGCCGAATTCGGCCGCCAGCCCTGGGTGATCGAAGGCGTGCTGCCGACCGCGGCAGCCGTCTCCAGCCTCGGCGCCGGCACCGTGCTTTTGACGATCATCGGTTTTGCCGCGCTCTACACGGTGCTGATCGTTATCGAGATGAGCCTGATGATCAAGGCAATCAAACAGGGGCCGGAGCCGGACGACGAGCCGGAAGCCGTGCTGATTTCCGAAACCCTCGTCCCGGCCGCGGAGTGACCTCCATGATCCTTCACGAACTCATCGACTATGAAACCCTGCGCGTCATCTGGTGGCTGCTGCTCGGCGTGATACTAATTGCCTTTGCGACGACGGGCGGCTTCGATCTCGGCGTCGGCACACTTCTGCCTTTCGTCGCCAGGACGGATACGGAACGGCGCGTGGCGATCAACACCATCGGCGCCACCTGGGAAGGCAACCAGGTCTGGCTGATCCTTGGCGGCGGCGCCATCTTCGCCGCCTGGCCGCCGCTCTATGCGGTCTCCTTCTCGGGCTTCTATCTGGCGATGTTTGCGATCCTGTTCGCGCTCATCCTGCGCCCGGTCGGCTTCAAATACCGGTCGAAACGGGAAAGCGCCCGCTGGCGCAACGGCTGGGACTGGGCGCTCTTTGTGGGTGGCTTCGTGCCGTCGCTGATCTTCGGCGTCGCCGTCGGCAATGTGCTGCAGGGCGTGCCCTTCCGCTTTGCCGACGATATGCGGATCTTCTACGAAGGCTCGTTTTTCGGTCTGCTCAACCCCTATGCGCTGCTCTGCGGGCTGCTTTCGGTCGCCATGCTGACGATGCACGGCGCGGCCTGGCTGGTGTTGAAAGCGAGCGGCCTGGTTGCGGAACGGGCCAGAAGCTATGGCAGCATCGCTGCTCTTGCCGCTATCGTGTTCTTTGCCCTCGGCGGTCTGTTTCTGTGGACCGGCGTCGACGGCTATCGCATCACCAGCGATATCAGCCCGATCGGGCCGTCCAATCCGCTGCTGAAGACCGCGGTGCTCGAAAAGGGCGCATGGCTTGTCAATTACACCGCGCATCCGTGGATGATCCTGGCACCGGTCCTCGGCTTTGCCGGTGCGGCATTGGCTTTCATCGCCATGCGGGCAAGGCGCGAGGTGATGACGCTGCTCCTCAGCAAACTCGCAATCTTTGGCATCATCTCGACAGTCGGTCTCTCGATGTTCCCGTTCATCCTGCCCTCCTCGCTCGATCCACGATCGAGTCTGACGGTCTGGGATGCATCCTCCAGCCACATGACGCTGTTCATCATGCTGGTGGTGTCGGCGATATTTCTGCCGATCATCTTTGCCTACACGGCCTGGGTCTATAGGGTTTTGTGGGGCAAGGTCGATGAGCAGTCCGTCACTGACAAAAACAGCCACGCCTACTGAGGGAGACGAAACAATGTGGTATTTCGCATGGATCCTTGGCCTGCCTCTGGCCGCCGCCTTCGCCGTCCTCAACGCCATGTGGTATGAGTTGATGGACGACGCCGCGAGAAAAAGGGCGTCCGAAACACGCAGGTAGATATGGAAAGGGCGCGGCTTCAAACCGCGCCCTTTGCTCTTTCGTCAGCCTTCCAGCCATTTCACCTGATCAGGCGTCAGCTTGATGTCGAGCGCCGAAAGGCTGTCTTCCAGCTCGGCGACGGTGCGCGGCCCGATCAGCGGAATGACCGGGAAGGGCTGAGCGATCACATAGGCGAGTGCGATGTGGATTGGATTGCGGCCGAGCTTGTTGGCAAGTTCGATGGCGCGATCGCGGCGTCCGAAATTGCGCTCGGAATACCACACCCGCACGATCTCCTCATCATCACGCTTGTCGCGGCCGGCGCGGTCGGTAAAGAAGCCGCGGCCCTGGCTCGACCAGGCGAAGTTCGGGATCTGCTTCTCGTTCAGCCACTTCTTCCAGTCGTCATCGGAGGCGGCGACGCAGCCGGCCCAGATCGGATCGAGCATCTCGGCGAGCGAGAAGTTGTTGGAGAGCGTTGCCGGTGCCGCCTTGCCGGTCTTTTCGGCATAGGCGATCGCTTCGTCGAAACGCGCCCGCGTCCAGTTCGAACCACCGAAGATGCCGCGGATGCGGCCGCGCTTGACCTCGGCATCCATGGCATCGACGAACTCGCCGACCGGCACGTCGGTATTGTCGCGATGCATGAAATAGATGTCGACATAGTCGGTCTTCAGCCGGGCGAGCGACTGGTCGAGCTGCTTGGCGATCATATCGGGATAGCAGAGCGGCGAATGCGCGCCCTTGCCAATCAGAACGATCTCCTCGCGCGGCACTTTGCGGCTGGTGTGCCAGTCGCCGAAGATCGCCTCCGTCTTGCCGGCGCCATAGACAAAGGCCGTGTCGAAGGCATTGCCGCCGGCTTCGTAGAAAGCGTCGAGGGTCAGCGAGGCGGAGGCGAAGTTCGGGAAGAACTCGAAGCCGAGGGTGACGACAGAAGCCGGCTTGGAAATGCCCGGAATCTGACGCTGCGGAATGCTGTTGCCGCGCTTGACGATGCCGCCTGCAATGTTGGCCGTGCGCTTGACGGCTTTCTCGACGCCGTATTCGAGACCGACCGAGGCGCGCCACTGGTCGAGCACGCGCAGGTTTCCGATCGAATCGGCCCAGCTCATGCCGGGAGTGCTGAACTCGGTCTTGCCGGCGCGGATGGCGTCGCCTGCCGCGTCCGCCTCGAAGGAATAGAGCCAGCGCTCTTCCTTGATCTCGACGGTTTCCTGTTTGCCGCCCTTGAAGATCTCGATCTTGCCGACACCGCCCTTATGGCCGGAGGCGAACCAGAAATCGGCGACCTCGATCCGGCCTTCGGAGCCGATGATGCGCAGCACATTGTCCTGCTGGGCCATGATCGAGCAGGAGACTTCGGCGATGATCTCGTTCGGGAACTTGAGCACTGCGGACGCCCATTCATCGACGCCGCTCTCACCGAGATGGGCGACGCCGGAAACTTTCTCCGGTTCGAGGAAGGCTTTACCTTCCGCCGCGCCAGCGATCAGCCTCGCCATGGAAACTGGATAGCCGCCGACATCGAGAATGCCGCCGCCGGCGGTATCATTGGCGAACAGCCGGTGTTCCGGTTTGTAGCTGCCCATGTTGAAGCCGAAGCTCGAGCGGATGATGCGGACGTTGCCGATGATGCCGCTCTTGATGAGTTCGACCAGCTTTTCCGTCTGCGGATGCACGCGGTACATGAAGGCCTCGCCGGCAAACACACCGGCCTTCTTGGCTTCGTAATAAACGGCTTCGGCATCATAGGCCGAAAGCGCGATCGGCTTTTCCACCAGGATATGCTTGCCCGCACGCGCGGCCTTGATTGCCCATTCGGCGTGGCCGGTATGGGGCACGGAAATATAGATCGCATCGACCTCGGGGTCGGAAAGCAGCGCCTCGTAACCCTCGACGATGCGGGCACCCGGGAAATTCTCGGCAAGGCCCGGCTTTGCAGGATTGCGGGTGGCGATCGCCACCAGTTTGCCGGTGCGCGAATGGGCGACGCCATCGGCAAAGGTGCGGGCGATGGTGCCGGGGCCGATGATGCCCCAGCGGATCGGTTGATCGGAAGTCATGGAAACCTCTTTCGTCTTTCTGCCTTGGGATTGCGGTTTAGCGAAGCCGTTTGCCGGCGCCGTCGAAAAGGAATGTGTGGCGCGCGGGAAGGCCGACGGTCAGCGTTTCGCGGTTGCCGGCGGTGCGCGATTCCGGACGCTCGATGATCAGCTGCTCGCCGCCGATGGCGGCGTAGATATAGCTGGTATTGCCAAGATGCTCGGCAACGTCGATTGCGACGGTGAGATCGGCATCCCCCATGCCGGCATCGACGAAATGTTCGGGACGGATCCCGAGCGTCACCTTCGTGCCGGCTTCGATGGCTTCGTTGACGGGCAGCGGCAGGCGCGTATCGGCGTCACTTTCCAGCGCGACCACCACCCTGCCCGGCTGCCGCTCGACCACCACGGCTTTCAGGAAATTCATCTTCGGTGAGCCGACGAAACCGGCGACGAACTGGTTGGCCGGATCGTCGTAAAGGTCGAGCGGCGCGCCGATCTGTTCGATATTGCCGGCGCGCAGCACGACGATCCGGTCGGCAAGCGTCATCGCTTCCGTCTGGTCGTGGGTGACGTAGATCATCGTCGTACCGAGCTGCTTGTGCAGCCTGGAGATTTCGACCCGCATCTGCACGCGCAGTTCGGCATCGAGGTTCGACAAAGGCTCGTCGAACAGGAAGACCTCCGGTTCGCGGACGATGGCGCGGCCGATCGCGACGCGCTGGCGCTGACCGCCGGAAAGCTGTTTCGGCCGCCGGTTCATCAGCTCGGTGATCTGCAGGATCTCGGCCACATGGCGCACGCGCCGCTCGGTATCTGATTTCGGGTTGCCGTTCATCCGCAGGCCGAAGCTCAAATTTTCCTCGACCGTCAGGTGCGGATAGAGCGCGTAGGACTGGAAGACCATGGCGATGCGGCGATCGGCCGGCTCGACGTCGTTAACGACCCGGCCGCCGATCCGAAGCTCGCCAGATGTAATATCCTCGAGACCCGCTATCATCCGCAGCAGCGTGGACTTGCCGCAGCCGGAGGGGCCGACGAAGACGACGAATTCGCCGTCCTTCACCTCCAGATTGGCGCCGTGGATGATCTCGAAGCCGCCGAAGCGCTTGATGATGTTGGTGAGTGAAAGCTCTGCCATGCGGCCTCCCCGATTATTTAATTGCGCCGGCGGCGATGCCGGCGATGAAATGACGCTGGAGAGCCACGAAGACGACGAGGATCGGTGCCGTCAGCAGCACCGCGCCGGCCATGATGCCGCCCCAGGAGACCTTGGTGAGTCCGATCAGCGTTCCCAATGCCACAGGCGCCGTCATCATTCCGGGTCTGGAATTGATCAGCAGCGGCCAGAGATAGTTGTTCCACGACACGAGAAAGAGGATGATCGCCAATGCGGCCATCGTCGGGCGCGCCAATGGTAGGGCGATGCGCAGGAAGATCTGCCATTCCTTGACGCCCTCGACGCGGGCCGCATCGAAAAGCTCGCCGGGCATCATCGAGAAGGACTGCCGCATGAACAGCACGCCGAGCGAATTGAAGAGCGGCGGCACGATCAGCGCCACCCAGGTGTTCGCCAGTTTGAATTCGCGTGCCACCATGATGAATTGCGGGATGACAACCACCGAGAACGGCAGCGTGATCGTGCCGAGGATGATGGCAATGACGATGGAGCGTCCAACGAAACGATAACGCGCCAGCGCCCACCCCGCCATCGAGGTCAACATCACCGAGAGCACGGTGTAGATCATCGCGACGCCGATAGAGATCACCATTGCGCCGATGAAATCGGTATCGGCCTGCAGGTTCTTGAAATTCGCAATGAAGTTGGTCGATGGCCAGAGCACGATGTCGGGGCTGAAGATGCCGTTGTCGGGCATTGTAGAGAAGACGAACATCATCCAGAGCGGAAACAGCCAGAGCAGTGCCAGCGGCGCCAGCGCAGCGTGCAGCGCGATCTGACGGATGAGAAGGGATTGCGACTTGGATCTCATTTCGGGTCCCTTCCGATCCAGAGATTGAAGAGGGAGATCACCACGGCGAGAGCGGCCATCGTATAGGCGATCGCCGAGGCATAGCCGAAGTTCAGCGCGGTGAAACCCTGGCGGTAGAGGAAGAGGCCGAGCGTCTCCGTGCCGCCGCCCGGACCACCGCGATTGGTGATGAGGAAGGGCTCGGTAAAGAGCTGCATTGTGCCGATCACCGAGAGCACCACACAGAAGAGGATGATCGGTTTCAAAAGCGGCAGGGTAATGTGGAAGAATTGCTGTGTCTTGCTTACCCGGTCGAGCGTCGCGGCCTCGTAGACATCGTCCGGAATCGACTGCAGGCCGGCCAGGATGATGATGGCATTATAGCCGGCCCAGCGCCATGTGACGGCGAGGATGATCACCGCCATCGCCGCATTGGCGTTGTCGAACCAGGATATCGGGCTGAAGCCGATTGCTGAGATCATCTTGTTGATGATGCCGAAATCGAGGCTGAACATCAGCCGGAACACAGCCGCATATGCGACCTCGCCGACGACGACGGGGGCAAAGAAGGCGAAACGGAAAAGCGGGCGCGCTTTCAGGAGCGGCGAATTGAGCAGCACGGCCATGACGGTCGCCAGCGCGATCATCACGGGCACCTGGATCACCAGAATGATCAGCGTGTTGTAGAGGGCGTTATAGAAGGCCGGATCGAAGAAGAGCCGGCCCCAATTGGCCTGGAAACTGTATTTCCACGGATTGATGCGGGTGTTCTGAAAGGAAATCAGGAATGAATCGATGATCGGCCAGACCCAGAAGGTGGCAAAGACCAGCAGATAGGGAGCGAGGAACGCATAGGCGCTCCGGGTTCTGAATGGCATCGAGCCTCCTCCACGTAAAACGGACGAATGACCCGCCCGCCCTACGGCAGGCAGAAAGCCGGGCGCCTGAAGCGCCCGGCATCGTCATTCATTGCGCGATCGGAAGTCCGGTTGCCGCAGCGATCTGCTTGGCGGCATCGTCGAGTGCCGTCTTCGCATCGGGATAGCCGCCTGCGAAGAATTTCGCCTGCGTTGCCCTGAAGATGCCTTCTGCATCGCTCTGGAAGGCGGTGCCGCGGCTCGGCACGATTTTCGGCAACGTCGCCAGGATATCGGCCCAGACCTTCTGGCCGCCCCAATAGGCCTGCGGCTCGCTGACGAAGGGATCTTTCTCGGCAGAGAGCAGCGACGGCACCAGGCCGAATTCCTTCAGCATGGTGACCTGACCCTCGTTCGTGCCAAGGGCGTAGTTGACGAATTTCCAGGCGGCTTCCTTGTTTGCGGAGGTTGCCGAAATGGCGAGCGACGAACCGCCGAGATTGGCGGCATGCGGGCCATCGGCCGTCAGGCTCGGCATTCTGTAGACGCCCCACTTGCCCTTGAGATCAGGCGAGGTCGAGCGCACGGTGCCTTCATACCAGCCGCCATAGAGCTGGCTTGCCGCCTTGCCGGCGGTGTTGGCCTGGATTTTTTCATCCCAGTTGGCCGCCGTCAGCGTGCCAGCATCCTTCATCTCCTTCACTTTCTGCAGCGAGGCGACGCAGGCGGGCTGGTTGATGGTGATGTTCTGGCCATCGGTCGAGAAATAGCCGCAGCCCTGTTCATTGGCGATCATGCGGAACCATTCGCTGTCGCCGTTGAAGTCGGCCTGGGCCATGACGGTGCCGGGATTGGCGGCGGAAATCTTCTTGCCGGCGGCGATGAAATCGTCCCAGGTGCTGATCGTGCTCGGATCGACGCCGGCCTTTTCATACATGTCGCGGCGGTAGAAGACGGCGACGGGACCGGAATCCCATGGCATGGCGTAGGCGACATCGCCGACCTCGAGCTCGGTGCGCTTGAAGTCGGGAAACTTCGACTGGATATCGGCGGTGTAGCCGAGTTCCTTCAGATTGGCGAAGCAATCCGGGAAACGGCTCCAGAAGATTTCAGCCTCGAAATTCTCGATGCTGACGATATCGGGCAGGCCGTCGCCGCCGGCAGCGCAGGCAGCGAGCGTCTTGTCGAACACCTGGCTGTTTCCAAGGTCCTCGACGGTGACCTTGATATCGGGAAACTGTTTGTTGAAGCCCGGAAGCGTGGACTTCAACGCCGAGGCGGCGACATTCCAGCTCCAGATGGTGAGATTGGCCGACTCAGCGAATGCAGAGCCGGTAGCGAGCAGTGCGATCGCTGCGGTCGCAGCGAGAAGTTTGAAGCGCATTGAAAATCCTCCCTTTTCAATTGCCGATCTTTCACGAACGCGGTTAGACTATCTGCAAGGGAGCGGGTGTCTCCTAAAAAGGGAACATGGACTTGGCGGAAAGTAAGGTCGGCACGAGTGCAATCTATCAGCCCGGCGCAAGCAGTATCGAGGGTTCGCCGACGGCGCTGCAGATGTTTCATGCCCATCCGCTCGTCATGGCCATGCCGCACTGGCATGCGCAGGTCGAGGTCAACTACGTCATGCGTGGCACTGTTCACTATCGGATGAGTGACCACGAATTCCGACTGAACGCCGGGGAAATGTGCCTGTTCTGGGGTGGGCAGCCGCATCAGATGGATGAATCCTCGGATGATTCGCTCTATGCCGGCGCCCATCTGCCGCTCATCTATTTCTTCCGACTGCGTCTGCCGATCAGCGTTTCCAGCCGGCTGATGAAGGGCGAGACGCTGCTGACCTCGGCAACCGATGCCGCCGACAACGAGAACTTCGCCCGCTGGTCTCGCTATTCCAAGTCTGGCGATGCCGCCAAGGCCCAGCACGCGGTCGACGAGTTGCTGCTGCGCATCGAGCGCATCGCGCTCGAACCCTATTCGATGACGACGTCGAAGACGGCCGTCAGCCTGGAAGGCGATCAGCCGCATCCGAATTCCTCCCGCAGCGTCGCGCGCATGTGCGATTTCATCGCCGCCAATTTCCTGCAGGACATCGATTCGGTCGATATTGCCCGCGCCGCCGACCTGCATCCGAAATATGCGATGAACCTGTTCAAGCGATCGACCGGCATGACGCTCAGCAAATATGTGACGCTGCTCAGGCTATCGCGCGCCCAGGCGATGCTGATGAGCGAAGGCGCCAATGTGCTGCAGGTGGCGATGGACAGCGGCTTCGGCTCGATCAGCGCCTTCAACAAATCCTTCCGCCACATCGCCGGGATGTCGCCGTCGGACTTCCGCCGCGATATAAGGCTGGTGACGACGATCCCCGCCGGCGCCTTCCGGAATTAGCTGTGGATCTTCCGGTTTACCGTTTTTCGGCGAGCTCGATCTGAATGCCATCGGGATCGCGCAGGAAGGCGACCTTGTGAAGGACCTCGGCGTTGACTGCCAGTCGCGGCCGCTCCTTGATCTCGACGCCGGCCTTTTCCAGCCGGGCGAAAGTCTCATCGACACTGTCGAACAGGAAGGTTAGATGGCGCAGGCCGGCCGTACCCTCCGGTACATCGACCGCCCTTGCCGCGCCGGTCGCCGGTGCGACGATTTCAAGCATGCCGCCACCGGCGTCGAGAAAGGCGATCTCTCCGCCGTCGGCCATGACCTTGCGTAAATGCAGGCTGAGGCCGAGCAGACCGCAGTAGAAATCGACCGTGCGGTCCATATCGCTGACCGTCATGCCGACATGCTCGAAGGATTTCAGCATGGGGCGCCCTTCCCTGCTCAGCCGGCAGCCGCGCGTCGCTGTTCCTCCGGAAGCCAGGAGCGATAGAGCGGATGATCGGCGGCGATCGGCATCGGCGTCGGCCGTCCGGTGCGCTGCGAGAAATAAGCGGCCGTTACCAGTTCCAGCGAATTGCGGGCATCCTGCAGCGTCACTGGCGGTTCCTTGTCCTCGACGATCGCCTTATGGAAAAGCTCGAACTGACGGGTATAGCCGTCCTCGCCGGGCACGTAGGCGGCGAGCGCCGCGTCGATTTTCGCCTGATGCTCCTCCGTCCCCGCGGTGAAGACCCAGGGATCGCGGCCCATCGTATAGGGCTCGATGATGCTTTCGGCGACGAGATCGCTGAAGCAGAAGCGCAGCCGCGAAATTTCCTGGCGCGAGCCGAGCGTCATCGACAGCGTCGCCAGCGAGCCGTTCTGCATCTTCACCGAAAGGGCCGCCGTATCCTCCACCTCGATCGGATTGACCAGCGTCGCGCCATAGGAAAACACCTCGGCGCAGGGACCATGCACATAATTCAGCATGTCATGGGCGTGTATGGCATGCCCGAGAAGGCCGCCGCCGAGCTCGCTCGCCCATTTGCCGCGCCACGGCACAGCGTAATAATCCGGGCCGCGCCACCAATGGGTCTCGATCGTCGTCAGGAAGGGCTTGCCGGCGAGGCCTTGCTCGATCAGCAGTTTCAACTTCTGAAGGCCGGAGCCATAACGATACTGGAAGATCGGCATCAGCCTCCTGCCGGGAAAGCGGGCGAGGATGCGGCCCATTTCATCGACCTCGGCAATCGAACCGAAAAGCGGCTTTTCGCAAATCACATGTTTGCCGGATTCGATGCCCTTGCGGCACAATTCGAAATGCGAGCTCGGCGGCGTCGATATGTCGATGATGTCGAGATCGTCGCGGGCAAACAGCGAATCCGTATCCTGCGTATATTCGGCAATGCCATATTCCTGGCACAGCGCCCTGCCGCGCTCCTCATCGAGCGAGCAGAGCACGGGAACCTCGAAAAGATCCTTGTTCCAGCCGAAGCCGGCCAGATGCCGCGCGGCAATGCCTGCGCCGATGACGCCGACGCGCAATTTCCTGGTCATGATATCCTCCTCAGCGAGCGCCGATGCGCGCGGCTTTCATCTGGGCTTCGAGCGAAAGGCGGCAAACTTCGAAAACGTGATCCTGCGTCATCGCCGTCTGTGTGCGGTTTGCGACGTCGGCGGTGAAAGCATCGAAATAGTCGAGCTTTTCATCGCTGCAATCGATATGGGTCATTTCCTTGCCGTTGACGAGGAAGAGGTGATCCTTGCCCGGCCGGCCGGCGATATCGATATATTTGCGCAGCTCGATATAGCCCTCGGTGCCGAGGATGGTCAGGCGTCCGTCACCCCAGGTCGGCAGCGCTTCCGGGGTGAACCAGTCGACTCTGATATAACCCGCCGCCTTGTCGGAACGCAGCAGCACCTCGCCGAAATCCTGGAAGGCGGGTTTGTCGGGCATGCCGAAATTGCCGATCGAACTGGCGATGACCTCGCCTGTGATCGAACCGGTATAGAACAGGAACTGATCGACCTGATGCGAGGCGATGTCGACGATGATGCCGCCGAAGGCTTCCGGATCGAAGAACCAGTCCGGCCGGGTCGGCAGCTGCAGCCGGTGCGGGCCGACGCCGAGCGTCTGGATCACCTTGCCGATCGCGCCTTCCTTTACCAGCTTGCCGGCTTTGACCGCGGAGCGCACGCAGTGACGCTCGGAAAAACAGATCGAGAAGATTTTGCCAGTTTCGGCAACGGTGCGCTTGACCTCTTCGAGCTGGGCAAAGGTCGTCATGCCGGGCTTATCGGTCATGACATCCTTGCCCGCCTTCATTGCGCGGATGGCAAGCCCGGCGCGGTCACGCGGGATCGCGGCAATGCAGATGACGTCGATCGACGGATCGTCGAACAGTTTCTCCCGATCGATCTGCGGGGCATCGGGATAGGTCTTCTCGAAGGCCTCCCGCAATGCCGGCACGGAGGTCTGCGGGCAATAGCCGACAAATTCGCCGCCCGAGGCAAGCAATCCCTTCACGTGATCGAACGTATGCCCATGGTCGATTCCGACGACGGCAAATCTCAACATCGCTGCACTATCCTCCCGGGATTTTTTGAGCACCGGCTAGGCCGGCATCCTCCATGTCGGAGCAAAACAGATAACGAAAGCTGGCGCCTGTCAAGGCAAGATTGGGAGTGAAATCGTCCGAATGGCAAATTAAATATATGAAATATAATGATAATTTTGTATCTAAATAGTTATTTTGCGACCATTCCGGGGTTTCGAATTCTGCCGAAAAGGCGCCTTTCGATTCGACCGGGCGAAAGTCTTTTTCCCTAGCGTCTCTTGCCCGATCTCAATGAATGTGATCGATTTCAACCGCCGCCGGGCCGGAGGGCGGCGACGACCCCGAAAATTTTCAAGAGCGCTCCCGGCCCGCTGTGACGGAAGATCACCATGACTTATCCCCTTCTCGATGCCGCCGCTTCGGGTGGTCTTTTTGTCGGCCGCGTCTGGAATCCCGAGGTTGCCGGGCCGAGTGTCGTAACTCTTCGGGATGGCTTACTGGTCGATATGACCTCGTGCGAGGCGCCGACACTAAGCGCCCTGCTCGAGAGAGAGGATGCCGCCGGCTTCGTCCGCGCTGCAAGCGGCAAGGTAATCGGCCCGCTGGAGGAAATCGCCGCCAATAGCACGGGAGCGCCGGATGAGGCGCGCGCCTATCTGCTTGCGCCTGCCGACCTGCAAGCGGTCAAGGCCTGCGGCGTCACCTTCGCCCAGTCGATGATCGAGCGTGTCATCGAGGAGAAGGCCGCCGGCAATCCGGATCGCGCCGCAGTAATCCGCGAGCGCGTCAGCACGCTGATCGGCGGCAGCCTCACCAATCTCAAGGCCGGTTCGCCCGAAGCCGCCAAGGTCAAGCAGGCGCTGATCGACGAGGGCATGTGGTCGCAATATCTCGAAGTCGGCATCGGTCCCGATGCCGAGGTCTTCACCAAAGCTCCGGTGCTCTCCTCGGTCGGCTGGGGTGCGGATGTCGGTCTGCATCCGATCTCGACCTGGAACAATCCGGAGCCGGAAATCGTGCTCGCCGTCAACAGCCGTGGCGAGATCAAGGGGGCGACGCTCGGCAACGACGTCAATCTGCGCGACGTCGAAGGCCGCTCGGCACTACTGCTCGGCAAGGCCAAGGACAACAACGCCTCCTGCTCGATCGGCCCCTTCATTCGCCTGTTCGATGCCGGTTACGGCCTGGGTGATGTGCGCAAGGCCGAACTCGATCTCAAGGTAACCGGGCAGGATGGCTTTGTGATGCACGGCAAGAGTTCGATGTCGCAGATCAGCCGCGACCCGACCGATCTGGTCAAACAGACGGTGGGCGCCCATCATCAGTACCCCGATGGCTTCATGCTGTTTCTCGGCACGTTGTTTGCACCGACCCAGGATCGAGGCGCTCCGAAGCAGGGTTTCACCCACAAGATCGGCGATGTCGTCCAAATTTCCTCGGCCGGCCTCGGCACGCTCGTCAATACGGTGCGGCTCTCGACCGAATGCCCGCCTTGGACCTTTGGCATTTCGGCGCTGATGAGCAACCTTGCAAAGCGTGGGTTGCTCTAAGCAATTCCCGCAAAAGTGCGCAGCGGTTTTGCGTCCGGAATTTACGCAAACGCCAGGAGCTATTGATTTCGCCGCCTGCCCTGCAGCAGGTCAAGGACGGAGTTTGCCGCTTCCAGCACGTTCGTGCCCGGACCGAACACGGCTGCAACGCCATGTTCGTGCAGGAATTCATAGTCCTGCCGCGGGATGACGCCGCCGCAGACGACGATGATATCCTCACCGCCCTTTTCCCTCAGCCTGTCGATCAGCTGCGGCAGCAGCGTTCTGTGACCTGCCGCCAGTGACGAGACGCCGACGACGTTGACCTTTTGACCAAGCGCCATCTCGACAGCCTCGTCAGGCGTCTGGAACAGCGGACCGGCGAGCACATCGAAGCCGATATCGCCGAAAGCCGAGGCAATCACCTTGGCGCCCCGGTCGTGCCCATCCTGACCGAGCTTGGCGACCATGATTTTCGGCCGGCGCCCCATCGCTTCCGTGATCTCCGTCATGCGCTCCTTGAGGACGGCGAGTTCCGGCTCGTTGTCATAGGCCTCGCCATAGATACCCGTGATGACCTCAGGCGTAGCAGTGTGATCGCCGAAGGCCTCGCGCATCGCGTCCGATATTTCGCCGACGGTGGCGCGCGCCCGCGCCGCTTCGATGGCGGCTTCCAGCAGGTTGCCGCGGCCGCTGCGTGCGGTCTCGGCCAGGGCGGCCAGTGTCTCGCGCACGGCGTTGCCGTCGCGGCGGCGCTTGGTTTCTTCGATGCGTTTGATCTGCGCGGTGCGCACTGCGCTGTTGTCGATCTCCAGAATGTCGATCGGCTGTTCGGTGTCGAGCCTGTATCGGTTGACGCCGACGATGACCTCCTCGCCCTTGTCGACGGCGGCCTGGCGGCGGGCGGCGGCCTCCTCGATCAGCCGTTTCGGCAGTCCCTCTCTAACAGCTTTCGTCATGCCGCCGAGCGCCTCCACCTCCTCGATCAGCGCCCAGGCCTTGTCGGCAAGCTCCTTCGTCAGGCTCTCGACGTAATAGGAGCCGGCCAGCGGATCGACCACCTTGGTGACACCGGTTTCATGGCTCAGGATCAGCTGGGTGTTGCGGGCGATGCGGGCTGAAAATTCCGTCGGCAGCGCGATCGCCTCGTCGAAGGAATTGGTGTGCAGCGACTGCGTGCCGCCGAGCACGGCCGACATCGCCTCGAAGGCAGTGCGGATGATGTTGTTATAGGGATCCTGTTCCTGCAGCGAGACGCCGGAGGTCTGGCAATGGGTGCGCAACATCAGCGAGGATGACTTTTTCGGCTCGAACTCCTCCATGATCTTCGTCCAGAGCAGCCGGGCGGCGCGCAGTTTCGCCGCCTCCATAAAGAAGTTCATGCCGATCGCGAAGAAGAAGGACAGCCTTCCGGCGAAATCGTCGACATTGAGGCCCTTGGCGATTGCCGCCCTGACATATTCGCGGCCGTCGGCCAGCGTGAAGGCAAGTTCCTGCACCAGCGTCGCGCCGGCTTCCTGCATGTGGTAGCCGGAGATCGAGATCGAGTTGAATTTCGGCATCTCCTTCGCGGTATATTCGATGATGTCGGCAACGATCCGCATCGAGGATTCCGGCGGATAGATATAGGTGTTGCGGACCATGAACTCCTTGAGGATGTCGTTCTGGATTGTCCCCGACAGATCGGCCTTCGAAACGCCTTGCTCTTCGCCGGCGACGATGAAGGAGGCGAGAATCGGGATGACGGCACCGTTCATCGTCATCGACACCGACATGTCGCCGAGCGGAATGCCGTCGAATAGGATCTTCATGTCTTCGACGCTGTCGATCGCCACACCCGCCTTGCCGACATCGCCTTCGACGCGGGGGTGGTCGCTGTCATAACCGCGATGGGTGGCGAGATCGAAGGCGACCGACAGGCCCTTCTGGCCGGCGGCGAGGTTGCGGCGGTAAAAGGCGTTCGACGCTTCCGCCGTCGAGAAGCCGGCATATTGGCGGATCGTCCAGGGCCGGCCGGCATACATCGTGGCGCGCGGGCCGCGAGTGAAAGGCGAAAAACCGGGAAGCGAACCCAGGTGTTCGGCGCCTTCGAGATCCTCGGCCGTATAGAGCGGCTTGACGCCAATGCCTTCCGGGGTTTGCCAGGTCAGCGTTTCGGGCGCGGCGCGCAACTCCTTTTGCGCCAGTTCCGCCCAATCCGATAGCGTCTTTTTCGTCATGCCTTCCTCCGGCTTTTTCATCCGCACCCTACCATTTCACAGGATCGCCGTGCGATACAGGTCCTTGATTTTTATTCCCGGCTAAGGACTCGTCTCATGAAGAAAATGCAGATCTATGCCTTCGACATGAATTGCGTCGGGCATATCAACCACGGCTTATGGACACATCCGCGCGACCGGTCGGCGCGCTATACCGATCTCGATTACTGGACGGAGTTCGCCAGCATCGCCGAACGCGGCAAGCTGGATGGTATCTTCCTGGCCGATATTGTCGGCGTCTATGACGTTTATAAAGCCAGCCCGGCGCCGGTGATCGAGACGGCGGCGCAGATTCCCGTCAACGATCCGTTGATCCCGATTTCGGCGATGGCCTATGTCACGAAACATCTGGGTTTCGGCGTCACCGTCAACACCACCTACGAGCCGCCCTTTTTGCTGGCGCGGCGCATGTCGACGCTCGATCATCTGACCAGGGGGCGAATCGGCTGGAACATCGTCACCGGTTATCTCGATAGTGCTGCTCGCAGCATGGGTTTCGACACGCTGCCGGAGCATGATGCGCGTTATGACGCAGCCGAGGAATATCTCGAGATCCTCTACAAGCTCTGGGAAGGCAGTTGGGATGACGATGCGGTTCTGCGCGACAAAGCGGGCGGTATCTATGCCGATCCGTCCAAAGTGCGCGCCGTCAGTCACGACGGC
The DNA here is from genome assembly GCF_002914525.1 of Rhizobium hidalgonense. Classification (GTDB taxonomy): domain Bacteria; phylum Pseudomonadota; class Alphaproteobacteria; order Rhizobiales; family Rhizobiaceae; genus Rhizobium; species Rhizobium hidalgonense. The sequence continues at coordinate 12,317 of NZ_LODW01000062.1, read as the reverse complement.
AAATATTACCGCATGGAGGGCATCCATCTTGCCGAGCCCTCGCCGCAGCGTACGCCCCTACTCTTCCAGGCTGGCGCTTCGGCCCGTGGGCAGGATTTCGCCGCCCGCCACGCCGAATGTGTCTTTATCGCCAGCCCGAACCCCGGAGCAGCCCGGCCGACCGTCGATGCGTTGCGGGCGAAGGCGGCGGCATTTCGGCCGTGGCGCCGACGCCGTGAAGGTTCTCAACCTGATCACCGTTGTCGTCGGGCAGACGGAAAAACAAGCGCAGGAGAAGTTGGAGGATTATCGCCGCCATGCGAGCGTCGAGGCCTCGCTTGCGCATTACTCCGCCTCCGTTGGTATCGACTTTTCGAAGTACGAATTGGATGACGTCATCGACCGGAGCTCGACCAACGCCAATCAATCGGCGCTTGCGGCAATCACCAAGCAGGCGGCAAAGCCGGTGACGAAGCGAGAGATCGTCGACCAGATGATCCTCGGCAGCCGGATGAAGCCGATGGTGGGCGCGCCGGAGCAGATTGCCGATCGTCTCCAGACATGGATCGGAGAAGGCGACATCGACGGTTTCAACCTGGCACGGACGGTGGCGCCGGAGAGCCTGCGTGATTTCGTCGAATTAGTGGTGCCGGTGCTGCAGGAGCGCGGCGTCTTCAAGGCGGACTATGAGCAAGGGCCGTTGCGGCAGAAGCTTTTCGGCGGCGGCAACGGCAGATTGCCCGCCGCTCATCCCGCCGCGCTCTTCCGCCGCTGACCTATCTCCGGTCCAGCCTGGCGACGAGCCGGTCGCCAAACCACTGAATGCCGCAGACGAGGACGATGAGGACGGCCACCACCGCGACCATCACACTGGTTTCGAAACGCTGATAGCCATAGCGGATAGCGAGATCGCCAAGGCCACCGGCGCCGATCGCGCCGGCCATGGCCGAAGCGCCGATCAACGTCACCAGCGTGACCGTGAAACCGGCGACGATGCCGGGCAGCGCTTCAGGCACCAGCACCTCGCGGATGATCGTCCAGCGGTTGCCGCCCATGGCGCGCACCGCATCGATCAGCCCGCGGTCGACTTCGCGCAGCGATACTTCGGCGATGCGGGCGTAATAGGGCGTGGCGGCGATGGCGAGCGGCACGATGGCTGCCCAGGTGCCGAGCGCCGTGCCAACGATCAGCCGGGTCAGTGGGATCAGCGCCACCAGCAGGATGATGAAAGGCACCGAGCGGAAGCCGTTGATGACGGCACCGAGCCCGCGGTTGATCCAGAGATTTTCAGCAATGCCGCCGCGCGCCGTGACAACAAGGGCAAGACCGAGCGGCAGGCCGGCAACGAGCGAGATCACGCCCGAGGCGACGGTCATCAGGATCGTCTCCCACAGCGAGCGGATAAGCAGTTCAAGCATGATCGGTGTCATAACCCAGCACCTCCACCCGGGCGGACCGGGCCGTCAGAAATTGTTCGACCTTTCCGGCCAGCGCGAGATCGCGCGCGGGAACGGCGATGAAGAACCGCGCCACCGGCCGGTTCTGGATGTGGTCGATGCCGCCATGGACGAGGCGGAAGGAATGCGGCAGCGCCGCCGAGAGTTCGGTAAACAGGGCGCCCTGCGCCTGCGGTCCGGCGAGATCGACACTGAGGATCGCCTCGCTGCCCGCCGTCGCCGACAGCCGGGAGGCGATATGATCGGGGAGTTGCGGGCGGATGCCGCCGAGCAGGCTCCGGGTGATGGTTTGCTCGGGATCGGCAAAGACCGACCAGACCTCCCCCTCCTCGACGATCCGCCCGGCATCGATAACCGCGACGCGATCGGCAATGCCGCGCACCACCTCCATCTCATGCGTGATCAGCAGAATGGTTAGCCCGAGCTTGCGGTTGATGTCCTTGAGCAATGCCAGGATCGACCGCGTCGTCTCAGGATCGAGCGCCGACGTCGCTTCGTCGGACAGCAGCAGCGCCGGGCGTGCCGCGAGCGCGCGAGCGATGCCGACGCGCTGCTTTTGACCGCCGGACAGCGATGCCGGATAGGCTTTCGCCTTGTCGGCAAGGCCGACGAGATCGAGCAGCTCATGCGCCCGCTTCAAGCGCTCGTTCCTGGCGACGCCCTCGATCTTCAGCGGCAGCGCGACATTTTCCTCGACGGTCTTGGCGGAAAGCAGGTTGAAATGCTGGAAGATCATGCCGATGCGGCGGCGCAGCGGCTGCAATTCCTGTTCGCCCAGCGCTGTGATGTCGCGGCCTTCGATCAGGATCTCGCCGCTGTCGGCGCGCTCCAGGCCGTTCAGGCAGCGGATCAGGGTCGATTTGCCGGCACCGCTGCGGCCGATGATGCCGAGAATCTCGCCTCTCCTCACCGTCAGCGAAATACCGTCGAGGGCGGCGGTGGTTGCGAACCACCGTTTCACGTCGGTCAGCCTCACCACCTCTTCGACCGCCGCTGCTTGCGGCTGTGCCTCGATCGCTGTGGCGGAAACAAAGGAATTCATGTGCTTTTCCTTACAATACTGAAGGCGGCCCGGGCAAAAACGCCCGGGCCGCCTCTCGGCAGGCCTTAACCCCGGCCCTGTTTCGGATCAATAGGCGCTGAGACCGGTCCCCTTGTAGACCTTGTCGAACTCGGCCTTGACGGTGTCGTTCTGATAGGAAGACACGAGCGTCTTGACCCAGTCGGCATCCTTATTGTCGTCCTTGACGGCGATGAAGTTGCGATACGGATTGTCAGCGATCGGCTCCTGGGCAATGCGTTCGGCCGGAGAAAGGCCGCTCTTCAGCGCCCAGTCCGTGTTGACGACCCCGGCATCCAGATCGTCGATCGACCGGCCGATGATGCCGGCATCGAGCTCCTTGATCTCGATCTTCTTCGGATTGCCGGTGACGTCGGCGACGGTTGCGAGAATGCCGGTGCCGTCCTTCAGCTTGATCAGGCCTTCGCTCTGAAGAACGCGCAGCGCTCGGCCTTCGTTCGAGGGATCGTTCGGTACGCCGATGACGGCACCTTCCGGAATCTCGGCGACCGACTTGTACTTCTTGGTATAGAGGCCGATCGGCCAGACGCCGGTATAGCCGACGCGGGTGATGTGATAACCGTGCTGCTTGATCTGATTGTCGAGATAGGGTTGGTGCTGGAAAGCATTGGCATCGACCTCGCCGCGCTCCAGCGCTTCATTCGGCTGCGTGTAATCGTTGAAGATAACGGTCTCGATCTTGAGGCCTTTCTTGGCGGCTTCGCTGGCCACGACGCGCCAGATGTCCTCTTCCTCGCCGGCCATGATGCCGACCTTGATCGACTTGTCCTCGGCAAAGGAAGGCGCGGGCGCTGCAAAAGCAAGGAGCGCAGCAGCGGAAACGGCAGCAAGAGCCGCGCGTCGCGAAAGGTGGAAGCCGTGAAGATCTTTGTTCTTGGTCATTTTATATCCCGTCTGACTGAATGAGGCCGAACGCCCCGAGCTGGCGGATCATGGCAAATGCACGCATCGGGGGCGAAGCACGAATGTCCGATGTGGAGGAAGGCTTGGAAAAACTCTTGCCCGGCCATCGATATCGGCAGGATAAATTTCCATCAAATTTATGGATTATAGCGCCGTCCTGGGTGGTCCGAAACGAGAAACGGCGCCTCGAGGGCGCCGTTCCAAGTCGTTGCCGGTGGCTTTACTCGGCAGCGATAAGTGCCTGATGGCGGCTGGGAAAGAAGGCCGAAAGCTCGGCGATGACCTCGCCGATCCGCTTCGAAAGCGGTTCGGATGCGACACGGTAATCGGTGAAGTCGCGATCGGATGCGTAGACGGCGGTCGGCAGCGTGTGTGACATAAAGAAGCCGAAGAGCGGCCGCAGCTGATGCTCGACCATCAGCGCATGCCGGTCGCCGCCGCCGGTTGCGGTGATGATGATCGGCTTGGCGCGCAACTCATGCGGCTCGATCAGATCGATCAGATGTTTGAACAGGCCGGGATAACTGCCCTTGTAGGTCGGTGCGCCGATGACGAGCAGATCGGCATTGACGATATCTTCGATGACTTCCCTGGCGCGACTGTCGAGATCGTCGCGGCGCAGCGCCTGGCCGAGCGACGGACCGACATCGGTCAGATCGTAGAGGGTGTTGTCGAAGCCGTATTTTTCACCGGCAAGGCCGGCGATGTTTTCAACCAGCGTAAAGGTCTTCGAGGGACGGTTGAAGCTACCCGCCAAGCCGACCAGTTTGTAAGCAGACATGCCATTTCCTTCCAATATCGTGCCGCGACCGATTATTGGACAGATATTATCTATAAAAATAGTGGATTAAAGAAATGCCTATCTCTCTTCGCCATGATGAGGAGAAAAAATACATTCTCATCTGCAGGTGATCGCCCGTTGCGAAACCGCGTCGTACATCGAGCCCGGAATATGATGATATTCGGGGCTCGATACTTTGTCGAAGCGCGATGTCGCCTCAGGCAGGTTTTTGCTTCGGAACGCGCGGCAGAAAGATCGTCAGCAGACCGAGAAGCGGCAGGTAGGAGCAGATGCGGTAAACGAAGTCGATGCCGTGAGTATCGGCGAAACTGCCGAGCAGTGCTGCACCCAGCCCGCCAGCCCCGAACGCAAAACCGAAGAAGACGCCGGCAATCAGTCCGACGCGACCCGGCACCAGTTCCTGCGCGAAGACGACGATTGCCGAGAAAGCCGAAGCGAAAATCAGGCCGATGGCGACGCTGAGCACGCCCGTCCAGAAAAGGTTTGCATAGGGCAGCAGCAGCGCGAAAGGAATGACGCCGAGGATCGAGAACCAGATGACGAAACGGGCGCCGAAGCGATCGCCGATCGGCCCGCCGAGGAAAGTGCCGACGGCGACCGAGCCGAGGAAGAGGAAGAGCATCAGCTGAGCCTGCTGGACACTGAGCGCAAACTTGTCGATGACATAAAAGGTGAAGTAGCTCGACACGCTGGCCATGTAGACGTTTTTCGTCGCCGTCAGCAGCACGAGGATCGCGAGCGCCCAGACCACCCTGTTCTGCGGCAGCGGCAGAGCCCGGCTCACCGCAGGCTTGCTGGCATTCTGGCGCCGATGACCAATATACCAGTTGCCGACCCAGCTCAGCACGCCCATGCCGACCATGGCGATGGCGGCGAACCAGGAGACGCTGTGCTGGCCGAGCGGCAGCACGATAAATGCGGCGAGCAACGGGCCGATCGCCTGGCCGGCATTGCCGCCGACCTGGAAAAACGACTGCGCGAAACCGTGGCGGCCGCCGGAGGCAAGACGGGCGACGCGCGAGGATTCCGGATGGAAGACGGCCGAGCCGAAACCGATCAGGCTGGCGGCAACAAGCAGCAGCGCGAAGCTGCCGGCATTGCCGAGCAGGATGAGGCCGCAAAAGGTGCTCGCCATGCCGACCGGCAGCGAATAGGGCATCGGCCAGCGGTCGGTGACGATGCCGACCAGCGGCTGCAGCAGCGACGCGGTGACCTGGAACGTCATGGTAAGAAGGCCGATCTGCACGAAATCGAGATCGTAGTTCGCCTTGAACAGCGGATAGAGCGAGGCGAGCAGCGACTGCATGATGTCGTTCAGCATGTGGCAGAAGCTGACCGCCACCAGGATAGACATTGTTGTCTTTTCGAAACGGGGCGCGCTCTCGGCAACTGTTGCCATGGACATTCCTCCTGGACGGCCCGGTTGGTTGCCGTGCCGCGTCGCTTTTGTTCGTTGGATTACGGGCGACCGGGCTGGGGAAGATGATCAAGCGACGGTCGTTAAAATGCATTTAGCGCAAGCCGGGGGGCAATCACAGCCCAGCTTCATCAGGATCGGTACGGCTTTTGTTCGATTTGCCCTTTGCCGACGGATTTCTGCGCGGCCGATCTTTCCGTGCTTTCATATCACAGTGAATCGCGATCATCGCATGTCGACACGCTATATGAAAACAAAGCATGGAAAAACAACGCGGGGGATACTACAGCTTGATCGATTGAAAATGCGATCGAGGCTGAAACACGCGATGAATGTCAAGACACCGAATGCAATCGACGGCTATGTCGGAGCGCGCATAAGGCTGCGCCGGCAGTTGCTCGGAATGAGCCAGGAACGGCTTGCCGAGCAAATCGGCGTGACCTTTCAGCAGGTTCAGAAATACGAGAAGGGCATCAACCGCATCGGCGCCAGCCGTCTGCAGCGAATCGCCGAAGTGCTTCACACGTCGCCGAGCTTCTTCTTTGAGCAGGAAAATTCCGAGCCTTTGACGCTGCAAGGGCTGGATCTGCCCGCAAATACCGATCCGGTCGCCGAATTCCTGCGTACGAAAGAGGGATTGGTGCTCAATCGCGCCTTTCTGAAGATCGCCGACCGCAATGTCCGCGGAACGATCATCGCACTGGTGAATGCGATGGCGCAGGCGGAAAGCCGTGGTGTAACATTGGGCGCGCCCATCGCGGAAAGCCCCCTCCCGCTCGGAGAATAGTCAGGCATATCGGCAGGCATTATCCGCATGAAGCTCAGGCTCGAGTCATTTGGTGAATTGCGGCTGATCGACCCGGCCGGGCGACCGGCGGCGTTCCCGGAAAAAGGCCTGCTGGCGATTTGCTATCTGCTGGATCGTGATCTGCAGGACGGGGCCGGGAGCGAATATCCGCGCTCGGCACTGGCGCGCTTCTTGTGGGACAGCCATGATAATTCCGACATCATGGCCAACCTGCGCAAAACCATATCGCGCATTCAGGCGCGTCAGACCGAGCTCGGCGCCGAGCTCCTAGCCTTCACGGCGACCGGTGTACGGGTCAGGCCGGATGCGTTTTCCGGCGATCTCTTCGAACTTGCCAACTCGAAAGGCGAAGGCGCGGTTGAGAGGCTGCGGCGGCTGGTTGCCACCCTTCGCCAGGATTTCCTGGCCGGGCTCGCCGACCAAAGCGCCAGCACGCGGCAGTGGATCGCCGGCCAGCGCGACCGGCACATGGCATTTCTGGTGGATGCGTTGAAGATAGCGCTGCCGATGGCCCAGTCGCGAGAGGATGTCAGCCTGATCAAGGAGGCGGCGCTCAGGATTTTCCGCGAGGCACCGGATGACGAAAACATTCGTCGTATCCTTCTCGATGCCTACGAGTCCGAAGGAGAGCTCGAGAAGGCGCGGCGACTTTTCGAAACGAGCAGGCATCAGCTGGAAAGCGCATTCGATATCGGCCTGGACATGCAAGCGCTGCGAGAGGTCCGCAAGATCTTTGCCGGTGGTCAACCGTCGCAGAGCGCTGCTGTGCCGCTCAGCGACGGCGTCGCCCGGGTTCCCGGTCCCCTGCCCCGCCTTGTGCTGCTGCCGCCGGCCGGGACGGATGCGGCCGGTGCCTTGCCGATGCTCTCCGAGGCGCTGATCGAGGACGTGACCATCGGCCTTTGCGCACTGAATACGGTTTCGGTGGTGGCACCCCATACGGCCGCTCGCATCGCACAAGATACCGACAAGGCCCAGCTGATCTTGCGCCATTCTATTTCCTATGTTCTCGACACGAGGCTGACCGATCGTGCGGGCAGCCCTGCGCTCTTTGTCCAGCTCGTCTATGCCGGCAGCGATGAAGTCATCTGGGCCGAGCGTTTCAGTCTCGAGAAATACGAATTGATAAGCCACCGGCGCGACATCGCCCGGCAGATTGCCAGAGAGCTTGCCGGACAGGTCCGCCGGCACGAAACCATGCGCGATTCCTTCGAGGGCAATTCGGCCGCCTATCACAGCTACCTTCTCGGTCTGCGGGATGTGAAGAGGCTTGCCCTCCCCGATGTACGCCGCTCCCGAAAGGCTTTCCGCGAGGCGCTTCAACACAGCGCACATTTTGCCCCTGCGCTCAGCGGATTGTCGCGCACGTTTCTCGTCGAGTGGCTGCTGACGGCACGCGGCGACAGCGAGTTGCTCGGGCTTGCGGAGGACTATGCGAACCGGGCGATCGCCGCCGATCCGTCGTTTGCGGCCGGCTTTCGTGAACTCGGCGTTGCAAAACTTTATCTCGGGGACATTGATGAAAGCGTCCTGGCGTTGAAGCTCGCGGAAGAGCTGAGCCCGCATTATGCCGACGGCATCGCGAGTTACGCCGATACACTCGTCCATGCGTCGCGCCCTGCCGATGCATTGGCCAAGATCGAGCGGGCCATCTCACTCAATCCGCTGAGCCCAACCGACTATCTATGGACGGCGGCCGGTGCGAATTTTGCCCTCGGCCATTATGCCGAGGCGCTCGATCAGATTGCCCTAATGGACGACCGCACACCGGCCGACCGGCTTTCGGCTGCCTGCTGGGCCATGCTGGGCCATACGAAAAACGCGCGTCTCTATATGCGCAAGGTGCGCGAGATCTATCCGGATTTCGATGTCGACAAATGGCTTTCCGTCGTCCCCTTCAAGGAGCAATGGCAGAAGGAACAGTATCGCGAGGCGTTACGCAGGGCGGGGTTCTAAAGTCAGGCACCGAAAAGTGTCAGCCGGCAAATCCTGTCACGCCTGTGTCACGCGCGTCTTTCGTTCAAGAGGATTAAGCTGTCTTTGCTCTGTCGGCATGCGCCGGCACGGGAAGCCGGAGAATTTTCAGATGCACGACGTAGCCGAAGCAACGATCCCGCCGAAAAGTGACGAAGAGCTCAAGGAGCTGGTATCGCTCGCCAGATTGGTTGCCTATGCCCGAGAAAATGCCAAAGATCTGAACGCCGAATTCTCCGCCTATTGCCTGGATCTTGCGCTTGGCGCCCTGCTGCAGGACCTCGACAGAAGCGGCGTGTCCATTTCTCACGAAAGCGTCCAGGACGGTCATCTGCTCGGCACCCGACACTGAACAGCCATCCCGATCCAGCTGACCAGCCGTTGCAGGCTTGCCGGGGAGAGCTGCACGCATCCATATTTCGATGCCTGCTTGTGCCAAACGGCTATCATACCGAGAAGGTGTTGCTCTGGCGATTCGGCCCGTAAACAGGCGGCTGCTGCGCGGGCAACGCCAGAGGGCGCCACGTCCAAGCCGTTGAAAAAGATTAGACAACTCAGCGGTAGGGTCTTGTTAACCCTATTTGCCTTGCCACTCCTCCAGAATTGGCGATAAATGCAGTTTCAAAGCTCGCAGGGCTTTTAAATCGCATTTTCGAGATTTCCATGAATATGGCACCGCAGATAGAAAAAGCAATTTCTGATGTCGACCAACTGATCATTGGTCAGGCGCAGGAGCTATCCGACAAGCTGAAGCAGCATCGGCTCGAAATGTTTCCGCCGCGCGCGCTGAAAGGGCTCAGGGAGTTTCAGCTGGCCGAAGTGGCGCGGTTTCTCGGCGTGACCAGCGGCTATCTTCGCAACCTGTCGCTGGAAGGCAAAGGCGCCCTTCCCCAGGTCACGCCGTCGGGTCGACGGTCCTATACGGCCGAACAGATGGAAGAGATGCGCAGCTTCCTGGAGCACAATGCCCGCGCCGGAACGCATTATATGCGTCACCGCCAAGGCAGCGAACATCTGCAGGTCGTTGCCGTCGTCAATTTTAAGGGCGGCAGCGGCAAGACCACGAGTGCAGCACACCTTGCCCAGCACCTTGCCCTGACCGGCCACCGTGTGCTTGCCGTCGACCTCGACCCACAGGCGTCCCTTTCGGCCATCCACGGCTTTCAGCCTGAGTTCGACGTCAACGAGAATGAGACGCTCTACGCCGCCATCCGCTATGACGATCAGCGGCGGCCGCTGAGCGAGATCATCCGGCCGACAAATTTCCCGAACCTGCATCTGGTGCCGGGCAATCTTGAGCTGATGGAATTCGAGCATGATACTCCGCGCGTGCTTGCTCAGGGCAAGGCAGGCGACTATGGTCGCGTCTTCTTCGCCCGCCTGGACGAGGCGCTGTCTTCGGTCGCCGACGATTACGATGTCGTCATCATCGACTGCCCTCCCCAGCTCGGCTTTTTGACGATGAGCGCCATTTGCGGCGCAACAGCCGTTCTGATCACCGTGCACCCGCAGATGCTCGATGTCATGTCGATGTGCCAGTTCCTTCAGATGCTTGGCGAAGTGCTGAATACGCTGAAAGGCGCCGGCGGCAACATGAACCTCGACTGGTTACGTTATCTCGTGACCCGTTACGACCCACAGGACGGGCCGCAGACGCAGATGGTCGCCTTCATGCGTTCGATGTTCAAGAACCATGTGCTGACCAATCCGATGTTGCGCAGCGTCGCGATCTCCGATGCGGCGATGACCAATCAGACGCTTTACGAAGTCGAGCGGAGGCAGTTCACCCGCGCGACTTATGACCGCGCCATGGAGGCGATGGATGCCGTCAACAATGAGATCGGCGATCTCATTCATAAGGCTTGGGGGCGAAAATGACCGAGAAGTTTACTGCGGTAAACCGAGGCGAGGAGCGGACCGATGGCACGTAAGAATCTCCTTTCCGGCCTGATGGACGATTCCAAGGAGTTTACTGCGGTAAACAATGAGGACGACCCGCTTCAGAAGGACGAGAAGCATATCACCTATAAGGGGATTGGCGCTCTCGGCGCGGTTACGCGCAGTATCGATGCTCTGGCTGCCAAGGCGGATGCGGCCAAAGCGATCGAGGAGAAGCTGGCGACCGGCGAGACGGTGATCGATCTCGACCCTGCCCTGATCGAAGATTCGTTCGTGACCGACCGGCTGACGCACGCCGACGAACAGTTTCGCGAATTGGTCGAGGCCATCCGCCTGCGTGGCCAGGATTCGCCGATCCTCGTCCGCCCGCATCCTGACAAAGACGGACGGTACCAGATCGCGTTCGGCCACCGCCGCGCCCGGGCCGCCCAAGAACTCGGCAGGCCTGTCCGCGCCGTCGTCAAGAAACTTGACGATCGCGACCATGTCATCGCTCAGGGCCAGGAGAATTCGGCGCGCGCCGATCTCTCTTTCATCGAGAGGACCATGTTCGCCGACAAGCTCGACAGCTTGGGTTTCGACAGGGAAACGATCATGTCGGCGCTCAGCGCCGACAAGACGACGGTTTCCAAAATGCTGTCCGTCACCAAGCGGATCCCAGCCGAGGTCCTGGCCGCGATCGGTGCGGCAAAGACGACCGGCCGCGACCGCTGGCACGATCTGTCGGTAAAATTCGAGACAGAAGACCTCTCTGCCCGGGCGATCGAGTTCAGCAGGTCGGCGGAGTTCGTAACGGCGGATCCGGATGCCCGCTTCGATATGCTGGCTGCCTTTATCAGCAGGAGGCAACAACCGGCGCCATTCGCCGCAGTGCCGCTTCAGCCTGCGGCTCACGCTTGGCAGCACAAGGACGGCGCGGTCAGGGCGAAGATCAAGGATGACGGAAAACAATTCACCATCGCGTTGAAGGCGGAAAAGGCGTCTGCCTTTGGAGCCTATATCGCCAGCAATCTCGATCGTCTTTACGAGGCGTTCGAAAGGACACAAGATTTGACGAAAAACGGAGATCAATAAGAAATAGAAAAGGCCCCCGAACGTTGCCGTCGCGGAGGCCCTCTCTGATCTAGGCACCCAGAGACGCGAATCACAGGTCGCAGCCACCCTCGACGAGATGGAGCTGTTGCGCGAAGAGATCGTCAGTTGGAAATGCAGGTTCAAACTTACAATCCAGGCGGCAATGCCCAACAGTCTGAGCGCCGCGTACAGAATTCAAATCCACATTCTATTTCTGAACTTGAACCAAGCTTCGAACGGAAGCAGGGCGCCACCTCGGATGATCGATCGGAAGGTTGGGCCGTACGATAGCCCAAATACAGAAAGATGAAGAAAAGAACGAGCATGTCTCCGCGGCACGCGCTGTCGCCGCTGCCAACGGTGGGCTGAAATTTCCGCTGGGATTGGTGCTGCAGGCCTGCCCCGGGATTGCGGCCTGCGGCCCCCCAGGGGTCGGTCGGCACTTGGCGCGATCTGATGGCGGCGGCCGTGATCGTTCGTTCGATGCTCGGCGTCAGCCCTTCGGCCTATGAGCAGGCCTGCATATCATGGCACCAGAAAATGCCGCCACCGTCATGGCTTGCGTCCTCGAAAGGGCAGGGCATATCAACTCGGCCGGCGGTTATCTGCGCGATCTGACACGCCGCGCCGAGAGAGGAGAATTTGGCATCGGTTCGATGTTGATGGCCCTTGCCCGCACCAATTCGCCGAGGGGAAGGCAGGATGAAGCTTCGCGCTTCGCCTGTCGGACGCAACTGTTATGGTTAATGAATGTGACGGAAATGAAGGCGGAGATCGCTTCGGATTGGGGAATTCTTACTTTTCGATCATGGGGTTAGACGGCTGCATATCGCGAAGCGGGACGGGCGATCAATGTAAGCGGGGCAAATCCGGTGGCAATGCCAGCACAATGAGCAGGGACAAGCCTTCAGGCGCGTGCCGCA
>NZ_LODW01000061.1 GCF_002914525.1 Rhizobium hidalgonense | reverse complement strand
CCACCAGATGAGCCTCCAATGGTGACGAATTAAACCGGACACCAGTGGGTCAAGCCCTGGGATGACGGAATGTATGGCTGGCTTTGTTGCCAAACACAAAGGCCGCCTTCCCACTCTACTCATAAAAAAACGGGCCGCGCGGCCCGTTTTTCATGTCCAGCGATGCCGCTTCTCAGCCGGCCCGCGCTGCCGCCCGGCGGCGTTCGTTGATTGGCTGGTAGGCAAGCTTCTGATGATAGCCGCAATAGGGCGAATTGTCGGGGGATTCGCAGCCGCAGAAATGGAAATCGTCCTTCAGCGGATCGCCGACCGGCCACTTGCAGGTGCGTTCGGTCAGTTCCGTCAGGCCGAGGCGGCGCGAGATCGGCACGACCACGTTGCCCTTCGGCACGTACTCCATTTCCTCGACCGTTTCGATCTCGATCTCTTCCTTCAGCATCGTTGCGCCCTGCTGGCGGGTAACGGTGCGGGTGGTGATGCGAGAGGCATAATTCGGTGCGCGCGGCGCCGAGGTATTGCGTTTCGGCGTGCGCGCCGTGGCGGCGGTGCCGCCGGCCTTGGCGCGGCCCGGAAGGCTGAGCCTATGTACTTTACCGATCACAGCGTTTCTGCTGACACCGCCAAGTTGCGCCGCGATCTGGCTGGCGCTCAGTCCTTCGGCCCAAAGCTTCTTGAGTTTCTCGACCCGCTCGTCTGTCCAGTTCATGCCCTGTCTCCACCTTCTGCGTTGGTGATGGCAGAATCCCTCACCGTTGTCCCGGAAGCCTCCGAAACAAGAAACGCTTGATCAATTTTGGTGACTAGTTCCGCCGCATGCAGTCTAGTAATTGAACTTTAACCTAGTGTGAGGCTGACTCCCTGACAAGAGTCGCGGGAATCCGGATGAATCGAATTCGTAGTTTTCCCCAACTTGCTGCCCCGGCGTGGCATTTCTGCAATATTGCCTGTTGAAGACTGAAAATGCCGCTGCACACCCTTGCTGCATACGCTAAGGGCGCAGTTTTGTTGACATTGCAGCGCGAAAAGGAAATAGTGCCGCTGGCCGCCGCAAGGCGGCATTTTTGATTTTTCGGGCCTGGTTTTTTCTTAGCCGGAGTCCGCTGCTGGATAACATCGATAGGAGACTCGCGCCATGGCCGAAGCCGCGCCGCTTTATGACACCTACTCTCGTGCCCCGCTGCGGTTCGAGCGAGGCGAGGGCGTGTGGCTGATCACCGAGAGCGGCGAGCGATATCTCGATTTCGGCGCGGGCGTCGCCGTCACCTCCGTCGGCCACAGCAACCCGCACGTGGTCGCAGCGCTGAAGGAGCAGGCCGACAAGGTCTGGCACCTTTCCAATATCTATGAGATCCCCGGCCAGGAGCGCCTGGCAAAACGGCTGACGGACGCCACCTTCGCCGACAAGGTGTTCTTCACCAATTCCGGCGCCGAGGCGCTCGAATGCGCGATCAAGACGGCGCGCCGCTACCAGTTTTCCAAGGGCCATCCCGAACGCTTCCATATCATCACCTTCGAAGGCGCCTTCCACGGACGCACGCTCGCGACGATCGCCGCCGGCGGCCAGGAGAAATATCTCGAAGGTTTCGGCCCCAAGGCGCCGGGCTTCGACCAGGTGGCGTTCGGCGATATCGAAGCGGTCCGCGCCGCCATCACCGATGCGACGGCGGCCATCCTCATCGAGCCGGTGCAGGGCGAGGGCGGCGTGCGTCCTGCTACCCCCGAATTCATGAAGGCGCTTCGCCAGCTCTGCGACGAACACGGCCTGCTGCTGATCCTCGACGAGGTCCAGACCGGCGTCGGCCGCACCGGCAAGCTCTTCGCCCATGAATGGTCGGGCGTGACCCCCGACATCATGGCGGTCGCCAAGGGCATCGGCGGCGGGTTCCCGCTCGGCGCCTGCCTTGCCACGGCGGAAGCCGCCTCCGGCATGAAGGCCGGCACCCATGGCTCGACCTATGGCGGCAATCCGCTGGCCATGGCCGTCGGCGGCGCCGTGCTCGACATCATTCTCGCCGATGGCTTCCTCCAGCAGGTGCGCGACGTCTCGCTCGTCTTCCGCCAGGGCCTCGCTTCGCTGAAGGATCGTTATCCCGATGTGATCGAGGATATCAGGGGCGAGGGGCTTCTGCTCGGCGTCAAGGCCGCCATTCCCTCGGCCGAACTGCTGGAGGCGATCCGCGCCGCCCATCTGCTCGGCGTGCCCGCCGGCGACAACGTCATCCGCCTTCTTCCGCCGCTCGTCGTCACCGCCGAGGAAGCCCGCGAGGGCCTCGCCCGCCTCGAGCGCGCCGCCGAAAGCATCCGTGCCGCCAAGGTCAAGAAGACGGCTTGAAGGGATTGTGCCTTCGGGCGCACGACAGGTTAAGAACATGGCTCCTAAACATTTCCTCGATCTTTCGGCGGTCACATCAGCCGACCTCAGAACCATCATGAACGATGCGCTCGCCCGCAAGCAGGCCTTCAAGGCCGGCAAGGGCGACAAGCCGCTCGCCGGCAAGATGCTGGCGATGATCTTCGAAAAGCCCTCGACCCGCACTCGCGTCTCCTTCGACGTCGGCATGCGCCAGCTCGGCGGCGAAACGCTGTTCTTGTCCGGCACCGAGATGCAGCTCGGCCGCGCCGAGACGATCGGCGACACCGCCAAGGTGCTGTCGCGTTATGTCGATGCGATCATGATCCGCACCACCGAGCATTCAAGGCTCAAGGAGCTTGCCGAGCATGCGACCGTGCCTGTGATCAATGCGCTGACGGATGACACCCATCCCTGCCAGATCATGGCCGACATCATGACCTTCGAGGAGCATCGCGGCCCGATCAAGGGCAAGACCATCGCCTGGACCGGCGACGGCAACAATGTGCTGCATTCGCTGGTCGAAGGCGCAGCCCGCTTCGGCTATCGCATGAACATGGCCGTGCCCCTTGGTTCGGAGCCCAAGGATCACTATCTGAACTGGGCCCGCAATGAGGGCGCCGAAATCATGCTCTGCCATGATGCCGACCGTGCGGTCGAAGGCGTCGATTGCGTGGTGACCGATACCTGGGTCTCCATGAATCAGGAACATCGGGCCCGGGGTCACAATGTCTTCCAGCCTTACCAGGTCAACGCGGCCTTGATGGCCAAGGCCGGCAGCGATGCATTGTTCATGCATTGCCTGCCTGCTCATCGCGGTGAGGAAGTGACGGATGAGGTGATCGACGGTCCGCAATCCGTGGTCTTCGATGAAGCGGAAAACCGTCTTCATGCGCAGAAGTCGATTCTTGCTTGGTGCCTGGGCGCGATCTGAACCATAATCGGATGTTGCGAGTCATAGACCCGCGGCCGCGCGAGTGAAGGGCACGCTGACCCATCGCTCCGAAAACTAGGAGTAAAGCCATGGCAGAAGCTGCAGCCGCCCTCGGCCAGTTCGATTTCGCCGGCGATGATCATGTCGTCCCCTTTCAGGTGGAGGGGCTGGATGTGCGCGGCCGCGCCGTCCAGCTCGGCCCGATGCTCGATGCGATCCTCGAGCGCCATCATTATCCGGCCCCTGTCGCCCGGCTGCTCGCCGAAGTCGTCGTGCTGACGGTGCTGCTTGGCACTTCGCTGAAATTCGACGGCAAATTCACCGTGCAGACCAAGGGTGATGGCCCGGTCGATCTTCTCGTCGCCGATTTCTCGACGCCGGAAAATGTCCGCGCCTATGCCCGTTTCGATCACGCTCTGCTCAACAAGGCGATTGCCGCGGGCGAAACCGAGCCGGAGCAGTTGCTCGGCCGGGGCGTGCTCGCCTTCACCATCGACCAGGGCAAGTTCGGCCAGCCCTATCAGGGCATCGTCGAGCTCGACGGCACCTCGCTCGAGGAGATTGCCGGCGTCTATTTCCGCCAGTCGGAGCAGATCCCGACGCGCGTGCGGCTGGCTGCGGCCGAACTCTTTGACCGCGACGATGCCGGCAAGCCGCGCCATCGCTGGCGCGCAGGCGGCCTTGTCGCCCAGTTTCTGCCGGAAGCGCCGGAGCGCATGCGCCAGCCCGATCTCCACGGCGGCGACGGCGACACCGGCGGCCGCCCGCATGGTGAGGATGACGCCTGGACTGAAGCCCGTTCGCTGGTCGAGACCATCGACGCCGATGAACTGACCGATCCGCTGGTTGGAACCGAGCGGCTGCTGTTTCGCCTGTTCCATGAGAGAGGCGTGCGCGTCTACGAACCTCGGGCGGTCTTCGACCGCTGCAGCTGTTCACGGGACAAGATCAAGGGCGTGCTGAAAGGCTTCACTGCCGAGGAAATCGAGGCCAGCCAGGAGAATGGCGAGATCGCCGTCACCTGCGAATTCTGCTCAACGACCTACCGCTTCGAGCCGACCGAGCTTCAGCCGGCAGAATAGGATCGGTTTTAATAGGTTGTTGACTGGTCAAGCCCGGGTGCGGGCACTGCGTCCAGGTTGGTGCTGACAGGAAGGCTGCATCCGACCGTAGCCGAACACATCCACGCGCAGTGCTTGCGGCATGGATATTCGGGTCAAGCCCGAGTATGACGGAGGGTGGTGGGGGCAGCGACCGGCAAGAGGCGGACCGTCTGGGAATTCCAGCAAACTGCCCAAGCGATTTTGCGTGAGAAGCATGTAAAACAAGAGCTACCACTTCCAGCAAAAAACGCTGCACACTTTTGATGAATTCGCTCCCGGCCCCTCGCCTCTTGCTAGCCTTTGCCCCCACCCTCCGTCGTCCTCGGGCTTGACCCGAGGACCCATGCGGCAAGCGCGGCGTTCGTGTTCGCACTATCAACTTCGGCGCTACACGTCAGTTGAGCACCCGCAGCAGCCCCGGTGAATCCAGCGAGAAGGCCGGGATGTCGACATCGAACATCTCGCCTTCATCCGTTTCCATCTGATAATGGCCGAACATCAGCCCGGAGGGCGTGTCGAGCGGGCAGCCGGAGGAATATTCGTAGGTGTCGCCGGGGCTGAGCCGCGGCTGTTCGCCGACGACGCCCGGGCCGGTCACCTCGTCCACCTGTCCGTTCTGGTCGGTGATGTTCCAGTAGCGGTTGACCAGGCGCACGGCGACGCCGGAATTGTTGCTGATGACAATCCGGTAACCCCAAACGTAGCGATCGTCTTCCGGATCGGATTGCTCCTCCAGATAAAACGGTTCGACGACGACTTCGATCTCTCTTGTGAGGGCGCGATACATGCCTTGCACCTTAGTCAAGATATGTTACCCGTATCTTATAAAGAGGCCCAGTCCGTCAAGAAACGGAACGTTGATCAGCGATGAAACAGCCATGATCGAAGGGTTTTCGATCGTTAAGCCTAATTGTCAGTGTTAATTTACTTCCGAACGCCGGCACGGGCGAACTTGTTCCGCTGCGCGTAGCGGCCGGTAGTGGCCGAACCGCGAATGGGTCCGGCCACTATTCCAGTTGGTCAGGCCGAAACCTTGGCAAGCGCCTTGGCAAAATCCTCGATCAGGTCGTCGGTATCTTCGATGCCGGCCGAAAGGCGGACCGTGCCCGGGGAGATGCCGAGCTCGGCGCGCGCCTCCTCCGATAGGTTCTTGTGGGTGGTCGTCGCCGGATGGGTGATCAGGCTCTTGCTGTCGCCGAGATTGTTGGAAATCTTGATGATATCGAGTGCGTTCTGCAGCGCAAAGGCCGCCTCCTTGCCACCCTTCAGCTCGAAGGCGACCAGTGTCGAGCCGCCGGTCATCTGCTTGGCAATGATGGCGGCCTGCGGGTGGTCCTTGCGGCCGGGATAGATCACCTTGGCGACCTTGCCCTGCTCGGCCAGGAAATCGGCGATCTTCGCGGCATTCTGCGTTTGCTGCTTCACGCGCAGCGGCAGCGTCTCGATGCCCTTCAAGAGGGTCCAGGCATTGAACGGCGACATGGCCGGGCCGGTATGGCGGAAATAGTCGTGCAGGTTCTCGTCGATCCAGGCCTTGTCGGCCAGCACGACGCCGCCAAGGCAGCGGCCCTGGCCGTCGATGTGCTTGGTGGCGGAATAGACGACGATATGGGCGCCGAGCTCCAGCGGCTTCTGGAAGAGCGGTGTCGCAAAGACATTGTCGACGACGACCTTGGCGCCGACCTGGTTGGCGAGCTTGGCGACGCCAGCGATATCGACGACTTCGAGCGTCGGGTTGGTCGGGCTTTCCAGGAAGAACACCTTGGTGTTCGGCCGGATTGCCTTTTCCCAGTTGGCGAGATCGCGGCCGTCGACCAGCGTGCATTCGATGCCGTATTTCGGCGCCAGGGTTTCGACGACCCAGCGGCAGGAGCCGAAGAGGGCGCGGGCGGCAACGATATGGTCGCCCGCCTTGACCTGGCAGAGGATCGCAGCAGAGACGGCCGCCATGCCGGAAGCGGTGGCGCGGGCGTCTTCGGCGCCTTCGAGCATGCACATGCGCTTTTCGAACATGTCGTTGGTGGGGCTGCCGTAGCGGGCGTAGATATAACCGTCCGTCTCGCCCTTGAAGCGGGCTTCGGCCGCTTCCGACGTCTCATAGACGAAACCCTGCGTGAGATAGATTGCCTCGGAGGTCTCGCCATATTGCGAACGCAGCGTGCCGCCGTGGACGAGTTGGGTTGCCGGGCGCCAGGTCTTGCTCATGCCATCACCTTCACATAACAAAAAAACCGGCCGCAAAAGCAGACCGGTTTCAACCCGGTCTTTTTAGCCACTTGTTTAACGTGGCTGCAAGCCGACCGGCCAAATCACCACGGGATAATTCTGCAATACTGCTGTTAGCTGCTTGCGTCAATTCCCCGAGTTTGGTTTTGTCGGCGGCAAAATGATGGATGGGGCATGATGGCTCGTGAAACGGGAATTCTGGCGGACCGCGCGATCGCGGCGCTGTTTGAAACGGGGCGTCTGAACTCCGAGCGGGAGCTGGATCGCGACCAGATCCAGCCGGCAAGCCTCGATCTTCGCTTGGGCGCCAAGGCTTTTCGCGTGCGCGCCTCCTTCATGCCGGGCCCCTCGCATCTGGTTTCGGACAAGCTCGACCGGCTGAGCCTGCATGTGATCGACCTCACGGAAGGCGCGGTGCTCGAAACCGGCTGCGTCTATATCGTGCCGCTGATGGAGAGCCTGGCGCTGCCTTCCGACATGTCGGCCTCGGCCAATCCGAAGAGCTCGACCGGCCGGCTCGACATTTTCACCCGCGTCATCACCGATTACGCCCAGGAATTCGACAAGATTCCGGCAGGCTATTCCGGCCCGCTCTATCTCGAAATCAGCCCGCGCACCTTCCCGATCGTCGTGCGCCGCGGCTCGCGCCTGTCGCAGATCCGCTTCCGCACCGGCCATGCCCTGCTCAGTGAGCCGGAACTGCTGAAGCTGCATGAAAGCGAGACGCTGGTCGCCAGCAAGCTGCCGAACGTCTCCGGCGGCGGCATCGCGCTGTCGATCGATCTCGCTGGCGATGAGGACAGCCTGATCGGCTATCGCGGCAAACACCACACCGCCGTCGTCGATGTCGACAAAAAAGATCAGCACGATATCTTCGATTTCTGGGAGCCGCTCTATAGCCGCGGCCGCAACGAACTGATCCTCGATCCCGACGAGTTCTACATTCTCGTCTCGCGCGAAGCGGTGCACGTGCCGCCGGATTATGCCGCCGAAATGACCCCCTTCGATCCGCTGGTCGGCGAATTCCGCGTCCATTATGCCGGCTTCTTCGATCCGGGCTTCGGCCACGCGCCGGCCGGCGGCCGCGGCAGCCGCGCCGTGCTCGAAGTGCGCAGCCACGAAGTGCCCTTCATCCTCGAAGACGGCCAGATCGTCGGCCGTCTGGTCTACGAACACATGCAGGAAAAGCCCGCCAGCCTCTACGGCTCCGGCCTCGGCTCCAACTACCAGGCCCAGGGCCTCAAACTCTCGAAGCACTTCCGCATCTGAGGCGCAGCGCACGGGGCGACTTGACAGCGCCCCCTATCTGTTGGAAATCTCCGGGCATCGCGGGTGTAGCTCAATGGTAGAGCAGCAGCTTCCCAAGCTGAATACGAGGGTTCGATTCCCTTCACCCGCTCCACAGCCCAACACCCGTTTCGCAAATGTTCGTCCATAGACGTCCAATACTGCAATACAAATCAGTTACATAAGGATATGCTGCTGCCTCGCGCGCGCGTAACGAGGTGCACCGGGGTGCAGTGACATCCAGCAAAATTTTCGGTACAAACCACGGTACAAGCTGCTGGATCCAAGGCCGATACCGTAAATGGCGCTCACAGACGTTCAAATTCGAAATGCCAAAAAATCCGAAAAACCCTATAAGCTGCCAGATGGTAAGGGCCTTTATCTGTACATTTCCGCTGCCGGCGGCAAGTCCTGGCGGCTTGACTATGCGTATTTTGGGAAGAGAAAGACGCTGACGCTGGGCGCCTATCCTGCGATTGGGCTGGCCGAAGCCCGTAGCCGGCGAGATGAAGCAAAGAAAAAGCTCTCAGAAGGCATGGATCCCTCGCTGGCGAAGAAGCGCGAGCAATTGTCTGCCAAGGCGGCGGCCGGAAACACCTTCGGACTGATCGCTGATGAATTCATCGCGAAGCTACGGCGCGATAAGCGCGCGGAGCCGACCATCGATAAGAACACGTGGATGCTGAAGGTCCTCGCGAAGAAACTGTCGCCCTATCCGATAACTCAAATTTCGGCCAAAGACGTTTTGGACGTTCTCAATGCCATCGAGAAGAGTGGGCGAGTAGAGAGTGCCCTTGCCACTCGTTCTGCGATCGGACGCGTGTTCCGATTTGCGATCGCAACCGCAAGAGCAGAGAACGACCCTACGTCAGCATTGCGAGGCGCTCTTCAGCGGCATGTTCCTGTAAGCCACCCAGCCCTTACCGGCCGTAAGGAGCTTGGCGGCCTTATGAGAGCGATCTACGGCTATAAAGGCTGGCCGTCCCTTGTCGCAGCGTTGAAAATCCAAGCTCTCTGTTTTGCTCGGCCGGGGGAAACCCGTTCGATGGAATGGCCGGAACTCGACCTCGAAAACGCGGTATGGACAATACCCGCTGCTAAAACAAAGATGCGCCGCGAGCATCATGTTCCGCTCTCTCATCAAGCCATCGAGGTCATCAAACACATGAAGGACCTGTTCGGTGATAAGCCAAACGTCTTTCCGTCGATGATGTCCGGCAAGGCATTACTCTCGGAAAATTCTATGAACTCGGCTCTG
Source organism: Rhizobium hidalgonense (assembly GCF_002914525.1). Lineage (GTDB taxonomy): Bacteria > Pseudomonadota > Alphaproteobacteria > Rhizobiales > Rhizobiaceae > Rhizobium > Rhizobium hidalgonense. Next base: position 68,259 of record NZ_LODW01000061.1, on the reverse strand, counting down.
CGCCGCATGGGAGTAGGGGAGGAGGAGCATACAGCGCACGGCTTTCGGTCGTCAGCAAGTAGTATCTTGAACGAATCTGGCGCATTCAGCGCGGACGCAATTGAGGCCCAGCTGGCGCATTTGGACACGAGGGAGGTGCGCCGAATCTATAACCGCGCGACCTACTGGGATGAGCGCGTGCGGATGATGCAGTGGTGGGCCGACATGCTCGACGACGAGCGAATTATCGGCAACAGAGATGACCGACCTGATCATGTATGATGAAGTCGGCATAGGAGTTATGACGAGGACCGATCTTGGACATTTTTACTCAGGAAAAGCGTTCGCAAATTATGTCGCGTGTTCGCTGTGGAAACACCAAGCCAGAGCTAAAGCTTCGCCAAGTTCTTCATGGCCTCAAATATCGCTACCGACTCCATAGCAAAGAGCTACCCGGAAAGCCCGATATTGTTTTTCCCAAATTCCGAAAGGTTATCTTTGTGAATGGATGCTTCTGGCATCAACATCCTGGGTGCAAAAAAGCCGCCCTCCCGCGGACCAATCACAGCTACTGGGAGGAAAAGTTGGCAAACAACGTCAAACGCGATGCCGCGACGATTGATAAGTTGGCGAAAATCGGATGGGCGACAATGGTTGTGTGGGAGTGTGAACTCAAGAATCTAGATGAAGTCACACACCGTGTAGAGAAATATCTGCGAGGATGCCAGCCAACATAAGCCCGCGTGCCACGTCATGCTCAAAGTGGCTAAAGCGAACACCGATCGAAAGCACGGCACAATTAGTTACTGAAGTTCCAAATGCCTTTGAGCGAAACTCTGCGTCAGATGGATAAAAGATGACGGCCAGCGGGGAATGATATCCCGCGGCGTGCGCCAACAGTTCATGGACGTCTGACGCAGCCGGCCACCCGTCAATGTCCTTGTATTTCGCGTCAGCAATCATGGCGCATGCGCCGAGCTCATTCTTAACCACTACGTCGGGATTTGCCCTATATCGCCCTAAATCCGGTTTAAATAGATCTGGGCGCTGTTTGGGAGCTGTGACACGAAAACTGCCATGAAGCTGACGTCTGATACAATTGCGAAGCGACGCTTCAAACAAATTCTCTAGATTAACAAACCAAGAGCTCCTTACTGTGACCCCACTGTTTTCGTTGATTTCATCTGGGGTCGCGTCCAGAATTGATGATGCCAAAGCAATTGGAACCGCGAGCTCAGGTCGCGAGCTTGCGTTGTCCTGTGACTGTTGCCTCGCAAGTTTTTTGATTTGGTCCGGCGTGTGGAGGGAAGTGGTCCTTTCGCAATCTGCTAGAGGGGCTCGGAGCGCCCTAGCCATTGCTACTTGAGAGGTAGGGATCTCGGCTTTAATGGCTAAACGCTCAACCTGCTTCAATGCAGCATAGATGCATAGATTATAGGGGAGATTCGACGTAATTCCGGACCGCCGAAACGCGAGCTTGTGGCCTTTTCCATTAATCCGGAGCTTGAGTGTGCCGCGAACATCCAAGCGACCGCCGGCGATGGTGCCAGTAAGGAACTCGTCAATGTAGCGGATCTTTCTAAGACCACTGAGATATGTTCTTACCGACGCTGTAAACCGTAAGACAAGTGCCCTCAGCGCGTCGTAGTCATGCTTTCCTGGGCCGGCGGCGTCCACGACTTTTCGTTTGCCGGGATGCAAAGCATCGAGCAACGCGTTGGTGGCACCCGGAAACTTCTCCGCTAAAATTAAACGAATGGGCCCCAACGTTGCCTCACCAGTATAGCAACTTCCGGATAACTTATGATGTCCTTGCTGAGTCACGTCGACAGCAATGACCTTGTTTCGACACAGGTCCCAAAATGCTGTCTCTTGGGAGAGAATCGCCCAATCGTTTTTGGCAAGAAGCGCGGCACCTCGCTCTGGAACGACTATCGAACGACTTAATTTATCCTGTTGGCGCACGATAGCTCTCGTCCCTCCAAGGGAAGGCTTGCTCTATAATTTCTGCAAACGGATGTGGATCGGCCAAAGGACGATAAAGCATTTTGCGTAGTCGCTGCCTCCAGAGGGGGTAGAGCTCATTTTCTGCGCGTACTTCGGCGAAAATACCGTGTCCAAAGGGCATTAGTGTTTCATAATCTTCGGGGAACGTAGATTTGCATTCGTCAAAAACGAGGGAAATTCGCCGTGACACAGACTCCGGCATCCCATTTTTTGACAACATTTCGATCAGCTGGTCCACATCGGGTGGCATGTCGATAATACGAAGACGCCGCAGAAGCGCGTCGTCAATGTCAATTGCCGACCGATCGATGGGATTGAAGGTTGCGACTATTGTTAACTTGCTTGAAATTCTAACAGGCCGCCGGCTGAACGACGTCAGAAATTGTCGGTTTCTATGCTCGATGTAGGTAAGAAGCTCCCCAAGGACGGAAGAAAGATTAGCCCTCGTCAGCTCCTCAATCAGCAACACATAGTTGAGCTTTCCATCATCAGTGGCTCTCTCATTCCATTCGAGAAACACGCCGTCGAGTGGTTCAACTGCCCCATTCTGACCGAGTCTAAGCCCCTCGACAAACTCTTCGTACGAGAACGAGGGATGAAATTGGATTTCTCTTACTCGGGTAGGCTCGCCGGCGAAACGTTGAGCGGCAATGGCAGCAATATAGGACTTACCAGTTGCGGGTACGCCGGATAGAGCAATGATTGAGGAACTGCCATATCGTTCGCAGGCGTCGATTACGAGCTTAATGTTCCTCTCAGTCGCGGGACCGTAATCTGTCATCTCAGATCCTCTGGAAGGCCCGCACATTCCGAAATAAACTGAACATAGTCCTGCTCAGTTCTAAAGTTTCGATGCTTGTGGCGTATCATTGCGGCGTCTGCAATCAAACGGCGCGCCTTTGGGGCGATTATATAGCTTTCGCTAGCTGTTTCTCTTTTGTCCATTATTAGTGTCCAGCCAAATGATGCCCAAGCCATCCATATTAGTATGCGGTCGTTCTTCTCAGAGCTGGTCTCCACCTCGTCCCCAAGGGCGTTCAGGTCGCCCGAAAAGCGGTACGCCCTTATCTTCTCCACAGCCAATAGAAGCTCATTTTCATTCCGGACCCGAAATACCGCTCTGTTCAATTCCGGCGACGAAATCGAGTCATCGAGGAGAAGCATTGCTCTCCATATAAATGCAAACGGGAATACCTCGACTTCCTCGTGGTATCGATGTCCTTCCCTCGTTGGGTTGCGTAACTGGCAAGCCGCCAAAGCTTGCGCGGCATGCCTACCGAGCACGGCCGCATTGCCAGTAGAAAGTACGGGACGCCAGCGTTCAACGGCTCTGCCAAGCGGTGTTACGCGGAGGAGCTTGCCCTCGTCTTCGTAGATGAGACCTATCGTCCGAAGCAGCTGCCTTCCGTCACGGTAACGTTTGGGATCAGCAGTCGCCCCCGGATTCTTTGAGCGGTTTCGATCGAAGGGTAAGCGCTTGAGAACTTGATCAGGCGTCATACCATCACTTGACAAGAAGACATCGACTAAATCTTCAACAGCTTCTGATCGCCGCAGAAGACGCAACGTTGACCGAAATGAAGTGCTCCAAACCAAGGCGATGCTCTCAGATGACTGATACTACCGCTATTGTCCCAGCAGTTAGTTAAGTTTCAGCTATGCGTTTAAGCAGTTGCGCTTTGCTCGCGAGTTTCCCTCCGTTCCCGCCGGTCAAGCTTCTCGATGAGATCCAGAAGCGATCGGCCGAATGCCTCCGCGACCCTAGGTGGAACTGAGTTTCCAATCTGAGCTGCTATTTCCTCCTGCGTTCCAAGAAATACGTGAGAATCTGGAAAGCTTTGTAGGCGAGCGCCTTCTCGGAGAGTTATATTGCGATTTTCAACTGGGTGGGCAAATTTTCCCCGAGTAAAACTATCAAACCTAGCTGTGATGGTGACGGCTGGCTTATCGGGATCAAGCCTCCCATAAACGTTACGGTGACCAATTTTGTCTGCGCCATCTTTGTGGCAATTCACCCTAAGCTCAACGGGGAGGTCTTCGAACCCTCCACCGGGCGGTATTAAAGTGAGTCTTTCCAGATTCTTGGAGGACATTTTTGTGCGGCGGTGCAGCGGGTCTCCTCGGGCAGGGAGAAAATCTGCAGGCGGTGACGTTAAATCAGCAATAGCATCTGCTACCGACAGAGGCTTGGCTGTCGTTTCCCGGGGGAACGAAAACAAGCCATTCTCTGGGGAAAGATAGCCAACAAAGAAAACGCGCCGTCGAACCTGCGGGACGCCGAGCGAAGCAGCATCAACAATTCGATGTGTTACCGAATAGCCGGCCGCTTTCATTTTTTCGATGAAGCCCTCCGCTATAGGGCGTCCTCGTTTTCCCAAAAGACCGGGGACATTTTCCATCAGAAACGTCTTTGGTCTCAGCTCACAAACCACTCTCGCGAACTCGTGGATCAGCTGATTGCGCTCATCAAAATCACTGCCAATTCGTTGCACGGAAAAGCCTTGGCACGGTGGGCCGCCGGCAACCAAATCCAGCTGCGCCGGTACTCGCATCTGGCGAAAATTGAATTTGTCCAGTTCGGCGACGTCTCGGCATAGATGAGAATGACTCGGGAAGTTTGCTCGATAGCTCTCCATAGCTCTCGGCCAGTTATCTACAGCGGCTCTCACATCAAAGCCGGCCGCGACCAAACCCCGAGATAGACCGCCGGCCCCACAAAATAGATCGACAGCAGTTTTTTTCATGCAACCAGCTTCTTAGCGCGAAGGCTTGTCTCAAGGTTACGGTGTCCAGCTTTTAGCGCCGGTATCAGGCGTGAGAACGTCGGCCCAACAGGTACATTGATCCCATCACTTGCGGCCGTGACCGAACTATCCCGATGAATCTCAATCAAAAGGTGGCTGGCGAGGTAGCTCGAGAAAGCTGGCGGGACAGCGTTACCAATTTGGCGAAATTTGGAGTCGAAGCTTCCCTCGAAATAGAAGTGCTGGGGGAAGCTTTGTAGCAAAGCGGCCTCCCTGACAGAAAGGCCTCGATGTTGTTCAGGATGCACATACCGTCCGCTCGCCGGATTTCGCGCGTATGCTGTGATCGTTATTGCTGGCTTATCCCACCACAGGCGTCCATAGACATCCTCGTATGCTGCTCGGCCACTTTTGTTAGCAGCGCGCCGTAGGCAGTCGGGGCCGGCATCAAACGGACGACTTCCACCGTTAAGTGGTACCCTTTTGATAGTGTCAATCGTGGTTTGTCTGTGACCCGCGGTAAAATGCATTGGGTCCGAAGTCGAAGGGTGTCCAGGAACAATCGAGGGCAGATTCCCGATAGCGTCTCGGACAGTTCGGGAATGTTCTCTGGAGACAAAACCCTGAGGCGCTTTGAATGGGCGCTTCATCGCGATCAACAGAGCACGATATCTGTGCTGAGGGACGCCGAATTCAGCCATGTCATGAACTGAGAGATGCGAGAAGTATCCGTTAGCCGCAAACATTTCTCGCGACGCTTCGACTAACGGCCAATATCGATCAGTCAAGATCTCAGGGACGTTCTCGATTATGATTGCGTCCGGTTGTGCAGCGCATGCGATCCGAGCAAATGACGTAAAGAGACTATTCCTTTTATCAACCTCTCCCGATGCATTTCGGTGAGACGAAAACCCTTGGCAGGGAGCGCACCCGATCATAACAAAAGGCGAGTTCTGCGATTGGCGAGCTTCATTGATGAGCTCCTTCGCAGCTGAGCAGTCCTCGGCCAGCTGGGCAATATCTATTTTATGGGGCTTGAGTCCAAGGTTAGTGCAATAGGTCGCGTTAGCATCGTCATCCAGATCGACGGCCATAGCCAACCGATAGGCGGGAAATGCGTGATTTACAGACGCGAACCCAGCGGACATCCCTCCGCATCCGGAAAAGAAATCGAATACATCAATTTTTCCGTCCGGTTTTAGAAGGTCTCCAGACCAAATTTCGCTCAGATTGAGCGATATCGACTCTGCCGTGTCCAACCAAGTTCGCTCGTTTTCGACGATGTCACTAATCACTTTCATATCAAAAGCCACATGTTTAAAGGTCGAGCCAATTAGTAGGCAACCGCTCTTGTAGATGATTCGGTCAATCGTTGTTCCGTAATTTTCGCCGCAATTTCGAAGAGCTGCCCCAGTGCACAACTTATCACGCGACGGAACAAAAGGCGAACAAAAAAACCGCATTGGAAGGAACAAAACAGTTCGGCATTTGGAATTCACGCGAGCTGCCGATCCCGCCGATAATGGCACGCCTCTATTCAAAACACATCCGCCGGATCAGCATGTTAGGGCTATGGGCCCTGCATTAATGACCGTTGTGGCTTTCGCAAAACCAGAAGCCCCAGTCCAGCTGTGGTCAATGGGTCCTTCTTCAGAAATCGGCGCTCGAATTTGTGCGACCACGCTGTCGCGACGATTGTAACGGTCCTCTCTCCATACGCTCTTGGTATCGAAACCGTTACCTCGAGTTTATCCTGGTCCCCCTTGCTTCCCGTGCCTTAAGAATACTTCGTATGGATTATATTTCTGCAAAGCGTCAGCCGAAAATACCAACTCGGTTGTAATTGTGTTTTGTGCGATCAGCACGTATAAGTTAGAAACAATGCTCTTTGATGTTGCACAATCTGAGGGGATACTTCATGCGCGGTTCATTTTTTATCACATTCGTTCTGACATTGACTGCTATGTCCGGCGGAAGCATTCAGGCAATGCCAGACTTTACTAAGGCTGTAGGTCTGCCGGAGCCAAAATCAATTACGCTGTACCAGGACAATACCGATCAAAATTTATATTGGGCTCCACCCACGCGTCTCGAATACGCCTTCCAGGACAAAGACAACAAAGTACCGGTGTTTTCCATAACTCATTTTGGAATCAAAAAGCCTAGTATAGCCGGAGGTTTAGGTGCCACACTGACAGTTTCAGTTAGAGCTATCATTGATCAAAATGAGCTTCCACAGGAGTGGAGCAAAATCAAGGAGCAGAACCCAAACGCTCGTGTGGCGGTAATCGCACCAGACAGCGCATATATGGACCTAATTCTCGGATCAGCTCTCTTTGACAAGCAAGCTTCAACACAGGTTAAGACCAAAATTATTCGCGAGGAAACCAAGGCTGCTCAAGAAGACCCGGCCGTTCCCAAGGATGCCGCGAAGGCCGTGGCGTCTGAGTCGGATACTGTGGTGATTGAGGATCTTGATGGTGTGGTCGTGCAAGACGGAAACACGATCACTGTAATTAACGATCCGTCGGTTGCGTCAACAGCGCTCGGGGCGCAGGTGGGCGCCTATCAGGCATTTGCAGTCTCCTTAACCCCCGACGCTGGCGCCGTATTCGCCACAAACGGCGGAGAGGATGCCTCCAACTTTGGAGTACGTTACCGCTATGTCGTGTCTGGGATTCGGACGCGTGTGAAGGCAGAAATAACAGTGAACTGGAAGAGGCTATACGAGCACATTCACGAAGAGGCAGGCGGCGGATGGTTTGCGTTCAAGGGTCGACACGCTGTTGACCTTCAAAAGCTCAAGGAATCGGGCGCTGTAAAGATGAATATCATCGAAGGAGGTTTTGAGAGTGATTCAGACCAATTCGAAACGATCTACAACACACTGGTGAAGGCCCAAATAAATGGAGAGGGTATATTTAAGCCCACCCTGACCGCGTCGCCGCCGCCGGGAGCTCCTAACCCAAGCGGGTCATTCTTCGGATGGTCATTCTCTGGGGCATGGTCGTATCAAAGGCTTGAGGAGCAAAAGGATTTCACTTTCACGATTGATAGGCAAGTAATCGGGAAAAAAAGTTTTGCAGTTGGAATGGCCTTCCAGGGAATGTGCGGAAAGTTCCCCAAACTATTCGTCGCTCAGGGCGTAGCTGGACCCGGTTGTATTGATGAGGCTGACCTCGCAGGAGCTGCGGCGAGGTACAAGGTTATCAAAGATCAGTGCGAGCAAAAGACGAGAGAGGAAAGAAATAGTCTCTATCAAGCAATCGGGCTTCTGCCCAATCTCGACCTCCAAAAGATTGCGCTTGGCAACGCCACGGAATCCGCTGCTAACTTCAAATATGAATGCATCCAGGGGAAGTAGAGAGGTAAAGAAAATGAGAAGTATGCCTGTTTCTCTTGCCCTTTTACTTGCAATATTAAGTTTCGGTTCTGTGCGAGCGGATGCTCCGCAGAAGCTCAACGATGACGTTGTCACTTTCAAGCAAAAGAATGGCGAGCTTCTGTTCTTTCCGCTGAACCCCACCATCGTGAAAAATGACAACAAAAACGATGTGATAAACGTATTTGTCAAAAGCGCATCATTTGGCCTTTACAATCTGACCATTGCTCCGACTGTGAAATGGGCGCTAACACCCGCTCAGGAAAGCACGGTTTCGAAATTGAAGTCGGAAGGAGTTAAAGCGTTTTCAACGTGGCCTGGAGTCAGCGCCTCGGGCTTTCCCTTCGAATTATCGCCGAGTGGGGAGATCTCCTATGGCGATAACATTGCCGCAACACCAATCACAGTTGGGGCTACCACGGTCGTCGAGATGTCGTTTGCGAACCTAGAGAAAGACGCCCTGCTGGATTTGTTATACGGCAAGCGCGACTGGGGGATACTGTTTAGCTATAAACTGCCCATTGCTGAAGGAATTCCGTCTTCCGTCGATCCAACATGGCTAAAGCGGCTTCCAGTCGATCTCCAAAGCTTTGGCCAGATTCCTGTTGACGGAGCCGTAGAAGTTATCTTCGGTTCGATAAATCAGCGCTACGCCGAAGAATATAGGGTCGATATGGCGGATCTACGGTCTGCAATCGAGCGCTATGTAAAGTCGGCGCCCACTTTTATCTATGCTGCTAAGGATGGAGTGAGACTAACTCACGACCTTTCGGGGAATATGCAGATTGATATGCCGCTAGAGCCGCCGCCGGCGAGACCACGAGAGGATTACTTTCAAGGCAGACTTTCCTTCGGAAACCTCTGCGAATCCTCATCCTCAACAGTGTTCGTCACTTTAGAAAATGGCTCTGCCGTCGGCTGTGAGGCGATTGGAAAATGATGATGAAAAACCTTGGTCTCTTTCCGTGCATATTCGCGACTATCCTAGCGGTTGCACTTGCTCAAAGCGCTGGATTTGCTCGGGCGCAGGATGCGGGGGCGGGTCCCCCGCCCATTCAAAGCATTAACTTCTTCGAGCCGGTTTCCTTCCCGGAAGTTCAGCAATTCGCAGTCTATAAAGACAGCTTCGGATTTCTTTATGTTGCTCCGACGGCGCTGCGAATTGATCAGGATAGCCTGAGTCTTGTTTATGACAGCAGGGTCCACGGCGCTCATTCAGCGACTTTAAGTCTAAAGGTCACCCCAGCGCTCTCTTCAACGCTAGCGGACAAAGAAGTAATCAGTGAAGTTCAGAAAAGTTATCCAGGCTCCAAAATACAGTATCTTGATCCAAGATTAGTTCGCGTTGATTCCACAATTATTGATCAGGATTATACGATAACCCCTTTCACGACTACTCTGCGACTGGGCCAGGAACTGTACGTCAATTTACCAGTCAAGGACGACGTCATATCATTTCTGTTAACAGGCCGAACGACCGACGTGGTCGTGGGTAGCGTCAGGCTTACATATACCGTGCGTGGAGCCGAAGTGGGGCTTGATGGGAGGCCCACGGTAGCTGATCGCAGGATTCTGATCTCGGGATATGTGAATGGCGGCTGTGCGAAGCACTCGCAGAGATATGTGGACGTTGCTACCGGTCGAACAGGTTGCAACATACCTATCAAATATGGGTTGGATGAGGTAGTTGCCGTCCAATCGGAGCTACATCGGATTGGCTATTACAAGGGACCGATTGATGGTATTGTCGGCCATCTTACTCGAGCCGCGGTCCGGCAGGCGCAGGTGGTACTGGGGCGACCAGCGAACGGATTGCTTGATTATTGGACTGTTAATGGGATTTTGCGGGGAGAGGTTGCGAGTAAGGCGGTCGAATCTAAAGGTCAGATTTAACAATCCACGTCAGGTGCATTTTTTTCGACGCTCGCCGTCAAAATGCGGTAAACCTGCATCCGAGAACAATTTGCTACTTTCGCGATTGCAGACGCCCCTAGTCCTTGGCCTTTAAGCCTCTGTACTAGCGCGTAATCGAGCCGTGCCTTGCCGCCCTTATAGCTGCCTGCGGCCTTAGCGCGCGCGATTCCTTCGCGCTGGCGTTCCTTTATGAAGCGACGTTCCATTTGAGCGACCATCCCAAGGACCGTGACTATGACATGCCCCAGTTCACCGCGCGTCGAAACGTGCGGATCAAGGATCGTGACGAAAGCGCCACGCTGCTCGCACTCATGCACGATGTTGAGGACGTCGCGCGTGTCTCGCCCGAGACGATCCAGCCGCGTGACGACCAACTCATCACCTTCGCGCAAAAACTCGATGATGGTCGCGAGTTCCGTTCGCCCCTCGCGGCTGGCGCCTGAAACCTTCTCCGCGCGTACAATCACGCACCCCTCAGACTGCAGACGTTGCCGCTGAATTTCAAAATCCTGTTCGATTGTGCTGACCCGGGCGTAGCCAATTTTTGTCATATGTCACCTCAAGCTTTAGGCCCGAGGCTACCCTGTCACAAATAGTCGACGTCAAGACTGATGTGGCGGGCAGTTGCGTCACATGCGAACTGTCGCAACCGGCTATACCCTAAAGTGCGAAACCTCGCCCGTGCCCTTAGGCAGTTGCGCACCGCAACTAACAGGATATCTTCACATGGTCATTTGCCCGCAAAGCGATTCGATTTCAGTTAGATAGGAAAGTCACAAATGAGGTGGCAGGAAGTTGAGGATCAAGTACGTCGGATCGCAGAGATGCACTGGAATGCCCCTTGTCGTGCCGAAGATATACACGGCGTACGTTGCGATGGGGTCATTCGCGTATCTACCGACGAAATGGTCGTTATAGAAATTACAAAAGAGCAAAACCTAACCAAGCTGCGGACGGACGTCTCAAAATTGAGTTCGATCCGCCTCGCGAACTTCGCTAATCAAATTTTCACTAAATGCTACTTCATCACCGAACACGAAACTACTTCTCTGAAGGCAACGGGCGCGGCGCAACACGTTGTCGTGATGAGCATCGACGAATTTTCAGAGCACTTTATTGGTACGCGTCAATACGCGTTTATCCGAAGTTCGCGAGAATTTGGCAGTGCAGTCGATCCTGAAACGGGTTCGCCTGACCCCTCCGGCTATACCGCAATCAATTATATAGCGCCCTCCAATTCCGCAACATACGATGTTGAGGGCGTCGCACAGCTTGTTTCAAGCGGTCGGAAGGTTGTTCTCCTCGGTGAATTTGGCAGCGGGAAGTCAAGATGCATCAAAGAAGTCTTCGCGCATCTTGTAACCGCCAGTCCATTTACGCCTACTTTAGCTATCAATCTCCGAGAAAACTGGGGTCTCCAAACCTTTGACCTCATCATTAGAAACCATTTGAGAAGCCTTGGCCTTAGCCAATATGCAGACAATTTGGTCAAGCTGGCTGGGGCGGGGCGTGTGCGTCTGCTATTGGATGGTTTTGATGAAATCGGATCGCAATCTTGGACCGGCGAAGCAGCTCGCCTCCGAGAAATCAGAAAGAAGAGCCTGGTTGGAGTGCGAGATCTAATACAGCGATGCACCAAAGCCGGCGTTCTAATTACCGGAAGAGAGCACTATTTTTCGTCTGAAGACGAAATGTTCGATTGCCTAAATCTGAGAGACGCGACGATACTTGAATGTCCAGAAGAATTCTCGGAAGAAGAGTTGAGAGAGTATGTTGCTTCGAACACGAAGCTGGGATCAGTGCCCGACTGGATGCCCCGCAAGCCCCTCATCTGCCAGCTTTTCACGCGATTAGAGGATAAGGCGTTGGAGGAGGTCATCGAAGGGGCAAATGGAGAGGTCAGCTTCTTCGAACATTTTTTGGACGCGGTTTGTGCCAGAGAGAAGCGGATCCATACTTCTATAGATAAACAAATTTTGAAGGACGTGCTCCTCAACTTAGCGGAGCGTACGCGGGAAAAAGCCGGCGACGAAGAACTCAGTCCTCACGAGATCAATGAGGCTTTCTTCGAGGTATCCGGTCATACGCCACTCGACGAATCTGCAATCATTCTGCAGAGGTTGCCATACCTAGGGCGAGTGGGCTCTGGCAATCCGAACAGGGTGTTTATTGATGACTATGCGAAAAGCGGCCTAAAGGGTATTTCATTGCTTCAGGCAATTTTTTCAGGCGATAAATCGCTTCAAAAAAAACGCTGGGAGAAATCTGTCGGAGCATTTGGCGCTAAGATCGTCGGAACTAAAATCTCTAACTGGAGTGATGCTCGTAAATTTGCACGCCAGTGCGAAATTCACGGGAACTCGCAAGTGTCGGCGGATTTGGTTTGTTCTGAACTTTCTCGAGACGAAGAGCGCCACGATTTTTCAGGTGTCACCATTTCAAATGCATTTCTCGATACGCTCGATCTCGCTGGGAAGACCGTCGATGGTCTGATCTTAGTCGACAGTTTTATACGCGCTCTAGACTTGGAAGATTCAAATCTGCGAAACTGTAAATTCGCCGAGTGCGATTTCGATCAGGTTTCCGGTGTGGCGTCCAAAGAAGCTATGCCACCGAGTTTCGAAAAGACTTGCGTCTTCGGCCGATTTCTCGATTTAGAAAATTCCGCAAGGATAAGTAAATTACCGCTGTCCGATCAGCATAAAACGCTGCTAGTGATAATACAGAAGCTTTTTTTTCAGCGAGGAAGAGGTCGAAAGGAAGACGCGCTTCTGCGCGGCTCTTCAGGTTTTTGGGATAAAGCTGCTGCTGATAAAATATTACAATACATGAAAAAGTACGGCATCGTTATCGAGGCTCCCGGACGTAACGGCATTCTGTATATCCCTCAACTCTCGCATCGTGGCAGGATGAAGCGCATCAAGGAAGGCATGAGCACAAGCCATGACGATTTGTGGGACTTAGTTTCGTAAGGCGAAAGTTCTGAATTTTGCCGCCGCCTCAGTTGTCCAGTTCGGGCTCCTTTGGCGACAGATTTAGCGGCGAATGCCTTGGCAATCGGACTGGAGAGGCTCGCGCGCCGAAATCCTCCGACATACTCTTCAATTTTCAGTTTACGGCGTAACCGCATGCCAACCTTTAAGAATGATTAAACGGGGCAGCCCGCTGCCCCTTTGATCGCGTTTCTAGAGAGTAGGATGGAACTTTGTGTTCGAAACATTAGTGTGGCTGACAATCAAGCGTTATGCGGGTGCCTTTGGCTGCTGCTACACCTTTATCCTGGAGAGGCACTCCACACGAAAATATAACCTCGAGGTTGCGTGCAGATCCGGCGTCGGAACCAAGTGAGCAAAGGCTATCCTCAACGAGAAAACTGCACTTCGCCAAGCCATTGCAGATTGAGATATCGGGGGTACACGTGTGCCCCTGACCGTCACCATATGCCGTCGTGAGTACCTCGATTAAATACGGTTCGCATCGGGCCGGCATTACTCCGCCAACCAATACGACCCAAAGCAAAAGAAGCCTGCTCCACATCTGAACCTCCTCGACCCTGTCGCCGGAGCAAAGCCCTCAAACATTTGGTGGCAACGGAATTAGGAATTCAGCTCTCCCAAGAGCATCCATTTAAACCCCCTGCCAGAAGGAACTGCGGTGAGCTCCGAGGTTGCCTTCATCTCCACGGAAGTCACAGATCCTTCAAACGAAGGACAGGAAGTCGAGACAACCGAGATCGTGTCGCCAACCTTAACTTTCGCAGCATCTTGATTGTCTTCTTTGAAAGCAACTGTGAAATTGTTTTCACCTCGCTTTACTATACAATCGGCCGAGAGTTTATACGATACTTGAGTGGCCGGAGGATTCGGCTTGTAGGTGGGTACGGGAACTTCTTCCTTCTGATCCCCGGAGATGATCGAAATCACTAATCCCCCAGTTACCGGATCGGACGTGGCAACAGCAATGACCGCCCCTACCTTAGCGGCAGTGCGGATATTTTGCTTATCAGCCTCAGAAAGAAGCTGATACCCCGGCACACGCCCCAAGTTGTCGTCAAGCACTTCATCTACGCTCTTCGTGCGCGTTTCGCCCTTTGAATTGATACACTGGTTAACCGCGCACACCTCTCCGTTGTCGAGGTCTACTGCACCGCCTGTTGCTCCCTTGACAATATCGCCAATGAAGCCACCGGCGTGAACAGGGGAGGAAATGGCCAGTATTCCGGCCAAAGCAATCATAAAGTGTGGCTTTCTCATGGCTCACCTCCTTGCCGGTCGAGCAATTGGCAATGGCACTGTCAAATCGTCAGTCATGCAATACCCCTCGGAGTTCACGCATTCGTCGGCCCTCGCGCTGACCAGCTTTCTGAAATCATTTAGTGCCGCCAGTTCGGCGTTCAGTTCGAACAAGTCGGATGGTTGACCAAAAAATTGGTTTGGATGATCAAGGATGTATCGTGCGTCCGCGGATTGATCCCGAGCTTTTGCCGAGAGGGAGCCGAGCAGATTGATTTTCGCGGCGCGCTCGGTGAATGTCGCCATCGGAAGCATCGGGTCGTCGACAACTCCGATGTAATTGATAACGGCGATCTGAACTGGGGCAGGCGCGTCTTTGACAGACACCGGCAAATTGGCAGCGTTGCTGGCGATATCATCGGCTGTGATAGGAACGGGGCCCTCGCCCCCTCGGCGAAAACTCCAAATCCGCACCTCGTTCGTTTCAGATACCTTTTTCACTGCACTGGAAAAAGACGCCGCGCCAGAGAAAATAGAATAGGAGCCGCCCATTGATGCCGCAACTTGCTCTGACTCTTTTTGGGAGGAGGTCGTGATCTGGATCACAGCCTTGAAATCGCCCCCGACCGGCATCTCCGAAATGTATCCGTCGCCACAAATAGCCCGAAAGCGGCGATACGCATTGGGATTGCCCGAAAAGAGGAGTTTCTTGTAGCGTTCCTGGAGATCCTGAACCTGAACACTCTTTCCTTTACGCCTAACGGAAGCTTCGACCACGTAATTTAGGGTGTAGCTGCTCAACGATACTGAGGAGGAATAAGATGCTGACGCATTAGCGCTTCCGACCCCAAATTTGATCGACGCGGACGCCGAGATTCCGAGGACTTTATCCAGCTGTTGGGAGTTTTCGATTCTGTAGGATCGAAAATTCACACCGACTGGGCCAAACTCGACATGGTCCTCGATAGCGCCAACTACTACACATTGCCCTCTCGGTGAGGCAGTTAGAACATCAAATCCCCTACCGAGGTCGTATCCCGTGGTATCTTGCAAGTCATAGATTTGAAAGATGTCGTCTTGCCCGGAGGCTTCTGCGCCCCAAAATATGCCTATGGATAAACATAACACTGCAGCGGATTTTTGGATCATCTTCCCCACTCCTCAATTGGAATCGAACTAATGCCACAGCAACTTTTAGGGGTGCTATATTGCTTAAAACTGTCACTCAGCCCATTCTAGGTAGTGCAATCATGCAGCGCGCTGGAACGGGTAGAGCAACAAGCGTATATGAGCCGCCCGAGCCGCGGTCGTGAGCGGAGGCTGCGACGGCGGGTGGAATGGGACCGAGACAAGACAGCCGCTTCTTTGAACGGCATTAGGGGTTTGGAATATCGCGACGATTGCCATCGCACGGCTTGACCGGTGAGGTCCGGGTTGTGCACCACAACGTTGGGGAGGTTCAGGTATTCCTGGACGCGTTGGCGTATGATCTTGAGCACTCGTGTCATGTGCGATCAAGCTCCACATTAGGTATCTGTCAGGCGGTGTTCTGGTAGTCTTGATAGCGCGCGGAAGGAACTGGCTCCAACTAAGCGCTCGAACTCCTCTCGTACTCAATCGCTGAGCGAGGATTCAACTGCACATCCTTGGTTAAACGCTGCGCATGCGGCCACCTCGATGGCGATCGGCGCGCTACCAAGTATCTTCAGGCGAGATACGCGTTTCATTAAATATTCCCCTCGGAAGATAATTATAAACTGTGAAGATCGATAGCATATATACAATTAAAATACCCGCAAGAGTAGAAGCGGCAATTTCAGTACTCAATTGGTATTAATGCTTGGACTTTTGTATGCGGGTCGGAAGTAATAAATAGCTGCATTAGCAGTGAATGAGGCCGATTCATGATGGGGCGAATGCCGTCCTCAGTCGACAAAGGCCGAAGGATTAGGGCTGATTGAAGCATGCTTTGAATCTGGATATCGGGCCGGCGGCGCCTGCGAGGCTGACGGCCACGCGTTCACCCTTTGCGCCGGTGATGGCTAGCTCCTTGCCTTGCACTGTTTGCTCCAGCAATTCCATCGTTAGCTGACCGAACTAATGCCAGCTGAAATAATCGCTTTGGCTTCCATCGGGTGTGGAACTCCCGATCGGAAGCAGGTTGAAGCTAGTCAGCGCCTGATGACTGACCGGAAGAGTTGGCAGTCGAGGAAGCTCCTCCGAACGGCGAGGTGGTTGGCCTAGGTCTCCCGAGTTGTCGATGTTCGATCCCATCAGGGCCGCCGATCAAACCAGAATAATGTATTCTACCAGAGATTTCGACCGTGCGGACGTTATGTAAAGTACGAGATTGACGGCGGCGGCGACACGATGGACTGACAGGTAGTATTAGGACGTGCAGAGTGGGGATGACTTTGAGAAATTTCTTATCGTTATGCGCGGGCGTCGGGTTTCTCGCATCAGGAGCGGTTGCACAGGATGCGACGCCGGGGTCGTTCGAGGAGTTCATGAATGACGTTGCAAGCACCAACCCTTACGCCCACGCGATTTTCACAGATCACATAGATGAAGCGAAGGAAATTAACGCGAAGCTTCAGGCAGGAGACGAGGAGGCCGCTCTGAAAGCCGCGTACGACATGATACAAAAATACGGCCACGCCGCATTCTCGGGTGCGAGCGACGCTTTTGCAATTGAGGTTTTCAAGAAGGCAGGCGATGTCATTGATGCTCTGGGCGATCACTATCCGCGTGGTTGCATGGAGTTTGTTCGAAATGACATTTCTTCCGAAGCGCTGTCTATTGCCAGCGTGAATGAGGCCTATCGGAGGTATCAGGAGGCTCAGCGTCTCGCATATGAGGATGGAAAGCTCCACAAGCCAATTCCGAGGATGGAGATCGAAGATATGTATCAGATCGTTACCGAGGATCTGGGAGAAAGCAGCGCCGAGCGGCGTATGTTACTGAATCCCGGGAACACTCCCGCCATCGCACTATGCGCAATCATCAGAAAGAACTTCAACATATCAGCAGTGCGGGAGCCATTGCGTGGGTCATATGCGAGGGCCAACTTAACCTCCAAAAAGAAATAGGCGCCGTTATCGAAGCTACGGGTTATGTCGATGGTTTTCAGTTAGGCTGGGCTGGCGATGACGCCGCGGGAGAGTCTGCCTTTGGTTTGTCGAGACAGGCCTTGAAATTGGACACCGCTCTAATAGCCCCTGCGAGACCGACAACGACGCGCTCGCCTGTCATCCCCGTGATAGCCAGTTCGTTGCCATCGGAAATTTGCTCCAGCAAGTCCACCGGCAACTGGTCGAACTCGTGCCAGCCGAAATAGTCACTCTGACCTCCGTCGGACACATACGCTGGCTTGTCATCTACATGCCACGTCGCTCTGGTTTCGCCCTGAAAGACACCTTCGACATACCCAACGATATGTTCACCGGGAGAGGCCATGAAGCCAACTTTGATATTGCCGTTCTCGGTCTCGACGAAGCACGTCGCTCCCCAGTCTTCGTCCTGGGCAGCAAAACGCCATGTGCCGGACGGAGCGGCCGGTTCTGCTTGATCGGCCGGCAGGCTGTTGACGATCGGTGGGCGTGAGGAAGCGTTGGTGTCAAGCGGCGCTTGGGGCTTTAATGGCGATGTGCTGCTCATTGGCGCGCTGCCACCTTGCGCCGGCTCCGCTGCCATCTGGCTCAGATCGGAAAGGCACTGCTGGTACGCGTTGAAGGATATATTTTGCTCGAACCTTTCGAATGAGGCCGGATTCCATGCCGGTTCGTTGCCGTCAACAAACGCAAACGATAAGGCTGAACTGTACTTCGTTCGAACGAACACGCCGTTGATCAAGGCGTTACCCATTTCTGTCAACCAGTTGGGATCATAATCGGCGACAAGCGTAGCCATCGTGTCAACGCTTTCAACCGTGAACGTCATGGGCGGGCCTTCGATGATCTGGCCGGCACTGGTGAATTTGAAGAGGGTTCCCACCTTAACCTTGGCTGTGGCGCCGACCGGCAGCTGCCATCCCAGCTTACGAAGCTTGATTATCGTTCGATAAGTGCCCGCTTCTTTTGCCGGGGAAAACTGAATCGCGACGGATCGCGGTTCAAATGATGTAGTCTTCACTTCGCAGTAGGTATGACCACCGGACGTGCTGTCCGCGGCCCCTTGCACCATCTGAATCGTCCACGAGGCGCCTTGATAATAGGTTCTCTCTTCGCAGAAGGCCGGCCCGCTGATGAAGCACGCGCCCATCGTGAGCCAGGTCGTCAATCGGTTTCCTTTGTGCATGATCATGCAGCCTGCCCTTTCCTGCCAGACCGCCACGTGAAAAATGACATCACTGCCAGCACCAAGGCGATAAAGCCCCAGATAGAAATGTCGCTGAAGCTGCCGGATGTCGAGGCGATGAACGCGAAGGCGGCGGCCAGCGCGAACATGATTGCGCCAACCAGCGGCAGGGCAAACGAGAACGCCCCTGCGATGAAGAACAGCAAGCCTACTAACATCCCGATTGCCCCGGCTCCTCCGGTCGCCTTGTCCTGAAGTAAGCCGCTGCCGGCCGTGACCGCGCATGACTGCATCAGCACAAGCAGGCCCAAGAAGATTCCAATAATTCCGACTGCTATTTTCATTCTGTGTCCCCAGCGGCGCAAACCTCGCGCCGAAATTGAAATATGTTGGATATATCCGATGGATTACGAGCCTTCAAGGTGGTCGCCATGCGGCCATGGATACTCGCGATCGCCTTGCATGGAATCTTCGGAAAGTGCGTGCCGATAAGAAGGTGACGCAGGAGAACCTTGCCGTAGATGCTGGTGTCGATCGCACGACCATCAGCGGCATCGAGCGCGGCGATTTCAACGCGTCGATCGATCTCCTTGACCGGATAGCGGCTGCACTTGCGGTCGATATCGCTGAGCTTTTCGTGATGCCGGCCGCAGGTGAAGCGCCGCCGAGTTCGTTGCCCGCTGGACGCAAGCCGGGGCGGTGATGCCGGGTTTGAGTTGATCTCAAGCATCAGTATTCGTCCGCACGCATGATCGTCAGCACGCGGCGGGTGACGTGCGGATTCGCCGGGTCGGGTGATCCCATGTCATAGACTTGGTCGAAGTAGTCGATCTTCCAGAAGTAACTGACGCCATCCAGCTCGATGGCGCCGAAATCGTGCTCGTTGTGGGGATCGTTGCCTGCATCAAATGCGGTGAAGCCCACGACAGCCCGCAGCAGGGCCAAGCGCTGATCGTGAGGCAGAGCGCAAACGGCCGGGGTGATGAAAGCCCTGCCGACCGTCGGATTGCGCCTGACGGTGTCATTGAGGGCGCGGATGGTGGCCGTCCTTTCGACGGCCGCCTGTTGATCAGGAGATGAAGTCACAGCGAGGCTCCGCATCGGCCGACCTCACAGTTTCATCGACGGATGCAGCAGGGCCACGTCTTCAAGCCGGCGGTTGAACGGCGGCAGGTCGAGGTAGTGCCGCCACTGCAGCCGCAGAACATTGTCCGGTTTCAGTTCGACGACGGTCGCTTCAAACCAGCCTTCGAGCGGATCCTCGGTCGCGAGCACCAAGCTGCCGACGACGATCTTGCCCCAATCATCCGGTACATTGCTCGGTGCCGCGGAATGTCCCTGTTGCGAAACATCAGCAGGGGCAGCTCGCACTTCTTCCGCCTTGGCTCGATCGGCCTCGGGCAGGTGAGCGGCAATTTGCTTATAGAGGTCCTGCTTCACAAAGGGCACGAAGGCCTTCCCGCTGTCGAACAGCTTTCCCTTTGGCAGTTTCGGTAACAGCGAGCGCACCGCGTCGTTATCAGCAGGAAGAGCAAGCATGCCCATCAGGCTTGCTGCACGGGATGCGGGTTGGGCATCGGTCGCCGGGAAGAATGAGGCGTGGGCTTTGCCGTTGTCGTCACGGCCAAGAATGATGATTGGGTGTGGCAGGCTGATGCCGTTGGCGGCTGTGGCAGTGGCGGTCATTTGTATCTCCGAAATGAAGAGGGGCCGAAGCCCCTCGTTAGCTCGCCGAGCAAATCGACGCTCAATAGGTATATCAGAAGTTGCTCGAATTCGCAACTCCTGGTGGTAATATGCGACTGCCACCTCCTTGCGCTCCCGGCGGGAACGCTGTTTTGCTCGACGCTGCAGGTGGAGTCCTAAAAGGCAGAAGAGCGCCCGCTGGGGCGCTCGTCCGGTAACGCTAGTTGATCGACAGGCTAGCTATTTCTTCGGGGGTGCTAGCAAAGCGAGCTTATGGCTGTTTCAATTTACTGGATCCAGGATCACGAAAAAGCCTCGTCGGGGCAGGGATTTCAAGTACTTTGAACACGTAAAAAACGTCGGTTTTGTTTTTGTCATTGACGTGCCGCAATGCCAGTTTTGTCTGCAGGCTCTTGCCAGCTCGAAGCACGCCTTCCTTCTTGAGTTGTTTCAGCGCAGCCGCCGACATCTTCATGTTTGAGATCGCGGCGTTTGGTACTGCCAAGCGCAAGGACTTATCTTTCCCGAGATAGAAAATTCCGGCAACCTTCCTGAAATTTAAGTCGGATATCTGGGGCTTAGCGCCCTCTCGAGCGTCAACAAACCATTTAGATGTATCGTTCATATAGGCAATGATACGTGGATCGCCTGCGACACCGGAGTTAGCGGCACCGTACTCAGCCCACGCTTGCTTGATGCTGCGTTTAACCTTGCCCCAGTGCTTCTTCCTTAGCGTGCCAGTGTTAAAGGCGACAACCGAAGCAGCGTAGGCGAGCGCAAACGGCTGGACTCTCCGGTGTGAGACCTCATCCTCTAAGTTGATGCCCTGCAGAAATTTGGCAATCGACTTCTCGATGGTCCGAATGAGAGAGCCACTGTCTTGCTGTGCGCAAGTTAGGACGTTCAAAATGAACTTTCGGGCCAGAAGACCGTAATTCTCCTTTGTCGTCGCAAAGAGCTTATGCATCGCATCACGAACGGACGAATAGCCGGCCGGCGGGCCGTGAAAGAAGCTAGCCTCTTTGTTTGCAAGCTGAAACGAGATTAGACGAACCTCCAGCGCTCGCCGCACTTCCTCGGTTGTTGTTACTGACAGTATCGACCTCATCGGTTGATTGGAGTTTGACAACATTGTGACCGAATGGCCCTCGATAGCATCGCCGGGTCGAGCTCTCCCTTGGCCCGATGACAGTCGATGGACGGCGTTCAAGATTTTGTCAGCCCGCGATTTTTCGTTCGCATGGGCGAGTGTGGCTTCATCAAGAATAAGCAGATGATCATTGAAGGCGACGAAGAGGTCCTCAATCGCTTGATCGGACATGTTCCAGCTCCGCGCATAGCCTTCTGGAGAGTGGCCTTCGCCCCAAACAGTCCCTGCAAGGGTGCAGGTTAGTGCGGATTTGAAGGTGCTCGTGTCTCCGACAAGCTCAAGCACCATATTCTCTGCTTTGTACCGCGTAGCAGACACAAAGGGCTTCAAAACCTGTATAAGGGCGTAGAAGAACAGAGTGACTGGCACGGGCTGCTCGCGAATGACTTTTGCAATCCCCTCTTCGTAGTTTGATAGCTCGCCACTACTCCGGAACCGGCCCCGATCTTCGACCAATGAAATGACACGAAGCTCGGGATCTGGCGAAATTACAGTCCCGTCGCCGTAGACGAAGTACCGGGGGATGTCGGTTTTTTCGAAGCCGACACGTGTTGCCACAATGGTCTTCACGTCGTGTTCAGCCGACTCGATTCGCTGGCTGATCTCATTTTTAATCGCCGGTGAAACGGCTAAGATGCCGATACGACGGAGGGCGCCCATGATCTGCAGACGATTTTCAACAACCATCTTGCTTGAAATGACCACTGCTCGGCCCAGAGCTTCGAAGCGGTGGTAGACGTCTCCATCGTCGCCAGTGAGAATTGAAACGTTCAGGTCTGAGACAGCCGGCAATTTTGTCTGACCCGCATCACTCACTCCGGCAATTGCCGACGGCGCTGGGGATTTGCCGGGCCGATGAGGACCGGTGTTGGGCCCGACTCTCTCGATCCATTTCGCAGAATTTGGGTTTAGCCCCAACTTTCCTACACTGCCAGTGTTGGCAGCTGGATGAGTAGGTGCAGTTGGCGACCCTTTGCCGCTGACACCCTTCTTTCCGGCATCTTTATGGGTCGTAGAACGTTCTGCAGGGGATTTCGTGGGCTTCTTCATTGCATATCTCCGATGATGGTTGCCATTTCGGCGTGAACAAAGCGCGATGTGATAGGCTCGGCGAAGCCGCCGAACTGGATCGCTTGCGTAATGGGCATGGTAGTCATGCAGCGAAGCCATTCGGCGAACTGCGCCGCGGGCATCCGATTGGAAGTTCGGTTGGGCCGACCGTTTGAGCCCAAATATTGGACCCGATCCTGGGCCTTCATTTTCGTAAGATAACCAAGCAAATTTCCAAGCTCGGACTTTGGTGCTGGCAAAATCTTGAGCGGCTTATCTCGCCCCCGCATGGAAATGGGCAGCCGAACATGGAATGCGTGCTTCAGAGCTTCTTGAGCAACGCCGCCGATCAGTAGATGCACATGGGGTTCGAAGGCGTAGTTGCCTGTCAGACTTCTGTCGCCGGAGAGTTCATATGCCGCGACAAAGATGGGCTTCTCGCCTTGATCGCGAAGCCTTTGAACTGAGGAGCGTACCTTTCGACGAGGACGGTCAAAGCATTTCCGCGTAGCTAAGGATGAAGGAATTCGCCAACGCTTGTCCGCCAATATCACATGAAAGAATTGGGTGTCGCAGCGCTGGAGGAGCGGAAGTACCACGAATGCCATGAAGAGCTGAAGTCGAGCCCATTCGTAACGGCACGCCGCCGTACGGCGAGACCAACTAAGGCTCGGTAATGTGTGGTGGAACGCCGCTTTGCAGTCGGGCAGGAGAGTTATACGACGGGTTTGCTCCCGTCGTATGCGATTTGCGTCGAAATCTGACTTAGGCAGACGGTTGCGAACTGTCTGCGCTAGACGACGACGATTTTTGATGGCCCACCATCGGATAGTCAGTTGCTGCTTTAGAGCAGTCATTACGATCTCCATAGGATACCCTTGGTCGCGGGTCCGCAATCGGAGGCTGAAGGCTCTCCGGCGGTGTCAGCGGCAAAGGGTCGATTTTGAGGTTGTTGGGGAGGTGGTACGGGCGCCACAGTATCGCTGTGGACTAAACCTGCACCTTTAGTGTGCAGAGGCTAGGTATTACCCTGCTCGATCTTTTGCAGAAGCAATTGGATATCCTCGGCCCGCCATACGGTTACCCTTGCCGATATTTTACGGGGCTTAGGAAACTTCCCAGTTTTGACGCCTGCCCAGAACCCAGACTTACTGATCGGCAGCGGTCCGTCGGGTCCAAGGATTTGTTTCAGGCGTACGAAGCCGTCCGTGGGAAACGCACTCTTGCTGTCTTCATGCGCCGTACGCCGTACAACTTCCTTCAGTTCCTGTGTCATCAAGATCTCCGTGGTTTGTGTTGGACACAGATAGAAGATGATGGATACGGAGCCTGTTTAATAGCATCCGCATGTTTATGAATAAGGTAATAGTATTTGCATAAGCGATATAATTAAATATCAGATGGTTAAGCGGAATTAGCTCGGAATTTTTTCCGAAACTGTGCGTTCAGGATTTTATCCTCTTCCACTGTTAAACGCGGTGCAGCAAATCGTCGAGGCTCCACGTTGGCCAACAACTTCGATGTGATGTTTTGAAGGTCGGGCGGATCCATCTTGGCGAAAACGTGATCGCTGACGTACCGCGCTCGGCCGAGCCACTCGTCAAGGTACTCGACATGCGAAGAATAGTGGTATTCGCCTTGTAACATGACCTCCAGGAGGGGCTTCCTTCTCACCTTAATTGTAGAAGCGGAGTAAATGAGAGCCAGCGACGGCTTGGTTTGACTCCACCGTCGATGGAGCAGGGAGCGAGACACATAATCGGCGCCGTAGGCTTCTGCCCCTCTCGCACTCTTAAGCTCGTTGAAAATTGTGACCGCCCGATTTAGGCTCGGAGCGAAGTCATACTCAGGATCCCTGAAGCGATCGGCGCCATGATGGAGGTAGGCTAGAGCCCGATTAGTCGTTTTGATCGTTTTGGAATACGGCTCGAACAGGTCTGCCATGATGTCTAGGCTGGCAATCCTAGAGAAGGCTTCATAACCACCGAGCTGATCGTAAATCTCTGTCAGAAACTCGATGCCAGTTAACACGTATCGCGCAACGATGTCTCGCGCCACAGTGATAGGCTGATCGACGAGACCTACAGATCGCTCGGCGTCATCCATGTGCTGTAAGACCGCTTGCGTCATGAGAACCACACGCATTTCCCTGTCCTTGGGAAAAAGGGCCCAGCCAACTAATCCAGATGAAAGCACTGCCTTGAGGCCCGGATACGCGGGTTCGCTACTGGATATAATGGCTATGGCTTCGCGAGCATGAAATGTCTTCCCCAGAGTCAGCTCCCTGAAAGTCCTGTCACCGGGCATTCTTCGTGGAGGTTGTCGGCGGGCTAGCAGTGCCTCGACTGCCTTGACTGCCTCGTTTAGTTCCTCGGACTCAAAGATATCTGATAGATCGGCCATTCTTAACGTTTTCCGGTGCTTCTCAAATTGATCACCTGACGATAAGCTGCGAATGTCCGATTTTCGATGGTGCAGAAGGCTGTTCCTGAATAAAATTCGTCTTCCCCACCCGGCTGATCAAATTATCGGGGAAATGCGGTAGAAGATACGGTATCGCTACCGTGAATTTTTAAAAACATATGTAAATACAATGTCTTAATTTGCCATTTTGGTTCCCTTCACCCGCTCCAGCTGTCTCACTCACTTGCAGACTGAGATCTCATTCCGCTTCGGTGGAGTTCGCAATGCGCTTGACCGCATCGCGAGCGGTTTCGAGCACGCGCTCCGCCATGCCTTGGTCGGTCATGATGCGGGAGATGGTCACGGCGCCCACCATCAGCGACAGGATGAGCATGGCTTTGTCATCGGGTTTCGAGCCGTCCGGCGCAGGGATCAATTCGTCGAGAATCTGAAGATGAGCTTCGATGCCATTCTGGAATGGAGCGCGGACCTCTTCGCTCAGGCGCGCCGCGTCGGACCCGAGCGCTGCCAAAGGGCAACCATCGCCCTTCTCCTCCCGGTGCCCGGGCGAGAGATAGAGGTCGACAACCGCTTCTAGCGGATCGGGCCTTCCGGCGGCAACCCTTGACCATCTGCGGAGCGCACTCTCCATCGCTCGCCCGGATGCAAGCGCCACAAGATCATCCTTCGATTCGAACTGCTTGTAGAACCCGCCTTGGGTGAGGCCGGCGCCTTTCATCAAATCCTTCAGGCCTATGCCGTCGAAGCCATGCTCGCGGAAGAGCCGGCTTGCGACATCGATCACCGTTTCACGATTGGCCTCGGCCTGAGCGCGACTGACTCTCATATCGATCTCCAATTAGATTTCATTTGACATCTATACCAGAAATAGAGTTAGATCGCAATCTAAATTAATCGCTGCGCCGGTCAAGAAGGCTTAACTGACATGAACCGCAAAATCCTCCTCGCCTCGTTCGGCCTGCTGGCAGCTGCCGGCGCCACGGCATACTTCTTTGTCGGGGTGTCCTCGGAAAGAAGCGCGCAAGCCGCCGATCCCCGCACCGCACCGCCATTCGTCAAACTGGTTGAAGCAACGACGCCGGAGACAGCCGAGCGCAGCTTCACCGGCACCATCGCGGCGCGGGTGCAGAGCAATCTTGGTTTTCGGGTGCCTGGCAAGATCGTCCAGCGTTATGTGGATGTCGGCGTGCAGGTCAAGGCCGGCCAGCCGCTGATGCGCATCGACGAGACCGATCTTAGTCTCGCCTTGACGGCGAAACGAAACGCGGTCGCTGCAGCTGAGGCTGTGCTAACCCAGGCGCAAGCAGATGAAAGACGCTATGCCGCTTTGGTGAAAAACGGATTGGCCGCGACGCCGCAGCGCTACGAGCAGGCAAAGGCAGCGCTCGACACCGCCACCGCGCAGCTTGCCGCGGCGCAAGCAGACGCCAAGGTCGCGGAAAACGAGGCCGCCTATTCCGTCCTCGTTGCCGACACCGATGGAACGGTTGTCGAAACGCTGGGCGAGCCGGGACAGGTCGTGACGGCGGGACAAACCGTGGTCCGGCTCGCACAGGCCGGCCCGCGTGAAGCGCTGGTCTGGATGCCGGAGTTCCTCAGGCCTGAGATCGGCGAGATCGCCGATGCCAGCATCTACGGCAACGAAAGCCGGCAGGACAAGGCGCGGCTTCGCCAGATCTCCGACGCCGCCGATCCCCAAACCCGCACCTACGAGGCGCGCTGGGTTCTGGATGGCGCCGCAGCGTCGGCCCCGCTGGGGGCGACGGTGACGATCAGGATCGCCAACAGCAGCGGCCAATCGCATGCGGCGGTGCCTGTCGGCGCCGTTTTGGATGATGGCAGCCGAACCGGCGTCTGGGTCTTCGATCAGAAATCTTCGACCGTCCACTTCCGGCAGGTGAAAATAGAGCAGCTGGGTGAGGAGGTCGCGGTGGTTTCCAGCGTCAATGCAGGCGAGCCGGTCGTCGCTCTCGGCGCCCATCTGCTACAGGACGGCGCCAGCGTGCGCACCACGGTGGAACAGGCAGAGGCGGCAAACTGATGAACTTCAATCTATCCGCGCTCGCCGTTCGCGAGCGGGCCGTCACCCTGTTCTTCATCGTTCTGCTGGCCGCCGCCGGCGCCTATGCCTTCGTCAAGCTCGGGCGCGCCGAGGACCCCTCCTTCACCATCAAGACTCTGACCGTGACATCGGTGTGGCCGGGCGCGACAGCGCGCGAAATGCAGGATCTGGTCGCCGAGCCGCTCGAGAAGCGCCTCCAGGAACTCACCTGGTACGATCGTGTCGAGACGACAACGCGGCCAGGCTACGCCTTTTTGACCGTCACCTTGAAGGACAGCACGCCGGCCACGGCCGTCGAGGAGGAATTCTATCAGGCCCGGAAGAAGCTTGGAGACGAGGCCCGCAACCTGCCAAGGGGCGTGCTCGGTCCCTTTGTCAACGACGAGTATTCCGATGTCAGCTTCGGTCTTTATGCCCTCAAGGCCAAGGGCATGCCGATGCGCGAGCTTGTGCGTCAGGCCGAGGTGATCCGCCAGGATCTTCTGCATGTGCCGGGTGTCAAGAAGATCAACATCCTCGGAGAGCGGCCCGAACAGATCTTTGTCGAGTTCTCCTATGCCAAGCTGGCCACGCTCGACATTTCTGCACAGGACGTCGCGGCCGCCTTGCAGCGGCAAAACACCGTGACGCCGGCCGGATCGATCGATACGCGCGGGCCCCAGGTCTACATTCGCTTCGATGGCGCCTATGACAGCCTCCAGGCAATCGCCGATACGCCAATCGTCGCCGCCGGGCGCACCTTGAAGCTCTCGGATTTTGCCGAAGTGCGGCGCGGTTATCAAGATCCGGCCACCTACCTCATTCGCCACGACGGCGAACCCGCCATTATGCTTGCGGCTGTGATGCAACAGGGCTGGAACGGTCTGGACCTCGGCAAGGCGCTGGAAGAAAGATCCGCCGCCATCGCAAAGACCCTGCCGCTCGGCATGACGCTCGAAAAGGTCAGCGACCAGGCGGTCAACATCGACGAAGCCGTCGGCGAGTTCATGCTGAAATTTGCCATGGCGCTCGGCGTCGTGTTGTTCGTCAGTCTGATTGCGCTCGGCTGGCGTGTCGGCATCGTCGTGGCTCTGGCCGTTCCGCTGACCCTTGCCGTCGTCTTCCTCATCATGCTTGAGACCGGCCGGTTCTTCGATCGCATCACCCTTGGTGCGTTGATCCTGGCGCTCGGCCTCCTGGTCGACGACGCCATCATCGCCATCGAGGTGATGGTGGTGAAGATGGAAGAGGGGATGGATCGCATCAAGGCGGCCGCCTATGCCTGGAGCCATACTGCGGCCCCGATGCTGTCGGGCACGCTGGTGACGATCATCGGGCTGATGCCGGTCGGCTTTGCCCGGTCGACCGCCGGCGAATATGCCGGCAACATCTTCTGGGTCGTCGGCTTTGCCCTGATTGTCTCCTGGATTGTCGCGGTGACCTTCACGCCGTATCTCGGCGTCAAGATGCTGCCGGCGATAAAGCCGGTCGAGGGTGGCCATCACGCCATCTACAACACCCCGAATTACCGGCGCCTGCGGCGGCTGATCGAGTTCACCGTGCGCCACAAGTTCGTCACCTGTGCGGTGGTCGCCATCGCCATGGGGGCCTCCGTCGTTGGAATGGGATCGGTGAAAAAGCAGTTCTTCCCGACCTCGGACCGTCCCGAAGTCCTCGTCGAAGTCCGCATGCCCGAAGGCACCAGCATCGAGACGACGACGGCCACGGTTGAAAAGCTCGAAGGCTGGCTGCAGAAGCAGCCGGAGGCAAAGACCGTCACCAGCTATGTCGGCCAGGGCGCTCCCCGCTTCTTCTTTGCCATGGCGCCGGAATTGCCGGACCCGTCTTTCGCCAAGATCGTCGTGCTGACCCCTGACGCCCACACACGCGAGGTACTGAAGCTTCGGCTGCGCGCGGCCATTTCGGATGGGCTCGCCCCTGAAGCCTATGTCCGCGTCACGCAGCTGGTCTTCGGTCCTTACACGCCGTTTCCGGTCGAGTTCCGGATCAGCGGGCCGGATGCGCAGCAACTGTACCAGATTTCCGACAAGGCCCTCGAGATCATGAAGAGCGTGCCGGACGTGCGCCAGGCAAACCGCGATTGGGGCAATCGCACGCCGGTGCTGCGCTTCGTTCCCGACCAGGATCGGCTGAACCTGATCGGCCTGTCGCCGGCCGAGGCGGCCCAGCAGCTGCAATTGCTGCTGAGCGGAGTTCCGATCACCGAGGTTCGCGAGAATATCCGCAACGTGCCTGTTGTTGCCCGCAGCGCCGGCGGCAACCGGCTCGATCCGTCCAGATTGGCCGACTTCTCGCTGATGAGCCGGGATGGGCGACAGGTTCCGCTCGATCAGATCGGCCACTCGGAAATCCAGTTTGAAGAACCGATTCTGAAACGCCGCGACCGTACGCCTGTTATTACGATCCGGTCCGATATCAACGAAGCGACACAGCCGCCGGAGGTCTCAGAGCAGGTCATGAAGGCGCTTCAGCCGCTGATTGCCTCGCTTCCTGTCGGATATCGGATCGAGATGGGCGGCAACATCGAGGAATCAACCAAGGCCAACGATGCCCTGGTGAAAATCTTCCCGATGATGATTGCTGCCATGTTGATCGTTATCGTGCTGCAGGTCCGCAGCCTGGCGACGATGACCATGGTCATGCTGACGGGGCCGCTCGGTCTTGCCGGAGCGGTTCCAGTCCTGCTGCTCTTCGACAAGCCCTTCGGCTTCAATGCCATTCTCGGATTGATCGGGCTGGCGGGCATCCTGATGCGCAACACCCTGATCCTGACCGAACAGATCAAGGACAATAAGGCAGCCGGTCTCGACGATTATCACGCCGTCATCGAGGCGACGGTGCAGCGGACACGACCGGTCATTCTGACCGCCCTTGCCGCCGTGCTTGCCTTCATTCCTCTGACGCACTCGGTGTTCTGGGGGTCGATGGCCTACACGCTGATCGGCGGAACGGCGGTCGGCACGATGATGATCCTGCTCTTCCTTCCCGCTCTCTACGCCATCTGGTTCCGCATCAAGCCGACGAAAAACGAGAGCCATGAAAATACACCGAAGGCGGTGGAGTTACCGAAGGAGGTGGAGTTACCGACGGCGATGGCTGCCGAGTGAATTCTCCGGAGGCGGCGATGACTTTTGCGGATCCGATAGCAACTGACCTTGAGCAGTCGCGCACGCGGATACTCGAGGTGGCGGAAAGGCATTTTCGGCGGATCGGCTATCATAAGACGTCGGTCGCCGACATCGCCGCCGAACTCGGCATGAGCCGCGCCAATATCTATCGCTTTTTTCCCTCAAGGACGGCGATCAACAGTTCCGTCTGCGGACTGGTGGTCAAAGAGGTTGCTGAAATTGTTCTGGCGATCGCGCAAACGGATGCGCCGGCGAGCAAAAAGCTGGCCGATCTTTTGACCGCCATCCACCGGCAGAGCACGAGAAGGTTGGTCGAGGACAGACCGATGCACCAGCTGCTCGTCGCCGCCATGGATGGAAGTTGGGCAACGATCAACGCCCATAATGAGGACATCCTGGCAATCCTCAAAGCGCTGGTCCGCGAGGGGCTGCGGACAGGCGAGTTCAAAGTCCAAGACGCCGACGAAGCCGCGCGCGGGATCATCACCGCCTTCCTGCCGTTCTTCCATCCGGTTCTGGTTGAGCAGCGCGTTCAGGAGGGGGAGGCCATCGCGGCCTGCGTCCACGCCCAGATCCGCTTCATCATGACAGCGCTCGGCACATCAGACCGCGCCCTGCCCGAAGGTATAAGCGCATAATCTAGCGCTGCCGACCTTGTTCTCTCGGACAAAGCCATTATCTAGTGCACTAGATAAATGCACACTAGATGAAGCCATGTCGAACAACGAAATCGCATCCCGCCGCGCGGTGGGCACCCAACTTTCGTTTGCGCTCTATGGCGCGGCCAACCGGATGGCGCGCCTTCACAAGCCATTTTTGCAGCCGCTCGGTCTGACATTCCCGCAATACCTGGTGATGCTTGAACTTTACGGCGGTACGCCCCGCGCCGTTGGAGAGTTGGGTTTAAAGCTCGACATGGACACCGGCACGATCACGCCGCTGCTGAAGCGCTTGGAATCGGCCGGCATGGTGACCCGGACGCGCGATCGTACCGACGAGCGGCGGGTGCTCATCCATCTTACCGAAGCCGGTGAATCCCTGCGTGAGGCGCTTTGGGCCGTCACCGACAAGATCAAAACCGCCTGTCAGCTCACCGACGAGGGGCTGGCCGATCTGCGCGACACGCTGCACGCATTCGCTCGCCCCGCCGGCGATTGAGGCGGGCTTACTTCCACATCAGAGAGAGGTCATCCCATGAAGATCGGAATCATCGGCGCCGGAAATATCGGCGCGACGCTGGCGAGAAAACTTGCCGCCGGCGGCCATGAGGTCAAGCTTGCCAATTCGACGGGGCCGGACACCATCCGCGATCTTGCCGGCGATATCGGAGCGGCCGCCGTTTCGAAGGAAGAAGCCGTCCAGGGCGTCGAAGTGGTCGTTCTGTCGATCCCGTTCGCAAACTATCGCGATCTCGCTGGGCTCTTCAAGGACGTGCCTGAAGAGGTCGTGGTGATCGATACCTCAAACTATTATCCGTTTCGCGACGGTGTGATCGCCGAGGTCGATGGCGGCATGCCCGAAAGCGTTTGGGTGAGCCGGCAAATCGGCCGACCCGTCGTCAAGGCGTGGAATGCCGTGCTGGCGGCGACGCTGGCGGAGAAGGGGCGGCCTGACGGCACGGATGGACGCATTGCCATCCCGGTTGCAGGCGACGATCCTAAAGCAAAAGCGGTCGCTATAGAGCTGGTTGAGGCCACCGGTTTCGATGCGGTAGATGCGGGAGGGCTGGCGGCGTCCTGGCGTCAGCAGCCCGGCACCCCGGCCTATTGCACCGAGCTTGCAGCAGATGAGCTGGAAGAAGCGCTGCAATCGGGAGATCGATCCCGCGCAGCCGATAATCGCGACGCGCTGATCAAGGAATTCTTCGCGGCAGGCACGAGCCTGACCCACGACGAAATGGTCGCTCGAAACCGAGCGGGGACTGCCGCTCCGAAATCCTGAACTCGTTGAGGCTCAAGCCGCTCCCGGCCGACACTCCCCCGGCACGTTTGGAGGCGCGATTACCGAAAAAATCGGCGTAAAGCAAAAAGTGCTTGATTTTATATTTCGATTGACATCTAAAGCAAGAATAGATGTCGATCGAAATCTTACGCGCTTGGATACCAGGTTCTGAGACACTGTCCTTTGCCGACAGGGTGAAAAATCTGACCATTCTATTGAAGCACGTAGTCAACCACTCGCGCCCAGCCAGGAGCCTCCATGTCTCAAAATAAAGTCGTCGTCATTACCGGAGCATCCTCCGGAATAGGCGAAGCGTCGGCCCGCCTTCTTGCACAAAACGGCTTCCAAGTCTTTGGCGGCGTGCGTAACCCGCAGCGTGTCAATGCCATTCCCGGCGTGCGCTATGGGACTGCCGACGTGACCGATGACGCCTCGGTCTCCGATTTTGTTCAATGGGTTTTGTCCGAGGCAGGCAGGATCGACGTCCTGATCAACAATGCCGGCGTTTCGCTAGTCGGCCCGGTCGAGAACACGTCGCCTGCCGAAGCTCAGGCGGTCTTCGACACCAATGTTTTCGGCCCTCTGCGCATGATCCGCGCTGCCTTGCCCTCCATGCGCGCCGCTCGCAGCGGTCTGATCATCAATATCAGCTCGGTCCTCGGCTTCCTGCCGGCGCCGTTCATGGGAATATATGCCAGCAGCAAGCATGCACTCGAAGGACTGTCGGAGTCGCTGGACCATGAGATTCGTGAGTTCAACGTGCGCGTCGTACTGGTTCAGCCGACCTTCACCAACACCAAGCTCGATGTGAACGCGGCACAAACCGAGGCGCCCCTGGGCACTTACGCAACACAGGCCGATGCGACCATCAAGGCGGTACAGGCCCAGATCAAAACCGCGCCGTCGCCGCTGGCTGTCGCGGAGAAAATCCTGGCGGCAATCAACGGTCCATATAAAATGCGTCAACCGGCCGGTGGCCAGGCGACGCTGCTCAGCCGGCTGCGCCGGTTTATGCCGGCAAACGCGGTCGACAGCAGTCTGAGAAAGACATTCGGTTTCGGAAAACGGAACGCATCCTGAGCTTTGCGTAAACTCACAGACGTCGTCGGTCTCAACAATCGTCTCTGCGGATCTCGCTGTCGCCTCCTGCGGCACGCCGCACGATCATTGTGCCCGACGACGTCCTCCAACTTTTGTCGCGGAGCCTAATCCCCGAAAAACCGGATCGGCTTATATTGCCGATGCGCGATGATCAGGCTCCGATCCGGCTGGATGATGTAGGTTTCCTCCACCTGCCGGCCATACTGGTCGATGAAATCATGCGGAAAGGCGGAGCCGGCGGGCGACTTGGTGAGCTTTGTCCGCGGCTGGCCGCTATAGGTAATGCTGCCTGGGATCGGCTCAAGGCCAGGGCCGGAATAGGTAACGGTGTTGCACCCGGCAAGAATGAGGGTGCCGATAAGGCCGATGACTGCAGGTTTCATATCAATCCCCATCTGACGCGCCGAATGATGCGATCTTACTCTCGATCGGATCATGCTCACCAGATGAAACGGCATATCCGCCTTCAATCCTTCGGGAAGCGCCACTGGGAATGCCGTGATCAGCGCGGGCTATTCCATTGCCGAAACCGCTGCCTTCTGCTAGATCGGCAGTGTCGAAAAAGGCAGGATCGGTTGAGGTAAGCCCGGTCCCTTCCGCTGGAGCGTCGTGAGCGCTCTTACGAAGCTCTGCTCCGTGCCCTGGCACGAGAACCCGCGACGTGATCCGCATCAAGATGCGGGATCCCGGCGGCTTGCGGAGACGGCAAAAGGCAGTCCCGGGATTTTTTCGAACGGAGACTGACATGCGCCTGAACCATCTCGATTTTCATGTACCCGATATTGCTGCAACAGCGGATTTCTTCACTCGCCATTTCGGCCTGACGCTGAAGGATATGCGCGGCCAGAACGGCCTGGCGATCCTGAGCGATGATGCCGGCCTCGAAATCGTCCTCAGCCACGCGATTGCCAAGTTCGGCACTGCCGATCAGGTCGAACTGCAGCGTCAGACCTATCATATCGGCTTTATCCTGCCCGAGAGGGAGGATGTCGATCGGGTTTATGCCGGGCTTGCCGCTGCCGGCGCGGCGCTCTCCGGCCCGCCGGCCGCCATGCGCGGCGGCTGGTTGTTTTATTGCACGGCGCCCGGGAACATCCTCGTCGAGATCGGCTGGCGGACGGGTTAGGTCCCCAAATAGAAAGGGCGGCCCCTGGGCCGCCCTTGCCAATACCTGTCTTGACGGCTCAGAACTCCGTCCAGTCGCCATCCTGGCTTTTTGGCGCGCTGCTGCCGGCGCCGAAGGCGTTGGCGAGTGTTTGGCCGAGTGCGCGGGCCGGCGAGGCGGTCGGGCGGGCAGCCCCCTCCTTGGCGACGCGGATCGCGGCGGCCTTGGCGACCGGGCGCGCGGCGGCACGTGGCGCTGCGGCCGGCGGCCGGGCCGGGGCGAGCGGCGCGGCGGCGGCGAAGCCGCCGGTGCCCGTCAGCCGGAACTGGCCGAGCAGGTTGTTCAGGGCTGCCGCTTCCGTGGCGAGGCTGTGGCTGGCGGCGGTCGACTGCTCGACCATTGCCGCGTTCTGCTGCGTGCCCTGATCCATGGTGTTGACGGCGGTGTTGATCTCCTGCAGCCCGATCGACTGCTCGCGCGAGGCTTCGGCGATGGCGTGGACGTGCTGGTTGATTTCCTGCACCTCCTGGACGATCGAATCGAGCGCCTTGCCGGTCTCGCCGACCAGCGAGACGCCGGTCCGCACATGCGTGCCGGAATTGGTGATCAGATCCTTGATTTCCTTTGCCGCCTTGGCGGAACGCTGGGCAAGCTCGCGCACTTCCTGGGCGACGACGGCAAAGCCCTTGCCGGCTTCCCCGGCACGGGCCGCTTCGACGCCGGCATTCAGCGCCAGAAGGTTGGTCTGGAATGCGATGTCGTCGATGACGCCGATGATGTTGGAAATTTCGCCCGAGGACTTTTCGATCTGCTGCATGGCGGAGACGGCCTTGCGGACGATCTCGCCCGATTTCTCGGCGCCGAGGCGGGTGCGGGCGACGAGCTGGCTCGCCTCCTCGGCGCGCTTGGCGGCGTCGCGCACCGTCGTGGTGATTTCTTCGAGTGCGGCAGCCGTCTCTTCGACGGAGGCCGATTGCTGTTCGGTCCGCTGGGAAAGCTCGTCTGCGGACGAACGGATCTCGTTGGCGCCGGCACCGATTGCCCGGGCGTTGGCGCCGACCGTATGCAGGGTTTCGTTGAGCTTCTCGACCGAGTTGTTGAAATCCTTACGCAGGGCATCGAGATGGGCGACAAAAGGCTGGTCGATATGCGAGGCGAGATCGCCGGCGGCAAGGCGGCGCAGGCCGTCGCCCAGCGCCTGAACTGCGCCTTCGAGTTCGGATGCGTCGCGGGCCCTTTGCGCCTCGCGTTCGCGACGCTCACCGTCGTTGACATCGCGGTCGGCTTCGGCGCGTGCCTCGATCCGCGCACGCTCGATCGCATTGTCTCGGAAGATCGAAACGGCCTTTGCCATCTGGCCGACTTCGTCGCCGCGGTCGAGCCCGCTGACATCGCTCTCGGTATCGCCTTCGGCAAGCCGCGTCATGCGCAGGTTGAGCCTCGCCATCGGGCCGGCAATGCCCATCTGCGCCACGAGCACGCTGAAACCGACGGCGAGCAGAACGGCGATGCCGATCAGCACGAGACAGGAGACGATCCGGCCGTTGACCGAAGCAGACAGCGCGTCGCCGCCGTCGTTGAGCATCGCCATCATCGCATCGTTGTTGGCAATCATCTTCGGTGTCAGCGCATCGAGCTTGGCATTAATCAAGGCAACACTCGAAAGCGCGCCGGCGCTGTCGTTGGCCTTGCTCTGTTCGATGATCTTGTTCGCCAGCGCTTCGATCTCATCGATGCCGGCCTGGATTTCGTCGATCGCGGCCTTGCGGCTCGGCACCAGCGCCAGCGCCTGCTTCATCCGGTCGCGGGCCTGCGGCAGCTTGCTCGGGATGGCGAGCGTCGTTTGGAATGCCGGCGTATCGGCCTTCATTTCGGCCAGCAGGGTGACCTGCAGCACCGAGGCCACCACCGATGCGCTGGCGCGCGCGCTCAGCATCGAAGCCTGCGCTTCATGATCGATGAAGGCGCTGTAGGCGGCGTCGGCCCGGCGGAACTCGGAGATGACATAGACCAGCCCGGCCATGGTGATCAGACCTAGCAGCGCCACGACCGATATGATTTTCGTGCGGATTTTCAGATGTTTCAACATGGAAATGTCACCCGGTTCTGTGAAATCAATTGTTGCAAACAAGCGCTGCGTCGTGTCGCAGCTCAGCGAATATGGGGGAGTGACGCATGCATCATGCAATCGGCCGGCGGTGTCCGTGTCGTCGTCACAAATAGAGGCGATATTCTTTAATTCCGCGCTAACGGCGGGGCGCAGATACACCCATAATTTTGGGGAGGCAGGAGGTTCAAGAGGGCCTATCGTGAGATCCCCGCAGGGGCCTCGAAGGACGGAGCGGGCATTCCGGCGTCGGATGGATGAGAGCGCGTTGCGGATCCACGCGGTTACAAGGGCGCTGAGTTCGCAATCGCTCCCCGCCTCCCAAGCATATTCCCCGCCGGGCATGACTCTGTTACATCTCGCCGAGACGGCAACCCGAGACCGGATCACGATGATTGAATCCAAGCTGGCACCCCCGACTCTCAGGGCTCTTCTCGCATTTGGGCTGTTTCTGACAGCGCTGTTTTCCGCTTTTGCCGCATCTGCCCAGCAGGCAGCACCCTCGCTGCCGCTGCTTTTCGATGCCCGTGAACGTCTGGCGAGACCCGATCTCTCCTCGCTGGTTCGCCTGCGCTTCCTGACTTCGGTCGATTTCCCGCCGTTCAATTTCACCGATCAGAACGGCAAGCTTTCCGGTTTCAACGTCGATCTCGCCCGCGAAATCTGCAGCGAGCTGGAAATTTCCGACAAGTGCCAGATCCAGGCGATGCCCTTCGCCGATTTGAAGGATGCGCTCGCCGCCTCGCAGGGTGATGCCGTTATCGCCGGTCTTGCCGTGACGCCGGAGCTGCGCCGGTTATTCGTCTTCTCCCGGCCGTATCTGATGCTGCCCGCCCGCTTCGTGCGCAATCTCACTGTTTCGCTCGACGGCAAAACGGCGGCCGCCCTTTCCGGGCACCCGGTCGGCGTCGTCAAAGGCACGGTGCACGAGGCGATGCTGGCCGCCTTCTTCCCGGCGATCAAGGCCCAGGCCTTCGACACCAAGGATGCCCTGCTGGCGGCGCTCAAGGAGCGCAAGGTCGATGCCGCCTTTGCCGATGCGCTGCAGCTTTCCTTCTGGGTATCGTCGCCGGCGTCAGTCAAATGCTGCGCGCTGTTCGACGGCCCCTATCTCTCCGAGCAATTCCTCGGTGAGGGCATGACAATCATGCTGCGGCAAAAGGACAGCGTGCTGACGGCGGCCATCGACCACGCGCTCGCTACCCTGTCGCGCAACGGCCGTCTCCAGGAAATCTATCTGCGTTATTTTCCCTACGGGCTTTATTGACATGCATGTCGCCCAAAACTGTGTAGCGGTTTTGGGATAACGACATGGATAAAATAAAGAGTTTCAGGCTTATCCCTTGCGGAAGCGGGCAATGGCGCTGCGCTCGATCGCCGCGCAGGTGAGCTTGTCGAGACCGAGCCGATCGCGCAGCAGGCTGAGCAGCCTGAGTTCCTCGGCTTTGACCGAGAGATCGGCGGATGCGACTTCGACAGCCAGCGCATAGGCAGTGTCGTAGAGTTTGGCCGGCAGGGTGTCGCGCACCGTTTCGAGAACGACGTCGAGGCCTTCCGGGCCGGCCAGCAGCGAGGCGCAGTCGCGCGCCACCGAAATCAGTTTGTCGTCGTCGAAATCCCGGAAAACAGGCAGGAAGCCGATCAGTTGTCCGATCCTTTCCATCTCCCGGTCGTTCATCGTGCTGTCAACGGCGGAGGCCATCACCATCACGTAGATCAGCGCATCATGGGCGGAAAGCGGCTTGTTCATCTCTGTTTCCTTTTCGATCAGCCCAGAGTGGGAATTGGCAGCCGGCATTACAAGGGATCAGCTCCCTGTCAAGGCCGCCGGTTATCTCCGGCGCGGATCGTCGCCGTAAAGGCCTTTTCCGGCCTGCCTGGCTTTTTCGGCGGCCCACGCTAACGGCGAGCCCACCGCTGCCTCAGCCCAGCCGTTTTCGACAAGCCATGCGCCGAGATCCTGTGCGCCGAGCCGGCAGGTGGTCGTCACTGTTTCCTGCCATTCGGCCGTCTCAAGATCGCAGCTAACGCTGCGGTTGCGCAACAGCTGGCGCAACGCCGTCTTCGCCAGCATGCCGCAGGGCCATTGCCGGCCCGTCGCCCCGCATATCTTGTCGGCTGGCGTCGGCACGATGCCGGCAAGCTGAAGCCTGCGCTCGCCAAAGGAGAGAAGACCGGCATTTTCGACCGCCGGCCGCGCCAGCTCCATCGGCTTTTTCGCGGGTGGACTTGCCGTCTGCCCGACTGCCGTCTCGGCCCGCGGCTCGCCATCGGCGGGTTTGGGCGCCGTACCGTCGGCAGGCCCCGCGGAGGGTGGCGCCTGCGGTTGCGCCGCCGGTTCCGCCGAGCCGGCGATGATTTCGGCTTGTTCGTCCGATATCGCAGCCGGTTCGCTGGCCTTAGGCGCAGCATCCGCTGCCGCGGTCGCCGTCTCCTCCGCCGATACCGTCTCCTCGCCGGCCGCCCCGCCCCGCAGCCTTGTTTCGCCCGCCATCAGCAGGCCGGCCACCACCGCCATCCCTATGAGACCTGTGAAGACGGCGGCAGGGCGCATGGAATATCTTCCTATTGGCTGGCCCAGATGATGCGGGCGATCCAATCGACATCGGAAAGCTCGAGCGTGCGGTTTGGATGGTCGGGATTGAGCGACATTAGCTCGATCGAGCGCGGGCTTTGGCGCAGCAGCACCTTGGCCATCACCTCGCCCTCGTTTGTGCGCACGACGACGCGGTCGTTGCGGCGCACCTGCGCGCCGGGCTCGACGATCAGCACGTCGCCGTCGCGGTAGAGCGGCATCATGCTCTCGCCCTGCACCTCGAGTGCATAGACGCCTGACGTCTGCGCCGGGGCCGCCGGAAATTCCACTACATCCCAGCCTTGGCCGGCCGGAAAGCCGCCATCGTCGAAGAAGCCGCCGGCACCGGCCTGGGCGAAGCCGAGCAGCGGAATCGAACTGCCCTGCGGCGGAAAGGCGCCGTCAGGCTGTGCGGCCAGTGGCTTGGAAAAACCGGCATCCGGCTGCAGGAAGGCAAGAAACTGCTCCACGCTCGCCCCGGTCGCGTCGAGCACCTTGGCGATCGATTCCGTCGACGGCCAGCGCAGTCGCCCGTCGGCGGATAGCCGTTTCGATTTGTTGAAGGAGGTGGGATCGAGCCCGGCGCGCCGCGCAAGACCGGAGGGCGTCAGCGCATGCCGCTCGGCAAGCCTGTCGATCGCTCCCCAGATCTGGTCGTGTGACAGCATAGGCGCCCGATTCCGTGCGCGGCTCATCCGCGCGTCAGCCGGGCGGAATATTAACCGACCATGTCGCCTGAGTAAAGCTGAAGGAGGAATAAAATCCTGTTATCGCAAGCCTTTCAGGCGACCATCGCCATATTGATCTTGCCAAGCTGGATGACCGCCTGCGTCCGGCTGTCGACATCGAGTTTCAGCAGGATCGCCGAGACATGCGCCTTGATCGTCGCCTCGGAGACGCCGAGTTCATAGGCGATCTGCTTGTTCAGCAGCCCCTCGCCGAGCATGGTCAGCACCCGGCTCTGCTGCGGCGTCAGCGTATGCAGGCGGTGGATCAGGTCGGCGACATCGGGATCCTGCTCCTGGCCGTCGCGGTAGTTTTCCGGCGTGGCGATATCGCCGGCCAGCACCGTCTGGATGCCGCGGCGAATGTCGTCGATGCCGGCGGATTTGGAAATGAAGCCGGAGGCGCCGAGTTCCAACGCCCGGCGGATCGTCGTCGCGTCGTCGGTTGCCGAAACGATGATGATCGGCAGGCTGACGAATTCGGAGCGTAGCGCCATCAGGCCGGAAAAGCCGCTGACGCCGGGCATGGCGAGGTCGAGCAGCATCAGGTCGGCATCCGCATGGGCGCCTGCCGCCCGGCGCGCAGCGGCGAAATCGCCGGCCTCGACGATTGCCTGCCGGCCGTCCATGCCGATGACGGCCTGGCGCAGCGCATCCCTGAACAGCGGATGATCGTCCGCAATGATGATGGTCTGTTCCTGCATCGAAAACTCCCTCCCAAGAGCCCGATCGTGCGCGCATGCACCGCCGTCCCCTCGGCGTTCTCACGCATGTCTGCTGAAATGACTATATCAGATCAGGTTTTCTGCGGAAGGGGATTGGCGTTTTCCTCGGCCTGGAACTCCTTCACCATCCCCATGAAACTCTTCATCATCTTCTCCATGATGCTGATCGAGCGGTCGATTTCGGCATCGCTCGGCAATGCGCGCTGTACGAGCCCGCCCTGTTCCAGCTTCGTCACGCGCTGCGAAAGCCGGTCGAGTTCGTCCTCATAGGCCGCCCGCTCGTCGGCCGCCATCCGGCAGACGAGGGCGCCGTCCTTGTCCTGGCAGATCGACATCGCGCCGGTCTGCCGGTCGAGCCGGACGAAATGGTCGCCGCTCTTTTCCAGCTGGAACCGGCTCGCATCGGCCTCGGCGGCTGCGGCGCCAAGCGGCAGAAGAAGAACGCCCAGTGTCAGAACCAAAATCTTCATCGTCTCATCCTCCGGAATTTGTTTCCGCCGATCCCGTTTTTATCTGCCGGGGCGTGGACATCGCCGCCTCTTTCCGGCAAAGCCCTCGTGACCCGAGGACCAGCAATCGCGAGCCCATGATGAGCGTGACACCGACCCTTTACAAGATCGTGACGGAAACGCTCTGGCAGCAAGCCAGACAAAGCGGTGTTTTTCATGGCGCCGGCATCGATCTCAACGACGGCTTCATCCATTTCTCGACGGCAGACCAGGTGAAGCAGACCGCCGGCTTGCATTTTGCCGGCCAGTCCGGCCTGCTGCTGATTGCCGTTGACGGCAGCGGGTTCGGTGACAAGCTGGTGTTCGAGCCCTCGCGCGGCGGCGATCTGTTCCCGCATCTCTATGCCGACTTGCCGCTGGCCGCGGTGCTCTGGGAGGCGCCGCTGCCGCTCGACCAGGCCGGCGCTCATATCGTTCCGGAGCTGCAGCCATGATCGATTCTTTCAAGCGTATCGCCCGCAAGGGTCTCTTCCTGTTCGATCCGGAAACGGCGCACGGCATGTCGATCGCCGCGCTGAAATCCGGCCTCGTGCCCGCCTGCCAGATCACCCCGGATCCGCGCCTGCGCCAGACCGTCGCCGGCCTTACCTTCGAAAATCCGCTCGGCATGGCGGCCGGCTATGACAAGAACGCCGAGGTGCCCGAAGCCCTGCTGAAGCTCGGTTTCGGCTTTACCGAGATCGGCACGGTGACGCCGAAGCCGCAAGCCGGCAATCCGCGCCCGCGCATCTTCCGCCTGGTCGAGGATGAAGCCGTCATCAATCGCCTCGGCTTCAACAATGAAGGCCATGACGCCGCTTATGTCAGACTTGCCGCGCTGACCGGCGGTGGCATGATCGGCGTCAATATCGGCGCCAACAAGGACAGCGAGGATCGCATCGCCGACTATGTCGCCGGCATCCGCCGCTTCTATTCCGTCGCGCGCTATTTCACCGCCAATATCTCCTCGCCGAACACGCCAGGCCTGCGCGACCTGCAGGCGCGCGAAAGCCTTGCGGCGCTGCTGTCGGCTGTGCTTGCCGCGCGCGACGAGATGGCGGCGACATCCGGCCGCAGGATCCCGGTCTTCCTGAAGATCGCCCCTGACCTGACCGAGGAAGGCATGGACGATATCGCCGCCGAGGCGCTCTCGCATGCGCTGGACGGTCTGATCGTCTCCAACACGACGCTGTCGCGCGACGGGCTGAAGGATCAGCGCCAGGCGAAGGAGGCGGGCGGCCTTTCCGGCGTACCGCTGTTCGAAAAGTCGACGGCGGTGCTTGCCCGGATGCGCAAGCGCGTCGGTCCCGATCTGCCGATCATCGGCGTCGGCGGCGTCTCCTCGGCCGAAACCGCGCTGGAAAAGATCAGGGCGGGCGCCGATCTCGTCCAGCTCTATTCCTGCATGGTCTATGAAGGCCCTGGCCTGCCCGGTGATATCGTCCGCGGTCTCTCCAAGCTCATGGACCGCGAAAAGGTGAGTTCGATCCGCGAGCTCCGCGATAACAGGCTCGACTACTGGGCCGCGCGAAAAGTCTGATCGGCCCGCGGCTTGACCAGCATCGCCAGGAAGATGCCGCGGAACAGCAGGAAGGCGTTCATCGCGAGCCACAGGCCGTGATTGCCGAAGAGCGGCACGAAGACGGCAAGCATCAAGAGATATCCGGCAAAGGATATCAGCATCCGGTTGCGCATGTCGGCCGACCATGTCGCGCCGATGAAGACCCCGTCCATCAGGAAGGCAAGCGCCCCCGTCAGTCCGGTGATGGCAGCCCAGGGCAGATAGGTTTCGGCCGCCTGCCGCACCTCGGGCGAGGTCGTCAGCACCGAGATCAGCCAGGGGCCGGCAAGAAAGAAGAAGGCGGAAGCGACTGCGGCCAGTCCAAAGGACCAGAGGGTCACCAGCTTCAGCCCGCGGTCGAAGGCCGGCCGGTAACGCGCGCCGATCGCCCGGCCGGTAATCTGCTCGGCGGCATTGGCAAGTCCGTCGAGATAGTAGCCTGACAGCAGGAAGAAATTCATCAGCACGGCATTGGCGGCCAGCATCACCGCGCCGAAGCCGGTGCCGATCCGCGTCATGATGGTGAAGGCGCCGATCAGCACGAAGGTGCGGATCAGGATGTCGCGGTTAAGCGCGAAAAGCTCTGCCATCCGATGCCGGGAAAAGACCTCGGCCGATGCCGGCCGCTCGGCTTTGTGAAAGCCTG
Organism: Rhizobium hidalgonense; assembly: GCF_002914525.1. GTDB lineage: Bacteria > Pseudomonadota > Alphaproteobacteria > Rhizobiales > Rhizobiaceae > Rhizobium > Rhizobium hidalgonense. The sequence continues at coordinate 25,231 of NZ_LODW01000061.1, read as the reverse complement.
TGAGTATGATGATAAGTCCGGCGATCGCCCCGATCGCTTCACCGGCCATGGTTGCCCAGGCGACCCCGGCCACGCCCCAGCCGAGCGACAGGCCGAGATAGATGGAAAGCAGGATGTTGACGCCGTTGATCAGTGCCTGCAGCAGCAATCCGACCTTGCCCTGGCCGCGCCCGAGCACGAAACCGAGGATCGCGTAATTCGCCAACGCCGCAGGTGCCGCCAGCATGCGGATCGCGAAATAGGTGCCGGTCGCCTCGGCGATCGCCCCTTCCGCGCCCATCAGCTTCAATCCTGCCGTCATCAACAGCGGCGAAAGAAGGAGCAGCGCCAGCCCGCAGCCGAGCGCCGAAATCAAAGCCCGCCAGAAAACGGCCTGTTGCTCGTGCTGGTCCCGCCGGCCATAGGCCTGCGCCGTTAGTCCTGTCGTCGAGGCGCGCAGGAAGTTGAAACTGCCGAGGATGAGATCGAAGAGCATGGCGCCGATCGCCAGCCCCGCCAGCGCTTCCGCATCGCCCATCCGGCCGACGACGGCGGTGCTCGTCAGCCCGAGCAGCGGCGTCGTCATGAAGCCGAGCGTCATCGGAATGGCGATCGACAGCACCAGCCGATGCGTCACGTCGAAAGCGAGCGTGTTGGAATTGCTACGCGTATCCATCGGGGCCCCGTCGCTACAGCGCCACGCGTCTTTCGGACACAGGGAGGACGCTGTCACACTTCATGCAGCGGGCCGAATCGCCTCAGCTGGAGAGCACCATGGCCCAATAGGGCAGGTTCCTGGAAGATGTATTATGGGCGACGGCGACGCCGAGACCGTCATAGCGCCCGAGCATGTTTTCCAGATGATGCGGCGAGTTGATCCAAGCCGTCACCACGGCATCGACGCTCTGCTGGCCGGACGCGATATTCTCAGCCGCCGGCAGTTGCACGCCGCTTGCCTTGACGCGGGCGCCGAAACTGTCGGTCATGCCGATCAGATGCGCCATCTTGCCGACGCTCGCCATGCGTTTGGCCTGGAAGAGGGCGGCCGTCTGCGCTGCCGGATCGAGGCGAAGCGGCGGCAGGCCGTTCTTCGCCCTCAGCTGGTTGACGAGCGGCAGCACGCTCGCGGTCTCGTCCTCGCCGTTCGAAGGCGTGCCGGCGATCCGCGGCGTGGTCGTGCAGCCGGCAATGCCGGCGGCGAGCGCAAGTCCGGAAAGACGCAGCAGGCCGCGTCGGGAAAGATCGATGGAGGTCATGTTACCGGCGATAGCTGAAAAGACGAAGGATGACGAAGAGCGGGATGACGATCGTGGCGCCGAGCAGGAGATAGTCGCCGACGCGCCCAAGTGCCGAGAAGCCTCGGTACCAGATTTCCAGGACGAAATCGCGGAAACCATAGATGATGTTCCATGGCGTCAGACCGAACACGGTCATGACGAAACCGACGATCAGCGACACCACGATAAGTTTTATCAAAGTGCGGCCGATTGAATCGCCGAGGAACCTGTTCGCCTGATCGGACATACGCCATCTCCTGTTTGCCCCTGGAATAAGGTTGCGGCGTGCCGCTCGCAAGCCCTTTCCGGAATTGGCGGCTTCGCCTGTGAAATAGGACTTGAGTTTTTTTGTGGCCGCCGCCAAATGCGCCCAAAAGAACGGGTGCATGATGCAATCTCACCAGCTTTCCTCAGGCGATGTCATCGCCGACCGCCGCGCAGATTATGCCAGGATGCTTGAAGAAGGCGGCGAGCCGGAGGCCGCGGCCGAGCTGATGGAGCAGGCGCTGGAGCTGGTGCCCACCTGGGCGGCCGGCTGGTATCGCCTCGCCACCTATCTGGAGAAAGCGGGCAGGGGGGAAGGCGCGATCGAGGCCTATCGCCGGACGCTTGCCCTCGATCCCGATGACATTTTCGGCGCCGCCCTGAAGCTCGCCCTGCTCGGCGATGCAGCGACGCCCGACCGGCCGCCGAGCCGCTATGTCGAGCGCCTGTTCGACGATTACGCCGACCGTTTCGAAACGTCGCTCGTCGAAAAACTCGACTACAGCGTGCCGCAGAAGCTCGCCTCCCTTGTCGCCTCCACCAGCCGGCATTACGCATGCGCCGTCGATCTCGGTTGCGGCACCGGCCTGCTTGGCCCCGAAATCCGCGCTTGCGCCGACCGTCTCGAAGGCTTCGACCTCTCGCAGAACATGCTGGCCAAGGCGGCCGAGAAGCAGGTCTACGATCACCTCGCCCAGGCCGATCTCTCGCTCGCACCCGATCTTTCCGGCCTGTTTGCCGCTGCCGCGCGCCATCGCGCCGATCTGGTGACGGCAGCCGACGTGTTGATGTATCTCGGCAATCTCGAAAGCGTCTTTGCGATCATCGAAGAACTGGCCGCGTCGGGCGCCGATATCGCCTTTTCCGTCGAGGATGCGGGCGACAGCGGGGGCTTCCATCTCGCGCCGTCACTGCGTTATGCCCATTCGGAAGCCTATGTCAGACTGCTGCTTGCCCGTCACGGCCTCGAAATCCTCGAGATCGTCAAAACGGTCATTCGCAAAGATGGCGGCAAACCGGTCGCGGGCATTCTGTTCCTTACGTGCAAGCCGACATGAGCGAACATTTCTTGCGATTTTATAATAGGTCAGCATCGCTTACCTATTGCGCTTGATCGAAGCCAAAAAAGCCTGATATTGCAGCGGTATCGGCAGAAGGCGCAGCGAAAAACGGCGGGCGCTTCGGCTCACTCACATTGGAAATCTTTCGCGTCCGGCTCTTCCTCCGGCGTTCCCGAACTCGTCTGCGATTGGAGACCGGCAACATGACACAGCGCATCCATGCCCTTGGCGTCTGGAATACCAGCGCGACCCGTCACACCCCGATTGAAGATGTGCAGGGTATATTCTCCGGCAGCCTGGTTGCCGCGCTCGGCCTCTATGTGCTCGCCAGTGCCGGCCTTCTCACCGGCAGCACCGCCGGTGTGGCTTTCCTCCTGCATTACGCCTTCGGCGTCAATTTCGGCCTCGCCTTCTTCCTGCTCAACCTGCCGTTCTTCTATCTCTCGTGGAAGCGCCTCGGCATGGCCTTCACGATCAAGACCTTCATCGCCATCGGTCTGACCTCGGTGCTATCAGATGTGCAGTCGCGGTTCTTTTCGATTTCGAGCATCCATCCAGCCTGGGCCGCGCTTCTCGGCGGCCTGTTGCTCGGTTTCGGCCTGCTGGCGCTCTATCGCCACCGCGCCAGCCTCGGCGGCGTCGGCATTCTCGGCATTTACCTGCAGGAGCGTTTCGGCATCCGCGCCGGTCTCGTCCAGCTCGTCATCGACATGTGCGTGCTCGCCGCCGCCTTCTTCGTCACCACCCCGCCGGTCGTCTTCTATTCCGTCCTCGGCGCCGTCGTCCTCAACCTCTTCGTCGCCATCAACCACCGCGCCGATCGTTATATCGCGCTGTGACATTGCAAATCGGTAACCCATTCTAAACAGATCGTAACTTGCCTCTGATCGACCCTGGCGCGACACTCCCCTCGCGCCGGATTTGATGAGGTGAACTATGTCAGATTTGGAAAAGCTTGTGAGACGCCGCATGCAGGAAGAATACGCCAGGGGCGCTTCCGCAGAGGAAATTGCGAAGGTCGTCCGCGACATATTCAACGGCACCGACCTCTCTGAGGGCCTTGATGCCGTTGCCGTCCGCACAGCGGATCGTAGGTGACGCAATATTCAACCGACCCGAATGTTTCGGGTCGGTCGCCGGGATGAAATCCCAGTCACCAGATACCGATCAGGCTGCCTTCGTGACCTGGTCGATCGGATGCTGCGAGCGGAAGCCGACGGCAAGGCGGTTCCAGATATTGATCGCGCCGATCGCCACGGTGATCTCAGTCATCTCTTTCTCGGAGAAATGCGCCTTCAGCGCCTCGTAGTCGCCGTCCGGCGCGCCCGTCTTGGCGATATTGGTCACGGCGTCGACCCAGCCGAGCAAGGCGCGTTCGCGGGCGTCATAGACCGGCGATTCCCGCCAGACGCACATCAGGTTGATCCATTGTTCACTGAGCCCATCATGGCGGGCTTCCTTCACATGCATGTCGACGCAATAGGCGCAGCCGTTGATCTGCGAGGCGCGCAGCTTGATCAGGTGGATGAAGCGGCGTTCCAGTCCGGAAGACTGGACATATTGTTCGAGCGCAGCGACTGCCTTGTAGGCATCGGGAGCGGCTTTGGCGAAATTGAAACGCGGTTGCATGGTGATTCTCCTTGTTGGGGCTCAGCGAGCCGTCTTGCGTTCATGAATTTCGAGGAAGGCGCAGCCTCGGGCTGCGATCGATCCGTCGTCGAGGGCATTCAGTTCGATGCCGATATCGGCGATGCTGGTCTTGGCGAGTTCGGCCCGGTAGACCCTTTCGGCCCGAAGCATCGCCGCGCTGATGTTGCAGGGCTTGGCGAAGAAGCTGTCGGAGACCGGGTTCGGTCCGCGCTGGCGGATTTCGGCGCAGCGAAAGGCCGGTGTCGCTCCCTCGACCGCAAGCAGGATGTCGAGCAGCGAAATCTCCGCCGGCGCCTTCGCCAGGCGATAGCCGCCCTTCGGCCCCGGCACGGTATCGAGGATGCCGGCGCCCGACAGCGCCTGCAGATGTTTTAAGAGATAGCTCGTCGACACACCGTGGAATTCCGCCAGGGCCGCCGCCGAAAGAACGCCGCCTGCGGAAAGGCCGGACAGCATGGCGACGCTGTGAATGGCCTGCTCGACACCATCGCTCATCTTCATGCCGACATCTCCTTCATTCGTGGATAAAAAATATCCACGATTAGTGCGGTTGTCAAGAGGCACCCTTGCTGCTTGCCTTTATCCCTGCGGGGGATAGAAGACGGAAAAAGCCGACAGGGGAACATTCATGGCATCCAACGCCTTCGCAGGCCTTCTGAATTCCAGCGCCGACCGCCATTCGCTGTTCGACGACGCCCAAGGCATCGTCGCCGGCAGCATGCTCGCCGTGCTCGGCGTCTCGCTTCTGTCAGGCGCGGGACTGCTTGCCGGGGGCACGGCCGGTCTTGCCTTCCTCGCCCATTATGCGACGGGCTTCAGCTTCGGCCTCTGTTTCTTTGCCGTGAACCTGCCCTTTTATTATCTCGCCTTTCGCCGATTGGGGCCGGCCTTCACCATCAAGACGTTCGCCGCCATCGCGCTGACCTCGATCCTGTCCGAATTCGTGCCGGGCTTTATCGGTATCACGCATGTCAATCCTATCGCCGGGGCGCTGTTCGGCGGCCTCGTCATCGGCGCCGGCATGCTGGCTCTGTTCCGCCATCGCGCCAGTCTCGGCGGCATCGGCATCCTCGCCCTCTATATCCAGGACCGTCTCGGCTGGCGCGCCGGCCTCGTTCAGCTCGGCTTCGACCTTGTCATCCTGGCGCTCTCCTTCTTCGTCGCCAGCCCCTTCATCATCGCCTGCTCCGTGCTCGGCGCGGTCGTGCTCAACCTCGCGATTGCCATCAATCACCGCAAGGACCGCTATATCGCCGTGTGAGGCGATGGCTGCTCTTCTTTTTCCCCAGGCTTTCACTACCTTCAGGATGTGGACCAGATCGATTCCGAAGCCCGCGCCCTGCTGCCTGCCGCCTTTACCCGCTGGTTTGCGGAGAAGGGCTGGCGTCCGCGCGCCCATCAGCTGGAGCTGCTTGCCCGCGCCGAAGCCGGCGAAAGCACGCTGCTGATTGCGCCGACCGGCGCCGGCAAGACGCTCGCCGGTTTCCTGCCGTCGCTCACCGATCTCACCCGCCGCGGCAAGATCCCGCCCGGCTCCGCCTTCACCGGCATTCATACGCTCTATGTCTCGCCGCTGAAGGCGCTGGCGATCGATATCGAGCGCAACCTGATGAAACCGGTCGAGGAGATGGGCCTGCCGGTCACGATAGAAAACCGCACCGGCGATACGCCGAACGCCAAGCGCCAGCGCCAAAAACTCAATCCGCCGGATATTCTGCTGACGACGCCCGAACAGGTCGCCCTGCTGCTGGCCAACCGCGAGGCCGAACGCTTCTTCAAGGATCTGAAATATGTCGTGCTCGACGAGTTGCATTCGCTCGTCACCTCCAAGCGCGGACATATGCTGTCGCTGGGCCTTGCCCGCCTGCGCCGCCTTGCCCCCAACCTTAAGACCATCGGCCTGTCGGCGACCGTCGCCGAGCCGATGGATCTGCAGAAATGGCTGGTTGCCCAACAGGGCGGCGAGGGGCAGGAGGGCAGCCAATATCATGCCGGCCTCGTCGTCGTCGAAGGCGGCGCCAAGCCCGATATTTCGATCCTGTCGACCGAAGAGCGCATCCCCTGGGCAGGCCATGCCGCGCGATACGCCATTCCCGATATCTACAAGCAACTGCTCGAACACAAGACGACGCTGCTCTTCGTCAATACCCGCAGCCAGGCCGAGATGTTGTTCCAGGAACTCTGGACGATCAATGACGACAATCTGCCGATCGCCCTCCACCACGGTTCGCTCGATGTCGCCCAGCGCCGCAAGGTCGAGGCGGCGATGGCCGAAAACCGGCTGCGCGCCGTCGTCGCCACCTCCACCCTCGATCTCGGCATCGACTGGGGCGATGTCGATCTCGTCATCCATGTCGGCGCGCCGAAGGGCGCCTCGCGCCTGGCCCAGCGCATCGGCCGCGCCAACCACCGCATGGAAGAGCCCTCGAAGGCGATCCTTGTGCCCGCCAACCGGTTCGAGGTGATGGAGTGCCAGGCCGCCCTCGACGCCAATTATATCGGCGCCCAGGACACCCCGGCGGTCGGCCGCGGCGCGCTCGACGTGCTCGCCCAGCACGTGCTCGGCATGGCCTGCGCCGAACCTTTCGACATGCTGGAGCTCTACGATGAAATCATCAGCGCCTCGCCCTATGCCGATCTCAGCTGGGAGACCTTCGAGCGCATCGTCGATTTCGTCGCGACCGGCGGTTATGCGCTCCGGACCTATGAGCGTTACGCCCGCATCCGCAAGACCAAGGAGGGCCGCTGGCGCGTCTCCAATCCGGCCGTCGCCCAGCAATACCGCCTCAATCTCGGCACCATCGTCGAAAGCCCGATGCTGAACATCCGCATGGTCAAGCGCGGCGAGGGCGGCAGGATCGGCCGCGGCGGCGCCACGCTGGGCAAGGTCGAGGAATATTTCCTCGAACAACTGTCGCCGGGCGATACCTTCGTCTTCTCCGGCAAGGTGCTGCGCTTCGAGGGCATCCGCGAAAATGAATGCCTGGCCTCGCAGGCCTTTTCGCTCGATCCGAAGATCCCCTCCTATAATGGCGGCAAGTTTCCGCTGTCGACCTATCTCGCCGAGCAGGTGCGGGCAATGATCGCCGATCCCGACCGCTGGCGCCATTTGCCGGACCAGGTCCGCGACTGGCTGTCGTTGCAGCAGGACAAGTCGATGCTGCCGAAGCGCGACGAGCTGCTGATCGAAACCTTCCCGCGCGGCAGCCGCGGCTATATGGTCGCCTATCCCTTCGAAGGCCGTCTCGCCCACCAGACGCTCGGCATGCTGCTCACCCGCCGGCTGGAGCGGGCCGGCGCCAAGCCGCTCGGCTTCGTCGCCACCGATTACTCGCTGGCTGTCTGGGGCCTGGAGGATATGGGGCTGCTGATCGGCAATGGCCGTCTCAGCCTCGCCGACCTCTTCGATGCCGACATGCTTGGCGACGATCTCGAAGCCTGGCTCGACGAATCCTTCCTGCTGAAGCGCACCTTCCGCAATTGCGCCGTGATTGCAGGCTTGATCGAGCGCCGCCATCCAGGCAAGGAAAAGAGCGGCCGCCAGATCACCGTCTCCGCCGATCTGATCTATGACGTGCTGCGCAGCCACGAGCCCGATCACATCCTGCTGCAGGCGACGCGGCAGGATGCGGCAACCGGACTTTTGGATATAAGGCGTCTTGGCGATATGCTGATGCGAATCAGGGGTCACATCACCCATCGCCCGCTCGACCATATTTCCCCGCTCGCCGTGCCGGTGATGCTGGAAATTGGACGCGAGGCGGTGCCGGGCGAGGCTCATGATGCGCTGCTCGCCGAAGCGGCCGACGATCTGATCGCCGAGGCGCTGGCCTGAAACTTGTTTGGGAATAACGACTGTGATGAACCGCCTGGCGCTGGCGCGCGACATTTCCGGACTGGCCGCAATACCGGGCATCGAGACATCGGTGAGCGATATTGCCGCCGTCTGCGATCCGCTCGGCGCCCTCTATCTGCCGGATGCCGGCCTGCTCGTCGTCTCCGACCTGCATCTGGAAAAGGGTGCCGCCTTCGCCCGCCGCGGCATGATGCTGCCGCCCTATGACACGCTGGCGACGCTCACCGTGCTGGCTGCGGTCATCTCGCGTTACGACCCAAAGCTCGTCGTCTCACTTGGCGACAATTTTCACGATCGCATCGGCTCGAAGCATATGCCGGAGAATTTTCGGGCGCTGATCGTGGCGATGGCGCGCGGCCGCGAATGGATCTGGATCAACGGCAATCATGATCCCGATGGCATCGTCGATCTGCCCGGCGCTTGCGCCGACGAGATGCATTATGCCGGCCTGACCTTCCGCCACGAGCCCAAAAACGGCTTGCAGAGTGGCGAAATCGCCGGCCACCTGCACCCCTCGGCGACTGTCCGCCGCCGCGAAAAATCCGTCCGCCGCCCGTGTTTTGCCACCGACGGCGCCCGCCTGCTGATGCCCGCCTTCGGCGTCATGAGCGGCGGCCTCGATCTCGGTCATCAGGCGATGAAGGGCCTGTTCGACAAAGCTTCGCTGGTGGCGCATCTCTTGGGGCGGGATCGGATCTATTCAGTCCGGTATGGGAACTTGCGGGGTTAGCGTTCGTCCTCGATGGGGGGTGCCATGTGTTACCCCCTCTGCCCTGCCGGGCATCTCCCCCACAGGTGGGGAGATAGGCAAGAGGTTGGACCGTCACTCGCTCTTTACCGTCTCGAAAGCAATAGGGCGGCAGTTGTTTGGGGAAGCCCTTGCGTCTAGCCAATCTCCACCCTTGTGGGGGAGATGCCCGGCAGGGCAGAGGGGGTGCGACCGCACACCCTTGAACTCAATTACACCCCTGCAACTGCTGCTGATACGTCCCGGCCATCCGCGCGAACTTCTGCGCCGTCTGCTGCAATTGCCCGTTCGAGCGCCAGTCGCCGCGTTTGTATCCGGTTGGGCCGGAATAATAAGCGAGATAGAGATTATAGGCATCGTTCAGCGGAATGCCGGTCTCGGCGCTGTTTTGGGCGTGATACCAGCCGATGAAATCGATCGCGTCGGCGAAGTTCGCCCGCCGCGCCGTCCAGTTTCCGGTCTGCGACTGATAGTGATCCCACGTCCCGTCCAGCGCCTGCGAATAGCCGTAGGCGGTCGAAGGCCGGGTCCAGGGAATGAAGCCAAACAGCTTGGTGCGTGGCGGCCGCGCATAGGGCTGGAAGCCGGATTCGGTATACATCGTCGCCATCAGGATCGGCACCGGTACGCCGTATTTCTTCTCGGTCCGCTCGGCCGCACTCTGCCAGCTGGAGAAAAGCCCGTCGCGCTCGTCGAAGACGGCGCAAATGTTCCGCGTCTGCTTCGGCGCCGTCGCGCAGCCGGCAAGCAGCGCGAGACCCACGGCGGTCAGAACGATACGAGTACGCATGACAAAACCTCTCGTTTCCGAGAGATTACTAACTCGTAAATGTTAAGGACCGGTTTTTAGTCGAATACGAAGTTGCCCATGGCGGGTCGCATTCAAGCGCGCCGCGCATTTCGGACGACAACCTGCTTTAGATGCTTGCCTGTGCTGGCCAGGGATGGATGCCGTGGCTTAGCCACGCGATGCTATCGCGCCAGAAACCCTCGGCATGGCGTGCGTGGAAGAGGCCGAAATGGCCGATTGCCTTAAATCCGAGATCGGCGGGCTGCAGCAGCACTTGGCTGATCTTGGCATTGCGGTAATAGGCAAGCGTGCGGCGGATTGCCGGCATGGTGCCAAGTTCGTCGTCGGACATAGCAACGGCAAGGACGGGCGCGGTCACGGCGGCGAAACGCGCTAGCACCTCGTCGCGCTCGGCCGCCGGGTGGCTCATCTCCATGCGCGCCCGACGAAAGCTCCATTCATGGGCGACGCCGGCCGGCAGATCTTCGAGCCAGCCAAGCCGTTTGCCAGGAAAGTAGCCGAATAGCGCCGTCAGCACCGGCATGACGACGTGCCATTTCATCAAGAGCCGCATCCGGTGCTCCGGCGCATAATCGCGCCAATAGGCATATTGGGCCCCCATCGTCAGCATGCGGTCGATGCGGCCGGCATGTTTCGACAAGCCCGGGAGAAAACCGCCGATGCTGTGGCCGACGACGTAAATCGGCTGATCCGACCGTCCGTCCATGAAGCACAGCGCCGCGTCGAAATCTTTTTCGCCCCATTCCCGCCAGCGATAGCCGCAGCCCTTGAGCTGCGCCGGCCGTGAACGCCCGATGCCGCGGTAATCATAGGTCAGGACGTCGAAACCGTGAGCGGCAAGGAAGCGGGCGTAATAGTGATAATAACGCGCAAGCACGCCGGTCGCGGGATTGATGATGACGCTGGCGGAAGCTTTTGCCGCGCTCGAGCCCCAGATATGCCCGCCGAGCACGACGCCGTCAGTGCAGCGGATCTCGACCGGCGCGCCTTCGCTCGGACGGCTATTTCGCTCTTCCGCAAGCGGCAGGTCCATACCCTCTGCCATGCACCGCCTCCCTTGGTCGCGGGCTATGATAGAGGCGGGATTTCGGGAGGAAAAGCCGGATGCGGCCAACAGAAGCGGCCGCCGCAATCATCACATAGTCTAACGTACTATGCCTTGGCCGGTTCATAGCGCAGGATCACCGCGCCGCTTGCCGTCGTCGCGGTGTCGATGAGCTTCAGCGGCACCTGATCCTGTGCAGGCTTGAAAAGCGGGTTGCCGCCGCCGAGGATGACGGGCACGACGCAGATCCTGATTTCATCGACAAGGCCGGCTTTCAGCAGGCTGTCGGCAAGCGCCGCGCTGCCGAAGAGGAAAATCGTCTTGCCGTCCTCCTGCTTCAGCCGCGTCAATTCCGGGACCGGATCGCTGACGACACGGGCATTGTTCCAGCCGGGCTCAGTCATCGTTCTGGACACGGCGATCTTGGCGATGCCGTTCATATAGGCCTTGATTGTGTCTTCGCTCTCGGCGGTCGGCCAATAGGCAGCCATGCCCTCATAGGTCTTGCGGCCGAAGACCAGCAGGTCGCCTTCCTCGCCGAACTGCTCGGCATAACGCTGCAGCTCCGGTCCCCAGGCGAGATTGTGGAAATCGATGTCCCACGGCTTCGTGCCTTCGAAATAACCGTCGAGGGTCATCAGGTCCCAGACGATAAGCTTTCTCATTTCCATCCTCCTTCAGTTCATCTTCGACCGGTTGCGTTCCGCAACTGGTTGAAAGCTAGATTAACCGATATCAAAATGCAAGCGGTTTTTCCGAGGCAGAACGAGTGGAGGCGGCATCTCCGGAGAGAGCGCATCACACTTTTTTGCAATTGCTCTGGAAATTGCTCGAGTGCGGCGCCTTGAGGCAGCTCAATCCTTGCGGAAGATCAGGCTGGCGCCCCAGCCGGTGATGACGGCGAGAGCCACGGATGCAAAGCCGTAGAGGATCGGCTGGCCATGCGCCGCATCGGTGATCGTCTGCTCGATGCCGGTTTTGATGACGCGCAGCGGCAGCGATTCCTGGGTCACCAGATTGCCGCTCTTGAAGAGATAGGCGCGCACGGTGTGGACGCCGTTCGGAATGTTGGCCGGCAGGCGCAGGCTCGCCTTGAAAAGGTTGGAGGAAACGAAGCGCACGCCGCTCGGGTTGCGGTCGTAGAAGCCGCCGCCCTGCTGCAGCCGCCGGAAGGCATCGCGGAATTCGCCGAGATTGCTGCCATCGCCGACGAAGCCGACCGGCGTCAACGGAATGTGGTCGATGCCGATCCCCTGATCGGTCAGTTCGAGCGGCGTCGTCAGGTCGTCGATCATCCGCGAACTCGACATCGAATAGGAGTGCGGCACGGATTCGAAGGTCATCGAGCGGGTATTCACCCAGATGCCGAAGACGCGCTCCTTCTTGCGCACCGTCGCATCCTGGCGCGGCCCCTCCAGCACCACCACCACGTCATATTGGCCGATGGCGAGCAGCAGCTGGTCGGTATTCGACAGCGCCCCGAAGATCGTCAGATCGGCGCCGTGGAAATCTGAAGTGATGGCGATTTCGCTCGTCGACGTGCCGATTTCCAAGCCTTCGCGCACCGCCTCGGTCGACTGCCCCGGCAGCCATTGCGCTCCGGCCACCGCCGGCAGCAGGCAAAGGAATGCGATGACGGCGGCAAGCAGGCGCATCAATTGCCGGCTCCTATCACCACCGAATAGACGTCGGCCGGCGTTACCACCAGCGCGATCGCCAGACGCAGGCCGACGGCGAGCACCAGCAGGCCGAGCAGGGCGCGCAGCTGCTCGCCGCGCAGCTTCTGGCCGACGCGCACGCCGTATTGCGCGCCGATGACGCCCGCCACCATCAGGATGAAGGCGAGCACGATATCGACCGAAAAGTTCGTCGCTGCCTGCACGATCGTCGTATAGGCGGTGACGAAGATGATCTGGAACAGCGACGTGCCGACGACGACATTGGTCGGGATGCGCAACAGGTAGATCATCGCCGGCACCATGATGAAGCCGCCGCCGACACCCATGATCGAGGTCAGGATGCCGATCGCAAAGCCGAGCGCGACGATCGGAATGACGCTGAGAAAGATCTTTGATTTCTTGAACCGCACCTTCAGCGGCAGCCTGTGCACCCAGTGCTGGTGGCCGGGTTTGCGTGGCGCCGGCGGCTCGTTGCGCGCCGCCCGCCGCATGGCATTGATGCTCTCGAGCAGCATCAGCCCGCCGACGGTGCCGAGGAAAATGACATACATCAGCGAGATGATCAGATCGAGCTGGCCGATGGCGCGCAGCAGCGAGAAGATCCAGATGCCGACCGTCGCACCCGTGAGGCCGCCGATCAACAGCACCGTGCCGAGTTTGACATCGAGCGTGCCGCGCCGGAAATGGGTGATCGCGCCGGAGATCGACGACGCCACGACCTGGTTGGCGCCGGTCGCGACCGCAACGACCGGGGGAATATTGTAGAAAATCAACAGCGGCGTGATCAGAAAGCCGCCACCGACGCCGAACATTCCAGACAGGAATCCGACGGCCGCCCCCATGCCGAGAATGATGAAAATGTTCACCGACAATTCTGCGATTGGCAGATAGATTGTCACAACCGACCCCGAATGATGACCGCGCCTGGCGGGCGGTTTCCGTCACGTCCCCGTTCGAATGCGCACCATACTGTGAAATCGTTGCCAGAGGCTTTCGATCGGCCCCGATTGGCGATGGAGATCGATGGCAGGAGATTCGGCGATGCGCGGATCGATCTCTCCCGCATAATCCGGCTTTTTTCAGGTTTTGTGACGAGCGGTGGAAAAATTGCGGAAAGCCTTGTGGCAGAACGCCGCAAGGCTGGCGATAGCTGCCCCTCACCCTAACCCTCTTCCCGGAAAAACGCGGCGAGGGGACGTGCCAAAGCAACGTCGAGATGGAGGAAGCCGGTGCGGCATATCCCCATCGCCCCGCAAGCGGGGTCCGACGGACGGGTCGAGACACGTGGCTCGACCCCGGTCGGTGCCGGCAGGCGGATGAGGGGTTGACCTCGCCGCTCGCCCGCGTCGAAACAACCCGTCTCAGATCGCCTTGCTGCCCGGCTTGTTGCGTTCGAGCAGCGCCTTCACCGTCGCGTCGGTCACCTTGCCATCCGGCTCCTGGCCGATCGACTTCTGGAAGCTCTTGATCGCGGTCACGGTCTTTGCGCCCATTTCGCCATCCGGTGTTCCAGCGTCGAAGCCGTTATTGTTGAGGATCGCCTGGATGTTGCGGATCGCCTTTTTCATGTCGACGCTTGCCGTCTTCAGGCCCGTTCCCGCCCATTCGTCGGGAATGTCGATGGCATTGGTGCGGTGGTCGAGCGGCTCCGGCTTCCAGAGATCGGCCTTGGCGCGGGCGCGTTCGAGCTGATCGGGCTTCATGGCATTGGCCACTTCGTCGCGCTTCTGCGCCGCATCCTTGTCGCCGGCCTTGGCGGCGATCGCAAACCATTTGTAGGATTCTTCGAGATCCGCCGGAACGCCGTTGCCCCGGGCGCAGAGGATCGCCAGGTTGAACTGGCTGTCGGTAATGCCGAGGTTGGCGGCTTTGGTGAACCACGAGGCCGCCGTCGCATAATCCTGCTGGCCGAGCGCGCCGGAGGCGTAGAGTACGGCGAGATTGTGCATGGCGCTGGCATTGCCCTGGTTTGCCGCCTGTTCGTAGAAGCCCTTGGCCTTGGCGATGTCGCGTTCGACGCCGTTGCCCTTCTCGTACATGCTGCCGAGCCGGTACTCTGCCGGCGCAAAACCCTTGTCGGCCGAAAGCTGGTACCAGCTCGCCGCCTGCTTCTGATCGACGGTGATGCCGTTGCGGCCGTCGGAAAAGCGCGCGCCGATCTCGAACAGCGCCAGCGCATCGCCACCCTGCGCCGCATCGGCGAGTGATTTCGGCTGGATGGTGTCGGGAATGGTAATAGTGGCCTGCGGCGCGCTTGCCGCCGGCGTATTCGCAACGAAGCCCGATGTCTCCGGCACCGCACCCGATGGGGCGGCGGGGGCAAGCGTCGCAGCCCCTTCGCCGTCGAGCGGTGTCGCGTCGGTCAGATGATCGCCCGCAACCGGCGGGATTGCTTCGGCCGGTATCTGCTCGCCGGCGGGTGGCGTTGCCTCTGCTGTGGCGGCGGCGGTTTCTGCCGCATTGCTGTCCGGCTGGGCAGGCGTCCCTTCAGGCAAGGCCGGCGACGGGTTTTCCGCTGCGCCGGTCAGCGCCGAGACCTCGGCCGGAGGCTGCGGCGCGCGTTCGCCGCTCGTCAGCGTCCGAGCGAGCGGAAAGGCCATGATGGCGAGCAGCACGGCGCCGACCGCCAGCAGGATCGGCCGCCGGTAGCGCGAAAAGGCGCTGGTCTTGCCTGTCTTATCCGTCTTGTCGGAAGTCTTGCCGGCCTTGTCGGCACCCTTCTTCTCGGCCTTGACGGCCGCCGGCTTCGGATTGGCGTCCACTTCCATCGCGGCCGCCTGCGCGGCGCGGCGGGCAGCGGCGATGTAATCGGCGCGGTCGGTCTCAGCGGCAGGTTTGCCGCGGGCAGCACTCTGGCTGGCGCGGACACGCTCAAGGATCTTCTTGACGTCAGGCGTGCCCGAGCCCGGCTCAAGCAGCTCGTTTGCCGCATCCGTCGGCACCACGTCGGTTGGATCGATCGACGGCGCGGGGTCGATCATCGGGCGTTCGGTTGCGCGGGCTTCGGCTTTCTTGCCGGGCAGCAGCCGCTTGCCGAGACTGGCGAGCAGGCTGACCTTTGCCGGCGCCGCTGTCGCAGCCTCCGGCGTCCTGGTCGCAGCCTCGATGGCGATCGCGCTGGTTCCGCTCATGGCGGTGGCTTGTGCCGGAGCGGTAGGTTCGGCCGCGACCTCTGCGGCGTGGATGACAGCAGAGGCCTTCTGCGCCGGGGCGGCGGGCGGCGCCTTGTTCATCTCGGCCTCGGCCACCATTAAGGCGTAGGGATCGATATCGAAATCGACGTCGGCCACCGGCATCTGCGCGACAACTGGCCGTCCGCGCTCTTCCATGCCGTCGAGGCGGTCGGCGATATGCACCAGCGTCTCGTGCAGCGCCTTGAAGGTTTTATGCGTACGCTCCTCGCTGTCGCGGCTGATATCCTCGAGGTGGCGCAGATCCTCGGCCAGCGCCGTCAGTGCCGACATGTCGGCAGCGGGCACGCCACCCTGCGGGCCGCCATGGCGCGAATAGGCCTCGACGACGGCTTCCGCTGCCTGGCGTGCCGCCTCGATGATATATTCGTCGCTGGTTGCCATATAGTCTTCGATCGCGCCCATGCGCCGGTCGAGATCGGCGGGCATCACAGCGCTTTCACGCGGCGCGCTCATCAGGGCCGAAAGATTGGCGATCTGGTCTTCGAGGTTCTTCAGCGCGCGCGGATCGGTCGGCGCTGCCGCCGTGCTCTCTTCCAGCCGGGCGGCGATGTCGCTCAGCCGTCCTTCGAGACGCTGGAAGGCGCTGTCGTCGACTGCGGCAGCCGGCGCCGGCGGCTGATAGGCCATTTCGTCGATGCGCCGGGCGAGATAGTCGAGCCGCTGCGCCAGCACGTCGTTGACCGCGCCGTTCTCAAGCGCGTCGATCTTGCGGGAAATGTCGGAAAGCGGTCCGGTTAGGTCGGGTTGCGCCGTCTTGTGCGTGTGCTCCAGCAGATAGGACAGATGTTCCAGCCGCTCGTCGAGCCGCGACGTCGCTTCCGCCTTGGTCAGTTCCTCGACGCGGGATGTCAGCGCCTCCAGCCGCATCGCCAGCTCATCGGCCGGGTTTACGCGGTTGGCCGCATCATGGCTCATCAGGTCGATCTGATCGGCAAGCGCTGCAAGCCGGCCTTCCAGCCGCTGCATCAGCGCCGGATCGTTGGTGGCGGCCGCGCGCCCGCTGGCGGCGATCGCTCGGCTGATCTCGTCGAGCCGCGTGTCCATGGCGGCGAACTGTTCGGACATGACTCGGTCGTGCGGCTGGATCATATTGCCGAACTGCTCCATCGCCGTGGCGATGGCAATGAGCTTGTCCTCCAGCGCCCGGACCGCCGGGCTTTCGCCCATGCCGCCGATATGGCGCTTGATGTCGTCGAGCCGGTAGGCGAGCGACACCAGTTCTTCCTGCAGCCCCTCGGTATCGAGTGCGGCAAGCCGGTTCTCGAAGCCGTCCCAGCGGTTTTCCATGTGGCGCAGCGAATCCTCGCGCGCCAGCCCGTCCATCAGCGAGCGCAGCTCCTCGAAATCCTCGCGCAGGCCGGCAGCCTCCGGGCCGGCCGAGCGGCCGGTGAGCTGAGCAATGCTCTGGGCAAGGCGGCCCATATCGGCGCGCATGTCGTCGGCGAAACCGCCGTCGCCGGCATTGATCTTGATCTCGCGAAGTTCGCTCCGCAGCGCGTTCATCTCGCGGGTGACGCCCTCGGAAATGTCGCGCTTCAGGTCCTGGCGCAGGTTGACGAGCGCCTGGGCGATCTCCGTCATCGTATCGTCGCCGGCGCGGAAGGCGGGTGCTGCCTGCGGTGCGGGGCGCGGTACTGGTTCGCGCAATTGCGGGGCCGGCTCGCGTGTGAAGGGCCGCTCACGGCCGGCTTCAAGGGCGCGCTGGCGCTGGCGGATTTCGGCGAGTGGATCCGGCCGCTGCTCGAGCGGCGGCCTCGCGGGGCGCGGGGCGTTGGAGCCCGCATTGGGATCGCGCTCGGGCGTTGCCGTGCGCGGTCGCGGTTCGCGCCCGCTGCCCATCAGCCCCTCGATGCGTGCCTCCAGCCCTTCGATCGTGCGGTTCAGCGCATCGAGCGAGGTCCTGTCGGACTGTCGGGAAGGATTTGATCGCGATCCGTTCATCTTCTTGCTCGCTTCGACTGCTCGACCTCTCGTCAGAGCTCGATCCTTGGCTTATCCCTCTGCGGCCGCGGCAGTGCCGCACACCGGAGCGCACCCTTCATGAGAAGATAGTCAATTAGACTTTCCTCAAGCTGAACGATGTAGCGGCATCCCCAGGAAACGCGAGACTGACAAAAGGAATGCGGATTGCTACTGCTCAATCCGCACCTTTCACGAAACGTGGTAAACAAGCCGTTAATCTCGATGAGAATTTTTTAACGTTTGTGTTTGAAAGGCCAATTTTAACGGCAATTGCCGTTGAATTCGTCACATCGGGCGATCGCCTGGCTCAGGCCGGCCGGGGATATTGCAGCTCGATCTTCACGCCTTCGGGGCCGTAAACGAAGACTTGGCCGAGATCTGTGTCGGGAATATCGAAATATTCGTAGCGGTAGCCGGTCGCCTTGATGCGCTCCAGCGCCGGACCGAATTCGTAAAGGCTGAAGGCGACATGGTTGAAGATCCCCGGCGGAAAATCACTGCTGCGCGATTTCAGGCTGAGATGGATCACTGGCAGTCCGTCGAGATAGAGCCAGTGGCCGGGCGAGGCGAAGGGTGGGCGATAGCCTTCTTTGACGCCGAGCAAGGTTTCCAGGAAGCCGATCATGACAGGTGCATCACGGGTTTCGATCGTAACGTGGTCCAGGCGCGGCATCGGTGTCCTCCCAGCCAGCATTGAAGATGCGAAGCCTATCCTGTTCGCATCGGGCGCGAAAGTTGTTTGACTTCAGGCGTTAACCTCCGGCCGGAATTTCAGTGCGGCTCTCCCGCATCGATCGAATAGGCGCTGATGCGCGAGAGGTGGATGAAGGACAGGCCGGTCTCGTCCGCCCAGTCGTTGAAGGCCTTTTGGATCAGTGGCTGGTCCTTTTTCGCCGTGCCGGAGTCAGACAGCGGCACGCCGGCCGATCTGAGGCAGGCGAGCACATCCATCGTGGCAACGAAGCTGTCGCGGCCGATGCCGCGCAGGAAGTATTGCCCGGTCATGCCGCCGAGTCGGTTGCCGCGTTTGCTCAACAGCTCAAGAAGGCCGATCTGGTCTTCCCGCGGCCAGTCGGCGAAAAAGGCGCCGGCGCTGCCGTGTTCTCTCGACAACTCCCGGATGAAGGCGGCATTGGCGCGAACCGACATGATCTTCGCGCCGTTGCGGATGATCCGTTCGTCCGAGGTCAACTCATGCCAATAGTCGTCGGGTGCAATATTCAGCATTGAAGGATCGAAACCGGAAAACGCCGCTTCGAAGCCCGGCCACTTCGCATCGATCACCTTCTGGACGAAGCCGCTATAGAAGATGCGCCGGGTCATATCGGCGAGGATGCGGTCGTCGGGCGTGGCGCGCAGCCGGTCGTGATCCGGTCGGTGTTTCTCCAGCATTGCCTGAAGTGCGGCTGCTCCGCCTTTCCGCTGCTCCGCCCGCTGCCTTATCGCCTCGAAACTGATCATCCTGAAGTATTCCCGATCTGCGGTTTTAAAAGCCTTCCCGCTTATACGCCGTTCGACGATGGACAAGGAAGGGGAGATGACGTTTCGTCAGCCTTCAGCAGTTGCAGACTCGCGCTCGCAAATTTTTTCGCGAAAGATGGCACAGGTGCAGATTTTGACGTTTACGCAAACGTCAATATTTTGTAAGACAGTGCCCAAGGCCGGCGCGACCCGGCAATCGAATGGGAGGAATTTGAGAGATGCCAGTCTACAAGGCCCCGGTGAACGATACGCTCTTCGTCCTGAACGACGTGCTGGGCCTCGAACGCTATAACAATCTTCCCGGTTTTGCCGACGCGACGCCCGATATGATCGAAGCGATTCTCGGCGAGGCGGCCAAGGTGGCCGAGGAAGTTCTCTTCCCTGTAAATTATTCCGGCGATCAGCAAGGCTGCACGCGCCATGACGATGCCAGCGTCTCGACGCCGACGGGCTTCAAGGAGTCTTATAAGGCCTATCGCGAAGGCGGCTGGATCGGCCTTGCGGTGCCGGAGGAATTCGGCGGCCAGGGGCTTCCCTATACGCTGCATGCCGCCGTCGGCGAATATACCTCGGCCGCCAACATGTCGCTGATGATGTATCCCGGCCTGACGCAGGGCGCGATCGCCGCGATCCTCGTCCACGGCACGCAGGAGCAGAAAGATACCTACCTGCCGAAGATGGTGGGCGGCTCCTGGTCCGGCACCATGAACCTGACCGAGCCGCATTGCGGCACCGATCTCGGAATGCTGCGCACCAAGGCGGTGCCGCAAGCCGACGGCAGCTACAAGATATCCGGCCAGAAGATCTTCATCTCCGCCGGCGAACATGACCTGGCCGACAATATCGTCCACCTGGTGCTTGCCCGCATCGAGGGCGCGCCGGAGGGCACCAAGGGCATCTCACTGTTCATCGTGCCGAAATTCCTGGTCGGCAAGGACGGCGCCCTCGGCGACCGCAATGCGGTCTCCTGCGGCGCGATCGAACACAAGATGGGCATCCACGGCAACGCTACCTGCGTCATGAATTACGACGAGGCGACGGGTTTCCTGATCGGCGCTGAAAACCGCGGCCTCGCCGCCATGTTCGTGATGATGAACGAGGCCCGCCTGATGGTCGGCCTGCAGGGCATCGCCATTTCTGAGATCGCCTATCAGAACGCCGCCGCCTACGCCCGCGACCGCATCCAGGGCCGCTCGCTGTCCGGCGTCAAGGCGCCGGATAAAAAGGCCGATCCGATCATCGTCCATCCCGATATCCGCCGCACGCTGATGACCATCCGCGCCTTCAACGAGGCCGGCCGCGCCTTCCTGCTCTGGACCGCGCTGAAATCCGATATCGCCCACCGCGCCACCGATGAGACGGAGCGCCAGACGGCCGACGACATTCTCGGTCTCGTCACCCCCATCCTCAAGGGCGTGATGACCGACCGGGGCTTCGACCATGCTGTCATGGCCCAGCAGGTCTTCGGCGGCCATGGCTATATCGAAGAGCACGGCATGAGCCAGTATGTGCGCGATGCCCGCATCGCCATGATCTATGAAGGCGCCAACGGCATTCAGGCGCTCGATCTCGTCGGCCGCAAGCTCGCCTTGAACGGCGGCCGCGCCGCCATGGCCCTCTTCAAGGAGATCGGCGATTTCTGCGAGGAGAACCGCAGCGACGAAAAGCTCGCCTTCTATACCAAGCATCTGAAGAAGGGCTTGAACGACGTCCAGGCCGCGACCATGTGGTTCATGCAGAACGCCATGGCCAAGCCCGACAATGCCGGCGCCGGCTCGACCGATTACATGCACCTCTTCGGCCTCGTTGTGCTCGGCTATATGTGGGCGAAGATGGCCAAAGCCGCCGAGGATGGGCTGGCAACGAGCGGTGGAGACCGCGAGGATTACCTGAAGAACAAGCTGATCACGGCGAAATTCTTCATGGAGCGCATCATGCCGGAAACAGCGCTGCGCAAGGCCCGCATCGAGGCCGGCGCCGACACCATGATGGAACTGGCCGCCGAAGCGTTCTGAGCCACTTCTCCCTCCCCCTTGTGGGGAGGGCTGGGGAGGGGTCTTTTCTCCTCCTTCCAAGATTCGAGGCAAGAGAGATTGCCGCAGGGAGATGAGGAAATGACCGAGGTTTTCATTTACGATCACGTCCGCACGCCGCGTGGCCGCGGCAAGAAGGACGGCGCCCTGCATGAGGTGCCCTCCGTGCGCCTCGCGGCCAAGACGCTGGAGGCGATCCGCGACCGCAACGGGCTCGACACCAACACCGTCGACGACATCATCATGGGCTGCGTCGATCCGGTCATGGATGCCGGCGCCGTGATTCCCAAGGCAGCCGCCTTCGAAGCCGGCTACTCCACCAGGGCGCCCGGCATGCAGATCTCCCGCTTCTGCGCCTCGGGCCTCGACGCCGTCAATTTCGGCGCCGGCAAGATCGCCCAGGGGGCCGACGACATCGTCATCGCGGGCGGGGTGGAAAGCATGTCCCGCGTCGGCTTGGGCATGTCGGGCGGCGCCTGGTTCATGGACCCTTCGGTAAATTTCCCGGCCTATTTCATGCCGCAGGGCGTCTCGGCCGATCTCATCGCCACCAAATACGGCTTCAGCCGGACCGATGTCGACGCCTACGCCGTCGAGAGCCAGAAGCGCGCCGCCCATGCCTGGGAACAGGGCTGGTTCGACAAGTCGGTCGTCCCGGTCAAGGACCAGAATGGCCTGACGATCCTGGCAACCGACGAGCACATGCGCCCCGGCACCGACATGCAGGCGCTCGCCTCGCTCAATCCGTCCTTCCAGATGCCCGGCGAGATGGGCGGCTTCGAGGCCGTCGGCATCCAGGCCCATCCGGAGATCGAGCGCATCAACTATGTCCACCATGCCGGCAACTCCTCCGGCATCGTCGACGGCGCCGGCGCCGTCCTGCTCGGCTCCAAGGCCGGCGGTGAAAGCATGGGGCTCAAGCCGCGCGCCCGCATCAAGGCTTTCGCCAATATCGGCTCCGATCCAGCCCTGATGCTGACCGGGCCGGTCGACGTCACCGAGAAGCTGTTGAAACGGACCGGCATGAGCCTTACGGACATCGACCTCTTCGAACTGAACGAGGCCTTCGCTGCCGTGGTGCTGCGTTACATGCAAGCCTTCGACATCGACCACGACAGGATCAACGTCAATGGCGGCGCCATCGCCATGGGTCATCCGCTCGGCGCCACCGGCGCGATGATCCTCGGCACCGTGCTCGACGAACTCGAACGCCGCGACCTCAACACCGCGCTGGTGACGCTCTGCATCGGTGCCGGCATGGGCACGGCAACGGTTATCGAAAGGGTCTGACGATGGGTTTCAACACCGGCACGATCGAAACCGAATACACCGAGGTTACCGAGCATTGGTCACCCCGCGTCATCGCCGATCTCAACGGCCAGAGCGTCAAACTCGCCAAGGTCCAGGGGCAGCTCACCTGGCATTCCCACCGTGACGAGGATGAACTCTTTCTCATCTGGAAGGGCGCGCTTACCATCGAATATCGCGACCGTCCCCATGTGCACCTGAAGGCCGGCGATTTTCATGTCGTGCCTAGGGGTGTCGAGCACAATCCGGTGGCTGAGGAAGAGTGCTGGATCGTGCTTTTCGAGCCGTCGCAAACCAAGCACACTGGCGATGTCGTCACCGGAAAGACAAAGACCGTGGACGCGCAGCGCAGCCATTTGCCGGCCTGATCGGGAGGAATCCAATGACCTACACCAATTTCACGCTCGAAACCGACGCCGACGGCATCGCTCTCGTCACCTGGGACATGCCCGGCAAGTCGATGAATGTGTTCACCGCGGAGGTGATGGCCGAACTCGACGCTATTATCGACGCCACGACCGCTGACGCCGCCGTCAAGGGTGTCGTCATCACCTCGGGCAAATCCTCCTTCTCCGGCGGCGCCGATCTGTCGATGATCAAGTCGATGTTCAGCTCCTACCACGAGGAGAAGGCAAAGAGCCCGGAAAAGGCGGTGCAGACCCTCTTCGGTCTGGTCGGCCGCATGTCCGGCCTGTTCCGCAAGCTTGAAACCTCGGGCAAGCCCTGGGTGTCGGCGATCAACGGCACCTGCATGGGCGGCGCCTTTGAGCTGTCGCTCGCCTGCCACGGCCGGGTCGCCTCCAATGCCAAGAGCGTCAAGATCGCGCTGCCCGAGGTCAAGGTCGGCATCTTCCCCGGCGCCGGCGGCACCCAGCGTGTGCCGCGGCTGGCGAATGCCCAGGACGCGCTGCAGATGATGACGACGGGCCAGTCGCTGACCGGTTCCCGCGCCAAGGCGATGAACCTCGTGCATCAGGTGGTCGAGCCGGATCAACTCATCCCCGCTGCCAAGCAGATGATCAAGGACGGCCTGAAGCCGATCGCTCCGTGGGACGAGAAGGGTTTTAAGGCGCCGGGCGGCGGCATCTGGACGCCGGCCTCCGCACAGCTCTGGCCGGCGGCGCCGGCGATCTTGCGCCGGGAAACATCGGGCAATTATCCGGCAGCGCTCGCCATCCTGAAATGCGTCTATGAAGGCCTGCAGGTGCCGTTCGACACCGGCCTGAAGATCGAGCAGCGTTACTTCACCGAGGTGCTGCAGAGTCGCGAAGCCTTCTCGATGATCCGCTCGCTGTTCATCTCCATGCAGGAACTCGGCAAGGGCGCCCGCCGCCCGGCCGGTCAGCCGAAGACCGAACTGAAACATGTCGGCGTCGTCGGCGCCGGCTTCATGGGCGCCTCGATCGCCTATGTCACCGCCGCCGCCGGCCTTCCCGTGACGCTGATCGACCGCGACATGGAGGCTGCTGCCAAGGGCAAGGCCGTTTGCGAAGGCCTGGTCAAGGATTCCATCGGTAAGGGACGGTTTACGCAGGACGAGGCGGCAGCACTGCTCTCCCGCATCACGCCCTCGGCGGACTATGCCGCCCTTGCCAATGCCGATCTCGTCATCGAAGCGGTGTTCGAGGATCGCGAGGTGAAGAGATCGGTCATCGAGGCTGTTGAAGCCGTGCTGCCGGAAGGCGCGATCTTCGCCTCCAATACCTCGACCCTGCCGATCACGGGACTGGCGAAAAATTCCAAGCGCCCGGCCGATTTCATCGGCATCCACTTCTTCTCGCCTGTCGAAAAGATGATGCTGACCGAAGTCATCCTCGGCGCGGAGACCGGCGATCGGGCGCTTGCCGTCGCTCTCGATTATGTCGCGGCGATCAAGAAGACACCGATCGTCGTCAACGACACCCGCGGCTTCTTCGTCAATCGCTGCGTGCTGCGTTACATGTCGGAAAGCTACGACATGCTGATCGAGGGCGTGCCGCCGGCGATGATCGAGAATGCCGCCAAAATGGCCGGCATGCCAGTTGGGCCTTTGGCGCTGAACGACGAGGTCGCCATCGACCTGTCGCTGAAAATCCTCAAGGCGACGGTCGCCGACCTCGGTGACAAAGCCATCGACCCCAGGCATATGGAGCTGATCGCCCGCATGGTGGAAAAGGAGGGCCGTTTCGGCCGCAAGAATTCCAAGGGTTTTTACGACTATCCGCCGAAGCCGGCGAAGAAGTCTCTCTGGCCCGATCTCAAGAGCCTCTACCCGCAGAAGAAGGCGGATGAGGTCGACGTCAACGTCCTCAAACAACGATTCCTCGTTACCATCGCGCTCGAAGCCGCCCGCACCGTCGAGGAAGGCATCGTCACCGATCCGCGCGAAGCCGATGTCGGCTCAATCCTCGGCTTCGGTTTCGCGCCCTATACCGGCGGCGCCCTGAGCTATATCGACGGGATGGGCGTAAAGGCTTTCGTGGAGTTGGCTGAAAAGTTAGCAAGAACTTACGGAAGGCACTTCGAACCGACACCGTTGCTGAAGGATATGGCCGCTAGGGGCGAGACGTTTTATGGGCGGTTCGATCCCTATGCGAAGGTCGGGCAGGCGGCTTAGCCGTTTTCGCGGTCTTGGTTTAACGGGACCATCTTTGCCGCCGCCGTGCCGTGGGCACCCCCCTCTGCCCTGCCGGGCATCTCCCCCACAGGTGGGGAGATCGGCTGGAAGCACCGGCTTCCCCAAATAACTACCGTCTGGCGATCCGCACAGCGATAGAGGGGGACCGAGCGTTGACCTCTTGCCGATCTCCCTCCTTGTGGAGGAGATGCCCGGTAGGGCAGAGCGACTGTCTTGGAAGTCAAGCGTTTTGCCATGCTTTCTGGTCCCGGATGATTGCGTTGAG
>NZ_LODW01000060.1 GCF_002914525.1 Rhizobium hidalgonense | reverse complement strand
TTGCCGTGTTTGCCCCAGAACTTGTCCGGGTTCTCGACGCTCTCCTCGTACCATTTCAGGTACTTATCCTTATCGATCAGGGCGCGCGCCTTTACCGGCTTCGTGACCGGATAGATCTTCTCCGACATGGAACTCCTCCTCATGAGACATGCAACGGCCACCGGCAAAGCGGGCCCAGATTTCAAATCAGGGCAATTCATAGCAGTTCGCATCGTGGCGGCAATTAGACAAAGGTCATTTCATTTCGGAAGAATTGCAATTCTGCGACAGTGCGGTTATATAGCGCCATATTTCCCGGACATTGTGGTGACAATCCACGGACCGCGACCGGCGCGGACGATAGAAGGACTATATCCATGGCTCAAACACTGCTCATGCCGAAGGCGACCGCCATCTGGCTTGTCGACAACACGGCACTGTCTTTCGATCAGATCGCGCAGTTCTGCAAACTGCACCCGCTCGAGGTCAAGGCGATCGCCGATGGCGAAGCCGCGCAGGGCATCAAGGGTCTCGACCCAATCTCGACCGGACAGCTGTCGCGCGACGAGATCGCCCGCGCCGAAGCCAATCCGAACCACAAGCTGAAACTTTCCGAGCCGAAGGTGCGGGTGCCGGAATCCAAGCGCCGCGGCCCGCGTTATACGCCGGTTTCCAAGCGTCAGGACCGCCCGAACGCCATTCTCTGGCTCGTTCGCAACCATCCGGAGTTGAAGGACGCGCAGATTTCCCGCCTCGTCGGCACGACGAAATCGACCATCGAGCAGATCCGCGAGCGCACCCACTGGAACTCCGCCAACCTGGCCCCGATGGATCCGGTAACGCTCGGCCTCTGCAGCCAGATCGATCTCGACATGGAAGTAGAAAAGGCTTCCAAGGGCCGTCCGCTGCCGACCGCCGCCGAGCTAGGCGCGACGCTGCAATCGGCCCAGGAAACCGAGCGCCTTACCCCGAGCTATGAGCGCGAGGAGGAAAAGGAAAAGGAGATCGACGCCGACGCCGTCTTCCGCAAGCTGAGCTCGCTGCGCTCGGCGCCGAAGGATGAAGACGACGACGATCATTACTGAGAGATCGACGATCTCATGAAAACCCCGCCGGTATGAGCTAACCGGCGGGGTTTTTTGTTGCGGATTGCCTGTTTCCAATTAGCTGCGGAACAGGGTGAGGATGTTCTGCGCCGAGCTGTTGGCGATCGACAGCGCCTGGACGGCGAGCTGCTGCTGTGTCTGCAATGCCGAGAGCTTGCTCGATTCCTCTTCCATGTCTGCATCGACCAGGCGGCCGACGCCGGAGTCGATCGAATCGTGAAGGCCGCTGACGAAATTTTCCTGCAGCTGAATACGGGTCGAGATCGAGCCGAGGGCCGAGCCGGCGGCGGTCATGGCGCCGAGCACCAGTTCGACACCGGTCAAGGCTCCATCGAGCTGGCCCTGGGTGAAACCGGTAATGTCGAGATCGTAAATCGACGCCATGACGATGACGGTGCCGCCATAGGTTCCGTTGAAGGCCGTGCCGAGAATGCCACTGGTCGTCTCGATCGCCCCGGTGCTCGTCATGCCGAACAGCACGTTTCCAAGCGTGCCGGAATCGAGCACGTAATCCGTCATCTTGACTGAGACGGCATTGCTGCCATCGCGGACGAAGGACGAAACGACGCTCTTCGTGCCTGAGGCGCCGGCAACCCAGTTTTCGCCGGAGAAGGATGCCGATTGGGCGATGCTGAGAAGCTGATCCTGCAGCTGATCGAGTTCCTGCTGAATCTTCGTCTTGTCGACGCCTTTTTCCGTGGCGGCGACGATCTTGGCCTTGATGTCGCTGACGATGTCGAGCGCGCTGTCCATAGCCGAATAGGCGGTGTCGACCTTGGCCGCGCCGAGGCCGAGCGCATCGGAGACGGCGGAGAGTGCCTTGTTGTCCGAACGCATCGTCGTCGCGATCGACCAGTAAGCGGCATTGTCGGCAGCTTTTTCGACGCGATAACCCGAGGAAACGCGACCCTGAGTGTCCTTCAGGCTGTCGTTTACGCCGCGCAAAGTCTGCAACGCTGCCATGGCAGCGTTGTTGGTAAGGATGCTTGTCATGATCCGTTCCACAATCTTGGAGAAAGGGCATTCCGGACTAAGCCGGTAACGGCGACCGCGTCATGCAAAGCCTGCTATGCAAGCCATTGCCGTTAACAAACCCTTGCGCAACATGGTTAACAATTTCTCAATTAGGCCTAGCGAAAGTTTAATTTCACATTGGCAGAGAGCCGAAACCGCGCTTGCGCAGCGCCTCCGCGATCTCTTCCAAAATCACCGGATCGTCAATGGTTGCAGGCATTTTCCAGGGTATACCGTCGGCGATTTTCTGCATCGTGCCACGCAGAATTTTACCGGAGCGTGTTTTCGGCAATCGGTTAACGGTGATGGCCGTTTTGAAGGCGGCGACGGGGCCGATCGATTCGCGAATCATCGCCACGACCTCTGATTCGATTGCCGTCGTCTCGCGTGAAACATTCCGCTTCAACACCAGGAAACCGCATGGCGCCTGACCCTTCACTGCATCGATCACACCGATGACCGCGCATTCGGCGACATCGGGGTGACGGGCGCAGACCTCCTCCATCGCCCCAGTCGAGAGCCGATGACCGGCGCAATTGATGATGTCGTCGGTGCGCGACATGATGAAGAGATAACCGTCCTCGTCGACATAGCCGGCGTCGGCCGTTTTGTAGTAGCCGGGAAACTCGTCGAGATAGGCCGACCGGAAACGGTCGTCCGCGTTCCAGAGGGTCGGCAGGCAGCCGGGCGGCAAGGGAAGCTTAATGACGATATTGCCGAGCGTGCCCGCCTCGATCGGATGGCCGGCATCGTCGAGCACGGCGATGTCGTAGCCGGGCATCGGCAGCGCCGGCGAACCGTGCTTGACGGGAAGGGCGCCGAGGCCGAGCGGATTGGCGGCGATCGGCCAGCCGGTCTCCGTCTGCCACCAGTGATCGATGACGGGCACGCCGAGCATGCGCTCCGCCCATTTCAACGTCTCCGGGTCCGCCCTCTCGCCGGCAAGAAACAGCGCCCGGAAATCCGGCATCGGATATTTGCGCATCAGTTCACCGTCGCCATCCTCCCGCCGGATGGCGCGGAATGCCGTCGGCGCCGTGAACAGCACCCGCACGTGGTGCTCCGAAACAACGCGCCAGAAGGCGCCGGCATCCGGCGTGCCGACCGGTTTTCCCTCGAAGATCACCGTGGTGACGCCTGAGATCAGCGGCGCATAGACGATATAGGAATGTCCGACGACCCAGCCGATATCCGAAGCCGTCCAAAAAACCTCGCCCGGCTCCAAGCCGTAAATATTTCGCATCGACCAGTTGAGTGCGACCAAATGGCCGCCATTGTCGCGCACGACGCCCTTCGGCTGGCCTGTGGTGCCGGAGGTATAGAGGATATAGAGCGGATCGGTCGCCTTGACCGAGACGCAGGCGATTTCGGCGCCGCGATGCTCAGTCACCGCCGCCTCGAAATCCTGGTCGCGGCCGCTGACGAGATCGGCCCGAAGCTCCGGCCGCTGCAGCACCAGGCAGCGCTCCGGCTTCGAATGCGCGATTTCGATCGCCTGGTCGACCAAAGGCTTATAGGCGACGATGCGGCCGGGCTCGAGCCCGCAGCTCGCGGTGATCACCAGCTTCGCCCTGCAATCGTCGATGCGCGCAGCAAGCTCGCTGGCGGCAAAGCCTCCGAAGACGACGGAATGGACAGCACCGATGCGGGCGCAGGCGAGCATCGAAAACACCGCCTGTGGAACCATCGGCATATAGAGGATCACACGATCGCCTCTGCCGATTCCGAGATCGGCCAGCGTCGCGGCGATGGCTTTCACTTCGCCAAGGACTTCGTCATAGGTGAAACGCCTCTTCTCGCCGGTCATCGCGCTGTCGAAGATGACCGCCGTCTCGCCGCCGCGTCCGGCAATGACGTGCCGGTCCAGACAATTGTGGCAGGTATTGGTTTCCGCCCCCTCGAACCAACGGCCGTAGACGCCGGCATCCGGCGAAAAAACCCGTTCCGGCGGCTTGAACCAGTCGATATCGGCGGCTGCGTTGCGCCAGAAAGCCTCGGGATCGCGTTTCCAGGCCGCGTAGACCTGATGATAGCCGTTCTGCATCTGCTCCTCCCCAGGATATGCAAGCCTCGATATCAATCTAGGCAGCAGTGGGGGGAACGGGAAGCCCGACCAAAGCAGAGTATCAGCGCGCGCCGAAAATCGCCGATCCGACGCGCACGCTGGTGGCGCCGAAGGCGATCGCCGTCTCGTAATCGCCCGACATGCCCATGGACAGTTTTTCGACGCCGCATTTGACCGCGAGCTTCGCCAGCAGGGCGAAATGCGGCCCGGGATTTTCCTCCGCCGGCGGAATGCACATCAGACCCTCGATGGAAAGACCGAGCTCGTCGCGGCAGAGAGTGACGAAGGCAGGCGTGTCGTCAGGCGCGATGCCGGCCTTCTGCGGTTCGAGCCCGGTATTGACCTGGACGTAGAGCCGCGGCGTCTTGCCTTGCCGCTTGATCTCCTCCGCCAGCGCGCGGGCGATCTTTTCCCGATCCACCGTCTCGATGACGTCGAAAAGCGCCACCGCATCCGCCGCCTTATTCGATTGCAGCGGTCCGATCAGATGCAATTCGAGATCCGGCCATTCGGCCTTCAGCGCCGGCCACTTGCCCTGGCTCTCTTGCACGCGATTCTCGCCGAAGACGCGCTGGCCGGCGTCGATGGCCGGACGGATCGCTTCCGCTTCGAAGGTCTTCGACACCGCGACGAGCCGAACGGAACCGGCCGGACGACCCGCCTGGCGTTCTCCGGCAGCAATCCGCGATCCCACGTCATCCAAGCGCTCTTGAAGTTCCATCGTTCTGCCTCGACATTTCAGCATGAGAGTGTTGGCAATCAACTAGCCAGCCATTCTGTGCTTGCCAAGACCCGTTGCCGCGAAATCGGCCGGCCGGGATGAAGATCGGGCGCTTGCAGCGCCCGCGAAACTTGACGCTACGGTGGTTTCATGGTGAAGGTCTCGACCAACCTCCCCTGATTTTCCGGAATTTCGAATACCATGGCCACCGAACGTTATAATCCGCGCGATGCCGAGCCCCGCTGGCAGCAGAAATGGAATGAAGACAAGGTCTTCGAGACCGACAACGCCGATCCGCGCGAAAAATATTACGTTCTCGAAATGTTCCCCTATCCGTCGGGGCGCATCCATATGGGTCATGTCCGCAATTACGCTATGGGCGATGTCGTCGCCCGCTACAAACGCGCCCGCGGTTACAACGTGCTGCATCCGATGGGTTGGGACGCCTTCGGCATGCCGGCGGAAAACGCCGCCATGGAGCGCGGCGTGCACCCCGCCTCCTGGACCTACCAGAACATCGGCTCGATGAAGGCGCAGCTGAAGGCCATGGGGCTTTCGCTAGACTGGAGCCGCGAATTCGCCACCTGCGACGTCGAATATTACCAGCATCAGCAGCATCTGTTCCTGGATTTCCTCGAGAAGGGCCTGGTCTACCGCAAGCAGTCGAAGGTCAACTGGGACCCAGTCGACAATACCGTTCTTGCCAACGAGCAGGTGATCGACGGCCGCGGCTGGCGTTCCGGCGCGCTGGTCGAACAGCGCGAACTGACGCAATGGTTCTTCAAGATCACCGATTTCAGCCAGGATCTGCTGGACGCGCTGGATACGCTTGACCAGTGGCCTGAAAAAGTCCGGTTGATGCAGAAGAACTGGATCGGCCGCTCGGAAGGCCTGACCGTTCGCTGGGAGATCGTGGCGGAAACGGCTCCCGCCGGTGAGACTGAGATCACGGTCTATACTACCCGCCCGGACACGCTGTTTGGCGCCTCCTTCCTGGCGATTGCCGCCGATCATCCGCTGGCAAAGGATGCCGCTGCAAAGAACGCCGAGATCGAGGCCTTCTGCGAGGAGTGCCGCCGCGCCGGCACCTCGCTCGCCGCGCTCGAGACCGCTGAGAAGAAGGGCATGGACACCGGCATCCGCGTCCGCCATCCGCTCGATCCCTCCTGGGAGTTGCCGGTCTATATCGCCAATTTCGTGCTGATGGATTACGGCACCGGCGCGATCTTCGGCTGCCCCTCGGGCGACCAGCGCGACCTTGATTTTGCCCGGAAATATGGCCTGCCGGTCGTGGCCGTCGTTATGCCGAGGGATGGCGATGCAGCGAGTTTTTCCGTCGGCGACACGGCCTATGACGGCCATGGCGTGATGATCAATTCACGCTTCCTCAACGGCAAGACGACGGAAGAAGCCTTCAATATCGTTGCCGACCGGCTGTCGGCCGCTTCGCTCGGCAATTCGCCGCAGGGTGAGCGCAAGGTCAATTTCCGTCTGCGCGATTGGGGCATTTCGAGGCAGCGTTATTGGGGCTGCCCGATCCCGGTCATTCATTGCGATGACTGCGGCGTCGTGCCAGTGCCGAAGAAGGACCTGCCGGTCAAGCTGCCCGACGACGTCACCTTCGACCAGCCGGGCAATCCGCTCGACCGCCATCCGACCTGGCGGCATGTCTCCTGCCCGACCTGTGGCAAGGACGCGCGCCGCGAGACGGATACGATGGACACCTTCGTCGATTCGAGCTGGTACTTCACCCGCTTCACGGCACCTTGGGAGGGGCGGCCGACCGATCCTGAGGCGGCTAACCGTTGGCTGCCAGTCGACCAGTATATTGGCGGCATCGAGCACGCGATCTTGCATTTGCTCTATTCCCGCTTCTTTACCCGTGCCATGCGCGAGACCGGCCATGTCGCCGCTACGGAGCCCTTCAAGGGTCTCTTCACCCAGGGCATGGTGGTTCACGAGACCTATAGCCGCGGTGCCGGCGCCAACCGGGAGTGGGTAGCGCCGGCCGATATCCGCATCGACGAGCTTGACGGCAAACGCCGGGCTTTCTTGCTGACGTCAGGCGAGGAAGTCGCGATCGGCTCGATCGAAAAGATGTCGAAATCGAAGAAGAACGTCGTCGACCCCGACGATATCATCGCCTCCTATGGCGCCGATACCGCCCGTTTCTTCGTTCTCTCCGACTCTCCGCCGGAGCGCGATGTCATCTGGTCCGAGGCCGGCGTTGAAGGCGCTCATCGTTTCACCCAGCGTCTGTGGCGGTTGATTTCCGAAGCCGCAGAGGCGCTCTCCACCGTCGCCCCGGCGCCGGCAACCGAGGGGGAAGCGCTGTCGATCTCGCAGACCGCCCACAGGACGCTGAAGGCCGTCGAGAACGATTACGACAAACTCTGGTTCAACAAAGCCGTCGCCCGGATCTATGAACTGGTCAACGCGCTGGCCGCGCCGATCACCAGAGTTGCGGCAGGCGAGGGGGATGTCCACTATCGCGCCGCCGTGCGCGATGCCGCCGAGATCCTGATCCAGCTGGTTGCCCCAATGACGCCGCATCTGGCTGAGGAATGCTGGACGGCGCTCGGCAATCAAGGGCTGCTTGCCCGGACCGGCTGGCCGCGCTACGACGAAACGCTCGTCATCGAAAACGATGTGATCCTGCCGGTGCAGATCAACGGCAAGAAACGCGCTGAATTGACAATTTCTCGCGATGCAGATCAGAATGCCGTTACCAACGCCGTGCTGGATCTGGATGCGGTGAAGAACGCGCTGAACGGGCAGGCTCCGAAGAAGATCATCGTGGTTCCCCAAAGGATTGTAAACATTGTCGTCTGATATCGCTTGCAGGCTGGCGCGCAATGCCGGCATCGCCATGATCCTTGCCGCCACGGCTTTTCTCTCTGCCTGCCAGGTCCGGCCCCTTTATTCCGAGAGCTCGGGCGTCGTTGAGAAGCTTTCCTCGGTCGGTTTTTCCGAGGCAGGCAGCCGGGTCGAACAGCAGGTGCGCAATCGCCTTATCTTTCTTGCCTCCCGCGGTGCCGGCGAAGCGGTAAATCCCCAATATCGGGTCGAGATGCACGCCACCTCGAGCGTCGCCAGCACACTGCTGCAGGAATCCGACGATACATCGAAAGCCGGCCGCGTAACTGTCAACGTCGCCTACACGCTGAGCGCCACGGCCGACAGCCATGTCATCAAGGCCGGCAGCCGCTCGACCACAGCGCTGGTGGATTTCCCCGAACAGGAGTTCGCCAAGCAAAGGGCAATCCGCGATGCGGAAAACCGCGCGGCCGATCAGGTGGCGGAATTCGTCGGAGCCGATATCGCCGCTGCGCTCAGCCGCTGAGGGCGGAGATGTGGCGGAGATAAAATCCCACGAATTCGAAACCTTTCTGCAGAAATCCGCAAGGAATTATCGGATCTTCGTTATTTATGGGCCCGACCGCGGTCTGGTGTCAGAACGTGCTGGTCAGCTTGCCAGCAAGACCGGTGTTGCGCTTGATGATCCCTTCTCGCTGACCAAACTCGATATTGGCGACCTGCAGAAGGATCCCGGACGTCTGGTCGACGAAGCTCAGTCGATCGGACTGTTCGGTGGTGAGAAGCTGATCTGGATCCGCGGCGCCGCCAATGAAAAATATCTTGTCGATCCCTTGGCACAGCTGGCCGAAAAGCCGCTCGAAGCCGCCCACCTGATCGTCGAAGCCGGCGACCTGAAAAAAGGCTCGCTGCTGCGCAAGACAGCCGAGGCCGCGCGATCGATCATGACGATCCCGTCTTATGCCGATGACAGCCGCTCCCTGAATGCTCTGATCGATACCGAACTGAGCGCCGAAAAGCTCGGCATCACGCCGGCCGCTCGGCAGGCGCTGATCGCCTTGATCGGCGGCGACCGCATCGCTTCACGCAACGAAGTGCGTAAGCTTGCCCTCTATTGCCGCGGTTTGCAGACGGTCGAAGAACATCACGTTACCGAAATAATTGGTGACGCCAGTGCGATCTCCGTTGACGATGCCGTCGACGCCATTTTAAGCGGCGACCTTAACGGCTTTCTGCACGCTATGCAGAAGATTAGCAGCTCCAAAACCGCAATCTTTCTCGTCCTGCAGGCATGCCTGAAACAGTTTCAGCTCCTGGATACCATGCGTGCCGAAATGGAGGAAAAACGCCTGCAGGCGCCTCAGATCATGCAGACGATGGGTCGTCATCTACATTTCCGCCGCAAGCCGATTATCGAACAAGCGCTGCGCCAATGGACGGCCGAGGCGATCGCCCGTGAATCCAATCGGCTGCAAGCCGCAATTCTGCAAAGCCGACGGCGTCAAGTGCTGGAGGACAGCGTTGCCATGCAAACGCTTCTCTCCACGACCCTTCAATCCGGCCGAAAATCCGCCTGATTAAAACTCTGCTTATGCAATGTCACTATCCGGATAGCGCTTCAGACTGCCCGCGCGCCATGCATCAGCGTCTCTCAAGCAAACGGCAGATCTCTTCGAGCTGCTCTAGCGACTTGTAGGAAATTTTGATCTGGCCGCCGCTCGTCTTGTGATTGATCGCAACATCGAGGCCGAGTGCGTCGGAAAGCGTCCGCTCCAAGGCGAGCGTGTCTGAATCCTTCTGGTCCCGCCGCGAGGCGGCCAGCTGCGGCTCGGATTGAGCTTTGATATTGTTTTGCGCCAGCTTTTCCGCATCGCGCACCGACATACCTTTGGCAACGATGGTGCGCGCAAGGCTTGCCGGGTCGGGGGTCGAAACAAGTGCGCGGGCGTGACCAGCCGACAGGCTGCCGGCAGCCAGCAGATCGCGCACCGGATCGGGCAGCTTCAACAGGCGCAAGGAGTTCGCCACATGGCTGCGGCTTTTACCGATAATCTCCCCGAGGTCGTTCTGGGTGTAGCCGTATTCGGCAATCAGCTGCTCATAACCCAAAGCTTCTTCAAGTGCATTGAGATCCGCTCGTTGGACGTTTTCGACAATGGCGATCTCCAATGCCGTCTTGTCATCGACGTCACGGATAATGACCGGAATTTCAATCAGCCCGGCCAGTTGGGCGGCGCGCCAACGGCGTTCGCCGGCAATGATTTCGTATCGATCCCGCTCCATCGTTCGCACGACGATCGGCTGCACGATACCATGCTGACGAATGGAACTGGCAAGATCATGCAGCTCAGCGTCATCGAAAAAACGGCGGGGATTGCGGGGGTTACGGCTGACGAACTCGATCGGGATCATTCTGTCGGCACTGATCGTCCGCTCGGCTTCCACCGGAACAGGCTGATCCATCTCACCAATCAGCGCCGCAAGGCCACGGCCCAATCGCCTTTTCGATACATCGTCATTCATGATCCAAACTCACCCCTGCAATGATAGTTACGCGGCCAGTCTCTGGCGCTCGCGTTGAATGACCTCCGAGGCAAGCTGCAGATAGGCCTGGCTGCCCGCGCATTTCAAATCATAGAGAATGGCCGGTTTGCCGTAGGAGGGCGCCTCGGAGACCCGCACATTTCGCGGAATTAACGTGTGGTAAACCTTTTCGCCAAGATGCGTACGCACATCATTGACCACTTGTTGGGCAAGATTGTTGCGCGCATCGAACATCGTCAAAACGATTCCCTGAATATCCAGGCGCGGGTTGACCGTCCGGCGAACCTGGCTGACGGTCTCGAGCAATTGGCTGAGTCCCTCCAGCGCGAAGAATTCGCACTGCAGCGGTACCAGCACCGAATGCGCTGCCGCCATTGCGTTCATTGTCAGCAGGTTGAAAGAGGGCGGGCAATCCAGAAGAATATAGGAAAATGCCATGGCTTCAGGTGAAGACAGGGCTTTGCGCAATTTGAACACCCGATCGCTCTGCTGCGAGATCTCCATCTCAACGCCGAGCAGATCCATCGTCGAAGGGACGATAAACAGATTGGGCACCGCCGTTTCGAGCGTCACCTCTGTAATTCCGCGCTCACCGACCATCAGGTCATAAGAGGAGAGCTTGCGATCACGACGGTCGATACCGAGGCCGGTGCTGGCATTGCCTTGCGGATCAAGATCGACGATCAGGACACGCTCGCCAATAGCAGCAAGGGCCGTTGCCAGATTGATTGCTGTGGTCGTTTTGCCAACGCCACCCTTCTGATTTGCGATGGTGATAATCCGATGTCGTTCGCCAGCCATTGCCGCAATATCCGATCTGTTAAACCAAGCGCCGGAGATTCGATACTTCCAAAATAACAGATTCGTGCTCGACGGCGCTTCTATGTTCTAACAGATCGAATTCCCACCGACCACGTGCTTTGTCGATTTCCCTCATGTAATCCCGGCCTTTATGAAAAAAGCCGCGGCAATCATTCTTGTCCAACATCCAAGGGGCAGAATACTCGAGCAGTCCGTCGAGGTCGGCGAGGGCGCGAGCCGAAATCGCCTTACATTCGTCGATCTCACCATGGGCATCTTCGATCCGAGTGCTGTGGACGCTCCCGCGGGCATTGGTTTCCCGCAGCGCGGTTCGGAGAAAGGCTGCCTTCTTATGGTTACTCTCGACCAGATGCACCCATCCGTCTTGCAGTTCGGTCAGGAAGATCGCCGTGATGACACCGGGAAAACCGCCGCCGCTGCCGAGATCGACCCAGGTGATCGGCTTCGGATGGATTTGAAACACCTGGCTGCTGTCGGCGATATGCCGGTTCCACAGATCGTCGAGCGTTGACGGCGCCACCAGATTGATCGTCTTTGCCCATTTTTGAAAGAGCGCCGCGAAGTGTTGAAGCCGTTCCTGTGTTTCACGTGAAACACGCAAACCGTTTAATTCCATTCTAACTCTCACATTGTAACTAGGCACTATGACGCTCGGAGGATTGGCGGCGACGCAGATGCACGAGCAGCAGGGCGATCGCGGCGGGAGTCATCCCTTCAACGACTGCAGCCTGGGCAATATTGAAAGGCCGAGCAGCGCCGAGTTTTGCCTTAAGCTCGTTGGAGAGGCCAGAGAGCACCGCATAGTCGAAATCAGCCGGTATGTGCCGTTCCTCGTCGCGTTGCTGATCAGCAATCGCTGCGGCCTGCCGATCCAGATAGACTGAGTAGCCTGCCTCGATCTCCAATGCCTCCGCCACTTTTCCGGGAATTTCTCCGAGCTCTCCAGGCCACAGCTTTCGAAGGGCGTCAAAATCATAATTCGGATAGGAGAGCAGGTCATAAGCCGTCCGGCGTTGTCCATCGAGATTGATATTCAAACCGACGCGACGCGCCTCGGTCGGCGTCACCGTCAGTGACTCCAACAATAGCCGACCCCTGTCGATTTCCGTCTGATAGCGTGTGAATCGCCGTTCTCGTTCACCACTCACGCAGCCAAGCTGCATCGCCAGCGGCGTCAGGCGCATGTCGGCATTATCAGCCCGCAGCGTTAGACGATACTCCGCGCGCGACGTAAACATTCGGTACGGTTCCGTAACGCCTCGCGACGTGAGGTCATCAATCATCACTCCGATATAGGAATTGGTGCGGCTGAAATGAAACGGATCCGAATCGCTGCTACGAAGCGCGGCATTCAAGCCGGCGGCCAGACCTTGGGCGGCTGCCTCTTCGTACCCCGTGGTGCCGTTGATCTGTCCCGCGAGAAACAGACCTCGCAGCCGTTTGACCTCGAGCGAGGGCGTCAGCTCTCTGGGGTCGACGTGATCATATTCGATGGCATAACCCGGCTGAATGATTCTCGCCGTCTCGAGACCGGGGACCGTCTTGATGAATTCGGCCTGGACGTCTGCCGGCAGAGATGTCGAGAGGCCGTTCGGATAGACGGTGTCATCGTCCAAACCTTCAGGCTCAAGAAAGACCTGATGGCCGTCCCGCTCTCCGAACTTGACCAGCTTGTCCTCGATGGATGGGCAATAGCGGGGGCCCACACCTTCGATTTGACCGGAATACATTGCCGACCGCATGATGTTATCAACGATGATTCGGTGCGTCGCCTCGGTCGTCCGGGTGACCCCGCATTCGATCTGCGGAGTGGCAATGGCATCGGTCATCAGCGAGAAGGGGATAAGCTCCTCGTCGGCCCCTTGCCGGCCGACGGCCTGCCAGTCGATGGTGTTTCCGTCCAGGCGCGCCGGTGTCCCGGTCTTCAACCGTCCCAACCGCAAGCCAAGCCTTGCCAAGGTGGCCGACAGCCCGATTGACGGTGCTTCGCCAACGCGACCAGCCGGCGTCTTTTCTGAACCAATATGAATAAGTCCGCGAAGAAAGGTACCAGTTGTCAGAACGACGGCCGCCGCTGTCAGCACGCGACCATCTTGCATGATCACCCCGGCCACGCGGCCATCGACCACCTTTAAATCAAAAGCGTCGCCTTCGATGATATCCAAACCGGCTGTCGCCTCGATCGCCGCCAGCATCGCTAAACGATAGAGTTTTCGATCGGCTTGGGTCCGCGGTCCCCGCACAGCCGCACCTTTTTTCTTGTTGAGCATCCTGAACTGGATGCCGGCGGCATCGGCGACACGACCCATCAGCCCGTCCATCGCGTCGATCTCGCGAACCAAATGGCCCTTGCCAAGGCCGCCGATCGCCGGATTGCAGGACATGACCCCGATCGTATCCCGTCTATGTGTCACCAGAGCGGTTTTGGCGCCAAGGCGCGCGGCCGCGCTGGCAGCTTCCGACCCAGCATGGCCGCCACCTATCACAACGACATCATAGACATCAGTCATCCGATACTCCAAAATCCGCCAGTCGTTTCACGTGAAAGCGGGTGATATGCCTGACTGTTTCACGTGAATCACTTGCCGATACAAAACTCTGAGAAGATAACGCCGAGTAGCTGCTCGACATCCACTCTGCCGGTAATTCTGCCCAAATAGTCCGCGGCAATGCGAAGCTGTTCAGTGCGCAGCTCAAGATTGACATCCGTCGCCGAAATGGCGTTCTCAAGCGCCGCCAAACATTTCGCCAGCGAATCCTTGTGCCGTTGGCGGCTCGGAATTGCCATCGACAGGCCGGTAAAACGCGTGGCGACGCTGTTGCCGATCAGCTGCCGCAATTCCAACAAGCCGTCACCCGTTGTCGTCGAAATCTGCAGATCGTAGTGATCTGAGACGACATCCACGAGATCCCTCTTCGTCCCGACAGTAACATGCGGTGAAGTCTGGTCCAAGTCGTCAGGGAGTAGGGGGTTCGTCATGTCGACCAGCAGCAACACCAGATCGGCATCACGCAGCGCGACACGTGCGCGTCGCACACCCTCCATCTCAACCCGGTCATCCGCCTCACGCAGACCAGCCGTGTCATAGAGCTTGATCAGGTAGCCATCAATATCGAGATCGACCTGCAGGACATCGCGCGTGGTTCCGGCGATGTCCGTGACAATTGCCACGTCGCGCCGTGCCAGAGCGTTCAGCAGGCTGGATTTTCCCGCATTCGGCGCGCCGGCGATGACCACCTTGAAGCCGTCCCTGATAACCTCTCCGGCGGAAGCTGCCGACAAATGGTGGCCGATATCGTGGCGCAGCCTTTCCATATCGGCCCAGACCATGTCGGATACCGAGCCTGGAACATCATCTTCGTCGGCAAAATCAAGTTCCGCCTCGATCAGGGCGCGGGCGCGGGTCAATCGTTCCGCCCACGAATCGTAAATTTGCGAAAGCCCACCTCGGCTGTGTTCGACCGCAAGGCGGCGCTGCATTTCGGTTTCGGCGCCGATAAGATCGGCCAGGCCTTCGACTTCGACCAGATCAAGCTTGCCATTTTCAAAAGCCCGGCGGGAGAACTCACCCTCAACCGCCATCCGAACGCCTGAAAGTTCACCAAGCGTGTCAAACAACGCCGCCAGCACGGCTTTGCTGCCGTGCAACTGCAGTTCGGCGACGTCTTCGCCGGTAAACGAGTGTGGAGCAGGAAAAAACAACACCAGGCCGTTGTCGATCGGCTGATTGTTACGAGTCCGAATCGTTCGCCGCGCTGCATATCGTGCCGCCGGGACCGCTCCGACGAGCCTGACCAAAATGTCCTTGGTCAACGGGCCGCTGATTCGAACGACCGAAACACCTGCGGGAGTGGCACCGCTCGATAACGCAAAGATCGTATGATGCAAAATGGCCATATCGCCTGTTTCGGTTCGAGCCCGAATCGATCCTGCTAAATAGAAAAGCTGGCGACATCGTTCGGATGCCTCCAGCTTCTGTAGGATGAATCCGGCTAAGGATTATGTATTCATCGAGTCGAAGAAATCCGAATTGTTCTTCGTCTGCTTGAGCTTGTCGATCAAGAACTCGATCGCATCCGTCGTGCCCATCGGCGCCAGAATGCGGCGAAGGACGAAGATCTTCTGCAGATCCTGGCGCGGAACGAGCAGGTCTTCCTTACGCGTGCCGGACTTGAGGATATCCATCGCAGGGAAGATCCGCTTGTCGGCGACCTTACGGTCGAGGACGATTTCCGAGTTGCCGGTACCCTTGAACTCTTCGAAGATGACTTCGTCCATGCGGCTGCCGGTATCGATCAGCGCCGTCGCGATAATGGTCAGCGAACCGCCTTCCTCGATATTACGGGCGGCACCGAAGAAACGCTTCGGGCGCTGCAGCGCGTTGGCATCGACACCGCCGGTCAGGACCTTACCGGAGGAGGGAACGACCGTGTTGTAGGCGCGGCCGAGACGCGTGATCGAATCGAGCAGGATGACGACGTCGCGGCCATGCTCGACAAGGCGCTTGGCCTTTTCGATGACCATCTCCGCCACCTGCACGTGGCGCACAGCCGGTTCGTCGAAGGTCGAGGAGATGACCTCGCCGCGGACGGAGCGCTGCATGTCGGTCACTTCCTCAGGCCGTTCGTCGATCAGCAGGACGATGAGATAGCATTCCGGATGATTTGCCGTGATCGAATGGGCGATATTCTGCAGCAGCACGGTCTTACCGGTGCGCGGCGGCGCGACGATCAATCCGCGCTGGCCCTTGCCGAGCGGCGCCACCAGGTCGATCACCCGCGGCGACAGATCCTTGGAGGTGGGGATATCGAGTTCCATCTTGAAGCGCTCGTTCGGGTAGAGCGGCGTCAAATTGTCGAAATGAACCTTGTGACGGATCTTTTCCGGATCGTCGAAATTGATGGTGTTGACCTTCAGCAGCGCGAAATAGCGCTCGCCTTCCTTCGGTCCGCGGATTGGCCCTTCCACCGTATCGCCAGTTTTCAGCGAGAAACGGCGGATCTGCGACGGGGAGATATAGATATCGTCAGGACCCGGCAGATAGTTCGCGTTGGCCGAACGCAGGAAGCCAAACCCGTCCTGCAACACCTCGACGACCCCTTCGCCGATAATTTCGACATCCTGGCTGGCGAGCATTTTGAGGATGGCAAACATCAGCTCCTGCTTGCGCATTGTGCTGGCATTCTCGACCTCGAGCGATTCGGCGAAAGCCAGAAGATCGGTCGGGGATTTGCTCTTAAGTTCCTGAAGCTTCATTTCAGCCATGAAGTGACCAATACTCTTTTCAATTTCGAAGGGGAAAGGCGATGTTGGGTCGTTTTCGGTACTGCGAAGGGCTCGCAGACGACTGAACTCTACACACATGCCACGTAGATGAGATGCGCGGAAAATAGCGACTCGTGATCGCCGCCGCAAGAGGGCTGCTTAAAATGAAGCAAATTTAACCTGAGGGCGATTTTCGCCTCAGAACGGCTTCACCACCACGAGGATTACGATCACGATCATCAGCAAGGTTGGCGCTTCGTTCATGAAGCGCCAATAGCGCGCGGAACGGCGATTTTCATCCCGTTCGAAGGCTCTGACGGCACGGCTGAAGAACATATGAACGCCGGTCAACAGCACGACGAGGCCG
This sequence comes from Rhizobium hidalgonense, assembly GCF_002914525.1. Classification (GTDB taxonomy): domain Bacteria; phylum Pseudomonadota; class Alphaproteobacteria; order Rhizobiales; family Rhizobiaceae; genus Rhizobium; species Rhizobium hidalgonense. The sequence goes on along the minus strand of NZ_LODW01000060.1, from coordinate 61,877 downwards.
ATCTTCGCATGCAGCCAGCCGCCCTGGAATCCATAGACCGACCAGGCGAGATAGAGCCCGAAAATCCAGGTCAGCATCATCGCCGGCGTCATGATGATTCGCAGCAGCCGCCGCTCCATCACCTTGAAGGTTTCCGATTGCACCGAACCCGGTTCGGCATCGGTGTGGTAAATGAACAGCCGCGGCATATAGAACAACCCGGCCATCCAGGAAATCACCGCGATGATGTGGAGCGCCTTGATCCAGAGATAGAGATTATCGGGGTTCCAGGCGAAAAGCCCGACCGCCATCAGCGCGAAGAAGGCCAGCGCAAAATGGGCGCGCCGGCGGGCATAAACGCCAGGCCTGAGATCGGTCTGTCTTTCCATCGTCACTTCCCGCTTGTCACCTGGCCGCCGCGGACGCGATCAACCAGCAGGCGCACATGCTCGGGGTCGGCCTGCGGCGTGATGCCGTGGCCGAGATTGAAGATCAGCGGTCCTTGGCCGAGATGCTGCAGAATATCGTCAATACCCTCTTCCAGCGCCCGGCCGCCGGCAACGACGCGCATCGGATCGAGATTGCCCTGGACCGGTCCGTCCTTCTGAAGCTCGGCGGCGAAGGCCAAAGGCACCGACCAGTCGAGGCCGATCGCATCGGCGCCGGTCTTTTGGCGATAGTGCTTCAGCTGGTAACCTGCGCCCTTGGCGAAGGCGATGATCCGCGCATGCGGCCGCTGCGATTTGACCGAAGCGATCATTCGCGCAACCGGCCGGATCGCGAAGGCCTCGAACTCCCTCTCGCCGAGAACACCGGCCCAGGAATCGAAAATCTGCACGGCATCGGCGCCGGCATCGATCTGAGCGACGAGATAATCGGCCGAGACATCGGCAAGCAGCATCAGCAAATGTTCAAAGGCGCGTGGATGTTTGTAGGCGAAAAGACGGGCAGGAGCCTGATCCGGCGTGCCGTGGCCGGCGATCATATAGGTCGCAACCGTCCAGGGCGCGCCGCAGAAGCCGAGCAGTGTGGTTTCGGTCGGCAGCTCGTGGCGCAAGCGTCGGACCGTCTCCAGAACCGGCTGGAGATAATCGACAACCTCTTCGCCATTCAATCGCCCGATACCGGCTTCATCGATCGGATCCATCTCCGGCCCATGGCCCTCGGTGAACCGGACATTCCGCTTCATCGCGTCGGGAATGACAAGGATATCGGAAAACAGAATGGCGGCGTCGAAGCCATAACGGCGGATCGGCTGCAATGTCACTTCGACGGCGTAATCAGGTGTGTAACAGAGATCGAGGAAACTTCCGGCCTTCGCCCGTATCTCCCGATATTCAGGAAGGTAGCGTCCCGCCTGTCTCATCAGCCAGAGAGGCGGAGGAGAGAGGCTTTCGCCGTCGAGAACCCTCATGATCTTTCGGCGCGTGTCGCTCAAGCGGTTCTTCCCTATAAAAAATCAAAGATATTTTAAAAGGTTTCTATTTCTTAGAGTCGGTGTCTATCAAGGATTAAAATCCATCCACCGCCGATGCCATTTGTCGCGCACCCGCAAAAAATATCGGAAGGATTTTGCTAGCTCATCGAAAGTTTGGGGAGACGCTGAATCTGAAAATGATTCCAAACTCTTCTGCACGGACGATTTTTTGCGCAGCTGTGGATAAGCTGTGGACCTCGTCTCGACAAATCAACCTGCTCCACATTGTCCACAGGGGCGGCCGAAACCGATCGGCAAAATTCGAAATGTGGATAAGGGGGCATGTTTTCCCTTGCCGGAAGCGGCCTCGCCGCCTTAGCTCTGTTTCATCCAGTCTTTTCAACAGGCAGCGGAAAATAGCGTGGAGAACAGAACGAACTTCTTTCATCTACATCTGATTTCTGACTCAACGGGAGAGACTCTGATCTCCGCCGGCCGCGCCGCATCGGCGCAGTTCCGGGCCGCTCAGCCGATCGAACATGTCTATCCGCTGATCCGCAACCGCAAGCAGCTGCTTCCGGTTCTGCAGGCGATCGACGACGCCCCCGGTATCGTGCTCTATACGATCGTCGACCGGGAACTTGCGAGCCTGATCGATGAGCGCTGTGTCGAGATGGGCGTCGCCTCGGTGAACGTGCTGGAGCCGGTCATGAATGCGTTTCAGATCTATCTCGGCGCCCCGTCGCGTCGTCGGGTCGGCGCCCAACATGTCATGAATGCCGGCTATTTCGCGCGCATCGAGGCGCTGAATTTCACCATGGATCACGACGACGGCCAGATGCCGGACGATTATAATGATGCCGATGTCGTCATCATCGGCATCAGCCGTACGTCGAAAACCCCGACCAGCATCTACCTCGCCAACCGCGGCATCAAGACGGCGAACATTCCGATCGTTTATGGCGTGCCTTTGCCGGAAAGCCTGTTCATTGCGAGCAAACCGCTGATCGTCTGCCTGATCGCTACCACCGACCGCATTTCCCAGGTGCGGGAAAATCGCATACTCGGCGCAACGCATGGCTTCGATCGCGAGCACTATACCGATCGCGCCGCGATCTCCGAGGAGCTGAAATATGCCCGCTCGCTCTGCGCCCGCCATAACTGGCCGCTGATCGACGTGACTCGCCGCTCCATCGAGGAAACCGCCGCGGCAATCGTTGCCCTGCGCCCAAAGCTGCGCTAAGCGCTGACCGGCAGCCGGACCTTCGAGGAATCCATGACGCAGAAACTCATCCTTGCATCGTCGAGCCCCTTTCGGCGGATGCTGATGGAAAATGCCGGTCTATCCTTCGAGGCGCGTGCCGCAAGGATCGATGAAAGAGCGGTCGAAGCACCGTTGGAAAAAGCCGGCGCAACACCGGATGCGGTGGCCCTCGTCCTGGCCAAGGCCAAAGCTGAGGATGTCAGCAGCCGTTTTCCGGACAGCCTGGTGATCGGCTCGGATCAGACAATGTCGCTCGGCGACCGCGTTTTCCACAAGCCGCGCGATATGGCCGACGCCGCCAATCACCTCGAGGCTCTTTCCGGCGTGACCCATCGGTTGAATAGCGCCGTCGCGATCGTCAGCAACGGCGCGGTTCTGTGGCAACATCTCGCCCACGCGGAATTGACGATGCGGCCGTTGACGGCGGATTTCATTGCCAGGCACCTGGCGCGGGTCGGCGACAAAGCGCTTTCAAGCGTCGGCGCCTATCAGTTGGAGGGGGAAGGCATTCAGCTCTTCGAGAAGATTGAGGGTGATTATTTCACCATTCTCGGCCTGCCGATGCTGCCGCTCTTAAAAAAATTGCGAGACCTCGGAGCGATCGATGGGTGATTCACGTGAAACATTGGGCCCGAAAGCGTTTGTCACGGGCTTTCCGGTCAAGCATTCGCGCTCGCCGTTGATCCACGGATACTGGCTGGAGACGCTTGGCCTGCCAGGCAGCTACCGCGCCCATGAAGTCGCACCCGAAGCCTTTGCCGACTTCATTGCAACGCTGAAGGATGGCAGCTCCGGCTTTGCTGGCGGCAATGTCACCATTCCCCACAAGGAACTGGCTTTCCGTCTCGCCGACAAGCCGGACGAACTATCGCGCGAGCTCGGCGCGTCGAACACGCTCTGGCTGGAGAATGGCATTCTCCATGCGACGAATACCGATGGCCGCGGCTTCACTGCCAATCTCGACGAACGCCATCGCGGCTGGGACCGGCATGACACAGCGGTCGTCTTTGGCGCCGGCGGCGCCAGCCGGGCGATCATCCAGGCGGTTCGTGACCGCGGTTTCAAGACGATCCACGTCGTCAACCGCACCGTCGAACGCGCCCGTGAACTGGCCGATCGCTTTGGTCCAAAGGTTCAAGCCCATCCCGCCGGTGCGCTTGCCGAGGTCATGAAAGGCGCCGGCCTCTTCATCAATACCACGTCGCTCGGCATGGATGGCGAGGCGGCGCCGCAGCTCGATTTCACCCCGCTTGCAGCCGATGCCGTCGTCACCGACATCGTCTATATCCCCTTGACGACGCCGATCCTGGCACAGGCGCAAGAGCAGGGATTTTCCACGGTCGATGGTCTCGGCATGCTGCTGCATCAGGCCGTGCCGGGATTCGAAAAATGGTTCGGCCTGCGTCCTGTCGTCGACGCGACACTGCGCGCGCTGATCATCGCCGATATGGAAGCCCACTGATGCTGAAGATCGGACTGACCGGCTCCATCGGAATGGGAAAATCGACAGCAGGCAAGCTCTTTGCCGAGGCCGGGATCCCGCTGAATGATTCGGATGCCGTGGTCCACGATCTCTATGCCGGTGAGGCTGCACCCCTGGTGGATGCCGCCTTTCCCGGCACAATGAAGGATGGGGCCGTCGACCGGCACGAACTCGGCCGTCAGCTGGCGCTTGATCCCGACGGCTTCAAACGCCTGGAAGCGATCGTCCATCCGCTGGTGCGCAAACGCGAGACGGAATTTTTAAAGCGGCAGCGCGCCGCCGGCGCCGAGATGGTCGTCCTTGATATTCCGCTGCTCTTCGAAACCAGTGCCTGGGAAAGTGTGGATGTCGTCGTCGTCGTCAGCGCCGGTCCACAGATTCAACGCGAGAGGGTGCTTGCGCGCGACGGCATGACCAAGGAAAAATTCGAGATGATTCTCTCGCGCCAGACGCCGGACGCGGAAAAACGCCGCCGGGCGGATTATCTGATCGACAGCAGCCGCAGTATCGCGGAGACGAAGGAACGGGTGCTCGAAATTATCGCCGACCTTAAAACACGAATTGCCAAGGGAGATTTCCGGAATGCGTGAAATCATCTTCGATACGGAAACCACTGGCCTCGACAACCGCGCCGACCGCATCATCGAAATCGGCGGCATCGAGCTCTTCAACCATTTCCCGACAGGCAACGTCATTCATATCTTCATCAATCCCGGCGATCAGAAGGTTCATCCGGATGCGCTTGCGGTGCACGGGATCACCGATGAGTTCCTGAAGGACAAAAAGCCTTTCGCCGATGTCGCCGAAGAAATCCTTGCTTTCTTCGGTGATGCGAAGTGGATCGCCCACAACGCCACGTTCGACATGGGCTTCATCAACGCCGAATTCGCGCGGATCGGTTTACCGCCAATCCTGCCGGAGCGGGTGGTCGATACCCTGTCGATGGCGCGGCGCAAACATCCGATGGGGCCGAATTCGCTCGACGCGCTCTGCCGGCGTTACGGCATCGATAATTCGCACCGCACCAAACACGGCGCGCTACTCGACTCCGAACTGCTCGCCGAAGTCTATATCGAGATGATCGGCGGCAGGCAGGCAGCTTTCGGCCTGAGCATGACCGCCACATCAGGTCAGAACGGTCGCGGCGACGGGGCGGAGCAAGAGGATGTGGTAATTGCATCCGTGCTCGAGCGGCCCCGCCCGCTTGCCCCGCGCCTCAGCCAGTCCGAGGCGCAGGCGCACGAGGCGCTCGTGGCCAAGCTCGGTGAAAAAGGCATCTGGGCGAAATACGCCAGCCTCAATTAAACCGGCCTCAATTAAAAATGCCCGGGACTTGCCCGGGCATCACATCTCAAAACCGAAAAAATCCGATCAGTTCGGAACGGCCTGAACCTTGGCGCGGGCCTGCTCTTCGGCAACGCGCTGAGCGAACATCTGCGTGAAGTCGATCGGGTCGATCATCAGCGGCGGGAAACCACCGTTGCGGGTGACGTCGGCGATGATCTGACGGGCGAAGGGGAAGAGCATGCGCGGGCACTCGATGAAGAGCACCGGCAGCATGTGTTCCTGCGGGAAACCGGCAACGCGGAAGACGCCGCCATAGGCGAGTTCGGTATGGAAAACCGTCTTGTCGCCGTCCTTGGCTTCGGCATTCAGCGACAGCACGACGTCGAAATCCGTATCCGAAAGCGGATTGGCGTTGACGTTCACATTGATGTTGATCGTCGGCGCCTTGTCGCGGGCCTGCAGCGAACGCGGCGCACCCGGATTTTCGAAGGAGAGATCCTTGGTATATTGCGCAAGGATCGAAAGGGTGGGGCTGGCCGCACCGTTGCTGTTGTTATCGTCGTCTGCCATTGGCTTTTCCTCGAGGGGCATGGGAATGGTGCCGCCATCTAACATTTCGGGGAAGGGCTTACAACCCTGGGCGCTTGGTCCGGTTGATCGGTCGAAGTGCCTCAATCGCCGAGATGTTTGCCGGACCATGGCGAGTTGCGGTCCGGCTCCCTATGATAGTCCTCATCGTCGAGATCGACCACCTTCGAGTTCGGCTTGCGGTCGCGGAAATCGGGTTGCGGTCCGGTGGAAAAGCCGCCTCTGGCATGGACGGTGACGAAGCGTTTGGCGACCCACCGCCAGACGAAATCACGCACCGGCGGAATGAGGATCAGGATGGCAATGACATCCGTGATGAAGCCAGGAATGATCAGCAGCAGCGAGGCGATGACGTTCATCGCCGGCTGTAGCAGCTCGCGGCCCGGCATCACCCCGTTTCGTCCTTCGCTCGACATGCGGCGCAAAATACCGATGCCCTGCCGGCGCAGCAGAATCATGCCGAGAACGAAGCCCAGCATGACGAGCGCCAGCGTCAGCCACAATCCGATCGCCCGGCCGACGACGACGAAACCGGCAATTTCGGCGAGCGGCAGCAGCAGAATGAAAGCTGGCAGGATCGAAAAACGCATGGTCGTCATGTCCCGGGCTTGCCGGTCTCCTCTTAAGGCCGGCGAAGATGCCAGCCATCATTTGAATCATCTGTATAGGCAGACTATATGGGAGTACAAATCAGAGATGTTAACGGCGGCTGCGATACGATATGAGTTCGAACGACTTCATCACATTATTCTTCCTGGTGGCGGCTGTGCTGATTTTCTTTCAGCTGCGCTCCGTGCTCGGGCGCCGCACAGGAAATGAGAAGCCGCCGCGCGATCTCTATACGCCGCGGGATGCAGCGCCGGCTGAAGCCGCCGATGGCGGCAAGGTCGTAACGCTGCCGCGCCGCGATGCGACGACCGAGGATGAGGATCGCTTCGCCGCCATTGATGCCGTTGCTGCGCCCGGAACGCCGCTCAACGAATCGCTGCGCGCGTTGAACAAGGCTGATCCCGCCTTCAGCCCGAAGGAGTTTCTGAACGGCGCCCGCATGGCTTACGAGATGATCGTCATGGCCTATGCCGATGGCGACCGGAAAACGCTGAAGAATTTATTGTCCCGCGAAGTCTATGACGGCTTCGATGCGGCGATCGGCGAGCGCGAAGCCCGGGGCGACAAGGTTAAGTCCACCTTCGTCGGTATCGACAAGGCCGAAATCACCCATGCGGAGACCAAGGGCAGCGAAGCGCAGATCACCGTTCGCATCATCAGCCAGCTGATATCGGCCACCTACGACAAGGCGGACGTGCTGATCGAAGGCGACGCCGAAAACGTCGCCGAGGTCAACGATCTGTGGACCTTCGCCCGCGACACCCGTTCGCGCGATCCGAACTGGAAACTCGTGGCGACCGAATCGGAACATGAGTGACCACTCATCGGACTTCGTCCTGCAGGCCATAAGTTTCGACACTCTGGAAGGCTGGAAGGATGATGATCCCTCCGGCCTTTTTGAAGTCATGCGAAATTGCCGTCGCCAGATCACCGATGTCAAGCCCTACCGCACCGGATCGCTTGGCCTGAGTTCGGAAGATCTGCTTCCGCTTCTGCTGGCCGCCGAAGATGTCGCGCCGTCGTCTCCGGCATCGGCGCGCGGCTTTTTCGAGACGCACTGTCGGCCCTTCCTGATCCGCCGCAAGGATGGCAATTCCGGCTTCGTTACCGCCTTTTACGAACCGGATATCGAGGTGTCGGAGCGGCCTGACGCAACCTTCCGTTTCCCTTTCTACCGTCGCCCGGACGATCTGATCGATCTCGACGACACCAATCGCCCCGCCGAGCTCGACAAGTCTTATGCTTTCGGCCGTCTGCATGATGGGCGTATCGACGCCTATCCGGATCGCCGCGCGATCGATCAGGGTTATCTCGAAGGTCGCGGTCTCGAAATCGCCTGGGCGAAATCGAAGGTCGATGTCTTCTTCGTACATGTGCAGGGGGCGGCCCGCCTGCGTTACAGTGACGGCCGTATCGGCCGCATCACCTATGCTGCGAAGGCCGGCCATGCTTTCTCCGCTGTCGGCAAACTGCTGATCGACCGCGGCGAGATCGATCGTGCCGACATCTCGATGCAGACGATTCGTTCCTGGCTGGCGCTTAATCCCGAGCGCGTCGACGAGGTGCTATGGCACAACCGCTCATATATTTTTTTCCGCGAGACGCCGGTTGCCGATCCTGAGGCTGGTCCGGTCGCCGCCGCCAAGGTGCCGCTTCTTGCCGGCCGATCGCTTGCAGTCGACCGGTTGATCCATACGTTCGGTTTTCCCTTTTTCATCCGCGCCGAAAGCCTCACCCATCTCGATCACGGCCGGCCCTTCCGTCGGCTGATGCTGGCACTCGATACCGGCTCGGCGATCGTCGGACCGACGCGCGGCGATATCTTCACCGGCTCGGGGGATCTTTCGGGTGATATGGCTGGCACCGTGCGCAACGACGCCGATTTCGCCATTCTCATTCCCAACGCCGCCGCCGGACGATTCGACTGATGGCCAGGGATCGTAAACTCACTGCCGATGAGAGGATCCTCTGGGGCAAGGTCGCCCGCAGCACCCGGCCGATGCCCGGCAAGGCGGGTGAACTGACCGAACTCGACGCTTTTCTCGCCGAAACGACGGCCGAGCAGGAGAAAGCCGAAAAGCAGGTACACGCATCACCGATGCCGATGCAGCCGGCAGCACCCGCGACGGCGAAACCATCCGCCGGGGTGCATCATCCACTGGAAAGGCCGGTCAAGCGCAAGATCGCCAAGGGCCGGCTGGCGCTCGAAGCGCGCATCGACCTGCACGGGCTGGTACAGAGCGAGGCTCATGTCATCCTGCTCGATTTTCTCATCCGCGCCCACGAGCGCGGCATGCGCCATGTCTTGGTCATAACAGGCAAAGGCAGCTCGATGGGCAGCGACGGCGCGCTGAAACGGGCCGTGCCCCTCTGGTTCTCGAAGCCGGAATTCCGCTACCTGATCTCCTCCTACGAGTCCGCCGCACAGCATCATGGCGGCGAGGGCGCGCTCTATATCCGCCTGTCTCGGCGGCTTGGGGAACGGCCATGACTCCCTTCGGAGAGGCGGTTCGCCGGCTGAGAGCCCGCAAGGGCGTGTCGCAGAAGGAGATGGCGGAAGCGCTGAATGTCTCTCCCGCCTATCTCTCGGCGCTCGAACACGGCAAGCGCGGCTTGCCGACATTCGATCTGCTGCAGCGCATTGCCGGCTATTTCAACATCATCTGGGATGAGGCCGAGGAATTGTTCCTGCTCGCCCGTTCTTCGGATCCACGCGTCGTCATCGACACGTCAGGCCTGCCGCCGGAATATACCGAATTTGCCAACCGTTTGGCGCGGCGGATCCGCAACCTTGACAGTGCAGAGATAGGCCAGCTATCGGCTCTTCTCGAAAATGACGGCAAAGGTGACGGAAAAGCGTCATAATCCCCTGATTTATGCCAGGTTCAGGGGAGTTGCCATTGGGAACTGAGTTCAAAAAACCCTATATACGAGGGTGAAGAGAGCCGGTGATTCGCAAGGCCCGCCGCTGCTTTACGACAACAGGGAAAATCTCGACAGAATGAGCGATACATCCGCGACGGAAAACGGCGTAAGCACCGAATATGGCGCAGATTCCATCAAGGTTCTGAAGGGCCTCGATGCCGTGCGCAAACGTCCCGGCATGTATATCGGCGATACCGACGACGGCTCCGGCCTCCATCACATGGTCTATGAAGTCGTCGACAACGCGATCGACGAAGCGCTCGCCGGCCATGCGGACATCGTTACCGTCAGCCTCAATCCGGATGGCTCGGTGACCGTCACCGATAACGGCCGCGGCATTCCGACGGACATCCACACCGGCGAAGGGGTGTCGGCGGCCGAAGTCATCATGACGCAGTTGCATGCCGGCGGTAAGTTCGACCAGAATTCCTACAAGGTGTCAGGCGGCCTGCATGGCGTCGGCGTTTCCGTGGTCAACGCGTTGTCCGTCTGGCTGAAGCTGAAGATTCGCCGCCAGGGCAAGATCCATGAAATGAGCTTCACCCACGGCGTGGCCGATGCGCCACTGAAGGTCACCGGCGATGCGCCCAATGAGACCGGCACGGAAGTGAGCTTCATGCCGAGCAGCGACACCTTCACCATGACGGAGTTCGATTACGGCACGCTGGAGCATCGCCTGCGCGAACTCGCCTTCCTGAATTCCGGCGTCCGCATTCTGCTGACCGACAAGCGCCATTCCGATATCAAGCAGGAAGAACTGCGTTATGACGGCGGCCTCGAGGCGTTCGTCGCCTATCTCGACCGGGCCAAAAAGTCGCTCGTCGACAAGCCGGTCGCCATCCGCGGCGAAAAGGACGGCATCACCGTCGAAGTCGCGATGTGGTGGAACGACAGCTATCACGAGAACGTGCTCTGCTTCACCAACAACATTCCCCAGCGCGACGGCGGCACGCATATGGCCGGCTTCCGCGCGGCGCTGACGCGCCAGGTGGTTTCCTATGCCGACAATTCCGGCATCACCAAAAAGGAAAAGGTGACGCTGCAGGGCGAAGATTGCCGCGAAGGCCTGACGGCGGTGCTGTCGGTCAAGGTGCCCGATCCGAAATTCTCCTCGCAGACCAAGGACAAGCTGGTTTCCTCGGAAGTTCGCCCTGTCGTCGAAAGCCTGGTCAACGAGGCTCTGAACACCTGGTTCGAAGAACATCCGAGCGAAGCCAAGATTCTCGTCGGCAAGGTCGTCGAGGCCGCCGCCGCCCGCGAAGCGGCCCGCAAGGCCCGCGAATTGACCCGCCGCAAGGGCGCGCTCGATATCGCTTCGCTGCCCGGCAAGCTTGCTGACTGCTCCGAACGTGATCCGGCAAAATCCGAAGTCTTTCTGGTCGAGGGCGATTCCGCCGGCGGCTCGGCCAAACAGGGGCGGTCGCGCGAAAACCAGGCGATCCTGCCGCTGCGCGGCAAGATCCTCAACGTCGAACGCGCCCGTTTCGACAAGATGCTGTCGAGCCAGGAAATCGGCACGCTGATCACGGCGCTCGGCACCGGCATCGGCAAGGACGAGTTCAACGTCGAAAAGCTGCGCTACCACAAGATCATCATCATGACGGACGCCGACGTCGACGGCGCCCATATCCGCACCCTGCTGCTCACCTTCTTCTTCCGGCAGATGCCGGAACTGATCGAGCGCGGCCATCTCTATATCGCTCAGCCGCCGCTCTATAAGGTCGCGCGCGGCAAGTCGGTGCAGTATCTGAAGGACGAAAAGGCGCTCGAGGAATATCTCATCAGCCAGGGCCTGGAAGACGCGGCGCTGAAACTCGGCAGCGGTGAAGTTCGCACCGGCCAGGATCTGCGCGAGGTCATCCTCGACGCGCTGCGCATGCGTGCTTTGCTCGACAATCTTCATTCGCGTTACAATCGTGCGGTCATCGAACAGGCGGCGATCGCCGGTGCCCTCAATGCCGAACTCGTCAGCGACCGGGCAAGAGCCCAGGCATTGACGAGCGAGGTGGCAAGGCGCCTCGACATCATTGCCGAGGAAACCGAGCGCGGCTGGCAGGGCGATCTGAGCAGCGATGGCGGTCTGCGCCTCGAACGCATGGTCCGCGGCGTCAAGGAAATCGTCGTGCTGGATATGGCGCTGATCGGCTCCTCAGATGCCCGGCACATCGACCAACTGACGTCACGTCTCAAGGAAATCTATCAGACGCCGCCGTCGCTGCATCGCCGCGAAGGCGATGTCGAAATCTCCGGCCCGCGCGCCTTGCTCGACGCAATCTTTGCAACCGGCCGCAAGGGCCTGAGCATGCAGCGGTACAAGGGTCTGGGTGAGATGAATGCCGAGCAGCTCTGGGAGACGACGCTCGATCCGAATGTCCGCTCGCTGCTGCAGGTCAAGGTCAACGACGCCACCGATGCCGACGGCCTCTTCGCCCGGTTGATGGGTGATGAAGTCGAGCCGCGGCGCGAATTCATCCAGGACAACGCGTTGAGCGTCGCAAACCTCGATATCTGATGGATATTCGACATTAAAAAAGCCCCGCCGTCCTTGGAATGGCGGGGTTTTCGTTTTCGAGATTGCTCAGTTCGCAACGAAACGGCCGTTGAAGGCGACCTCGGCGAGTGGCTTGCGCTGGCTGGGGAATTCGCGCGCCTGATTGCGTTCGGAAAGCACGCTCTTGTCGGCTAGGCGGCCGACGGCAACACCGGCCTCAACCCGGTAACCCTCGGGAATGCCGAAGGTCTTCATGATTTCCTGGTGTTTGATGCCGCCCATGCCGTGGGCATAGAGGCCCGAGAGGCGGGCCTGCAGCGCCAAGTATCCCCAGGCCGTGCCGGCGTCGAAGGAATGGGTATAGCTTGGTTTTTCCTCGCCGGAGCCGGCAGCGCCGGTGAAGCTGCGCGACACGACGAAGATCAGCGCCGACGCATTTTTAGCCCATTCCTGATTGGCATCGACGAGCAATGCGACGAATTTTTCCCAATGCTCCGAACCCTTGAGCGCGTAAACGAAACGCCAAGGCTGTTGATTGGACGAGGAGGGCGCCCAATGGGCGGCGTCGAGCAGGCTGAGCAGCTGGGCTTCCTCGATGATTTCGCCGGTGAAGGCGCGCGGTGACCAGCGGTCGAGAAATATCGGATCGATCGGATATTGCGATTCGCGGCTATTGCTCTGTGTCATGCTTATTCCCAGGGTTGGGGCGTAAATGCGCGGGTGCGGTCAGTCCGTCCAGACGATGTCGAGTTCCTCGCGGAAGGCGAAGCGCTTCAGATGATCGTCGATCACGCCCTGCATTCTTGCCTGCTGTGCCGGGTCGGCGACGGAAAGCATCATGGTCAGCGCCGCATCGTCGGCGGTGAACGTCACCTCGGCCGTCTCGCTGAACGGCACCCGGCCCTTGTGCGGATCGAAATCGACGCTGAATTTATGGCTCCAGTGTTTGCAGAGCTGCTGCAGGTAGCGGCTTGCATGTTCTGTGCGCACGACGGCCTGGGAGAGGTGCATGTCGAACTCCATCTCATCTTGGACTGGAGCCAAGTCATATTTCCTGCTTCGCAGCCTTGGCAAGCGCAGTGTCGTCGCAGTTGGATGGACGGACTGTCTTCAAAAAGCAGCTCACGCCAGCGTCGGTGATGCCGCATTCATGCGGGTTGCGCCGAAATCCATTCGAATTCGGGAAAAGCCGTACCGCTTGGCGGCAAAGCCGTAATGACACCGGTGAATAATTCGTTCATAGGTGGCTGCAAATCCGTTTTCGATGAGGAGGAAATTCCATGAAGCTGATGCGTGTTGGCGAAGCAGGCAGTGAAAAACCGGCACTTCTCGATGCCGATGGCAAGATCCGCGATCTCTCCGGTCATGTCGCCGATATCGGCGGCGAGGCGATTTCGCCGGCGGGCCTTGCAAAGATCGCAGCGATCGATCCGAACAGCCTTCCGGAGCTTGCCCCCGGCCGTATCGGCGCCTGCGTTGCCGGCACCGGCAAATTCATCTGCATCGGCCTTAATTTCTCCGATCATGCCGCCGAAACCGGTGCGACGGTGCCGCCCGAGCCGGTGATCTTCATGAAGGCGACCTCGGCCATCGTCGGTCCGAATGACAGCGTCCGGATTCCGCGCGGTTCGGAAAAGACCGATTGGGAAGTCGAACTCGGCGTCGTCATCGGCAAGACCGCGAAATACGTCAGCGAGGCCGACGCGCTCGACTACGTCGCCGGCTATTGCGTGTCTCACGACGTTTCCGAGCGCGCCTTCCAGACGGAGCGCGCCGGTCAGTGGACCAAAGGCAAGTCCTGCGACACCTTCGGACCGATCGGTCCCTGGCTGGTCACCAAGGACGAAATCGCCGATCCGCAAAACCTCGGCATGTGGCTCAAGGTCAACGGCCAGACGATGCAGAACGGTTCGTCCAAGACCATGGTCTATGGTGTCGCCCACATCGTTGCCTATCTAAGCCAGTTCATGTCGCTGCATCCGGGCGACGTGATTTCGACCGGTACGCCTCCGGGTGTCGGCATGGGCATGAAACCGCCACATTATCTCAAGGCCGGCGACGTGGTCGAACTCGGAATCGAAGGTCTCGGCACCCAGAAACAGACCTTCGTAGCGGATCGTTAACAACGATTCCTGCTGAGAACCTTAAGTTTTCCAGTCGATAATGATGCCGGAGAGTCACTTCTCCGGCATTTCTTGTGCGGGTCTGGTTCGTCTATGTTGCTGCGCAACAAAAAACTGTTAGTCTGAGTGACGTGCCCGCGTAACGGAAAGAGTCGATGCCTTTCAATCGGCGTCATCTTTTCGATAGAGAAAGGTGGCGCCTTTGTTTTATCAGCTTTATGAATTGAACCATGCTGCCATGGCGCCGTTTCGCGCCGCGGCCGATATCATGCGGTTTGCCTATGCCAATCCGCTCAATCCGTTTTCCCATACGCCGCTCGGCCGGACGATGGCGGCAAGCCTCGAAATGTTCGAACGCACGACCCGCCGCTACGGCAAGCCGGAATTCGGATTGAAGCAGACGGCGATCGGTGATCAGACGGTTTTTGTCCGCGAAGAGATCGTCTGGTCGCGACCCTTCTGCAATCTCCTGCATTTCGCCCGCAGTGGTCCTGCCGCCCGCGGCAATGACCCGCGCATCCTGATTGTCGCGCCGATGTCCGGCCACTATGCGACGCTGCTGCGCGGCACGGTCGAGGCGCTGCTGCCGAGTGCCGATGTCTACATCACCGACTGGATCGACGCCCGCATGGTGCCGATGACGGAAGGCTCCTTCGATTTCGACGATTATGTCGACTACGTCATCGAAATGCTGCATTTCCTCGGCCACGATACGCATGTGATCGCCGTCTGTCAGCCTTCCGTCCCGGTGCTGGCAGCCGCAGCCGTCATGGAGGAAGCCAACGATCCGCTGTCCCCGTCGTCGATGACGCTGATGGGCGGCCCGATCGACACGCGCATCAACCCGACGGCGGTCAACAAGCTCGCCCAGGAGCGCTCGCTGCAGTGGTTCTCCGATAATGTCATCATGAATGTGCCCTGGCCGCAGCCGGGCTTCATGCGCCCGGTCTATCCCGGCTTCCTGCAGCTTTCGGGCTTCATGTCGATGAACCTCGACCGCCACCTCGTCGCCCACAAGGAATTCTTCATGCATCTGGTGAAGAACGATGGCGAACCGGAAAAACATCGTGATTTCTACGACGAATATCTCGCCGTCATGGATCTGACCGCCGAATTCTACCTGCAGACGGTCGAGCAGGTCTTCATCAAGCATTCGCTGCCGAAGGGCGAATTGATGCATCGCGGCAAACGCGTCGATCCGGCAGCGATCCGCAAGGTGGCGCTTCTGACCGTCGAAGGTGAGAATGACGATATCTCGGGCGTCGGCCAGACCAAGGCGGCGCAGACCATCTGCGTCAACATCCCCGAACATATGCGCATGCATTATCTTCAGCCGGATGTCGGCCACTACGGTGTTTTCAACGGCTCGCGTTTCCGCCGCGAGATTGCGCCGCGCATCATCAATTTCGTCCGCGAGCATTCTCGTTCCGCCGTCAAGCCGCCGGTGCCGCGTGTTATCAAGGGCGGCCGCAGCGCCTGATTTAGGTGTAGCTGAATTAGAAAAACGGATTCAAGGCCTTGTCCGATTTCACGGGCAATCGTCTTGAAGGCCGTGGTTGCGGTAACCACATCGATTTCAGCGTTCGGTATTCTGCCGGGCGCGGAAAGCGAGGGATACCCGCACGATGAACCAGTCAGCATTGCTTCGACCGGATTGGACTCCGGCTACCATTGCCCTGATGATTCTCGGCTTCATGGTTTTCTGGCCTCTGGGTCTTGCCATGCTTGCCTACATCATCTTCGGCGACCGTCTGCGCGGCTTCAAGCGTGACGTCAACCAGGCGACCGATGGCTTCTTTGCCTCGTGCCGCCGCTCGAACGGCCGTCACCGCCCGCATTTCTCGACCGGCAATGTCGCCTTCGACGACTGGCGCAAGGCCGAGATCGACCGGATCGAGGAAGAGCGCCGC
Organism: Rhizobium hidalgonense; assembly: GCF_002914525.1. Classification (GTDB taxonomy): domain Bacteria; phylum Pseudomonadota; class Alphaproteobacteria; order Rhizobiales; family Rhizobiaceae; genus Rhizobium; species Rhizobium hidalgonense. The sequence goes on along the minus strand of NZ_LODW01000060.1, from coordinate 45,801 downwards.
AAGCTCGATGAAATGCGCGAGGAATTCGACGCCTACATGCGCGAACTTCGCCGCGCCAAGGACCAGGAAGAGTTCGATCGCTTCATGCGTGACCGCAAGAACGCCAAGCGTGACGACAACGGCCCGGTCGCTGAATACCAGACGCCATGAAGGCCTGAACGCTGAAAATCACCGGCATCTTCCGATGCCGGTTTTTCTATGTCCGCTGCCCCGGCGAATCGGGTAGAAACAACCATGTTCTCGCTTCTGAAGACAAGGCCGAAAGCCCGAAAACCGGCGCCGCCCGAAACGCGGACGCTTGACGTGGCCGGCCGGCTGATGCCGCTGACCATCAAGCAGCACGACCGGGCGACGCGCATCACCTTGCGCATAGAGCCGGGCGGCCGGGCCCTGAAGATGACGGTGCCGAAAGGTCTTGCGGCGCGCGAGGTCAACGCCTTTCTCGATCGGCACCAGGGGTGGCTGCTGACCAAGCTTGCCAAGTTTTCGACCAATGCCGGCCTGCGCGACGGCGGTGAAATTCTCTTTCGCGGCGTTTCCCATCGCATCCAGCATACCGGCAGCTTGCGCGGCCTGACGGAAGCGGTTTCCATCGATGGCAGACCGGTGCTGCTGGTTAGCGGAATGCCGGAACATGTCGGGCGGCGCATCGCGGCCTTCCTCAAGAAAGAGGCGCGCGCCGACCTTGGGAAGCTGGCGACGTTGCATGCCGGCATGATCCGGGCGTCGATCCGTTCGATCTCGATGAAAGATACGCGCAGCCGCTGGGGCTCGTGCTCGTCGGAGGGAAATCTGAGCTTTTCCTGGCGCATCGTCATGGCGCCGCCCTCGGTGATCGATTATCTCGCCGCCCACGAAGTTGCCCATCTCAAGGAGATGAACCACGGGCCCCGCTTCTGGGCGCTTTGCAAGAAGCTTTGCCCCGGCATGGAGGAAGCGAAATCCTGGTTGAAGCGGCATGGCAGCCAGTTGCACGCCATTGATTTCGACTGACCGACGTGGGCGCTAAATACGGCGTACCATGCAAATTGGCTCGACTCTTGCCGCATTTCGTGTCACTTCGCTGCCATGAAAACCGATATTAAGATCTGTGGCTTGAAGACGCCCGAAGCGATCGATCGTGCGCTGAAACGCGGCGCGACCCATATCGGTTTTATCTTTTTCGAAAAGAGCCCGCGCTACATCGAGCCGGACCTGGCGGCAAAACTGGCCGAACCGGCGCGTGGCAAGGCGAAGATCGTCGCCGTCGTCGTCGATCCCACCAATGACGAGCTGGACGAGATTGTCTCGCTGTTGAAGCCGGATATTCTGCAACTGCACGGCAATGAGAGCCCCGAACACGTGCTGACGATCAAGGCGCTCTATGGCCTGCCGGTCATGAAAGTCTTTTCCGTGCGCACCGCCGATGATCTCAGGCGCGTCGAAGCCTATATCGGCATCGCCGACCGTTTCCTGTTCGACGCGAAAGCGCCGAAGGGTTCGGAATTGCCCGGCGGTAACGGGATTTCCTTCGACTGGAGCCTTCTGAGCTGGCTCGACGGCAGCATCGACTACATGCTGTCTGGCGGGTTGAACAAGGACAATGTCGCGGATGCGCTGGCCAATACCAAGGCGCGTGGTATCGACGTCTCCTCAGGCGTCGAAACTGCGCCTGGCGTCAAGAGCGTCGCAATGATCGATGAATTTTTCGATGCGGTCGAAGAGGCGGATGCGCCTGTCATGGCCTCAGGGAGTTGAGAGTGAACGAGACGCTTAAACCGAATTCCTTCCGTTCCGGGCCTGATGAAGACGGCCGCTTCGGCATCTATGGCGGTCGTTTCGTTGCCGAAACATTGATGCCTTTGATCCTTGATCTGCAGGACGAGTGGGATAAGGCGAAGAACGATCCGGCATTCCAGGCCGAATTGAAGCATCTCGGCGCGCATTATATCGGTCGCCCGAGCCCGCTCTATTTCGCCGAGCGGCTGACGGCCGAACTCGGTGGCGCCAAGATCTATTTCAAGCGCGAGGAGCTGAACCACACCGGCTCGCACAAGATCAACAACTGCATCGGCCAGATCCTGCTCGCCAAGCGCATGGGCAAGACCCGGATCATCGCCGAAACCGGCGCCGGCCAGCATGGCGTTGCCTCCGCCACCGTCGCCGCCCGCTTCGGCCTTCCCTGCGTCGTCTATATGGGCGCTACCGACGTCGAGCGTCAGGCGCCGAACGTTTTCCGCATGAAGCTGCTCGGCGCCGAAGTCAAACCGGTGACAGCCGGCAGCGGCACGCTGAAGGACGCCATGAACGAGGCGCTGCGCGACTGGGTCACCAATGTCGAGGATACCTATTACCTGATCGGAACGGCAGCCGGTCCGCATCCCTACCCGGAGATGGTCCGCGATTTCCAATCGGTGATCGGCGCGGAAGCGAAAGAACAGATGCTGGCCGCCGAAGGCCGCCTGCCGGATCTCGTCATCGCTGCCGTCGGCGGCGGTTCGAACGCCATCGGCATCTTCCATCCTTTCCTCGATGATCCCACCGTCAAGATCGTCGGCGTCGAAGCCGGCGGCAAGGGCCTGCAGGGCGACGAACATTGCGCGTCGATCACCGCCGGTTCGCCGGGTGTGCTGCACGGCAACCGCACCTATCTGCTGCAGGATGGCGACGGCCAGATCAAGGAAGGCCATTCGATTTCGGCCGGTCTCGATTATCCCGGCATCGGCCCCGAACATTCCTGGCTGAACGATACCGGCCGCGTCGATTATGTACCGATCATGGATCACGAAGCGCTGGAGGCCTTCCAGACGCTGACGCGCCTCGAAGGCATCATCCCGGCGCTCGAGCCCTCGCACGCGATTGCCGAGGTGATCAAGCGCGCGCCGAAGATGGGCAAGGACGAGATTATCCTGATGAACCTCTCCGGCCGCGGCGACAAGGATATCTTCACCGTCGGCAAGATTCTGGGAATGGGACTGTAAGACATGACCGCACGCATGGACAAACGCTTTGCCGAGCTGAAGGCCGAGGGCCGTCCGGCGCTTGTGACCTATTTCATGGGCGGCGATCCTGATTACGATACCTCCCTCGGCATCATGAAGGCGCTGCCGGAGGCGGGCTCCGACATCATCGAGCTCGGCATGCCGTTTTCCGATCCGATGGCCGACGGCCCGGCGATCCAGCTCGCCGGCCAGCGTGCGCTGAAAGGCGGTCAGACGCTGAAGAAAACGCTGCAACTGGCGGCCGATTTCCGCAAGAGCAACGACGCCACGCCGATCGTGATGATGGGCTACTACAACCCGATCTATATTTACGGCGTCGAGACATTCCTCGATGACGCGCTCGCCGCCGGCATCGACGGCCTGATCGTCGTCGATCTGCCGCCTGAAATGGATGACGAACTCTGCCTTCCGGCGATCCGTAAAGGTATCAACTTCATCCGCCTGGCGACGCCGACGACGGATGAAAAGCGCCTGCCGAAGGTTTTGAAGAACACTTCCGGTTTCGTCTATTACGTCTCGATGAACGGCATCACCGGATCGGCGCTGCCGGATCCGTCGCTGGTTTCGGGCGCGGTCGAACGCATCAAGCAGCACACGCAGCTGCCCGTCTGCGTCGGCTTCGGCGTCAAGACGGCGGAACATGCAAAGGTCATCGGCGGTTCGGCCGATGGGGTCGTCGTCGGCACCGCCATCGTCAATCAAGTCGCCACGAGCTTGACCGCGGACGGCAGGGCGACGGCGGACACGGTTGAGGCGGTCGCAACGCTGGTGCGCGGCCTTTCCTCGGGAACCCGTTCGGCACGCCTTGTTGCTGCCGAATAGTATGCCCACATTGGCACCAAAGCATGTCGCGCAAAAGTGTGCAGCGGTTTTGCGGCAACGACATGCGGGAAACAAAGACCTAAAGCGTCGGCCAAGCAGCTGACAGCCCGGGACGCGCTTTAGTCAATCAGGAGTATTCGAGTTGAACTGGATCACCAACTACGTTCGCCCGCGGATCAATTCCATGCTGGGCCGTCGCGAAGTGCCGGAGAACCTCTGGATCAAGTGCCCGGAGACCGGAGAGATGGTCTTCCATAAGGACCTGGAAGGCAACAAATGGGTCATCCCGGCCTCCGGCTATCACATGAAGATGCCGGCGAAGGCTCGCCTGGCCGACCTTTTCGACAATGGGGAGTTCGAATCGCTGCCGCAGCCGAGGGTCGCCCAGGACCCGCTGAAGTTTCGCGATTCGAAGAAATATAGCGATCGCCTGCGCGACAGCCGCCTGAAGACCGAACAAGAGGACACGATCCTCGCCGGCCTCGGAAAAGTGCAGGGCCTGAAGCTCGTCGCCGTCGTGCATGAATTCAACTTCATCGGCGGTTCGCTCGGCATGGCCGCCGGCGAGGCGATCGTCAAGGCTTTCGAGCGCGCGACCTCCGAAAAGTGCCCGCTGGTGATGTTCCCCGCTTCCGGCGGCGCGCGCATGCAGGAAGGCATCCTGTCGCTGATGCAGCTGCCGCGCACGACCGTTGCCGTCGATCTGCTCAAGGAATCCGGCCAGCCCTATATCGTCGTCCTGACCAACCCGACCACCGGCGGTGTCACGGCCTCCTACGCCATGCTGGGCGATATTCACCTTGCCGAACCCGGCGCCGAAATCGGCTTTGCCGGCAAGCGGGTGATCGAGCAGACCTTGCGTGAAAAACTGCCCGAAGGCTTCCAGACCTCCGAATATCTCTTGGAACATGGTATGGTGGACATGGTCGTAAAGCGTCACGACCTTCCGGAAACGCTGGCGCGTCTCCTGAAGATCCTGACGAAGAAGCCCGTTTCGGCGGCGAATGACATGAATAGCGGCGCGATCGCTCTGGCGGCGAGCGCCTGATAATCGACAAGCAGGCGGGGTGCCGAAATGATACCCAGGGGCCAAACCGCGGTGAGTGAGGCAGCACAGGAGATCGACAAGCTCATGGGATTGCATCCCAAGGGCTTCGACCTGTCTCTGGATCGCATCACCCGTCTTCTCCAGGTGCTCGGCAATCCGCACAGGAGATTGCCGCCGGTGATCCATGTTGCCGGCACCAACGGCAAGGGGTCGGTCACCGCCTTCTGCCGGGCTCTGCTCGAAGCCGGCGGTTACAGCGCGCATGTTCACACCTCGCCGCATCTCGTCAATTGGCACGAGCGTTATCGCATCGGTGTGCCGGGCGGACGCGGGCAGCTTGTCGATGACGCAGTCTTTGCAGAGGCCCTGCGCCGTGTGGCTGGTGCCAATGCCGGACAGCATATCACCGTCTTCGAAATCCTGACGGCCGTCACCTTCATCCTGTTTTCCGAACAGCCGGCCGATGCCGCGATCATCGAAGTCGGTCTCGGCGGCCGTTTCGATGCCACCAATGTCATTTCCGATCCGGCCGTCTCGGTGATCATGCCGATCTCGCTGGATCACCAGCCCTATCTCGGCGACCGGGTCGAGCTGATCGCCGCCGAAAAGGCCGGTATCATGAAGCCGGGATTTCCCGTCGTCATCGGCCATCAGGAATATGATGCGGCACTCGACGTGCTGATGTCGACGGCTGAGCGGCTGCATTGCCCGAGCGCCGTCTTCGGGCAGGATTTCATGGCGCATGAGGAATATGGCCGGCTCGTCTATCAGGACGAATTCGGTCTTGCCGACCTGCCGCTGCCGCGCCTTCCCGGCCGCCACCAATATGCCAATGCGGCCGCTGCCATTCGCGCCGTCAAGGCCGCGGGTTTCACCGTGACCGAGACGATGATGGAAAAGGCGATGAATCTCGTGGAATGGCCGGGCCGGCTGCAGCGTCTCGGCGAAGGCCGGCTACTGGCGCATGCGCCCGCCGGCGCCGAGATCTGGATCGATGGCGGGCACAATCCCGGTGCCGGCGAAGTCATCGCCGAAGCTATGGCCAATTTCGAAGAGCGCCAGTCACGGCCGCTTTTCCTGATTATCGGCATGATCAACACTAAGGACCCTGTCGGCTATTTCAGGGCCTTTGCCGGCTTGGTCGAGAAGGTTTTCTGCGTGCCGATCCGCGGCAGCGACGCGATGATCGACCCGGTGATATTGTCGAATGCCGCCTATGATGCCGGCTTGGTTGCCGAACCGATGTCGACGGTCGGCGATGCGCTGGAAGCCATAAAAGCCCTCCTCGATCCGGAAGGCCTACCCCCGCGCATCCTCGTCGGCGGCTCTCTCTATCTCGTCGGCGATGTACTTTCCGACAACGGCACGCCCCCCAAATGAAGATTGCGACATGAAAAAAGCCCGGTCGAAGCCGGGCTTTTTCATCAATGCGAGGCGATATCAATCAGGCAGCGCTCGAAATCCAGTTCGAAAGCGCGGTCTTCGGCTTGGCGCCGACCGAGATATCGGCAACTTCACCGCCCTTGAAAATTGCAAGGGTCGGAATGGAGCGCACACCGAACTGTGCGGCGAGTTCCGGGTTTTCATCGATATTCAGCTTGGCGACCTTGACCTTGCCTTCCATCTCGACGGCGATTTCTTCAAGGCTCGGCGCAATCATCTTGCACGGGCCGCACCATTCAGCCCAGAAATCGACGACGACGGGTTCTGCAGATTCCAGAACTTCCGACTGGAAATTGTTGATATCGACTTTCACGGTAGCCATGGGCTGCTCCTTTAACTCAAGTGTTGAACCACATGTGATGGTGCGGTGCCGAATTTTCAATGTCCGGTATTTCACTTTGTCTTGACCGCTGCAAGCGCCAAACCGAGCGCCTTTTCGCTCAGCGTGTAGAGCGAGGCGTTCTCGGTGTAGACAAGCATGCAATCGATAGGCTTGTCGGGATAGAGCGGCGCCAGGATCTCGCGATAGATTGCCAGCTGCGCCCGATGGGCGAAGGGGATGGCCGCCTCTGTCGCCGGCGGCACCCGATTGGTCTTGTAGTCGAGGATGACGACACGATCGGCAAGGACGGCAAGCCGGTCGATTCGGCCGGAGACGGCATAACGCCTGTCATCGAACGTCAATGTTCCCATGATCGAGACCTCGGGCTGGGCCTCAGTCCCCAGGACGGCCTGCAGTCCCTCTTCGTCCAATAGTTTCAGAACCGAATCGACTAATTTGCGCCGTTCGGCTTCCGGCCAGAACCGCGCCGCCCGTTCGGCATAACGGCCTGCGGCATCCGCCCGTTCGCCAAGTGGAATTTCGGGAAGTGCCTGCAGCATGCGATGAATCAACCGGCCCTTCTCCAGCGAACGATCGCTGCGCTCCTTCTCGCTGAACAGCGGAGATGCGACGAGCAATCCGCCCTCGTCTTCATCGATGATCGTCCCGGCGCCGGAGGGGCTGAGCGGGCGGGGCAGCGCGGCCTGCGGTGGCAATGGCCGCAACAGACCGTCCGGCAAGGCCTCCTCGCTGTCGCGCTCTCGGGCGCGGTCGGCCCGCTCGAAGCGTCGTTCCACCCGTGGCACGCGCCATTTGATCCCCGGCCATTGCCCATCGGGACTGGAGAATGTGGTTGCCTCCACATGCGGATGGTCGTCGCGCAGTGCCGTCGAAATCATCATATGCCACGTGTCGTTGTTCACACGCACGCCGCGGTAACCGCAAACGACCAACCGGTCGGCGGCACGCGTCATGGCGACATAGAGCAATCGGCGGTACTCTTCCTCCGCCAGCATCTGGATACGAACGGCGTCGTCCTGGGTCAGCGAATTGGCGAGATCGGAGACGGGAACCCAGACGGGCATCGGCGGCTCATCGGCGTCGGTCTCGATCAGCCGCAGCTTCGGCAGATGGGTATGGGTGAAGGCCTTCGAACCGCCGTCGACGAGGAAAACGATCGGCGCCTCGAGGCCCTTGGAGGCATGCACCGTCATGATCCGCACTTCGTTGCGCCCCTTGTCCTGCTCCCGCTTCACCACCGGGGCTTCGAGCTCCAGCGTCGAGATGAAGGATTGCAGCCCGGGAAGGCCGGAGCTTTCGTGATCCAGGGTGAAGGTCAGGAATTCGTCGAGAATATCGCTGACCTCGGTGCCGAGCCGGGCAAGGAATTGCCGCCGCCCGCCATGGCTACCGAGCACCCGCGCATAGAAATCATGAACCGACAGGCTCCTGGATTGCCGAAGGAACAGCTCCAGCGTCTCCACGGCAGCGCGGAAACGCTCGGTGCCGTCGGCGGCGAAGCGTTTGAGATGGCTCCAGACGCTCTCATTGTCGCCGCGCAGGCCGGCGACCGCAAAGATGTCGTCCTCGGAGAGATCGAAAAGCGGGCTCTTCAGCACGGCGGCGAGCGAAAGATCGTCTTCCGGCAGCAGCAGGAAACGGCCGAGCGCCAGCAGATCCTGCACGGCGATATGGCTGGTCAGCACCAGCCTGTCGGCGCCGGCGACCGGAATGTCGCCGCGGCGCTTCAACGCGCGCGTCAACGCATTGACGAAGGCATCGCGCTTGCGCACCAGCACCAGGATGTCGCCGGCCTCGATCAGGCGCTCCCTACCCTTGTCGACGATCGTCTCACGCCCGACGAGCGCGCCGATCGAATGGGCGATCCGTCGCGCCAGGATGGCCGCCGGCGCGCTTTCCGGCGTCGCGTCGAATGGCGCCGTCCAGTCCTCCTCCTTCACCACAGCTTCCGGCGCGACCATTTCCCAGAGATCGACGGCGCCGGGATGGCCGATGCGGCTGGAGCGATGCACCACCGGTTCGCCGAGCGCGCTGAGGCCGCGTGAATTGTCGGGCTCCCTGAAAATGTGGTCGACGGCTTCGAGCACGTCGGCGGTCGAGCGGAAGGAGAGGGGCAGCCGGACAGAGGAAAAATTCTGGCCGCTGTCGGTCACACGCCGCCGTGTTCGATCGCTTTCCTCGGAAAAACGCTCCGGCCTTGCGCCCTGGAAGGAATAGATCGACTGCTTTTCGTCGCCGACGGCAAAGAGCGTGCGCACGACCGGCCGGGCGCTCTCGCCGGAGAAGAAATCCTCGGCGAGCGACTGGATGACGCTCCACTGGATCGGGCTGGTATCCTGCGCTTCGTCGACGAGGATATGGTCGATGCCGCGATCGAGCTTATAGTGGATCCAGGGGCCGACGCCGCTTTTCGTCAAAAGGTCGGCGGTGCGGGTGATCAGATCCTCGAAATCGAGCTGGCTGCGCTGCTTCTTCAGCTCCTCATAGTCGCGATTCAGTCGGTCTGCGAGCACCAGCGCGGCATGGGTTGCGCCATACATCCGCATGAGTTTCAGCCGGTCGCGGCTTGCGGCGACATGGGCGCGGGCAGCGGCGACGGCCTCCGTCAACTGCGGTGCTTCGGTCAGCATGGCCTTGACCGTGAATTGCGAGTCCGCCTTTGGCTCGCCCTTCACGGTCAGAAAGATTTTCTCGAGAAACTCGGCGCGCTTTGCGTCATCGTGTTCACGCCCGGCAAGCCTGAGGCCGTAGGCAACTTCCTGCGCCTTCGCGCCGCCCTTCTGGTCGGCAAGCGACAGATAAAGCTCCAGCATGTGGCCCGAAAGCGCCGGCAGCGGCCAATACTGCGCCGCGATCCCGCTCTCGGTGTCATCGGGGGCAAGGCCAAGCCGTTGACGCAGAAACATCTCGATACCGCCCTGCCGTTCGGCTGTCGCCGTGAAACGACGGATGGCGTTGCGGTTGGCGACGATGTCGCCGAGCAGATTTTCCAGTCCGGATTCGTCGCCGAGATCGAGCACATAGGCGAAGGCCTCGGCGAGGTCGCTGTCTCCCTCCGGCGCGGTCGCCGTCAGCAGCGCCCGGCGCGCATCGGAAAGCAGCGCTTCCGCCGCGCGGTCGTCGAGAACCGAGAAATGCCCGGCGACGTTGGCCTCCAGCGGGAACTGATGCAGCAAGGCCTCGCAAAAGGCATGGATCGTCTGGATCTTCAACCCACCGGGTGTCTCCAGCGCCTTGGCAAACAGCCGGCGGGCCTCGGCAAGCTTAATTCCTTCAGGCGCCATCCCCTCGATCTGGGTGATCCGCCGGCTCAGATCCTCATCGTCGAGCACCACCCAGTCTGCCAGCCTCTCGAAGACGCGGTTCGACATTTCCGAAGCTGCAGCCTTGGTATAGGTGAGGCACAAAATCGCGGAGGGCCGCGCCCCGGCAAGCAGGAGACGGATGACGCGCTGAGTCAGCACATGCGTCTTGCCGGAACCGGCATTGGCCGAGACCCATGCGGAACGCTCGGGATCGGAGGCAATCGCCTGCTGGATCGTCGTCCAGCCGATCCAGGCGCCAGGATCATCGTCGCTCGGAAGAGGTGTTACATCACTCATCGCCGCCGCCCTCCTCGGTCTCGGCTGTCGACCATTCGGAGACGCGGGCGAGATGATCATAATCGCCGCCGAAATCGAATTGCTGTGCCGGGATGAGCCGCGAGGTAAAGCCTTTCTCGCCGGATTGCAGCAAACTCACGAACTTGACCAGCTGATCGATCGATTCCTCGGCGAGATCGATCGCCGATTTCGCCTTGTCGCTGCGCGCCGAATTCTCGTTGTTGACGGCGTCGACCTGAAAACGGCGTCCCGGCCGCAGGCGGACATAGAGCAGGTCCTGCGGCACGAGACTGCCGACATCGCGGAAGGCGCCGGCGCTCAAGGCCGCGGCTTCGAGCGCAAGCTGCGGATCGAGAAGCACGCGTGCCTGTGTCGGCGAGGGATTGTAGCCGGTCTTGTAGTCGATGATATCGGCGGCGTTCGGTCCGGTGACGTCGATCCGGTCGGCAACCCCGTTGAGCCGGATATTGATCGGCTCCAGCTCGACGCCGCCCCGCACCTCCGTCAGCGTCTTGCGGATGCCGGGCCGCCGTCCGGCCTCCCAGTCGAGGAAGGCGCGGGCCACCGCGCGAAAGCGTGGCCGCCACACAGCATCGATATGCGGCGGCAGCCGCTCCATGTCGAAAAGCTCGGAAAGAATGCGCTCCATCGCCGCTGCCGCATCCGGCGTACCGGCGACATGGGCTTCGCGAATGAACCGGTCGATGATCGTGTGGTAGAGCGTGCCGCGTTCGGCCGCTCCCGGATCGCGGTTGAACGCATCGACGGGATCGAGCCGCAGAATGCGGCGGGCATAGATGGCATAGGGGTCGCGGCGCAGCCGGCCGACCTCGCTGAAGGAGTAGGATGTCGGCTGCAGTGCCAGCGGCGGTTTCGGCGAGGGTCGCTGTGCCGGGGCCTGGGCCTCGCCGCGATCGATCAGGCCGGCCCATCGGAGGAACCGGTTGCCGCGTCCCTTCAATTCCGCTTCGAACGCCTCTCCGGCAAGCGCCAGCAGCCGCTGCAGCCAGCGCGAGGTGACCGTCGGCGTCGAGCCCTGGCGCAGCGCGCGCGAATAGATCAGATGGCGCGTGCCGTTCGCCATCTCGAAGTCATGCGCCAGCTGGCCGATGCGCCGCTCCGGCGGCTCAAGGCCGATTTCCGTCTTCATCATCCGCGGAATGAAGGGATTGTTGGCGGTCTGCCCCGGCCAGGTGCCCTCGGTCAACCCGCCGAGGATCAGCGTATCGACGCTCTGCAGCCGGGCTTCCAGTGTGCCGAAGACGAACAGGCGGGGATGGCTGAGCGCCCGTGGTTTTACCGCATGACCGGCGGCAAGCGCTGCCATGATGTCGATCCATTGCGGCCCGTCGGCCTCCATCTGGCCGTTGGTGTCGATCACTTCGCCGAGCAGGGTGGCGAGCGCATCACCGGCTTCATCGGACCAGAGATCGGCGAGATCGCCGTGCGGATCGACCGCCACCGCTTCAAGCGAACGGCCGGTTCGCTCCGCCCATTCGGACAAGGTGAAGCTCGCGGTTCTCCCACGATCTTCCGGCCGGTGCCGCATCAAGGCCGAAGCCAGAGGCTCGGTTGCTTGTGTGACCCGGCGGGCAAGGTCGTATGCCGCCTCGGCGGCGTCTGATGCAAGCGCCTTTCGCCATTGCGGCGCGTGCCTGTCCTCGGCCTGTTCGGCAAGCTGATGGGTCAGCAACGGCTCAAGCCTGCTGATATCCACCTCCGCCACGCCGCCGCGTAGCGCCAATAGCTCAAGCGCCCGGGTCGCCGAAATCAATGCGTCGCGTTCCAGGCCGAAACGGGCCAGCGGATGTTTGAGCAGCGAGACGATCGCCACCGGATCGCCCGGGCGCAGCGCTGCCTCCAGCAGCAATTGCAGAAGCGTGCCCTGCGGCGTGGCCGCAAGCGGTGTACCCGCCGAATCGTCGGCGAGAATGCCGAAGCGGGAAAGTTCAGCCATCACCCGCCGGGCGAGATTGCGGTCCGGCGTGATGAGCGCCGCCCGGCTTTCGCCCTCCTGCCCCGGTCTTTCCAGTGCCAGCCGCAGCGCGATGGCAATCGCGGTTGCTTCTTCACGCTCGTTGGCGGCTTCGATCAGCGAAACATCGGCGAAGGCTGACGTGAACGCGCCCTCCGGCAGCGCGCTCTTCCACGCCCCCCAATCGCTGGTCGCCTCCGCCGGGACGAGCGCCCGGGACAGGATTTCGGCGCGCTGGTCGAGGTCGGGCTCCGGCCTGTCGAGGGCCGTCACCTCGGCACGTGTGAGTTTCAGCCGCTTCAGCAGCGATGACAGGCCATATTGCGGATGACTCCGGCTTGCAGGATTGGCAAGCTGGCCGGGTGCCGGTTCCGGCGCGACCATCTGCCAGTCTTTCTCGGGCATGGAGAGATCGAGGCCCGGAAGCACGATCACCCCTTCAGGCATATGGGCGACAGCGGCAATTAGATCGGCGGTGGCGGGAACCGAACCTGTCGAACCGGCAATGATGATCGGCCCGGTGGTTTTCGTCGCCGAAAGCCTGGATGCTTCGGCCCGGAGAATGGCGTTTCGGTGCCGCGCCGGCGAGGATTTGCCGAGTTCCGAAAGCCGCTCCGGCCAGAAGGCGCTGGCGATCTGGAGGAATTCCGCCGTCAGCTGCCACCAGGCGGCATAGTCGCCGGTGTCGAGTTTCGACAGTTCCGACCAGTCGAGGTCTTCGGTTTCCATGGAATCGATCAGCTCCGCGAGGTTGCGGGCGAGCCAGATCGCATCCGCCGGGCTGGCTGGGGCGACCAGCGGCGAGTCCGAATGAATGTGGCGGACGATCTCCGGCAGTTTGTTCCGCCAGGCAAGGATCAGTCGCGCAAGCTCCAGCAGTCGGGCGGTATTCGACAGCGGCTGGGCGAGATCGATCGTTGCCGGCAGTGCCTCGTCGAAATAGCCGCTGTCGTCGTCGGTTTCGCCGAGAGCACGAATAACAGGCAGGATCGCCGAGCGGCCGCCGAGCAGGTCGACGAATTCCGAGCGCAGTACACGCACGGCGCGCCGCGTCGGCAGGTAGATCGTCACCCGGGACAGCGACAGCGGATCATCGGTCTCATGCCGGAAGAGCGGTGTCAGCCGGCCGTCGCAAAGCGTCGTTGCCAGCGTTTTCAGGAAGGAGAGGCCCGCCGGGATCGTCAGAATGCGTGGCTGGTGCCGCTCCGCCATAGCTCACGCAAACGCCCGCAGCCGTCGGATCGTTTCCTCCGCTTCGCCGATCGCTTCCGGCGTTCCCACCGTCAGCCAGTGGCCCTCGAGCACCATGCCGAAAAGCCGCCCGCACGCGATCGCCTTGTCGAAATAAATATTGAGGTTGAAGGCATCCTGTGGCGCGTCATCGAGCAAGGACGGGTTCATAACGATCGCTCCGGCATAGACGACGGGATTGGTCGGATCGTCGCGATACCGCGTCAGCCGGCCGTCGGCCGCCATGCCGAAATCATTCCGGCCGTTATGACCCGTCGTATCCTCAATTCCAACGCACAGCAGCGCCATGTCCATGCGTTCGGCATCGAAGAATCCGGCTAAGCGCTGCAGGTTCGTCGGCCGCCCGGACTGTTCGCCGATCCAGAAGAGATCGGCATTCATGACGAAAACGTTCTCGCGATCGAGCAGCGTCAGACCCTTGGCCAGCCCGCCGCCGGAATTCATCAGTGCTTCCCGCTCGTCCGAGATGATGATGTCGAGGCCGCGATAGGCCTCGAGATGATCGAGCATCTGGCCGGCAAAGTGGTGAACATTGACGACCGTCCGTTCGACGCCGGCCGCCACCAGCGCATCCAGCGCATAGTCGATCATCGGCTTGCCGTCGATCTTCACCAGCGGCTTCGGGATCGTGTCGGTGATCGGGCGCATACGGGTGCCGAGACCCGCGGCCAGTACCATGGCTTGTCTGATCGTCATGCTGATCCGGAACTTATGATTCGCTTTGGCCTATTCCAGCCCTTGCGCACCAATCGCGCAAGGGGGCAAGCGCCTCGTGCTCGAACGCGACCTGGAGATAGGCAAGCGTTCGCGGCATATGTTTGAGATAACCGGGCTTGCCGTCGCGCTGCAACAGCCGCACCCAGAGACCGGCAAGCTTGCAGTTGCGCTGCGCCGACATGATCGCCCAGGCTTTCATGAACCCGGCTTCGTCAAAGCCGCCCTGGGCACGGCGCAGGGTGAGGTAATCGTCCATCAACTGACGGAAGAGCTCCGGTTCGATCGTTACGCGCGCATCCTGGACGATGGAAGCAAGGTCATAGGCGGTCGGGCCGATCATCGCATCCTGGAAGTCGATGATGCCGACCTTGCCAATACCGCTTTCGCCCTCGCGCCAGATGATGTTCGGCGAATGGAAGTCGCGCAGCAGCAGGTTCTTCTCGGCTGTGGCGAGCTCGTCGATCAGCGCGTCCCAGATCGCCAGATACTCCGCCCGTTCGCTATCGGTGGGAGGTGTACCGCGCTTCCAGGCAATATGCCAATCGAGCACAAGCTGCACTTCCATCTTCATTGCCGTGCGGTCGAAGTCCGGAATGTGATGCGTATGGGTTGCGGAAACCGGGATATCCTGCGGAATCTGCATCGAATGAAGATGGGCGAGGCAGGCGACGCTTTGCCGGTAACGTTCGGCGATCGGCCGTCCGTCGTCGTCGAGCACGCCTTCCGTGCCGAGATCCTCGATCAGCAGGATGCCTTTGATATAATCAACCTTGTAAATCTCCGGCGTCGCAAACCCCCGCCCGCGCAACGCATCGGCAATCGCAACGAAAGGGTAGGCGTTCTGTGCCAGATGCGCGACTTTGGGGTAGGATTTGCCGTCATAGACTGGCGGTCCCTCAGGATGCGGGCGCCAATCCATCAGTATTTTTCGCTGGCCATCGTCCTGATAGATCGCCTCATAGGCGCGCAGTGAAGCGTCACCGGTCAGGAAGCGGCGTTTGGCATCGGGATAGCCGGCTTCGTCGAGGAAAGCGCGGATCGCCAGGACCCTGCGGATTCGCGAGGCCTGTGGGTCCGAGACCTTGATCGTTGCCCGGCGGCCGCTGCCCTCATGTTCCAAGCCCAGTGCGATACGCTGGGCGGGCAGTTCGCTCTCTGCCATCTCCGGCCATTCGACGAGACAGATGCCGCTCTCCAGCGCCTCGTCGAAGCCGAGTTCTGTCAGTTCCGAGGGATCGCCGAGCCGGTAGAGATCGAAATGCGAAATGGGAATGCGCAGATCGTAGGATTGCACCAGCGTGAAGGTCGGGCTCGGGACTTCGAGCCCCTCGTCGTCGGCGATGGCGCGCAGGATCGCCCGGGCGAGCGAGGATTTGCCGGCACCGAGATCGCCGGAAAGGGCGAGGCAGTCACCGGCTTTCAAGGCCAGCGCCAGGTCTTCGCCGAGTCGAATGGTGGCCGCCTCGTCTTTCAGGAAAAGCGAGATCGTATTGCCGGTCGTCATTCGGCTGCCGCGGTATGCGGAATATCGACCGAGGGGATACGGCAGACGACGGTGGTGCCCTTGCCGGGCTCGCTGTCGATCGTCACGTCGCCATGATGCAGGCTGACGAAGCTGTCGACGATCGACAGGCCGAGGCCCGCGCCGCCGCGTTTGCCGCTTTTCGCTCCGGTCGCAAAACGATCGAAGACCGTCGCGATCATGTCAGGCGAGATGCCGGGGCCGCGGTCGCTGACGGCGAAGACGAAATCCGTGCCGTCGCGGCTGCATTCGAGCGAGATCGAGGTGCCCTCGGGGGAAAAATTCGCCGCATTGGCAAGCAGCTTCAGCAGGATCTGCTTCAGCCGCTGCGGGTCAGCGACGATCGAGCCGAGATAGGCCGGCGCGGTGATTTCGAGCGCCACGCCGCTTTCGTGCAGGCGATCGGCGATCTGCATCGCGACGTCGTCGAGCAGGTCGTTGAGATCGATATCCGCGTAGTTCAAGCGCATGATGCCGGCGTCGACGGTCGCAAGATCGAGAATATCGTTGACGAGCGTCAGCAGAACCGACGACGAGGTCGAGATGTGGTCGATATATTCGGCCTGCCGCTCGTTCAGCGGTCCGACCCCTTGGGTGCGCAGGAGATCGGTGAAGCCGATGATATTCGTCAGCGGCGAGCGCAGCTCATAGGAAACGTGCTGGACGAAGTCGTTCTTCAGCTCGTCGGCCTTGCGCAGCGCTTCGTTCTTTTCGGTCAGCGCCCGCTCGGCACGCACGCTGTCCGTCATATTGACGAAGGTCAGCATGGTCTGGGCATTCGGCAGCGGGATCACGGCGTAGTCGAGCACCAGGCCGGAGAAGAGTTCCAGCGTTCCCTGGCCCGAGCGGCGTTCGTCGTCGAAGCTGGTGATCAGTTCCGCGAAGGCCTTCCAGCCATCCGGCCGGTCATAGGACGGCGCGCAGGCCTCGCCCAGTGCGCGGATATGGGTGCCGGGCTTGGCTTCGGTTTCCGTGATCCCCCACAGCGCGCGGAAGGCCGGGTTCGACAGACGGATGCGTCCATCCGGGCCGAACACCGCCACACCTTCGGAAAGATGGTCGATCGTTTCGCCCTGCACCTTGACCAGCGTGTTGTAGCGGGTTTCGAGATCGACCTGCTCGGTCAGGTTTTCGAACACCCAGGTGGCGCCGCCTTGCGGGTGGGCGGTGGCAAAGACACGCAATGTCTGCCCGTTCGGCAGGTGCCAGAGATCGGATTGCGTGTCGAGTGCGCGATAGACGGAAAGGGCCGCTTCCTTCCAGCTTTTCCAGTTGAGCTGGTCCGGCAGCTTCTTGGCTGCCCGCAGCCGCTCGAGCAGTTCGCTATTATCAGGCCGGCCCTCGAGGAAAGCGATATCCAGCTCCCAGAGCGCGACAAAGGCCTGGTTGTAGAATTGCAGCCGGCGGTCGCCGTCGAAGATGGCAACCGGCGTGGCGAGATGGTCGAGCGTTTCGGCATGGCTCTTCAGCGTCCGTTCCAGCTCGGCGCGCACCGCCTCGATGTCGGACACATCGATCGCGATCCCGGCGGAGCCGCCGGCAAGCCTGACATCGACGACATCGAAGAATGTGCGGTTGCCGTGCACGACCGTCGAAATCGTGTCGTGGAAGGGCGATTCCGGCGTCGTCGTCGCGCGAATGCGTTCGCGCGCCACCGTCGTCAGCATCTCGCGGCCTTCATTGATCGCCTGCTGCGGCGAGCGCGCTTCGACGGCCTCGCCATAGGCCTGGTTGACCCAGGTCAGCCGACCGGCCGGGTCGCGTTGCCAGGCCGGCATGTCGATCGCATCGAGCATGGTCTGGAAGGCCGAGATCGAGGTCATCAGCCGGTCGCGCTCGATCCTGAGCTCCGCGAGCTCGGCGCGCAAATTGTTGAGCGCCACGAAACGGACGAAGGCGCGGCCGCCGGAAACCCGGCCCTGCGCCTCGAGGATTTCATCGCGGATGGTTTCGACCACCATGTCGAAGCTCTGTGCCCCGTCGCGCAGCCGGTCGATCGCCTTTTCCAGATCGGCGGCCGAGCGTGACTTCAGCCAGAGGCCAAAGGCCAAAAATTCGCCGTCCTGCGGCGCGCCGGTCTCGGGCGGAAGCTGGCCGAGCAATTCGGGACGAGCATTACCGTCCCAGATGACGATCCGCCGGTTCTTGTCGGCGATCAGCGCCTGGTATTGCGAAATGCGCTGCTGGGCATCGGAGAGTGCCGAGCGGATCTCCCGGCTCTCGCTTTCCAGATTGCCGCGCTGGCGCACCAGCCACAGCGTCGAAAGCAGGGCCGCCGATATGACGCCGATGACGACGGAAACGCCGACAACCTGCGACGATGTGAAGAGGTGAGCCGAGGCCGCCGCCTGCTGCTCCGTCTGTGCCAGAACCGGCCGCGCCAGCGCGGCAAACGCCGTGCCGGCCGCGCAGGCTTTCAGAAAGCGCGCCAATGATCTCTCTTGCGATGCGGCCTCGTGTGCCGTTGCAAATTGATGTTCTTGGCCTGCCATCAGCGGGCGGCGACCGGCGCGAACGCCATCATCCGCCTGACCGGGCAGGCTGTTTTTCATTTCCGACATCCGCGGTATGTCTCCGTCCTTCAATGTGCCGCATTACGACAAGACATCCCATTTTCGGAGCGGTCGGACGGTGTCCGGCGTCCCGAATCAAGTCTTAAAACAATACTTCGGAAGGGAATCTGCGGGAAGGGAGCGTCCAAAAAATAAGCCGCGGCATTTGTCAATGCCGCGGCTTCTACATCTTGTGGATATTAACTATGAGATCAATATCTGTAGTGGTCGGACTTGAACGGGCCCTTCGGCGAGACGCCGATATAGGCAGCCTGTTCCGCAGAAAGCTCCGTCAGCTTCACGCCGAGCTTGTCGAGATGCAGGCGGGCGACCTTCTCATCGAGATGCTTCGGCAGGATATAGACCTGGTTGGAATACTGGTCGGGCTTGGTGAAGAGCTCGATCTGCGCCAGCGTCTGGTTGGTGAAGGAAGCCGACATCACGAAGGACGGATGACCGGTGGCGTTGCCGAGGTTGAGCAGACGGCCTTCGGAAAGCAGGATGATGCGGTTGCCCTTGGGGAACTCGATCAGATCGACCTGCGGCTTGACGTTGGTCCACTTGAGATTGCGCAGCGCGGCGACTTCGATTTCATTGTCGAAGTGACCGATATTGCCGACGATCGCCATGTCCTTCATCGCACGCATATGGTCGATGCGGATGACATCCTTGTTGCCGGTGGTGGTGATGAAGATATCGGCCGAGGAAACAACGTCTTCGAGCAGCACGACTTCATAACCGTCCATGGCGGCCTGCAATGCGCAGATCGGATCGGCTTCGGTGACCTTGACGCGGGCGCCGGCGCCGGAAAGCGAGGCGGCAGAACCCTTGCCGACGTCGCCGTAGCCGCAGACGACGGCAACCTTGCCGGCCATCATCACGTCGGTGCCGCGGCGGATGCCGTCGACCAGCGATTCCTTGCAGCCGTATTTGTTGTCGAACTTCGACTTGGTGACGGAGTCGTTGACGTTGATCGCCGGGAAGGGCAGCAGGCCCTTCTGGCTGAGCTGATAGAGGCGGTTGACGCCGGTCGTCGTTTCCTCGGTGACGCCCTTGATGGCGTCGCGCTGCTTGGTGAACCAGCCAGGCGATGCGGCAAGACGCTTCTTGATCTGCGCGAAGAGGATTTCCTCTTCCTCGGAATGCGGATGCGACAGCACGTCTTCGCCGGCTTCAGCGCGGGCGCCGAGCAGGATGTACATGGTGGCGTCGCCGCCGTCATCGAGGATCATGTTGGAAAGACCGCCATCGGCCCACTGGAAGATCTTGTCGGTATAGACCCAGTAATCCTCGAGGGATTCACCCTTGATGGCGAAAACAGGAACGCCGGCAGCGGCGATTGCGGCAGCGGCGTGATCCTGCGTCGAGAAGATGTTGCACGAGGCCCAGCGGACTTCGGCACCGAGCGCCACCAGCGTCTCGATGAGCACGGCGGTCTGGATGGTCATGTGCAACGAGCCGGTGATGCGCGCGCCCTTCAGCGGCTTTGCATCGCCGAATTCGGTGCGGCAGGACATCAGCCCCGGCATTTCGGTTTCGGCGATCGTAATTTCCTTGCGGCCAAAATCCGCAAGCCCGATATCGGCGACGACATAATCTTTTTCAGTGCTCATAGAGGTCTCCAGGCTGAAAAACGTCTCAAAATTGGCGCAGGCGCGAAAATGACCGCGCGACGGATAGGCCGGATGCAAGCTCACGGCATGTCCGCCGTTTAGCAGGCTTCGGATGCGAAGGCAATAAGGATATAAAGAAGTCTTTATATGTTTATATGAGCTCGGCCGAAGCCTACATCTCTTCGCCGAAGCGATTCTGGATCAGTTGGTCCAAGGCCTCGAGCGCTTCTTCGGCCTGGCTGCCGCTGGCCGAGACGACGACGCTCGAGCCGGGGCTCGCGGCAAGCATCATCAAGCCCATGATCGAGGTGCCGCCGACCGTCATTCCGTCTTTGGAAACGGTGATGGCGGCATCGAAAGTCTCGACCATCTGCACGAATTTTGCGGAGGCGCGCGCGTGAAGGCCGCGCTTGTTGATGATGAGGAGTTCCCGGGAGAGCGATGTCATGAAGGGCCGTTATTTTCCGCTAAGCACGCGGCTCGCGACATTGATATATTTCCGTCCGGCTTCGGAGGCCTCCACCAGCGCCTTCTCCATATTGTTCTCGCCGCGCACGCCGGCGAGCTTGATCAGCATCGGCAGGTTGACGCCGGCAATGACTTCGGTATGGCCGCTGCTCATGACTGAAATGGCGAGATTGGACGGCGTACCGCCGAACATGTCGGTCAGAATGACGACGCCATGGCCGTCGTCGGCACCGGAAACAGCTTCCAGAATGTCCTGCCGTCTTTGATCCATGTCGTCTTCGGGGCCAATGCAGACCGTCTCGATGAATTTCTGAGGACCGACGACGTGCTCGACAGCATGACGAAACTCTTCAGCCAGCTTGCCATGAGTGACAAGCACAAGTCCGATCATGATATTACTGCTCCCATATACGCGAACGGTGGCCCCAATATCGCAATGCAGCAATTACGTCCACCGGTGGCGGCACATCTTGGCTATGAAAAGCCGAAGTGCAAGATAAAAATGCGAATATATAAGGCAGATTGATCAATCCGGAAGGCGTCAATGCCCGATATCGGGTGCTTTCGCCATCAGCATGGCAAGGGGTGAGGAGACGCCTGTGAGCAACCGCAATGCGGGAAGCGAAAAACCCGGTGCAAGGTTGACGATTTCGCCCTCCGGCGGCACGCGGTTTTCACCGGCAGCACTGCCCGGAAGCACGGCATAATGCATCGCCGCCTGTGGCACATGCTCCTGTCGGACGATGCCAGTGCCGCGAAGCTCGATCAGCCCGGCGATCGACGGCGGGCAGGTGGCCACCACGGTGCCGGTCTCCTCGGAGAGAAGAACCTGGTCGTCGGCGACCAGTGCCGTAAAGAGCCCGAGCCGGCGTGCTTCGGTCATGCAGGTAAAGGCCAGCATCGATTTTCCCCAGCCGGAGGGGCCGCTGAACAGCAGTCCCGTGCTGCCGACGACGATTGCCGTCGCATGGATGTTTAAGGCCGCCGTCATGCGGCGGCATCGAGCGGCAGAGTCAGGATAAAGCGCGCGCCGAGCACCTTTCCGCCTTCGGCGTCGGTGATGTTTTCTGCTCTCAGCGAGCCGCCATGGGCTTCGGCGATCTGCCGGCTGATCGACAGGCCGAGCCCCGAATTCTGTCCGAAGCCTTCCGATTCCGGTCGGTCCGTATAGAACCGCTCGAAGATGCGGTCGATATTTTCCGCCTGGATGCCGGGGCCGTTGTCTTCGATCGTGGTGACGCAGCGCGAACGTGTCCGCACCAGCCGCACGGTAATCTTGCCGCCCTTCTCAGGCACGAAAGAGCGGGCGTTCTCGATCAGGTTGGCGATGATCTGGCCGATGCGCAGATCGTGGCCATTGATGACGAAGCGCGTCTTGACGTTCGGCTTGCGATCGATCGCATATTCGATTTCCACCTGCTTCTTGCTGCTCCTGACCTGGCGTGAAACCTCGATGAGGTCGCGCAACAGCACCTCCATGTCGACGGAGCCGGCATCGACACGCGCGAGTTCGGCATCGAGGCGGGAGGCGTCGGAGATATCGCTGATCAGCCGGTCGAGGCGGCGGACATCGTGCTGGATGACGTCCATCAGCCGCTTCTTGGAATCGTCGGACCGGGCAAGCGGCAGCGTTTCGACGGCGCTGCGCAGCGACGTTAGTGGATTCTTGAGTTCGTGGCTGACATCGGCGGCGAAACTCTCGATCGCATCGATGCGGTCGTAAAGCGCCGTCGTCATTTCGCGCAATGCAATGGAAAGATTGCCGATTTCATCCTGGCGGGCGGAGAAGTCAGGAATTTGCTCACGCGTCTTGGCCCCGCGGCGCACACGGATGGCGGCGGCCGAAAGTCGGCGCAGCGGATTGGCGATGGTCGACGAGAGCACTAGCGAAAGCAGCACGTTGACCAGCGTCGCGACACCGAAGACGCGCATGATCGCAAGCCGCTCGGCATGAACGATATTGTCGATGTCGCCTGCCTGTGTCGACAGGAGCAACACCCCGAGCACAGCGCGGAAACGCTGGATCGGCACGGCGACCGAAACGATGAGCTCGCCTTTTTCCGTCGTGCGCACGACGGCGCCGCGCACGCCGGTGAGCGCGTTCATCACCTCCGGATAGATCGAGCCGTCGCCGCCCGGCGCTTCCTTGTAAAGCGGCAGGTTGCCGGGCTGCAGCGCCTTGTTGAACAGGGTGGCGAACCAATCGCTCCAGGTCTGCTTCTCCTCCTCGACCGGCGGCAGGTCGAAGCGCAGCACTTGGCCGCGCGAATAAAGATGGCGGGAATCCAGCAGCAGATTGGCATCGGCATCGAAGATGCGGGCGCGCGTGCGCGTCGGAGAGATCAGCCGGCGCAGCACCGGCGCGACCTTCTCGGGATCGATCGGGAATTCGAGGTCTTCGTCGTTCGGTACCGGGGTGATGCTCTGGCCAGCCTGCAGCTCGAGCAGCTTCTGCGGATCGATGGTGATCGAATTCGTATCGACCGATGCGGAAGCTGAAATGGCGCCGGCGATGATTTCGCCTTGCGTCAAAAGGCTCTCGGCGCGGGCGTCAATCAGTCCCTCGCGAAACTGGTTGAGGTAGAGGATACCGCCGACCAGCACCAGCAGTGCGACGAGATTGAAGAAGACGATGCGCCGCGTCAGGCTCGAAAACACGGCATTGCCGAAGATGCGGCGGATCAGCGTGAAAGGATGCGACCAACGGCGGTCTCGGACGCGACGGGTGCTCACGCCCTCCGCATCGTCGAGATCCCTATCCTGCACCAACTGTGCCAACGACTGGCCCTTTCGAAGGGCAGGGCCGGATAATCCGGCCGGCAGCCCTCAACAATGTCTCGCGCTGCGCCGTCTGGGCTCAGGCTGCTTCGCGGAAGCGGTATCCCACTCCGTAGAGCGTTTCAATCATATCAAAGTCGTTGTCGACCATCTTGAATTTCTTGCGCAGCCGCTTGATGTGGCTGTCGATCGTCCGGTCGTCGACATAGACCTGTTCGTCATAGGCGGCGTCCATCAGCGCGTCGCGGCTTTTGACGACGCCGGGGCGCTGCGCCAGCGAATGCAGGATCAGGAATTCGGTCACCGTCAGGGTCACGGCCTCACCCTTCCAGGTGCAGGTATGACGTTCCTGATCCATGACCAGCTGCCCGCGTTCCAGCGAGCGGGCCTGCTGCACGGCGCCGTTCTTCGGTGCGCCGACGGGGCTGGTGCCGGCGGCTGCGGCTTCACGGCTAGAGGCGCGGCGCAGCACGGCGCGGACGCGCTCGACCAGCAGACGCTGCGAAAAAGGCTTGGTGATGAAATCGTCGGCGCCCATCTTCAAGCCGAAGAGCTCATCGATCTCCTCATCCTTGGAGGTAAGGAAGATGACGGGAATATCCGACTTCTGTCGCAGGCGGCGCAGCAGTTCCATGCCGTCCATGCGCGGCATCTTGATGTCGAAGATCGCTAGCTGCGGTGGTCGCGCCAGCAGGCCGTCGAGCGCCGAAGCACCGTCCGTATAAGTCTCGACCTTATATCCTTCGGCCTCCAGTGCGATCGACACCGAGGTTAGGATGTTGCGGTCGTCATCAACGAGCGCGATTGTCGGCATGGTGTTGGTCTCCATTATCAGTGCGCAATCTCCCGGATTTTGCTCTCCCCAGGCGGTCTCAGTGACCGGATGCGCTTATGGAGGATAAAGGTGGAACAAATTGTGGCAAAGATAAAGGGAAAGATTGTCGTGAAAATCGCCGGCAATCTTAAGTAGCGAGGGAAAATGTTTCAACGCGCTCACCTAAAACGATTTAAAACAGAGGCAATAAATTTAAATCGATTAAATATTTGATATTACTATATTTTTTCAAGTTCTGTGTCTTGTGTTTTAAAATTTCTACCCGTATTTTCGCGGTTAGTTTTAACGGCAACGCGCCTGAGCAAAGGGAACTAGCCATGGAAAAGTTCGGAGTTCATAACCCGGCAACGGAGCTGGCAACGGTTGGATTGGGCGGCGCAGCCAGCGTTCGCTACAACTTTTCCGCTGCCGCACTCTATGAAGAAGCGATCCGCCGGGGTGAAGCCGAACTGACTGCTCAGGGCGCGCTGCGGGCCATCACCGGCCAGCACACCGGCCGTTCGCCACGTGACAAGTTCGTCGTTCGCGACAGCAATACCGATGGCCAGATCTGGTGGGACAACAATAAGCCGCTCTCGCCGGAACACTTCGCCCTGCTGCGCGACGACATGCTCGCGCATGCCACCGGTAAGGACCTTTTCGTCCAGGACCTCGTCGGCGGCGCCGAGGAAGGCCATGCTCTGCCGACCCGGATCGTCACCGAGTTTGCCTGGCATTCGCTGTTCATCCGCAATCTGCTGATCCGCCCTGATGCTGCAGCGCTCCCCAGCTTCGCGCCGAAGCTGACGATCATCGATCTGCCGAGCTTCAAGGCCGATCCGGCCCGCCACGGCTGCCGTTCGGAAACGGTGATCGCCTGCGACCTGACCAACGGTCTCGTCCTCATTGGCGGCACCTCCTATGCCGGCGAAATGAAGAAATCGGTCTTCACCGTTCTCAACTACCTGCTGCCGGCCAAGGGCGTGATGCCGATGCATTGCTCGGCCAATGTCGGCCCGGACGGTGACGCGGCGGTGTTCTTCGGCCTTTCCGGCACCGGCAAGACGACGCTGTCGGCCGATCCAGCCCGCACGCTGATCGGCGATGACGAACACGGCTGGAGCGAAAACGGCATCTTCAACTTCGAAGGCGGCTGCTACGCCAAAACAATCCGTCTGTCGGCCGAGGCCGAGCCGGAAATCTATGCGACGACCCAGCGTTTCGGCACCGTGCTCGAAAACGTCGTGCTGAACGAAGGCCGCGAGCCGGATTTCAACGACGGCTCGCTGACCGAAAATACCCGCTGCGCCTACCCGATGCATTTCATTCCGAACGCCTCGGAAACCGGCCGGGCCGGGCATCCGAAGACGATCATCATGCTGACCGCCGATGCCTTCGGCGTCATGCCGCCGATCGCCCGTCTGACGCCTGATCAGGCGATGTATCACTTCCTGTCCGGCTACACCGCCAAGGTGGCCGGCACCGAAAAGGGTGTCGTCGAGCCGGAAGCGACCTTCTCCACCTGCTTCGGCGCGCCCTTCATGCCGCGGCATCCGGCCGAATACGGCAACCTGCTCAAGGAACTGATTGGCCGCCACGGCGTCGAATGCTGGTTGGTCAATACCGGTTGGACCGGCGGCGCTTACGGCACCGGCAAACGCATGCCGATCAAGGCGACGCGCGCGCTTCTCACTGCTGCTCTCAACGGCAAACTCGGCCAGGTCGAGTTCCGTGCCGATACCAACTTCGGCTTCGCCGTGCCGGTCTCCGTCAATGGCGTCGACAGCGCCATTCTCGATCCGCGCTCGACTTGGGCCGACAAGGCAGCCTATGACGCACAGGCCGAAAAGCTGGTCTCGATGTTCATTGCGAACTTCGCCAAGTTCGAGAACCACGTCGACGGCGGTGTTCGCGACGCGGCTCCCGGCGTGAAGGTTGCCGCCGAATAAGAAGTGCAATCAATTCCAGCAAAAGTGTGCAGCGGT
This sequence comes from Rhizobium hidalgonense, assembly GCF_002914525.1. GTDB lineage: Bacteria > Pseudomonadota > Alphaproteobacteria > Rhizobiales > Rhizobiaceae > Rhizobium > Rhizobium hidalgonense. The sequence continues at coordinate 19,887 of NZ_LODW01000060.1, read as the reverse complement.
TTTGCCAGGCAAAGCGCGAAGCGCTTTTGCCGGGAATTGCGCTAAACAGACTCTCTGATTCACGTGAAACCCGGCATCGCAGGATGGCCGGGTTTTTATTGATGATGGCCGATGTTTTCAATTAGCGGCCGATGTGAGATAGAACGCCGCATGGCCAGCGACGCACTCTATATCGACGATAGGATCACCATCGCTGGATGGGAGCTGACCGAACAGTTCGTTCTGGCGGGCGGTCCCGGCGGGCAGAACGTCAATAAGGTTTCGACCGCGGTCCAGCTGTTCTTCAACATCCCGAACTCGCCGTCACTGAACGAGCGCGTCAAGGCCAATGCGGTCAAGCTCGCCGGCCGGCGCCTGTCGAAGGACGGCGTGCTGATGATCGAGGCGAGCCGCTTTCGCAGCCAGGACCGCAACCGCGAGGATGCGCGCGACCGGCTGAAGGAGCTGATTCTGGAGGCCGCCAAGCCACCGCCGCCGCCGCGCAAGAAGACCAAGCCGACCAAGGGTTCGGTCGAGCGCCGCCTGAAGGAGAAATCCGGCCGCTCGGAAGTCAAGAAAATGCGCGGCCGCCCTGGCGGCGGAAGCAGTGAATGACATGCCGGAACTCTTGAGCGGCATTCGCCATCTCCCCGGCTATCTCGACCGGGCGCGCCAGGAGGCGTTGGTCGAGGTCATCCGCACTATTGTCGCCGAGGCGCCGCTTTATGTGCCGGTCATGCCCGGCACCGGCAAGCCGATGTCGGTGCGCATGACCAATTGTGGGGCGCTCGGCTGGGTAACCGACAAGCAGCGCGGCTATCGCTACCAGCCGACGCATCCGGCAACCGGCAGGCCTTGGCCCGATATGCCGCAGGAATTACTCGATATCTGGAATGATGTGGCCGGTTACGACAAGCCGCCGGAAGCCTGTCTGATCAATTTCTACTCCGACGATGCCCGGATGGGTCTGCATCAGGACAAGGATGAGAGGGATCTGCAGGCGCCGGTCGTCTCGATCTCGCTCGGCAACAGCTGCCTGTTTCGCATCGGCGGCCTCAACCGCAATGATCCTACGCTATCCCTAAAGCTGTCGAGCGGCGATCTGGTCGTTCTGGGCGGCGAGGGGAGGCTGTGTTTCCACGGCGTCGACCGCATTCACCCGGCGACATCGACGCTCTTGAAGAATGGCGGCCGCATCAATCTGACGCTGCGCCGCGTCAATCCCTCGAGCTGACAGCCCAGGATCGCCTGCTATAGTTTGCGCAGCGCGACCTGCTCGATCAAATGATCCTTGCCCTTTTTCAGGATCAGATCGGCACGCGGCCGCGTCGGCAGGATGTTCTGGCGCAGGTTTTTCAGGTTGATGTTCGCCCAGAGATCCCCGGCGATTTCGAGCGCTTCCGCGTCGCTGATCGAAGCGTAGCGATGGAAATAGGAATTCGGATCGCGGAAGGCGGTCTCGCGCAGCCGCATGAAACGCGCGACGTACCAGTTGTGAATCTGGTCTTCCGCTGCATCGATATAGATCGAGAAGTCGAAGAAGTCGGAGACCATCGGCACGATCTTGCCGCCGGCGGGCAGGTCGCGCGACTGCAGTACGTTGATGCCTTCGAAGATCAGGATGTCGGGCCGGTCGACGATCTTGTAATCGTCGGGCAGCACGTCATAAACGAGATGCGAATAGCTGGGCGCCTTGACATCCGGCTGGCCGGCTTTGATCGCCGAGAGAAAACGCAGGATCGCGGCCGTGTCGTAACTCTCCGGAAAACCCTTGCGCTGCATCAGCTTTTGCCGCTGCAGCACGGCGTTCGGATGAAGGAAGCCGTCGGTGGTGACGAGATCGACCTTCGGGCTGGAAGGCCAGCGCCCCAGGAGCTCTTTGAGGATACGGGCGGTGGTCGATTTTCCCACCGCGACCGAGCCGGCGATGCCGATGACGAAGGGCGTCTTCGTCACATCGGACAGGCTGAGGAAGCGGTTGCGCTGTTCGAACAGCATCTGCGAGGATTCGACATGCGCCGACAGCAGCCGCGACAGCGACAGATAGATGCGCCGGACCTCGTCGAGATCGATCGGGTCGCCCATCGAACGCAGCCGCTTGACCTCGTCGCTTGTTAGCGTCAACGGCGTGTCGGCGCGGAACTTCGCCCATTGCTCGGAAGAGAAGAAGTGGTAGGGCGAATAGGATTCCGACTGGAAGTGATCCAACGTTTCCGGCACCCCGATAATCTCAGTCGCGATACTCATGAACTCTGCCGGCCGGCCTTTTCCTTGAGGCCGGACTGCGCGGTTCTGCGCTCGAGCTCGGCCATGACATTCTCTAACGGTATTTCAGCAATCTTCAATACGACCAATAGGTGATAGAGCACATCGGCGGCTTCATAGGTCAGATTGTCGCGATCGCCGGTCACCGCCGCCATTACGGCTTCGATCGCCTCTTCGCCAAGCTTCTTTGCCGCTTTCGGCTGGCCGGCAGCGACGAGCTTCGCCGTCCAGGATTGCTCCGGTGAGGCTTTCGACCGCTCGGCGACGATGCTTTCGAGATCGGAAAGGGAAAATCCGCTCATAGGTCCGCTTTCAAGTTCAGTCGAGACGCATGTCGATGCCGCACTTCGACATATAGTGCTTCGCCTCGCCGACGGAATAGGTGCCGAAGTGGAAGATCGAGGCGGCGAGCACCGCATTGGCATGGCCCTCCTTCACCCCGGCGACGAGATGGTCGAGATCGCCGACGCCGCCCGACGCGATGACCGGCACACGCACCGCATCGGCGATCGCCCGCGTCAGTTCCAGATCGTAGCCAACCTTGGTGCCGTCGCGGTCCATCGAGGTCACCAAGAGCTCGCCGGCGCCGCGCGCCACCATCTTCTGGGCGAATTCGACGGCGTCGATGCCGGTCGCGTTGCGGCCGCCATGCGTATAGATTTCCCAGGCGCTGAGATTGTCGCCGCCGACCGCCTGCGTGCGCCGGCGCTTGGCGTCGATCGAGACGACGATGCACTGGTCGCCGAACTTGTCTGCCGCCTCGGCAACGAAGTCGGGATTGCTGACGGCTGCCGAATTGATCGAGACCTTGTCGGCGCCGCACAGCAGGAGCTTGCGGATATCGGCGATGGTGCGCACTCCGCCGCCGACCGTCAGCGGCATGAAACATTGGTCGGCCGTGCGCGACACGACATCAAAGATCGTCTCGCGATTGTCCGAGGAAGCGGTGATGTCGAGGAAGCAGAGCTCATCGGCACCGGCCACATCATAGGCCTTCGCCGCTTCGACGGGATCGCCGGCATCGACGAGATTGAGGAAATTGACGCCCTTGACGACGCGGCCGTCCTTGACGTCGAGGCAGGGAATGACACGGGCCTTGAGGGTCACTACGCAGTCTCCTTTGCCCTGTTGGCCTTGATCAGCGCCAACGCTTCCGCAGGATCGATACGGCCGTCATAAAGCGCACGGCCGGAGATCGCGCCTTCCAGCTTTCGTGCATCGGACCGCAGCATCCGTTTGATGTCCTCAAGCGAGGCGAGGCCGCCCGAGGCGATGACCGGAATGGAGACGGCCTCGGCAAGTTCCAGCGTCGAAGCCCAGTTGATGCCGGTCAGGATGCCGTCGCGGTCGATGTCGGTATAGATGATCGCGGCGACGCCGGCGCCTTCGAATTTTTTTGCGAGTTCGATGATCCCGAGTTCGGAAGCCTCCGCCCAGCCCTCGACCGCCACCTTGCCGCCCTTGGCATCGATGCCGACGGCGACGTGGCCTGGAAATTTCCGGCAAGCCTCGATGACCAGCTCAGGATTTCTGACCGCGACGGTGCCGAGAATGACTCGCCGCAGCCCGCGCGACAGCCAGGCCTCGATATGATCGAGGGTTCGGATGCCGCCGCCGAGCTGCACCGGATTTTTCGTCGCCTTGAGGATCGCTTCGACGGCGTCGCCATTGGCCGAATGTCCCGCAAAGGCGCCGTCGAGATCGACCACATGCAGCCATTCGAAACCCTGGTCTTCGAAGGATTTCGCCTGGGCGGCCGGATCGGTGTTGTAGACCGTCGCCTGCTGCATGTCGCCGAGCTTCAGGCGGACGCATTGGCCGCCCTTCAGATCGATCGCGGGAAAAAGGATCATGTCGTCTACGTCCGTAAAGTGGTCGGTACCATCAGCGCATTCCACGCATCTACGATATCCGAGTGGAAAAAGACAGCGGCAATGGTGGCCGCGCCGAAAAGCAGAAGAAGGAGCAGGGTGACGGTCAGACCGGCCCGGACCTGACGCCAGAAGCCCAGGCGCCGTTTCACCGACTTTTCGATGTCGCGCACCTTTCGCAGCGCGTCGTTGTTGACGGCGGCGAGACGGATCTCCGGCTCCATCGCCTCGACATAGGTTTCGGCATAACTCGAAAGGATCTGCGAGGCGCGGTCGCGCAGCGTATTGCGCAGGTCGGTGGAGAGATAATTGCTGGCGACCGCGGCAAGCTCCGCTTCATTGGGCGAACGGCCGGCATTGCGCTTGCGATAGCTGATGACGAAATCGCGCTTCTGCCGCTCGTAAAGCGCATAGGCAAGCAGGCCGATCAGATCGTCTTCGCCCTCGATATAAAACTCCAGCACGGCTTCGGTAATGTCGCCGGCGCTGATGCCGTTGGCGCGCAGCTGGGAATTCTCGTTGCCGGCAAGGATTTCATGGATCATCGGTCCAGCCTTTCTTTCAACGCCTTGGCTGCATTGGAAAGCGCTCTTTTGTGAATGGTCTCATCGACACGGCGGATGATCGTCCCATCGGCAAGCCGGATGTCCGAGAAGGGAGGCTGCCCCTCCCGGGAGGGTCTCAGCGTGTAGAACACCTTGCCTGATTTCCGCGACGCCGGCATCGAGCGCACTCCTGTTCCGCCGTTTCCATAAAGGGGAAATAAGGCGGCGGCATTACGGGTTCCAGCGCAGGAAATTGGCAATCAGCGCCAGCCCGAGCTTTTGGCTCTTTTCCGGGTGAAACTGTGCGCCGACCATGTTGTCGCGCCCGACGAGAGCGGTCATCGCACCGCCATAGTCGACGGTCGCGATGACATCGTCGGCCTTTTCGGCGGCAAGATGGTAGGAATGCACAAAATAGGCGTGCAGCCCCTCCGGGCCAGTCGCAATGCCGTCGAAAAGCGGATGTTCGCGTTTCAGGTCGAGCGTATTCCAGCCGATCTGCGGGATCTTCAATTGAGGATCATCAGGCGTCATCCCGACGACATCGCCGGGAATCCAGTTAAAACCGTGCGTCACGGTCTTTTCGAGGCCGCGCGAGGACATCAGCTGCATACCGACGCAGATGCCGAGGAACGGCCGCGCCTTCTTCTCGACGGCCTCGATCAACACCTCGGCCATCCCGGGCACGGCATCGAGACCGCGCCGGCAATCGGCATAGGCGCCAACACCGGGAAGCACGATACGATCGGCCGCGGCAACATTTTCCGCCCTGTCGGTGAGATCGATATGCGCATCGATGCCCGCTTCACGGGCGGCACGTTCGAAAGCCTTGGTCGCCGAGCGCAAATTGCCGGAACCATAATCGATAATCGCGACGCGCATCGTCAGCGTCCTCCATCAAATCCAAACAGGCCAAGCGCTGTGCCATGGCCATGTGGGCCGCGCGGCCGGGGCTTGTTCTCCCAGTCCGGTGCCGTGTTGTCGTCACTCTGCGCGATATCCGCCTGGTCCGAAAAATAGACCTGCTCGGCAATGCCGATCGTATCGGCGGCAATCAGCGCGTCTTCGGTCCAGCCCTTGCCAGCAAGGTTGCGGATGCGAAAATTCTGGCCCTCGAGGCCGACCAGTAGATTCACGCCCAGCATGATGGCCACTCCCATTGGCCAGAGACCCGGCTCCTCCATCAACGCACCACCGATGCCCTGCAGCAGAAAGGCCACGGCCGCATGCAGCCAGAGCCGATGTGCCAGGAGCCACGGCCAGGGGAAGAGAAAGCCGAGCAGCGTGAAGCCGTCGCGGATGGTTCGCGTCTCGTCGATCGTGGCGCGCGTGCCGCCGGGCGGCGTCAGGAAGATATAGCTTGATGTCATGGTCGCCGCTCCCTTGAGAGGCTCAGACGAGCGTGCCCTTGGTTGAGGGAACACGGCCCGCCTGTCTCGGATCGATCTCTGTCGCCGTGCGCAATGCGCGGGCAACGGCCTTGAAGCACGTCTCGGCAATATGGTGGTTATTAGCGCCATAATGATTGAGAATATGCAATGTGATGCCGGCATTCTGGGCGAGCGCCTGGAAGAATTCGCGAACGAGTTCGGTGTCGAACGTGCCGATCTTCGGCGCGCTGAAGCCGACGTTCCAGACCAGGAACGGCCGGCCGGAAAGATCGACGGCGGCCTTGGTCATCGTCTCGTCCATGGCGAGGTCGATCGACGCGTAGCGGGTGATGCCGCGCCGGTCGCCGAGCGCCTTGGAGATCGCCTGGCCGATGGCAATGCCCGTATCCTCGACCGTATGATGATCGTCGATATGCAGGTCGCCCTTGGCCTCGATCTCCATGTCGATGAGAGAATGCCGCGAAAGCTGGTCGAGCATATGGTCGAAGAAGCCGACGCCCGTCGAAATCTTCGATTTGCCGGTGCCGTCGAGATTGACGGAAACCGAAATCGAGGTCTCGTTGGTCTTGCGGGAAACGCTGCCCGTGCGGCTTGCTGCGGTCTCGGCCATATGGCCCTCCATCGGGAATAAGGCCGTTCCTTATCAGGCGCATCGGCAAATATCCAGAAGCCGGCCAAGAGAAAAGCCGGCCCATTTGCAAACGGCGCCGCCCTGCTTACATAGGGCTTAACAGGGCCGGTGTGCGGCCCGGTGGAGTAGCCCGCGTCAAGGGCAGACAGGTGTTTGATGACAACGATCATTACAGTTCGAAAAGGCGGCAAGGTGGTGATGGCGGGCGACGGCCAAGTCAGCCTCGGCCAGACCGTCATGAAGGGCAATGCCCGCAAGGTGCGCCGCATCGGCAAGGGCGAAGTCGTCGCCGGTTTCGCCGGCGCGACCGCCGATGCCTTCACCCTGCTCGAACGGCTCGAAAAGAAGCTGGAGCAATATCCCGGCCAGCTGATGCGCGCCGCCGTCGAGCTCGCCAAGGACTGGCGTACCGACAAATACCTGCGTAATCTCGAAGCCATGATGCTCGTCGCCGACAAATCGATCACGCTGGCGATCACCGGCAATGGCGACGTCCTGGAGCCCGAGCATGGCACGACGGCGATCGGTTCGGGCGGCAACTACGCTTTCGCCGCTGCCCGCGCGCTGATGGATACCGACAAATCGGCCGAAGAGATCGCGCGCCGCGCCCTCGAGATCGCCGCCGATATCTGCGTCTACACCAACCACAATATCGTGGTGGAATCGCTTGACGTCGAAGGCTGAATTCCCGGCCTTCCGGCCGCTGCCGCGGCCAACAAAGACGAATTGCGGCCGGGCGCTGATGGCCCTGGACCGCCAGGAGAATGATACGCAATGACGACTTTTTCCCCCCGCGAGATCGTTTCCGAACTCGACCGCTACATTATCGGCCAGCATGATGCCAAACGCGCTGTCGCGATCGCGCTGCGCAACCGCTGGCGCCGCCAGCAGCTCGATCCCAGCCTGCGCGACGAAGTCATGCCGAAGAACATCCTGATGATCGGCCCGACCGGTGTCGGCAAGACCGAGATCTCCCGCCGCCTGGCAAAACTCGCCGGCGCGCCCTTCATCAAGGTCGAAGCCACCAAATTCACCGAAGTCGGTTATGTCGGCCGCGATGTCGAGCAGATCATCCGTGATCTGGTCGAGGTCGGCATCGGCCTGGTGCGCGAGAAGAAGCGGGCCGAGGTCCAGGCCAAGGCGCATGTCAGTGCCGAGGAGCGTGTTCTCGATGCGCTGGTCGGCACCACCGCGTCGCCGGCCACCCGCGAAAATTTCCGCAAGAAGCTGAGGGACGGCGAACTCGACGACAAGGAAATCGATATCGAGGTGGCCGATGCCGGTTCCGGCATGGGGGGCTTCGAAATACCCGGCATGCCGGGCGCCAATATCGGCGTGCTCAACCTGTCGGAAATGTTCGGCAAGGCGATGGGCGGCCGCACCAAGAAGGTTCGCACGACGGTCAAGGCCTCCTATAGCGACCTGATCCGCGATGAATCCGACAAGCTGATCGACAATGAGGTGATCCAGCGCGAGGCCGTCCGCTCCACTGAGAATGACGGGATCGTCTTCCTCGACGAAATCGACAAGATCGCCGCCCGCGACGGCGGCATGGGCGCCGGCGTCTCCCGCGAAGGCGTCCAGCGTGACCTCCTGCCGCTCGTCGAAGGCACGACGGTCTCGACCAAATACGGGCCGGTGAAGACGGACCATATCCTGTTCATCGCGTCGGGCGCCTTCCATGTCTCCAAACCCTCGGATCTTCTCCCCGAGCTGCAAGGCCGCCTGCCGATCCGTGTCGAATTGCGGCCGCTGAACAAGGAGGATTTCCGCCGGATCCTGACCGAGACGGAAGCAAGCCTCATCCGCCAGTATCGCGCGCTGATGGAGACGGAAAGCCTGAACCTCGAATTCACCGACGACGCGATCGATGCGCTGGCCGATGTCGCCGTGCACCTGAACTCTTCCGTCGAGAACATCGGCGCCCGCCGCCTGCAGACGGTGATGGAACGGGTTCTGGATGATATTTCCTACAACGCGCCGGATCGCGGCGGCACGGCGATCACCATCGACGCTGCCTATGTACGCGAACATGTCGGCGATCTCGCGCAGAATACCGATCTCTCGCGCTTCATTCTGTGATATCGGCGCATCACCGGTTCATGTCTTTACCGATATGAATGCCGGATTGTGGCGAACTCTCTCTCGACAGCGGGCCTTTTACTTTTTAGTGAAGGCCCGTTTTGTTTTCCGTTCCGGCTTTATTCGGCCAAGATTCTGGTCCAGTCAGCCGCATCGCAAGCAGGACGATGGAACGGGACGGGATAGCGGATCGTGCGACGCCTTTTGACAAGCCTTTTGATTGCCGTTGCCCTGGTGAATTCGGCGCCTGCCTTCGCCATGCAGACGGTGCCGGCCGGCAACCGTCATGTCGAGCAGCCCGATATTCCGGGCGCGTCTGTCCGGCGCACTAAGGGAACCAAAAGCAGCTTCGATCTGAAATATGAAAAGGTCCACGAGCTTCTGGCGACCGATCGCGAGCTGATGGCCAAGATCCGCAAGGTCTCCAGCGCTTACGGCATCAACCCCATCCATGTCGTCGGCGCGATCGTCGGCGAACACACCTATAATGTCGACGCCTACGACCGGCTGCAGGCCTATTATGTCAAGGCCGCTTCTTATGCCGGCGAAAGCTTCCGCTTCGCCTATGACGGCGAAAATGTCGATGATTTCGTGGCGCGGCCGCAATTTGCGCAATGCAAGGGCAAGAGCGATTCCTATACGCTCTGGTCCTGCCGCGAAGATGTCTGGGAAAGCGATTTCCGCGGCAAGACGGTGGGCGGCCAGAGCTTCCCCAACAACCGTTTCAGCGCGGTTTTCTTCCAGCCCTTCTATGCCGGCCAGACTTTCGGCCTCGGCCAGGTCAATCCGTTGACGGCGCTGATGCTCTCCGATCTCGTCAGCCGCGTATCCGGTTATCCGAAGCTGAACGAGAAGAATGCCGGCGCCGTTTACAAGTCCATCATGGATCCCGATATCTCGCTCGCCTTCGTCGCCGCTTCGATCCGCAGGTCGATCGACGATTACAAGGAGATTGCCGGCATGGACATCTCAGGCAATCCCGGCCTGACGGCAACGCTTTACAATGTCGGCAATTCGCGCCAGCGTGCCGCGGCACTCGCGGCGAAGAACCGTTCTTCCGGCGCAACCGTCTGGCCGGAAGAGAATTATTACGGCTGGCTGATCAACGACAAGCTGGACGAACTCAAGGGCCTGCTCTAGCTTCAAGCCTGACGGGAAGCGTTGATCTTCCCCGAAAGGCTTTGACGATGGACATGCGTCCTGACCCCTTCGTTCCGCCGGCACCGCTGCCGCGCACCGTGCCACCGAGCCGGCTTGATATCATCCGCATCATCCTGCGCAATCCGCTCGAACTCTGGGGCGAGCCGTCCTATACGCTGCCCTGGATCAAGACGAGTTTCTTCGGGCAACATACCCTGATCGTCAACGATCCCGGCCTGATCAAGCATGTGCTGGTCGACAATGCTAACAATTACCGCATGTCCGACATACGCCAGCTGGTTCTGCGGCCGATCCTGCGCGACGGCCTGCTGACGGCGGAAGGCCAGGTCTGGAAACGGTCGCGAAAGGCGGTCGCCCCTGTTTTCACGCCGCGCCACGCCAAGGGTTTCGGCGGCCAGATGCTGCGGCAATCGGAAGAATATATCGGCAAATATGAGGGGTCCGGTTCGGCGGGCCAAGTCTTCGATATCGCCAGTGATATGACTGACCTCACCTTTGCGATTCTTGCCGAAACGCTCTTCTCCGGCGAAATCGTCTCCTCGAGCGGCCATTTCTCCGACGACGTCAACCAGCTTCTCCACCGCATGGGTCGCGTCGACCCGATGGATTTGCTGCGTGCGCCCTCCTGGGTGCCGCGCCTCACCCGCATCGGCGGCCAGAAGGTGCTGGAGAAATTCAGGGCGATCGTGCGCGACACCATGGATTTGCGTCTGGCGAAGATGAAGGCCGATCGCGCCGCCGCACCGGACGATTTTCTGACGCTGCTTCTCGAACAGGCCGGCCCCGATGGCCTGACCAAAGAAGAGATCGAGGACAATATCCTGACTTTCATCGGCGCCGGGCACGAGACGACCGCTCGTGCGCTGGCCTGGACGCTTTATTGTGTGGCCAACAGCCCGCATATCCGCGAGGTGATGGAAACGGAAATCGACGCTGTTCTTGCAACCGGCGCCGAGCCGGTAGAATGGCTGGATCTGATGCCGGTGACGCGGGCAGCCTTTGAAGAGGCTCTCAGACTTTATCCGCCGGCCCCTTCGATCAATCGCGCCGCAATCGCCGATGACGTCTGGACGAATGCGAAGGGCGAGGAGGTCGAAATACCGGCCGATATCACCGTGCTCATCATGCCCTGGACGTTGCATCGACACGAGCTCTATTGGGATAGGCCGCGCGCCTATATGCCGGAACGTTTCCTGCCGGAGAATCGCGGCAGTATTGGCCGCTTCCAGTTCCTGCCGTTTGGCGCCGGTCCGCGGGTCTGCATCGGCGCGACCTTCGCGCTGCAGGAGGCGGTGATCGCGCTGGCGGTGATGATGCATCGCTATCGCTTCGATTCGACCGATGAGACCAATCCCTGGCCGGTGCAGAAACTGACGACCCAGCCGCAGAACGGGCTGCCGATGCGTGTGACGCCGCGCATAATTTCCACGAAAGCATAAATCTTTCGAATTATTGCGGAATTGACTGTGAATGAAAGCCGGGCAAAGTGGCAGCATTCAAAGTCGTTGCCAGGGAGAATGCCGCATGAGCCGCGTTGATAAGAACGGTCTTGCCGTCGAAACCGTCCTTCATGATTTCCTGACCCAGGAGGTTCTGCCGGGTCTGGCGGTGGATGCGGACAAGTTCTTTGCCGATTTTTCGGCGATTATCCATGATCTCGCCACGAAGAATCGGGCGCTGCTGGCCAAACGCGACGACCTGCAGGTCAAGATCGACGACTGGTATCGCCGCCATGGCGCGCCTGCGGATATGGACGAATACCAGTCCTTCCTCCGCGAAATTGGCTATCTCCTGCCTGAGGGATCTGACTTTCAGGTTTCGACCGACAACGTCGATCCCGAGATCGCATCGATCGCCGGCCCGCAACTGGTCGTTCCCGTCATGAACGCCCGTTATGCGCTGAACGCCGCCAATGCCCGCTGGGGCTCGCTCTATGATGCGCTCTACGGCACGGATGCCATTGCTGAGAGCGACGGCGCCGAGAAAGGCAAGGGTTACAATCCGAAGCGCGGCGAGAAGGTCATCGCCTGGGTGCGCGATTTCCTCGATATGTCCGTGCCGCTGCAGGATAGCAGCTGGAAGGACCTCGGCAGCCTGATCGTCAAGGACGGAGCGCTTGTTGTCAGATCGACTGATGGCGAGCAGGCAATGCTTAGGAATACTGGGCATTTTGCCGGTTATCGCGGCGATGCGGCCGCTCCGACGCATATTCTCCTGAAGAACAACGGTATCCACATCGAGATCGTTATCGATGCGACGACGGCGATCGGTAAGACCGATCCGGCCCATGTTTCCGACGTCTGGCTGGAATCGGCGATCACCACGATCATGGACTGCGAGGATTCGATTGCCGCCGTCGATGCCGAGGACAAGGTCATTGTCTATCGCAACTGGCTCGGCCTGATGAAGGGCGATCTGCAGGAAGAAGTGGCAAAGGGCGGGACGAGTTTCGTCCGCAAGCTCAACCCGGATCTGCAATATACCGGCCCCGACGGCGCCGCCTTCGAACTGCATCGCCGCTCGCTGATGCTGGTGCGCAATGTCGGCCACCTCATGACCAATCCGGCCATTCTTGACCGCGACGGCAAGGAAGTGCCGGAGGGCATCATGGATGCCGTCATCACCGGCCTGATTGCCCTTTACGATATCGGCCCGGCCGGCCGGAGAAAGAATTCCCGTACCGGCTCCATGTATGTGGTCAAGCCGAAGATGCATGGGCCCGAGGAAGTCGCCTTCGCCGTCGAGATCTTCTCGCGGGTCGAAGATGCGCTTGGCCTGCCGCGCAACACCATCAAGATGGGCATCATGGATGAGGAGCGCCGCACGACGGTCAACCTCAAGGAGTGCATTCGCGCCGCCCGTGAACGTGTCGTCTTCATCAATACCGGCTTCCTCGATCGCACCGGCGACGAGATCCACACCTCGATGGAAGCCGGTCCGATGATTCGCAAGGGCGATATGCGCCAGGCGGCCTGGATCTCGGCCTATGAGAACTGGAACGTCGACATCGGTCTCGAATGTGGACTTTCCGGCCATGCTCAGATTGGTAAGGGCATGTGGGCGATGCCGGATCTGATGGCGGCGATGCTGGAGCAGAAGATCGCCCACCCGAAGGCCGGCGCCAACACCGCCTGGGTGCCGTCGCCGACGGCTGCGACCCTGCACGCCACCCACTATCACCGCGTCAATGTCGCCCGCGTTCAACAGGGACTGAAGGATCGTGCCCGCGCAAAACTCTCCGACATTCTCTCCGTGCCGGTTGCGGTGCGGCCGAACTGGACGCCGGAGGAAATCCAGCGCGAGCTCGACAATAATGCCCAGGGCATCCTCGGCTACGTCGTGCGCTGGGTCGATCACGGCGTCGGTTGCTCGAAGGTGCCCGACATCAACAATGTCGGTCTGATGGAAGACCGCGCCACATTGCGCATCTCGGCCCAGCATATGGCGAATTGGCTGCATCACCAGGTCGTCACCGAGGCTCAGATCGTCGAAACGATGAAGCGCATGGCCGCCGTCGTCGACCGGCAGAACGAGCAGGACACCGCCTATCGGCCGATGGCCGGCAATTTCGATGGCTCGATCGCCTTCCAGGCCGCACTCGATCTCGTGTTGAAGGGCAGGGAGCAGCCGAACGGCTATACTGAGCCGGTGCTGCACCGCCGCCGCCTTGAGCTCAAGGCGAAGCAAACCGGGTGAGAGTATAGTTTTGAATGTGAAAAGGCCGCCGAGACGACAGTCCGGCGGCCTTTTTTATACCGAATTCGATATCTAGCTTACTGGATAACGACGACCTTGGACGTGCCCTTGCCCGGACGAACGCGGCTATAGAGGTCGATGACGTCCTGGTTCATCAGGCGAATGCAGCCCGAGGAAGCGGCGGTGCCGATCGAAGCCCATTCCGGCGTGCCGTGCAGGCGAAACAGCGTGTCCTTGCCGTCCTCGTTGAAGAGATACATGGCGCGCGCGCCGAGCGGATTGCTGAGACCCGGGCCCATGCCGTCTTCGACATACTTGGCGACGTCGGGGCGGCGAACGGCCATTTCCTTCGGTGGATGCCAGGTCGGCCATTCCTGCTTCCAGGCGACGTAGGCGGTGCCGGCCCATGCGAAGCCCTGCTTGCCGACGCCGATGCCGTAACGCATCGCCTTGCCGTTGGCCAGGATGTAATAGAGGAAGCGCTCACGCGTGTTGACGATGATCGTTCCCGGACGCTCGGTGGTCTGGTAGCTGACGACCTGGCGGCGGAACTGCGGCTTGACCCTGTCGATCGGGATTGCCGGCAGGGAGTATCCGGCATCCTTCGTCACGCCATAGGCGTCGTTGAAGATCTGAGCTGTCTGTACCGTCGGGCCTGCGCCCTTGTCGTCGACGGATGCGCTATCGGAGTTGGTGGAGCAACCGGCCAGTGCGAGCGTTGTCAGCAGGCCAAATACAGGGAATGCATTGCGGATGCGCATAGATGACTCTTGAAGTTTTGGAGCAGGGAGAACAGTCTTTCGACCATCGTTGATTATGGTTTATTTTCGATTAACTTGCGCTTTGCAAGGCTACTGCAGCGCGACAAATCCGTCCGTGGCGCAAATTAGAAGCGCATGGTTTTTTTGCAACAACACGCCAGCCCCTGCGATGGTTATCCATGACGATTTTGAGTGTTTACAATAACAATCCGTTAATCGATGGCCGGCAATCGGACAGGGCCATGATGGTGCGGCGGGGAACGCAGATTTTGCTGCATGAAATGCGCCATGCCGTGCTGCCCGAACTGCCGCTGGCCAGCGGCCGTCGTGCCGATTTGATCACGATTTCGGAAAAGGGCGAGGTCTGGATTGTCGAAATCAAGACGTCGATCGAGGATTTCAGAGTGGATCGCAAATGGCCGGAATACAGGCTGCATTGCGACCGGCTGTTCTTTGCGACTCACGAAGGCGTGCCGCTCGACATTTTTCCCGAGGAGTGCGGGCTTTTCCTCTCGGACGGTTATGGCGCCCACATGATTCGCGAGGCGCCCGAACACCGCATGGCTCCGGCCACGCGCAAATCCGTCACGCTCAATTTCTCGCGCGCCGCCGCCCAACGGCTGATGATGGCCGAATGGGCGAACGGAAAGCCATTCACCGTCGACGATGTTTGACGGATGTCTCGGCTATTTCGGCGCGCGTTTGGCAAGGATGCGCTGCAGCGTCCGCCGGTGCATGTTGAGCCGGCGCGCCGTTTCCGAAACATTGCGCTCGCACATTTCGTAGACCCGCTGAATGTGTTCCCAGCGCACCCGGTCGGCCGACATCGGGTTCTCGGGGAGCTCGGCCTTTTCGCCTGCCCGCTGCGTCAGCGCCGAAAACACGTCGTCGGCATCCGCAGGCTTCGCCAAGTAATCGACGGCGCCGAGTTTTACGGCCGTCACTGCCGTTGCGATATTGCCGTAGCCGGTCAGCACGATGATCCTGGTGTCGTCGCGCCGCTGGCGGATGGCTTCGATGACGTCGAGCCCATTGCCGTCGCCGAGCCGAAGGTCGACCACTGCATATTTCGGCGGCCTGCCTTTCGATTTCGCAACGCCCTCCGCCACTGATTCGGCCGTTTCCACCTGGAAACCGCGCGTTTCCATCGCCCGGGCCAGGCGGCGCAGGAACGGCCCGTCGTCGTCGACGATCAGCAGGCTGGCGTCGGGACCGATATGGTCTTCATCCGTCGCGGCGAAATTTTCGTGATTTTGTTCTGTCATCGTCTTGGCCCTGGCGCTTGAACGCCCGATCTGCGTCAACCGCTTATATCCTACTTATGCCGACAAAGTCACTTTGTCGAATTTGCGTCGATCAGCATGCGCGGCCATTCGATTCGGATACGCGCGCCCGCACTTTCCGGGTCGCGATTCTCGAAAATCAGCGATGCTCCCGAGCGCTCCAGCAGCGTCTTGGCGATGAAAAGCCCGAGCCCGAGGCCGCCCGCCGTGTCCTCTTTCTGCCGCTTGGTCATATAAGGCTCGCCGATCCGCGTCAGAATCTCCGGCGCGTAACCGTTGCCGTCGTCCTCGATGACGATCAGCACTTTATCGTGATCATGCTCGACGGTGACGATCACCTTCTCCCGCGCATAATCGACGGCGTTTTCGATCAGATTGCCGAGCCCGTACATGATGCCGGCGTTGCGGTCGGTCACCGGCTCGTCCTTGCGCGGGCTCTTTTCGATCAGCTCGAGCGTGATGCCGAATTCCCGGTGCGGCGCGACGATCTCCTCGATCATCGAGGAAAGCGGCAGCCGGCGCATATGCGCTTCGCCTTCGGAGGACAGTGTCGTCAGCCGCCGCAGGATGTCACGGCAGCGTTCGCTCTGGCTGCGCAGCAGCATCACGTCCTCGCGGAACCGATCGTCGTTTTTGAGTTCCCGCTCCATTTCCTTGGCGACGACGCTGATCGTCGCCAGCGGCGTGCCGAGTTCGTGGGCAGCCGCGGCGGCCAGTCCGTCGAGCTGCGAAAGATGCTTTTCCCGCTGCAGCACCAGTTCGGTCGCCGCCAGCGCATCGGCAAGCTGGCTTGCCTCCATCGAGACCCGGTAGGCATAGAAGGCGGCGAACGCCATCGTCGAGGCGATCGAACACCAGACACCGAACTGCATGACGTTGTGGACGTTGATCTCGACGCCGTCGAACCAGGGCAGCGGAAAGGGCGAAAAGGCAAGCACCGTGATGCAGACCATCGCAAAGCCGATCAGCGCCGTGCTGTAGCGAATCGGCTGCGAGGCAAAGGAGATGATAACCGGCACGCAGACGAGCGCCGCAAACGGATTGGCAAGGCCGCCGGTGATGAAGAGCAGCGCGCAGAGCTGCAGAAGATCGAAGCCCAGCAGTGCGAAGGCGGCCGGCGCTTCCAGGCGGTGCGTCGGCGGATAGCGGATCGTCAGGTAGAAATTCACCCAGGCAAGGGCGGCGATCAGCGAAGAGCTGGCAATCAGCGGCAAGGGAAATTTCAGCCAGAAGGCCACGATGAACACCGTCATCGCCTGTCCGCCGACCGCCAGCCAGCGCAGCCGCACCAGCGTCTGCAGGCGCAGCCTGCGGCTGCTGTGCCGGTCCTCCAGCGTATAGCTTTCCGTCTTGTCAGTTATGCCAGGCTTGTCGATCATTCCGGGGGCTCCTTGAATGGCCGTCATGTACCACGCGGCTTTGCCCGTGTCGTCGGCAACGCCTCTTCCGGCCGCTCCGGCCAGGGGTGCCGGGGATAGCGGCCGCGCATATCGGCGCGCACATCCCTCCACGAGCCGGCCCAGAAGCCCGGCAGGTCGCGTGTCGTCTGGATCGACCGATGCGCCGGCGAGGTGAGTTCGAGCAGCAGCGGCAGGCGGCCGCCGGCAATGGCCGGGTGCTGCTTCAACCCGAACAGCTCCTGCACGCGGATCGTCAGCACCGGCTCCTCGCCTTCATATTGGATCGGGTGCCTCTGGCCGGTCGGCGCTTCGAAATGGGTCGGCGCAAGTCGGCTAAGGTCGCGCTGCAACTCGTGCGGTACCAACGACATCAGCCCGTTCGAAAGCCCGGCCGCGGAAATCTCCGAGAGGCCGCGGGCCTCCGTCTGAAAGGGGCCGAACCAGTCGTCCAGCTTTGACAGCAGGGCAGCATCGCTGACATCGGGCCAGGGATCGCCGATCGTCCGGTGAAGAAATCCGATCCGCTCGCGAAGTTGCACGGCCTCCTTCGAGAAGGAAAGCTGATCGAGCCCCAGCTCGCGAACCCCCTCCACTAGCGCCTGGGTGACCGTTGGCCCCGAGGGCCGCGGCAAGGGCGTCTCTTCGAAGACGATCGCGCCGAGCCGGGTTGCCCGCCGCGCCCTGACTTGCCGGCTTTGCCGATCGAAGAAGATCTGATCGCCGGTTTTGATCTCGCCGGGCAGCTCGGCTTCGATATCGCCGCGCGTCACCTCGGCTGCCGAGAGAATCCGCGCCTGCGCTGCCCGTCCGGTGAGATCGGCGATGACAAGCATCTGGCTGCCGGCCAGCCTTTCGGTTTCCGGCAGCTCCGCGCCGCGACCGTTCGCCATCACGAATCGGCCGCGCCCGCCGCGCTGAAGTGCGATTCGATCCGGGAATGCATGCAGCAGCAGCTGGCCGGCAAGCGCCGGCGCCGTTGAGGCAACGGTGTCGAGACCGCTCGCCAGCCGCCCCGCCAGCCGCCGCGAGGCGTCGGCTCTTTCGCCGCGCTCGGCCTTGAAGCGCCGCAACCGGTCCTCGATATCGATGCTTGTTCCGCCAAGCCCCTGTTCGGTGAGAAGCACTGATATCATCGCCGCATCCCTGGCATGGCCGGATTCGCCTGACGAAACCACCATGGCGGCAAGCCGCGGCGGCAAGGCGAGGTCGCGCATCACCTTGCCGCGCGCTGTCAGCGTCCCATCCTTGTCGAGCGCGCCCAACTGGCCAAGCAGCGTCCGCGCCTCCCGGAGCGTCGTTTCCGGCGGCTGATCTACCAAGGCAAGCGTTGCCGGATCCTGGACGCCCCAATACGCGAGATCGAGCACCAGGCCGGCGAGATCGCTGGACAGGATCTGCGGCGGCGTGAAGGCCGGCAGCGCTGCTGTCTGGCCCTGATGCCACAGCCTGATGGCGATCCCCGGCTCCGTTCGCCCGGCGCGTCCGGCCCGCTGATCGGCCGACGCCCGAGACACACGCACCGTCTCCAGCCGCGTGATCCCGGTCGACGCCTCGAAGACCGGCAGGCGCTGCAACCCGCTGTCGATTACGATCCTGACGCCGTCGATGGTGATCGATGTTTCGGCGATCGAGGTCGCCAGCACGATCTTGCGCGTTCCCTTCGAGGCCGGGCGGATTGCCGCATCCTGGTCCTTCTGGCTGAGATTGCCGTAGAGCGGTGCAATCAGCGTTTCGGCTCCGAATCGTCCCTGCAGACGTTCGACCGTCCGGGTGATTTCCGCTTGGCCCGGCAGGAAGGCGAGGATCGAGCCGGCTTCGTCGGCATGCGCATCGAGGATCGCCCGCGTGACGGCATCCTCGATGCGCTCGCCGCCCGGCCGGTCCTGATAGCGGATATCGATCGGAAAGCTGCGCCCCAGGCTTTCGATGACAGGCGGATGGTCGAGCAGGGCGGCCACACGGTCGACGTCGAGGGTCGCCGACATCACCAGGATACGCAGATCCTCACGCAGCGCCGATTGCACGTCGAGCGCCAGCGCCAGCCCGAAATCGGCATCGAGCGAACGCTCGTGGAATTCGTCGAAGATCACCGTCGAGACACCGTTCAGTTCCGGATCGTCAAGGATCATCCGGGCAAAAACTCCTTCGGTCACCACCTCGATCCTGGTCGCTGCCGATATCCTGTTGTCGAGGCGCATGCGATAGCCGACCGTGCCGCCGACCTGTTCGCCGAGCAGTGACGCCATCCGGCTTGCCGCCGCCCGCGCCGCCAGCCGCCGCGGCTCCAGGAGGATGATCTTGCCATCGCCGCGCCAGGCCTGGTCGAGCAGGTAAAGCGGCGCCAGCGTCGTCTTGCCGGCGCCGGGCGGCGCCGAAAGAACGGCGCGTTTCTGCTCGGCCAAGGCGGCGCCGACGGCCGGCAGGACATGTGTAACCGGAAGCTCCGGCAATGATGCGTTGATTGTCACTTTCGCCCTGTCACCATCTCATAGGCAAGGAATAGCGCCGGCCAGCGGTTCTTCGTCGAGGACTAGCGTCCTTCACCCCGCCGGATCGGTCTTCCCTCCCAGACTAGCGAGTGAGGGGCGTTATGGGCAAGCACCTGGAATTCCCTCACAAGCTTCCCATATAAGCCTTGCCTATCTCGCCGAAGCCATTCTGTGGGAATTCGGCGAAAACGAATCCCAAAAACCACCCGATCGGGGCGGCGAATTTCTTCGTTTTGAGAGATTGGCGCTAAAAGCCCTTCATTTTCAACCTGTTACAAAATTGTCAAAAAACTTTGTATTGGTGTGTTGACTTGGAAAAGGGGTTAGTTCTAT
>NZ_LODW01000059.1 GCF_002914525.1 Rhizobium hidalgonense | reverse complement strand
TCGCCAAAAGAGTGCCTAAACTACTTCAAGGAAGCCGGATATGAACGGACGTAAAATCATCCCGCTCTAGAGCTAATGGCGAGGTGCGTAATCCAGACCGCCGTCGATCCGCGCCGGGCGCCCGTTCAGGAAAAGCTCGCCGATACGCGGCGCCGAGCGGGCGATCACCTTGCCGCGGCGGATCACCGCCAGCCGGTTCGGCTTCAGCCGCAGCGCTTCCAGCGTATCGCTCGCCTGGAGGATGACGAGGTCGGCGTTGCATCCCTTCTCCAGACCGTAGCCTGCAAGGCCCATCGTCTTCGCCGAATTGACGGTCAACGCGTCGAAGATTTTCTTCTTGTCGTCGATGCCGGCCATCTGGGCGACATGGATCGCCATATGGCCAACCTCAAGCATGTCGCCCGATCCCATCGAATACCAGGGGTCCATGACGCAATCGTGCCCGAAGGAGACGTTGAGCCCGGCATCCATCAATTCCCTCACGCGGGTCATGCCGCGGCGTTTCGGATAGGTATCGTGCCGGCCCTGCAGCATGATGTTGATCAACGGATTGGGGATGACGTTGATCCGAGCCTCCGCCATTAGCGGGATGAGCTTGGAGACATAATAATTGTCCATCGAATGCATCGAGGTCAGATGCGAGCCTGCGACGCGTCCCTGGAGGCCGAAACGGATGGTTTGCGCAGCCAGCGTCTCGATGTGGCGCGAGAGCGGATCGTCGGTCTCGTCGCAATGCATATCGACCGGCAGGCCGCGATCGGCAGCGATACGGCAGAGCGCCTCGACCGACGCCGTCCCTTCGCCCATCGTCCGTTCAAAGTGGGGAATGCCGCCGACGATGTCGACGCCCATGTCGAGGGCCCGGCTGAGTGCGTCGATCGCACCCGGCGAGCGGTAATAACCGTCCTGGGGAAAGGCGACCAATTGAAGATCGATATAGGGCGCGACCTTCTCGCGAACCTCGATCATCGCCTCGACGGTCACCAGCCTGGCATCGCTAGTATCGACATGGCTGCGAATGAAGAGCAGGCCTTGTGTGACCGCCAGATCGCAATAGCGCAGCGCGCGATCGACCAGCTCTTCCTTCGTCACGATCGGGCGCAACTCCCCCCAGAGCGCGATGCCTTCGAGCAGGGTACCGGAAACGTTCATGCGCGGCAGGCCGAGCGATAGGGTAGCGTCCATATGAAAATGCGGATCGACGAAAGGCGGGCTGACCAACCTGCCGGTTGCGTCGATTTCTTCGCCCGCCTGTGCTTGAAGATCGCGCTCCACGGCGATGATCCTGTCGCCCTCGATGCCAATATCGATGCCGGTGCGGCCGTCGGGGAGATTTGCATTTCTGACGATCAGATCGAACATCGGAACCTCGTTAGATGTGGACGGTCTCAGCGCTCGCCACGGCGATAGGGCTGCATCAGCGCCTGCGGAACGCGGGCGCGGCGGGCCATGACGGCAAGCGCGGCGATGGAAAGGATATAGGGCGTCATCAGGAAGAGCTGATAGGGCACGAGCCCGCTCAGCGCGGTTTGCAGCCGAAGCTGGAAGGCATCGAAGAAGGCGAAGAGCAAGGCGCCGAACAGAGCGCGGCCCGGGCGCCAGGAGGCGAAAACGACGAGCGCGATGCAGATCCAGCCGCGCCCCTGCACCATTGTGGGGAAGAAGCTGTTGAATGCCGACAAGGTCAGGAAGGCGCCACCCATTCCCATCAGCGCGCTGCCGGCGATGACCGCGCCGTAACGCACCTTCATCGGATTGACGCCCTGGGCTTCCGCCGCATGCGGGTTCTCGCCCGTCATGCGGATCGCAAGCCCCACGGGCGTGCGGAAGATGATGTAGGCCATCAACAGGGCGATCGCGATCGCAAGATAAGTCGGCGCCGTCTGCGTTAAGAAAGCCGGACCGATGAAAGGCAGCGTCGAGAGGCCGGGAATGGCGATCGGCTGGAACGGCACGATGGTGGGCGGCGTATTGGCAAGCGGAACGATCAGCCGGAAGACGTAATAACTGAAGCTCGACGCAAACAGCGTGACGCCGAGACCGGCGACATGCTGCGAGAGGCCGAGTGTCACCGTCAGCCCCGCATGCAACAGGCCGAAGACGCCGCCGGCCACCGCGGCAATCAGCAGGCCGGTCCACAGATCGGCGCCGTGATAGACGGAAAGCCAGCCGATCATCGCTCCGAATGTCATGATGCCTTCGATGCCGAGATTGAGCACGCCGGCCCGTTCGCAGAGCAGGGCGCCGAGCGTGCCGAAGATCAGCGGCGTGGCGATGCGCAGGATTGCCGCCCAGAGCCCTGATGAAGCGATGATATCGAACAGCTGCATCATCGCCGGATCCTGTATTGGGTGAAGAACAATGCGATCAGCATCGTCAGCAGCGAGAGCGCCACCGTGACGTCGGCGATATAGGTCGGGATGCCGAGGCCCCGGCTCATGCCGTCGGCGCCCACGAACATGGTGGCGGTGAAAATGGCGGCGAAGACGACGCCCAGTGGATTGAGGTTGGCGAGCATGGCAACGACGATGCCGGCATAGCCGAAACCGGGCGACAGATCGGTCGTCACGTAACCCTTGACGCCCATGACCTCGATCGCTCCCGCAAGCCCCGCAAGCCCACCCGAGAGACAGGCGACCTTCACCAACGTCCTGCCGAGCGGCACGCCTGCGAAGATCGCGCCGGCGGGATTGAGGCCTGCGGCGCGGGACTGCATGCCGAACACGGTGCGCGACTGGACGAAGTGGACGACGACGGCAAGGGCGATCGCGATCGCCAAGCCGATATGTAGGCGCGAGCGGGCGATCAACTTCGGCAGCATGGCGTGATCGCTGACGGACTGCGACTGCGGCCAGCCGAAGGCGAGCGGATCCTTGAGAACGCCATCGATGAGCATCGAGACGAAAAGCACAGCGATGAAGTTGAGCAGCAGGCTGGTGACGACCTCATCGACGGAAAAACGCAGCCTGAGCCAGAGCGGAATCAGGATCAGCACCATGCCGGCAATGGCGCCGATCAACAGCAGGAGCGGAATGAGAATAGGAGCGGGAAGATTGCCCAGCAGTTTCGAACTTGCCGCCGCAACGGCGATGGCGCCGAGATAGAACTGGCCTTCGGCGCCGATATTCCAGAGGCGCGCCCGAAAGGCGACGGCAGCGGCAAGCCCCGTCAGCATCAGCGGCGTTGCCCGCGTCAGTGTTTCGGTCGCCGACAACCGCGAGCCGAAGGCGCCAGTCAGGATGCGCCAGTAGGCATCGAGAACAGGCGCGCCGGCGATCGCAATCAAGATGCCCGCCAGCGCCAGTGCTGCAATAACCGCGACGACAGGCGTGAATATCAGCAGAGAAAGCGGACGATGCTCGCGGCGCTCAAATCGCATGGCCGGCCTCCGATGTTTCCTGCCATTCGCCGGCCATCATCAGCCCCAGCCTGCGAGCATCGGCGCTCTCGGCCTCGACGGGCGGTGACAGGCGGCCGCCGACGATCGCCTGTATGCGATCGGCAAGCGCGATCACTTCGTCGAGGTCCTCCGAGATCAGCAGCACGGCGGTTCCCTGCCGGCGGGCTTCGAGCAGGCGTGCATGCACGGCGGCCACCGCACCTTCGTCGAGGCCCCGGGCAGGCTGCGCGGCAATCAGGATACGCGGCCGCCGATACAGGCTGCGCCCGAGGATGAGCTTCTGCATATTGCCGCCTGAAAGCAGCCGGGTACGGATGGCCGGGCCGCCGCCGCGAACATCGAACCCGTCGATGATCTCCCTGGCAAAAGCCATGCCGGCCTTGCGGTTGACGAGACCGCGGCGCGAGAAGGCGGGCGAAGCAATGCGCTCCAGCACGGCGTTTTCCCAGATCGCCATTTCCCCGATCACGCCCTCATGGTTGCGGTCCTCGGGAATGCGGCCGATACCGGCTTCGACGACATCGGCGACGCCGAGATTGCCGATTGCTTCCCCGAACAGCCGAAGGTCGCCGCCGCTGCGCGCCAGCGTGCCGGAAAGAAGATGCGCCAATGCCGCCTGGCCATTGCCTGAAACGCCGATGATGCCGAGGATCTCTCCCTGATGCAGCCGGAAGCTGATCGATTTCAGCCGGTCGACGCCGCCGGTGTGTACCGTCACGCCGTCAGCCTCGAGGGCGACGGCCCCCGGTGTCGATGGCTCGCGCACGGGCCGTGTCACGCGCCGCCCGACCATCAGTTCGGCGAGCTCCGCCTTGCTGGTTTCCGATGCCCTGCGTTCGGCGACCATCTTGCCGGTGCGTAAGACCACGATGCGGTCGGCCGCAGCCATCACCTCGTCAAGCTTGTGCGAGATAAAGATCAGCGACAAGCCCTGACGGGCCATCTCCTTCAGTGTCGTGAACAACCGCTCGGCCTCGAGGTTGGTCAGCACCGCCGTCGGCTCGTCGAGGATCAGGATGCGGGCGTCGTTGTAGAGCGCCTTGAGGATTTCGACACGCTGCTGCTCGCCGACCGAGAGGTCGCCAAGCCGGGCATCCGGATCGACCTTGAGGCCGAAGCGCTCGGAAATGGCCAAGAGCTTCTTGCGCGCCGCTGAAGTCGCCGAACGCCAGGACCACAGCCCCTGCGTGCCGGTCATGACATTTTCGAGAACGCTCAGATTGGGCGCCAGTGAGAAGTGCTGATGCACCATGCCGACGCCGGCGCGGATCGCCGCACGCGGCTTGCCCTGCGGCACCTCCGTGCCATCGATGAGTATTCGGCCGGTATCCGGCATGTAATGGCCGAAAAGAATGCTCATCAGCGTGGTCTTGCCGGCACCGTTCTCGCCGAGGAGGGCAACGACCTCTCCTTTGGCAAGGGTCATGGAAATATCGTCATTGGCAAGATTGCCGCCGAAGCGCTTGCTGACGCCTGTTATCTCCAGTACCGGCCCGGTCATGACGGCAGTCCCGCCACCGGAAACCGATGCTGCCACCGTCCCTCAGCCTCCAGGCGGGCGGCAAGCGACAGCAGACGCGGCTCGTGACCCATGGGCGCCATGATCTGCACCGGCAGCGGCATGGCATGCTCATCCTGTCCGAAAGGCAGAGTCAAAGCAGGAAAACCCGAAATGTTGGCGAGGCAGGCAAGCGGCGCAAATGCCGTCATCCGCTCGAGATGCAGATCCGTGTCGGGATGATCAGACGGAAAGGACCCAATCGCAAGAGGCGCGGACGCCAGCATCGGCATCAGGACGCAGTCGACCCTGTCGAACAGCGCCCAAAGGGCGGCGCTCACCAGGACTGCATCGTTGAGCGTGTTCCAGAGGACGGTGGCCGAAAGCCCCCGTCCACGCGCCGCGAAAGCCTGTGTCAGAGGCTCGGCCCTGCTCTCATCGAGAGCCGCTGCCTTGATGAGCGCGGCGAGGTTGACGCAGACGATATCGGCAAAGGCGTGGCCGCTGGCGGCGACGCTCCATTCGAACTCGGCCCAGACCAGCGGAACGATCGCGTGTCCGTCGCTCTCCAAAAGGCGCGCCGCGTCTTCGACTGCTTCAAGCCGGCTACCCTCAGTCGGATAGGCCGGCCCGGTATCGGTCAGCAGGCCGATCCGCAGACGACCCTTATCGATATCGACAGGGGAGGGATCCGGAACAGGCCCGCGCGAATTGCCGCCCAGCCGGCTGAAAATCAGCGCTGTATCGCGCACCGAGCGGCAGACCGCCAATTCGCTGGCGATGCCGGCGAGGTGGTTGCCGAAGGATGGCCCGCCCGGCATGGCGCCGCGCGTCGGTTTCAGTCCGACAAGGCCGCAGCAGGCGGCAGGCACACGGATCGAGCCGCCGGCGTCGGTGGCATGGGCTAACGCGACGATCCCGGCCGCAACCGCCGCCGCCGCGCCGCCGGAGGAGCCGCCGGCGGTGCGGGCCGGATCGAGCGGGTTGCGGCAGACAGGTCCGATCGCCGGTTCGCTGGCAAGCGACAGGCCGAATTCCGGGCTCGTCGTCAGGCCGAACAGACAGAAGCCCGCGTCGCGGAAACGGGAAGCGAGATCGGAATCGGCTTCGCCGCCCTTTCGTTCGAATAGGCGGGAACCGGCCGTGACCGGCAGCCCGGCAAAGGGACCGCCGAGATCCTTCGCCAAGGTCGGCACACCGGCAAAGGGCCGGGCGGCAAAATCGCCGGGCGCGCTCTGCCGTTCCTGGTCGCAGACATGCGCTGCGGCAAGTCCGATGGCGGCATCGAGATAGACGATCGCCCCGAGCGACTCATGCCGTGCAGCTCTCTTGAGGGAAGTCTGCATCGCTTCTGCAGCTCTCAGGCCGCCATGCCTGATCGCTGCCGCCAGATCCGTTGCGTCGCCCTGCATGAGCCGAACTACTTCGGCTCGTCCATCATCTTCGGAACTTCGAAGGTGCCGGCCTTGATCTCGGCGCGCTTGGCCTCCATCGCCGCCTCCGCCTCGGCGGGCGCCACGCCCTTGACGAAGACGATGTCGCTGCCGCCTTCCTTCATCAGGCCGTAAGACGTGTAGTTCCGGCCCACCGGTTTTCCGGCCGCGACATCGGCGATCGCAGCGTTCAGGATCGGGCGGAAATACCACATGGCATTGGCAAACACCGTATCTGGATAACGCGGGGTGTAATCGATCAGCGAGCCGACCGATTTAATGCCGCGTTCCTTGGCCGCGTCGGCCGTGCCGATGCGCTCGCCGAACAGGATGTCGGCGCCGGCGTCGATTTGGGCAAGACCGGCTTCGCGAGCCTTCGGCGGGTCGAAGAAGGTGCCGATGAACGAGACGAGGTGCTTTGCGTCCGGGTTGACCGCCTTGACGCCCGCGGCAAAGGCGTTGATCAGCATGTTGACCTCGGGGATCGGAATGGCGCCGACCGAACCGACGACGTTCGACTTGGTCATCTTGCCCGCCAGCATTCCGGCCAGATAGGCGCCGTCATGGTTCCAGGTGCCGAAGACACCGAAATTGTCGCCGGCCTGCTCGCCGCTCGAACCCAGCACGAAAGCGGTATCGGGATAGTCGGCCGCGACCTGCCGGGCCTCCTTTTCCACCGCATAGGCCTCGCCGATGATCAGCTTGTTGCCCTGTTCGGCGTATTCGCGCATGGCGCGGGGATAATCGGTGCCGGAGACGCCCTCGGAGAAGACATATTCGATGGCGCCGTCCTTGGCCGCGTCCTGGAGGGCCTTGTGCAGACAGGAGTTCCAGGCATTTTCAACCGGCGAGGCATGAATGCCGGCAACTTTCAGCGGCGCAGCCGCCCTTGCGAGCGGGGCGAAGCCGCTGACGCCGAGCGCAATGCCCGACGCGATCACTGCCCGGCGTGAAATCAGGATGTCTTTGGTCATTGACTGTTCCCCTTTTTTTACCGTCTGGTTCAAAAATCATAGTAGCGCCCAAAAATGTGTCAAGCGGCGAACAGGCTTAAAAATCAGGCTGATGGCCGCCGCAACCTGGCAGAAAGAACGAGACGTCGCAGGCCTGCACGCGCGGTGCCGCCGTGCTTCTCGAGCCGGATCTGCAGGGCTTGGCGCGACGAGTCCGGCAGGATATGCATAGAACTGTCGGGTTGGGGAAATTGAAATGGGTGAAGAAAAAGAAGACGCCTCGCGGCGGCCGATCGCGAGCCGGTCGTCGTCCTTGGCGGTCGCGCTCATCCGTCGCCTTCTCGTGCTGTTCGTCCGGATCATGGTCGGCGCCCGGAGCGAGTGGCGGGGCTGTGCGCCCGACCTCCGCCGCCGCATCTATTTCGCCAATCACAATAGTCATGTCGATACCGTTGCCGTTATGGCTGCCCTGCCTTGGCCGGTGCGGCGGCTGACCCATCCGGTGGCGGCGCGCGACTATTGGGGAAGGAGCGCCTTGCGCCGTTTCATCGCCGAGAAAGGCCTGCGCGCCGTCCTGATAGACCGCAAGCCTCTGCCCGACAGCAACCCGCTGGAGCCGGTCGAGCGTCTGCTCGAGGAGGGGCGCTCGGTCCTGATCTTCCCGGAAGGGACAAGAAGCGCCAGCGAGGAGATCGCCCCTTTCCGCAGCGGCATCTATCGCCTTGCCTGCCGTTTCCCCGATGTCGATCTCGTGCCGATCCATCTCGACAATCTTCAGCGCATCCTGCCCAAGGGAAGCTGGCTCATCGTGCCGATCACCTGCACGGCGCGCTTCGGCAAGCCGCTGCGCGTCGAACCGGGGGAAGGAAAGGACGCGTTCCTGGACCGCGCCCGTGCGGCAGTCATCGAGTTAGCGGACGGAAAGCACATCGCATGACCAGCTTTTTCTCCATCGTGCTTGCCGCAATCCTCGGCCTGCTGGCGGTGGCCTCGGCCATCGGCTTCATCCTTCAGCGGCGCGCAACCGAGCCCGCATCCGTCGCTACCGTCCACAATCTCAACGCCCGAATTCGCTCATGGTGGATCATGGTGGCGATATTCGGCGGAGCGATCCTGCTCGGCGATACCGCGGTGGTCGTCCTGTTTGCATTCCTGTCGTTCATGGCGCTTCGCGAATTCTGGACGCTGACACCATCGCGGCGCGGCGATCACCTGGCGCTGTTCCTATCCTTCTTCGTGGTCCTGCCGGTGCACTACGTGCTGCTCGGGACACTCTGGTACGGCCTCTTCGCGATCTTCATCCCGGTCTATGCCTTCCTGATCCTGCCGGCGGTGGCGACCTTGACGGGCGATGTCAACGAATTCCTGGCGCGCACCGCGAGGGTGCAATGGGGATTGATGCTGACGGTCTATTCGATCAGCCATGCTCCCGCACTTCTGATGCTGGAGACCGGCACGCCCTCGGCCCTCCTTCTCGTCTATCTCGTCATCGTGGTGCAGCTCAGCGACGTCTTCCAATATGTCTGGGGCAAGCTTCTCGGAAAGCACCGTTTCTCGCCGAACATTAGCCCCTCAAAGACGCTCGAAGGCCTGTTCGGCGGCGGCGCATCGGCCATCCTGGTGGGAACGCTGCTCTATCGCCTGACGCCATTCTCTCCCCTGCAGGCGGCGGCGGTCAGCACCGTCATCGTCGTTGCGGGCTTCTTCGGCGGTTTCGTGCTCTCGGCCATCAAACGCGACCTCAACGCCAAGGACTGGGGCTATGTGATCGAGGGTCACGGCGGCGTGCTCGACCGCTTGGACTCCATCACCTTCGCGGCACCGCTGTTCTTCCACATCGTTCGCTACTGGTTCACCACCTGAGGCGAACATCCGGAGCTGGGCCGATCGTTCAATACCGGCCGATGTCCTCCAGGCTCTCGAACAGCCGGCGCTGAACATCCTGCTCCTGCCTGCCGATGGCGGTCATCAACTGGCTCATCGTTCCCCGCAGGCCGTGCAACTCGTCCACCAGCTCCATGACGATATCGACGCCAGCTTCGTTGACGCCCATGTGTGCCATGAGGTCCAGGATCAGCCGGGCACGCGCGACGTCGGCGTCGCGAAATTGCCGCTGCCCGCCCGATATCTCGGGGATCAGCCAACCCTGTTCGATCCAGAGTTCGAGCTGGTCGATCTCGATTTTCAAACAAAGACGGAATTCGAGATCATCCATGATCAAGTCTCCATGTTCTTCCTCGGATCATATGGATTTGCCGTCGCCCATTCCTTCACCAGGGCTGTCAGCCGTTCGTCGGGATTGTCGGGCAGCACGATCTTCAAAGTGACATAGACATCACCGTGACCGCCGCCGCGTTTGGCAGCACCTTTGCCCTTGAGACGCAGAACCTTGCCCGTATTCGAGTGTGGGGGCAGTGTCAGGTTGACCGGTCCCGACGGTGTCGGTGCCCGGACCTTGCCGCCGAGCACGGCTTCATCAAGCGAAATCGGCAATTCCAAGCGAATATCGTCGCCGTCGCGGGTGAAGAAGCGGTGAGGGCTCACGCGGATTTCGATGAGCGCATCACCCGGTGGCCCGCCGCCAATGCCCGGCTCGCCCTTGCCGCGCAGCCGCAAGGTCTGGCCGTCGCGGGTACCGGGCGGGATCTGCACATCGAGCTGCGGCCCGCCCGGCAGCTTGATCCCGGTCCTGGTGCCGTTGACCGCCTCGATAAAGTCGACCTCCAACGAGAAACGCCGGTCGTGGCCTTGGCTGCGCATCCTGCCGCCGCCGGTACGGCGCGAAAAGAAATTGGCAAAAGAATCGCTGGCATCACCGAAATCGGCAAAGCCGGAACTGTTGTGATAGGGATTATCGGCACCGCTCGCCGAGGCATAGTCACGGTAATAGCTGCGCTGCGCCCGCTCGGCCCCCGTCATATCGATTTCGCCGCGATCGAAGCGGCCGCGCTTTTCCTCATCGCTCAAAATCTCATAGGCGGTCGAAATTTCCTTGAACCGTTCCTCGGCTTTTTTGTCGCCGGGATTAAGGTCGGGGTGTAGTTTCTTGGCGAGCTTGCGGAATGCGCTTTGAATGTCTTTTTGTGTCGCATCCCGCTTCACGCCCAGAAGCTCATAGGGATCCTGGCACATGCATAACTCCGGTCAAGGCAGTCGATACTGCCGGTTGGCTTGGGAAAGATATAGGTTCTCAGGCCGCCGCCGGGGAGGGGAGGCGGCGGAAGATCAGAGCGGCCCCGTATCTTCCGCTCGAGACGTCAAGCCTTCGGCGTGATCGGGCCGCCGGTCGATGAGAACCGAGCATCCGGCATGACGCACGACCTTCTCGACGATCGAGGAGAAGACGTAGTCGGTAATATCGCTCACATGCGATGACAGCAGGATGAGATCGGCCGAGGTCTCCCTGGCGAGTGCGACCAGCGCGGAGGCGGCAACGCCGATACGGACCTCGACCCTCGCCGGAATCCCGAGTTCCCTGCAGAGGGCTGCCAGTTTCTTTTCGGCGTCGACGATGGCGGTCGTTTCGAAAGCCTCGGGAAGCTCCGTCAGGTGACGGTGCGGGATATTCTCGATGACGTGCGTGACAACAATGTTGCCGCCCTCGTCAACAAGTGCTGCAGCCCGGCGCAGAAGGCGGTTTGCCGTTTGCCGGGAACCCATGCCGATACCGCAGATGATCGTCCGATACATTGATTCAATATCCCCGAATCTGAAGGTCGTACCGATTATGCCGGCATCGACTGGCCCTGCTTTGACCGATATCAAGCAGAAATACTACGACATCGCAACGCCGTCCGCAGGCGGCGGTCCTCTGTTGCGGATGAGCCTCGGGGCGGATCGCCGCAGTTGACGGCATGGCCATCGGCAATAGCTTTAACGGCATGTCGTCAATCATCGAGGTTCACATGCCGGATTTTGCGATTATCGGAGCGGGTGCGATGGGAAGCGCTGTCGCCAAACGGCTGATCGACCATGGCGCCACCGTACTGACCAATCTTGAAGGCCGGAGCGAACTGACGATCGCGCGGGCTAAGGCGGCCGGCATGGCGCCGGTCGGCCGCGAAGAGCTGGCAAAGGCCGAGCTGATCCTGTCGATCGTCCCACCGGCGGAAGCGATCGGGGTTGCCGAGTTCGTCGCAGACATATCGTCGGGACTATCGGCGCCCGCGCCCTTTCTCGACCTCAACGCCATTGCCCCGAAAACCATGCAGACACTGGCGGCACGGTTCGGCGGCAGCGCTGTGGAAGTGTTGGATGGCGCCATTATCGGCGGGCCGCCGGTTGCGGGAAAATCAGGGCCGACCCTCTATGTCAGCGGCGACGGTGCGGCGCGAAGCAGGCTGCTCGAAGATTACGGCTTGCGGGTCCGCAGGCTGGACGGGCGGCTCGGGGCGGCTTCGGCGCTGAAGATGTGTTATGCCGGCATCAACAAGGGATTTGTCGGCCTCGGCGCGGCCATGCTGCTTGCCGCCTCCCGCTCGGGCGCTGCCGAAAGCCTGAAGGCCGAACTCGCCGAAAGCCTGCCCGACCTCGACCGGAAGCTGTCGAAATCCATTCCCGACATGTATCCGAAAGCCTATCGCTGGGTCGCCGAAATGCAGGAGATCGCCGATTTCCTCGGAGAGGATGATCCGGGGGCAACGATCTTCCGGGGCATGGCGGGTGTTTTCTCCAGGCTGGCCGACGACGTGGAGGATGGCCGTGTGCTGGTCAGGCAATTGGACGAAATTCTTGGCTCGGAAAGCGCGGGCGCCATGGTCATGCCATAGCTCTTCGCCGCTGCCGGCGCTCCGCAACGGGACGCCGGCAGCTGGCGTGCGACCGGTCCAAGCCGCGCCTATATCGTCACGAAATCCTCGACCTGCGTCCGGATCGCTATCTCGGTCGGCAGCCGCTCCATCGAACTTGCCCCGTAAAAACCGTTGCACTCCTTGCAGCGGGCGAGCACATAGGCGGCATCCGCGGGCATGGCGATCGGCCCGCCATGGCAGAGCACGATGACATCGTCGCGCACCGACCGTGCTGCATCCGCCCATTCGTTGATTTTCTCCACGCATCCACCGAGCGTCAACGCCGTTTCGGCGCCGATCGCGCCTCCCGTGGTCAGGCCGAGATGGCAGACGACGATATCGGCACCGGCTTTGGTCATGGCAATGGCATCCTCGCCGCTGAAGACGTATGGCGTGGTCAGCATGTCCTTGGCATTGGCGCGGGCGATAATGTCGATCTCCAGATCGAAACCCATGCCGGTCTCTTCGAGATTGGCGCGGAACGTGCCGTCGATCAGCCCGACGGTGGGAAAGTTCTGGATGCCGGCAAAACCCATGGACTTCAATTCGTCGAGAAAGTGATCGGGCAGCATGAAGGGATCGGTGCCGTTGACGCCGGCAAGCACCGGCGTATGGCGCACGACCGGCAGCACCTCGCGGCCCATCTCTTTGACGATCTCGTTGGCGTTGCCGTAGGCCAGCAGGCCGGCCAGCGAGCCGCGCCCGGCCATACGGTAACGGCCGGAATTATAGATCACGATCAGGTCGATGCCGCCGGCTTCCTCGCTCTTTGCCGAAAGGCCGGTGCCGGCGCCGCCGCCGATGATCGGCCGGCCTTCGGCGATCTTGCGGCGAAGCTTGCTCAGGATGTCATTGCGGTTAGCGTGGGTCAAAACTCTCTCCTCAGGCATGGATGTCATGGAAACTCGCGACGAGTGCGGCGGCAAATTGCGGACTGTTGATATGGGCGTCTATTTCGATGAGGCGCCTGTTGGGTGCATCGTGCCAAGCGGTGCGGATGGCCGAAAACAGCGCCGCGTCGGCTTCGGGATCGTGGAATGGCTGGCCGACGGCATCGATGGCCGAAACGCCCTGAAGCGGCAACAGGAAACGAACCTGCCCCTGCATCCGGTTGAGCCGGTCGACGATGAAGGCGCCGATCCGGCTGTTTTCCTCCGGCGTGGTGCGCATCAGGGTCACCTGCGCATTATGGACGTGGAGCCTGCGATCGCGGAAAGCCGCCGGCACCGTTTCCCGTGCCCCGAAATTCACCATGTCGACGGCGCCGACCGAGCCGACATAGGGTAGGCCGGTGCGAATGATGGCGCCGAAGCGATCCTCCGTCGCCGGAAAGACGCCGCCGACAAGAAGATCCGGAACCTCCGTCGTGGTCACATCGATCACGCCCTGCAGCAGACCGGAATCGGCAAGCTTCTCCATCGACTGTCCGCCAACGCCGGTCGCATGGAAGACGTAGGTTTCATAGGTCTCGCCGAGCATCTCGCGCACTTCCGTGACGCAAGCGGTGGTGACGCCGAACATGGTCATCCCGATGCCTGGCCGATCATCGCCCGAAGAGGGGACGGGGTTGCGGGCCATGCCTGCGGCAGCGTTGGCCGCATTGCCGATCACCCTGCGCGAGATTGCATTCAGGCCGACGACGTCGACAACCGAATACATCATGGTGAGATCGTTCGGCCCGACATAGGGCGCCACATTGCCTGAGGCGACCGTCGAGACCATCAGCTTCGGCACACCGATCGGCAGCGCCCGCATCGCCTCCGTCACCAGCGCGGTGTTGCCGGTTCCGCCAAGGCCGAGCACGGCACCGATGTCGTTACGGGAAGTCAGAAACGCGGTCAGCGCCTTGGCCATGGCCGAAACCGCCGTTCCGCGGTCGATCTGGCCGAGCACGGCCTCCGCACCCGCGGGGTGAAATTGAGCGACTTCGCGCGCCATGATATCGGCGTCGGCGCCTTCCCCGAGCGTGCCGACATCGACCAGGACAACGTCAGCGCCCGCCGAAAGAGCCACCCCCTTGGCATAGTTCAGTTCAGCGCCCTTGGTGTCGCAGGTGCCGACAATATAGACCTTCCCCATTGGTTTTCCTCCTCTTTTAAAGCTTACCCCAACTGATTCCGGATAAAATCTCAGTTTTTGTATTTTCCATATTGTATATTATTTCGTATATTGCATACTTACAACATGAAGACCAGACGGAAATGGAGACCATGAACGCACCGCGTCACCTCACTCTTCGCGAGCGGATCTACGAGGAAATCGTTCGCCTGATCGTCTCCGGCGAGCTGCCGAGCGGCGTCTCGATCGACGAAAAGGAACTGACGGAGCGCCTGCAGGTCAGCCGCACGCCATTCCGCGAGGCGATCGGCACACTTGCCAAGGAAGGGCTGATCGAGATCAAACCTTATCGCGGCTTCTTCGTGCGCAGTTTCGCGCCGAAGGAGATCGACGATCTCTACGAGCTGCGCAAGACGCTCGAATGCTTCGCGGTCGAGCTCGCCGTGCCGCAGATGAGCGACCGGCATATCGCCGGTTTCGAGCGCATCCTGGACGAGGCGGTTGCCGCACTGCGCCGCGGCGACATGCAGACTTACGGCATCCGCGACAAGGAGTTTCACGAGACCATTGCCGAGCTTTCGGGAAGCGCGCCGCTGATCGAAACGCTGGCGCGGCTTGCGCTGCAGGTCCAGATCTGCCGCTCGATCGCCAATGAGAGCCGCGATCTCGCCGAGAGGGCCGCCGAGGAACGCGATCAGATCCTGCAGGCTTTTCGGGCTCGCGACATTGCCCAGGCCAAGGCGCTGATGCACGCGCATATCAGCGACGTCCAGCAGGCCGTCATGGCGCGGTTTCAGAAGGGTTAGCCGGATGAAGTGAAGGAGAGGGAGGTCTCCTTTTCGACTGTCAAAAAACGTGGCCGAGGAGCGGCCCGGAGGAGGGAGCAATGCTGAAATTTCTTGCCCGTACAACGGCGCTGGCGGCGATGATCGCCGTAACCTTGCCGGCGCATGCCGAAACTCTGAAGATGTGGGGTCCGGAGCAGATCACCGAACCGCTGGTGGCGCAGCTGTGGAACGGCATCAAGGCCGATTTCGAAAAAGCCAATCCCGGTGTAACAATCGAGTTCATGCCGCCGACCGGGACGATCAGCAACGGCGCGGTGCAGGCGGCGATCCAGTCGGATGCCGGCCCGGATGTCATCCTCACCAATTCCGGCATCGGCCGCATCAGCGTCGTCAAGAACGCCAAACAGGTCATGCCGCTCACCGAGCAATATGAAAAGCGCGGTTGGAAGGATCAGATCTATCCCTGGCTCTACACCGAGCTGAAGAGCCAGTTCGGCGGGGAAATCTACGAAGTTCCCGATGGTCTCGATGCGCTGGGCATCTGGTATCACAAGGACGTTTTTGACCAGGCCGGCTGGAAGATCCCCGCGACGTGGGCCGAGTTCGAAGCACTGATGAAGTCGATCGAGGCGACCGGCCTGCAGCCGATCGCCATCGGTCCACGCACGACCGGCAGCGCCGGTCATCTCTTCGGCAACCTGTTGCAATCGGCAAGCGGTAAGGAGGTGATCGGCAAGGCGCTGCGCCGCGAGATCGCCTGGGACGATCCCTCCGTCGCCGCTGGCGCCGTGCGGCTGCAAAAGCTGGTCGAAGCGGGCGACATCAAGAAGGAGATGGCGGGGCTCGACCTCGACGGCGCTTCACGCCTCTGGTTCAACAAGCGCGCCGCGATGTTCGTCGCCGGCCCATGGTTCACCGCCAATGCCCGCAAAGCCGGCTATGATCTCACCAATGCCGGTTATGCGCCCATGCCCTCCGATATCAAGGGTGCGGCGATACCGACCGGCGGTGTCGGCTGGAGCTGGCTGGTGCCGGTCAATTCAAAGCAGCCGGAACTGGCGATGAAGTGGATCGACTTCACGCTGTCGGATGCGGTGATGAAGAAGCGCGCGCAGGATCCGGCAAGCACGATGATCTATCCGCGCGAGATCCCCGGCGTCGAACCGCCGACCCTTGTCTTGAAAGAGATCTTCGCGGCTGCCGCCGGTGGCGTCGGCTACAATCCGAGCGTCTACCTGCCCGGGCCGGTGCTCGACACCTACTTCCAGGTCATCCAGGGCCTGATCTCCGGCCAAATCGGCGGCGAGGACGGCATGAAGCAGATCCAGGCGAAGATGGCAGAGGCGAAATAGTGGTGATCCCGGAAACACCCGGCAAGGTCGTGGCTCCTCTCAGCACTGCACCCGCCGTAGCGGGGCATACGGGTGGCACATTCGCCCGTATGTCCAAACGCGGGGTGGCCGGGTCCGGCTCATCCGACGGCGATGCCGGCACCGCATTCTGGCTGATGGCGCCAGCGCTCGCGCTCTATGCCGTCTTCACCCTGCTGCCGATAGCCGCCACCTTCTGGCTGAGCTTCAACGGTTCGGCCGGCTTCAATACCTCCGCAAGCTTCGTCGGCTTCGACAATTACGCCAAGGCGGCGCAGGATCCGATCGTCTGGAAGAGCCTCGCCCATACTTTCCTCTGGCTGGCCTATCATGTGGTCATGGCCGGCGGCCTCGGCCTGCTGCTGGCGCTTGCCGTCAGCAGGCTCAGGATCACCCAGGTGTTCTTCCGCACCGCTTTCTTCCTGCCGCATCTGGTGTCGCTCGCCGTGGTCGGCATCATCTGGGCCAATATCTACGATCCGTTTTTCGGCCTCATGAATACGGCGCTGACGCGGATCGGCCTCGGCGCCTTCACGCAAGGCTGGCTTTCCGATCCCGCCCTTGTGCTGTTCTCCGTCAACATCGCAAGCTCGTGGCAGGGTTTCGGCCTTTACATGCTGCTCTTCATCGCCGGCCTGCAGAATATCGACCACTCGCTTTACGATGCTGCGGAAGTGGACGGCGCCAACGCTTTCCAGAAGCTGATCTATGTCACGCTGCCGGGGCTTCGCGAAGTGACAACCTTCGTCGTCTCGCTGGCGATGATCAACGGCCTGAAGGGCTTCGCCACGGTCTTCGTCATGACCAATGGCGGGCCGTTCTATCAGAGCGAACTGATCACCACCTATATTTACCGGCTTGCCTTCCAGTCCCAGGATCACGGGCTTGCGGCGGTGCTCTGCATCCTGCTCAGCCTGCTCGCGATCGCCATCACCATCGTCTTCAACCGCTGGCGCGCGAGGCTTTCCCAATGAGTGTGCGCAACCGCGAATGGCCGGTGGCGCTGGCGCTGACTCCCGCCCTGATCCTGATCCTCGCCCCCTTCCTCTGGCTGGTGGTCTCGAGCTTCAAGACCGAGGCAGAGATCGGCCGGGCCGACCCCTTCACCTGGCCCGCCGACCTGATGTGGCGGAATTATCTCGACGCCTGGCAGATCGGCGGTTTCGCAGACCTGGTCGGCAACAGCCTCATCAACCTCGTCGGCGTCGTCGTCCTGTCGCTCGTCACCTGTGCGCCGGCCGGTTATGCCCTTGCCAAGATCCGTTTTCCCGGCCGGGAGTGGCTGTTCTACGCTTTCATCCTCGGCCTCACCGTGCCCGTACAGGCGATCGTCATCCCGCTGTACCAGGTGCTCTTCGGGCTGAACCTCGTCAACACGCTTGCTGGTATCGTGCTGGTGCAGGTCAGCAACGGCATTCCCTTCGGTATATTCCTGATGCGGAGCTTCTTCATCGGCGTGCCGGATGATCTGATCGAAGCCGCCAAGATCGACGGGGCCTCGCATTTCCAGATCCTCACCAAGGTCTTTCTGCCGATCTCGACGCCGGCGGTGCAGGCGCTCGTCATCATCAGCGCGCTCTCCACCTGGAACGACTTCTTCCTGCCGCTGATCGTGCTGATCAGCCCCGAGGTACAGACGCTGCCGCTCGGACTGGTCCGTTTTGCCAGCACCTATGCCTCCGATTATCGCCTGGTCTTTTCCGGGACCGTCATTTCGTTCCTGCCGATCATACTTCTCTACATCCTGATGCAGCGCCGATTCACCGAGGGGCTGACGCAGGGAGCAATCAAGGGCTGACCATGTCGCATCACGTCCATCGGGAAATCCGCTACAACTTTGAATTCGATCATCGCATCAAGGCCTGCTTCATCGGCGCCGGCGGCCATGCCTACCGCAATATCTATCCGGCGCTGCGTTATGCGCCGGTCGAACTCGCCGGCATCTGCGATCTCGATCTCGACCGGGCCGAGAAATTCGCCAAGCTCTTCGGCGCCGGCAAGGCCTATACGGATCATCGCGAGATGCTGGAACGGGAAAAGCCCGAATTGGTGTTTCTCGTCACCGCCTATCATCCCGATGGCCGGGTCCAGGCGACCGACCTGGCGCTCGACGCGCTGGCGGCAGGCGCTCACGTCTGGATGGAAAAGCCGACAGCAGCAAGCATCGAGGATATCGAAAGGCTGCAGGCGGCAAGTGCGGCGGCCGGCCGTATGGTGATGACCGGCCTCAAGAAAACTTTCTTTCCGACGATCGAGAAGCTCAAGGACTTGATCGGCTCGCCGGGTTTCGGCAGGCTGACCTCGATCAATGTCCGCTATCCCCAGAGCCTGCCGAGACCGGAAGACCGCGCCGATCTCGTCAAGATGCAGAGCTTCCTCGACCATATCTACCATCCCGGCGCGATCCTCAACTTCCTCGGCGGCGAAATCGAACGCGCCGCCTATGAATGGGAAACGTTGACCGGGGCGACGGTCACCAGCCTGCGCTTCCGCTCCGGCGCGATCGGCACGCTGCATCTTGCTGCCGGCCAATCGGGCGGCAGCATCTTCGAGCGGGTGGAGATCATTGGCGAGGGCGCCAACGCCATCGTCGAAAACGGCAGCCGGCTGATCTATTTCCGCAAGGCGGACCTGCCGTCCTACGGCCGCGCCACAAGCTTCATCCAGCCGGACGAGAATGCGGCGCTCCTCTACGAGCCGGAGCATTCGCTCGGCCAGCTCTACAACAACAACCTCTTCTATCTCGGCTATGTGCCCGAGATCCTGCATCTGACGGATGCGATCCTCGCCGGCATGCCGATCACAAGGGGCACGCTCGAAATCGCCCGCGAGATCATGAAGCTCTTCGAATTCTACAGACGCACGGATGCCGGCGTCAGCACCAATCTCTGACAGGGGAGGGACCGCCTTGAGCGAGACCGACGTGATATTCAGGAAAACCGGCGGCGAATTCATGCCGACCAGCTGGGGCGAACTCAACTGGAAGATCACCGGCGACGGCACGCCCGGCGCCGAGATGACCTTCGGCACGTGCCGCATTAATCCTGGAGAACGCAATCAGCTGCACTCCCATCCCGACTGCGAGGAAATTCTCTACGTCGTCTCCGGCGTTTGCGAGCACAAGCTCGGCGATGCGCTTTATCGGCTCGAACCTGGCGACGCGATCCGCATCCCCCGCAATATCCGCCACTGGGCGCGCGCGCTCGGCGCCGAACCGCTCTTCGCCCTGATCATGTTCTCCTCCGGCACCCGGACGGCGGTCAATCATGAAGGCGAGGGGGCGGCCTGAGCGCCGTTTGAAAGGGAAAACATCATGGCGTCGATCGCACTTCACAATATCCGCAAGTCCTACGGCAGCCTGCCTGTTATCCACGGCGTCGACGTCGATATCGAGGATGGCGAATTCATCGTGCTGGTCGGGCCGTCCGGCTGCGGCAAGTCCACCCTGCTGCGCATGATCGCCGGTCTGGAGACGATTTCGGACGGTCAGCTTTCGATCGGCGGGCGCATGGTCAACGACCTGCCGTCGAAGGACCGGGATATCGCCATGGTGTTCCAGAGCTATGCGCTCTATCCGCATCTGACGGTGGCCGAGAATATGGGCTTTTCCCTGAAGCTGCGCGGCACCGCCCAGGAGGAGATCGGCCGCCGGGTGCAGTCCGCCGCAAAGATCCTGGCGCTCGAACCCTATCTCGACCGCCATCCCCGTCATCTCTCGGGCGGCCAGCGCCAGCGCGTCGCCATGGGCCGGGCGATCGTGCGCGATCCGAAGGTGTTCCTCTTCGACGAACCGCTTTCCAATCTCGACGCCAA
The DNA here is from genome assembly GCF_002914525.1 of Rhizobium hidalgonense. Lineage (GTDB taxonomy): Bacteria > Pseudomonadota > Alphaproteobacteria > Rhizobiales > Rhizobiaceae > Rhizobium > Rhizobium hidalgonense. Next base: position 372,121 of record NZ_LODW01000059.1, on the reverse strand, counting down.
GCTGCGCGTGGCGATGCGCGCCGAGATCAAGGAGCTGCACCAGCGGCTGAAGATCACCACCGTCTATGTCACCCATGACCAGACCGAGGCGATGACCATGGCTGACCGAATCGTCGTGATGCGCGACGGCATCGTCGAGCAAATCGGCACGCCACTTGATATCTACGATCGCCCGGCGACCACCTTCGTCGCCGGCTTCATCGGCATGCCGGCGATGAACCTGCTCAAGGGTCGCATCCAGTCCGACGCGCCTTCGATCTTCCGCACCGAGAGCGGCATCGCCATGCCGCTGTCATTGCGCCCCGGTACGGCCGATCCCGGCGAGGAACTCATCTACGGCATCAGGCCAGAACAATTCGTCGTCGCCGACGAGGGAGCACCAGCGAAGATCGTCGTCGTCGAGCCGACGGGGGCAGAGACGCAGGTCGTCGCCCGGATCGGCGAAGAAAACGTCAATATGCTGTTTCGCGAGCGCATCGCCGTAAGGCCTGGCGACACGATCCGCTTCACCTTGCGGGCGGCCAGCGACCATCTGTTTTCGGCCGCGACAGGCCGGCGCCTGACCTGAAACGGATCCTTGAAACCGCATCCTCCCCACACTTGCTAATATTCTGACGATTGTGTGAGGGCGCTCCGACACCTCTGACAAAGCGCGTCGCCTCTGCTATGTCAGGAAAAATGCGGCGGCCAGACGATGGCGCCGCGATACTAACTGACCACAGCAGGAGTTTGAAAGATGAGCGGTTCTTCCGATTATACGCCCCCGAAGGTCTGGACGTGGAACAAGGAGAATGGCGGTCAATTCGCCAGCATCAACCGGCCGAACGCAGGTCCGACGCATGAGAAGGAGCTTCCGATCGGCCGCCATCCGCTGCAGCTCTATTCGCTGGGCACGCCGAACGGCCAGAAGGTCACGATCATGCTCGAGGAGCTATTGGCGCTCGGCCATAGCGGTGCGGAATACGACGCCTGGCTGATCAGGATCGGCGATGGCGACCAGTTCGGCAGCGGCTTCGTCGCCGTCAATCCCAACTCGAAGATCCCAGCGCTGATGGACCGCAGCGGCGCAAAGCCGATCCGTGTCTTCGAGTCCGGCGCCATCCTCACCTATCTCGCCGAGAAATTCGGCGCCTTGCTGCCGACCGAGCCGGCTGAGCGCGCCGAATGCCTGTCATGGCTGTTCTGGCAGATGGGAAGCGCACCCTACCTCGGCGGCGGCTTCGGCCATTTCTACGCCTATGCGCCTGTCAAAATCGAATATGCGATCGACCGCTTCGCCATGGAGGTGAAGCGTCAGCTCGACGTGCTCGATCGCCGCCTGGCCGAAAGCGAATATCTGGCAGGCGATGAATACACGATCGCCGATATTGCCGTCTGGCCCTGGTATGGCGGCCTGGTGAAGGGCTGGACCTACGGCGCGGCCGAATTCCTGCAGGTCGAGGACTATAAGAACGTTCTGCGCTGGGCCGACACCATCCACAACAGGCCGGCCGTGCAGCGCGGCCGGATGGTCAACCGCCTCTCCGGCGAGCCCTCGACGCAGTTGCACGAGCGCCACGACGCCAGCGACTTCGAAACCAGGACGCAGGACAAGCTGGCGGCCGCCGAGTAAGCAAGCCGCATCAGTTCCTTGCAATAAATCAGGCTCCGCCGCCTTTGCGGCGACGGAGCCTTGCGAGCTGCCCGAACTCAGTTCTTGACGGTGTCTTCCAGGAAGAAACGGCCGAGCGGGTTCTGGTGGAAATTCTCGATATTCTTGCGCGAGACGTTGATATAGGGGCTGTAATAGAGATCGATCCAGTTGACGTCGTCCTTGGCCATCTTCTGCAGCTCGACATACATCCCTTCGCGCTTCTTCGGGTCGAGTTCGAGACGCGCCTTGGCGACCAGTTCCTTCACCGCCTCGTTCTTGTAGTTGGTCAGATAATTATTATTGGAATCGTGGCCGAGGACGAAGGTGGTCTTCTGGTCCGGATCGAGAATGTCGTTGGTCCAGTAGTTGACCGAGATGTCGTAATCGCCGGCAACAGTCATGTCCCATTCCTGGCTCGGATCGACCTTCTGCAGATTGGCCGTAATGCCGGCCTTCTGCAACTGCTGCTGGACCAGCACCGCCGTCTGTTCATCGACTTCGTCGCCGGCACGGACCAGGTAATTCAGCGTCAGGTCGGCGGCACCGGCGGCCGCGAGCAGCTGCTTTGCCTTCGCCGGATCGTAAGCCCGCTGCAGATTGTCGGCGTAATAGTAGAGCGCGCCCTTCGGAATATAAGAATTGGCCACGGTACCCTGGCCGAAGGTGACGGTATCGACGATCGCCTTCTTGTCGATCGCCAGATCCAGCGCCTGGCGGACTTCCTTCTTGCCGAGCGCCCCATGCGCATGGTTGATCAGCAGATGATCCTCACGGGTCGAAGCGTCGATATCGACGTTGAGGTTCGGGTCCTTTTTCAGCTCCTCGACGCGAGAAAAAGGCACGAAGATTGCCGTATCCAGTTCACCGGCCTGGACGTTCAGCATGCGGGTATTGTCGTCCGGCACCGAGATCCACTCGACACCGTCTAGCTTGACGCGGTCGGCCTGCCAGAAATTGGGGTTCTTCTTCAGGATGACCCGGTCGCCGCGCCGCCATTCCTCGACTGTGAAGGCGCCGGATGCGATCGGCTTTTCGCCATAGGCGTCGGGGCCCAGCGATTCCATGCCCTTCTTGGAGATGACCGAGGCATTCGGCAGCGCCAGCGTCGAAAGGAACGGCGCGGACGGGTTTTTGAGCTTGATCGTCAGCGTATGCGCGTCGGTCGCTACCGCGGTGTCGATCACCTTGTAGGAATCGCTCCACAGCGAGGCAGGGTCGTCGCGGATGCGCAGCAGGCTGTAGGCCGCGTCTTCCGCCGTCAGCGGCGAACCGTCGGAGAATTTCGCATCGCGGATCTTGAAGGTGTAGATCAGTCCGTCATCCGAGGCAGTCCAGCTTTCGGCAAGGCCCGGCTCCAGTTTGGTGCCGGTCTTGTCGACGCGGATCAGCACGTCGTAGACGTTGGAGAATACCCAATTGTCGATGTTCTGGGCGGTCTTGATCGGGTCGAATGTCGTCGAATCCTCGCGTCGGCCGATGGTGAGCACGCCGGACGCCTCGGCATAGCTTGCGCTGAGCGTCAGGCCGGCGAGCAAGGCTGCAAGCCCGATTGATTTCCACCTGTTTGTCATGAATTCGTTCCCTTCGTTGTTATGGCATGCGTTTGATGGATTGAATCGGCATCGATTGCGGATCGTCCTTGCCGTCGGCGTCTTGAAGCAGCCGCTTGTCAGGATCGATGTCGGGAATGGCTGCGATCAGCGCCGCCGTATAGGCATGTTTCGGCCGCGCGAAGACCTCTTCTGAGCGGCCCTCCTCGACGATTTCGCCGCGATACATCACAACGACGCGTTCGCAGAGATTGCGGACGATCGCGAGATCATGGGCGATGAAGATCAGCGTGAGGTTCATCTTCGCCGTGAGCTCACGAAAGAGTTCGATGATCTGCGCCTGGATGGTGACGTCGAGGGCGGCAACGCATTCGTCGGCGATGATCATCTTCGGATCGACGGCGAGCGCCCGGGCGATGCCGGCGCGCTGGCACTGGCCGCCGCTCATGCTGCGCGGTTTGCGGCCGGCGAATTCGCGTTCGAGGCCGACGAGATCAAGCAGTTCGCCGACCCGCGCTGGGATATCGGCCTTGGCGACCTTGCCCTGCACCTTCAGCACCTCGGCCAGCATCTGCCCGATCGTCAGCCGTGGATTGAGGGCATTATAGGGGTCCTGAAAGACCATCGCCGTCTCGCGCCTAAGCTTTGCGAGGCCGGCGCTTTTTTGCAGGGCGAGATCGATCCCGTCGAAGGTGACATGACCCGAGGAAAGCGGCGTGAGACCGAGCACGGCGCGGGCAAGCGTGCTCTTGCCGCTGCCGGATTCGCCGACGATGCCGACTATCTCGCCCGGCATGATCTGCAGGCTGACGCCGGCAACGGCGCTGACCGTCTTGGCGCCACCCTTGAGCAGGCTGCCGCCGGCTCTGAAGCGCACGTGCAGATCGTCGATTTCCAGCAAGGGTCTCGCCCGCCGGCTGAGTTCGGCAATTTCGAGCGGCGGCGCTGCGATCCCGCCCGGCAGGGAAGGGTGGCTGTTGATCAGGTTGATCGTATAGGGATGCTGCGGCCGCGCCAGGATTGCCCGCTTCGGCCCTTCTTCGATGAGCTTGCCGCCGCGCAGCACGGCGATGCGGTCGCAGGTCTGGGCGACGATGCCGAGATCATGGGTGATCAGAATGATCGACAGGCCGCGCTGGTCGCGAATGTCGATCAACAGCCGCAGGATCTGCGCCTGGATGGTCACGTCGAGCGCCGTGGTCGGCTCGTCGGCGATCAGGATTTTCGGATTGCAGGAAAGGGCCACGCCGATCATCGCGCGCTGCCGCATGCCGCCGGAAAATTCGTGCGGATAGCTGTCGTACTGGCGCTTGGGATCGGGGAAGCCGACCTGCGCCAGGATTTCCGTCGCTGCCGCGCGGGCCTCGCGGGCGCCGAAACCCTGATGATAGCGGATGCCCTCGGCGATCTGGTCGCCGATGCGCATCACCGGATCGAGATGGCTGGTTGGGTTCTGGAAGATCATACCGATCTCGCCGCCGCGCACCTTCAGCATCTCGCTATCGTCGACCCGCATGAGATCGCACCCTTCGAGCAGCACGCTACCGCTTTCGATCGTCAGCAGCGAGGAGGGCAGCAGGCGCACCAGAGAACGGCAGAATAGACTCTTGCCCGAGCCGCTTTCGCCGACGAGACCGAGGATCTCGCCCTTGCCGAGATCGAGCGACACCGCATCGATGAGCGTGCGCGGGCCGGAATCGGCATGCGCCCTGACTGTGAGATCGCGGACGGAGAGCACGGAGCCGTTCATTCATGCACCCCGAGCAATTCGCCGAGCGCATCGCCCAGCATGCTGAAGCCGAAGGCGAGGCAAACGATGGAGAGGCCGGGAAACACGGTGATCCACCAGGCCGTAGTGATGAAGCTCTGGCCTTCGGCGACCATCACGCCCCATTCGGCGATCGGCGGCTGGACGCCGAGGCCGAGATAGCTGACGGCCGCACCACTGAGCAGCACCAGCGTCGCGTCGGACATCGAAAAGACGATCGAGCCGGCGATCGCGTTCGGCAGCAAATGGCGGAACATGATGCGCGGGCGGCTGAAGCCGAGACTGACGGCGGCCACGGCGTAGTCGCTGCCCTTCAGCACCACCATCTGCGCCCGGATCAGCCGTGCGTAGGACACCCAGCCGACCAGCGCCATGGCGATATAGAAACTGCCGAGGCCCGGGCCGAGGATCGCGATGATCGACAGCATCAGCACGAGGAAGGGGAAGGCGAGAATGATATCGACGAGGCGCATGAACAGCGCATCGACGATGCCGCCGAAGAAGCCGGCAATGGTGCCGACCGTCGTTCCGATCAGGAAGGGGAAGATGACGCCGATCAGCGCCATCTGCAGGTCGAGGCGCGCACCTGAGATGACGCGGGAGAGGATGTCGCGGCCGAAATTGTCGGTGCCGAACGGGTGCAACAGCGAAGGCGCCTGCAGGCGCACCTCGGCATTCTGCATGATCGGATCGTAGGGCGCGATAAGAGGCGCGCCGATCGCCACCAGCACGAAGAACAGCAGCAGGCCGGCACCGAGCACAAGCATCGGCCGCCGGACGAAGAACCGGCGCCAGCCTGGGGATGCGGGGGCGATCGCCTCGATGCTCATAGCTTCACCCTCGGATCGACGGCGACGGTGACGATGTCGGCGATGAAGTTGATGAGCACGGTGGCGCAGGCAAAGACCATGGCGACGCCCTGGACCACCATGTAGTCGCGCGAGAAGATCGCCCTGACGAGAAGCTGCCCCATGCCGGGCAGCGCAAAGACGCTCTCGACCACCACCGTGCCACCGATCAGCCAGCCGATGTTGACGGCAAGCAGGTTGATCGTCGGCACCAGCGAATTCGGCAAGACATGCCGCCAGAAGACGATGCCTTCCGGCATGCCGCGGGCGCGCGCCGCGGTCGCGACATCCGATTTCAGCTGCTCGATCATCGCCGCCCGCAGGCTGCGCGTCAGCACGGTCGACAGTGACAGCGCCACCGTCAGGCTCGGCAGCACGAGATGCGACAGTTTTTCGCCGAGCGTGGCGCCATAGCCCGAAACCGGCAGCACGCCGAGTTCGACGCTGAAGAGGATGATCAGCATCAGCCCCAGCCAGAAGGGCGGAAAGCCGATGCCGAAGGTCGAGACGATGCGCACCGCATGATCGGGCGCCCGGCCAGCATTGCGCGCGGCGATCGCCGCCATCGGCACCGCGATCAGCACCGACAGCACGACGCTGGAGACGACGAGCGCAAGCGTCGGCTCGATGCGGGTGACGATCAGCTTCAACACGTCGATCTTGTAGAGGATCGACTTGCCCATCTCGCCATTGGCGAGGTTCTTGAGGAAATAGACATATTGCAGCCACATCGGCTGATCGAGACCGTATTGGGCACGGATGCTGGCAAGGGCAGCCGGTGTGGCGCGCGTGCCGAGGATGTTGCGCGCCGGATCACCGGGGATCAACCGGACGAGAATGAAGGTGATGACGCTGATACCGAAAATGACGGGCAGGAACTGCAGCGGTCGCGTCAGAACGAATTTATAGCGATGCATGACGGCGATCGCCCCTCTGTCTTCGTCGGCTTCGGTCCGCTTCCTCTTGCATCAGTGTGCCTTGTTCCGAGCGAGAAAATCGAGAAGTGCCGGATAATAGTCCTGCGGGTTTTCATAGAACGGCATGTGGCTGGCATCGGCAAACAGCTTGAGTTCGGCATTCGGCAGCGCAAGCTTCATCCTGAGCGCGCAGGCCGGCGTCAGTTCGTCATGCTCTCCTGTGGTGATCAGCACCGGTAGCGTCAGCCGCGGCAGATCGGCGATGCGGTTCCAGTCCTTGAGGTTGCCGATATAAAGAAACTCGTTCGGTCCCTGCATCGTCGCGTAGGGCCCCATATTCCAATCGTCGAGCGAGCGGCGCACCGGTGCCGGCCATTCCGGCAGGCGGCAAACATGGCGGTAGTTGAGGATGGTGACGGCGGCCAGATATTCCGGATGATTGTAGGTACCCTGCGCCTCGTGTTTCTGCATCATCGAGACGGTTTCGGGACCGAGCGCGGCCCGCAGCCGTTCCAGTTCCGAGATCAGATGCGGCATGTCGGCGACGGTATCCTCGAGGATCAACGTCTTCAGGTTCTCGGGATAGGTGAGCGCATAGTCGATCGCCAGCCACCCGCCCCAGGAATGGCCAAGCATGTGAACCCTGCCGAGCCCCAGCGCCTTGCGCACCGTCTCCGTCTCCTGGACATAACGGCCGATCGTCCAGAGCGAGAGATCGTCAGGCCTGTCGGAGGCGCCCGTGCCGAGCTGGTCGAAGGCGACGACGCGGTAACCCTTGTCGATGAGGCAGGAGTGCGCCTCGCGCAGGTAATCGCAAGGCAGGCCGGGACCGCCGTTCAGGCAGAACACCGTCTCGTCGCCGGTCCCGAAGCTATAGGCAACGACGCGATGGCCATCGACATCGATGTCGAACCGCGCGTCCGGCTGTATTTCACGCCACATTGATTGCTCCGGCAGAAAATTTCGCTTGCTCAATATTTGGGCATGGTTAAATTTTTATCGTAAATCGCGTGCCGTGCCAGCTATAAGAAGTGATAGGGTAGGGCGCATTTCGAACCGGGGAGCTGCTCATGCTTGACGACATCGGAACGATCAGACGGCAGTTCACGGCGCATGAAACGCTGGACGGCCGGATCGACCAGGCCTTCGAAGCGATGAAGCAGCTCGGCTTCGAGGCACTGATCTACGACTATACGCCGGTGCCCTACGATCTCGACGGCGCGATCATGATACCGTCGCTGCTGAAGCTCAGGAACATCTCCGACGACATGCACGACTACTGGTTCGATCGCGGCTATTTCCGCATCGATCCGGTGCAGCAGGTGGCGCTGCGCACCTCCGCGCCGTTCTTCTGGAATTACGACACCGACGCCGACACGCTGATAAAGCGCTTCATGAGCGACGATACGGCGCCCGTGGCGCGCTACCTGAACGAACGCGACATGTCCACAGGCGTCACCGTGCCGGTGCATATGCCGCGCGGTGACTATGCAACCGTCACCGGCATCCGCTTCGGCCGAAACGACGATTTCGAGCGGCATGCGCTGCGTTATATCGCCGACTTCAACCTGCTCGCCCATGTCTTCCACGAGACCGCTTATTCGCTTTTCGACAAGACGGCGAAGAGCGTCGGCACGGTTCGCCTGACCGAACGCGAACGCGAGTGCCTGCGCCACTCCGCAGAAGGGTATTCCGCCAAGGAAATTTCCCGCATTATCGGCCGTTCAGTGCCGACCGTCGTCATGCATCTGAACGCCGCGGCAAAAAAACTCGGCGCCCGCAACCGCACCCAGGCCGTGGTGCGCGCCACCCATTACCGCCTGCTCGAAGACCGGCCGAGCCAGAACTGGCCACCCTATAACTTGTGATAGCTGCCTTCGCCGCTGCCGCCACGCTATTGGTCTTCGAGATGCCAAGAGATGGAGACGCCGGTGGCCGAAATCGTGACCAACGAAGCCTATTTTCCCTTTCGCGACTATCGCACCTGGTATCGCATCACCGGTTCGCTGACGAGCGGCAAACTGCCCCTCATCGTCGCCCATGGCGGGCCCGGCTGCACGCATGACTATGTCGATTCCTTCAAGGATATCGCCGCGCTCGACGGCCGCCCGGTCATCCACTACGACCAGCTCGGCAACGGCAATTCCACCCGGCTTCCGGAAAAGGGCCCGGATTTCTGGACGGTCGGCCTGTTTCTCGAAGAGCTGGACGCGCTGCTTGCCCATCTCGGCATCCAGCATCATTATGCCTTCCTCGGCCAGTCCTGGGGGGGCATACTCGGCGCCGAACATGCGGTGCGCCGGCCACAGGGCCTGAAGGCGCTTGTCATCGCCAATTCGCCGGCCAACATGCACACCTGGGTTTCGGAGGCCAACCGGCTGCGGCAGGAACTGCCGAAGGAGGTGCAGGACACGCTGCTGAAGCACGAGCTGGCGGGAAGCCTGTCCGACCCGGACTATATCGCCGCCTCGCGCGTCTTTTATGACCGCCATGTCTGCCGTGTCGTGCCGTGGCCGCCCGAAGTGTCGCGGACCTTCGCGATCATGGACGAGGACAACACCGTATACCGCAACATGAACGGCCCCACCGAATTTCACGTCATCGGCACGATGAAGGACTGGACGATCGAGAACAGGCTCGATCGCATCGAAGCCCCGACACTGCTGATCTCGGGAAAATACGACGAGGCGACCCCGCTGGTAGTCAGGCCCTACCTCGAACGTGTTCCCGGCTGCGAATGGGTGCTGTTCGAAAATTCCAGCCATATGCCGCATGTCGAGGAAAAGCAGCTTTGTCTGGCGACTGTTTCCACTTTCCTGTCACGGCACGATTGAGAACCGCGCGCTAACGATCGCCTATCGGCGAACCAGCCATTTCTTGGCAACGCGGCAGGCCATGGTATAGGCCGGATCAAAGACGTTGCCGACGTCGTAACGCACGACCTGGCCGAGCAGGTGGCTGGCCGCCGTCCTGTCCAGGCCATAATCCGACGCCAGCCAGGTCAACATTTCGCTGGTCGCATGCTGAAGTGCCTGATCAAGCGGCCGGGCGTTGCCGATGGTGAAGATGTCTTCGGCGGTTTCTCCGCGCGGCCAGACCAGCCCGGCCTTCTTTTCCACCGTCAGCCGCACGGTGACTTCGAAGGTGGTCTCGATGCCGGTCCCGACAATCTCGCCATCCCCCTGCACGGCATGGCAGTCGCCGAGAAAAAACAAGGCGCCGGCAGCCGATACCGGAAAACGAACCGTGGTGCCGGGACCGAACCGGCGATAATCCATGTTGCCGCCATATTCGCCGCTGGTCGCAGTCGAGATCGCCTGGCCGAGGCTGGGCGCCACGCCGAAGCAGCCGATCATCGGGGCGAGAGGCAGAATGAGATTTTCAAGACCGGCAACCGGCTCGGAAAGCCTGGCGGTCAATGCCTCACGATCGATCGTCCAGATGGCGATATCACGCGGCGGCAGTTCGCGGACAACTTCGGGATCGACAACATTGGCGGCGACGACGCTGCGGGTAAACCCCGTGTCCCTGGTCGGGATCATGCTGACGATCTCGACTTTCAGCGCATCCCCGGGCTCGGCGCCTTCCACAAAGATCGGGCCGTTCATCGGATTGGGCCCGGATGCCTGCTTGACGCCGTTCTTGTCATGGCCGGCAGCATCGAGCGTCTCAGTGACAACGGTATCGCCGTCGGCGATGCGCAGGGCCGGCGGGAGCGAGCCAATGACATTGTGAAAGATCGTTGGAATGAAGCGGTGCGTGGTCATGAGATACGGCTCTCGCTCGTTTCGAATGCCATGAGGCCTGCGGCTGAACTGCCGGGCCTAGAGGCCGAGACTAGATCAGAGATTGTCTGCAATGCCAATATCGGCAGCATCACTCGAAATTCCAGTCAGCCGCAATGCCGGGGCCGATGGGCTCGCGGTGGCTCCAAGTGGCATCTCATTGGCGATCTGCGTAAAAAATCAAGTGAGATGGCTTTCTATCGATAGCCGCAGATCACAAAACCTCTTGACATATGCGACTGAGTAGCAATCTTTGAAGCAAAGGAGATCATCATGAGCGTGAAATCATCGATCTCGCTGACCGAGCAGCAGGATGCGTTTGCCCGATCGCTTGTCGAGAATGGGCGGTACTCAAGTCTGAGTTCGGTTTTGCAGCAAGGTTTGGAGCTTCTCAGGCAAAAAACCGAGACCGAAATGGCGGAAACGGAAGCCCTTCGGGAACTGATCCAACGGCGGTTGAACGGACCTATGCTATCGGACGATGCAATGGGGGCCGCCGTCGACGACATGATCGAGCGGAAACGGCGAGCTCTTCGTGTGGAGCCTTAAATATTCCCGCGAAGCGGAACAGGATTTTGAACTTATATTCGACCATCTCTTCGCCGCTTACAGCGATCTCGGCGATAGTGAGGACGAGGCCTTGGAGCGTGCGGCGGGCCGCGTTCGCGAATTGCGCTCGTCCATACAACGGCTTACCGAAACACCCTTCATCGGAACTTTACGATCCGATATTTATGCGGGCATCCGGTTTGTGCGGCGCGACAAGGCGGCAATTTGGTTTCTGCCGGTGGTGGACCGCAAGACACTCATCGTTGCCGCCATCTTTTTCGGCGCTCAAAATCACATCCGGCACATGATGGGGCGACTGCTCGATAGCTAAGGACGGTCGTATCCCTCGATCGATGCCGTTGGTCATCGGTGACTTCAGATAGCACGCTCTGCAGGACCGGTCGAACCGGACGATGTCGCAATCCTATCGACTGGGTCGGCTTTTGCTGCTGCCGGGGCACAACGTAACCTAACCACTTATAATAAATATATATTTTATGTTTCCGCAACATGCGTTACGCCAGATTCGCTTATACGCGGGTACATCGCTTAGAACTTCTCGAGCCCTACGAAACAGAGCGCCGAGGCTGAGAATATGCGGCATAATCGCGGGTGGCGATGCTCCGGGGATGTAAACGCATTTGAAGGTTTGATGCAGCTTGAAACTCATTGTATTTGTCGTGTCGACAAGAGGAGTTTTTATGCCCGACATCGACAATGGCTCTCTTCCCGAACGCAAACGCGGTTCGGGCGTGAAAATGGTCTACGACCTGCTGCGCGATGAGATACTCGACCTGAAACTTGCGCCCGGCAGCCCGATCGACGAAGTGCAGTTGGCGGAGCGGTTCAAGATGTCGCGGACACCGATCCGCGAAGCGCTGGTCCGCCTGGCCGGTGACGGGCTGATCGAAACGCTGCCGAACCGCTCGACCATGGTGTCGAATATCGATTTTCTCAATCTCAGTACGTTCTTCGACGCCCTTGTTCTCATGTATCGGGTAACGACGCGGTTGGCGGCGCAGAACCATCGTCTCGAGGACCTGCCCTCTATCCGCCGCTTCCACGAGGACTACGCGGCGGCAATCGAAGCACGCGACACGCTGGCGATGATCGCAACCAACGCCGCTTTCCACGCCGCCATTGCCGAAGCCGGGCGCAATCCGTATTTCACCGGGCTTTTTCGCCGGCTGCTTGATGAAGGCCGTCGCATTCTCCGCCTTTACTACCAGTCCTACGACGAGCATTTTCCCCAGCAGTTCGTCGACGAACATGCCGAGATGATTGCCGCGATCGAAGCGCGGGATGTCGACGAGGCCGATCGACTGGGCAAGGTGCACGCCGAACAGATTGTCGCCCAGGTGCAGAAACTTTTCAGTCGCAACGGCAAGCTCGACATAGCGCTATAGGTCTTGTATTTTTCTTGTCGACAAATAGAACACAAGATGCTATCCCACCGTCGAACGGGTCGGCGACCTTGGCGGCCGACCTTCCCACCAAGCCGCGGAGGAAATCGACATGAAGGCTACAATTTTTTCCGGCGTCATTCCCGCTTTGATGACGCCCTGCAAGGACGACCGCACGCCGGGTTTCGACGCACTGGTGCGCAAGGGCAAGGAGCTGATCGAAAAAGGCATGTCCGCCGTCGTCTATTGTGGCTCAATGGGTGACTGGCCGCTACTGACGGACGAACAGCGCATGCAGGGCGTTGAGCGTCTGGTGAAGGCCGGCATTCCGGTGATCGTCGGCACGGGCGCCGTCAATACCGCTTCGGCTGTTGCGCATGCTGCGCACGCCCAGAAGGTCGGCGCCCAGGGCCTGATGGTGATCCCGCGCGTCCTGTCGCGCGGCACGGTCGTCGCCGCCCAGAAGAACCATTTCAAGGCGATCCTTTCGGCCGCCCCGAACCTGCCGGCCGTCATCTACAACAGCCCCTATTACGGCTTTGCCACCCGCGCCGAGCTGTTCTTCGCGCTGCGCCAGGACCACAAGAACCTCGTCGGTTTCAAGGAATTCGGCGGTGCGGCCGATATGCGCTATGCGGCCGAAAACATCACCAGCCGCGACGATGACGTCTCGCTGATGATCGGCGTCGACACCTGCGTCTTCCATGGCTTCGTCAATTGCGGCGCCGTCGGCGCGATCACCGGCATTGGCTGCGTGCTGCCGAAGGAAGTCATCCACATGTGCAACCTCGCCCAGGCCGCGGCCGCCGGCGATCCGGATGCCCGCCGGCGCGCGCTGGAACTGGAATCGGCGCTGGCCGTGCTCTCCTCCTTCGACGAAGGCCCGGACCTCGTTCTCTACTTCAAGCATATGATGGTGCTGAAGGGCGACACGGAATACACGCTGCACTTCAACGAGACGGACGTGCTCTCCGAAAGCCAGCGCGGCTATGTCGAAGCCCAGCTGAAGCTGTTTGATACGTGGTACGCCGAGTGGAGCAAGCTGCCGGGCGCCGTGCAGAAATACAAGGGATAATTTCACGATCCCCCTCAAGCAGAAGGCCCTCCTCGCGGAGGGCCTTCTCTTTTGTCACCAGTATAAGGAAGAGGCCCTCAGGAGACCGCTTCGAGACCTTTTTCGAAAAGACGGTCAAGCAGCTCCAACTCGGCGGCCGTCAGCGCGACGCCTTCCGTCTCGGATTTCTGGCGGGCGGCGAAGCGGCGCTGCGAAGGCAGGCGGGCGCCGCTTCCGACGATGGCCTCGAAGAGCAGCTCGGCGCGGGCGAAGGGATCGCCGGGCCGGCCGGCGGCGAAGGCTTGCGGCGACATGGCGATGATGAGTTCGCCATGGAAGGGGGCAAGTGTCGTCGTGCCGAGATAGTCGAGCACCTCCGGGCTGGTGAGATCACCGATCATGATGCCGGCGAGGAGCTCGATCATCGTGCCGATGGCCGATCCCTTGTGCCCGCCGAAGGGCAGCATGGCGCCGGCAAGGGCGGCTTCCGGATCGGTCGTCGGATTGCCGTCGGAATCGATCGCCCAGCCCTCGGGAAGCTGCTTGCCGGCGCGGCGGTGCAGCTCGATTTCTCCGCGGGCGGCAACCGAGGTCGCAAAGTCGAACACGTATGGCGATATCTCCTTGCGCGGCCAGCCGAAGGCGAAGGGGTTGGTGCCGAGCAGCGGCTTGTTGCCGCCGGCGGGCGCGACGGTCGCATAACTCGGGCACATGACGAGGCCGGCAAGACCCTCATTGGTCACCGCCTCTACTTCGGGCCAGAGCGCGGAGAAATGGCTGCAATCATTGATGACGAGGGCGGCAATGCCGAGCTTGCGTGTGCGTTCGGCCAGCGCCGGCACGCCGAGTTCGAAGGCCGCATTGGCAAAGCCCCCCTTGGCATTGACCTTGACGATGGCGGACCCTTCGTTGAGGTCCAGTTCGGGCACCGCGTCCGGCTTCACCTTGCCTGATTTGACGGTGCGCAGCGCGCCCTCGATGCGGTAAATCCCATGCGATTTGCAGGCGTCGCGCTCACCGGCGACGATAACGCGGGCAAGCGCCCCGGCCTGCACGGCATTGAGGCCGGCCTTGCGGAAGATGGCTTCGACCCGCCCATGCAGGTCGGCAATCGTCAAGGTGGTTTTCGTCATGCTGCGTTTCTCCTCGCCGCGATTTTGAAGATGACCTAGCCCATCGACATTGCTGATGATGCAAGAGCCAAGCCCGAACCCACCAAACATTTATGGCGAACCAAATCTCTCAGTCTTGCCGAAAAATGCATAAACGAGAAAGGGGATATGGCAAACCCAATCTCATTCCGCTTGGACTGACGAGTTCTTCCTGCTGAGAAGGACCGCGCGAATCTGTTCGTTCTTGCTCAACAGGGGAGGGCGAGCCGGAGCCGGGTCCTCGGGCGCCTCGGCCGTGCCCGCATTCCGCTTAAGGTTCAGAAAGCGTTTTTGCGCGACCAGCCGATCGTCTGGCGACAGTGGTTCGACCGGCTTGCCGTCCAGGTCATGACGCATGGAATCGGACTGGGCGCTGGCGAAATAATAGCGCCGGCAATGGACATAGGCAGCTGTTGCGCGCCTCAGCGTTGTCACGCCGGCATCGGGTTTCAGCAGCTGGCGCAGCTCGTTGAAGAGGCCGACTGCAAAGGGGAGGACAGGGTCTCCCGGCTTGGCGGGAAGTACGCCGACTGGCCGGATCAACAGCATGTTGATCGCGTTTGCCTTCTCCACGTCGAGTTCGGCTGCCGCAATCGGCCCGCTGATCTTCCAGTGTTTGTCCATGCATCCTCCATAGCGACCGACTGTGATACGGGCGGGGCCAATTCGGCGCAGTTCGCACATTGCCGGTCCTGCCGCAAGCCGCCATTTTCGCGCAGATATAGGCTGGTCTGATCGGCCTGCCATTCCATCTAATCGTTTTTATCGCCGAATGTGCATTGACCTCAAGCATCGATTACACTTCTTATCCGCGCCCAAGATGAGTGACCGGCCGCGGGGAGGATATATGCGGGTTTTCTCGAGTATCGACGAGCTGCGCCACACGCTCGATGCGCTGAAGCGCCAGGGGCGTACCGTCGGCCTGGTGCCGACGATGGGCTACCTCCATCCCGGCCATATGGAGCTCGTATCGCGCGCCCGGGCCGAGAACGACCTCGTCGTCGTGTCGATCTTCGTCAATCCGCTGCAGTTCGGCCCAGCCGAAGACCTCAGCAAATATCCGCGCGATCTCGAACGCGATTCAGGCATGCTCAAGCAGGCCGGGGTCAATTTCCTTTTCGCGCCCGATGTCGAAGACATGTATCCGCGTCCGATGCAGACCGTCGTCGATGTTCCCGATCTCGGCCGCGAGCTCGAAGGCGCGGTCAGGCCCGGGCATTTTGCCGGTGTGGCCACCGTCGTCTGCAAGCTCCTCAACATCGTGCAGCCGCAGACCGCCTATTTCGGCCAGAAGGACTATCAGCAGGTCGTCATCATCAAACGCATGGTGGAAGATCTTGCAGTGCCGGTGCGGGTGATATCGGTGCCGACCGTCAGGGACGGCGACGGCCTCGCCTTGTCGTCGCGCAACGTCTATCTCAGCCCGGAGGAGCGGCGCGCCGCGGTGATCGTCCCGCTGACCCTCGACGAGGCCGAGCGCCTGGTTGCCGATGGCCTGACGGATGCCAAGGAATTGGAAGCGAAGCTCACGGAATTTCTCGGCCGCGAGCCGCTGGCAAAGCCTGAAGTCGTCGCCGTCAGGGACGCTTCGACGCTTGAGCAGGTCAGCTCGATCGACGAGCCTGTCGTCGTGGCTCTTTTCGTCCGGTTCGGCTCGACGCGGCTCCTCGACAACCGGGTCGTCCGCAACAACCGGATTGCCGGGATTACCGGCGGGAAGGGCCTGCAGGGAAGGGGCCAGCCGGGATGGGGAGTGACGAAATGAGCGCCACCGGATCTCAAAAGCGTCTGACGCCGACCCGCATCTCAGCCATGAAGGGCGGCAAACCGATCGTCTGCCTGACCGCCTATACGACGCCGATGGCGCGGTTGCTGGATGAGCATTGCGACCTCCTGCTGGTCGGGGATTCGCTCGGCATGGTGCTCTACGGCATGGAGACCACCATCGGCGTCACGCTCGAGATGATGATCGCCCATGGCAAGGCGGTGATGCGCGGCGTCGCCAAGGCCTGCGTCGTCGTCGACATGCCGTTCGGAACCTATCAGGAATCGAAAGAGGTCGCCTTCCGCAATGCCGTCCGCATCCTGCAGGAAACCGGCTGCGATGCGGTCAAACTGGAAGGCGGCGAGGAGATGGCCGAGACGATCGCCTTTCTGACGAAGCGGGGCATCCCGGTCATGGGGCATATCGGCCTGATGCCGCAGCAGGTGCAAACTGCAGGCGGCTATCGCTCCGTCGGCCATACCGAACACGAGACGTCGAAGATCAGGCGTGACGCGCACGCGATCGGCGGCTCGGGCGCCTTTGCCGTCGTCGTCGAAGGCACGGTGGAACCGCTCGCCCGAGAGGTGACTTCGGCCATCCACATACCGTCCATCGGTATCGGCGCGTCCTCCGCCTGCGACGGCCAGGTTCTGGTGTCAGACGACATTCTGGGGCTGTTCAACGATTTCACCCCCCGTTTCGTCAAGCGCTACGACGAACTCGGCAAGAGGATCGCCGCAGCCGCCTCCGCCTATGCCGACGACGTCAGGTCGCGAAAATTTCCGGCTGCGGAGCATACGTTCAAGCGCCGTTCCTGAAGCGTCGCATCTTTCAGATTCGTTCCGACGCTTTGGTCCTTGTTGTCAAAGGTGCAGCCTGGCGGGTCGTAGTGTCGACGGATTGATACGATGGCCATCGTGTGAAGTGATGCGGCCCGGCAGCCCTCGCTTTGTGAGAAGAGGTCTTGGGCGCCAACCGTACTGTCGTCCGTCACCCACCCGCATGCTGTTCCCGCATCGCTTCGGCCGAGCGGCGCACCGCCTCGGCCACCTCCTGCAGCTGTTTGGCCATCGGCGTTGAATTGCGCCAGACCATGCCGATCGTTCGCGACGGCTGCGGCGACGGGAAGCGGGAGATCGAAACCTGGGCCGAGCGCGTTTCGACGGGAACGGCCATTTCCGGGATCAACGTGACGCCGATGCCGGCGCCGACCATCTGGACGAGGGTGGAGAGCGAGCTGCCTTCCATGATCTCCCGAGGACGGGCGGGCCCGACCTTGCAGAAGGACAGTGCCTGGTCGCGGAAGCAGTGGCCCTCTTCGAGCAGCAGCAGCCGCATTTCGCGCAGCGCCTCGCGCTCGGGCACCGGCTTGTCTCCATCCTCCTGCCGCCTCACCAGCACGAATTCTTCCCGGAAAAGCTCGAGTTCGGTCAGCGAGGGTTCCGACACCGGCAGCGCGACGATCGCCATGTCGAGCTGGCCCTGCGCCAGTTCGTGAACCAGCTTGCCCGTCTGCGTCTCGCGCACATCGATCTGAATTCCGGCGAAGCTTTTGTTGAGATCGTTTATAATCGCCGGCAGCAGATAGGGCGCGATCGTCGGGATGATGCCGATGCGCAGCCGCATGAGGAAGGAATCGCGCGAGGCACGGGCAAATTCTCCCAATTCGTCCACCGCTCGCAGGATGTCGCGGACCCTGAGCGCAAAGGTCTGGCCGAACGGGGTGAGCTTCACCTGGCGTGCGCTGCGCTCGAAGAGCTCGCTGCCCAACTCCTGCTCGAGTTCCTTGATCTGCATGGAGAGCGCCGGCTGGGAGATGGCGCAGGCATCGGCGGCGCGGCGGAAGCGGCCGTCCCTTGCCAGGGCTTCAAAATAGCGTAGCTGTTTCAGGGTAAGATTCTTCATAAGCTCAGCTTATCGCAGCAATCAGTAAATCCAACTTAAAATTATTGAACGCTTCCGATATGAAGACTTCAGGGGAGAGAGTAGGGCGCCGGCCCGGCTCATCTTTTTAAACGGCAGACAGATCAAGCAATGAAGGAGACGATCATGGACAATCCCACTGACAGCGCAGGCAAATGTCCTGTTGCCCATCACAAGGCTCCGACCGCGCGGACGAACCGCGATTGGTGGCCGAACCAGCTGAACGTGCAGATTCTTCATCACAATTCCGGCCGCGCAGATCCGCTCGGCCAGGCCTTCGACTATGCCGAAGAGTTCAAGAAGCTCGATCTCGATGCGCTGAAGCAGGATCTTCACGCGCTGATGACGGATTCGCAGGATTGGTGGCCGGCCGACTTCGGTCATTACGGCGGTCTGTTCATCCGCATGGCCTGGCACAGCGCCGGAACCTACCGCATCACCGACGGGCGCGGCGGCGCCGGTCAGGGTCAGCAGCGCTTTGCGCCGCTGAACAGCTGGCCTGACAATGCCAACCTCGACAAGGCCCGTCGCCTGCTCTGGCCAATCAAGCAGAAATACGGCAACCGCATCTCCTGGGCCGACCTCCTGATCCTCACCGGCAACGTCGCGCTCGAATCCATGGGCTTCAAGACCTTTGGTTTCGCCGGCGGCCGCGCCGACGTCTGGGAGCCGGAAGAACTCTACTGGGGTCCTGAAGGCACCTGGCTCGGCGACGAGCGCTACAGCGGCGAACGCCAGCTGGCGGAACCGCTCGGCGCCGTGCAGATGGGGCTCATCTACGTCAACCCCGAGGGCCCGAACGGCAATTCCGATCCGCTCTCTTCGGCCCGCGACATCCGCGAAACCTTCGCCCGCATGGCGATGAACGACGAAGAGACCGTGGCGCTGATCGCCGGCGGCCACACCTTCGGCAAGACGCATGGGGCCGGCGATCCGTCCCTGATCGGCGCCGAGCCGGAAGGCGGCGCGATCGAGGACCAGGGCCTTGGCTGGAAAAGCTCCTTCGGCACCGGCGTCGGCAAGGATGCCATTACCGCTGGCCTCGAAGTCACCTGGTCGCAGACGCCAACCAAGTGGAGCAACCACTTCTTCGAAAACCTCTTCGCCTTCGAATGGGAGCTGACGACGAGCCCGGCCGGAGCCAAGCAGTGGCAGGCCAAGAACGCCGAAGCCTCCATTCCGGATGCCTTTGACGCCGGCAAGAAACATCTGCCGACCATGCTGACCAGCGATCTGGCGCTGCGTTTCGATCCGATCTACGAGAAGATCTCGCGCCGCTTCCTTGAAAATCCCGGCGAGTTCGCCGACGCTTTCGCCCGCGCCTGGTTCAAGCTGACCCACCGCGACATGGGCCCGAAGGTGCGCTACCTCGGCCCCGAGGTTCCGGCCGAAGACCTGATCTGGCAGGACGTGATCCCGGCCGTCGACCATCCGCTGATCGACGACAAAGACATTGCCGAGCTGAAGGCAAAGGTTCTGGCGACGGGCCTCAGCGTCCAGGAACTGGTTTCGACCGCCTGGGCGTCGGCCTCGACCTTCCGCGGTTCCGACAAGCGCGGTGGCGCCAACGGCGCGCGCATTCGCCTCGCTCCGCAGAAGGATTGGGACGCCAACCAGCCAGCCCAGCTCGCTAAGGTTCTCGGTGTTCTCGAAGGCCTCCAGAAGGACTTCAACGCCGCGCAGACTGGCGGCAAAAGGATCTCGCTTGCCGACCTGATCGTGCTTGCCGGCGCTGCCGGCGTCGAAAAGGCGGCAGCTGCCGGCGGCAACGCCATCAGCGTGCCTTTCACGCCGGGCCGTGCGGATGCTTCCGAAGCCCAGACTGACGCGCATTCCTTCGCAGCACTCGAGCCGCGTATCGATGGCTTCCGCAACTATGTGAACGGCAAGCGCCATCAGTTCATGAAGCCGGAAGAAGCACTCGTCGACCGCGCGCAGCTCCTGACGCTGACCGGTCCCGAAATGACTGTCCTCGTCGGCGGCCTGCGCGTGCTGAAGGCAGGCAACCCGGAGCACGGCGTCTTCACCTCGCGCCCCGAGACGCTGACGAACGACTTCTTCGTCAACCTGCTCGACATGGCCACGCAGTGGGTTCCGGCCGCCGGCAAGGACGGCGTCTATGAAGGCCGCGACCGCAAGACGGGTGCTGCCAAATGGACCGGCACCCGCGTCGATCTGATCTTCGGCTCGCATTCGCAGCTTCGTGCCTTCGCCGAAGTCTACGGCCAGGCTGACGCCAAGCAGAAGTTCGTCAAGGACTTCGTCGCCGCCTGGAACAAGGTCATGAACGCCGACCGCTTCGACCTCGTCTGATCGGCCGCATTTTTGCCCGGGCGTAGCTACGGCTGCGCCCGGGTTTTTTATCCGACACTGGTGAGATCGACGTCGCTCCATACCGCATCGAGCGCTACGGCCATGGCGGCAGACGCCTTTTCCCGCGCCGACGACGATGCATCTGCCCTTAGAGCGATCGGAAAATGCTGCGTGACAACGTTCGCAGGGTCGGCGCTCGCAACCGCTACATCGAATATCCGGCGCAGCACATCCCGGGCGAACGCGTCATTTCACGTCATTGGGCCGCCACGAGAATGTTGGAGCCGGCGATTGCTTCGCAGACGGCGTCGGTGACCTGCTGGGTAGTGGCCTTGCCACCCACATCCGGCGTTAGGATGCCAGCCTCGGTGACCCGTTCGACAGCAGCCATGAGGCGCGCGGCCGCGTCCTTCTCCCCCAGATGCTCCAGCATCTGCGCTGCAGTCCAGAAGGTGGCAATCGGATTGGCAATCCCCTTTCCGGTAATGTCGAACGCTGATCCATGGATCGGCTCGAACATGGACGGAAAGCGTCGTTCCGGATCAATGTTGGCAGTCGGCGCAACGCCGAGCGAACCGGCCAGAGCACCAGCCAGATCGGAGAGGATATCCGCATGGAGATTTGTTGCGACGATCGTATCGAGGCTTTCCGGTTTCAGGGTCATGCGCACGGTCATTGCATCGACCAGCATCTTGTCCCAGGCAACATCGGTAAACTCCTTGGACACTTCGGCGGCGATCTCGTCCCACATCACCATACCGTGGCGCTGCGCGTTCGATTTGGTCACAACGGTGAGCAGCTTGCGCGGCCGGGATTGGGCCAGCTTGAAGGCATAGCGCATGATGCGCGTAACGCCGACGCGGGTGAAGATCGCTACTTCCGTGCCGACTTCCTCCGGCAATCCCTTATGGGCGCGGCCGCCGTGGCCGGAATATTCGCCTTCTGAGTTTTCGCGGACGATAACCCAGTCGAGATCACCGGGACCGCAGTTGCGCAGCGGCGGTGTAATGCCAGGCAGGATCTTGGTCGGCCGTACGTTGGCATACTGGTCGAAACCCTGGCAGATCGGCAGGCGCAGCCCCCAGAGCGTGATGTGGTCCGGCACGTCAGGTGCGCCGACCGCCCCAAAATAGATCGCATCAAACTTTTTCAGGGTCTCAAGGCCGTCGGCCGGCATCATCACGCCGTGCCTTTTGTAATAGTCCGACCCCCAGTCGAAGGTCTCGGCATGGATCTTGAAGTCGCCGCTGCGCTTTTCGAGCGCTTCGAGAACCTGCAGGCCGGCGGCTATCACTTCCGGGCCAATACCGTCGGCGGGGACGGCCGCAATCTTGTATTCACGCATCGTCATTTTCCATTCGGTATTTTAGTGTTGGGCCGATGTCTTGGCATGTGCACCTCGGCGTCCGGTGCGCGAAAGGATCAGTGTGACGGCAGCAGAGACCACCAACAGCTCAGCAACGAAGTAAAGATCTCCCTCGAAGCGTCCGGTTGTGTCCTTGATCCAGCCGATCATCGAGGGCGCGACAAAGCCGCCGACATTGCCAATCGAGTTGGTCGTTTCAATGTTTGCGTTCATCGTCAGAGAGGCGAAACCAATGTTGACGCGATCAATGAACGCGATCAAATACAAGACCATAATGAATGGCACGATGCGCCTGGTAACTTTGCGCATTACGCGCGTTTCGAACATATGAAAACTCCTCCCAGCGGAACGATTGACGCGTCCTCAGCGCGCCGAAAACACTATAGAAGCGGCTTGCCGTCAGGTTAACAACCGTATAATTATATAATTATCTGATATAATCTGGATACTGGAATGGAACTTGAGCAGCTGCGATGCTTTGCGGCCGTCGCCGAACAACTACACTTCGGGCGAGCCGCCCAGAGCGTTGGATTGCTGCCCGCCTCGTTGGGTCGCCATGTGCGATTGCTTGAGGAATCGTTGGGAACGAGCCTGCTGACCCGGACGACCAGAAGCGTAACCCTGACAGAAGACGGCGTAGCGTTACTGAAAGAGGTAAGGCCAGTCCTTGCTCGCCTCGATGAGGTCGCGGACCAAATCAGATCGAGAAAGCACTCTGCGGGGCCGATACTGCGTATCGGTGCAATCGATAGCGCCGCAGCCGGTCTCGTTCCGATGCTTTTGCATGATTTTCGCGAAATAGCGCCTCAAACGACGACGCAATTGGTCGAAGACAAGTCGATCCGATTGATCCCCAAGCTGCTGGCGGGGCGGCTGGATCTGATCTTGATCCGGCCGAGAGAGGGAATGAGCGCTTCGCTCGTGGTGAAACCGTTGTTTTATGAAACTGCGGTGGTGGCAGTTCCTGAGCGTAGCGCATTCGCCAGCCAATGCGAGGTTTCGGTCCAGGAATTGCAAGACGAGCCGATGATCGTGCCTGAGCGACGATCTCGTCCCCACAGCTATGATCTGACGATGGAGCTCTTCTCCGAAATTGGATTGCGTCCCAGGATTGCTCAGATCGCTGATGAAAAGCAGACGATTATCAATCTCGTTGCTGCTGGAATAGGGTCGGCGATCGTTCCGAAATGGACCTCAAAGCTTGCGGTAAGCGGCGTGAAATATCTGCCGCTATCGCGCGAACACGACGCACCAATGCATAAATTGCCTCTCGCTGTCGCCTGGATGAAAGCAGTTCGCGAACCTGCCAGGGATCTTTTCATAGAGTTGCTGACCGGCAATATAGAGAAATATTCAGCTCTTGCGTAAGCGGCAGGAACCACAGAAAACTTGGCGATCGAGTGCAATGGCATTTTGCCGCGTGCGACCCCCTTTGCCCTGCGGGCATCTCACCCACAAGGGGGATCCGCAAGTGGTCGGACAATCGCTCCCTCTACCGTCTCAAAGTGATTGGGAGGTGAGTTGGTTGGGCAAACCGGTCCCCACGATCTCCCCACCTGTGGGGGTCCGAAGGACGGGTCGACATGGCGCGAGCCCAGGCCCCGCAGGCAGAGGGGCGTGCCACACGACGTATCCTTTCGTCGTACGACGAAAAGATCCCGTGTGGGGTGGACACGGATCTTCCTGTCGGATCGCAGCTATAGGCGGCCTTCGAAGGACGAGGCGGGCGCCTGGCTGCTCGTTCGGTATTCGACCGCCGCTGGTGCTTGCCCGATCAGGCGAGCAGCACCTTGCCACCCGCCCGGAAGGGAAGGGCGGTGCGCAGCGCCTCGCCGATCTCTTCCAGCGGAAAGACCTCCCGCACTTCGGTCGCGATGACCTTCGAGGCGATCTGCGCGGCGACCTGGGAATAGGCGTGCTGCACGTCGCCCATCGCTTCGGCATGAACCCATTCCCTGAGGTGACAATAGGAAAAGGCAATGTCGGAATGGGCGGCCCAGAATGACGGCGGGATGCTTTCTCCTGAAAGCAGGCCGTAATGCAGGAAATGCCCGCCGGGTTTGAGCGCATCTGCGAGGATCGAGGCGCGCGCGCCGCCGACGCAGTCGAGCACTGCGTCGAGCCCGGACCTGCCGACAAGTCCCCCTGCGAGATCGCCGTCCGCTTTGTCGACGATTATGGTCTCGAGCCGGCCGCGCAGGCGCTGGAGGGATTCCTCACTGCGGACGATCGCCACCGGCTCCACGCCAACCGCGTTCGCCATGCCGGTCAATATCGATCCGATCGAAGAGGCGGCCGCATTGATGGCGATGCGCATGCCCGGTTTAAGGCCGATCTTCTTATGCAGCATCAGCCAGGCGGTCATCGGGTTGACATAGCTGGTCGCCGCTTCGAAGTCGGAGAGTGTGTCGGGAACACGAAGGCACCAGCTGGCATCGGCATCCTTGAATTCCTGCCATCCGCCCGCGCTACGCACCGGCAGCACGCGCGTGCCAGGGGAAAGCCCATGAACCTCTTCACCGCACGCCTCGACCACGCCGAAGGCTTCGAACCCCGGAATGAAGGGCAGGGTCGTGCGTCCGCTATAGGCGCCCGATATGGTGATGATATCGGATGGATTGATCGACCGAGCTAAGAGACGCACCCGCACCTGGTCGCGGCGCAGCACCGGCAGCGCAGCCCGCTCGATCTCGACGACCTCCTCGGCTGGCCCGAATTTTCGCACGACCGCCTGATATTGCATTGCATCCCCCAGACAACAGCGGTTAGAACAGCCCACCAATTTTCGGTGACCACATGAGTGTTGACGACAGGCCTTTAGCATCCTTCCGGGTCTCGATGCGAGACATCGACATCTATGGTCATGTCCATAACTCGGTTTACCTCGACTATTGCGAGGATGCCGTCGTCGAATTCCTACGGCACCGGCAAATCCTCAGCCATTTCCGCCACACCTCATCGGGTGTTGCCTATCACGTGAAGAAGGCGGAGCTCACCTTTCACAACCCGATCGACATCGACGATATCGTCGAAGCCAAGGTGACGGTCGAAAAAATCGGGCGCACGAGCCTCTCCTTTGGGATCGAACTCTTTCGCCAGCGCGACGGCGCCCATTGCGCCTCGGCGGGGCTCGTCTGGGTCTGTGTCGGCCTTTCCGACAGCCGCCCGACGCCCATTCCCGACGTCACCAGAGCCGCCTTAGGCTGACGGCCGATCTTCAAACCAGCGGGTGTCCATGCCGATCCATGCGCAGCTTCTTCGACATGCAACGGAAAGGCCGGACAAGCCGGCCCTGGTGATCGACGGCCGCTGCCTGAGCCATGGCGAACTCTGTCTGCGCGCCAAGGCGATCTACCGCTTTTTCCAGGAATTGCCGCACTCGACCCGCCGCACGCTCGATCTGCCCGGCGTCGAGAAACTTGTCGCCCTCAGCCTCGGCAACCATATCGGCTTCGCCGAATATTTCGTTGCCGCCACTGCCTTGCCGAATGCCTGCGCGGTGATCGACCCGATGATGCCGCCGCAAAGGATCGAGCGCATCGTCGAGCGGCTGGCGCCTGACGTGCTTGTCGTCGACGACGATGCAAGCCCAAGCGCCGAAATCGGCCGCAGGCTCGGCATTGCTGTCGTCGTCGCCGGGGCCGAGCCCTTCGATCTCACGGAGACGGAAGGCGATCTACCTGATGATGCCGAGGGCATCTTCCTGATCGGCTTTACCTCGGGCACAACGGCAGAGCCGAAGGCCTATTATCGCTCGCGCCAACAGTGGCGCCGCAGTCTCGATCGCGGCCGCGTGGTTTTCGAGCTCGAAGACGCCCCATCGACCATGTGCCCGGGCGCCCTGGCGCATGGTCTGGCCCTTTACGCCATGGTCGAAGCTTTGGATGCCGGCGGCACCTTCCATTCGGTCAGGAAATGGGATGCTGCCGCCGTCGCGCACATTCTCTCCGCCGAAAAGATCGAACGGCTGGTCGCCGTGCCGACCCACATTGCGGGCATTGCCGGAGCCTGCGCTGCCGAACCTGCTCTGACCTCATTGCGTGATGTCCTGACTGCCGGCGCCAAGCTTGACGTGAACGGCGTCGACTCCATGCGCCGGCTTTTTCCGAATGCGCGCATCCGCGAATATTACGGCGCATCCGAAATCGGTTTCATGACCGTCTCCACCCTTGTCGGCGGCGCGCTCGATTTTCCGATCGATCGGGTGGGGCAGGCCTATCCCGGCGTCGAGATTTCCATTCGGGGTCCTGATGAAAAGGATGTCGGCACCGACGTGCCGGGCACCATCTTCGTCAGAAGCGATCTGATCGCCGACGGTTATCTCTGGGGCGACGACGGCCAGGCGTTTCGGGTCACCCCGGCCGGCGCGACGGTCGGCGATCTCGGCGAGATCGATGCCAAGGGAATGCTGCGGGTGATCGGCCGGGCAGGCGGCATGATGATTTCAGGCGGCAACAACGTCTATCCCGCCGAAGTCGAGAGTGCGCTCAAAACCTGCCCGGGGCTCGAGGAGGCCGTCGTCTTCGGGCTGCCGGATGTCTATTACGGCCAGCGGATCGTCGCGGTCGTCTCGGGGGAGGCCACGAACCCGAAAATTCTGGCGGAGCATTGCGCGACCAAGCTTGCGAGGTTCAAGATCCCCAGGCAATTCTACCATATCGCCTCTTGGCCGATGACGAGCAGCGGCAAGATCGCGAGGGGTGAGGTAGAGGCATCGGTCATTTCGGGAGACGGTCTTGTCCTACGCCTATCAGCCTGACGAGGATTGGCAGCCGGTCGTGGTTGCCGCTTACCGCACGCCGATCGGCCGGGCCTTCGGATCGCTTGCGACGGTCGCCGCCGAAGACCTGCTTGCGCCGATCATCCGCCGGATCATTGCCGAAACAGGCATTGCGCCGAATGACATAGACGACGTGCTCGTCGGCAACGCCGCGGGCGGTGGCGGCAATATCGGCCGGCTCGCGGCCCTCCATGCAGACCTGCCGATGGCGGTGCCCGGTGTGGCTATCGACCGGCAATGCGGCTCGGGCCTGGAAGCGATCATCCTCGCCGCCCGGCTGATCCAGGCGAAAGCCGGCGCGTGTTTTCTTGCCGGCGGCGTCGAGAGCGTCAGCACCGCGCCATGGCGCGTCGAACCGCCGAAAGCCAATGGCGCAGTGCCGCGCTTTTACGGCCGCGCCCGGTTTTCACCCGAGACGGTCGGCGACCCTGAGATGGGCGTTGCCGCCGAAAACGTCGCGCGTGCCTTCGGCATCTCGCGCCAGAGGCAGGATGAATTCGCCCTGCGCAGCCACCGGCTCGCTGTTGCGGCGGCCGAGGCGGGCCTCTTTCGTCCCGAAATCGTCGATATCTCCACCCGCGACGGGCTGATCGAACGCGACGAGTGCCCGCGCCCGGGCACGTCCCTTCAGGCGCTCGCAAACCTCCGGCCCGTCTTCCTGGCCGACGGCTCGGTGACGGCAGGCAATGCCTGCCCGCTCAATGACGGCGCCTGCCTGGTGCTCGTCATGAGCGGCGCCATGGCAAAAAGCCTCGGCATCGAAAAAGGCCTCGTCTTCATCGACAGCGCCGCCGCCGGCGTTGACCCCAACCTGCTCGGCATCGGGCCGGTCGCTTCGACTAAAAAGCTCATGCAGCGCCAGCCCGGCCTCTCGCTTTCCGAAATCGACGCCTTCGAGTTCAACGAAGCCTTCGCGGCTCAGGTTCTGGCATCGCTGGATCAACTCGGCATCGCCGCCGACGCGGTCAACGGCAATGGGGGCGCCCTGGCGCTCGGCCATCCGTTCGGGGCATCAGGGGCGATTCTCGTTACCCGGCTATATAGTCAACTGATCCGCGGGGATGGTTGGTCACCAGCCGCGACCGGCCTTGCCATGATCGGGATCGGCGGTGGCATCGGGCTGACGGCGCTGTTCGAGGCAGTCAGGCTCTCCTGAAGAGGCGAGAGCCGGGATCGGAGATCCGCGCAACATATCTTCTTGTCCCCGAGTATCCGAAGGGCATCGAGAGGCCGCAGCATCTCCTTCCGCCCCATCCCTCGGTGACGCCGGATGACGCAGATCTTCTCCGTTTCCGCACGAACCTTCGACCGCAGGACTAGCCTTCCTACTGCCTTGGCATAGGTCGACAGCGACCGAGAGAGAATGGTTCAGGCCCACGATCCGGCGCATTCTCCTGGCGATCGGTTCCGTCCGATGAAGCCGCTTGCCTCGTGGCATGCGGTTTCGGCACGCAGAGCAGTTCCTGCCCGCCTTCCTTCAGCAAAGGCAAGTCAACAGAGGAAAACCTCGCAACGACAAGGAGACTAACCCATGAAGATCGTCATTATCGGCGGTACCGGGCTCATCGGCTCGAAGACCGTGGAAAGATTGCGCAGCAAGGGACATGAGGTGTTGGCGGCGTCGCCGAATTCAGGCGTCGACACGATCACCGGCAAAGGCCTGGCGGAAGCGCTTGTCGGAGCGCAGGTGGTGCTCGATCTCGCCAACTCGCCCTCCTTCGAAGACAAGGCCGTCTTGGAATTCTTCCAGACATCGGGCCGCAATCTGCTCAAGGCCGGGGCTGCCGCCGGCGTGAAGCACCACATCGCGCTGTCGATCGTCGGTATGGAGCGATTGCAGGGCAGCGGCTATATGCGCGCCAAGATGGCACAGGAAGAGCTGATCAAGGGCTCCGGCATCCCCTACACCATCGTCCATTCCACGCAGTTCCACGAATTCATGGCCGGCATCGCCCAGTCCGGCACGGTCGGGCAAATGGTGCATCTGTCGCCCGCCTACGTGCAGCCGATCGCCTCGGACGATGTCGCCGACGTCATGGCCGAGGTGGCGCTGGCCGCGCCTGTCAATGGCACGATCGAGATCGGTGGACCGGAGAAAATCCGCCTCACCGACATCGTCACGCGCCTGCTGAAAGCGACGAACGATCCGCGCCAGGTGATGGCTGATCCGCACGCCCGCTATTTCGGCGTCGAACTCGAAGACAATTCGCTGGTAACCGGGCCCAAGGCGCGGCTCGGCCGGATCCGCTTCGACGACTGGCTCAGCCGGCAACCGGCGCAGAAAAAGAGCGCTTGAGGCGAGGCGGCCGACTGTCGCGACTATTCCCATCAATGCAGGAGACCCATATGTTCAGACAGATTGTTTCGACGGCCGCGTTTGCCGTTGTCCTCGCAGCCGGTGCGCAGGCTTACGCTGCATCGGGCGGCAAAGCGAAGGTCACCGTCGTCTATGACCAGAAGCTTCCCAATGTTCCCGGCAAAAGCATGAAAGGCGTGCTCGTTGAATATGCGCCTGGCGGTACCTCGCCCGGCCATACTCATCCCAAGTCGGCCTTCATCTATGCCACCGTTCTCGAAGGGTCGATCACTAGTAAGGTGAATGACGGGCCGGAGAAGACCTATAAGGCCGGTGAGAGTTTTTCCGAATTTCCCGGCGATCATCACAGCGTCAGCAAAAACGGCAGCAAGACCAAGCCGGCACGGCTGCTTGCCGTCTTCGTGCTGGATACCGACGAGAAAGAACTGACGACCGACGACAAGTGATGTCGTCGTGTCAATGCCCGGCGCCGCCGGGCATTGACACGACAGAAACCGCCTCAGGCCGCTTGCAGCGCCATCTCCAGGTCGGCGATCAGATCGTCCGGATGCTCGATGCCGATCGACAGCCGGATCGTCGATTCCAGCACCCCGATGCGCTGGCGGACATCGGCCGGCACGCCGGAATGCGTCATAGCGGCCGGGTGGCTCGCCAGCGATTCCGTGCCCCCGAGACTGACCGCCAGTTTGAAGACCTGCAGCCCATTCAGGAATTTGAACGAGGCGGCTTGACCCCCGCGAATGTCGAAGGAGAAGGTGGAGCCAGCGCCGGTGCATTGCGCGGCGAAGGTCCGGCCGGCCGGCGAATCCGAATCATGATAGGGCAGGTAATGAACCTTCTCGACCTTCG
Organism: Rhizobium hidalgonense; assembly: GCF_002914525.1. Taxonomy (GTDB): domain Bacteria; phylum Pseudomonadota; class Alphaproteobacteria; order Rhizobiales; family Rhizobiaceae; genus Rhizobium; species Rhizobium hidalgonense. The sequence continues at coordinate 342,150 of NZ_LODW01000059.1, read as the reverse complement.
GATGATCGCGCAGGAAATCGGCGACGGCCCGCGCATTGCTGTTTGCCCGCTCCATGCGCAGCTGCAGCGTTTCCAGCGAGCGGCCGAGCATCCAGCAGGAATGCGGATCGAGCTGCGTGCCGATCGCGCCGCGCAACGCCTTGACCTGCTTGATGACGGCCTTGCGGCCGAGAACGGCGCCGGCAATCAGGTCGGAATGGCCGCCGACATATTTGGTCAGCGAATAAAGCGAGATATCGGCGCCGTGTTCGATCGGCCGCTGGAAGACCGGGCCGAGCAGGGTGTTGTCGCAGACGATGATCGGCGTATGCCCCTGCTTTGCGCCGACCGCGTCGGCCACGCGCCGGATCATCGCGACATCGACCAGGCTGTTGGTCGGATTGGCCGGCGTCTCGATCAGGATGACGGAGACCCGGCCCTTGGCCATCGCCTCGTCCGCCGCCTTCTGCACCGAGCTTTCGCTGACGCCATCGGCAAACCCGATGGCGGCGACGCCGAGGTTGAGGAACGTCTTGGCCAGCAATGTCTCCGTTCCGCCGTAGAGCGGCTGCGAATGCAGGACCGCATCGCCCGGCCGCACGAAAGCCAACAGGGTGGTGGCGATCGCCGCCATGCCGGAGGAAAACAGTGCGCCGCTTTCCGTCCGTTCGTAGACGGCAAGCCTGTCCTCGACGATCTCGCTATTGGGATGGTTGAAGCGCGAATAGACGAGACCGGCGCCCTTCCCGGCCGGCGGCTCGCGGCGGCCCGAGACGTAGTCGAAGAAGTCGCGGCCATCTTCGGCCGAATTGAAAACGAAGGTGGAGGTGAGGAATACCGGCGGCTTGACCGCCCCTTCCGAGAGTTCGGGATCGTAGCCGTAATTCAGCATCTGCGTTTCGGGATGCAGTGCATGATTGCCGATATGGGTTTTGGAAGGATGCGGGGCCGTCATGATCGTCTCCTCTGTCGGGATTGCCCAAGGACAAAATACATCAAAACCAAGTCTGAGGAGCAGTCATCGATGATGCTCCTCAATGATCAGTTGACGGCCTCGCCCAAAGTGTCTGCGACATAGGCGCCGCGTGCACCCATCGGCAGCGGTGTGCCCGTTGTCGTGTCCCTGGCGGTCTGATGTTCCAGTTCGGCGTTGAGCTCTGCGCCGATGACGAGAATGACGACCGAAAGCCAGATCCAGATGAGGAAGCCGATCAGCGCACCCAGAGTGCCGTAGGTGGCGTTATAATTGGCGAAATGATCGAGATAGAAGGAGAAGGCAAGCGACATGGCCGCCCAGGCGAGGGTCGTTAGAGCAGCACCCCACGTCATCCACCGGAGCTTGGCAGGCTCCCGGCTCGGGCCGAAGCGGTAGACTGAGGTCACCGCCACCGCAACGACCAGCAGCAACAGCGGCCACCGCAGCAGAAGGGCCATATGTTCCTTGAACTGATCGAGCCAGAGATAGGAGAGGACGACCGGCATGACGCCGACAAGCGCCACCATGACCACCATCAGAAGCATGGCGCTGAAGGTGAAGCAGAGGCCGACGAGGTTCAGCCGGATAAGACCGCGCTTTTCGTCCTCCTCATAGGCCACGTTCATCGCATCGAAGATCGCCAGCGTGCCGCTATGCGTGCTCCACAGCGCAATGCCGAGACCGACGAAGAAGGTGATGCCGAGCGCGCTGTCGCGCTTGCTGACGAGTTCCTTGATCTGATCGGCCAGGAGGTCGAAGGCCCCCGGCGGCAACAGACCGGCCAGTTCGCGAAGATGCTCGGATATGGTGATCGGATCGGCAACCAGCCCATAGAGAGAGACCAGCGCTGCCATGGCGGGAAACAGCGCCAGCAGCAGATAGAAGGTCACACCCGCGGCAATGAGCGTCACCCGGTCGTTCAGGACTTCATGGTAAACCCGCCAGAACACATCCCGAAGACCGCTGAGCGGAATAGCCTCGGGCACGGTGGCGCTACGACCATGATCGTCAATCGCGCGGTGGGGTTCTGTGAGCGGGCCGAGCGGGCCGCCCTGCCTTGCCTGCATCAACATGAATGCGCCGACGGCCGCGGCCGTCATCGCAGCGGCGATGGTGAACCTCTTGAGTGGAAGCGCATCTGCCATTACCCTGCCCCCTGATTTGCCATCGTCTGATTTTCTGGGTGGATAACGCGGGGTACCGCAAAAGGATGCAAGCCGTGCTTTCTCATCTGCCTTCTGACGCAGGGGAGGGCAATGGGGCCGTCAGCGCCATAAACGGCCCGTGGATCCCGGATACGCCTCAGACCACAACCATCTGATAACAATCATTTTTCTTCTCGTCACGGAACCAAACGTGGAGTTTACTTTTGTTACTACCGCACGTGTAATTCTCCACCTCACGGGGGGCGGCGCCGCGAATTGCAGCTCCAGACGGTCGGAAATCGCCTATCGCGCGACTTCCTGGACCCAAGATGCCGCCAGTCGATCCCGCTTTCGCCCGCTCAACACTGGCGCCTGACATCCGAGCAGCCGTTGAACGGACAACAGCAACCAACCAGCACTCGGCCTCAACAACAGTGATGGCGGCAACGCTTAGCAGCGCCAGATCCCCTTATCCGCGACCGAACAGCGCGCCCACCTCGGCGAACGGGCGGCTCCATCCAAAGCCTGGAACAGTCCTGGCCCAACCTCGACGATGCCACTGTTCGCCCGACGTGAACGACTTGGAAGACGGCAGCGGCCGGGAGTACGGGAAGAAGGAGAGCCCCGAACGACATCCCGTTGTCCGCGGACAACCGCCTCTTATCCAACAACTGGCACAGAGGATTACCCCCAAGAGGACCCCGATCCTTAGATGCCCCGTAGATGCCTTGAAGGACGAGGCGAGAGCTTCACTCACCTCAGGAAGGGGAACATTGGACGGTACCGCGCGCAGAAGGACCAAGCGGCCGCCCCGCCGCGGCCAGATGCGAGAAGCCGCTTGGGCCGCGTCCTTCAGGGCCCCGCGCCATCTTCTGCGCACCACGGCTGGTAATGTTGGCGATGCGGCCTTGTCCGCGGCCAACCAATCGTGGGTCCCGGACGGGTTCCCAAGGTGCATAGGGCGTGACGACGCGGCACGAATGCAAGGCGCAACGATGGAGCAGGTCCTTTGGCCGCGACCTGCGACTACACCCCCAGGACGAGAAACGTTGGCGATGCCGCCTCAATAGGAAATGCGGACGATTCCGCCGTTTCACTGGCACAACAGCGATCTGGGTCTCGATGCGCCGCGCCGCAGGTTTGGCTCGACATGGAAGCGGAGGCCGGCGCCCACAAACAGTGCCTTCGCCCTGAGACGCGCCTACGCCAAATGAATGCAGACAGCGGCGTTGGCGCGCGCCCGTCGGGGCTCCGGCGTGACCTGCACGCCTCTGAATGTAGGTGCCGGAGGATGCCGGCCGCAACAGAAGGCGTTGGGATTCTGTTGCGGACGATGAGGAAGCCGCGCCGGTCTACGAGCCTCCCCCTGAGAGGCGCCACCGACAACATCGAGACGCACCTAGCACGCCGGAAGTTGATGCCGATTGTCGCCTGACAACCGGGCACGACTTTTTGGGTCACGCCACATCTTATCCTGAGCGCCTCGCTGGGAGCCTAAGGGCGAGAGGGCCGCACCGCGCCAAATGGACTGCAACGGAAGACCTTGGAGTGAGCCCTTCCAGCTCCCGCTTTTGGGCGCGCAACTCCGAAAGATGAGTGCCGAAGGATGGCGCCTTCGACATGGAACTTCGGAGGACCCTGCCGCTCAGCAGCGGGCATTGGGATACCGCACCTCGAGTATAGGCGCTGACGAAGGCCGTGTCCCGGCCCAAGAGGGCCTCCTCAGCACCTTGCAGCACTCAATCGTCAACGCGGAATGCCGGCGCCGAATGACCCAGACGCAGGGTTGGTGCGCGCTCCCCGGCCCAGACCTCCGACCGCATCCCCAGGACGAGGGACCCCGCCAAAGATCTCGAAGGATTGGGTCGCGCAGAAGGTCACCGGCCAGTTGTCCGCGGACAACTGGCCGCCCCCCCAAAGAGACCCGACTTCAGGCGCTCCGCATGAGCCTCGAGGGACGGGGTGGCCGCAGCGACGCCAAATGAAACAGGGGCGCAACTTGGAGCGCGACGGCTCACGCGCCCCAAAGGGTGGAGGCTGGAGGATGACGCCCTCAACAAGGAACACTGGCGGCCCTCGGTAGGAGCGCCAAGTATCAGAACCCCGATGCATCGCACTCCGGGTTCAGTTCGGCTATGGAGGTTGATGCCCGCCCATCCAGGGGTCATCAGGCGCGCGCTCCGCACAGGGCCAGAAGGGCGGGGAGGGAACCGGAGGTGACTATTACGAGGCGCGGCCGGCGCTTCAGAAACGATCAACGGCGCAGCGCAAGTTGTCCGCGGACAACACCACACCAATCCAGCCGCAGGCTATCACGGTGACGCGCCTCGCCCGCCCTTCGTCCATCATCACCGGGATGAGGTCGCGTACAAGGCTTGAATTTGCCGCGGTGCGGCACTACCTCATGGCGGACCGAAGCGCTCCCCCCTCCGAGCCGCTTGGATCCGACGGACAGCATCCTCCTCCCAGGCTGTCGGTCACTATCGAAGCCCGGCGCACCTCTCCCGCGCCGGGCTCTCGCTATTCTGGCCAGGCACCCTCATCGCGAAACTAGACATATCTTCCCTCAAGATAATCGGACCCGAGATCGACTTCAGCGTCTTGTCGCCCGTGCCGTCTGCACTGGATGTCTAGCGCCGTCGCGGTCTCGATTGTCCTCAACTGATCAAACCGGCCGAAGGGCGGAGACATCGACATCGGAGGTGGGCTGCGTCGCCCTCCATTCCCCATGAGACGGAGCGCCCGCCCCTTGCGCGATGAATGTCTCAGGCGTCGTCGTAGCAAAGCGCCCATTGGTCGCCGATATACCAGCAGCGTCCTACCCGCGGCTCGATCTTCCAGAGAAGGCTTTTGATGAATTCGATGCCGCCGCGCTTGAAGGCGGCCGTGAGCTTCTCCACCTCGTTCTCGTCGATCGCCAACCCACCTTCGGCGCAGACGAAATAGGCATTGCCGATCCAACGCGCGGCAAATCCGGTCGCGCCACGCTCAATACGAAGTGCGGCACCATGGGAGGCATGACGACCGCCATTCGATGGTCGGCCCTGGCGCGGTACGCCGAGTGGCAACACCAGGCGCCCTCCAGGTCGCAGCCTTTCGATCCACGGCGCCGCCGGTCGCCCGACGGCGAAATTCACGTAGATCGCATCCACATCTTGTTGCGGCCATTGATTGCCGTCGGCGGTGATGACGGTGACATTGGTCCGATCGACAAGCGCTGCTTGCGCGTGGCCGGCCAGACCGGAATCCATTTCGACCGCATAGACATGACCGGTGGCGCCGACCAGCTCCGCGAGAATGGCGCTATAATAGCCGGTGCCGGCACCGATATGGGCGACGCGATCACCGATCTGGACGTCCAGTTCCGCCAGGAGGCGGGCATGCAGAGACGGACTGCCATTGTTAACGCCCTTGTCGGGCTGCAGGGCAAACAGCACATCCTGATAGGCAAGAACCAGATCAGAGGAGCCCAGGGGGCGATATCCTCCGCCCAGACCGGCAATCTGCCATGGTGGCGCCCCGAGGAACTCTTCGCGAGGGACGACGGCAAAGGCAGCCTCGATCCGTGGGTTGGTCGTTGCCGCAGTTGCCGCCACCTGATGGGCGTAAGCCCGGCGGATCAAAGCAAGTTCCTCGGCGGTGAACATGGCATCAGGCATGGGCATTCTCCGGATATGTCTTCGTCTGTTCCGTTTCCCGCGTCTTTGCGTCTTCACATCCGTCCATCGATACTTGATCAGGGATCGTCGGACGCGACAGCGTCGTACAGTAGCCTACCCCAATGGCGGAAGTAAAATGCATTTTTGCTTCCATTGGAGAAAACTACGCTGTTACGTCATAGACTTACAATAGCTGGGCTACCAAACCCGAACCCGTCGCCGCAGTAAGTGGGGCACATTCGGTGGCGTTGCCGGTTTGGTAGGCAAAGGCGCTACGTGCCGGTGAGCTTTAGCGGCTCCAGCGTTCAAGCCCGAGCGAGCATGGTCGCCGGGAGCTGCGGCATCTTCGTCCGTCGATGTTTCGACGGAGGAGAGGCGGCGCTGGGCTTCTTGACGACACGGCGACCTACGCCGGCTTTTAATCCGGTTTATCTAATCGCGGCGACCGCGTGGATGTGAGATATTGAATATGCGGCAGATCACCCCGATCTGCCCGCTTGTTGAGGGAGGATGTCCTATGCCACTGTTCATAATCACAGGGTGCTATTCAGCCACGGCAGCGAAGGGAATGATCGCCGATCCATCGGACCGGGAAGCGGCGGCCCGTGCCATCATGGAAGCAGCAGGTGGGAAACAGCGTTCTTTCTACGTCACGACCGGTGAAACTGACTGGATGGTAATCGCTGAATTTCCTGACGGTGTTGACCTGATCCCCGCACTTCTTGTCGTAGGCGCATCAGGCGCAGTATCGAATATCAAAACCGTGCGCGCATACACGGGTGCGGAATTCAAGGCCGCCCAAGAAAAGGCGGGCAAAATCGCATCTGCCTACAAAGCCCCGGCGAAATAAGCAGTCCACTTGTTGAATCATCTCTGGCAGCGGATGTTCGATCCGCTGCCAGTTCGATCCGCCATCATCAATCCGGCTGTCGAAAGGGGACTTCCGCCGTCCCAGCGTCGCCTTCCGTTTCGCGACGAGCGACATGTGCTCGGCAGCGTCGGTGAACTACCTTATGCACGCTTCTATGCTCGTTCACTGAAACGCTTCCACCGATACTGCCCCAAGTACTCGCCGCACATCGATGAGATGCGAGCAGCCTGCCGCGTCAACGTTTTCCGATAACGCCGTCGGCTCCTTGGGCGTCAGGCGTCGCGTGATGCCGGGCGTCTAGGCGGAAACGCTTCTTGATCCTGTCGACAGGCGTCCCATCCTGAAGTGGAACCTGGAGCAGCCTGTCATAGGTCTCAAAGCCCATCTTCGCATAATAGCCAAGTCCGCTGACATTGTCGGCGCGGATGGTCGCATTGATGAATTCGAGTTCTTTCGCAGCCGCGCGGGTCGCGGGAAAAAGCGCGCTGCCGACGCCTGCGGTCTTCGGGTTCAGACGTGCAAAGGTCCCAATGTCGGCAACGCCTTTTGGCGGGTCGCCGTATAGGCTCAGCGATTGAAAGCCCATCAGCGACTGACCGTGTTCTGCAACATGGCAGACAAGAGAAAACTCGCCGTCGATGAACCAATCGGCGAACTCGGCGGCCGAAAGCGGGGTCTCGAGTGCTGTCGTTCCGCCGGCGCGGATGATCTCGTTCAGCAGTGCGCTCAACTCCCCGGCGTCCGAGGAGACGGCTTTTCGAACGTGCATGTCTTGGCTCCCTCATCGTCAGCCGACAACCTATCGGCGATCTTCGGAGATTAGATTACACGTCGCATTTCTTCTGCCAAGATGAGGCATCGTCAAGCGCGCCTGACATCATCAACCCCGATGTCGCGTTTAGGCCCTGCGCGCGACGAGTCTCAGGCGTGCAAACGCTGCTGGGTCCGCTGGTCGAAGAAATGGACCTCGATATTTCGAAAGGAAAGCTTCACCGCTGTTTCACTTGAGCGAATGATAACCTCGGGCGAGCTTCTGCCCGATGACGACATGCCCTCCGAGCGGGTGCTGATGGAGCGCTTCGGCGTCGGCCGCCCGGCGATCCGCGAGGCCATGCAGTCGCTCGCCAACAAGGGCCTCGTCAGCATTTCGCACGGCGAACGGGCCAAGGTGCTGAGGCTGACGGCAAAGTCGATTTTCCGCCAGGTCGACCTCACCGCCAAGATCATGCTGTCACAATCGGCCGATTCACTGGAGCACCTGAAAAGCGCGCGCATCTTCTTCGAACGCGGCATGGCCCGCGAGGCCGCCCAACGCGCCTCGGCAAACGATATCAGCGACCTCAGAGCCATCATCGAGCGCCAGCGCCTGTCGCTCGGGCAGGCCGAAGAATTCATCGACGCCGATATGGAATTCCACACCCGCATCGCCCAGATCTCCGGCAATCCGATTTACGTCGCCGTCAGCGAAGCGATGCTCGCCTGGCTGAAGGAATATCACACCGAGATGCTAATCTGGACCGGCAAGGAAAAGTTTACGCTGGCCGAACACGACGAAATCGTCGACCGCCTCGAAGCCAACGATGTCGACGGCTCCGAAATGGCGCTGCTCAATCACCTCGAACGATCACGGGCGCTTTACGCAAAATAGGCTCAACTCTGCATGTCCGCATTTATCAGCATCAGCGGAACAATGATGTGGCGGCGAGGTTGTGGATAGGCCAAGCACGCAAAGATCCCAAGGAGGACATCAGATGCGTATGAAACTCGTAGCAGCTTCGCTTTTCGCCCTCGGCATGGCCACGTCGGCTTTCGCCCAGTCCAATCCGGCTCCGGCCGGCGCCACGATCGACAAGAACCAGGCCGATCAGGGCGGCGGTGCCACGACCGACACGAAGGCCAAGAAACCGATGGCGATGGATAGCACCACGACGGGCTCCACGACCGGCGGCACGATGAAGATGGACAAGACCAAGTGCCCCAACCCGGTCAACAACTCCGCCAATCTTCAGACGCAGGGCGGCACCAGCAACGCCACGCCAATGGACGAGGCCTGCGCAGCCCACAACAACTGAGTGGCCTCTTCGCCCAAAAAAACCCGCTTCGGCGGGTTTTTTTTCATCGGTCAGCGTCGAGGATTGACATTCTTGACTCGATGGAACGCGACTGATGTCAGCTTGGATAATCGATAACCCATGAGAACCCATGACTGCCTCACTCAACGACATAGCCGCTCGCGCCGGCGTTTCCGTCAAGACGGTGTCAGGTGCACTGCATGGCGGCTCGGCGCGCATGTCGGAGGAAACCCGCCAGCGGATCAAGGAGATAGCCGAGGAGATTGGCTATGTCACCAATTTCGCCGCCCGCAGCATGCGCCAGGGCTGGATGCCGCTCGTGGGCCTCGTTGCCGATGACCTGATCACCTCACCTTTCGCAACCGAGATCATCAGGGGGCTCGACGGCGCCGTGCGTGGGGCCGACATGGCCGTGTTCGCGATGACGCTCGGCGGCCATCGCAGCGTAGCGTCGATCCTCGATGAGATGCGGCAATTTCGCCCGCGAGCGATTGCCTATGCCGCTATGTATCATAAAAGCGTCGACCTGCCGCCCGAGTTTGCCGACACCGTGGGCGTCATGATCAATTGCCGGGATGCCAACGACCGCGTGACGTCTCTGGTGCCAGATGAAGCGGGAGCGGCGATCGAGATTACGACCTATCTCATCGAGGCGGGCCGTCGCAATATCGCTTTCATCAATCTGCCAGGACTGCTCGCCGGTGAACTGCGCGAACTCGGCTTCCGCCAAGCGCTCGATCACGCCGCCATCGACGGGGCAGGGGCCATCGTCTTGCCCGCCGTCAGCAAGGCGATCTATAGCGACCGGGCCCACAGCCTCGTGCCGACGCATGTGCATGATCTCATGACGGGTCCCCGCCGCCCCGATGCCATCCTGTGCGGCAACGATCGCGTGGCGATGGAGGTCTATGCCGCGTTGCGCCGATGCGGCGCAAGTATCCCCGATGATGTCGCGGTCGCGAGTTTCGACAACCATGTCGAGATCGCCTCGCGTCTCGATCCGCCGCTGACGACCATGGCGCTGCCGCACCGTGCCATGGGCCGCCAAGCCGCGCACATCCTGCTTGCCGATGACCGGCCCCCGGTCGGAGTGCAGAAACTGCCGTTCCAACTGGTGGAGCGGGCATCCGTATAATTTGAACTCGACCCATTCAATTGAGGAGGAATTCTAATGGGTAATCGTTTACTTTGGTCTCTGGTCCTGACATCGGCGCTCTTTGCCCCGTGGGCTGCTGCCGCCGAAAAGACCGCGATCCAGATCATGCATCAGGGCGATCCCGGTTTTGTCGCCGCCTATGGCAAGGTCGCCGAACGGTTCGAGGCGGCCAACCCCGATGTCGACGTGCAGTTCATCTATGCGCCGCACGACGCCTATAACGAGAAGTTCAGCGCCGCCGTCATGGCCAAGCAGCTGCCCGATGTCATGGAGCTCGATGCACCGTTCCTCGCCAATTACGTCTGGTCGGGCTATCTTCAGCCGATCAAGCCGCTGATCGACAAGGACCTCCTCGACGACATGACGGAGTCCAACATCGCTCAAGGCACATACCCGATCGACAAGGACCTCTATGCGATCGGCCTGACCGACTCGTCAGTGGTTCTTTACGGCAACAAGAAATATCTCGAAGCGATCGGCGCCCGCATCCCGAAATCCGTCGACGATGCCTGGACCCGAGAGGAATTCGAAACCTATCTCGAGAAGCTCTCCAAGCTCGATGGGGTGAAGTGGCCGATCGACACCTTCCGCGGCTACGGCATCAAGACCGAGTGGATCACCTATGCCTATGGCCCGATCCTGCAATCGGCCGGCTGCGACCTGATCGACCGCAAGGCCTGGAAATCAGAGGGCACGCTCGACAGCGACGCCTGCGTCGATGCTCTCGCCATGATGCAGAAATGGGTCAAGAACGGCTGGGTCGTGCCGCAATCGGCCGGCACCAATCAGTTCTTCGCCGAAGGAAATCCGGCCGCGCTGGCGCTCGGCGGACACTGGGTCTATGCGGAGGCCGCAGCGACCATGAAGGACAATATTGTCGTGCTGCCGCTTCCGAAGTTCGGCACAAAGGGCGCGAGCCCCAATGGCACCTGGATCTGGGCGATCACCAAGACGTCGAAACATCCCGATATAGCGGCCAAGTTCATCAGCTTCCTGCTGAAGGACAAGGAATATCGAGCCTACGTCGCGAGCCAGTCGGGTTATCCCGGCCTGAAGAGTTTCGCGGCCGAATCTCCGCTCTATGCAAATGGCGGCCCGATGGCGATCGCCTTCGAACAGGCGTCGAAGACGGCCGTCTCGCGCCCGCCGCATCCCGCCTATCCCACAATCACCTCGGCCTTCATGCAAGCCGCCGACGAGGTGTTCAATGGTGGCGATCCGAAGGAGGCGCTGACGTCAGCCGCCAAGAAGATCGATGAGGATATCGCGGACAATGACGGATATCCGCCGTTCGGCGACGCGCAATAAGCGCATCGCTGCCGGAAGGTCGACCCCTGCGATGTCTCCGTCAGACATCGCAGGGCGGGACCGGCATCGAAAGCGCGTCGAGATCTTTCAGATCCGCTCCTCGCGCGCTTTGGCTCTTTGTTTTTGCGCATGTCATTGCCGCAAAAGCGCTCAGCGCTTTGCCTGGCAAAGCCGCTGCCCACTTTTGCGCGGCATGCTTTAGGCTTGGAAAGGACGAACTGCATGGTCATGCAACAATCGACATCTTCGACATCCGTCCGAAAGGCTCCGGCGCGCCGGCATGACAAGGGACGGCTGATGCAGGAAGCCGCCATGCTCGCGCCGGCCGTGATCCTGTTGACCCTCTTTCTTATCCTGCCGTTCCTCTTGTCCTTCTGGACGGCGATGACCAACCAGCCTCTGGTGCCGCGGCCAACGCCCGTCCGGTTCGTCTGGTTCAACAATTTCATTCGCATCTTCCAGGACGATCTTTTCTGGACCGCCCTTTGGAACGTCTCACGCTTCACTTTCTGGATCATTCCAGCGCAGTGCGGCCTGGCTTTCGCAACGGCGCTGCTGCTGCATCAGAAGCTGCCGTTCCGCAATCTGCTGCGCGGCATGTTCTTCCTGCCGGCGATCACCTCGATGGTCGTGGTCTGCGTCATCTGGGGCACCCTGTTCCAGTATCCGACGGGTCCCTTCAACCAGATCCTCAGCTTTGTCTCAGGGGGAGCGATCCAGCCGATCGATTGGCTCGGCGATCTCGAGTGGGCGATGTTCTCGCTCGTCCTGCTCTCGGCTTGGCAGGCCTACGGCTTTCAGATGATCGTCTACCTCGCCGGCCTTCAGGGCATCCCGGACGAACTCTACGATGCCGCCAAGATCGACGGTGCGAACGCTTTCCGCCGCTTCTGGCATGTGACCATGCCCGGCCTGCGGCCGACCCATGTCTTCGTCCTGGTGATAACGACCATCCAAGCGTTCAAGCTCTATACCCAGGTCGCCATTCTCACGCAGGGCGGACCGAAAAGCAGCACCGAAACGGTGGTCCATTACATGGTCCGGGCCGGTTTCGAAGAACAGAAGATGGGCTATGCCTCGGCCGTCTCCGTCATCCTGTTCGTGATCGTTCTCATCATCGCGCTGATCCAGCGCCAGCTCCTGAGGCGCTTCGATGTCTGATATCGCTCTCTCGATCCCGCAGGCCCGCACAGCACGGCCCCGTTCCGCTGCAGCGGTGCTTCGCATCATCCAGACGATCTGCATCTTCATCATCGCCCTGGTGATCGTCTCCCCATTGCTGCTGCTGGTCGTGGCAAGCCTCAAGGATGTCCGGTTCCAGATTCTGGCCGATATGGGCAGCTTCCGGGCCTTCTGGGTGTCGAACCCGACGCTTTCCAACTATGCAGAGGTCGGCCACCTCTCGGGCGAACTCGCCTTCGGACGCTACCTCATCAACTCGCTGATCATCCTGGTCACAACGGTCTGTTCCGGCCTGATTGTGAATTCGATGGCCGCGTTTGTCCTGGCCTGGGGATCGTTCAAGGGTCGCGCCGTCATCCTGTCGATCGTGATCGCGCTCTACGTGATCCCGCAGGAAAGCATCATCATGCCGCTGGTGATCATGGTTTCCCGGGCGGGAATGTCCGATACCTTCGCGGTGCAGATCGTGCCCTGGGTCGCCAGCCCCCTCTACATCTTCCTGTTCTACCAGTTCTTCGCGCAGCTGCCGAAGGAATTGCTGGAGGCCGCCGAGATCGATGGCGCATCCTTTTTCCGGGTCTATCGCTCGATCTTCCTGCCGCTCAGCCTGCCCGCACTCGCCACCGTGTCGATCCTCATGGGTATCGAGACGTGGAACCAGTATCTTTGGCCAATCCTCGTAACGCAGACCGACTATGCCCGGCCGATCGCGGTGGCCATCGCCACCTTCTTCGGGCAGGACAGCATCTACTGGGATCGTGCGATGGCAGCCTCCGTTTTGATGATGATCCCGATCCTGGGGCTCTACCTCGCATTCCAGCGCTGGTTCGTGAGTTCCTTTATCGGCTCTGCCGTGAAAGGTTGAATTGATGACAAGCCAAGCGATTTCTCCATCCGATGAAAGGGAACTGGAGACGATCAGCGCCATCCTGCCCGAGGGGGCCACGATCCATGCCTGGATCAAGGCGTCGCACGGCGCCGCCCCGGGAAGGCTGACGGCACACGCCGAAGGAAATGCGGCCGGTACTGTCGAAACTTCAAATCCGCATGAATTCGAGTTCCGGTTACTGACGCTGGAAAGAGGCGGAGAGACCGTCTTTTCCTATGATCCCACGACGACCGAGGTCTCGGTGCTCTATGCCTTCCGTCAGTCCCGCGTTCTCGAAGAAGGCATCCGGCTACTGCACGTCCGCCCTTCCAATGCTACCCCCGACGTACCGGGCGGCTATCACTTCCGCCCGCCTTTCGGCTGGATGAACGATCCCAACGGGTTCGGAAGGTTCGGCGGCAAGCTGCACCTCTTCTACCAGCACTATCCCCACAGCCTTCGCTGGAACAACATGCATTGGGGTCATGCGGTCTCGGACGACTATCTTCGCTGGACGCATCTCCCGATCTTTCTTCCGCCTTCGGATGAACTCGCCGCGCAGGCCGATGGGCGGGGCGGGGCATTTTCCGGCTCGGCGATCGCGCTTGATGGCAGCGGAATTCGCATCTTTTTCACCGAGCATATGAAGGATCGGGAACCGGAGGAACAGGTTCAGTTCACGGCCACCAGCCGCGATCTTGTCAATGTCGAGCCGGCAAGCCTGATCCTGCCGGCGCGTCCCACCGGGCTCGGCCTGACCACTGACTTCCGCGACCCTTACGTCTTTTCAGGCCCCGACGGCAAATGGAAGATGTTGCTGGGCACGCGGGACCGCGAGGGCGGCGTCATCCTGCTCTACGAAACAGATGATCCGGCTGCGGCGACGGGTTGGACGTTCCTCGGCATGCTTCACCGCGAAAACCGCTTCGGGATGACGGCGGCGGAGTGCCCCTGCATGGTGCCGCTCGACGGTCCGGCAGGCGACCCGTCGACGCGCTGGGCATTGATCTTCGGTCTTCTCACAAGCCGCGACCCGGCAACGGGCCGGCGCAACATGACGACTGCGACCGTCGGCCGCTTCGATGGCCAACAGTTCTCCATGGAATTTGAACAGGAATTGGATTTCGGCACCGATGCCTATGCCTTTCAGGCCTTCGTCGACGAGGACGGCCCGGTCGGCATTGCGTGGCTTGCGAACTGGACGGATATTTCCAGAGAGATCGACATGCCGACGGCGATGACCCTGCCGCGCCGGCTGGCATTGCGAAACGGGGCGCTGATCACACCACCGGTGTCAGGTGCGGAAAGCCTGCGGCGGCACCGACTGGATGTCGGAGGTCTTTTGGAAGGCCAGGCCGTCGATCTCGCCAACGGCTCCATCGAAATCCTGCTGACGCTGAAGGAAGCCGGCAACGCGTTCCGTTTGGAATTCGAACATTCCGAAGCAACGGTTGTTGTTCAGCTGAACGATGATGGGCTGAGCATTCCCTTTTCGGTGGCGAATGCCAAGACATCGCCCCGCTATATCGCTGCGGGCGCACGCCCGTCGACTATCCGGATATTCCTCGATGCGGGCTCGCTCGAGGTCTTCGCCGACGATGGCCGATGGACGGGAACCAAACGGCTGCCCGGCTTCAAGGGTGTACGCGCGGTACGCCTGAGCGCGCCCGAGGGCAATATGCTCGCCGCCGAAATCTGGCAGCTCGGTCTTTAATTTCTGGAGGATAAACGACATGGCGTCGGTGACGATAGATGAAGCCCGCAAGCATTATGGTGCCGTGCCGGTGATCCACGGCGTCTCCATCGATATCGAGGACGGCGAATTCGTCACGCTCGTCGGCCCCTCGGGCTGCGGCAAGTCTACGCTGCTCAGAATGCTCGCAGGGCTCGAGGAGATCAGCGACGGCGAAATCCGCATCGGCGGCCGGGTGGTCAACGACGTGGCGCCGAAGGAGCGGGATATCGCCATGGTGTTCCAGAGCTACGCGCTCTATCCGCACATGACCGTCGCGGAGAATATGGGCTTCGCTCTGAAGCTCCAGGGGCGGAACAAGTCGACGATCGAAAAGCAGGTGAGGGAGGCTGCCGACATCTTGGCGCTCGGACCTCTCCTCGACAGATTGCCCAAGCAATTGTCGGGCGGCCAGCGCCAGCGCGTCGCCATGGGCCGGGCGATCGTCCGCCATCCGCAGGTCTTTCTCTTCGACGAGCCGCTCTCCAACCTCGACGCCAAGCTGCGTGTGACGATGCGGGCCGAAATCAAGGAGCTTCACCAGCGGCTGAAGACCACTACCGTCTATGTCACCCATGATCAGATCGAAGCCATGACCATGGCCGACAAAATCGTCGTGATGCGCAGCGGCCGCGTCGAACAGATCGGCAAGCCGCTCGAACTCTTCGACCGGCCGGCAAACACCTTCGTCGCCTCTTTCATCGGTTCGCCCGCCATGAACCTGTTCGAAGGCAAGGTCAGCGGCGGCAGCTTCGTTTTGGACGGGACCAGCCTGCCTCTGCCGCCCGGCCGGCAAAACGCCGACGCCGTCACTTATGGCATCCGCCCCGAGCATATGGCGATCCGCGAGGACGGCGTGCCGGCCACCATCGTCGTTGTCGAGCCGACCGGATCAGAAACCCACATCAACGCGAGGCTCGGGAACGTCGATATCAGCCTGCTTCTACGAGAACGGGTCGAATTGGAACCGGGACAACAAATCTCGATCGCCCCTGACCTGTCGAAGGTGCATTTGTTTGGAACAGGCGGTAATCGCCTAAATTGAGATTGATGCCCTGTGGGTCGCTCTGAGCGGCGTGCCGATGTGAGTGTCGCAGAGATCCCTCGCAAAAAATGCCCGACTTTTGCGAGGGTGAGTGATTTCGCGGGGGATTTGTGCAGCAACAGGCTCCCTGATTAGGTTGGAGACTGGAGGTCCCTCACGCCATCAATGGACTGACCTTCTGAAGATCTGAGGTTTCCGATGTCTCAACCGACAGATTGGGGCCGAGTGCGCCCAGGAAACTCGCGGCGTGGAAAATGGCAGCCGGTGGCTTTGCCCCGGTATCACGGATCTCACCGGACAGGATACGCTGGACCGCTTCGCAGATGATCGGCGCGGTAACGGCATAGATATCCTGTCCCTGGGCGAGACTCCGGCGGCGCAGCTCGCCTTGCGTGACGATCACCTCAACGGCAAAGCGCTGCGCCGATCGTCCGGTTTCATCGATGGCCTGAGGCGGGGGCGTTGATGGATCCCGAACATCCCGCAGAGCTATCGTGCTGAGAAAGGTGTGCAATTCCTTGGTCCGGACGTGGCGGGCGATCAACGGCACTTCCGAAAATGGAAGCTCGACGAATGTCTGCTGGCCGAACGGCGCCGGCAAAACGGATATTTTCTCGGCCGGCGGCTGCTGCACAGGCCCAAGCTGCCCGCCGCTGACCGCCAGGCGCTTTGCGGTATTCTTTTCCCCGGTCACGCGCGTGCCTTTCGTCGGCAGCCAGCTGTCTAGTGCAATCCGGATTTCGACAGTGTCGGCATGCTGCCATTCGTCCATCAGGGCCGCCACCAGCAGGTCTGCCAGCCCGCCGTAAAATCCCATGGCCGGGATGACGGCTACGCCGGCATTCCGGGCCGCAGCCTCATGCCGGTCGAACGTCGCTTGTACGCTTGGCTGTTCAGCCGTTACGTCGAGATAATGGATGCCCGCCCGCAACGCGGCACGCACGACTGCGTCAGCTGTGTCCATGAACGGGCCGGCGCAGTTGATGACCGCTGCCGCACCAGTGAGTGCCCTGTCCAGCGCCGCGTCATCCTCTGTCGCTGCTTCGCGGCATTCGACGCCGCGTTCGGCAAAGCCCGCCTCTGCCAATCGTTCGGCGCTCCGTCCGATCGCGATCGGCTTCAGCCCGCGCCGTAAGAGTTCGGCGACGACGAAACGGCCGGTATGGCCATTTGCGCCAAGGACCGCCACGGCGTGGGGTGATGTTCTGATAATGTCGGCTTGTTGAGTGGTCACCGCTCTCTCCATCGCTACAGACCTGTCTGTACTTAATAAAACATACAGGTCTGTAGCGTGTCAACCGACTTTCTGCTAGGGTGACTGAATTGGAGATACACAAATGACAAAAAGCACAGTGAACGCACCTGCGCCGGCCGTGAACGATGTCCGGGACAGAATTCTCGAGACGGCATCGGAACTCTTCTACCGGCGCGGCGTGCGTGCCGTCGGCGTCGATCTGGTGGTTGAAAAATCCGGTGTCGCCAAAACCAGCCTTTACCGCCACTTCGGCACAAAGGACGATTTGATCGCGGCCTTCCTGAAGCGCGAGGATCTGGACTTCTGGAACACCTGGGACCAGGTAGCCGAACAACACGCTGATGACGCCGGAGCTGAACTCGACGCCCATTTCGAGTGGATCGGCGAACGAGTCGGGCGGGATAATTACCGGGGCTGCCCGCAGATCAACACGGCGGCCGAGTTTCCGGAAGCCGGTCACCCCGCCCGCAAAGTTGCCGAAACCCACATGCGTGAAATGCGGCGGCGCCTGAAGACGATTGCCGGGAGACTGGCGGTTACGGCACCCGACCGGCTTGCCGGGCAACTCGCGGTGCTGATCAACGGCGCTTTTGTCAGCATGCAGGTCTTCGAACCCGGCGAGGCGACCGGTTTGCTTCGCGATGCGGCGCACGCGCTGATCGCCGCCGGCCGTAGCTAATGCCTAGAGGCAGATTTCTCAGACTTGGGAAATGGATCGATAGGAACACCCATCGAGATCGAGAGTTCTCGTCATTCGTCGACTTGCGGCTCAGCCTTTTGCGAGCACCGGGCTTTCGCAAGGTCGCCGGTTCGGATCCCTTCAAGGCGTGGAATTGAGAGACGCTTATTTAAGGGGGCTTAACTTAGCTTCTTCCTTATTAAAGAAAACAGCGCCTTGCTTAAATAGTTGAAAATCACACTCACCATGTCTGATTCCGAGCCTAATCAGCGGTATGGCCGCTTTGTCGAATCCTCTGTGGCGGGCGAGTCCCTGCGGGCATTCGTGCCGCCGCCTCACGGCGCTGTTCGCACCATTGCAGATACCAGTCCCAAATATCGGGGAAGACCAGGAGGCCAAAGGTCAATTGACCGGGAGGGACGCCAAAGCCGTTTACCGCGCTAGTCGGTGATTGTCCCAACGAACCAAACATCAAGCCGAGATGTTCGATCTTCTGGGACGCCGTCTCTTCCCCCTATACGCCATTTCTCTGAAATCCGAGAGCGGTCAGCGTTGCGGTCTTGAAGCAGATCAGGTTTGCCATTTCCATCGCTAACCGGGGGGGCGACGATCACGCCTGCAAGCAGATCCGGATCCTCTATCGTCGTTTGATCGCCTTCGTCATGGGCGAAGCTCTCTGCCTCCCCTAGAAGCGAAAGCGACGCCGTATGTAATACCGGGAAACCTATTGCTGCGATTTGCGCATCGCACTACAAGGTTCGAGTTCGCCCGAATGACCGCAACAAAAGATTAAGAGAGACGGCAACCTTGTCGATGTCGCGAATATCCCTCGAATATTGACCGGTGTAGAGTTTGACAATCATGCTGTCGCGAGCAGCGCCGCTGAGTTCGAAATACAGATGCAGGTAATAAGCTTGCTTGTCGCCGCTGCGACTTACGCTCCTTCCTCGCTGAGTGACCTGCCCGAGCTCCGCCTTGAACGGAGCGAAGCCGTGGAGTTTCAGCATGACCGATTTGGATTGAAATCGGGCCATGGTGGGGACTGCAACGACGGCCTTGTCCAGTGCCAGGCTGACGATTTGGCCGGAGACATCGTCGACGACAGCAGGCTCATCGAGCTTGAACGCATGAAACAGGCGCCGGGGTTTCTCGAAGCAGATGAGCGAGGCGATGAGCAGGACGACGATATTGATACCGGACCACCAGGCTGCGACCGGCGAAAACTGGCCCTGTACATGCGACGTTTCCGGTACGACGTTGAGCAGCAGACCAAGGACGGTGACCGTGACTATGCTTGCGATCCAGGTAAAGCTGTAGCGGTCGAACTGGTTCGACTCATTGCCGCTGCCCTTTGGCGTCACCCTGAACGGCTTACCAAACGGCCTCACCAGGCTCGAGACCACGGTCGGAAACATGCGGAATGTCGCAAAGGTCCCGACGGCGCTGGAAACCACAGGCAAATAACGGGTCGGCGTGATCCACAGCATGAGCAGAAAATACGCCGCCAGCAACGGCACCTGATGCGAGACATAATCGGCTATATCAGTGAAATAGAGCGGGAGCAGGCCGAACCAAAGATAGACGATGGGGACGAGCAATATCGTGAAGCGAACCAGATACTGCACCAGCCATGATGCCGGCAGGAACATGATCCGTTGAAAGAGCGTCAATCCCGGGCCGCGCAGCGGCCCGTTATAGAGGTAAAGGGTTTGAATACCTCCCTGACACCACCGTTCACGCTGCACAAAATACCCGGTCAGGTTTTCGGCGGCCAGCCCCATCGATAGCCGCTCGTTCAGATAGCGCGTCTTGTAGCCTTTGTTGAGCATCGAAAGCGTTGTCAGCAGGTCTTCCGTGATCGACTCCGTCGGAAACCCGCCTATTGCGTCGACGGCCTTGCGGCGGGCAATCGAGCATGAACCGCAGCAGAAACTGACGTCCCAGGCATCTCGGCTGGGCGCGATCTCGTCGAAGAACAAGCGCTGCTCGTCCGGCCAGATATTCTCCAGGCCAAGGTTTGATTGCACCGGATCGACATTGAAGAAATGTTGAGGTGTCTGGACGATGCCGATGCTGTCATCGCAAAAGAAGGGCAGCGTCCGGCGAAGGAAATGTCGATAGGGGACAAAATCGGCGTCGAAAATCGCAATAAAATCGCCCGAGCTGACCTTCAGCCCATTGTTCATATTGCCTGCTTTGGCGTGGCTGTTGTCGCCGCGCGTGACGTGGATGACCTTCTTTTCCTCGCAATAGGCCTTCAGCCAATCTCGGCGTTGATCGTCAAGCACATACACATTCAACTTGTCGGCAGGATAATCCAGCGAGCGGGCGCCGATGATGGTTCGCTCGAGTACGTCGAGCGGCTCATTATAGGTAGGAATGAAAACATCGACAGTCGGCAGCTCACGCTGCTCCCGCGCAAAGAAAACCCGCGCCAGCCTGTCCGCCTCTGCGCTGCGATCGACGTAGCGGCTCATCAATACCAGAAAAAGGATGACTTCGACGCACGCCAGAATCTCGACGATGAAGAGGATCCAGACCCAGTAGAAACTCGCACCGCCGTCGGGATAGGGAAGCACTGTCTCCGTCAAACGCCAGAACATGTATCGCAATGCGATTGCTGCGACAAACGCGCAGGTCACCGCCCGTGTCCAGGTGTGATGGCGCGACCAATTGAACGGCCCCAAGAAGAAGAAGGCCAAAACTGCAAAGGTCGGAGCCAGCGCTACAAGATACTGAACCACAGGCTTTTGACCCAGTTGGATACGTTGATGCCGTGTTTGGAAAACCGTACCTGCACTGTGCGTCCGACCTGGCAGGAGTTCGCAAAGTCGTCG
The DNA here is from genome assembly GCF_002914525.1 of Rhizobium hidalgonense. Lineage (GTDB taxonomy): Bacteria > Pseudomonadota > Alphaproteobacteria > Rhizobiales > Rhizobiaceae > Rhizobium > Rhizobium hidalgonense. The sequence continues at coordinate 321,386 of NZ_LODW01000059.1, read as the reverse complement.
TTCATGAAGGATGGATCGAGGCGAACCCGAATGCGGGCATTGCGTTGTGTCGACGGCGGCAAACTGGCGGCAAAGGAATCGGCGTCAACCGAAGCCGAACTGCCTCTGACGGACACGACCGTCCCTGGGAAGACATCGCTGCGGCCGAACAATCGCACCTGCGCGACGAGCCCTGGATAGATCTCGTCATAGTTGACCTCAGGGACAAGGATATCCACGTACAGCTCTCGACAGTCGAGAAGGCGCATCAACTCGTCGTTCAGCACGACGTTGGAACCGTTGACGATACTCCTGGTCCAAACAACGCCGTCGAACGGCGCTGTTGCAGTTGCGGATTCAAGGCTGCTGACGCGGCCCGCCTCTTTGACCAGCTGCTTTTGAACTTCGGTCGCTCGTGTCTCGTTTTCCGCTATGCGCGAGTTCAAGTCATTGATGCGAACGACCACCTCGTCTTCACGCTGTCGCGAATAGGGCACGTCATTCTGTCCGTCGCCGAAAACAAAGATACCCTGGCGGACCGCATTGAGCCTTTGTTGCAATTGATCGACAGTCAGATTGCTGATTTCGACCTCGCCGCCGGTCGCAGCGCCGGCAGCACGCGCGGCCTCAACCAGCTTCTGCGTCAGAATGCCTTTTGACTCGAGCTGCATCCGGCGGCTCAGGTCGACCTGCGCGACCAGATCCTGCGCTTGCGACACTTCGACTTTTTTCCGCAGGATTTCGACTTCGCTCTCAAGATTGGCAATGGTGGTCTGCCTGTAGACTTCCAATCTGGCAGACAATTCCTCGCGAAGCGTCGAGAGCTCCTCCCGTTCCTTTTTTAGCGCCGCAACGCGGTCGAGCGCCGTATTGCGATCTGCCTCGAGCGACGCGAGGATTGCGTGATTGATGCGCATATTTCTGATTTCAGCCAGCGATTGTCCCGCTTTGACCGCGCTGCCGACCTTGAGGGGGTCTTCCGCAATCGTGCCGTCGATCGGCGCATTAACGACAGCAAACCGCGCATTGACCGTGCCATCAAGGCTGGTAAAGCCGGTGATCGTCGGCAATGAGACTACAGTCACGAGTGCCAGCAGCAGCAAGCCGACAACGATGCGCGTAATGCGATGGTTCCAGATCATGTTGGCATCCGAAGATATCGCTGCTGCAGCCATCCGTCCCAATCGAGCCGGCACAAACGCATGCAACTCATTCTTGTAAATTAGCGCATCGAAAATTAGTAGACAAGTGATGGTCGTAAAGCTGAGGCAGAAAGAGTTCGGAAGTGGAGGAACCGCCGCCGACGGGAGGCGTGGCATCGTATCAATGCGGCGCAGGGATATGGTCAAGCCATCTCCGGCGCGGCGACTGACGTGATGGGTAATGATCGCGTGGGAAATCACTGCGCCGCGCCCGACAGTGCTGCCACAATTCCACGCGATTTTTTTCTAGAGCGGTGCAGCTTTTCACGGAAGCGCCGAACCGCTCTACCTTTTGTTTTTTCGCAATCCCGGACGGAAAACCGCTTCGCACTTTTCCTGGAACTGCTCTAATGCGGTCGAAGCCTTTTGGTCGCGATCAGCATGACGAGATCTTCGGAGGCATCTGCGAGCTCCAATGCCAATTCCGCAGCCGTCCATCCACGTTTCTGCAAACTGACGAGCATTTCCACCATGGCGACTTCGACCTCTCGTCTGCAGATCGAAATCGGCTTCAATTCGGTATGTTTCTCATCACATGTGGTGGTCATCTTAGCCTCCGTTCTGCCATAGAAATGGGCAGCGTCAATTCGCCAATGGTTGGATATGGTAAGGGTTGCGTGCAAGCCTCGGCCTTTTACGCATCGACACAGACGGCCTCGGCCTGCGCGCAACCCCTTCGCGTCCTTATTTGCCGATGTCCGGCCTCAGGAGCGCCTCGCACGAAGGTGAGCAGAGGAAACCCGCCGAATTCCTGTCGTAAGCGGACACTCGCGCAAAGCGCGCACGAATATTGCCCCGATAGTTCACGACCTATCCTCCTCTGCTTGCATATTTTGTTGTGATTATTTGTCGCTTCACGTTGAGAGTGCTTTGAAACTGCATTGCACTGGCAAGTGAGTATTTGGGCTTTCCGTACGTCCTTCGGAGTTAACCCGTGCTCATTTAGATACAGGAACGGGACGCCAATGTCGTTATCGCCGCATCCCGAAAATTATCGGTCCGTCCATTTCTGCTCGTATAGGAATATGATAAGTAGCTTATGCACGTTAGACTTCAGTCGATTCGGCGTTATCGGCTGCGCGGACATATAGCCGCGAAAACGATTTTCGCTGTTTTCAACAGCCCGGATCGACTTATGCGCGGGGGGAACTGGATGGTTACGGAACCTGGAGATGACCCCGCTGCTGGACAGGAATGGCCGGCCCATCTGGAGCGGCGGCGCTGGCCGCGCGAACCGTCCGCGCAAAAAGAACATCGGCTGGACGTTCCGCCGGCATTGGTGCCCGTGCGATTTTCGACGCGAGACCTGCCGCCGAAAGAGCAATTCCAGTCCTGGCGATCTCATATGGCGCCGCTTGTGGATGTTCATCTGCCGGACGGACAGGCAGAGGACGACGCTTTTCTCGCGGAACAGACCGGCTGGCATCTCGGCGATATCCTCATCGTCCAGCAGCGCGCGCAGGCATGCAGCTATATTCGCGATCAGGCCATGGTGCGATCGAGCCCAATCGATCACTGGAACGTCGGCGTACTTCGCAGCGGCCGGGCCTGGACGGAGGCCAACCGCCATGTAACGGAGACCGGCGCGGGTGAGATATTTTTCAGGTCTCTCGGTTATCCGTATCGTGGGCGGATGACCGATTCAGCCGCGGTGCTCGTCTTCTTGCCCTATGAACTGTTGACCCGTGATGCGGGTCTTCTGCAGAACGCCCACAACATCGCCCTCTCCGGTAGCCTCGCCGAATTGCTCGTCAGCTATCTCGACGGACTGGAAGCGAACCTCGGCAATTTGACGGTGGAGGAGGTGCCGCGGATCATACGCACGATCGGCGATATGGTCGTTGCATGCGCTGCATCCTCCGCAAGTTTGGATCGCGGCCAGGAACAGACCAATATGGGGCTGATGGAGCGGGCGCATCGCTATATTCATCTCAATCTTCATTCAGATAACCTGACGCCTGACGTCATGTGCCGTGCGCTGGGCATCTCGCGGACGCGGCTCTACCAATTGTTCGAAACGAGCGGGGGCGTCTTCAACTACATTCGCAAACGTCGATTGCTGCAGGCATATGCGGATCTTACCAACCCGACCGACAACCGGCCGATCTCGGCGATTGCCGAGGCCGCCGGCTTCGACGTCGCTGCCAATTTCACGCGCGCATTCAGCCATGAATTCGGGCTCAGCCCGCGTGAAGTCAGAAAGACCATAGCAACCGAGTGCCCCGCCATCCCCGCAACACCTTCCATGCGGCATTTTGGGACAACGATCGGCGATTGGCTAACGGTCGCACGTTGATGCGGTGGGCTAAGCTTTCCTCAACTCAGTCTGGTATCCCATGCGGTTGACGGGTGATCCACAGTGCGGCGCGGAGCCATTGATGACACGGCGATATAGGGGAGGTGGCAATCTCACACCAGCCAAGGTAGATTCGCAGTTGTCGGGATGTTCGCCCCGGAAGCCAGGCGCGACGTTGTGATACAGGTATCGTCTCCGACGAGAGCCCAGACTGACATGAGGCAGGATGCAGCGATGCTGAAAACCGATACCCGCCAAGCGAATTGGCGTCGTGCCAATCCAGGCAAATATGATGCTCACCTAGCCGTGCAGCGAGCAGTCAACGCCGGCGAGCTGGAAAAGCAAAGCTGTGAAGTCTGCGGGGTCGAAGCAGTCGATGCCCATCATGATCAATATGACGAGCCTTTAAGGGTACGGTGGTTATGCCGACGGCACCACACGAGGCTTCACCATTACGGCGAAGACATGTTTCCGATCAGGAATGCACTTTAGAGGCCTGATCAATCTGACGGATTGCGCGCCGTCTGGAGAATGAACGCATTGCGGGGTCCACCAAGCGGCGAGCGGCCGCCTTTGAAGGACTGCGCGGCGAGTGCAGCACTGGTCTTGAGCCTGAAGCGCTATGACCGATCCGTATTTGTAAAGGCGATCGGCCATGGCAAAGTCAATTCCCGCCGCCGCAACGAACTCCACTGAAAAGTGCGCTTCGCCCGCCGGCAATATTGTCTAGTGTCGCCTTACTTCCCGACAATATTTCTATTGTAATATCGGTAACTGGGCTGGCGCTCCAAAGATCTTCTGATGCGCTCGTTCTCAGAAGCTTGAAAACATGCTAGGTTTCGCCGGCTACAGAGGGGGAAACCAATGCCACGCATCGCAAATCTTTACTTCAAGACCGCCATCATTTTTCTGATTGCCGGCATCACGATCGGCCTTCACATGTCGATTTCAGGTAATCACGCACCGACCGGGGCCCATGCCCACGCCAACCTGCTCGGCTGGGTCACCATGGCGCTCTTCGGCGTTTACCACGCGCTCAATCCACACAAGGCCGAGAAGCGCCTGGCGATGATCCAATACGTCGTCTACACCTTCGGCGTCGCGGTGCTGATCCCATCGCTTTATCTGCTGCTTTCCGGAAACACGGTGATGGAACCGATTGTCGCCATTTCCTCGCTCATCGCCTTCGCCGGCGTGCTGATGTTCGCCGTCATCATCTTCTCGGGCAGCGAGGCTTCGAATCCGGCTGGCGTCTCCCGGGCGAGGTGATCCAATCGGGATGGGGGAGGGGCGATGAGGCGCGGTGATCTTTACTTATCACCGCGGGACAGTGTTGCCCTCATAGGTACAGAACCGCTACGTCAGTCTAACTGCGCATGATTGCTCAAGCTGAATCAACGACCAGCTTGCGAGGCTGCAGCAGCGCCAAGGCTACCGTCGATGCAGCCAGGACAGCGGTGAGGGTCAATGGCCCAACGGCGCCGTAGTGGTCGACGACATAGCCGCCGAAAACCGCCCCGATACTGATGGCCACCTGAAAAGAGACGACCATCAGGCTGCCTGCCGCCTCCAGAGCGTCGGGCGCACCGCGTGAAAGATTGGTCGGCAGAACCACCGGCGCCATGCCGAAGGCGAAGCCCCAAAGTGCAACGAGCGCGAACGCAATGCCACTATGAGCGCCTCCAATCACCAGAACGGCCGCCGCGAACGTCATCAGCGCGGCGGTAACCGCGAGCGCCACGCCGATACTGGCGTCGGCCATTCGACCGCCGGCAACATTGCCGATCACAGAGGCGATGCCAAAGCCAAGCAGCGCCAGGGCGATCGATCTGGTGTCAAGGGCCGTCACCTGTTCGAGGAAGGGACGCACATAAACCGAGCCGGCGAAATGCCCCGTCATCAACAAGAGGATGGCAAGCATTCCCAATTGAATGCCGCGCCGCCTTGTCAGCCGAAAAACGTCGGCGAGACTGTTGCTTGTACTTGCAGGCAGTGTTGGCAAGCTGAGCACCTGCAGCAGCATGGCGATCGCGGCAAGCCCGGCGGTCATCGCCATCGCGCTGCGCCAGCCCAACCAGTCGCTGATCAAAGCGCCCATTGATGGTGCAGCTATCGTGGCGAGCGAGACGCCGAGGGTAACGATAGCCATGCCCCGACCTGTCGCATTCGCGCCGACCAGCCTCGCCACGACGGCAACTGAAAGCGCCCAGAAACCGCTAAGCGCAATGCCCAATCCGGCCCGGCCCAACAACAATAGCCAAAAATCTGCCGCCAACGCCGCAAGAATATTGGAGCCGATCGCCAACGCAGTGAGACCGACCAACACCGCCTTTCGGTTTAATTTGCCGATCAGAACATTGCTTAATAGCGCCGTGACGGCGCCGACCGTTGCGGTAGCGGTGACGACCTGTCCCGCTGTTCCCTCAGAAATCCCGAGATCGCGCGCCATTGGCGTCAACAGGCCCGCCGGCAGGAACTCAGCCGATACCAGTGCAAAGCTCGTGGCCGCCATCGAAAGGACGGCAAACCAGGTCGCTGCCGACCATGCGGATTGCTCGGCGCTGCCGAGCTCAATTGTTGTATCGTCGAGCTGTGATGTTGTGTCCGTCATCAAAATATCTCCTACGTTCGGAGATTTCATAAACGAAGTTATCGGGACGATATGTGTCTTATTGTCCGAAATTCATGTCCGTTCGTCCGGAACTTGTGCGGCGCACAATCCCTGGCGAAACGCTGGTCACGCGCTTGAAGGCACGCGCGAAGGATGCCTCAGACTCATAGCCTAACCGGGAAGCAACTTCGGCAACCGACATGCCGCTTTGTCCCAATAACTCGCGGGCAAGCTGCATACGCAGACGGGCGAGGTAATGTGCCGCGCCTTCTCCCAGAATGGTGCTGAAGCGTTCGGCGAAGATCGAGCGAGACTGGCCCGCCACACCGGCGAGGCTTTCGAGGGTCCAATTATGGCCGGGATCCCGGTGCATGGCCGCCAAGACGCGACCGATGTGGGGATCGCGGATGGCGGCGAGCCAGCCGGTGGTCGAGGCTCCGCTGCAATTAACCCAGCAGCGGATAAGCCGCGCTGCGAGCAAATCCGCCATGCGTGATAGGACGGTCGCGCTCCCCATTTGTGGCTGTGTCGCCTCGGCCGACATAGCCGCCAGCAGCGGGCCAACAATCGGGTCATTGCCGGCCACATCGCAGCCCTTGATGATTGGTGGCATCAGAGCGATCAAGGGGTTGAGCGCATAGGCTCCCAAGGCCATGGAGCCGCAGAAGAGGGTGCTGATCTCCCCCGTTCCTTCCCGCACCACTTCGCAGACATTGCTTCCCAACCTTGTTATCTGACAGCTTTCAAGCGAGTCGCCCTCAACATCTGGCGCGCTGGCCAGTCGATGCGCAATGCCTCGAGGCAGCAGCACCAGATCGCCATCATTTAACTCCTGCCATCCTTGGGTATCGGTATGAATCCAGCATGGACCCCGGCTAACGAAGTGAAAGCGAAGCAGTTGTTGTTGCGGAAACGCGATGCTCCAGGGATGTCTGAGTTCGCAGCGCCCGTAATTGACGCCACTCAAGCGAAAGTCTTGCAGGACTTCGCTTAGGGCATCCATTGGGATGTTTGACGGCGATGACGGTCGAGACGAATGGTCAAGCATTTCGCTAATTTAGGTGTCAACCGTCTGGCATTCAAGGAGGTGGCCTCGCCACGCGGCGGCTTGGCGTATCGTTTGCTCCCAGATTTCAATCTCCGGCATGATGCGCGATCGGCTCGGCATCAATCGGGTGCCGCCGCAGCGGTGAAGGGCCGGTCCGCTTTGGTTCCATAACGTTGACAATTTTCATCTTTACGTTGCGCTACTGCGCATTCGCCCGCGTCTCATGCCGATGAGATTTGACGAGCGCGATCTACAGCGGATGACCTAATCCTGATTGGCAGCCACCGGCAAGCTGCCTTCGTTCGAATGACGGGTCTCGGTATGCCGGGCGGCGGAGACGAGGCGGCGCTTTGCGCGGATGGCGTGCCATTGCTGGTCGATCAGGACGCCGATCAGGATTACGCCGCCCATGACGGCGAAATTCAGCGATGACGGGATACCAAGCAGGTTCACCAGATTCTGCAGTTCCTGGAGCAGGACCGTGCCGAGCACGACGCCGACGATCGAGCCCTCGCCGCCGCGGAGCGAAAAGCCGCCGAGCACGGCGGCGGCAATGGCATAGAGTTCGTAAAACTGACCATGGCTCGCCGGCGAGATCGAGCGTGTATACATGGCGAAATAAATCGCCGAAAGCGCCGTCAGCAGCCCGCAGATGACATAGGCCGACATGACCATGCGGCCGGTACGGATACCGGAATAGCGGGCCGCTTCCTCATTCTTCCCGATCGCATAGAGATAACGCCCGAAGACGGAGCGATGCAGCATGATCCACATGACCACGGCAATGATGACGAGCGCGATGAAGGTGTTCGGAACGCCGTAAAACCGCCCGGCCGTCAGAAATTCGAGGTCCGGGAAATTCTGGCCGAACGCAAAGCCCGCCGTTCCGTCGGCGGTGTAGAAGCGCGCTGCCCCACGATAAATCAAGAGGCCGCAGAGGGTAACGACGAAGGGCTGCAGGTTGAGCCGGGTGATCAGCCAGCCGTGGACGGCGCCGATGACCGCGCCAAGCGCGAGAATGAGCGGCAGCGCCAGCATCCATGACATATCCTGAACCGCGATGAAATCGACGAACAGCACGCCGAGAAGGGCGACCAGCGAGCCGACGGAAAGCTCGATACCGCCGGTGATGATGACAAAGGCCTGGCCGATCGACAGGATGCCGAACAGGCCGATCAGGTTTGCGGTGTTGGCCAGGTTGATCGGCAGCAGGAAGCGCGGATTGATGATGGCGACGACGATGCCGACGACGACGATCAAAAGCAGCAGTCCGAGATCTTTTTTGACCATTCGAGATCCATTCCCCGATATTTCTATATTGGCCGCGCCGCTATTTTACCCTTTTGCCGACCGCAAGCAAAAGCACGCTTTCCTGGCTGAATTCGTCCTCTTCCAATATGCCGGCGATCTGGCCCTCGTGCATGACGGCGATGCGGTCGGAAACGCCAATCACCTCCTCCATGTCGCTGGAGATCATCAGGATCGCCACCCCGGCATCGGCAAGCGCTCGCATGAGCCCGTAAATCTCGTTCTTGGCGCCGATATCGATGCCGCGCGTTGGCTCGTCGAAGATCATCACCCTCGGGCTCATCGACAGCCATTTGGCAAGCACCACCTTCTGCTGGTTGCCGCCGGACAGAGTGCCGGTTCGCGTCGAAACCGAGGGCGCCTTGATCGCGAGTCGAAGGCGCTGCTTTTCGGCCGCCGCCGTCTCCCGTTCGGCAGAAAGCATGAAACGGCTGGAAAGCTTGGGAAGATCGGCAAGGGTGATGTTCTGGGCGATCGGGAAATCGAGAAGAATCCCGTTGCGCTTGCGATCCTCGGGCACCAGGAAAATGCCGCGAGCCACGGCGTCGCGGGCGGAACGGACGGAAATCTCCTGCCCATCCTGCAGGATGGCTCCGCCGTAGCTTCGGTCGATGCCGAAGAATACCCTTGCAAGCTCGGTGCGGCCCGACCCGACGAGGCCTGCAAGCCCCATGATTTCTCCATAGCGGATTTCCAGATCGACGGGACGGCCGGGATAGGCCTCGGTGCGCACGCCGCTTGCCTTCAGCGCAACCGAGCCGGGCGAGCGCTGCGGTTTTGCGGTTCGGGCCGCAAGCACCCGGCCGATCATCAGCTTGACCATCTGGTCGTGGCCGATGTCGTTCCTGGCGAGCGTGCCGACCAGCGTTCCGTCGCGCAGCACGACGACCCGGTCTGCGACGCGCTCGACCTCGTGAAGGCGATGCGAGATGAAAATGACGCTGATGCCGTCCGCTTTCAGCGACTTGATAATGCTCAGGAGCCGCTCGGTTTCGGCCAGCGGCAGGCTGGAAGTCGGTTCATCGAAAATGACGAGCCTGGCGTTGATGGACAGCGCCTTGGCGATTTCCACCATTTGCTGCTCGGCAAGGGAAAGCGACGCTACCGGCGTGTCGGCGGAGAAATGGGCCCCTACCCGCTTCAGGAGCGGTTTGACCATGTCTCGCAGCCGATCGCGATCGACGAGCTTGAAAGGTCCTGCCTTCAGCGGCTCGCGGCCGAGGAAGATATTGGCGGCAACGTCGAGATTGTCGAAGAGATTGAGTTCCTGGTGCACAAAGGCGATGCCGGATGAGATGCTCGATTCGACAGTCAGAGAACGAAGCTCCGCACCGTCGAGCAGGATCGTGCCCCGGTCGGGGGTGATCACGCCGCCGAGAATCTTCATCAATGTCGATTTTCCAGCGCCGTTCTCACCGACAAGGCCGATGACCTCCCCCGGCATGATGTCGATCGATAGACCCTCGAGCGCAACGACGCCCGGATAGGTCTTGCCGACCCCGGAAAGCGACAGGAACGGCGTTGCAGGCGCGTCCGGTGACGGAATGTCGGAGCTATGGTTCATCGCCTGTCCATGGCTGCTGATGCGGTCGGCATGAAACGTACTCGCGGCAGCGGCAAGCGCCGCCGCCGCGAAGGAGGGTTACTTTCCAGCCATGGCCTTCAGGCTGGCGGCATATTTGTCCACGTCATCCTTGCCGATGATCACCGTCGGGATGATGATCAAGCCGTTGCTGGGAACGCCTGATTTGTCGCCTTTGAGGTAGGCGGCCATCAGCTTCATGCCCTGATAGGCCCACTCGAACGGCTGCTGCACGACGGTCGCCGCGACCGTGCCTTCCTTGACGCCGCCGAGCGTGATCGGATCGTCGTCGAAGCCGACGACGGTGATCTGGCCGAGTTTGCCGGCGTCGCGCAGCGCCTCATAGATGCGCGGCGTATTGTAGGAATAGAAGCCGACCATGCAGGTGACGTCGGGGCTGGCCACCAGCGCGTCCTCGACGTTCTTCTTTGCACGCGTCTGGTCGATATCGTCGCCGCGTACGTCCGTCAGCTCGATCTTCGTGCCCTTCAGGCCGTCCTTCATGCCCTGGATGCGTTCCTTGGCATTATCGGCGCCGAGCAGGCCGACGAAGCCGATGCACTTGCCGCCGTCCGGCATCGCCTTCTTGGCGATCTCGGCGGCCTGCATGCCGGCGTCGACGTTGGATGAGCCGATATAGGCGACGCGGTTGGTCTTCGGTGCGTCGCTGTCGGTGGTGAAGAGTGCCGTCTGCGAACCGATCTTATTCAGGCCGTCCGTCTGGGTCTTGGGATCGACCGCGGAGACCATGATCCCCTTGACGCCGGCGCTGACAAGATCTTCCATGAGACGCTGCTGTATGGCGACAGCCGCCTGCTCAGGGTATTTAAGCTCCATCTGGTAATCCGGCATCTCGCTCTGCGCCTTCTTGACGCCGGCCTCTGCGGCTTTCCAGAAGTCGGACGCGCCGTTGACGACGAATGCAAGTGTCGGCTTGTCGGCGGCTTGCGATACGGCAGCCGGCGCCGCGCTCAGCATCAAACCGGCGAAGAACAGGGCTGCATTGCGTTTCAGCTGTTTCATAATACACCTCCCGAGGGGCCGCAGGCATGGGCCCGTTTTCGACTTACGGCCGGCCGGATGCGCCCCCTCCCAGGGCCGTCGCAAGGCGACGAGTGGCATTGGTTCCGATCGCTCCGTGACGGTATAGAAGAATTTTAATTAGTAAATAGTATTATCAATTCAGATCAAAACATTTGATCGTGAACGAAGCAGGGTGCAATTTTGCATTCGTATTGGTCCAGTAACTTCCGGGGTTACAGCAGTTGATGCAATTGCCAGCGCTTTCAGATAGATGCTAATAGTAATTACCAAAACGGTAAACCAAGGCGAGACATTTTCCGCGAATGCGACGACCCAAGAGCCAAAAAAGCCACAGGCCCGCCGTGGACAAGCCTGCCCGCGTGACGATGATGGATATCGCCGCGGCGGCTGGCTGCTCGCAGGCAGCCGTCTCCTTTGTTCTCAACGACACACCCGGCACCCGCATCTCGCAGCAGACCCGCGACCGCGTCTGGGAGGCAGCGCGCGCGCTCGGCTACACCGGGACGACTTATACGGCGAAGGCCTCTTATTCGGGGCTGGACAATGTGATCGGTTTTGCGGTCGATCAACTCGCCACCAGCCCAGAAGCGATCGTTGCGATCGAAGGCGCGCGGCAAGCGTCGTGGAATGCCGGCAATGTCCTTTTGGTTGCCCAGACGCTCAGTGACCCCGTAATGGAGCCGAAAGCCATCAAGGCGCTGACGAGCGGCGGCATATCGGCGCTGATCTATATGACGATCTATACCCGCCAGGTCGAGCTTCCTTCCTATATCGGCAAGCTCAACATCCCGACCGTGCTGCTGAATTGTTATACGGCGGACCATGCTTTTCCGGCGGTTGTGCCAAGCGAGATCGCGGGAGGGCAGAGCTCGACCCGGCATCTGCTCACGCACGGACACCATCGCATCGCGACGATCACCGGTGAAATCTGGATGCAGGCCGCGCAGGACCGGCTGACGGGGTATCGCCGCGCGCTGGCGACCGCCGATATACCCTTCGATCCGGAATTGGTCATTGAAGGCGACTGGTCGGCCGGCGCCGGCTATGCCGCCACGATGAAACTGCTTGCCCTGAAAGAGCCGCCGACCGCGATCTTCTGCCAGAACGACCGCACCGCCATCGGCTGCTACGAAGCGCTCAAGGATGCAGGACTTCGCATTCCCCAGGACATGTCGGTGGTGGGTTATGACGACGAGGAAATTTCTCGGCATCTCGTCCCCCCGCTAACCACGTCGGTCCTTCCACATCTTGCCATGGGGCAATGGGCGATCGAACATCTCACCCCGGACACGATGCCGGGCAAGCGTTATCCAATCGCCAAGCTCGAATGCTCGCTCGTCAAGCGTCATTCCGTCGCCGCGCCGCGGGCCGAGGCGCGGCAGTTGCTCGATGGTTTAAATGCCACGCCATAGGCGCCGAAAGGCCAGCGGCGCTGGCCAGAAATAGATCAGCGAAGGCCCTCACCTGTCGGTCGATCACCCGATGGCGAAGGCGATGCTGACCGCACGGTTTACGGCCGCCGCAAGTACCGACATGTGGGTCTGACCGGCATAAAGCTCGAATTCGGCACGCAATCCGTCTGCAGTGCCGTTTAGGCGCTCCGCCATCTCCTGCGCCAGGAGGATGGTCCGCTCCGTCTTCCTCTTTTCCAGGCGTGTCGCGGCATCGTCGTTCCGATACTGAAAGGGTGCCAGCTCATCGCCTTCGTATTCTCCGGCCGACAAATGCAGGAAAGCCGCATGTCCCGGTATCGCTCGACGTTGCGCCTCATTGTTGAGGATTTCGCTGTTTTCCCAATAGATGGTTGGGCTTGCCGCAATCCAATTGGCAAACAGTCCCGGCCGTTCGAACAGAGCATAGAGCGTAAAGAGGCCGCCGAAGGAATGCCCGAAAAGCGATCGGCGCAGCGGATCCAGGGTCGCCATCTCGGCAATCCGCGCTATCAACTCGTTCTCGATGAAGTCCACCAGTTTACCGGTCCCTCCAATGACAACCGGAGGACCGCCCTCAACGAAGGGTGGATAGGATTTGACCGGCGGAGGACCGAGGTCCCAGGACCGGCGGAGCGCATCGTAGGGCTCGTCGGTTGGGTAGCCGATCGCCGCGATCACCCCCCAACTGATATTCGTACCCGTGGGATAAGGCGCCTGTGTTACCAGGCTGGCAACCGCGAAGGGAAATGTGGCGTTGCCGTCGGTCATCACGAGAAGAGGCCATCCTCCCGCCGGCGGTTTCTCCGCCGGAATGGACAGGAATATACGATAAGGCTCGCCGCCTGCAGCCGGAGCCAGATCGAAAAAGCACGTTCCGGGCAATGAATAGACGCTGACAGGATCGGTCATGAGAATGTTTTCTGATGTTTGCATAAGAAGATGGCATAAGGAGAACTGTTGTGTCGCCTTAATCTATGATGACGTGCGGCACAAAACGCGACAGGTTGGCGGTTATGCGCGAGCGGTCTTCGCGAACGGCAAGGCCGCAGGCACGGTCGCCGACGACCCAGCTGCCGAGAACGGCGAAGCCGCCATCGCTTTCGAAAAGCGGGGCATAGGCCTGAACGACGAAGCCTTCCTCGCCGTAATCGCCGGGGGCCGACATTACTTCCTGACCATCCCGGAATATCGTGACGTTCTCACCTTCCCGCGACAGCAGCGGCTTGCGCACATAGTCGGTCAAGGCCGAGGCCGCCGGGTCGTCGGCAAAATAGCTCGGCAGCAGGTTGGGGTGATTGGGGTTGCGCTTCCAGAGCAGAGGCAGAAGCCCCTTGTTGGAAAGCACGGCCTTCCAGGCGGGCTCGATGAAAACATCGCCGGAGCGTGCGAGCTCGCGGGCGAACGGCTCGCGCAGCATGAATTCCCAAGGATATAGCTTGAAGCAGCGGTCGATCACCCGGTCCTGGAGGTCAGTGTAACGGCCCTGCGGATCGATGCCGATCTCGCGTATATCCAGAAGCTCGACGCGATGGCCGGCCTGCACGGCACAGTCCATCAGATAAACCGTCGTGCCGCGATCCTCCTCATTGTCGGTCATCACAGCGAAGTGAAAGACCGGCCCTTTGGAAAATTGCTCGAACGCCTCGACCAGGCTTTCCTGCAAGGAATTGTACTGGTCCGCATCATCGGGCAAGACACCCAAAGCCATCTGGTCGGTCAGCCAGTTGAACTGGAAATAGGCCGTCTCGAACACCGAGGTCGGGGTATCGGCGTTGTATTCGAGCAATTTGGCGGGGCCGGTGCCGTCATAGGCAAGGTCGAACCGGCCGTAGAGATGCCGGTCGCGGCGCTGCCAGGAGCGCTGCACGACATCGCGCAGATCTTCCGGAATGGCCAGCCGGTCGAGCGCCTCTTCGCTTTCGACGATATCACCGACCATATCCATGCACATGTCGTGCAATTCCTGGCTCGGCTCTTCGATCCCAGTCTCGATCTCATCGAGCGTGAATGTATAGGCGGCATCGTCGAGCCAGTAGGGCTCGCCGTACATGACGTGAAAGCCGAAGCCGACGGCGCGCGCCTTGTCACGCCAGTCGGGACGGGCCGGAAGGGTGATGCGTTTCATGTCAGCCGCCGAAACTGAACGATGAACGGCCACCGAAGCCTTGACGGGCGACGGTGCGAGTATTGACGTTGACCGGCTTGACACTCTGGCGCGAGGGCGCAGTCAGAGCGTCGTTGCCCGTGCCGCCTGAGCGAACTGTCGTTGTCACCGTCTGCCCCGAACGATTGCGATAAATCGGCGTCGAGCCGTAGTAGTAGCCACTGTCGACCTGGCGCTGGCGATAAACATTGTAGTCGCCGATGTTGTTCAGCGCCGAGGACAGCATGTAGCCCGCCAGGAACGGCATGAAGAAGCTGCCGCTTGCGCCGGTATTGTTGGGGACTGTATTGGCCGGCTGCTCCGTGCAATGGCCCGAGCCGTATTCGGCCTCGCAGGCGGCCATGCCGTTGAAACGCGGCGCGGTGGCGAGATGAGCCCGCATGGCGTCCTGATAGCTGGCCTGGCAGACCTGCCGGTCCATGCCGGATGCCACGCATTGGTCGACGGAGGTGAACATGACCTCCGGAGGCGTCTGCTCGCCGCACCCGGATAGAGCCAGGGTCGAGGCAGCGATCGTGCCGAGGGCCAGGAAAGGTCGTCTGTGCCCGCTCTTGCGTCTACGCATCGTTGCCCCCTCAATAGGTCATGCAGGCGGCATTGAGAATACCGATGACGAGTGCGATGCCGCCGCCCCATATGCCCGCGGCGATATTGTCGGCAGTGATCTTCTCATGCAGGTCCGTCATGGTGAAATTCGCGATGTAGTAAGCGAGGATCTGCGCCAGGATGCCGATCACCGCCCATATGATGTAATCGATGATGCTGACCGAATTGGCTGCGGCTGAAGCCAGAGGCAGGCTGAAACCGACAAGCGCGCCCAGGAATGCTGTAACGGCTGCAAGATTGCCGGCGCGAATGAGCTGGACCTCCGCTTGCGGCGTGAGCCATGTGTAAATCACCGAAAAAACGGTGAAGGCGCCAAGACCGACGGCGAAATAACCAAGGAAGGCAGGCAGACCCGCCACATAATCGAGCATTGAAAAACTCCTCCGCCAAAAATTGATATGGTGTCAGACGCGACGAACATCGGCTGGCGTGAGCCCATAGCCGATCAGAAATTCCACCGAGCTTCCCGCCTGGCTCTGCCTGAGATCGAGGTCGCGCTCGACATTGATCAGCAGCATTTCACGCGTCGAGCCGAGCGGGCGATAATACAACATGCAGGTCTGGTGAATGGAGCGCTGCTCTTCACCATCGTCGACCTTTTCGACAAACTCCACCAGTTGGGCGCGCTCCGGGCCCTCGCCCCAGAAGCGGCTATAGAGGATACCGTCGGCATCGTAAGATGGCTGGCCGATCAGGCCGTCCGGCCCGGTCCAGCGCCTCCATTCGCTTTGCCCGGTAGGCACGACGCTGTCCCAGGGCTGATAAAAGCTGATGTCGTCGACGGCATCCCCCGGCTGGCCCGACGTCGACATCACCTGGATCATCCGGTGGTCTTCATCGTAGTAACGCGACAGAACCGTCGCGGCATCGAGCGAAATCTCGCCGTAGCCGGCAATGATGAAGGGGCCGCTCAGCGGCAGCGGCATGGCCGGCTCGCCACCCAGGGCCTCGGCCTCGAGGGAGAGGAAATCGATTTCCAGTGCGCCGCCGACAGCAGCGCTCAAGGGGCCGAGTTCCCTGGGTAAGGGCTTTTCGTTCTTGTCTCTGCCAAACCAGCCGATCATGATACGTCTCCCATTCGAGCCCAAGCGATGGCGGCGGGATCTAGCCGCATTCCGCTGATGTAGTAAAGGGTTTCGCCGCCTCGCATCAGCACCTCGTCGCGGCAGTTGAGGTCGGTGATGCCCTGGCTGAGCAAGCCCACCAGCGTCACGTTATGCTCACGCTTGAGGCTCAAAAACACGTCTCCATAGAGCAGCGGCCGTTGCAAAGTCGGGACCGGCAGGGAAAAGGCCGTGTCGGTAGAGGCGGCCGACAGCAGCCGTGCGGCGATCTCCGAAGAACCCGGATCCCGGGCTGCACGCGACAACAGCTCCTCGGCGAGCGAGCCCACCGCCTCGACGCGCGGCCTGAGTTGTTTGACCATCTGTGCTGTGCGGTCGTCGGCGAAGTAAGCGACGATGTGGGCATTGGGCGCATGGTCTTCGGCAATCAGCACGGCGGCCAGCGTCTCGTCGTCATTTGCGCCGCGCGCGATGATTGCGCGCGCCTGGGCCACCCCGGCCCGCATCAGAGCGTCGGCATCGGAAAGCCGCTCGGTTCTGATATAGTCGGCGTAATCGCTGGCGGGATTTTCCGCCAGATCCTTGGCAACCAGAACGCTCATCGGTTCGTCGGCCTGCCGTTCTGCATGCAGCAGCCGCAGTGTCTGATGCGTCTGCCCATCCTGCCATCCCAAGACGATGATATGGCCGGTGCGTTCCCTATAGTCACCCAATCCGCGCATGCGGTTTCTCCAGATCGTGCCGATCGTTGTCAACAATTTGCCAAGAACGGCGGTGAAGATGGCGATGCCGCCGGGAAGAACGACGAGGACGGCAATAATGCGTCCAAGCCCCGATTTTGGGGAAAGATCTCCATAGCCGACGGTCGTTGATGTCACCATATAGTAGTAAAGAAAATCGATCGGATTGCCGACGAGATCGCCTTCGCCGGCCAGCATAAAGAGCAGGTATGAGGCGGCCAGATGGATCACGAGAAGAATAAAAAGGGCGGACCAGGCCAATTCGCTGAGCGAGAGATATACGCGCCGCAGTAATGAAGCGATAAATGGCACGCGATTCGCCCCCGTTCCCAGTGCGTAACCTAGCGAAATTTATTTAGCGCGCCACCCCTTTAAGTGGCATATCGAATACCCAGATATTTTTCGGAATTCTAACTGATGGAGGACTTTTTGGAGACCTGGAACCTCACCACCTTAACGCGTCTGTTCGCCGCCGATCCGGAGGCACTCGGCGATGTGGACGTCGCCGTACCCGAGCATGGCGACGTCATCTGCGTCACTCTCAAGGAAAAAGGCGATCTCGACGTCTTCGTTGCGGTGAGCGGGGAGCGCGATATCCTCGTCAGCGCCGTTTTGTTGCCGTGCAAAGACGTGCCCAATCGCGAAGCCTTCGAACGCATGGTGTTGAAGACTCACAAATTCGTGCCGCTCTCCAGCTTCGGCATCACCACGATCGACAGTGAGGAGTGGTATGAATTGTTCGGTTCGCTGTCTGCGCACTCGCCGGCCGACACAGTGGTCGAAGAGGTGGCAATTCTGGCGGCCAATGCCGTCGATGCGGCACACATGATCGAAGAATGGAAAAGCGGGGAGATTGCCGCATGAGCACCTGGGGAAAGATTTTCACCGCCATTCGTGGCGGCATCAACGAGGCAGCGGAAGCTGCCGCCGACAACCAGTCGATGCGCATTCTCGACCAGGAAATCCGCGACGCCGAACAGTCGCTGCGCCGGGCGCGCTCCGATCTGGCCGGCATCATGGCGTCCAACAAGAGCGTTATGCGCCGGCTTGAAGAAAACCGCGCAAAGGAAACCAAGGATACCGACAGTGCGCGCGCTGCAATCTCGGCGGGCCGCACCGATCTCGCTCAGGCTCTCGCTCAGCGCATCGCCACCAGCCGTGCCGAAGTGCAGCGCGACCAGGAAGAACTCGATCGGCTGCTGCCGCGCCAGCAGCAGATGCTGCGGACGATCCAGGACACCGAAGGTCGTATTGCCCAGATGAAGCGCGAGGTTGAGAACGTCAAAGCCAACGAGTCGCTGCTGCGCGCTCAATCGGCGATTGCCCATAACCAGTCGGGCATCAACACTCGTCTCGGCAGCGCCGTCGAAAGTCTCGAACGCATCAAGAAACGCCAGGAAATTACGGCCGGCCGCATCGAAGCCGGTGCTGAACTGGCCGCAATGGAAAACGGCGGCGATCTCGATCGTCAATTGCGCGAAGCCGGCATTGGTGGCTCGAGCCATTCGGCCGACGATATTCTTGCCCAATTGATGCTGCCCAGACAGTCGGCCGAGCCCGTCCTGCTGCCGGCGCCCACCGGCACCAAAAGCTGACAATCCTCAGGGTACGGCAGCCCTGGCTGCCGTACCCTGAGGCGGTAACATCGCTGCTCCCCGCTCATTCAGCGCGGCAGCGAGAAGGCAGGTTTCGCGGGCACGCCAGTGGAGCCCGTCAACTTGATAATAATTGCGACACATGACATATATAGAGCGTCAGATGACGCAGGAGAAAGATCATGGCCGTCGCAGCAAAAACACCGTCTCCAGCGGCAGGCAGCGGTGAACTGCAAAAAATCGAAGCATTACTCGGCGGCTCGCGCATTTTATCGCGTCGCCTGACCAATGCGCTCGATGCCCATGAACTGCTCCTGCACGGCCTGCCTGCATCGGCGCTCGATCATCTTGTCGACACCCTCGTCGTCATCGGCAAGAACGAATCCCTTGAAAAGGCCGTGGGCATGAGCTTACGCACATGGCAGCGGCGGAAAGACACGCCATCCAAGCCGCTCAGCCGGGAACAGAGCGGCCGCGCGTGGAAATTCGCTGAGATCCTCGCAAAGGCAACGGATATCTTCGGATCACAGGCAGAGGCCGAACAGTGGCTGGAGCGTCCAGCGGTCGGATTTGAGCAGCGCCGCCCGATCGATCTTCTCGGGACACCCGCAGGTGTCGAGCTTGTGGAGGATCATCTCGATCGCCTCGAATACGGTGTCTATGCGTGACCGTTTTGCCGATCGCACTCGGCGGGACCGAACTGGTCGTGTGGCGGCTCGATCAGGCCGTCCACGCGCCGACATGGGATAACGGCGAAGGCGCCTATCGGGTGGGGGGTCGCTGGAACAGCAAAGGGGTTCGCGCGGTCTACTGCTCGCTCGATCCCGCGACGGCGATCCTTGAGGTCGCGGTCCATAAGGGGTTCCGGGCGCTCGACACCGTGGCGCATACGATGACGGCAGCCGTCATTGCCGATGCCGGCGATATCCATCTTGTCGATCCGACAAGCGTGCCCAATCCCAACTGGCTGCACCCGGGCATCCCCGGCGCCGGACAGCAAGCCTTCGGAGACGGTTTGCTTCGCCAGCACCGTTTCGTCGCGATCCCGAGCGCGGTCTCGCGGCATAGCTGGAACCTGATTTTTCTGGCGGGCGGCGCGATGGGCGCCTATGCGCTGAAGTTTCAGGAGGCCTTTGCCCTCGACACGCGGCTGCATCCGCCCACGTCATGAACGTCGCGGAGCAGCAACGGGGCTCGAATCTCAATATCAAATAATGGCACCCCCGACGACGACGTGGACCAGCATAAGCGGCAGCACATCGTCGCTCCTTAACTGACGCCGAGAAACTGCTTCAGCTCTGCGGTCTGCGGATTGGCGAAGACCTCCTCCGGCCGGCCTATTTCGTGGACGCGGCCCTGATGCATGAAGACGACGCGGCTGCAGACGTCGCGGGCGAACTTCATTTCGTGGGTGACCATCAGCAACGTCATTCCCTCGGCGGCGAGCTCGCGCACGACAGCCAGCACTTCGGCGACCAGCTCCGGATCGAGCGCGGAGGTGATCTCGTCGCAAAGAAGTGCTGCCGGCTGCATGGCGAGCGCACGGGCGATGGCGACGCGCTGCTGCTGGCCGCCCGAGAGCTCATCCGGATAGGCATCGAACTTGTGGGCGAGCCCCACCCGCTCCAGCATTGTGCGGGCGGTGGCCTCGGCTTCGGCCTTCTGGGTCTTCTTGACCACGGTCTGCGACAGCATGACGTTGCCGCCCGCCGTCAGGTGCGGAAAGAGGTTGAACTGTTGAAAGATCATGCCGACCTTGAGGCGCAGGGCCTTCAGATGCACTTCGTCATCGATGAGCTGCGCACCGGCGACGGAGATCGAACCGTCGGTGATGGTCTCCAGGCCGTTGATGCAGCGAAGCAGGGTTGATTTGCCCGAACCGCTCCTGCCGATAATGGCGATGACTTCGCCGGCCTCGACATCGAGATTGATGCCTTTCAGCACCTCCGTGCTTCCGAAGCTCTTGCGGACTTCAGTGACTGCGATGAGCGACATTGAGCTTCCTTTCCAGGATCTGGCTGCTTTTCGACAAAGGCCAGCAAAGGGCGAAGTAGATGAGGGCAACGAGCCCGTAGACGGTGAAGGGCTGGAAAGTGGCATTGGTGACCACGGTGCCGGCTTTCGACAATTCGACGAAGCCGATGATCGAGGTCAGCGCCGTACCCTTGACGATTTGAACGGAGAAACCGACCGTGGGCGGTATGGCGATCCTCAGCGCCTGCGGGAGGATGACGTAGCGCATCTGCTGCAACCGCCCCATGCCGAGGCTGGCGGAAGCTTCCCATTGACCCTTCGCGACCGCCTCGACGCAGCCGCGCCAGATTTCGGCGAGAAAGGCGGCACTCCACAGGGTGAGCGCCAATCCCGCCGCAAGCCAGGCCGGGACGTCAATTCCAAAGAGGCCAAGACCGAAAAAGGCGATGAACAGCTGCATCAGCAGCGGCGTGCCCTGGAAGAGTTCGATATAATATTTCGCAAGCACGCTGAATGCCTTGCGCTTGCTGATGCGCAGGAACAGCAGCCCCAGTCCGACGGCGCCGCCGCCGATGAACGAGACGAGCGAGAGCAGGATCGTCCAGCGGGTGGCAAGCAGCAGGTTGCGCAGAATGTCCCAGAGTGTGAACGTGATCATCGTGCCGCTCTCCTCGGGAAGATGAACCCGCCGACCACTGCCAGCAGCTGCCGAAGCAGAATTGCCAGAACAAGATAGATTGATGTCGAGACGATATAGGCCTCGAAGGCGCGGAAGGTTCGCGATTGGATGAAGTTGGCGGCGAAAGTCAGATCTTCGGCGGCGATCTGCGACACGACCGATGAGCCGAGCATGACGATGACCACCTGCGACGACAGCGCCGGCCAGATGCGCTGCAGCGACGGCACGAGAACGACATGGCGGAAGGTTTCGAAGCGCGTCATGGCGAGGCTTTCGCCTGCCTCGAACTGGCCTTTCGGGGTTGCCTGGATGCCCGCGCGGATAATCTCGCAGCTATAGGCGCCGAGGTTGATGACCATCGCGAGGTTGGCGGCCGTCAGCTCAGGCAGTTGGAGGCCGAGCGACGGCAGACCGAAAAAGATGAAAAACAGCTGGATCAGGAACGGCGTGTTGCGGATCAGTTCGACATAGGTCGCAATGACAGGTTTCAGCCAACGGGGCCCGAGCGCGCGTACCCAGGCGCAGAAGATGCCGAGCGAAATGCCGAGCACTCCGCCGATCGCGATCAGCTCCAGCGTGACCAATATGCCCTTGATGACCTCAGGGTAATATTGAAGCAGCCAGCCGAATTCGAAATGGTAGCTCAAGAAATTTTCCCCTCTTGCGGTGACGAGCGTCCGTCATCCCGCGTGCGAGCGCGGGATGACAGCCGTAAGACCGGGTCTCAGAGATCCGACGGGAGATCGGCGCCGAGCCACTTTTGCGATATGGCGTTCAACGCACCATCGGCCTTGGCGGCGGTGACAATGCCGTTCACTTTCTCCAGCAGGGCCGCCTGCTCCTTGTTGAGACCGATATAGCAGGGCGAGTTCTTGATCAGGAATTTGAGCTCAGGGCGTTTGGGAGGATTTTTGGCGAGGATCGCAGCAGCCACGACGTTGCCGGTGGCGATGGTTTCGACCTGACCGGAAAGAAAGGCCGAGATGGTGCCGTTATTGTCCTCGTAACGCTTGATCGTTGCGTCGGCGGGCGCGATCTTCGTCAGCTCCAGATCCTCGACCGCGCCGCGGGTGACGCCGATGCTCTTGCCCGCGAGATCTTCCGCCTTGGCGACCGAAAGATCGGCGGGGGCGAAAACGCCGTTGAAGAAAGGTGCGTAGGCTACGGAGAAATCGATCACCTTTTCGCGCTCGGCGTTCTTGCCGAGGCTCGATATCACGAGGTCAACCTTGTTGGTCTGCAGATAGGGGACGCGGTTGGCACTGGTGACCGGCACGAGCTCGATCTTGACGCCCAGCTTTTCGGCAATGAGATTGGCGACGTCGATATCGTAGCCCATCGGCGCCATATCAGTGCCGACGCTGCCGAAGGGCGGGAAATCCTGAGGCACGGCGACACGCAGCGTACCGCGCGCCGTGATGTCAGCGAGAGCATCAGCGTGAGACGCGGAGCCGAAGCCGATAGTTGCCGCCAGGGTCGCCAGTGCGAAGAAGACTCGTCTTGTCAGCATGCGTTAATGACTCCTTTGAAGTTGTGGTTTGTGCGATTTGAGAGGTGAGGACGCGGTCTTGGGAGGAAGTGACAGGGAATTGCGCAATTCCGAGAGCGGGTCGGGGCGTGTCGTGAGGTCGAGACCCATTTCCACCTCGTCGAGATGCTCGACGGAGAGCTCCGCAGCGCGGACGAAATTGCCCGCTTGCATGGCCTCGAAGATGCGGCAATGCCCGGCATGAGACTGGGCCGCATGAAATTCGGATTGATAGAGCATCGAAATGAGGATCGTCCTGGCGGTCAGATCGCGAAGGATATCGACGATGATGGCGTTCCCGCTCAATTCCGCGATACGGATGTGAAAATCACCCATCAGATACGTCAGGCGCTGGCGGTCGCCCGCCGCCATCGCGCTCTTCTCATCGTTCAAATGCGCGTCGAGCGCTTGCTGTCCCTCGTCTGTCAGGACGCGCATGCTGCGCAGCAATCCGGCCTCGATGACGCGCCGCGCTTCATAGACCGCGATCGCCTCTTCAGCGGACGGCTCGACGACAAACCAGCCTCGCCTCGGACTTACATGCACGATGCCGCGGGTTTCCAGGCGCATCATGGCTTCACGAACGCGGGTTCGAGACACGCCGAAGAGCGTTGCCAGCTGGTTTTCACTGAGACGGGTACCCGGCCGGATCTTGGCGGACAGAATCCCGGAGACGATCGTTTCCTCGATGGTCTTCTGTATGATCTCGGATGTCTGGCTATCTTGCATACAAGACAGCAAAGCAAAGCCCATGCCAAAACTCTGCGTTCAGAATTTCCAAGACGTTAGGAATGCCTTGCCTGGAATCTGCGCACTGGGGATGCAGTCTGAGCATAAATTAGGCGGGGTCCCCGCAGGTCTTGCAAAGCCGGGTCAGCATCGACCGCTGAAGCGCTTCGGGTCTAATCACATGTCCTGCAATGGCTGAACAGTCGCAACGAGGATCGCTCGATGTGCTCTGGCTCTTTGTCTTTGTGCGGGTCGTTATCCTGGAACCGTTGCACGCTTCCGGGCGACATGCATCAGTTGAAACTCGAGGTTTTGAGGAATTCCGCGAGCCGTTCAGTCTTCGGCCGGACAAACATTTCCTTCGGATCGCCCTCTTCGCAGATAACACCCTGGTTCATGAAGATGACGCGCGATGAGACCTCGTAGGCAAAGCGCATCTCATGGGTGACGAGCAGCATGGTCATGCCGTCGGCGGCAAGCCCCTTGATGACCTGCAGCACTTCGCCCACCAGTTCCGGGTCCAGCGCCGAGGTCACTTCGTCGAACAGCATCAGCCTCGGCGACATGGCAATGGCGCGGGCAATGGCGACGCGCTGCTGCTGACCGCCGGAAAGCTGGCCGGGATAGTGGTTTGTGCGGGCGGCGAGGCCGACCCGATCGAGCCATTTTTCCGCGATGGCGCGGGCCTCTGGCTTGGTCATTTTCTTGACCTTGACGAGGCCGAGCATGACGTTTTCAGCGGCACTCATATGCGGGAAGAGATTGAACTGCTGAAACGCCATGCCGGTCAGCGCGCGCTGGCGGGCGATCTCCTTCTCGCTCTTGCGCCGCCGCGTTGCGCCGTCGACGCGGTAGCCGATCTCTTCACCATCGAGGCTGATCGTGCCGCCCTGGAATTCTTCCAGCATATTGACACAGCGCAGCAAAGTGGTCTTTCCCGAACCGGACGAGCCGATGATGGAAATGACTTCGCCTTCCCCCACGGCGCAATCGACGCCTTTGAGGACTTCGTGGATGCCGTAAGTCTTGCGCAGACCCTTGATGTCGAGAATGGTCTTGGCCATCGGGGGATCTCCTCAGGACGGCAGGGCGGTCTTGCGCTCGACATATTTGCCGAAGTGCTCGATGCCGTAATTGACGATGAAATAGAGACCTCCGGCCAGGAAATAGAACTGGAGGCTCATGAAATTGCGCGAGATGATCTCCTGCGTGCGCAGGAGCAGCTCCGCGACGCCGATGACGGAGAGCAGCGTCGAGGCCTTTACCATTTCGGCCGCGGTATTGACCCAGGCTGGCAGGCACTGCCGCATGGCCTGCGGCCATAACACCGAGGTGAAGGTCTGGGTAAAGGTCAGGCCGATCGCCTTTGCGGCTTCGGTCTGCCCCTTAGGGATCGCCTGAAGCGCGCCGCGTACGATTTCGCCGACATGGGAAGAGCAGAAGATCGCAAGGGCGAGCACACCGGCGGAAAACGGCCCGAGATCGAGCCCGACGGCAGCCGAGACGTAATAGCTTGCCAGCACCAGCACAAGCACCGGCGTGCCGCGGATAATATCGGTATAGGCGCGCACGATGAGCCGCAAGACAACGCCGCCATAGACGAGCGCCAAGCCGACGAAAACGCCGAGGACGGACCCTGCGAGAATGGCCAGCAGCGAGATCGACACAGTCACGCCGACGCCGTTGATGATGACGGTGCGGGCGATCCAGAGTTGTTCGAGAAAGGTGTGGGACATCGGTCTATCTCGGCAGGGCCAGACGGCGCTCGACGAAGCGCATCACGGCGGCGATGAGGAAACAGGTGGCGACATAGAGGGCCGAGGTGACCATCCAGGTTTCGATGACGCGGAAACTCTCGACATTGATCTTGCGGGCAGCAAAGGTCAGTTCCGGCACGGCGATGGCGGCGGCGAGCGAAGTGTCCTTGAAGAGCGAGATGATCGTCGACGATAGCGATGGCAGGACGTTGCGCAGCATCAGCGGTGCGATGATGGAGCTGCGAATCTGCATCCCCGTCAGGCCGATGGCGAGGCCGGCTTCCGTCAATCCTCTCGGGATCGACAACAGTCCGGCGCGGAACACCTCGGCCAGATAAGCGCCGGAATAGAGGGAGAGAACGAGCACGAAGCTTTTTATCTTGTCGAGGCGCAAGCCCATCTGCGGCAGCGCAAAAAAGGCGAAAAGCACCAGGACGAGAATTGGCAGGTTGCGGATGACAGTGACATAGACCCGCGCCGGCACGACCGCGAAGCGGTTTTTGGAGGTCAGCGCGAAGGCCAGGACGAGGCCGATCACAGCTCCGATCAGGATCGAGATCACTGCAAGGCCGAGGCTGAGTGCAAGCCCGCTCAAAAGAAAATCGAAATTGCGCCAGACGGCAGCAAAATTCAGCGTGTAACCCATGCGGGCCGCCCTTTCAGGACTGACGCATCGGGCACGATGCGCAGATTCACAATATTACGGCGTGCTTTGCGCGTCTGAAAAAACGCGCGGCGCAAGCAGCGGAGCGGGAAACAATCCCGCTCCGCTGGCCGTTACTTGAACTCGACGGGAAAGCCGATCTGCGGCGGGGTCAGATCCTTGCCGAACCAGGTCTTGAAGGACTTGGCGTAAAAATCGAACTCGACGCCGGTCATGGCTTCATGCAGGGCGGTGTTGACAAAGTTCAGCCAGTCCTGATCGCCGCGCTTGACCGCGCAAGCATAGGTCTGCGGGTTCCAGCCGTAGCCGGCGTCTTTGTAGCGGCCCGGGTTCTGCGTCATGTACCAGGCGAGCGACGATTGGTCGGTTGCCACGGCATCGGCGCGCCCCGACTCCAGCGCCTGATAGATCAGGTCGACGGAATCATACTGATCGACGGTCGCCTCCGGTAATGCCGCATGCACCATGGCCTCGGCATAGACGTTCTGGAGAACCGAGATTGTGACGGAGGAACCGGCTGCCTTGAGGGCGGCGTAATCGCCATATTTTCCGTCCGCCTTGAGCATCAGGCCGACACCCTCGCGATAGTAAGGAATGGTAAAGGCGACCTGCTGGGCGCGTTCACCGGTCACCGTCATGAACTGGCAGGTGATATCGACCTTATCGGTGGTGATGTTCGGGATGCGGGCGTCCGAGGATTGATTCACATACTCGATCTTCTCAGGATCGCCGAACAGCGCCTTGGCGATGATATGGCCCATGTCGACGTCGAAGCCCTGAAGCTTGTCGTCGGCGCTCTTGAAGTGCCAGGGCGCGTTGGTGCTGCCCGTGCCAAGGACGAGATGGCCGCGGGCGAGCACTTCATCGAGCTTGCTGCCGTCGGCCAGTGCGGGCGTGGAGAGCAGGGCGGCGGCGGCCAGCGACATCACGCCGGCGCGAAAGGAAATGGTCATGGCGTTCCCCTTATGGATGGTTCTCAATATTCCAGTATAATGGATGCATGTCTGTTTTACTGGAATACTGTATCAAGTGCCATCAAGGGCAAATTGTCAATGGGTCATGCTGAAAAAACGCGCAGGGATGCACGTGGCGATTTTTTCGGCAGTGCAGCATTTTCCTCGCCGCGAAGCGGATTGCCCGCCTGCGCTCTGACAGTCGGCGGGATGTCGCATCGTCAAGGAACTGTCCCTTCGCGCGAAGCCAAACTTTTCCGAAACAACAAGAGCCAAGCCGTCCGCATCGCGGCTGACTTTGAGCTCCCCGGTGACGGCGTGATGATCTACCGCGACGATCGGATCACCATCGAGCCGGTGCACCGCAAGAAACTGCAGGATGTTCTGGCAGGTTGTGACGTACTTTGTCCTGAAGATGATGTCGACGAGTCCCTGCTTCCTGCGAAGGCAATCGACCTGTGAGCAGGCTTTATATGCTGGATACCAGTATCGTGTCCGAACTTGCCCGAAAACCCGAGGGGCATCGTCGCTCGACGCATCGGCGAGGTTGGGCCAAATGCAATATATGTCAAAATTATCATGGCGTGCGAACTGCGCTACGGCTGCGCCAAGAAGGGGTCAGCGAAACTTCTGGCTCAAATCGAGGCGATCCTCCTCGACAGCGTGCCCGTGCTCGTGCAGGACGCGCCGGCCGATGCCGAGTACGGCGGCATCCGGGCCGAACTGGAGGCCGCCGGCAAACCTATCCGCGCCCACGACATGTTGATGCCGCCCATGCATCTGCCCTCGGGTCGTTCTGGCAAATGGATAACAATCCGGATTCGACAAAAAAATCATGTGCAATTCCGGAGCCTTAGCGCGTTGTCCGCTGACAACTATGGTTTTCTCCACCCGCTAAAGTCGGCCGGCCTTCAACATATCCTGACATCCTCGATGCGACCCAGCATTGGCGCCGGCGCACCGAAGACGGATTCCGCAGCTGGGCGCGGAGACCTGGCACCCCGTCTCTCATTTATAGGCGGAGGCATGATACAGGTTTTCGGCGTCCGGCCCGCGGACAGGACCATTGCCGGAAGGCTTGTCGTTTGCATCCTGGGTTTCTGGGTCGTGGCGTGAGGGGGCAAGTCCGAGCATTTGTTCAAGGCGACCGGCATTGAGCGGAGCGCTTATTCCCTTGAAGTTCATCATCCATCTTTCGTCTGCGCATGGCTTGTGTAACGCTGCAGAGATAAGCGCAGTTTGCACCCGCCCAGAACAGCCCGTCGGCGTTTATCACCATCTTTCCGACGCGAAGGAGGAAAGGGGAGGGAGCATGTTTCATCTCTCCCATGCCGGCAGCTGATGGCGAGGCGACATCCGAGGCCTCATGATCACATCAACTGCAAGATCACAACAGCGCATCCAGGCGAATTCGGTGGCTATGCTCGGTCGCGTTGGCATGACGGAGTGTGGTGGAGTTGCAGCCAGCCAGTTTGACCTGGGCTCCATATTAATAACGCAACCTTCCTGGTGGAACGAATGGGTGAGTTCGTTTCCGCCTAAATTCCTTCTATTTACCTATACCATAAGTACTCCGCGATGCTGGCCGAGCCGCGTCCGTCATTCGTGGGCGTCGCGTGAGGTAGAGTTGAGCCTATCGTGCCTTCGTTGTCTCGCGATTGGTAAAATGCGCATTGCCCAAACCCGTGCCGATCGTCAGCACGGCCCATCGCGACACGTCGGTCATAAAAGGGATCTGCGACAAACCCTGCACGACGGCGTCATTGTGCATCATCACGAATGTGCTGTCCTCGCCGATCTCAGGAATGGCCTTCATCAGCGCGGCGGGAAGGTTGAAGCTGTCGCTTTCCCAGTTTCCGCCGGGCAGATTTTGGCCGCCTC
Source organism: Rhizobium hidalgonense (assembly GCF_002914525.1). Classification (GTDB taxonomy): domain Bacteria; phylum Pseudomonadota; class Alphaproteobacteria; order Rhizobiales; family Rhizobiaceae; genus Rhizobium; species Rhizobium hidalgonense. The sequence continues at coordinate 292,549 of NZ_LODW01000059.1, read as the reverse complement.
GTTCGATCGAGCCATCGGCCTTGATGATGCCGGGGCAGGCGATACCGATGATGGGAGCAGGTTTCAGATTGGCCTTTTCAGCCTTGTCGATCAGGTGCTGCAACATCGCGGCCAACCTCTCGATGGTTGCGGTACGACTTGGCTCGTCGTCGGCATGACGCCAGATAGTTGATTCCCAGACACTCGCATCCGCAAAGTTCGGCGCGTCGTCCTTTCCGAATTTAACGACGCCGGCGCGAACGTTAGTGCCGCCGATATCGACGGCCAGGATCGCCTCGTGGCCTTTGAACATCCAGCGTGGCATCAGGTGGACCGAGCCGATCAGTCCGGCCTCATCAGGGTGGTGAACGATCGGCACGATCTCGACATCGATGCCGGCCGCTTTGAGAATAATCATGGTCCTGGCGATCGTCAGCTCGCCAAAGCGGCTATGCCGGAAGCCCCCGCCGACGACGATACGCTCCGTCTTCAGCCAGCGCTTGTCCTTCAGGAATTTTCCAATCACATCGGCAAAGTCTTGCGCGAAGTCCTCCACCGCCCCCATGACCAACGCCGCTGCCTCCATATCGTCGCCCTTCAGAAAGGCATCGATCTTTTTCTTGGAGAGCTTCGCCGTCGCGGTCTTGCCGATCGGGTCATCTCCGACCTTGCGGACACGTTTCCTCCAATCGTCGAGCTTCATTTGAAAAGTCTTCTTGTTGGCGTTGTCGCCAACGAAACCATCCTTGTCACGCAGTTCGTTGTTGTAATCGTCGACCGTCACCAATGGCAGGTTTGACGCGCCATGCGCCAACGGGGCATTGACCTCATCACGGGGCTCGGAACTGCTTTTGGCCATCAAGGTACCTTCTACGGCGCGAGGGCTCGAACGGGCGGCGAGATACAACGCAGACTAGCGCCGGATGTTCCAGCGTCCGAAAGGTCACTTGCCCTCGTCGGCCGGTGACCTAGCTTCAAAGATTGCAGAGTTTGGAGAATGCCGTGCAGGACGATACTGCTACCCAGGAAATGCTTTCACTGGTCTTGGAAGAACCGGAGCGCTGGGCGATGTTTCTCGACATCGATGGGACCCTGCTCAATCTCGCGCCCACGCCGGATGCGATCGAGGTCCCTGAGGCGCTTCCCGGACAACTTCACCGCCTGTCGAACAAGCTCGGCGGCGCCTTGGCGCTGGTTACAGGACGGTCGCTTGCCTATGCGGACGCATTGTTCAAACCCTTTTCCTTTCCGACAGCGGGCCTTCACGGTGCGGAAATAAGGAGTGCTGCCGGAATGCACACAGTCGAGCCAACACCGGAGTTTCAGGCGCTCAAGCATGCGCTGACGGCAGAAGCCGAGCACTATCCCGGCGTCCTGATCGAGGACAAGGGCGCGGCCGTTGCCGCGCATTATCGGCTCGCGCCCGACTATGAAAAGGTACTCGAAGAGCGCATGCATCATTATGCCGAGCTCGCCGGGCCGAATTGGGCATTGCAGCTCGGAAAGAGAGTCTTTGAGCTGCGCCCGGCACGGTCGAGCAAGGGCGATGCGCTGGAGCGGTTTTTCCAAGCCGACCCTTTCAAAAACCGCAGCCCGATCACCATCGGCGACGATCTGACAGACGAGTCGATGTTTGCAATCGCCAATGCACGCGGCGGCGTTTCGGTGCGTGTCGGCGCCATCGGCGCCCCGAGCTGCGCCACGAGCCGGCTGTCCTCGGCTGCGCTGGTCAGGAACGTCATTGCCGCCCTGGCCGCCTGAGATACGTCCGTACGAGATATCGGATGCGTGTTGTTGCCGTCTACACGCCGGATGCACGGCGACAATCGTCAAAAAAGTATCAGTTTTGACTGGGAATCGTGGTGGCGGGCGCGAAACAAGCCCACTACACTCCCTGACAATTAAGCCAAACCGGGAATTTGGCAGTGGGCTTAGAACCCGCCCTCGGAGGAGGAAACATGGAACCTGACTTGGAAGTCGTTCAGATCAGGCCGGGCGAATCTTTCGCAACGAAGGCGCATGGCTATCCCTATCATACGGTTCGCTGGCATTTTCACCCGGAATACGAGCTGCATCTCGTCGTGGCGACGACCGGACGCTATTTTGTCGGTGACTTCATCGGCGAGTTCGAGCCGGGCAATCTTGTGCTTGCCGGCCCCAATCTTCCCCACAACTGGATCAGCGATGTGCCGAAGGGATCGAGCATTCCACTTCGATGCCAGCTCATCCAGTTCAGCGAAAATTTCATCAGTGACACGATGAAGGTGCTGGCAGAACTCGGCCCCTTCGAGCCGGTGCTCGAAGCCTCCCGACGCGGCGTGCTCTTCGGCGCCGAAACCAGCCGGCAGGTGGCGCCGCTGATGAACGAGGTGCAGCGGGCGCAGGGCGTACGCCGCATCGAACTCTTCATGATGATCGTCGGCCTGCTCAGCCGGGCGCAGGATGCCCAGCTCCTCGCCAGCCCGAATTATCTGCCCGATCCGTCCGGTTACATGTCGGCCGGCATCAACAAGGCGCTCGCCTATATAAGAGAGAACCTGACGAAATCCTTCGATGAAGCCGATCTCGCCAGGATTGCAGAACAGTCCACAGGCGCCTTTTCGCGCGCCTTCCGCCGCCACACCGGCATGTCGCTCGTGCAATATGTGAAACGCCTGCGCATCAATCTCGCCTGTCAGATCCTAATGAGCGACGACCACGCATCGATCACCGATATCTGCTTCGAAGTCGGCTTCAACAATCTGTCCAACTTCAACCGGCAGTTTCTGGCGGAAAAAGGCATGACGCCGTCCCGCTTTCGGCGGCTGCTGGGTGACAATATCAACGTGGCGAAGGCGGCCTGACCCAGCCGGACGAGAATACGAAGCAGGTCGCCGAAGACGGCGATAGGGAGGACGAGGAGGAGGAACCAAACCGACACTGATTTGGACGCGAGCGCGCAACGAGCGGTTCGTGACGGGAGACGCTTGTCCGCAAAACAGCAAGTCGCCAGGACAGGCGTGGCGGTTCGATCAGCCGAACGGCCACAGCAGAATACTGCAATGATGACGCTACACAATTTTTCCAATGGGAGGAGATGGAAATGATGAAATTCTCGATGAAAACGGCAGGCGCCGCAGCATTTGCACTGTCCATGCTCGGCGGCACGTCCGCCTTTGCACAAACCGCCGTTGCCGATGCAACGGTCGCTTTCCTCATGCCGGACCAAGGCTCGACCCGTTACGAAGAGCACGATCACCCGGGCTTCGTTGCGGAAATGAAGAAGCTTTGCGCCTCGTGCAAGGTCATCTACCAGAATGCCGATGCCGATATCGCCAAACAGCAGCAGCAGTTCAATTCGGCCATCACCCAGGGTGCCAAGGTCATCGTGCTCGACCCGGTGGATTCGGCAGCCGCCGCCTCTCTGGTCCAGCTCGCCCAGAGCCAGGGTGTCAAAGTCATCGCCTATGATCGTCCGATCCCGAAAGGCAAGGCCGATTTCTATGTCTCCTTCGACAACAAGGCGATCGGCAAGGCGATTGCGGAATCGCTCGTCCAGCATCTGAAAGCGAAGAACGTGCCGACCGATGGCGGCGGGATTCTGCAGATCAACGGTTCGCCGACCGATGCGGCCGCCGGGTTGATCAAGGACGGCATTCATGAGGGGCTCGCCAGCGGTGGCTATAAAACGCTGGCCGAATTCGACACGCCGAATTGGCAGCCGGCGAATGCCCAGCAATGGGCCGCAGGCCAGATCACCCGCTTCGGCAAACAGATCGTCGGCGTCGTCGCCGCAAATGACGGCACCGGTGGCGGCGCCATCGCCGCCTTCAAGGCGGCCGGTGTCGATCCCGTGCCACCGGTGACCGGCAATGATGCGACGATCGCCGCGCTGCAACTGGTCATATCGGGGGATCAGTACAACACGATCTCGAAACCGAGCGAAATCGTCGCCGCGGCCGCGGCCGACGTCGCCGTCAAGCTCTTGGCAGGCGAAACGATCAAGGCCGAAATGACGCTCTACGACACACCGGCGCAGCTCTTCGTGCCTGCCGTCGTCACTGCCGAAAACCTCAAGGCCGAGATCATCGACAAGAAGATCAACACCGCCGAAGAACTGTGCACCGGCCGTTATGCCGAAGGCTGCAAGAAGCTCGGCATCACCAAATAATCGAGCCAAGGGAAGCGCGGCCGGATCGCCGGTCGCGCTTCCGGTTTCTACTTCTTTCCGAAAGACCAGGCGATGTCTGAAACCTCTCATATCCTTGACGGCTCTCGTCAGCCTGTCCTCAGCCTGCGCGGAATATCGAAGAACTTCGGGGCCGTGTCGGCGCTCACCGATATCGAGCTCGACGTGCATGCCGGCGAGGTCGTGGCGCTCGTCGGCGACAATGGCGCCGGCAAATCGACGCTGGTCAAGATCCTGGCCGGTGTGCATCAGCCGAGCTCGGGCACGATCCTGTTCGAGGGAAAACAGGCAAATCTGTCGAGCCCAGGTGCCGCCCTCGACCTCGGCATTGCCACCGTCTTCCAGGATCTGGCCCTTTGCGAAAACCTCGACGTCGTCGCCAATATCTTCCTCGGCAAGGAGCTCAATCCTTTCCAGCTCGACGAGGTCGCCATGGAGATCCGCGCCTGGAAGCTGCTGAACGAGCTTTCGGCCCGAATCCCAAGCGTGCGCGAGCCCGTCGCCTCGCTCTCCGGCGGCCAGCGCCAGACCGTGGCGATCGCCCGGTCGCTGCTGCTCGAGCCGAAACTGATCATGCTCGATGAACCAACGGCAGCGCTTGGTGTCGCCCAGACCGCCGAGGTGCTGGATCTGATCGAGCGCGTGCGTGAACGCGGTCTCGCCGTCATCATGATCAGCCACAATATGGAGGATGTGCGTGCCGTCGCCGACCGCATTGTCGTGCTTCGGCTGGGGCGCAACAACGGCACCTTCATGCCCGATGCCTCCAACGAAGAGCTCGTCAGCGCGATCACGGGCGCATCCAACAATTCCGTCTCCCGCCGCGCCACGCGCCGCAAGGCGCAAAGCAGAGAGAGCGAGGAGGGAAGACCATGACGAAGACCATGCAGAATGAACCGGCCGCACCTGTTCTCCTCGACCGGCGCGACGAAAGGGTGCGCCACGACGACAGCCTTGCCGGATCGGTCCGCGCCTTCTGGGACCGCATCCGCTCAGGCGACCTCGGCTCGCTGCCTGTTATCGTCGGCCTGGCGATCATCTGGACGGTGTTCCAGGCGCTCAATCCGGTGTTTCTCTCCAGCGCCAATCTCGTCAACATGCTGTTCGACTGCTCGACGGTCGGCGTCATCTCGCTCGGCATCGTCTGCATCCTGATGGTCGGTGAGATCGATCTGTCCGTCGGTTCGGTCAGCGGCTTCGCCTCGGCGCTCACCGGCGTCTTCTGGATCAATCAGGGCTGGCCGGTGGTGCTGGCCATTCTCGCCGCCATGGCCGTCGGCGCCTTGATCGGCTCGCTCTACGCCTTCCTCTTCAACCGCTTCGGCATGCCGAGCTTCGTGTCCACCCTGTCGGGACTGCTCGCCGTACTTGGCCTGCAGCTCTATATCCTCGGATCGACCGGATCGATCAATCTGACCTACGGTTCCTGGCTGGTGAATTTCGGGCAGATCATGGTCATGCCGGATCCGATCGCCTATGCGCTCATCGCCCTTGCCGGCACTGCCTTCCTTTACTCCAGCTACCGCACGGCGTCACGGCGGCGGGCTGCCGGCCTATCTTCGAAATCGGTCGGAGGATTGCTTCTGCGTGCTGTCGTCATCACGGTCGCCCTGGAAGCGGTTGCTTTCTATCTCAACCAGTCGCGCGGCATCCCCTGGATGTTCGGCCTCTTCGTCGGGCTCGTCGCCGCCATGAACTATGCGCTGACGCGCACGAAATGGGGGCGCTCCATGCATGCCGTCGGCGGCAACAGGGAAGCCGCCCGCCGCTCGGGCATCGATGTGTCGCGCATCTATGCGAGCGCCTTCGTCACCTGCGCCCTGCTTGCGGCGACCGGGGGCGTGCTTTCGGCGGCGCGGCTGGCGACCGCAAGCCAGCAGGCCGGCACCGGTGACGTCAATCTCAACGCCATCGCAGCGGCGGTTATCGGCGGCACCAGCCTGTTCGGCGGGCGCGGCAGTGCCTATTCGGCCCTTCTCGGCATCATCGTCATCCAGTCGATCGCCAGCGGGCTGACGCTTCTCGATCTGTCGTCGTCGCTTCGGTACATGATCACCGGCGCCGTCCTTGCCGTCGCCGTCATTGTCGACTCGCTGGCCCGCCGATCGCGTATTTCGCACGGCCGGGCCTAATCAACAGGAAAGCAGAGGAAGAAAATGGGACAGGATCTGTCTGGAAAAGTCGCGGCCGTCACCGGGGCGGCATCGGGTATCGGTCTGGAATGCGCCAAGACCATGCTTGCCGCCGGCGCCCGGGTCGTGCTGGTCGATCGCAACGAGCAAGCGCTAAAGGAAATCTGCTCGACGCTCGGTGCAGACGCCATTCCGCTGGTCATCGATCTCATGGATCCGAAGAGCATGGCTTGCATGATGCCTGCGATCCTGGAGAAGGCAGGCCAGCTGGATATTTTCCACGCCAATGCCGGTTCCTATATCGGCGGCGAGGTGCTGGGCGGCGACCCCGATGCCTGGGACCGGATGCTCAATCTGAACGTCAACGCCGCCTTCCGTTCGGTGCATGCCGTCCTGCCGCATATGGTCGAACGCAAGACCGGCGATATTATCCTGACGAGTTCCGTCGCCGGTCTGGTTCCCGTGGTATGGGAGCCGATCTACACAGCCTCCAAACATGCGGTGCAGGCCTTCGTCCATACGCTGAGGCGCCAGGTGGCAAAGCATGGCCTGCGGGTCGGGGCGGTCGCGCCGGGCCCCGTGGTCACTGCTCTTTTGAGCGATTGGCCGCAGGAGAAGCTGGATGAGGCGCTTGCCGCCGGCGGCCTGATGGAGCCGAAGGAAGTGGCCGAGGCGGTGCTGTTCATGCTGACGCGCCCGCGCAACGTCACGATCCGCGACCTCGTCATCCTGCCGCAAAGTACCGACATCTGATCAGCGCTTGCCGCCTTCCCAAACCAGAAAGGAAACCGCCATGATCTTCGACAGATTTCGCCTGGACGGGCAGGTGGCGCTGGTAACCGGCGGCACGCGTGGCATCGGGCTTGCGATCGCCGAGGCGCTCGGCGAGGCGGGCGCTAAGGTGCTCATTGCGGGAAGGTCGCGCAATGCGGCTGCGGAAGACCGGCTCGCCAAGGCCGGCGTCGATTGCGATTTCATCGCCGCCGACCTGACCAAAGATCATGCCGCCGACGCGCTCGTCACAGAGGCGCTCTCACGGGCGGGCCGGCTCGACATCCTCGTCAACAATGCCGGCGTCGCTATTCATGGCGACAGCGGCGCGTTTTCCGACGCGATCTGGCGCAAGATCATGACCGTCAACGTCGACGCCGTCTTCCGCGCCTGCCGCGCGGCACTTGCCCCCATGCGACGCCAGGGGGGCGGCGTCATCCTCAATATCGGCTCGATATCGGGTATCGTCTCCAACATTCCGCAGAACCAGGTCGCCTACAACTCTTCCAAGGCGGCGGTTCATATGATGACCAAGAGCCTGGCGAGCGAAGTCGCCGCCGAAAACATCCGCGTCAATGCCATTGCGCCGGGCTACATCGAGACCGACCTGTCACGCGGCGGCATCGACAATCCCGACTGGTTCCCGACCTGGCGCAGCATGACCCCGATGGGCCGCGTCGGGCAGCCGGAGGAGGTGGCGGGTGCCGCCTTGTTTCTCTGCTCGGCGGCGGCAAGTTATGTCACCGGCGAAGTACTTGTCATCGATGGCGGTTATACAACGCGGTAAGACGCAAGCGATGGGTCGGGGAAGGGCGGTTCGTCGCCTCCCCGGGAATCGGCCAGTCATAAGAGAATTACACGGGTATGGTGATTTCGAACTCGGCTCCCGCGCCGGCCGTATTCAGCAGGAGGGTGGCAGGGGTCACCCAATCAAGCGAAATCTGGCGCAGCCTCGCTCATCGACCAGCCAGCTATATTTTCGAGAAGATCAATCAGGGAATAGAGAAAGGCTCATCTGAATCGTGGTGCGCGCTTGGCGTTGTGGAGTAGTTCGCAGGCTGTCGCGAAAGGCCCGAAAAGTTTAAGCAACAGCGCCTGTTCCTCGGCATCTATCCGATGGCGAGCACAATACTCGGTGACGGACCAGACTTTCGTCAGATCATCCGTTTCGATTTGCTTTGGTTCGATGTGTTCGGTCAAGGGCGTGTCCTCCGAACTTCGAGACTACGCCTCCCCGGCATTTATAAGAACTAGCTAAAAAGAATTATAAGGGCATTCGACCGAATATTTCAGCCACACCGTAGGCGAATATACGAAAGCGCCCGCCGATTGCGCGGCGGGCGTGTCTCGCTTATCTATTGCGGTTGATCAAGCAATATGGGTCGCATCAAAATCGGTGCCGGTGATGTTGAGCGTCACCTTGGCGGTGTCCGTGTGGCCTTCGCCATCGGAAATCTTGTAGTAGCGCAGAACTTCCGTGTAGGTCTGACCGTCGTTCAGATTGGTGTTCAGATCATAGGTGAACGAGCCGTCCGACTTGACATGGAACGTGCCGTAGGTGCCGGCGACGTCGGTCACGGCGTCGGTGCTGCCGTTTACCTGGGTGCTCAGGAACTGACGGAGGAACATCTTGCCGTTGTCGCCGGCAATGTCGTTGTCCAGAACGTTGCCGCCGATGGCGCTGCCTTCGGTGAAGTGGAAGGTATCGTCGACCGCGACCGGCTTGACCTGGGTTACGCCCTGAATGTTCAGGGAGAAGACGCCGACGTCGGTGTGACCGCTACCGTCGGAGATCTTGTAGGAAACCCTCTCCTGGTACGATTCGCCGTTGGCGAAACCGATCTTGGCAGCGTCGCTCAGGACATAGGTGTAGCTGCCGTCCGGCTTGACGAAGAACGTGCCGTAGTCGCCCTTGATCTCGGTCACCTGGCTGTTGCCGCTCTTGGCGCCGACGGTCGCACCGTCAAAGGCGCGCAGGAACAAGTGGCCATTGTCAGATGAATCGTTGGAAAGCAGATTTCCGGAAATAACGTCAGTTTCTAGAAAAGTTGCACTATCATCAGTTGCGTGTATCGGCGAAGCCATCGCTATCTCCTAAAATTGTTTATTGGCGGGTCAATTTCGACCTCAGCGAGCGGCTCCTTTAACAACCTATTAATACTGCAAGTCAATGGGTTATTTAATGAAAGGTTAATGTCCTCGCCGATTTACCCGTTGCTTCATTGCCGACGGAATAATGTCATATTTAAGCGAAATTGAAGAACATTGGGCGAAAACTATACCCGGCTAACTTGAAGATCTAGGACTTATATATCTATAGGTGATTCGGGACGCTGGTACCGTGCCATTCGGCCTGTCGTTGCAATCTCGTCCCGAGACGACTATTTTAGGGCTATAACCGATCCGAGCAGAGCCCTCTTAGTCGGCTGAACCGCTGCGCGCCCTCGAGGCTGCGACAGGCAATCCCACAAACAATCGATGACGCCGGCGCTTGCCGGTAAAGGATTACTTTTGAACGACACACATAAAGCCACCGCGGTCGCGGCGGTCAACCCGCGTGAGCGTGACGAGGCCGCCCGCTGTGCTGCCAGAGCCTGGAAGCCGTCTCCCTGCCTTCTCACCCGCCGCGAATTGCAGGCCCTGATCGCCGAGCAGCTTGGCTGAACGGCGATCGGCTCATCAACCAAACAAGGAGAATTCGAAATGCAGGTACTCGTCCGAGATAATAATGTCGACCAAGCGCTGAGGGTTCTGAAAAAGAAAATGCAGCGTGAAGGGTTGTTCCGCGAAATGAAGGAACGGCGCGCCTATGAGAAGCCCTCCGAACGGCGCGTCAGGCAAAAGGCGCAGGCGATCAGCCGGCATCGCAAGGCTGCCCGCAAGAAAATGCAGCGCGAAGGCCTGATCGCCGGGCCACAGCGGACGGCCGCCCGTTAAGGCCCATCTCGATCCGGCCTTCCCAGGCTTCTAGTGTTTATATTCCCCGGAAAGGACAGAACATGGACGAACTCAATAGCCTCACCGTTTCAGAAGAGCGCCTCGAGGATTGCCGCGATGTCGTGGAACCGGATCTGCAGGATCTGATCCAACGCGCATTGTCCTCCGGCTTTTCCCGCGAGGAAATTCTCATCGCCGTCAGCGAGCTGGTGGCCGAAGACTTCGCAATGGTCATGGAAACCCCAAGCGTGCATTGAGGCACAATCGCGTGAAGGTAACGGCACAGAAGGATCTCTTTGGTGCGCCCGACGAGTCACTTCCTGAGGGCTTTCGATATTCTCCCGATATCGTTCCCTTGGAGCTTCAGCATTCTGTTCTAGAGGCAATTCCTACGCTTCCCTTCAAAGCCTTTGATTTTCACGGTTTTGAAGGCAAGCGAAGGACCGTCTCTTTCGGCTGGAAATACGACTTCGACAGCCGGTGCGTGAGGAAATCCGAGCCGATACCACATTTGCTGCTGCCCCTTCGCGAGATAGCCGCAAGTTTCGCCGGTATCGAACCGGCTGCGCTCGAGCAGGTTCTGGTAACCGAATATGGCCCGGGTGCTCCGATCGGCTGGCACAAAGACAAGTTCGTATTCGGCCGGGTCGTCGGTATTTCCCTGCTCTCGTCCTGTACCTTCAGGCTGAGGCTGCGGGACGGCGGCAAATGGCAGCGGCGGTCTCTCATCGTCGAACCCGGCTCGGCCTATCTCATGGCCGGCGCGTCGCGAGTACTCTGGGAACATTCCATCCCGCCCGTCGATCGGCTGCGTTATTCGATCACCTTCCGGGAATTGGCTCAGTAGCAGCCAACACGCCGGAACCTCTGCTTCGGCAGATGGTTATCCCGTCTTCTGCAAAGATGGAGATAATGATGGCCGAGCAGGACGATGCGACACGGGTATGGGAGTTGATCGACAAAATAGGATTTTGCATGCTGACGAGCCGCAGCGGTGACGATCTGCGTGCCCGCCCGATGTCTGCCTATTCCGCACAGCTCGAGAATGCGGTCTATTTTCTGACGGATGTGGCCAGCCACAAGGACGACGAGATCGCCCGATCGCCAAAGGTGTGCCTCGCCTTTGCCGACACCAAGGGACAAAAATATGTTTCCGTGTCGGGCGTGGCCGAGGTGCAGAACGATCGCGAGAAGATCAAAGAATTGTGGGCCACGCCAGCCAAGGCATGCTGGGACAATGCCGATGATCCCTCCATCCGCATCCTCAAGGACCGACTTCGGCCGAATACTGGGACAGCCCGGGCACGATCATCAGCTATATCAAAATGGCGGCCGCAGCGGTTTCGAAGCAAGCCCGATATGGGCGACAATGCCGAGGTTAAGCTTTGACGCATGAAGCGCCGTTCAAGCCTGCCTGGCCGAGGCCTTGATGAAATCGATAAATGCTCTGAGCGGGGCCGGCACCAGTCGCCGTCCGGGGTAATAGAGGAACGGACCGGAAAAGTGCTGCCACCAGGGTTCGAGGATGGGCTCGAGAGCGCCGCTGTCGAGATGCGGGCGCAGCCAATCCTCGAAAACGCAGATGATCCCAGTGCCCGCAATCGCTGCGTCGACGGTCAGGTCGGTCGCCCCGCCGACCCTCACGATCAATGGCCCTGAAGGTTCCACCCGAACCACTTCGCCCTCACGTTCGAACTCCCATGGGCTCGTCAGCGCGCCGCTGGCAAAACGACCCAGCAGACAGGCATGACCGAGCAGTTCGCTTGGATGCTGCGGCCGGCCATGGCGGTGGAGATAGTCAGGGGAGGCGGCCGTGGCAAAGCGCTGCACACGCGGCCCGATCGGCACCGCGATCATATCCTGCTCCAGCCGCTCGTCATAACGGATGCCGGCATCGCAGCCGGCGGCGAGCACGTCGACGAAACTCTCCTCAGCAATCACTTCCAGGCGAATGTCGGGATAGGCGGCGAGGAACGGCGGAACGATGGCGGGCAGCACCAGCCGCGCCGCGCTGACCGGCACGTTGAGCCGCAGCGAGCCGGCCGGCCGGTCGCGGAATCCGTTGACCACGTCCAGTGCCAACTCCACCTCGGTCAGAGCAGGGCCGAGCCTCTCCAGCAAGCCCTTGCCCGCTTCGGTCGGGACGACGCTGCGTGTTGTGCGGTTGAAGAGCCGGACACCGAGCTCGGCCTCCAGGCGACGCACCGCCTCGCTGAGAAAGGAGGCGCTACTGCCGCTGACACGCGCGCCCTCGCGAAAACCGCCGGCCCGCGCCACAGCGACGAAGGCGGTGAGATCACCGAGGTCTGTCTTCATTGTTCGCCTTTCCGCACAGCCCGTGCGGATTGTACCGGATTATCGCGCGCGTCAACAGCGCCTATCTTGGCGTCACCTCTTGAAAGGAGTAACATCATGTCCATAATCGATCAGTCCGGAACCTTCAAACTCGGCGACTTCAGCGTGAAGCGGCTCGGCTACGGCGCCATGCAGCTTGCCGGCCCCGGCGTGTTCGGCCCGCCCAGGGATCACGGTGCGGCTTTGGCCGTGCTGCGCGAGGCAGTTGCTTCAGGCGTCAACCACATCGACACAAGCGATTTTTATGGTCCGCACGTCACCAACCAGATCATTCGTGAAGCGCTCCATCCCTATCGCGACGACCTTGTCATCGTCACCAAGATCGGCGCGCGCCGCGGCACGGACGGATCCTGGATTCCGGCCTTCTCGCGTGAAGAGTTGACGGCGGCGGTACACGACAACCTCCGCAATCTCGGCCTCGACGTGCTTGACGTTGTCAACTTCAGGATTGCGTTCGACCTGCATGGCCCTGCCGAAGGGTCGATCGAAGCGCCGCTGACGGTGCTTGCCGATTTGCAGCGGCAAGGCCTGGTACGCCATGTTGGCTTAAGCAACGCCACATCGAAGCAGATCGTCGAAGGTCGCGGGATCACCGAAATCGTCTGCGTGCAGAATCAATACAATCTTGTGCATCGGGCTGACGATCGCCTGATTGACGATCTTATCCGGGAGGGCACCGCTTATGTGCCATTCTTCCCGCTCGGCGGCTTCACCCCGCTGCAATCCTCCACCCTGTCCGATCTCGCCGCACGCCTTGATGCCACGCCCATGCAGGTTGCACTCGCCTGGCTGCTGCGTCGCGCGCCGAACATCCTGCTGATCCCCGGCACCTCGTCGCTCAGTCATCTCAGGGAAAACCTCGCAGCTGCCGAGCTGGTGCTGCCGGATGATGCTGTCGAAAAATTGAACAGCATGGCTGACATCGCCGCCTGACAGCCATGTGAGCGTGCGCTATCTTCTCCGGCGCGGCTGGACGAAACCGATCATAACCTTGGATACGTGCCTTCCGGCCGTTGAAAAATTCTAACGCTTTTCAAGCCGGACGATAAATCAGGATGGCTTCCTTGTGAGAAGCTCATAGGCTACGAGGGCCGATGACATCGCCAGAAAAACCACGATTGCCAATGGATAATTGGCAATCGCATTCGGATCGGCCAGCTTTGGAATGCCGATGACGGTGCCGACCGCCAGAACCGCCGACAGAGCAACCTCCTGAACGATCAGTTTCGCAAAGCGCGTCATAACCAGCCTCCTGTCACCTCAGTCTTTCAGCGCAAACGCCACGTCCGAAGTCTCATTTCTCCAAGCTAACCTAGTGTCGGCTGGGAAACGGTCCAGAGGGGATCGGCCACGACCGCGCTTTCAGTAGCGCTCCGGCACGAGCATTTCAGCGGGGACCGGCGCCCTGTTGTAATCGGCATGACGGATGCGATCCGGCAGTTGGATTTCCGGCTTCGGCACATCCTCATAGGGAATCTGCTCAAGAAGATGGGCGATGCAGTTCAGCCGCGCCCGTTTCTTGTCCACTGCCTGTACCACCCACCAAGGCGCTTCCTTGGTGTGCGTGCGCGCCAGCATTTCTTCCTTGGCCTTGGTATATTCCTCCCAATGGACACGGCTTTCCATATCCATTGGCGAAAGCTTCCATTGCTTCAGCGGATCGTGGATGCGCATCTTGAAGCGGAATTCCTGCTCCTCATCGGTGATCGAAAACCAGTATTTGATCAACACGATTCCGGAACGGACCAACATGCGTTCGAATTCAGGCACCGAGCGGAAGAATTCGTCGAGCTCTTCCGGGGAGCAGAAGCCCATCACGCGCTCGACGCCGGCGCGGTTGTACCAGCTTCGGTCGAAGAGCACCATTTCGCCGGCTGTGGGAAGATGCGGGACATAACGCTGGAAATACCATTGATGGCGTTCCCGCTCGGTAGGCGCAGGCAGGGCCACCGTCCGGCAGACCCGCGGATTGAGCCGCTGGGTCACGCGCTTGATCGCGCCGCCCTTGCCAGCCGAATCCCGGCCCTCGAACAGCACCACCACCTTCAGCTTCTTATGCTGAACCCAATCTTGCAGCCGCACCAACTCGTGCTGCAGCCGGAAGAGTTCCCGGAAATAGATCTTTCGCTCGAGGGTCTGCTCGGCCGGTTCCGACATTCCTTCGGCGACCAGATCGTCCAGCCGGTCCTCCTCCATCTGCATTTCCAGCTCCTCATCGAAGCTGTCGGCGATCTCGGCCTTGATCCGGCTGAGTTGGTCCTGATGTGTTTGCGACATAGGCTTTTCCTTCCTGCTTTCGTTGACAGGAGCATGTCAGTGCGAAGGTTATATGACGACCACTGATCGAAGCTGAAACGGATTAGTCGCGTCTCTCGTTCCCACGCCTATAGCTGCCCCGTCCGGTATTGGTCGACAAGGTTCCGGCAGGCGCGGATCGTCAGGGCCATGACGGTAAGCGTCGTGCCGGCGATGCCGCTGCCGGGGAAGGCGCTGGCGTCGGTAACGATGAGGTTCGGGGCGTCCCAGACCTGGTTATAGGGGTTGAGCACCGACGCCTCCGGGGTCTCGCCGATGCGCGCACCGCCGGTTTCATGGATCGCCGCACCCATGCACATGGTCTTACGGAACCATGTGCGGAACATGAAGCGGCTGAAGGCATCGACCTCGGGGAAGGCGCCCTCGCCCATCTCCTTAAGGCCGGTGGGCGAGCCGATGAATTCGAGCTCGCCGCCGACGTCCCTGATCATGGCGATCAGCGTCTCCTCCTGCCGGGCAAGCAGCGCCTGCTCCTCCGCCTGCATGACACAGCGAATGTGTGGCACGGGAATATTCCAGGCATCCCGACGCTTGCCGTCGAGGGTGATGCGGTTGTCGGCATAGGGCAGCATGCGGCCGAAGCCGAAGAAGGCGAGACGCGCATCGGTCTCCCCGGATACCGGAGCCCGGCCGACGCTGCCCTGGTAGTCGAAATCGCCGCGGGCCGTGTCACCCTCGCCGAAGCGCGGGATGAAGATGCCGCCTGACGGATTGTAGAACGGATCGGTCGGGGCAGATTCGTCGTGCGCCCAGCCCTTCGCCTTCGAAAAGGATCCGAAGGCAAGACAGGGAAGCTGGTCCATGAAATAACGTCCGAGGGCGCCCGAGCTGTTGCCGAGCCCGCCTGGATGTCTTGCCGAAGCCGAATTCAGGAGCAGCCGCACGCTCTCAATCGGCGACGCGGAGAGAACCACCGTGGCGGCACGCGCGGTCGATAGCTCGCCGGTGTTGCGATCGATGAATTCCGCGCCGGTGGCGCGGCCGGTTTTCTCGTCCGTGGTGATGCGGCGGACGACGGCGTCGTAGCGGATCGTCAGCCGGCCGGTCGCCTTGGCATCGCGCAACGGTCGCGGCATGCGGTCAGCGTCCGGCGCGATATAGCGCCAGGAGACGACGTGTCTTTCCGGCCAGCGGCTTTCCACAGCCTGCTTGAAGATCTGTTCGGCCGGCGTCAGGTTTGCCGGCTTCGCATAGACCCCGTCCGGCAGGGTGGTCACATCGTCCTTGTTGCCGTAGAGCTCAAGATAAGTCTCGACCTCGTCGTAGAACGGCGTCAGTTCGTCATATGAGACCGGCCAGTCGACGCCCTTTCCCGTGCGCGACCGGATCTTGAAATCGTCGTCGGTCCAACGCAGCAGCACGCGGCCGAAACTGTGCAGGCGCCCGCCGCCCTGGCGGCCGCGGATCCACAGGAACGGTTCGCCCTTCGGCGTCGTATAGGGGTTCTTGCGGTCGTTGACGAAAAAATGGCTGAAGCGCTCGGTAAAAAACGCTGCGCGCGCCTGGATCGGTTGACCCTTGAGGGTGGCCCGCGCGCGCTCCCAGATATTGATGCTGCTTGCCGGCGCCTTCTTGCGCGCGGGGTCGAAATCCTTCGGCCCGACGGCAGGGCCGGCCTCCAGCAGCAGCACCGACAGCCCCTGTTCCGTCAATTCCCTAACCGCGAAGGAACCCGCCGCGCCGGAGCCGATCACCAGCGCATCATAGACAATCTCAGACATGTCTTTTCAAATCCTGTCCTGGGGCAATTCCTCAAAGCAGTGCAAAACGCATTCGGAACTGCGGGAAACAAAGGGACCGCGCATCAGAGCCGCGATCCATCGGCGCCGAAGAGCGACGCTTTGGCGATATCGAGCCCGGGCGCGAGAGGATCGCCGGGCTCAAGAGCGACGTCGCCCATCAGCCGGAGCGAGAGGCTTTGATCGGCCCAATCGAACCAGACGACGGCGTCCGAACCCATCGGCTCGACGACGGAAACGCGGCCTGGAATGGTCGGCAGGCCGCTCGATGCACCGTCGAGCACAAGATGCTCAGGGCGAAAGCCGAGTGTGGCAGGTCCTTCTGCCGCTGCCTGGCTGAAGGAATAGCCGCGGAGATCGACGATAAGCTCACGGCTTCGGAAAACCGCCGATCCGCGGCCGCGCTCGATCTGACCCTCGATGAAATTCATTGCCGGAGCGCCGATGAACCCGGCAACGAAGAGATTGGCCGGGCGGCGATAGATCTCCGCCGGCGAGGCGAGCTGCTGGATCACGCCGTCGCGCATGATGGCAATCCGATCGGCCAGCGTCAGGGCCTCGACCTGGTCGTGGGTGACATAGATCATCGTATTTCCGAGGCGCTGGTGCAGCTTCTTAATCTCGACCCGCAATTCATTGCGCAGCTTGGCATCGAGGTTCGACAGGGGTTCGTCGAAGAGAAAGACATCGACTTCGCGCACCAGCGCCCGGCCAATGGCGACGCGCTGGCGCTGGCCGCCCGATAGTTCGGCGGGGCGCCGGTCGAGCAGCCTGTCGAGCTGGAGGAGCGCCGCGGTGCGGGCAACACGGGCCTCGATTTCGGCCTTCGGCAGACCGGCGACGCGAAGACCGAAGGAGAGGTTCTTGCGGACCGACATGCGGGGATAGAGGGCGTAGGACTGGAAGACCATGCCGATGCCGCGGTCCTTCGGCTCCTCCCAGCTGACGTTCCTGCCTGAGATCCACACCTCGCCTGCGGTAATGTCCTGAAGGCCGGCAATGGCATTCAGAAGCGTGGACTTGCCGCAGCCGGAAGGGCCGAGCAGCACCAGGAACTCGTGGGGCGCGATGTCGATCGACATTTTCTCGATCACCGCGTGGTGGCCGTAGACGATCTTCAGGTCCTTGACGGAGACGGCAGATTGCATGGAAGCGTTACCCCTTGACTGCGCCGGCTGCGATACCGCGGACGAACCAGCGGCCGGACAGGAAATAGATGGCAAGGGGAACGAGGGCGGTTAGGATCGTTGCCGCCATGTTCACGTTATAGGTTCGCTCGCCCATCGTGGTGTTGACGATATTGTTGAGCTGCACGGTCATCGGCAGGTTGTCGCGGCCGGCAAAGACGAGGCCGAGCAGGAAGTCGTTCCAGATGCCGGTGAATTGCAGCATGGAGACCACGACAACCATCGGCACGGCGATCGGCAGCATGATCTCGAAGAAGATGCGCCAGAAACCGGCGCCGTCGACGCGCGCCGCCTTGCAAAGCTCTTCCGGCACGGTGACGAAATAGTTGCGGAAGAGCAGCGTCACCAACGGCAGGCCGAAGATGACATGCACGAGGATGATGCCGGCGAGCGAATTGTAGAGATCGATATTCGCCATCGCCCGGACCATCGGATAGAGGAATATCTGGTAGGGGATCAGGCCGCCGGCCATCAGCAGGCCGAAGAGCAGGTTTGCGCCGCGCGGCCGCCAGAGCGACAGCGCATAGCCGTTGACGGCGCCGATGAAGACCGAGAGTGCGACCGCGGGAAGGGTGATCGCCACCGAATTCCAGAAGCCGCTGCGAATGCCGACACAGACCGTTCCCATGCAGGCGCCCGACCAGGCGGTAACCCAGGCGGAAAAATCGAGCTTGGCCGGTAGGGCGAAGATCTGCCCGAGCCGGATTTCGTCCATGGATTTCAGCGAAGTCACCACCATCGTATAGAGCGGCAAAAGGAAGAAAAGCGCAGCGACGACAAGGAAGGCATAGAGGCCGGCGCGTCCGGCCGTGATGCGTGCCGGCTTCGGGCCGTTCGGATAAGGATGGACCATCACGCGCCTCCCTTCGCCCGGTTGCGCATGTGCATCGCGTAGCGGAACGGGGCGACCGCGATGATCACACCGAGGACGAGTACCGTCGCGCCTGCAGTGGCAAGGCCGAGGTTCTGGCGGCCGAACAGATTGTCCATGATGAATTTCGCCGGCACCTCGGTCGCATTGCCGGGGCCGCCATTGGTCATGGCGACGACGATGTCATAGGTCTTGATCACGCCCATGGCGAGCAGCATGCCGGCAGCCGCGAGCGCCGGCCCGAGCTGCGGCAGGATGATCGAGACATAGATCCGCCAGACGGGAATGCCGTCGATGCGCGCCGCCTTCCATTGCTCGGCCTCGATGCCGCGCATGCCGGCAAGCGCAATGACCATGACCAGTCCGGCGCCCTGCCAGACGCCGGCAAGCACCAGCGCATAGATCGCCATGTCGCGATTGACCACCCAGTCGAGGACGAAGCTTTCCCAGCCGAGCGAACGCATACTCGCCTGGATGCCGAGCGTCGGATTGAGCATCCATTGCCAGATCAACCCGGTCACCACGAAGGACATGGCGTAGGGATAGAGGAATATCGTCCGAAAGGCGCTTTCGAAACGGATCTTCCGGTCGAGCGCCGCCGCCAGCAGGAAGCCGAGCAGCAGGCAGCCTGCGACATAGAGAAGGCCGAAGATCAACACGTTCTGCAGCGATGCCAGCCACTTGGCAGATGAGAACAGCTTCGAATATTGCGCAAAACCGACATAGGTCGAGGATGGAAACAGCGTCGAATTGGTGAAGGAGAGGCGGATCGACCAGGCCATGGTGCCGATAAAGACGACGACCGCGACGAACCATGTCGGCAGCAGCGCGATGGTGGAGGAAAGATTGGGCTTGCGTTTGATGGGCATCGGCCAGCTCGTTGACGGATGAAAGCGGGGCTCGCGCCGCCGCGTGGAGCGCAACGGTCTACAGCCGTGGCGCCGACATCAAGCCGACGCCACGGTCACGATCCTACTCGAAGATGGCAAAGAAGTTTTCGGCCGACGAAGCCGCATCGTCCGAGCCGCCGCTCCAATATTCATCGACGAAATCGTCGAGCGCCCCGACCTGCTGTGGGGTGAGCACGATCGCCTGATCCGGTACGATGGCGCCGGCGGCCATCAGCTCAGCACCCTTCTGGGCGCAGACATCCAGTTTCGTCTTGTCGACGTCGGAGCGCATCGGAATCGCTCCCTTTTTGAGGGCGAATTCGACTTGGACGGCTGGGTCCATCACGACTTCAGCGAGAAGTTTCTGCGCCTTGTCGGTCCCGGCATTGTTGGTCTTGGGGAACCACAGGGCATCGGCGATATAGACCATGCCGTTGGATTCCGGCACGATCATGCAGCCATAATCCTTGCCCGGTTGCTTGCCGGCGACGGTGAATTCGCCCTTCGCCCAGTCGCCCATGAACTGCACGCCGGCTTTGGCGGTGATCAGCATGGCGGTCGCGTCGTTCCAGTTGCGGCCGGCAGCCCCCGCATCGACATAGCCGCGCAGCTTGCCGAGGATTGCAAGGGTCTTCTTCACACCTTCGACGGAGGCCTGGCTCTTGTCTTTGTCGACATAGATCTTCAGGAAACCGTCGATCCCCACCTGCGACAGCAGGATCATGTTGAAGACCTTGGTCTCTTGCCAGGGCTGACCGCCCCAGGCGACCGGAACGATGCCGGCAGCCTTCAGCTTGTCGAGGTCGGCGAAGAATTCGTCCCAGCTCTTGGGCTCGTCTGAAATGCCTGCCTTGCCAAAGGCTTCCTTGGAATAGAAGGCCCAGCTTTCGCCATGGGCGCCGGTCGGAGCGAGATAGACCTTGCCTTCATAGGAGATCAGATCATGGATCGATTTCGGTAGGGCGTCCGCCCATTTGCCGGCGGCAGCGACGTCGTCGATCGGATTGAACAGGCCCTGGCTGACGAAATCGGCGGCGGCAAGACCGATGACGCCCTGTTTGGCGCCGGGCGCGTCACCGGCAACGATACGGTTCTGGAAGGCGGCGTCAGCAGCCCCGAATCCAGCGATCGAGGAGTCCTTCCAGACGCCGCCGCGCTTTTCGAACTCGGACTTGATGACGTTGAGGGCTGCCGCTTCGCCGCCCGACGTCCAGGACGACATGATCTCGATCGTCGGTTTGTCCTCGGCATGCGCCGAGGCGAACAGACCGGCCAATGCCACGCCGGCCAGAAAAAGTTTCATCATGGTCTTCATCGTTCCACCTCTTGAAAAAATGCCCTCTTTGCGGGGCGTTTGTTGTCTTGGGAGTGACTGTCAACGATAGATCGGCAGGAGCGCCTGCCGGACGAGCGTTAGCCCGTTGGCGATGTCGCGGACGGGATCCGGCGCGGCATCGAGTTCGAGGATTGCCCAGCCTTCATAGGACCGGTCGCGCAGCAGCCGGATCCAGGCCGGCCAGTCGACCCGTCCGAGCCCGAAGCTGCAGAAATACGGCTGGTGGCGTTCATGGATATGCCTGTCGATCGGGGTGTCGGCGGGCATCGGCCCGATCGCATCCTTCCAATGGGCGATGATCATGCGCTCGTGATGGCGATCGACGAGCTGGACGGGATCGGAGCCGGCAACGATGATATGGGCCGTGTCCGGGCACATATGCACATAGGCCGGATCGGTCAGAAGCATCATCAGATCGACATCGCGCGCGCCTGCAAAGATCGAATGCGCCTCGGTGTGCAGCGCCAGCCGCACGCCCCTGGCATGGAGGGTCGCGCCGAGCCGGTTCAGAAAATCGGCAATCACCTTGGCGCGGTCGAAATCATGGAACTGCACCGGCTGGGCGCCGAGCGTCTGGCGCAAAGGCGCACCGATCACCATGATGTCGCTGCCGCAGGCTTTCAGGAAGTCGGCATAGCGTTCCGCCTTGTCGATCAGCGCGCGCTGGGCCTCGGGCTCGGCAAAGTCGCCCGCCGCCTCCAGCTCCGCGAAAAAGCCGCTGCACAGCGTCAGCCCGCGTCTTGTCAGCTCGGCGGCGAAGGCATCGACGGAACCATAGGGCTTGATCGCATCCTGCCAGTTGAAGGGAGAGAAGGTCAGCTCGACCCCGGTGACGCCGGCGGCCTGGACGCTGTCGAGGAGCTTGTCCCAGAAGGCGCGCGGTTCGGCGCGCGCATAGGCGACGATCGCGTCATGGCTATCGACCCCCCAGAAACCAGGATGGAAGAATGTCACGAGATCGACGCCGAAGCGGAGCCTGTCGCCAGTAGCCATAACCTGTCCATTTCTCAAGGCATGACCCACCGGGTGCGGAAGAGCAATTCCGCATCCAATAAGCCACGATTTTTCAATGCGTTAATAAATGGCAATCGTTTGCCATGCCTAGATGATAATCAAGCTGGTTTTTTAAGCAAGCGATTTTTGGCAAACGTTTGCTATAAATCGCTGGGTGCCTTACAGTTGCAAACCGAAGCATCCGAGAGAGTGAAGTAAACGTGAATAAAAACAAGGATGTGGCGGGAGAGGATCAATCGGGGGCGCTGATGGCCGACGTCGCTCGGCTTGCCGGCGTTGCGATCTCTACGGTCAGCCGCGCGCTCGCCAATCCCGGACGGGTCAACGAGAAGACGCGCGCCAAGATCAATGCCGCGGCCAAGCAGCTCGGCTACACCCCCAATGCGATGGCGCGCGGCCTCAGGGTCGGTAAATCCAACATCATCATGATCATCCTGCCGGGATCGCTCTATTACGGCGTCTCGCAGATCATTCCGCAAGTGCTGCAAAGCATCAACAAATCGCTGATCCAGGGCGGCTACAACCTGATGATCGCCAACCTCGATCGCGACGAGATTTCCGAGCGGCACATACTCGACCTCGCCTTCGGCGGCAGCGTGCGCGGCGCCATCATTCTGTCGTCGAAGCTTCCGGAGGTCGACGGGCGCTCGCTGGCGAGTTCCGGCCTGCCGATCGTCTCGATGCTGCTCGACATGAGCGATGCCGGCCTGCAGAGCGTGGTCACCAACGACCGCGAAGCAGTGCGCGACGTGACCGCCGAACTGATCCGACTGGGTCATCGACGATTCTTCTATCTGGCAGGGCCAGAAGGCAATTATCACGACGTCGAGCGTTATGGCGGCCTGCTCGAAGCGCTTGAGGCAGCTGGCCTATCAAAGGAGACAGTGCATCGCTCTGGCGGCCGTCTCGATTATCAGCACGGTTTCGATATCGGCGTGCAGGCGGCAGAGGATTTCGCGCAACTGACCGAAAAGCCGACAGCGGTGATCGCCACCAGCGATGACATGGCCATTTCATTTGTCAGTTGCATCAAGCGGAAAGGCTTGCGCATTCCCGATGATCTCTCTGTCGTCTCCTTCGACGGCTCCCCAGTCTGCGAATTCTCTTCACCGCCGCTCTCGACGATCGAGCAGCCGGTGGAAGAGATGGGGCGCGCGGCGGTCGATCTCCTGCTCGATGCCATCGGCCAGGCGCAAAATACAGCAGCTGTACGCACCGTCATCCGCAGCAGGCTTATTCTGCGGGAGAGCGTTGCCGCTGCGAAGACTTGATGCCGGCACCGGCGATCTCGCGTAATGAGGGGCCGCACTATCAATTTTGAAGCTGCACTCAAATCAAGCGGCTCCGAAGGTTCTTACGAGCTAGAGGCAGATTCTAGTTGTCAGTAATACGTTCGTCCGGCAACATTACTGGCTAGCTTTCTCGAATTGCATAGTATTGCCACCAGCACGTTGGGGAGACGGGCATGTGTGCAGAGCTTGTCGAGCGACGATTGACGGCCATCCTGGCCGCCGATGTGGTGGGGTACAGCCGTCTCTTGGAGGCAAACGAAGAGGAGACGCTTAAAGCCCTTCGGCAGCATCGCCGCGAGCTTTTCGAACCAGCTGTCACGACCCACGACGGGCGTATCATCAAGGTGATGGGTGACGGCTTCCTCGTCGAGTTCGGTAGCGTGCTGAGTGCTGCACGATGCGCAGTCGAAATCCAACGCGGCATGCTGGAGCGTAACATGGGGCTTCCAGCCGACAGGCACTTTGCGTTTCGAATAGGCTTGAATTTGGGCGACATCGTCTTCGATGCGGATGACTTTCATGGGGACGGCATTAATGTGGCGGTCCGGCTACAAGCCCTTGCAGCACCGGGCGGCATTGCCTGTTCGGCGGCTGTGCGGCACGAAGTCGGAAACAAACTCGGCCTCGATTTCGCAGACCAGGGCGAAAAGACCGTCAAGAACATTTCCCGTCCGGTGCATGTCTATTTTGCCGATTGGGGCAACGTCGCCTCCGGCGCAGAGGTGCCCTCTGTCGCAAGCGGCCATACGCGGGCGCCCGTCAACAAGCCATCCGTTGCAATCCTGCCATTTGCCAACATCAGCGACGACGCCGCCCAGGAGTTTTTCAGTGACGGCATCACCGAGGACATCATCACTGATCTATCGAATGTTTCAGGCCTATTTGTGCTGAGCCGCCACACTGTCTTCACATGGAAGGGCCGGAGCGAGAACCTGCAGCGCATCGCCAGGGAGCTCGGGGTTGCCTATATCGTAGAGGGCAGCGTCCGCAAGGCGGGAAACCACGTCAGGATCAATGCTGAATTGATCGACGCTGCCAGCGACGGCCACGTCTGGGCCGCACGTTACGACCGCGACCTGACCGATATCTTCGAAGTGCAAGACGAGATCACGAAGGCAATTGTCGAGCAACTAAAGGTCAAGCTGCTCCCGGAGGAAAGGGAGGCAATCGAGCAGGCGCCGACGGAGAGCGTCGAAGCGTATACGCACTTCCTGAGGGGGCGCGAGTACTATCACATTGCCTCGCGCTCAAACCATCTCATGGCCAGACAGAGCTTCGCGAGAGCTATAGAATTGGATCCGGACTATGCTCGCGCCTACGCGGGAATCGCGGTCTGCGATTCCCGCCTTCGGTCTCAGTTTGGTATGCGGATTCCGGTAGAGGACATTCTCGCGAACACAGCGAAGGCGCTCGCTATCGATCCCAATCTGGCAGAGGCCCATGCGGCCAAGGGGTTTGCGTTGGCGGTCGCCGGCAATCGCGCCGAGGCGGTTTCTTCGTTCGAGCGAGCTTTATCGCTCGACCCCGATTGCCACGAGGCCAATCGATATTATGCAGAGTTTTGCGTTACCGATGGCCATTTTGAGCAAGCGGCGACGTACTTTGTGCGCGCGTCTGAAATCAAGCCTGCAGACTATGGCGCGCCGACCATGCTCGTGAATGTCTTTCGGTCACTCGGGCAGCTGGACAGGGCCGAGAGCTATGCTCGAATCGCGATAAAAAAGGCTGAGGACGAACTACGGCGACATCCGGAGAATGCCAATGTTGCCTGTCTTGGTGCGACCGTGCTGGCCTTTCTCGGTATCCGAGATCGGGCATTGGAGTGGTTGGCCCGCTCCCTGGCGACTGATCCCAGCGACATAAACATTCAATATAACGCCGCCTGCACATATGCGCTGCTTGGCGAAATTGACCAAGCGATCGACGTGCTCGAGGCTTGGATGCCTCAAGTCGGGGCAGAGATGCGGCTGTGGTTCAAGAATGATTCCGACCTCGATTCCATTCGCGATCACCCCCGCTATTCGGGATTGCTTGAGCGGTCTGAATAACGCCCCTTACATTTGGCGGGTTATTTGTAATTCTATTTTATTACTTGCTAAAATTCCCACGAGCGCCGATGGTCAACTTAAACTGGCAATCATAATAGTCTTTTGAGGGGGAGCGGATGGGCGCCCGGTTCAGACTTTATGTACAGCCTCCATTTGAAGATGCTAGATCTCGTCCCGAGATCGTGGAAGTTTCGTCGCCGTTGGGTAGCCTGACAGCTGGCCCGGCCGATGATCGCATGTTCGTTGTAGAGCCGGTCGGCAAGACCGGTCCTTACGGTGTGAATCGCGGGCCGCTCGGCACGCCGTACATGTCGCTTCCGCCCTGGACGGGAAAAATCCTCGAGCCCGCCACCCCCGACGAGTGCGGCAATTTCGACTATCTCCGACCTTCGATGGCTGGCTTCGAAGCCGCGCATATTTTTGGATGCGTGCGGTTCACACTGGATGTATGGGAGCGCTATCTCGGCCAGCCGCTCATCTGGCATTTTCGGGATCACTATGACCGCCTGGAAATCTCGATCCTGCCGCAATGGGACAATGCACAATACGGCTATGGTTTCCTCGAAGTTGGGAGCCAGTTCGAGAACGACGGGCGCGTTCTTCCCTTCAGCCTGGATTTCGACGTCATCGCGCATGAGGTGGGGCACGCGGTCATCTTCAGCATCTTGGGCGTGCCGCGCCCGGGAACCGAGTATCCCGAATATCTTGGCTTTCAGGAGGCGTTCTCCGACTGCGTGTCGCTGATCGCGGCCATGCATTTTCCGTCCGTGATTGACAATGTTCTCGCGGAGACGCGCGGTAACCTGTACCTCGCAAACCGTCTGTCGCGCTTTTCGGAATTTTCGCCGCATCGCCAGATACGCTCGGCAAACAACAAACGGACGATGGCCGAATTCGCGCACGGATGGAAGGATGAGCACGAACTCTCGCAACCGCTCACCGGCGCGATATTCGACATCCTCGTCGACATTTTTCATGAGAGCCTCGTGGCGCGCCGCTTGATCTCGCATGCCGTTGAAGATCTCGCAGATATTGCCGAGTTCGATTCGGCAGCCGAGGCGCCGGTGCAGCATGCTTTCAACCGTGCTTTTGCGCAGAACGCTGATGGGTTTGTCGAAGCACTGCTCGACGCACGCGATATCGTCGGGACGTATCTGGCGGAAACCTTGTGGACTCTCGCTCCCGACTTTCTCGACTACGGCGACGTCGCGAGAACGATGCTTGCGATCGATCAGGACGAAAGTGGCGGCCAGTTCGCACGGATCATCAGCAGAAACTTCAGTCGACGCGCGATTGGTGAGCTGCACGCTGGCCCGCACCTCAGAGGCGGCGAGCATCACAGTCACGTCCACTCTGCGCGGACATTACTGCCCAGAGATAATCTGAAGCTTCCGAAGATGACCTTTCGCGAGCAAGTTCTGCTGTCGAGATCAATGAGCAGTCAATAACCAGGTAGATGGAGGGGGAAGTGGCAGACAATGAAACCTTACTCGGCGTATCAGCGGTATATCTGTTCGGGCGCCCACTGAGTGATCTGATTCTTAGGGGCAGCGTTTACGGGCCTTTGGGTATACCTAAAGTAGGAAAGAATAATTTCCTGAGGCGTCAGCTTGGTGCGGACAACGCAGTTCTCGCGCGAATCTATGCATTCTCTTTCGAGGGCGCTTTCATGGAACTGGGTCGGCCAGCAATCTTCGTTGTCCATGGCGCCGGCGCGGATCCCGACGATCCCGCGCCGAGCGATCTCGGCTACGACAGATTGTCTCGGTCCCCTGGCTCGAGTGCCAGAACGGGCCTCGGTTCCCAAATTGGAGCTCTCGCCAAGGATATGAGGGTTTGGACCTATGACAAGGGCGATCTCTCGATGAGGCTAGATGCCGAAACGGGAACCTTTGAGCAAATCCTGATCTCGGCCGAGGTTTCGGCTGATCCCCGAGGAATGGCGAGCGGCGGAATGTCCAGATCGGGCGGTGCCTTGTCCCGCTCCGGTGGCGTGATGTCAAGATCAGGCGGATTTATACCTCGCAGACCGGGCGACAATGATTGATCTACGCACAGGATGGACAGGGAGGCAAATATGTCCGATTGCAAACCGGAAGTTGAAATTGACAGTTTCGACACGAGGAAGGTGCTTGCTCCGTTACTTGTTGATACGCCTTTCAGACTAATAGGCCGTGGCTTTAGTAAAGAAACGATCGAGGTATACGTATCTACCGACGAACACGGCGGCGATGAGGTCTTCAAAATAGCTATCACTGACTCTTCTACGAGTACCGATGAGGTATTGTCGGTGGTAGCTAAGCCTCCGATTAGCGCTCCGACCGGGACAGACTTGTGGGTTGCCATAAGATTGAACGGCAAGTTTCAAGATGCTCAACCGGGATTAAAGGTCGTATAGGGAGAGATTGCTCAGTTGCGGGCTATATATGGTCAACGACTTACCAATCACCTCCACGGCGCTGCCACGGAAAGTCAGGGGCTACAAAACGTGAATCATCTCGGAGGGCGGTTTCCAAAACCGCTTTGCTCTGCCACGGATTTATATTTCATCTCAACCGCTCCGGCTGCCATCAAGGGCATTCGGCGATACTTCCCATAAGCGCCGATTGCGCTCCATCAAAACTTCGTCTGACCCCATCAGCCCATACGTCGTGCTACGAAAATCACGACACCGGGCGATCTGAAACTTCAGGTCTGCGCGGTGGAATTTTGAAATTCCGAGCACGCACATGGACCTCTCGAAGATCAAGACGCTGATCGACTTTGTCGGACGATCGAATATTACCGAGCTGACCGTGACGGAAAAGGACGTGACGGTTCGGATTTTCCGCACGTCACTGGCAGAGGCAGCTGTTGCCGAGCCCTCGCAGAAGCCGGATTCGGCTGCACGCCTCGTCTCCGATGCGCATTCGAGCGTCGAGAAAACCTCCCATGCGGTGAAGGCGCCTGTCTTCGGCGTTCTGCACCGGGGACCGGCGCCCGGGGAGCCGCCGTTCGTCGCGATCGGTGACGCGGTGGAGGAGGGGCAGACCCTCTTCATCATCGAGGCGATGAAGGTCTTCAACACGATCGCCGCGCCGCGGTCCGGGCGCATCGCGCACCTGACCGAAGTCGACAATGGCGAGGTCGAAACCGGCGACCTCTTGGCGGAGATCGCCTGATGCCGGAAACACCAGAACAATCCGCCGTCTCAGGGCGCCGTTTCGATACCGTCCTCATCGCCAATCGCGGCGAGATCGCCGTCCGCATTCAGCGCGCCTGCCGCGAACTCGGCCTGAAGACGGTCGCCATCTGCTCCGAGGCCGACAGGCAAGCGACCTACATCGAGACCGCTGACAGTTTTCTCTGCATCGGCCCCTCGGCTGCCGGCAAAAGCTATCTCAATAAGGATGCCATCCTTCTTGCCGCTCGCCTGACCGGCGCGGGCGCCATCCATCCCGGTTACGGTTTTCTGTCGGAAAACGCCGCCTTCGCCGACGCCGTTGAAAAGGCCGGGCTGGTCTTCATCGGCCCGACGGCTGCATCGATCGCCACCATGGGCGACAAGATCGCGGCGAAGCGGGCGATGCTGGCGGCCGGCGTCCCCTGCGTTCCCGGTCCCGACACCGCGCTGCCCGACGAGCCGGCCGCAATCGAGCGCATCGCGTTGGAGATCGGCTATCCCATCATCGTCAAGGCGTCTGGCGGCGGTGGCGGGCGCGGCATGCGCGTCGTGCCGAAAGCCGACCAGTTGCATGAAGCCATCGCGCTGACACGGGAAGAGGCGCGCAAGGCCTTCGGCTCGCCCTCGCTCTACATGGAAAAATTCCTGGAGTATCCGCGCCATATCGAGGTCCAGGTCATTTGCGACGACCACGGGAATGCCGTGTGGCTGGGACACCGGGATTGCTCGATGCAGCGCCGCCATCAAAAAGTGGTGGAGGAGGCGCCAGCGCCCGGGATCGCGCCCGAAATTATTCAGCCGGTCGGCATGGCCTGCGTCCAGGCTTGCCGCCAGATCGGCTACCGCGGCGTCGGCACCTTCGAATTCCTCTATGAGAACGGTGCGTTCTATTTCATCGAAATGAACACCCGCCTTCAGGTCGAGCATCCCGTCACCGAGCTGACGAGCGGGATCGATATCGTCCAGGCGCAGATAAAGGCGGCCCAGGGCGAGATTCTCAACCTTATCCAGGACGAGGTGACCTGCGAAGGCCACTCTTTCGAATGCCGCATCAACGCGGAGGATTCCGACACCTTCATGCCGTCGGCCGGTGTCGTCACCCATCTGGCTTTGCCGCAGGGGCCGGGCATCCGCGTCGATACGCACATTCATCCAGGCTACCGGGTCTCGCCTTATTACGACTCGCTGATCGCCAAGCTGATTGTCCACGCGCCGACGCGGGCAAAAGCGATGGCAAGAATGTGCGAGGCGCTTGCCGGTATCGAAATCGAAGGCATCGCCACCAACATCCCCTTCCTCCGCGCCCTGTTCGAGGATCACGCATTCGCACGCGGTGAGACCGATATCCATTATCTCGAGCAATGGCTGAAGCTGCGGAGGACGGCCGCATGAGCGCCATCGATTTCAGCGATCCCGCAACCGTTGCATTCCTCACCGACGCGCTGACGGCCGCCGGAGTGGAAGGCCTCGAAATCTCCCTGCCGGGCGGGCAGCTTCGCATCGTCATGTCAGGGGAAGGGGGCGCCCGGATCGGCATAGAAGAAGCGACGCTCCGCGCTCCAGGTCCAGCACCTGTCGTCGTGAAGGCGACGATGGCCGGGCATTTCTGCGCCGAACATCCCGCCGCCCCGGCCGTGCCCGGAAATCTGCCGCGCTCCGTATCCGCCGCCGATATAATCGGCTTCGTCAGGGTAGGGCATGTGCTGCTTCCCCTTCGCGCCGGCCGTTCCGGCGTTTTGATGAGGCTGCTCGCAGCACCCGGCGCCCTGGTCAGTTTCGGTGACCCTCTGTTCGAAATCGAGCTGCCATCATGATTGCCACCACGAACAGACATACCTCGCAACGCGAGATCGTTCCGGCCACCCGAAGCCGGGCGCGGGTTTCCTCGATCGGCGCCAGATCCTTTCTGCTCGAGGCGCCAGGCGATTTCGATCTCGTCGCGCAACGGCGGATCTGGGCCTTGTCCCAGACGGTGAAGGGCTGGGCGGACCTTGCAGAAGATATTCCAGGGATGACCAACCTGCTGGTGATTTTCAAGGAGACGCCCGAAGATCCCGATGCGGTGGTCGCCCGGCTGCTGGAGGCATGGGAGAACGCCCGGAGCATCGATCTCAACGGCAAGACCGTCGAGATCCCCGTCCATTACGGCGGCGAACATGCGACTGACCTTCCGGCCCTTTGCGATCTCTCGGGCTTAAACGACCGCGAGGTCGTGCGCATCCATCATGAAGCCACCTATCGAGTCTTCGCCTTAGGAAGCGCGCCGGGCTTCGGCTATCTGCATGGTCTCGATCCACGCATCTACATGCCGCGAAAGACCGTGCCATCGCTGAAGATGCCGAAGGGCTGCGTGACCATCGGCGGCATGCAGACCGGCGTCGCCATGCTGACCGGCCCCAACGGCTGGAATTCCATCGGCTTCGCGTCACTTGAGATGTTCGACCCGACGTCGCCGACCCCCGCGATGATGGCGCCGGGAGATACGGTGCGGTTCCTGCCGGAAAGGATCGAGCTATGATCGAGATTGGGGAAAGCGGCCCTTTCAACACGGTGCAGGATCTCGGACGCCCCGGCTATCGCGACATCGGCGTATCGGCGAGCGGCGCCATGGATCCGCTTGCGGTCAGGATCGGCAATATTCTCGTCGGCAATGACGAGGATGCGGCGGTAATCGAGGTCCAGACCTTCCCATTCAGCCTGCGTTTCGAGCGGCGTACCGTATTTGCCGCGACCGGCGCCGACGGCCACCTCAGTCTCAATGGATCGGAACTCATTTCCTGGTGCGCCCATACGGCAGAGCCCGGACAGGTTCTCGAGCTCAAGCAGCCGCCGCGGCTGGCGCGCTCCTATATTTCGCTCGGAGGCGGGCTTGATATTCCTGTCGTCATGGGGTCGCGAAGCACGTCACTGCGCGGCGGCTTCGGCGGCAATGCCGGCCGGCCCTTAGCGAAGGGCGATCGGATTGCGGTCGGCGAGGACCAGCAGATTTCCATGCTGCCGGCTGCGGGTCTCGCGGTCGTCGAACCGGCCGTAGCCATGGGCGAAGTCTTCCCGGCACCTGTCGACGGCATCTTGCCGATCCGCGCCCTGCCGGCCGGCGAGCATGATCTTTTCGCTAAAGACGGCGAAGCCTTCTGGAGCCAGACCTGGAGGATTTCCTCGCGAAGCGACCGCACGGGCTACCGTCTGTCCGGCGAGCCGATCACGCCGACCGCCTCCATCGAGATGCGCTCGCACGGCGTCGTGCCCGGCGTGATCCAGGTTCCGCCCGGCGGCGAACCGATCGTCCAGATGAGCGATGCGAACACCGCCGGCGGCTATCCGAAGATCGCCGGTGTGATCGAGTGCGACCTCTGGCGGCTCGGGCAGGCCCGCATCGGCGCCCGCCTGAAATTCGTCCGCTCGACGCATGCGCAAGCGCGCGCGGTGGAACAGGCCGTCGCCCGCTATGTCGAGGATGTCAGGCAGACATCTGGAATGGTCAAGCGCGCCCTGAAGGCGATGGCCTAGGCCATGCCAGCAGCGATAACCGCCGTCAAAAGGAGGAACTGATGAAGATTGATCTGAATTCCGACATGGGCGAAGGATTTGGTCCCTACCGGCTGTGCGACGACGAAGCGATGATGAAAATCGTCTCGTCGGCCAATATCGCCTGCGGTTTTCACGGCGGCGACCCCGAGACGATGGGGCGCATGGTGCGGCTGGCGAAACTGAACGGCGTCGGCGTCGGCGCCCATCCCGGTCTGCCCGACCGGCTGGGCTTCGGCCGGCGGGAAATAGCCTTCCCGGCGGACGAGCTTCGCCAGCAGATGCTCTACCAGCTCGGCGCGCTGACGGCGATCGCCAGAGCCGAGCGGGTCTTCGTCTCCCATATCTCCTTCCATGCGGCCATGGGCAATATGGTCAATCGCGATCCTGTGCTTGCCGACCTGATGATGGATGCGATCGCCACCGTCGACGCCAATCTCGTCGTCTTTGTTACGCCAGGCAGCGAGATCCAGCGGGCGGCCAAGCGTGCGCGCCTGAAGACGCTGGCGCTTTTCCTGGCCGACCGGGCCTATGACGCCGAGGGCAGACTTGTCGCCCGCGGGCTTGCTGGCGCCCTCGTCAAGGACGAAGCCGCCGTGCGCGCCCGCGTCCGAAAATTCCTCCTCGAAGGAACCGTCGAAACCATCGACGGAGCCGTCATCGCCATGCCGGCGCGCTCCATTCTTGTTCACAGCGACACCCCCGGCGCCCTGGAGCTTGCCGGCATCGTCCGCGGCGAGGTCGAAGCCACCGGCGCCACGCTCGCTCCCGCCGCCGAACTCGCCGACTGACGCAATCCTGATCGCCTGCCGGCGGTCTGTTACCCCAATCTCACCTCGAAGGACCACTCCGATGTCCGTCATCGCAGACCGCCTGAAAAACGTCTCCATATCCGCATCCGCCGCCATGACCCAACGCGCCCGAGAACTGGCCGCCAAGGGGATCAAGGTCGTCAGCCTCTCCTCCGGCGAGCCGGATTTCCCTACACCGGTACACGCGATCGAGGCGGCTCATGCGGCGGCACTGGCAGGCGATACGAAATATCCGCCGATGGACGGTACGCCAGCGCTGAAGGCGGCCATCATCAAGAAGTTCAAGCGCGACAACAATCTCGATTACGATGCCAGCCAGATCGTTGTTTCGGGTGGCGGCAAGCAGGTGATCTTCAACGCCATGCTGGCAACGTGCAATCCGGGTGACGAGGTCGTCATTCCGACGCCCTCCTGGGTCAGCTATGCCGATATCGTCAAATTCGCCGCCGGCGTGCCCGTCGCGGTCCCCTGCCACGAGCAGACCGGCTTCAAACTGCGGGCGGAGGATCTGGAGGCGGCGATCACGCCGCGCACCAAATGGCTCTTCCTGAATTTCCCGAACAATCCGACAGGGGCAGCCTGCTCCCGGGCGGAGATGGCCGCCATTGCCGAGGTGATGCTGCGCCATCCCAACGTCTGGATCATGACCGACGATATCTACGAACACCTTGTCTATGACGACTTCCAGTTCTGCACGATCGCGGAAGTGGAGCCGAGATTGTATGATCGTGTCCTGACGATGAACGGCGTCTCCAAGGCTTACGCAATGACCGGCTGGCGGCTCGGTTTCTGCGCCGGGCCGAAGGACTTGATCTCGGCCGTCAGCAACGTCAATGGACAAAATGGCGGCGGCATCGCGACGCTCACCCAGGCCGCGGCAACCGCGGCGCTCGACGGGCCTCAGGACCTGCTGAAAGAGCGTGCCGGGATCTATAAGACGCGACGCGATTTCGTCCTCGATAAATTGTCAGATGTGGAAGGGCTGCGCTGCCATCGGCCGGAAGGCGCCTTCTATATCTATCCCAACATTTCGGGGCTGATCGGCAAGACCAGCAAGGGCGGCCGCAAGATCGAGACCGACGTCGACTTCGTCATGGCGCTGGTCGACGAACATCATGTCGCGACCGTGCAAGGCGCGGCTTACGGAATGAGCCCCTTCTTCCGTATCTCCTATGCGACGAGCATGGAAAAACTCGGCGAAGGCTGTGCACGCATCGCTGAGTTCTGCAAGGATATGCGCTGACCGGCAGCGTTAATCCTTCAGCCGCGCCGTCAGTTCGAGAAGGATGTCCCGGACGGCGAGCGCCGGTTCCGACAGCGGGTTCTGGTCGGAAACGCAAAGCGACAGCGTTTCCTCGATCCTGGGTGAGACGAGCCGGCAGATCAGCGGCTCGCTCGATTCCGAGACGATGCGATCGGCGATCGCCTTCGGCATGATCGTCGCGCCGAGGCCGCAGCCGACCGCACGGGCCAGCGTCCGGACGATTTCGACTTCTGCCACGACCTTCAAATTGGTGCGCGTGCGGGTGAAGGCGGTATCGACGGCGCGGCGGACGAAATTATAGGCCGGCGGCAGGAGCAGCGGGATGCCGTCGAGAGCGTTGACCGCAACGGGTTTCGCATCCGCTTCGATCCCAAAGTCGCGATGGGCGACCAGGAAAAACTCTTCGCTCAGGATCGGTTCGAAGCGCACGCCTTTGATCGGTCCGGTTCCATGCAGAAGCGCCATCTCCAGCCGGCCGTTCATGATCATCTGGCTATAGGTCTGGCCGACGCTTTCGGTCAGGTGCAGCAGAATACCGGGATGTCGCTTCCGAGTTTCCGCGAGCAGATCGACGGAGAGCGTCGCCGCACTGCTGAACGGCACCAGGCCGACCGAGACGCGCCCGGCAAGCGAATTGCCCGCCGCCGATGCATCGGCCTGCGCCTGTTCCATCTGCCGAAGGATGATCTGCGCATGGCGATATACCGCGTGCCCGGCATCGGTCATGCTGACGCCCTGCTGGCTGCGGATCAAGAGCTTTTGGCCGAAATGCTCTTCCAGCGCCGCGAGCTGCTGGCTGAGAGCCGGCTGGGCGATGTGCAAGAGATCCGCCGCTCGCGTGATGCTGCCGCTGTCGACGATCACGATGAAAGATTTGAGGCGTCTGATGTCCATGGGGATCGGGGTACCATTCTGATCTGCGGACGGCATGTTTGGAGAGGCGTATTGCTTTTGCAACGCGGCGCGCGAGGCCGCGAGAGAATACCGGCATCGCCGCTTTCTCTTCTTCGGCAGACCGCGCCTGCTCCATAACCGTTGCTTATTGCTCCAGAGATAATCGGTCTTAGGCAAGGGGTTAAAGCTTCGCTACTGTCTCCATCAACAACAAGGGAACGACAATGCCATTCTCCGACTACAAGACCGCACTGGTGACCGGCGCATCCTCCGGGATCGGCGCAGCCGTGGTTGAGCGGCTCCGCCGGGAGAATATCGAGGTCCATGCCGTTGCCCGCAGCGCTGAAGCGCTGCAACAGCTGGCCGAACGCACGGGCTGCATTGCCCATGCTATCGATGTGACCGACCGGCCGGCGATCGCCGCGCTCGCCGGCCGGGTGGAGTTCGACATTCTCGTCAACAATGCTGGCGTCGACCGGCCGAAGAAGTTCCTGGAAGCCGACGAGGGCGATATCGATCTCATCGTCGACGTCAATCTGCGGGCCGTTCTGCACATCTGCCGTCTGGTCGTGCCGGGCATGGTGGCGCGCGACCGCGGCCACGTCATCAACATCTCGTCGATCGCCGGAGCCTATAATTTCGGCGGCAACTCGTCCTACCACGCCACCAAGGCTGCGGTGAGCATGCTGTCCAACCAACTGCGCATCGATGCTTTCGGCAAGCGGGTGCGGGTCACGGAAATTTGCCCCGGCCGGGTCGCCACGGACATTTTCAACCACGTCCACGGCGATGATCCGAGCATTCGGGAACGGTTCATCGACGGGTTCGAGCTGCCGCAGGCCACCGATATCGCCGACGCGATCGCTTTCGCCATATCGGCTCCCGTCGCCGTCAATATCGGCCATATGGAGATCACGCCGACGCTGCAGGTCATGGGCGGCCTGCAGACCGCACGGCCGCAGTCGAATACGGATCCGTCCGGGGAGCCAACGCGGTGAGCGGCTTCGACCTTTCGGCAATCCTCGGAAATCCCGAATATGCTGCCATGCTGCTGCATGGCATCGAGATGACCTTCATCATCTATGCCGGATCCTGGTCATTGGCGATGGCGCTCGCACTTCTGCTGCTCGGTATACGCCTGTCGCCCTTTCGTTTCGGCGATCCGTTGGTCGCCGCTTACGTATCCTACCACCGCAACGTCCCGACGCTGGTGCAGCTGATGCTCTGGTACTTCGGGATTTTCACCCTGATGCCGAACGGGGTCGCGACATGGCTCGCAAGTCATAATGCCGAGGCGATCTTTGCGGTGATCGGGCTCGGGCTCTGCCAGGCAGCCTATTTCAGCGAAGATCTTCGTTCCGGCGTGCGCTCGGTCGGTCCCGGCCAGATGGAGGCAGCCCGCGCTCTCGGCCATGGTTACGTCTCGGCGATGCGTTTCGTCATCATGCCGCAGGGCGTGCGCAACGCGCTGCCGCCGCTCATCAATCACAGCGTCTCCCTGTTCAAGAACAGCAGTCTCGCCGTGGTCATCGGCGCGTCGGAACTGACGCATGCCGTCAAGGAAATCGAAAACCTCAGCTTCCGTACCTTCGAGATCTACCTGATCGGCACGGTTCTCTACCTCTTCTTCTCGCTCGTGATCATGAGCATCGGCGCCTATCTGTCGATGCGCGCCGATCCTGCCAGGAGTGCGCGTGCATGATCCAGGACATGATCGCCATCGTCCGCGACTACTGGCTGCTGCTCCTGATCGGCCAATATCCGAACGGACCGCTCGGCGGGCTCGCCAATACGCTGATCCTGTCGGCGCTCAGCATCGCTCTCGCCTTTCCGATTAGCATCCTGTTTGCAATGGCGCGGCTCTCCAAATCGCCGCTGCTGCGCTCGCCGGTCACCGCTCTTGTCTATTTCACCAGGGGCGTGCCGCTCTTGATGCTCATCCTGTGGAGCTATTTCCTGGTTCCGCTGCTGACCGGCGCCGACGTGCCGAGCTTCGTCACCATGCTGACGACGCTCGTGGTCTATCAGAGCGCGTTTTTGAGCGAAGTCGTCAGAGCCGGCATCGTCGCGCTCGGTCCCGGCCAGATGGATGCGGCGCGGGCGCTTGGCCACAGCTATATCGGCGCGATGCGCTACATCATCCTGCCGCAGGCGCTCTACAACATGATCCCGAGCATCCTCTCGACCTTCGTCTCGACGATCAAGGATACGACGCTCGGTTACGTGATCAACGTGCCGGACCTGACCTTTGCCGCAAGCCAGGTCAACAACCAGCTGCTGACGCAGCCCTTCCAGGTCTTCCTCATCCTGGCGATCGTCTACTTCGCCATCTGCTGGACGCTGACCTACTTCGCAAATCGCCTCGAGCGGCGCATCACGCGGCGGCGTGCGGGACTTCTCAACGTCTCCGCCGCCGTGGTCACGCCGTCGAAAATCGTATCGGAGCAGCTATGACCATGTCCGTTTCAACGCAGGAATCGCAGACGATCCGGCTTTCGCAGGTCTGCAAGAGCTACGGCGACTATCCGGTCCTGAAGGACATCGATGCTGAGGTGGCGCGCGGCGAGGTCGTGGTCATCTGCGGACCGTCCGGCTCGGGAAAATCGACGCTGATCCGCACGATCAATCGCCTCGAGGAGATCAACAGCGGGTCGATCGCGCTCGACGGGCAAAACATTCACGCCTCGATGCGGGCGAGGCAACTCAACGCGATGCGCAGCCGGATCGGCTTCGTCTTCCAGAACTTCAACCTGTTTCCGCATCTTTCGGTCGCCGAAAACGTATCGATGTCGCCGATCCGGGTGAAGGGCGTGGCGCCCGATGTCGCACACGAAAAGGCGCTCAAGCTCCTCGATCGTGTCGGGCTTGCCGACAAGGCCCGGGCCTATCCCGGCCAGCTGTCGGGCGGCCAGCAGCAGCGGGTGGCGATCGCCCGTGCCCTCGCCATGGATCCGCCGGTGATGCTGTTCGACGAACCGACGAGCGCGCTCGATCCCGAAATGGTCGGGGAGGTGCTCGCCGTCATGAAGAGCTTGGCGTCCGAAGGTATGACCATGCTCTGCGTCACCCACGAAATGGGTTTCGCCCGCGATGTCGCCGACCGGATCTGGTTCATCGATGCCGGCCAGATCATCGAAACGGCGAGCCCCGAGGACTTCTTCAGCAATCCGACCCATCCCCGGGCTCAGCGGTTCCTCGCTGATCTCAGGCATTGATACCTAACCATTAAAAACAAAGGAGAACAGCAATGAAGTGGAAATACCTAAGCCTCACCGTCGCATTCGCCGGCATGGCAGCCGCCTTGCCCGCGAAAGCCGATCAGCTCGACACCATCATGTCGGCCAAGACCCTGCGCTGCGCGACGTTCGCCGACGTTCCTCCCTTCGCTTCGCCGGATCCGAAGACCCGCGAAATGGCCGGCTTCGACGTCGATCTCTGCGGCGCCATCGCCAAGGAATTGGGCGTCAAGGCCGAGATCAAGCCGGTTTCGGTCGAAGCCCGCGTGCCGGAGGTCAAGCTCGGCCGGGTCGACATCACCGTTGCCAACCTTGCCTATACGCTGAGCCGCGCCGAGCAGATCCAGTTCAGCGATCCCTATT
Organism: Rhizobium hidalgonense; assembly: GCF_002914525.1. GTDB lineage: Bacteria > Pseudomonadota > Alphaproteobacteria > Rhizobiales > Rhizobiaceae > Rhizobium > Rhizobium hidalgonense. Next base: position 254,254 of record NZ_LODW01000059.1, on the reverse strand, counting down.
ATCTCGCCAAGGAGATGCTGATCGTGCCGGCCGACGATGCCGGCAAGTCGAAGGCCGATTATGCAGGCCAGCGCATCGCCTCGACCAAGGGCTCGACCTCGGAAATGTCGATCAAGCTGAACAAATCCGACCCGCTGACCTTCCAGGATACCGCCTCGGCCTACCTCGCCGTCCAGCAGGGCAAGGCGCGCGGCATGGTCGCCAACACCATGACGACGACCAAGTTCGTCAATGAATCGAAGAGCAAGGGCAAGGAAATGCGGATGATCGAGGAGCCGATGCTCTACCAGCCGATCGGCATCGGCATGGCCAAGGATCAGCCGGCGCTGACGGCCAAGATCAACGAAATCCTGCACAAGCTCGACGCTTCAGGCGACATCAACAAGATCTGGGACAAGTGGCTCGGCCCGAACACCGAGTACAAGATGACCCGCACCGACAAAGTCGTGCCGCTCGCGCAGCTGAAATTCGACCCGATCCCGTAGACCGACCGGTCTCGGAACCTCCCGAAGACATTCAACCGAGATAAGACGGCGGGATTTGCCCGCCGTCTACCAACGATGTGAGGCACCCATGATTCATATAAAAGACATCGCTGAACGGCCCAGCAAAGCTGACATCGAGGCCGTTTCGAAATTTTCGCCGGCGACGATCCACGAGGCCCAGGGACGCCGCGGCGCGCTTTCCTCGCGCCTCAAGCCCGTCGACTACCGCATGAAACTGTGCGGTCCGGCATTCACGGTCAAATGCGCGCCGCGCGACAACATCATGCTGCAGCTCGCCATCAACTACGCGAAGCCCGGCGATATCATCGTTGTCTCGGCGGGCGAGTACGAGGAAGCAGGATCCTTCGGCGATGTACTCGCCAATGCCTGCATTGCCAAAGGCATCGGCGGCCTCGTCACCGACACCGGCGTACGCGACACGCTGCAGCTCAGAGAACTCGGTTTCCCCGTCTTCTCGCTCAGCGTCTGCATCAAGGGCACGGTGAAGGAAACCATTGCGGCGGTGAACGACCCGATCATCGTCGGCGGCGAAACCATCAATCCGGGCGACATCATCGTCGGCGACGCCGACGGACTGGTGGTGGTGCGCAGGCAGGAAGCGCAGGAAGCCGCCCGGCTTTCGCAGGCTCGCGAAGATGCCGAAGCCGGCTATATCGCCGCCTACAAGGCGGGCAAATCGGTCATCGAGGTCAGCAATCTGGCACCGGTGCTGAAAGCCAAGGGCCTTGTCGTCGACATCTGAGACGCCGCGCGGATCGGCCCTTGATAAGCCCGGGCCAGCTTTCCAGTCGCGGCGAACGCTGCGGCTGTCATCTCAGATATTCTCGGGCGTCACGATTTCGAAAGTAATGGTCCGCTGGATAGTGCCGCCCGAGGCACCCTGCGTGATCGTTTCGATCATCGTCTCGACCAGCGCCGTGGACGTCTGTTCTAGCGGATGGCAGAGAGCCGCGGTAATCATCCCCTCTGACAGGCCTTTTCGCGTCTCCGGGCCAATGTCCCGGCAGACGAGGCGGATGCTGCGGCGCCGCTCCTGCGGCACTTCCCTCAGCGCCCGCAAGACCCCGGAAATGCCGCCGCCGACGATCAGGATGCCGGTGAGGTCATCCGTCGTCGCCAGTAATTCCTTGACCATCCGGTAGGCCTCGTTCGGCTCCTCATGCGTGGGACGGCTGTCCTCGATGGTCAGATGCGGCGCGTGTTCGCGCACATAGGAGCGGAAGCTGGCATCGGAGACGTCCTGACACTGGTAACGGTGGTTGCCGATGAAGACGGCAATCCGCCCCGGTCCGTGGGTCATGTTCGAGATCAGCCATGCCGCCGTCCGCCCCATTTTCCAATTGTCGGCGCCGACATAAGCGGCCCGTTCGCGGGCGGATTGGTCGGTAATATAGGCAATGACCGGCTTGCCCTTGTCGTGCAAATCGCGGATGGCCTGGGCGATCACCGGGTGATCGGCGGCGACCACGGCGACGGCGTCACAATTTGCGCCGAGCGCCTTGAGCCGGCCGGCAATATTCTCCGGCGTCAGCAGATCCACGAAATCGACCACCGGCTCGATGACTTCATCGCGCCTGGCGCGGCACGCCTCGACAATCTTCTTGCCGAAGAGCTGGTAGAGCTCGCGGCTGGATTGCTGCAGCAGAAAGCCAAGCCGGTATTTCGGCGCCGACTTCCGCAGCCGGTCCTCGATTGCCCCGGCGCCGTAAAAGCCGATCCGCTCCGCGGCCGCCTGGACGCGCTGCACGGTCGTGCCTTTGACGGAGGCGGTGCCGGCCAGGATCCGATTGACGGTCGCAATGGAGACATCGGCCTCCTTGGCAAGATCGGATATGGTTGGCCGCCGCATGATTATTCCCTCCATCGTCCACAGCGTTCGTATCATTATGATTGATACTCTGTGATACTTTATGCATGTTTAGTATGATTTCACATTTCGAGAATTTCAAGCGGTGATATGTTTCTCTTCACGGCCACGCCAGGGAGGCGGGCCACGGGAGGAAGATTGAGATGACTAGATTACGCCGCCTCGCGGCAACCATATCGGCTGCTGCCATCGTGACCTGCACTGCCACGGCCGTTATGGCCGCCAACATTTTCGTTGTGGGCGGCAAGCCGGACGATCCGTTCTGGTCGATCGTCAAGCGTGGCGCCGAGGATGCCGGCAAGGTCGCGGAAGCCCAGGGCGGCAAGGTCGTCTGGCTCGGGCCGCAGAACTACGACAATCTCGGCGTCGATGCGGCCGAGCTGATCCGTCAGGCCATCGACCAGGGCGCCGATGCGATCGTCGGCCCGGACTGGGTGCCGGAGGCCATGGACCCCGCCTTCAAAGCGGTCGTCGACAAGAAAATTCCGCTGATCATCTATAATGCCGGCGGCATCGAAGCCGCCGATCGCCTCGGTGCAATGAACTATGTCGGCTCAAACGACTATCTCTCCGGCAAGGCTGCGGGCAGCTACTTCGCCAAGCATGACCTGAAGAACGCCGTCTGCCTCAACACGCTTCCAGGTGCGGCAAACATCGAATCTTTCTGCAAAGGTATGACCGACGGCGTGACCGAAGGGGGCGGCACCGGTTCGTCGCTGCCGCTGCCCGCCACGTCATTCGGTTCGGCAACTGCCGTGGCACAGGCGCTGAAGGCGCATCTGCTGCAGCATCCGGAGATCAAGGCGGTCTTCGCGATCGGCAATGTCGATACCAATTCGGCGGTCAACGGCGTGACGCAGGCCGGCAAAGCCGGACAGGTGAAGGTCTGCGGCATGAACATGGATGAAACCGTTCTGAACAACATCAAGAGTGGCAGCCAGCTTTGTGCGATCGACCAGCAGGGTTACCTGCAGGGCTATCTGGCGGTTTCAATCCTGAACGGCAACGTCAATTACGGCCTCACCGTGCCGACCCGCGAAATCCTGACGGGCCCCGGCGTCATCGACGCGTCCAACGTCGATGCCACCTTGGCAGGCGTGAAGGCCGGCGCCCGGTAAGGGATCGGCCGAACGTGGTGAAGCTGCCTGCCCCTCACGCGGGCAGCTTCCATTCTTTCAGAAGCGCCGACCCTTACCGGTCATGCGGCTTTATTGGTGGTGTCAAATGAACGCGAGAAACGATGTCCTCGCCCCGTCGGCTGCTTCGGGCGGCCATGCCAAAGCGACCATCGGTCAGCTTTCCCGACGCCCCGAAGCGGGATCGTTGCTGGGCTTGATTGCGGTGTTCGTCTTCTTCGCCCTGCTGGGCGGCAAGGTCTTCCTGTCCGCTGCGGGCTATGCGAGCTGGCTCAACGTTGCCGCCGAGATCGGCATCGTTGCGCTGCCGATCGGGCTCCTGATGATCGCAGGCGAAATGGACCTCTCGATCGGCGCGGTGATCCCGGCATCATCACTGACGGTGGCGATCCTTTCCGGCCATTACGGCTTTCCCGAAATCGTCGGGATTTCCGCCGGCCTGGGCGTCGGGCTCATCGTCGGATTTTTCAACGGTTATCTCGTCAACCGCACCCGCGTCCCGTCCCTGATCGTCACCATCGGCTCGATGTTCGCCGTCATGGGCCTGACGCTGGGCTTCACCGTGCTGATCGCCGGCAGCACCGGCGTATCGCTGGTGCCAAGCCCAACCGTCAAAGCGATCCTCGGCGATTTTATCGGCGGCATGTTCCAGGTGACGATCTTTTGGTGGATTCTGTTTGCGGTGGGGTTCTTCTGCCTGCTGCACATCTCGCCCGTGGGCAACTGGATCTTTGCTCTCGGCGGCGACAAGGTCTCGGCCCGCAACGCCGGTATTCCGACCGACAAACTGACCATCGCCCTCTATATGCTGTCGGGCTTTTCCGCCGCCTTCGTCGGCGTCAGCCAAGTGCTCGTCTACCAGAGCGCGCAGGTGCTCGGCGGGCAATCCTTCATTTTCAATTCAATCATGTGCGTGGTCATCGGCGGTGTGCTTCTGACCGGCGGCGCCGGATCGGTGGTGGGCATCGTCTTCGGCACGCTCACCTTCGCGATCGTCAATCAGGGCATTTATTTCACCGGCATAGACCCGAATCTCGGCAGCGTCATCATCGGGGCGCTCCTGCTGCTCGCCGTGATGATGAACGACAAGTTCCGGCTGATGGCGATGTCCTACGCCGCGAAAAAGAAGAAGTGAGGGCGAAGAGATGAACGGCTTTTCCATTGGACACTTCGTACGCCGCCCGGAATTCGGCGCCGTGTTGAGCTTCGTCGCGGTGATCGTCTTCTATGTCGCCTTTGGCGGCGTCAGCCTCGGTACGCTCTTCGGCGCGGCAAGCTGGGTCAATTTCGCCGCCAATCTCGGTATCGTCGCCCTGCCTGTCGGCCTTCTGATGATATCAGGCGAGCTCGATATCTCGATCGGCGCGATGATCCCGGCGGGCTCGATGACGATCGCCATTCTCTCGGGCTATTACGAGTTGCCAATCGTCATCGGCATGCTCGGCGTGCTCGCCATCGGCGTCCTCGTCGGGCTGGTCAACGGTCTCCTGGCGGTGCGCACCAGCGTGCCCTCGCTGATCATAACCCTCGGCACGCTGGTGGCGGTGCAGGGGCTCGTGCTGGCCGGATCCGTCATCCTGACCGGGGCCGCTTCGGTTCCGCTCAACGCCCCCGCCTGGGCCAAGACGGTGTTCGGCGACCTCATCCACGGCAAATTCCAGGTGATCATCCTGTGGTGGCTGGCACTGACGGTGGTCTTTGGTTTCGTGCTGCACGCGACCCGCTACGGCAACTGGATCGTCGCCATGGGTGGAGACGAGGTCAGCGCACGCAATGCCGGCATTCCGACCGACCGGCTGAGGATCGTCCTCTTCGTTCTGTCGAGCACGGCCGCCTCCTTCGTCGGAATGTGCGGCGCCATCCTGTTCAATTCCGCGCAGGTCTCGGGGGGCATGAACTACATCTTCAATACGGTCGTCTCGATCGTGGTGGGCGGCGTGCTGCTCACCGGCGGCTTCGGTTCGGTCGCCGGGATCTTTCTCGGCGCGCTGACCTTCGCGGTCGTAAGCCAGGGCATCTACTTCACCAACATCGACCGCAACTGGTCCAACCTGATTATCGGTGTGATGCTCATGGCCGCCGTTCTGATGAACAACACGTTCCGGCAGATGGCTTTGAGCTTCGTGCCGAAGAAAAACAAGTGAGCGACACCCATGTCCGACAATGTTCCAATCCTTGAACTCCAGAATGTCGACAAGAGCTTCGGCCCGATCGACGTGCTGCACGATATCTCGCTCAAGGTCCGCGCCGGCGAGGTGCTCTGCCTGCTCGGTGACAACGGCGCCGGCAAATCGACGCTGATCAAGACGCTGGCCGGCGTCCACAAACCGACGCGCGGCACCATCCTGATGGACGGCAACCCGGTCGAATTCAGCGGACCGCGTGATGCGCAGGAAAAGGGCATCTCGGCGGTGCATCAATTCGGCGGCACATTTCCCCTGATGTCGATCGGCCGCTCCTTCTTCGTCGGCGTCGAGCCGACCAAGGGCTGGGGTCTTTTCAAGGTCTATGACCGCAGGAAAGCCAATGAGATTGCCGTCAAAGCCGTCCAGGATTTCGGCATCACCCGGATCGACGATGGCGACCGCCTTGTCGGCGGGCTGTCGGGCGGCGAACGCCAGTCGCTCGCCATCGCCCGGGCCGTGCATTTCGGCGCGCGCGTGCTGATCCTCGACGAACCGACCGCCGCTCTCGGTGTGAAGCAAGCGGCGCACGTGCTGAGGATCGTCAATGAGGCGAAGCGGCGCGGTCTGGCGGTGATCTTCATCACCCACCAGGTCATGCATGCGATGGCGGTCGGCGATCACTTCGCGGTGCTCATCCGCGGCGCGATCGCCGCCGATTTCCGCCGGGGCGAGAAGACCCGCGAGGAGATTACCGATCTGATGGCCGGCGGGGAAACCATGGCGGGCCTCGAAGCTCAAATCGATACTTACATAGCAAGCCATGAGAGCCACTCGCCGCCGGCTGAGTAACCGCTGACGGCACTGCAAACGACACAGCACAAAACACACAGCGTCCGGCAGCGGCAGAATAGACCGCCGCCGGGGAAGGAAAATCATGACTGGAATCCGGAGGTCAAAATGAAAATCGCAATCGACCCGTTCATGCACCGGCACCTTTCGCTTGAGGAACTGCCTGGGAAGGTCAAGGAACTCGGCTACGACTGGATCGAACTATCCCCACGCGGCGATTTCCTCGAATGGTTCAAGGCGCCGCGTGTCTTTCCCGAGCGGATCAGAAGTTTCAAGAGGGCCCTGAAAGAGGCGGACGTCGGCATTGCCTCGCTGCTGCCGATGTATCGTTGGGCCTCCAATGACGAGACCGAACGCCAGGCCGCCGTCAAGCACTGGAAACGCGCCATCGAAATCGCGGTCGAGTTGGAAGTCGACACCATGAATTCCGAGTTCGGCCGCGGCCCGCACCCGGACAAGGGATCCTGCTACTGCTGCCACACCGGCTCGATGATCGAGGCCTGCGAAGATGCGTGGTGGCGCTCGATGGAGGAACTGGTGCCGCTCTTCGAGCGCGAGGGCATTCAGCTCAATGTCGAGCCCCATCCGGAAGACTGGTGCGAAACGCTGCAGCCGGCGCTCGACATCATCCGCACGGTCAATTCGAAGAGCGTCAAGTTCCTCTATTGCGCCCCACACACCTTCTATTTCGGCGACGATACCAAAGCGATGCTGCGCGAGGCGAAGGACGTGCTGGCGCATGTCCATGTCGGCGACACCTTCAACCACAAGGCTTCGTCGGGCCTCAGATATATCCTCAATCCGCCCGGTACCAACGCCCGGGTGCACCAGCACCTCAATATCGGTCAGGGCGAGGTTCCCTGGGACGCGTTCTTCGGCACGCTCGCCGAGATCGGCTTCGACGGCATCATGACCGCCTGCGTCTTTGCCTGGGAGGACAAAGCGGACCAGAGCGGCACCTTCATGCGCTCCGAAATGCAGCGCTACATCGATAAGCATTGGGGGGCGAAATGACCCTTCAGGTTGGCGTCATCGGCACCGGCATGATCGGCCGGGATCATATCCGCCGCCTGACGAACGTCGTTCCCGGTGTCGAAATCGTCGGTGTCACCGATATCGACCAGGCCCGCGCCGCCGCTGCCGCCCCCGCGGGAGCGGAGGTCTTCGCCACGCCTTCGGCGCTGATTTCTTCGGAAAAGGTGCAGGCCGTGATCATCTGCTCCTGGGGGCCGGCCCATGAGGAGCAGCTGCTCGCCTCGATTGCCGCCGGCAAGCCGGTCTTCTGTGAAAAGCCGCTGGTGACCTCCGAGGCGGCCGCACTCCGCGTCATGGAGGCGGAAACAGCCTTCGGCCGGCGGCTGGTGCAGGTAGGCTTTATGCGTCGTTTCGATGCCGATTATCGCCGCCTGAAGGCGGTCATCGATGGCGGCAGACTCGGCGCGCCGCTGCTCTTCCATTCCGTGCATCGCAACGCTTCCGTTCCCGAAGGGCTCTACAGCTCGGAGATGCCGCTGAACGACACGCTGGTGCATGACGCGGACATTTCCCGCTGGTTGCTGTCCGATGAAATCACCGGCGTGGAGGTGCGTGTGCCGCGCCGGTCCTCGCGCGGCGGCGCGTTGCGCGATCCGGTGTTCGTGCTCCTGCACATGGCCTCGGGTGCGCTGGTCGACGTCGAGATTTCGGTGAACATCGCCTATGGCTATGACATCCGCGGCGAGATCAGCTGCGAGACGGGCGTCGCCGCGCTGCCGAACCGCCCGGCGACCGTGATCTCGGATTTGAACGGCATTCGCCAGGCGATCCCCGAGGATTGGCGCGAGCGCTTCATCGAGGCCTACGACCAGGAATTCCGTGAATGGATCGTCGCCGCCTCTAAAGGAACGGCCGGCGGACCTTCCACCTGGGATGGATATGCGGCGACACTGGTGGCCGATGCTGCTCTGAGAGCCGTGTCCAGCGGCGGCCTCGAACCGGTGAAAATGATACCGAAACCCAAGCTTTACGCACTGCCGACCGCCATGGCGGCGGAATGACGCGGCAGGCCATTTCAGGAGCAATGATCAGATGATCAACGGAGAAAGATCCATCGAACGCCCCTTGCGCTGGGGCATGGTCGGCGGCGGCCGCACCGGGCAGGTGGGCTACAAGCACAGAACCGGCGCCCAGCGGGACGGCACCTACCGGCTCGTCTGCGGGGCCTTCGACCTCGAGGCGACGCGCGGGCGCGACTTCGGCACGAAGATCGGCGTCGCCGCCGACCGCTGCTACGGCGACTATAAGGCGTTGATCGCTGGGGAGGCCGGGCGCGAGGACGGCGTCGAGGTGGTCTCGATCGCCACGCCGAACTTCACCCATTACGAGATCACCAAGGCATGCCTGGAAGCCGGGCTGCACGTGATCTGCGAAAAGCCGCTGTTCTTCACCGTCACCGAATGCGACGAAATCGCCAAACTCGCCGCAGAGAACGGCCTGATCGTCGGCGTCACCTATGGCTTCACCGGCCATCCGCTGGTTCATCAGATGGCGGCGATGGTCAAGAAGGGCATGCTCGGCGAGATCCGCATCGTCGACATGCAATATACCCACGGCTTCAATTCGGGCGATGATGTCGGCGCCGGCGAGGCGGTGAAATGGCGCACCAATCCGAAAACCGCCGGCCCGACCTTCGTTCTCGGCGATATCGGCACGCACCTCTACTACCTCTCCGAGGTCGTGCTGCCGCATCTGAAGATCGAAAAGCTGCTCTGCGACCGCAAAGCCTTCATTCCGACCCGCGCGCCGCTCGAAGACCACGCAACCGTTCTCATGCATTACGACAACGGCGCCCGCGGCCGTCTCTGGGTATCCTCGGTTAATGCCGGCAACATGGGTTCGCAGCGCTACCGTTTCGTCGGCTCCAAGGCCTCGATCGAATGGTCGGATGCCCATCCCGACCAGCTGATCTATGAAGTGCAGGGCGAACCGAACCGAACGCTGCATCACGGCATGCCCTATCTCGAAGAGGAAAGCCTCGCGGCCGACCGCATGGGCGCGCTGCATACCGAGGGCCTCGGCGACAGCTGGGCGAACATCTACCTCTGGCTCGCCCAAGCGATCGATGCAAAACGCCGCGGCGACGAGGCCTTCCTCAAGACCCATCATTATCCCGGCATCGAGGCCGGCACCGAAGGCGTGCGCTGGCTTGAGAATTGCGTCCGCTCGGCCGATGCGGGCGCCGCCTGGGTCGCATTCGAGTGATCAGTTCCGGGGGCGCGCGGGATCTCCTCCATCCTCCTCCCGGGCGCGTTCCCCACCCCTCTTTTAGAAAGACAATGATATGAAACTTTCGATCTGCACCGACGTCATGGGCAACCTGTCCTTTACCGATATGCTCGACAAATGCGTCAAACTCGGCGTTGAAGGCATCGAGATGACTGGCGGCGGCTGGTCGCGCGCGCCGCATTTCCGCGCCGATGAATTGCTCGAAGATAAGGGCTTGCTGAAAACCAAGCTCAAGGAAATCGAAGCCCGCGGCCTCGAAATCGCGGCGCTGAACTGCTCGGCAAATCCGCTCGATCCGGGCGACATGGGCAAGCGTCACCGCAAGGAAATGGAACAGACGATCCGTCTTGCCGGCGAAATCGGCGTCAAGACGATCGTCACCATGTCCGGCCTGCCGGAAGCCGCCCCCGGCGACAGCGTACCCAACTGGCTCGTCTATACCAAAAGCTGGCCGGACGAGATGCCGGAACGCGACCGCTACCAGTGGGAAGATCGCGCCTTCCCGCTCTGGCATGATCTGGTCAAGCTCGCTGGGGAAGTCGGGGTCGAGCGATACGCGCTGGAAAACTTCTCGGCCATGCTCGTCTGGAACCCGGAAACCCTGTTCCGCCTGCGCAACGAGGTCGGTCCGACGGTCGGCATGAACCTCGATCCGAGCCACTTGTTCTGGAAGGGCGCCGATCCGATTGCCGCGGCACGCGCGCTCGGAAGCGCAATCCATCATTGCCACGGCAAGGATACGCGTATCGAGCGGGGACTTGCCGACATCAATGGTCTTCTGGAACTAAAGGACGTGACCGACGTTGCCAACCGCACCTGGAATTACGTCGCCGTCGGCGCCGGCCATGACCTGCAGTGGTGGAAGGAATTCTTCTCGGTCGTCAGGATGGTCGGCTACAACGGTTGGGTCAGCCTCGAGATGGAAGACTTCACCATGTCGACCGAGGCCGGCATCCAATCCTCCATCGACGCGCTGCAGGCAACGATCAGCCGCTGACAGGGCAGGGTGGGCGGCTTTCGCGCCGCCCTCCGCGTTCAAACGAGCCTGGACACTATTATGGACACATGTTCTATAAAGCGGACAGACTTGAACCGGAGCGCACCATGCACCTTTCCATGTGGACTTACCCCTGGGATATCCAGGACCAGGGGCTCGATGCGATTGCCGCCGAGCTTCGCAACCGGGCAGGCCTCAACACGATCAGCATGGCGACCTCCTATCATGCCGGCCGCTTTCTCCAGCCGCGCAGCCCGCAGCAGAAGGCCTATTTTCCCGAGGACGGGACGGTCTACTTCCGGCCGGACGAGAGCCTGTGGCAGGACAAGCTGATCCGGCCGCTGATGGCGGGGAATGTCACCGAGCGCGGCGACATGCTGGAGGCGCTGGCCAGGGAACGCGAGGCGACCGGTCTCAAGGTCTCCTGCTGGACGGTCTGCCTCCACAACAGCCGTCTCGGCATGCTGCATCGTGATCACGTGACGCGCAACGCCTTCGGCAATCCCAACTATTACAATCTCTGCCCTTCCAGCCCGGCGGCGCGCGCCTATGCCGTCACCCTCGTGCGCGACATCACAGTGAATTACCAGCCGGATATGGTGGAGCTCGAAAGCCCGAACTTCATGGGCTTCGCGCATGAATACCATCACGAGAAAGACGGCGTCGGCCTCAACGCCGAAGACGATTTTCTGCTGTCGCTCTGCTTCTGCGATCATTGCGCGGCGCGCGCCGCAAAGGCCGGCGTGCCGGCCGAAGGTGCGCGCCGAACTGTTGCGCGTTTCATCGCCGAACTCTGCGAACGTGATATCCCGGAATGCCAGTTCCCGGATTTTCCGGCGGCCGGCATCGATGCCTTCCGCGACCATCCCGATCTGCATGCCTATCTCGCCTGGCGCAGCGAACCGGTGACCAGCCTGATCGGCGAGATCAAGGCGGCGGCCGATCCGGCGAGCCGGATCGTGCTGATCGACCTGAAGGACGGTTGGCTCGGCGGCGTCGATCTGACCGCCGTCGGCAAGCTCTGCGACGGGGCGATCCTCTGCTGCTACGATATGGAGCCCGATGCGATCGGCGATGTCATCCGCGCCGGCCGGGCGGCGATCGGGCCGCAGAGATTCCTCGGCGTCGGCCTGCGCGTCTTCTATCCCGAGGTCGGTGAAGCCGCGGTGCTGGCGGCCCGCGCCAAGGCGGCCGTCGATGCCGGCGCTGACGGCGTGAACTTCTACAATTACGGCCTCATCCCGGCCAAACGTCTCGACTGGGTCAGGGCGGCGGTCGGCGCCATTACCTAAGCGGTGATGGGCTCGGCAACCTGGATCAGGCAGTCGCCGGCCTGGCTGTCGCAATGCAGCCGATGGGAAATGACGATGCCGCTCTCGGCAAAACGCAGCTCTTCCTCCGGCGGCTCCAGGCGTTCCAGGTCATGGTACCATCCGGCGAGATCACCGGCGGAAACGGTTGCCCCGAGGGCTGCGGCTGGCTCGAACCAGCCTCTGCGGTTGGCGTAGATGCCCTGGCTGTGCCGTGACAGCGAGAGCAGCTGCAGCGGCCCCGGCTCCGAGAGCGGCGCGCGCGACAGAACCGGGCGCCCGACGATCCCGAGCGTCACGAGCAGCCGGTCGATCGCCGCCGCCGTAAAAGCCATCGTCTCGGGCGTCACGGTTCCGCCGCCGCCGAATTCGCCGGAAAGCCCGATGATGCCGGCCCGTGCCGCAGCCCCCATCGATGTCGGCGCCGCCGGCCCGTTATCTGCGATGAAGGCATGCGACGCGCCCATCGCCCGCATTAGCGAGACGGACCGCTCGAAGCGGGCGGCATCGGCCTGCCGCTCGATCAGCGTGCAGGGCAGGTGGGTCATCGACGTGCCGCCGGAATGCAGGTCGAGCACGGCGTCATGGCGCGGAAAGAGGACGTGTTCGAGGAAATGCGCGAGGCGTGCCGTCGGCGAGCCCGTGGGATCGCCGGGAAAGGCTCGGTTGAGGTTGCCGCCGTCGAAGGGCGAGCAGCGCTTGGCCGCCATCACCGCCGGCAGGTTCGCCATCGGCAGGATGGTGACGGCGCCGCGGATTTCGGCGACGTCAAGCAGGCGCATCAGCCGGCCGAGCTGGAGTTCGCCCTCATATTCGTCGCCATGGTTGCCGGCCATCAGCAGCAAGGACGGCCCCTTGCCATTCTGCAAGCGAAGGACCGGAATGCGGATCTGATAATAGGGCGAGCGGTCGATCGAATAGGGAATAGCGAGATGACCGGCCTGACGGCCCTGGCGCGAAAAGTCGATCGGATTGACGAGGCCGCTGTGCATGATGTCTCCAGTGCGGGCGGTTGCCGTTGGATCAGAGTGCGGCGACCGCGGTCATTTCGACGCGCAGATCGGGATCGGCGAGCCGTGCTTCGGTGCAGGCGCGGGCCGGCGGATTTTCGATGTCGATCCAGCTGTCGTAGACGCCGTTCATCGCCTCGAAATCGGTAATCGCCGGCAGAAACACGTCGACGGCGAGGAGGCGCGAACGGTCCGTGCCGGCTTCCTTCAAAAGGGCGTCGATCTTGGCGAGCACGTCGCGGGTCTGCTCCTCGATGCCCGCCTTGCGGTTTTCCGCCACCTGGCCGGCAATATAGACAAGACCCCCATAGCTGACGGCCTGGCTCATACGCGAGCCCTTCTGATAACGCTGGATCATGCAGCTTTTCCTTTTCTGAGCTTGGAAGGAGAATTCAGCCGAAGCTTGTGAGATAGGCCGCCGTCACCGAATGATCCGGGTCGAGGCCATAGAGGATTGCATGCCGGTCGAGGCAGGTGCAGGGATGCGAGATGCCGAACTCGATGACGTCGCCGATCGAGACGTCGCTATCCTCGGCAATGGCCAGGAAGGCATGCTGATCGTTGAGACGGAAAACCTCGGCGCTTTCGAGATTGCCGAGATACGCGCCATTGCGGTAGAGCGCCAAGGGCCGCGGCAGGCCCTGATCCATTGCCACATCGCGCATGCCCATGCCTGAGATCGCAAGCTTTGGCTCCGGCCGGGAAAGAACCTCGGCCCAGACCCTGAGCGCCGGACGGAACCCCCCCGCCGCCGAAACCATCTTATCGCCGACGCGCAGGCCGCCACGTGCATCGAGGCCGGCAAGACCGCGCTCGTAGACGCCGTGATCGTGGAAGAAGATCGCGCCGCTGCGCAGCACGAGCCGGCTGGCGGGATCGACGGCGACGGCGGCTGAAAGCCGCGCCACCACGACATCGAAAAACACCGAGCCACCAGCGGAGACGAGAAGCGGCCGGGCCTTGCCGATGCGGGCGCGGATCGTCGGCAGGAAATCTGATGTCATCGCCATCAGCGCCTCGATACGAAGCATCGTCTCTTCCGCATTTGCGGTCGCGGCAGCGCCCTCGTAGGCGGCAATGCCGGTCAGTTGGAAGGCGGGCGTCTCCACCGCCAGGATCGCGTCGAGAATTGTCGCTGCGGCTTCGGCGCCGCGGAGACCGGCGCGGCCGGCGCCGAATTCCAGCAGCAGGCCGAGAGGCGGCAGATCCGCACGCTCCTGCCATGCGGATCGAAGCGCCTCGACGAGCACCGTCGAATCCACGAAGACATGGAGCTCCGCATCGGGATAATGGCCGAGCAGGGCTGCAAGCCGGCGGGCGGCGGCGATCCCGCCGATCTCGTTGGCAAGAATCAGCCGGCGCTGTCCGGCCTTGAGCAGGACGGCCGCCTGACGGATGTCGGCGACGGTCGTGCCCCAGGCGCCCGCGGCCAGAAGCGCCTCTGCCAGCGCCGTCGACATCGGCGTCTTGGCGTGCGGCGCGATTTCGGCGCCATGGCTTTTCACATAGGCCATCATCAGCTCGACATTGCCGGTGAAGGCCTGCCGGTCGAGCGAGATCAGCGGCAGGCCCATCCTGCCATCATAGGGCCTCCATCCCTGCATTCCGATCGCGGCAGGCGGCAGCGGCGGATGACCCGGCGGAAAGCCGCGCACCCGCTCGTCGATCAGGACGTTTTCCGCCGCAATATGAAGATCAGACATGGCGGCCTCTTCCGATCTCGGCCGGATCGGCCAAACCGAGGCGATAGGTGTCGTTGGCGGTGGCAAAGAACAAGGCGCGCTGCTCGTCGAGAGAGAGCTCGGCGGCGACCGTGCGGAAGGTCTGATAGACCTCGTCGAAAGAGGCATGCAGGCCGGCGACCGGAAAGTCACTGGCAAACATCGCGCGCGCCGGGCCGAAACAGTCGAGGCAATGTTCGATCACCGGCCGCAGGCTTTCGAGCGTCCACGCATGGTCATAGGCGACGAGGTCGGAAATCTTCACGCGCACGTTGGGTGCGCCGCCGAGTGCCCACAGGCCGCCTTGCCAGAGCGCCATGCCGTCCTTCGTGCGATCGGCAGGGCTGCCGCCGTGGTTGAGCACGAAAAGCGTTTCGGGAAAGGCCTGCACCAGTTCCAGCGCCTCAGCCATCTGCCAGGGATAGAGCATCAGGTCGAAGACCAGCCCGAGCCGCGTGGCATGGGCAAGCCCCGCACGCCAAGCGGGATCGCCCATGCGATCCGGACGCGACGCAAAACTTTTCGCCGCATCGGGATGCCAGCTCAGGATATCGCGGATGCCGACGACGTTGGAGTTTTCCGCTTCGGCTTCGAGCAGGCGCTGGGCATCCGGCCCGTCGAGGGGAACGCGCGCGATATAGCGGCGGGCCACACCGGAGCTGCGGTCGAGACCCTCAAGCCAGCGGCTCTCTTCCAGCGGATAGGCAACGGACCAACCGGCCTCTACATGCACGGTTGCGATCACGTCCTGGCGGGCAGCATCGGCGCGATAATCATCGATGCCATAGTCGCGCAGGATCGGCGCCAGGCTGCCGAATACCATTTCCTCGCCTGATGCCCGCGCCTTCTGCAGCCAGGGATGGCGCTGCAGGCCGAGGTCCCAGAGATGGTGGTGCGGGTCGATCACCGGCCCATCGTAGCGCTGCGTCATCTGCGCGCCTCGCGGCCGGAAACAAGCAGGAGGGCAAGGATCAGCGTGCCGAACATGATTGACCGCCAGCCGGGCGAGGCGTTGACGACGGTGATCAGCGCCGTCGTGGTGACGAGCAGGATCGCCCCGGGGATGGTCCCGGCATAGGTGCCGCGGCCGCCGAGGATGGAGGTGCCGCCGAGCACCACGGCGGCGATCGACGTCAGCAGATATGGATCGCCGATGCCGACATAGCCCTGCCGGTTCATGCCGAGCACGAGAAGGCCCGCCAGCCCGGCAAAGAAGCCGGACAGGGTGTGGACGATCAGCGTGTTGCGGGTGATGCTGACGCCGGAGAGCCGGGCAGCGAGCGGGTTTGCCCCGAGCGCCAGAAACCGGGCGCCGGTCGGCATGCGGTGGACGAGCAGCAGCACGGCGATCGCAACAACGAGCCACAGAATGATGCCCGAGGGAATGCCGAGCGGCCGCGCCTGACCGAGCAGAATGACTGCGGGATTGCTGACGGTGACCGCACTGCCGCCGGCGACGATGACCAGCAGGCCCTGCAGGAAGGTCGCCATGGCAAGCGTCATGATGATCGACGGCACGCGAAGATAGGCAGCCCCCGCGCCGTTCATCAGGCCGATGCCGGTGGCGATGGCAAGCGCCGCCGCAATGCCGGCAAGGCCTGTCGGATCCCAGGCCGGCGAAATCAGCGGCAGCAGGATCGCCGTGACGGTGATGACAGCCCCGACGGAAAGATCGATGCCGCCCATCAGGATGACGAGCGTCTGCCCGGCAGCGACGATGCCGATCACGGCGGCGAGTTCGAGCAGATAGCGCAGATGGCCATAGGCGCCGAAACCGCGCAGCGCAAGGCTCGCGACGATCCAGACGAGCGCGACCAGAAGCAAGGTCAGAAGCGGCGGATTGCGGGATGCGGATCTGATGATGTTCATCGCCTTGCCCTCCATTGACCGAGAAGCTCCGGAACGGCGACCGCCCCGACGATGATCAGACCTTGCGCGACATATTGCGCGACCGGCGGGAAGCCGAGAAAGAACATGACGTTGATCATCACAGAGAGCAGCAGGCTGCCGCAGATCGCCCCGCGCATCGTGCCCTTGCCGCCGAGGAAACCCACCCCGCCGAGCACGGCGGCAGCGATCGAGTTCAGCGTGAAGGGCGTGCCGATCACAGGATCGCCCGAGCCGGTCTGCGCGGCGACGAAAAGGCCGGTCAGCGCCGCAAGAAGACCGGAGAGCGCAAAGGCTGCAACCTTCACCCGTTCGACCGGAACGCCGGAGCGGAATGCGCCGACCGGGTTGTCGCCGGCCGCATAGATGCCGAGACCGAGCGGCGTTGCGAGAAAGGCTTTCCAGAGCACAAGGATCAAGACGAGCAGCAGGAAAGCAACCGGCGTGTGGCCGGCAAGCGCGGTCGACAGCCAATCGGGAACGACCCCGCCCGGCCGCGGAAGCAGAATGAGCGCAACGCCGCTGATGATGAAGGATCCGGCCAGCGTGACGATGATTGCCGGCAGCCTCAAAAGCGTGACGATGGCGCCGATGAGGGCGCCGATCGCGAGACCGGCGAGCGCGACGGCCAGAATGCCGCCCGGCACGCCGAGCGCCCCTTCCATCGTCGTCGCCGCGATCACCGCTCCCAGGCTCACCAGCGGACCGATCGCCAGGGTGATGCCGCCGTTCAGCATGAGCAGCGCCTGCGCCATGGTGACGAGCGCAAGCGGGAACCAGTTCTGCGTGAATTTCGAGAAGCCGCCGATCGAAAGGATACCGGGAAAGAGCACTGCATAAAGGATGAGAAAGGTGGCGACCACCAGATAGAGGCCGGCGAGGCCGCGATTGCGGCGGAGCTGGATTGCGCCGTAAAGCCCGGATGACGAAATCGTGCTCATGCCGCCTCTCCCTGCGTCGCGGCCGCAATGCCCATGGCCGCGCCGACGATCGCCGCTTCGCTGATTTCATCCTGCGACAGTGTTGCCGCAACGCGCCCCTCGCGCAGAACCACGACGCGGTCGCAAAGATGCACGAGTTCCGGCGTGTCGGAACTGGCGAGAATGACGAGCCGCCCCTCGGCAGCGAAGGCGCGCAGCATCAGGTAGATCTCACGCTTGGTCTCGATGTCGACGCCGCGCGTCGGGTCGTTGAGGAGCAGAACCGACGGATCGAGCGGCAGCCATTTGGCGAGCGCCACCTTCTGCTGATTGCCGCCGGAAAGCGCCTGCACCGGGCGGGCGGTATCGCCCTTGATCGCCAGGCGACGGGCGAGATCGGCGACCAGGCCGCCTTCCGCCGGTCGGTCGCGTAAGCCCCTGCGGGCGAGCCGTCCGAGCGAGGGCAGGATGAGATTGGCGGCGATGGAGTGGGGCAGCACCAATCCCTCATGCTTGCGGTCGGCCGGCACATAGACGATACCGGCCGCATTCGCCGCGCCGACATTGGCGGGCAGGCCTGATTTGCCCGATACATCAGCACGGGCGGCGGACGCGGGAATCGCGCCGTAGAGACCGAGCAGCAGGTCTTCCTGACCCTGTCCCACGAGCCCGCCAATGCCGACGATCTCGCCGGCACGGACAGAAAAACCGATATGGCGTACCATGCCGGCGGAAAAATCTTCGACGTCGATGCGTATCGCGCCTGGTTTGGCGACGGCGCGCGGCGGGAACAGGTCGCCGGTTTCGCGGCCGACCATCAGGCGGACCAGCCCCTCGCCATCGATGCCGGAGAGCGACTGGTCGGCGGTGACGCCACCGTCCTTCAGCACCGTGACATGCGAGCAGAGCGCCTGCACCTCGTTGAGGCGGTGGGAAATATAAAGAAGCGCGGTGCCGCGTCCCTTGAGCGTCTCGATGAGGCGGGCAAGGATGCGGGCTTCATGCGCGGAAAGTGACGAGGTCGGCTCGTCCAGTATCAGCACGCGCGGTTTGCGGAACAGCGCCTTGGCGATCTCCACCATCTGACGGCGGCCGAGCGCGAGATCGGCGACCGGCATGTCGAGCGGTTCGGTGAGCCCGACCATATCGCAGACATCCTGCACACCGCGATGCAGCGCTCTGTAATCGATGAGGCCGAACCGGCGCGGGAAGGCGCCGGTCCCGATGTTTTCGGCAATCGAGAGATTGGCCGTCAGGCTCAGTTCCTGCTGCACCACGGCGATGCCCGCTGCCCGCGCCGCCGCCGGGCTGAAACGCCCGACAGGCCTGCCGTCGACAAGGATGGACCCGCTGTCCGGCAGAAGGGCGCCGGACAGGAGATTGATCAGCGTCGACTTGCCGGCGCCGTTTTCGCCGAGCAGAGCGTGAACCCTGCCCGGCAGAAGGGCGATATCGACGCCCTTCAGAACGGGATTGCCGAAAAATCCCTTGAACACCTGCCGGGCTTCCAGCAGGGGCCGTTCTTCCGTCATGACGGTGTCCTCAGCTCAGGATTACTTGGGCGTATTACTTGGCAAGCAGCTTGTCGAAGAGCGCCTGGTCGTAATCCGAGTAGATGTAGCCGTCAGCCGGGAACTTGTCGGCCCGTGAGAGGTAGCTGCCGATCGTGCTGTCGTCGATGACGGGCAGCGGCACCTTGACGAAGGCCGGCACGTCCTTGCCTTGCAGCGCCTGTACGGCGGTATAGACGGAAAGCGCGCCGAGCCAGTTGGGCTGCATCGTCGCCCAGCCCTTCAGACCTTTCTCCTTCCACAGTTCCAGGAACTGCCTTGCATTTTCGCCCGTCGTCGGCACCTGGTCGCGGCCCTGACGCTCGAAGGCCATGACGGAGCCGGCCGACAGCGCGCCGCCGAGCGACAGCACGCCATCGATTTCGGGATTGGCAAAGAGCAGGCTGGTCATCGCTTCCTGCGCCGGGGCAACGTTATATTCCGTGTTCGTCTCGGTGATCACTTTGAGGCCCGGATTGGCGTCGAGCACCGGCTGGGCGCCCTTGCGACGGTCGTCGCTGACCGAAATGCCGGCCGGGCCGTTCATGATGATGATCTTGCCCTTGCCGCCGAGCTGGCTGACCATCCACTTGGCCGCGGTCGCACCCCATTCGCTGGAATCGGTGTTGATCTTCGCCGTCACCTTGTCGGTGTTGACGAGGCTGTCGAAGTTGACGACGGCGATGCCCTTGTCGCAGGCATCAGAGATGACGCGGTCGAGCGCGTTGGAGGAGCCGGCGATAACGACAATGGCGTCGACATTGGCGTCGATCATCGACTGGATATGCTGGATCTGCGTCTGGGCGTTGCCCTGCGCATCCGTGATCATCAGGTCCTTCACGAGGCCCGCCTTCTTCAGTTCCTCCACTTCGGCGGTGATCGTGCCTTCTGTCTGCTTCATCCAGGTCGGCACCGAATAGATGTTCGCCCAGCCGATCGTGTAGGGCGCTTTCCTGTCGCCCTTGATGCAATTGGCAGCGGCCGAGGCCGTACCGGTGGAAAAGACGAGGAGGGCAGCGGCGGCAGCGGCGCCGGCGAGAAGGCGGCGGCGCAGTGAAGCGGAAATGCTGTTTTCTAAATTCTTCATGTCGATCCCCTTTTTTGTGCGGCAGCCTTGACGACTGACCATCAACGTCCAATATAATGTACATATGATCCTTATAACGGACGCGGTGATCTTATGCCGATTTTTCCACCTCGCAAGAGGGATGAAAAAAATTTTCGTCTGCTAGGAATGACGGGCGTCGGTTGACAGATGCGCCACAGAATTTGAAAAGCTTGACCGAACAAAAATTGGGATCGACAGCAATGGATGCAGTCCAGGACGAAGCAGCCGGCAAACGCGCCCGCGGGCTCGACCGCGCCTTCGAAATCCTCGATTTCCTGCGCCAGAAACGGCAGGCCCTGAAGCCGAACGAGATCGCCGCGCAGATCGGCGCGCCGCGCTCCTCGGTCTACGAGCTCGTCAACCTGCTACTGAGCAACGGCATTCTCGAATTCACCGGCGGCGAGGGGCGGGTCTATCTCGGTCGCAAGCTCTATTTCCTCGGCGCCGCCTATGAAAATCATTTCGATTTCACCCGCGAATGCGAGACGACGCTGGAGCATCTTGCCGACGAGACGCGGGAGACGGCACAGTTCTGCATGCTGGATGGAAACAGGTACACGGTCGTGCGCATGCGCGAAGGCGCGCGGCCCTTCCGCATTTCAACGGATGTCGGCCAGTCGGTGCCGATCCCGTGGACGGCGTCAGGCCGCCTGCTCGTTGCGCATCTGTCGGATCAGGAGATACTGAACTTCATTCCGCCGCAGGATTTCCGCCTGCCGGGCGGCGAATGGCTCGAGCCGCAAACCTTCATCGCCGAGGTGCGCCAGGCCGAGCGTGAAGGTCTCTTCACCTTCAACAGCATCGTCGATAGTTTCACCCATTGTTTTGCCGTGCCGGTGCGCGGCGAGGAAGGCCATGCAGCCGCAACGCTCTGCCTGGTCACGCCACGCGACGACGGCATTGCGAACAGGGACCGTTATCTCGGCTGCCTGAAGAAGGCCGCCGCCCGCCTCGAACATGCCCCGGCCCGACCAAAACGGAGCTGATGCCCGGGTAAACGTGGGGAGCTATATCCGGCGTCACGGACGTGGTAACTAAACGGGTCATCCCCGCATGCTTCCTTGATCGTGCAACGCTCGCCCGCCTTCGCGATGGGTTTGGGATGCCTGCGTATCTGCCGGCCCGACCAAAGACATCAACGATCAAGCGCAAGACCAGCTGCCAGCAGTTTGGCGACCCCAATCGTTGATTTCCAATTTTCCCCCGATCCCGAAAATCTATTCACTCTTCTCCCGAAACTATGAAATTAAGTTTCTCTATAAAATCTATGGAGAACATATCCTAGTGGCTCGATAGACAGATTTATACCTGCCCTCGCAGAGGAGCTGGGGCTGTTCGGGGCAAACGGAGAGGACGCGAAATGACACGGAAAATCAGGCTTGGAGCATTTCTTCCTGGTGGCGGACAGCATGTCGCCTCATGGCGTCATCCCGACCAGCCGGCCGACGGCGCCACCAGTTTCGAGTTTCACAAGCAGCTGGCACTGACAGCCGAGCGCGGCCTCTTCGATGCTTACTTCCTGGCCGATGGACTGGCTGTCGGTTTCGGCGGAGCACGCGAAGGCGGCAATGCCCGCGTCGCCGGCTTCGAACCGGTGACCTTGTTCTCGGCGCTTGCGCCTTTCACGACCCATCTTGGTTTTATCGCGACCTCCTCGACGACCTATGAGGAGCCTTATACAACGGCCCGCAAGTTCGCCTCGCTGGACCTGATTTCAGAGGGCCGCGCCGGCTGGAATGTCGTGACGACCACCGGCGACCTCACGGCACAGAACTTCAACCGCGATACCCAGCTGCCACATGCCGATCGTTATCGCCGTGCCGCCGAGCATGTCGACGTCGTCCGCAAACTCTGGGAAAGCTTCGAGGACGACGCCTTCATCCGCGACAAGGAAACGGGCGTGTTCTTCGATCCGGCGAAGCTGCACGACACCGACCACCGCGGCGAGCATTTCAGCGTGCGCGGTCCCCTCAATGTTTCACGCTCGCCCCAGGGGCATCCCGTCATCGTCCAGGCCGGGCAGTCGGAAGACGGGCGCGGGCTCGCCGCGGCAACAGCTGAAGTCATCTTCACCGCCCATCAGCACATCGAAACCGCCCAGGAATTCTACCGGGATATCAAGGCGCGCGCCCGCGGCCTCGGCCGCAACCCCGATCACATTTTAGTCATGCCCGGCGTCTCGGCCTTCGTCGGCAGGACGGAAGCGGAGGCGCGCGAGAAATACGACCGCCTGACCTCGCTGATCGTCGAAGAAGACGGGATCGGCCTGCTCAACGGCCTGACGGGCGGCACGCTCGACCTGCATGGCTATGATCTTGATGGGCCTCTTCCGCCGGCGCCGCCGACCGAAGGCATGAAGAGCCGCCAGGCCCTCATCCGCCAGATTGCCGACGAAAACAACTTCACCATCCGCCAGCTCTATCAGTGGATCGCATCGGCCCGCGGCCACTACACCATCGTCGGCACGGCCGAGCAGATCGCCGATACGTTGCAGACATGGTTTGAGAACGAAGCGGCCGACGGCTTCAACATTCTGCCGCCCTGGCTGCCGACGGCGCTCGACGATTTCGTCGATCTGGTCATCCCCGAACTGCAGCGCCGCGGCCTGTTCCGCACGGCCTATGAGGGCAAGACGCTGCGGGAAAACCTCGGCCTGCCTTTCCCGAGCAATCGATGGGTTGCAGGACACGCAACTCTCCAGGCGGCGGAGTGAGGAGCGCACCATGGCCTATGAAATCAACAACCAGGTTCTCCCGACAAGCTTCGGCCGCCTGAAAAGCGGCGAAAGCACGACTTCCCCACTCGCATCCCAGCTGCGCGGCGTGCTCGCATCACTTTTTCCACGCTACGGCCTGCTCATCAGCTTCCTGGTACTCTGGCAGGTGTCGAGCACCAGGGGCTGGGTCAACCCCGCCGTCTTCCCGCCCTTGAACGTGATCCTGTCGGCTCTCTGGACCAACCTTGCCAATGGCGCGCTGCTCGATGACATCGCCATCAGCCTGCAGCGAGCCGGAACGGCCTTCGCCTTTGCCGTCGTGGTCGGCATTCCGCTCGGCCTGTTCATGGGCCAGTTTCGCTTGGTCGAGCAGGCGCTCGATCCCATCCTGCAGCTCTTCCGCCAGACATCGGCGCTGGCGCTCTATCCGGTCTTCATCCTGCTGCTCGGCCTCGGCGAAACATCGAAGATCTTCGTGATTTTCTGGGCGACGCTCTTTCCGGTCCTGCTCGCCACGATCAGCGGCGTCAAGGAGGTGGACCAGAAGCTCATCGAGATGGCGCGCACCTATGGCGCCGGCCCGCTCACCGTCTTCCGCCGCGTCATCCTGCCAGCGTCCGTCCCTGCGATCTTCGTCGGCTTGCGTCTTTCGGCGACGACCGCCCTTCTGCTGTTGATTGCCGCCGAGATGATCGGCGCCAACAAGGGCATCGGCTTCCAGGTGATGAACGCCCAGTACAATTTCCAGATCCCGCTGATGTTTGCAGCGATCCTGCTGCTCGCCTTCCTTGGGCTTGCCGCCAACGCCTTGCTCGTTCTCCTGCAGCGCCGTCTCTGCCGCTGGTCCCAGCCGAGCCGCTGATTGCTTCCACCGATTTTCCTCTTCCGAAAGGACACAACATGACATTCCATCCCCGCAATCTTATCCTGCCGGCCGCAATCGCTCTCGGTCTTGCGACGCCGGCAGCCGCCACCGACACGGTGAAGCTGCGCTATCTCGCCAGCCAAGGCGGCCTTGCCGCCCATGAGCTTGCCGAAGAACTCGGTTACTTCAAGGATACGGGCATCACGCTGGAAAATGTCGGCTATGCCCAGGGTGGTCCGGCCTCTCTGATCGCGCTCGCATCCGGCGATGTCGAGATCGGCAGCGCCGCCACCTCAGCCGTCTTGAATTCGATCATCGGCGGCAACGACTTCGTCGCCGCCTATCCGTCGAACGGCATCAATGACGAGGTTCAATCGACCTTCTACGTGCTGGAAGACAGCCCGATCAAAACAATCAAGGACATTGCCGGCAAGAGCATTGCGGTCAACACGCTCGGCGCGCATCTCGACTATACGATCCGCGAAGCCCTGCATTCCGTCGGCTTGCCGAGCGACTCCGCCAACCAGATCGTCGTTCCGGGACCGCAGCTGGAGCAGGTGCTGCGCTCCAAGCAGGTCGACATTGCCGCCTTCGGCTATTGGCAGACGACCTTCGAAGGGGCCGCACTCAAGAACGGCGGCCTGCGTCCGGTTTTCGACGATACCGACGTGCTGGGAGATATCGCCGGCGGCTTTGTGGTTCTGCGCCGCGATTTCATCCAGCAGCATCCGGAGGCCTCGAAGATTTTCGTCGAGCAGTCGGCCCGCGCCCTCGACTATGCTCGCGAGCATCCCGAGGAAACCAAGAAAATCCTGGCCAAGGCGCTCGGCGAGCGTGGCGAGAACGCTGATCTCGCACAATATTTCCGCGGCTACGGCGTGCGTGCCGGCGGTCTGCCGGTCGAGCGCGACATCCAGTTCTGGATCGACGTCCTGGTTCGCGAAGGCAAGCTGAAGCAGGGCCAGCTGGCGGCCAAAGATATTCTCTTCACCGCCGACGCCAAGCCGGCAAGCAACTGAGGAAGCGTGATGAGCGTCGCTGAGGACATTCGCCGCGGAGAGGTGACGATCCGTCACCTTTCCAAATCCTACAGACTGAACGGCAAACCCCTGCAGGTTCTGAAGGATATCAATCTCCATATCCGCTCCGGCGAAAGCCTCGCCATCGTCGGCGCCAGCGGTTCGGGCAAGACGACCCTGCTCCGGGTTCTGGCCGGGCTTGAGGATTCCGACGCCGGAGACGTGCTCGTCGACGGCGAGGCGATACAGGGCGTCGGCGCAGAGCGCGCCGTCATTTTCCAGGAGCCGCGTCTTCTGCCCTGGCTTGATGTGCTGGACAATGTCGCCTTCGGGCTGGAAACGAGAGGCCTCACCCGCGAGCAGGCGAGGGGACGGGCACGTCACTATGTCAAGCTCGTCGGCCTGCAGCAATTCGAGACGGCCTATCCCCGGCAGCTCTCCGGCGGCATGGCCCAGCGCGTCGGCATCGCCCGGGCACTTGCCGTCCAGCCGGAAATCCTGCTGCTCGACGAGCCGCTCGGCGCGCTCGACGCCATGACCAAGATCGGCATGCAGCAGGAACTCGCCCGGATCTGGCGCGATGAGGATGTGACGACCATTCTCGTCACCCACGATCTCGAGGAGGCGATTTATCTCGCCGACCGGATCCTGATCCTGCCGCGGGAAAAGGGAGGCGAGCCACGCCTGATCGACATCGATCTGCCGCGCCCCCGCGACCGCAGCGCGCCGGAATTCGTCCGGCACCGCGAAGAACTGCTGAACCTCTTCGGATTGCATTGAAGGCTGCAGCCTCTATTAGACCGGAGACGCTTCACCCGGCCCAGGGGTCGATCAGTTCGATCCCAAAGCCCTCGAAATCACTCGTGTTGCGGGTTGCAAGGCCGAGATCGTGAGCAACCGCGGTCGCCGCGATCAGGCCGTCCATCGACGACAGGCCGCGGCCACTTCGCTTTGCATGGCCCATAAGGTCTCCCCAGGCCAGGGCCACCGGTTCGTCCACCGGAATGATGCGGTGCTCGAAGCGTTGAGTCAGATCCTGGGCAAGCCATTCGGCCAGCGCGTCGCGTTTGCGTCCCTTGTCCATCAGGGCAACACCGCGCCGGATCTCTGCGATCGACACGATACTGATAAAAGAACGATCCTCGTCGAGCTTGTCCAGCCATTCCAGGACCCGCGCATCAGGGTTCGGCTTGGTCACCTCGGACAGGACATTGGTATCCAGCAGAAACTTCACAGCGCCGGATCACGCGGTTCGTCGTATTGACGCTCAAGGTCCAGATCGGCGCCGCGCAGCGGCGATTCAATCAGAAATTCGGCAAGCGTCCCCTTGCGCGCCGTCTTTCGCTGCCATTCCTCCGCAGAGACGACGACGACGCTCGGCTTGCCGTTTCGCGTGATTGTCTGTGGCGCGGATTGCGCACGTTCGATCACCTCGGAAAGCTTCGCCTTTGCACTGGCAACAGTCCAGCTTTCATCGCCCCGCCGTGATGGTCGCATCGCTCACCTCCTGACCAGAATGACTATCATGACCATACACCCGTGACTGGATAAGTGGCAAGCTGCACTGGATCGAATGCTTCGGTTTGCGGGGGGCCGACGACGCTCGGCCCCTGCATGCCCTGAAGGAACCCCGAGGCTGCTATCAAGCCTTGCTCTTTGCTCCGGCAGTCAGATAAGGCCGCCGATCAAGTTCCGCCGACCGGTAGGAACTGCGCAGCCGCAGCAGATCCTTGCGGGCGATCAGGCCGCACAGCTTGCCCGAGGCGGGATCGACGATCGGAATGCGTCCGTCACCCGTCGACAGCATCAGGTCGGCGATGAAGGCGACGGTATCGTCCGGATGCCCGACGGGAACGGAATCATCCGTGACGTTTTCGCCGAGCGTCTGGACGGCAAGCGCCGCCTCACCCTGCCAGAGCAGAGCGTCGGCCCGCGAGACGATGCCGGCCAGTCTGCCGACGGCATCGACCACCGGGTAGATCCGATGGGTCCTCTCTTGAGAGGCGAAGAAATCGCAGGCCTCTCCGACCGTCATGGTGACGGGAAGCGTATCGACATCGGCGATCATGATCTCCCTTGCGCGCGACAGTTCGAACGGATCGACGCCGTATTCGCGGGTGATGTGCTGGCCGCGGCGCGCGATCTTCTCGGTGAGGATCGAGCGGCGCAGCAGCAGGACGGTGACGGCATAAGCCACAACAGTTGCGGCGAGCAGGGGAACGAGCGTGCTGACGTCGCCGGTGATCTCCATCGCGAAGAAGGTTCCCGTCAGCGGCGCACGCATGGTTCCACCCATCATCGCCGCCATTCCGAGCAGCGCCCAGAAGCCTGGATCATTGCCCGGCATGACAAGCCCGACCAGCCATCCGAGAGCGCCGCCGAAAATCAGAAGCGGAGCGAGCACGCCGCCCGAAGTGCCCGACGACAGGGCAAACAGCCAGATGATGGTCTTTACCAGCAGGATCGACAGTACAGCCGGCGCGAGCAGCCGGTTGTTAAGCAGGCCATCGATGATGTCGTAGCCGACGCCCATCGCCCGCGGTTCGATCAGGCCGCCGAGGCCGATGACGAGACCGCCGAGCGCAGGCCACCACATCCAGTGGATCGGCAAGGCCTCGAACAGGTCTTCGATCCTGTAGAGCAGCGTCGTCAGCAGCCCCGATTGCAAGCCGGAGATGATGCCCATCGCCGCACAGGCGAAAATTCCCCACCAGGGCAAATCTACCTGGAAATGGGTCGGGAACAGCGGGCCGGTGCCGAAGAGCAGCGGGCGCCAGTAGATCGAAACACAGGCGGCAACGGCGACGGGAATGAAGCTGCGCGGCTTCCATTCGAACAACAAGAGTTCGACCGCCAGCATAACCGCCGATATCGGCGAGCCGAAGATCGCCGTCATGCCGGCGGCGGCACCGGCGACGAGCAGCGTCTTCCGCTCGGCGGCGCTCATGTGAAAGAATTGGGCAAAAAGCGAGCCGATCGCCCCGCCGGTCATGATGATCGGCCCCTCGGCGCCGAACGGCCCGCCGGTGCCGATCGAGATTGCCGAGGACAGCGGCTTGAGGACCGCAACCTTCGGCGACATCCGGCTGCCGCCGATCAGGATCGCCTCGATCGCCTCGGGAATGCCGTGGCCGCGGATCTTCTCCGATCCGAAGCGGGCCATCAGTCCGATGACGAAGCCGCCGAGCGGCGGCACCAGCACCACCCATAGCGAACGCGGCACGGCAGCCAGAGAGGCAGGCTCAATGCCGATCTGCCTGAACCAGATGACATTTGTCACAAGCGCGATCAGGCTGACGAGACACCAGGCCGCAAAGGCCCCGGCGGTGCCGATGATGATGGACATGCCGATCAGGACGAGCACGCGCCTGTCGGTGGTGAAATCCCCGGCCTCGCGCCGAGAAAGGCCGCCGGTGAAATCATGCGGCCGGTTGCTGGGTTGATGCTGCGCCATGGAAGCCTCTGCTACGCGGAAATGGGTATGCTAGAGTGGCGTCATTATATCGTGATACGATATAAATCAATGGACGAATGCAACAAGGCGAAAATGTCTCAGAAGATGCCTCACTTGACCGGCCAGCGGCTGCCCATCTATTCGAGATGGCGAAGTGTTCGCGCGCAGAAGCCGGGGTCGCGTGTTACCCGGGCCGCAGCCGAGCACGGTCGCTCCGCTCAAGCGGCAGAGGAGAACGAGTGTGAAGAAAAACCCGCTGCCACTGAGACAGGAGGACTACGAGGCGCTCGCCGACCTTCGCTTCGCGCTTCGCCAGTTCATGGATTTCAGCGCCTCTGCTGCGCAGTCGGAAGGACTGCCCGTGCAGCAGCATCAGGCGCTACTGGCGATCAAGGGACAACGCGGCGGCGAAGCGGTAACCATCGGCATGCTGGCCGAGCGGCTGATCATCGCGCCGCATACGGCCACCGAACTCGTCGGGCGGCTGTCGGATGCCGGACTGGTCGAACGCCATGCCGACCCGGCCGACAGGCGCCGGCAGACGCTGCTCCTGACCGAGAAGGCCGACGACCTCCTGACGAGATTGAGCGCCGTCCACCTTTCGGAAATCCGGGTCATGGCGCCGAAGTTGATCGAGCTTCTCCTTGAGCTTCAAAAGGCGGCGTCGAAAGCGGGATGAACGAAGCCGTGGCGGCTCATCTCGAAAGCGTCTGCCTGAGACGGTGGATATGGGCAGCGCCGATGCCGCAGCAGCCGCCGATGATCGTAGCCCCAGCGTCGGCCCAGGAGCAGGCATAACGCGAATAAGTATCGTCGTTCAGGTCGTCGCGAGTATCGTGCAGGCCTTCATTGGCGGCCGCTTCACCTGTTTCCCCTTCGAAGGCATTGGCGTAGACGCCGATTTCAATCCGAGCGTCTGCCTTGCGGAATACGCGTGCCGTCGTTTCGACGGCCGCCTGCATGACTTCGGGCTTGCTGCAGTTGAACAGAAAGGCCGTGGCGCCCGATGACACCGCCCAGGCTGCCGCCGCCTCGACGCTTTCGCCGGAGCGAAGCTTTGGCTCGCCGCCCCCTATGGCCGCCGCGTCGTCCGCCAATGTGAAGGAGATCCAGAACGGCTTGCCTGACACCGCCACCGCCTTGCGGACGGCCTCGCCCTCGGCAATCAGGCTCAGCGTCTCGCCGAGCCATACATCGACGAAAGGCGCGAGGTTTTCGACAAGCACCTTGAGATAATCCTGCACTCGCCAAGGCTGAAAATTCTGCGGCTCGTAGGAGCCGAAGATCGGCGGCAGCGAACCGGCGACCAGCACTTTGCGATCGGTGACGGTATCGGCCGCCTCGCGTGCCAGGCGACCGGCAAGGCGGATCAGTTCAGCTCCCTCCTTCTGGAACCGGTCCTCGCCGATATGGAAGGGCACCAGCGCATAGCTGTTCGTCGTAATCACCTCGGAGCCGGCGGCGATGAACTCCTTGTGCACCTCGCGGACGATATCCGGCGAATTGATCAGCGCGAGCGCCGACCATTCCGGCTGTTTCAATTCGGCGCCGAGCCGCAGCAGTTCGCGGCTCATGCCGCCATCGAGAATTCGGGTCGTGCTCATGAAGACGTCTCCATTCAGGCTGCCGCGCCGATACCGGCGGCGGGCTTTTCATAACAAACTGGGTGAGGTGCGCGTGGTTCGTGCGCCAGCAAGGTCATGGCGATCCCTTTCCGTCGGCCTAGCGGCGAACCGGCACCTGCGCTTCGAGACCTCGAAAGACGCGGGCGATCACTGCGGTCAGGGCAAGATAGAAGACGGTCACGACGATGAGCGGTTCGTAGACCAGCAGCGTGTCCTGGCGAACCTTGTTGGCCACCGCGTAGAGATCCATCACCGTCACGGTGAAGGCGAGCGGCGTCGCTTTCAGCTGCATGACGATCTCTCCGGCAATGGTCGGCAGGGCGATGCGAATGGCCCGCGGCAGCCAGATGCGGCGGATCAGCTTCCAGGGTGACAGGCCGAAGGCCCGCCCGGCCTCGAGCTCACCCTTGGGAACCGCAAGCAGCGCGCCGCGCAACACCTCGGCCTCATAGGCTGCGTAGTTCAGCGTGAAACTGACGGCGGCAAAGAAGAAGCCTTCGCGCAGGATCGGCCAGAACAGGCCCTGGCGGATGCCGGGGATCATGGGCAGCAGCGAGCCGACCCCGTAATAGAGAAGCCAAAGCTGTATCAGCAGCGGCGTGCCGCGAAAGAAGGTGCAGTAGCCGCGGGCGGCGAGCCGCGTCAGCCTGCCGCCGCTGACCTGCGCGAAGGCGAGACCGATGGCGATGATGAAACCGAAGACCACTGAGATGACAAGCAGCGACACCGTCTGCCAGGCGCCTGTCAGAAGCAGCGGCCAATAGGAAGAAATCCAGGTGAAACTCATGGGGCGCGCTCCTCAGGCAAGGCGTGGCTGCCCCCGCCGTACCCGCCCCTCGATCAGTTTGAAGACGACGTTGGAAACGAGCGTGATGGCAAGATAGAGAAGGGCCGAAGCCAGGAAAAACACGAAGTAATGTTTGGTGCTTGCCCCGGCAAGCCGTGTGGCGAGCGCCAGTTCCTGGTAGCCGACGACCGCGACCAGCGCGCTGTCCTTGGTGATCGACATCCACAGATTGGCAAGCCCCGGCAGGGCGTTCGGCAACAGCGCCGGCAGCAGGACGCGGCGGAAGCGCAGCACCGGCCCCATGCCGAAGGCCTTGGCCGCCTCGATCTGGCCGACGGGAATGGCGAGGATCGCGCCGCGCAGCACTTCCGTCATATAAGCGCCCTGCACGAAGCCGAGCACGGCGACGGCCGCAACGAAACCGTTCACATTGACCGGCGGCAGGCCGAATGCCGCCAGCAGCCGGTTGAGGCCGTCGGTGCCGGCATAATAGAGCCCGACAATCAGGATCAGTTCGGGAACCGCGCGAATGACGGTGGTGTAGAAATCGAGCAGCAGACGGAGCAGGCGATTGCCCGAAAGCTTTCCAAGCGCCCCGCCTGTGCCGAGCAAAAGTCCGACCGCGAAGGCGCAAGCCGAGATGGCGACCGTGGAGACCGCACCTGCCAGAAGAACGCCGCCCCATCCCGGAGGATAGGGAGACAGCAGATCCAGAATGCCTTGTTGCGCGGTCGCCATCTCTACGATTGCTTACTTCGCGCCGTAGATGTCGAAGTCGAAGTATTTCTTGGTGATGGTGTCATACTGGCCGTTGGCGCGAACCGCAGCGATCGCCGCATTCAGCTTGGCTTTCAGCTCGGTATCTTCCTTGCGCAGACCGCCGGAAACACCGGCTCCGAGGATTTCCTTGTCGTCGGCGACATCTCCCATCTTGGCGCAGCAATCCTTGCCGCCATCGCTTTTCAGGAACGCGTCGAGCGCCAGCGAATCGCCGAAGACGTAGTCGATCCGGCCGGCAGCGAGATCCTGGAAAGCCTCATCGAGCGTCTGATAGGTCTTCTCCTCGGCGGCGCTGGCAAAATACTTCTTGTAATATTCAGACTGGATCGTCGACACCTGGATGCCGATGGTCTTGCCCTTCACGTCTTCGGCGCTGGCGCCCGGCTTCTGGTCCTTGGGACCGATCAGGGTGCTCGGCGTGTTGTAATATTTGTCGGTGAAGTCGATCACCTTCGAGCGCTCCGCCGTGTTCGACATCGACGACCAGATCACGTCGAACTTCTTGCTCTGCAGGGCCGGAATGAGACCATCCCAGGAAATGTCGACGATCGAGCATTTCTCCTTCATCTCGGCGCAGACGGCGTTCATGAGATCGATCTCCCAACCTTGCCACTCACCCGAGGCGTCCTTGGCGAAGAAGGGCGGATAGGATTCGTTCATGACACCGAAGCGGACTTCGGCCTGAGCCGTGACGGCCGTAAGTGCAAGTGCGGCGCCGGCAAAAAGCATGGGGAGTAGTTTCATTCGCAGGGTTCTCCAGATTTGTGTTGGCGATGACAGTTTGGTGCGCATCAATGGGTGCTGAGACGGGTGAATTCCCGGCAGCGGGCGCTGACGGGGGCGCCATATATCTGTTCGGGCGGCCCCTCTTCCTCGATCCGTCCCTGATGCAGGAAAAGAACGCGGCTCGAGACATCCCGGGCGAAGCGCATTTCATGGGTGACGATCAGCATGGTCCGACCTTCTTCGGCGAGGTCGCGGATGACCTTGAGGACCTCGCCGACCAGTTCCGGATCGAGCGCCGATGTCGGTTCGTCGAACAGCATGACATCAGGGTCAATGCAGAGCGCTCTGGCAATCGCCGCTCGCTGCTGCTGGCCGCCCGAAAGGAAGGCGGGGTAGGCGTCACGCTTGTCGAAGAGGCCGACCTTGTGGAGCAGGGCTTCCGCCTTTTCGATCGCCTCGCGCCTTGAAATGCCCATGACATGCACCGGCGCCTCGATGACGTTTTCGAGCACCGTGCGATGAGCCCAAAGATTGAAGCTCTGAAATACCATCCCGAGCCCGGTCCGCAGCCGTTCGATCTGCCGCCAGCTCTGCGGCTGCAGGTGGCCACCGCGGCCGGCTTTGAGCACGACCTCCTCGCCGTTCACGGCAATACGACCGCGATCCGGCATTTCCAGAAAATTGATGCATCTGAGGAATGTGCTCTTGCCAGAACCTGACGAGCCGATAATGGAGATGACATCTGACTTATGGGCCTCGGCTGAGATACCCTTGAGAACCTGTTGCGAGCCGAAACTTTTATGAAGATCTTCGACGCGAAGAGCAGGAAAGGGTTGATCCGACATGCATGGTTCCGGTGAACTGAATTTGCGAAGGATAATGATAAAGATGCGCGGTTTTTTCGCGCAATTTTTGTCTCTTCTGCATAATTTGTGCAAAATAATCTTCTTCACGCGGCGAATGCGGCAGAATGCGTGACGGGCTCTGGTAGGAATTGGGATTGGACAATGGAACAACTGGATCGTTTTGACCGCGACATTCTCGATATCGTTCAGCGCGACTGCCAGCTGAAGGCCGAAACCATCGCCGAACAGGTCGGGCTGTCGGTCTCGGCGGTGCAGCGGCGGCTGAAGCGGCTGCGCGAGGAGGGGATCATCAAGGCGGAGGTCGCCGTCGTCGACCGGAAGGCGACCGGGACATCGATGGTGTTCATCGTCGGGATGGAGATCGAGCGGGATAATTACGACGCTCTGGCGAAATTCCGCCTGTGGGCGGAAAAGCAGGATCATATCCAGCAGGTCTATTATGTCACCGGCGCGGTCGATCTGATCGCGATCGTCACTGCCCGCGACGTCGAGCATTATGACGACATCGCCGCCCTGATCATGGCTGACAATCCGCAGATCCGCCGCATGCATACGAATGTCGTGCTGCGCGATGTCAAGCTCGGCCTGTTCGTGCCCCTGGAATAGCGCTGACGCGCCGGCCCACCGTCGCACGCCGGACAAGCCGCTGGACTCGCATTCGGCAAAGGGCATGATTCCGGGCGCAAATCCTCGGGAGGGAGATCCTTGACGTTACGACACCAGATCATCGCATTGGCGATCATCCCGCTCGTCATTTCGATCCTTGCGATCACCACCTTTATCACCTGGCAATCGGCAAACCTCGCGAAAAACAGCATCGACACCTTCGAGCAGAACATGCTGAAGACCAAGGAAGCCGAGATCCTTAATCTGACCAATCTTGCCCTCTCCGCCATCCAGACGATTTATGACAGGGCCAGCGCCGACGATGAAGCTGCCAAGCAGCAGGTGGCTGAGATACTGACCTCGCTCGATTACGGCAAGGACGGCTATTTCTTCGTCTACGATTACGACGGCAACAATATCGTCCATCCGCGCCAGAGTTTCCGGCATGGGCACAATTGGCTCGATCTCACCGATCCGGATGGCGACAAGGTGATTGCCGAACTGATCGCCACGGCAAGAGCGGGCGGCGGCCTGCATCAGTACAAATGGCAGAAACCATCGACCGGGCAGATCGCCGACAAGCTCTCCTTTGTCGTCAGCCTCGACAAATGGCACTGGGTCGTGGGAACCGGCGTCTACCTCGATGACGTCTTTGCCCAAAGTGCCGCCGCCAACAAGGTGATGCGCGCCAACATCCGGCGGACCTTCGTTATCGTTGCCCTGATCGCCGTTCCATCGGTGCTCGTCGTCTTCACCACCTGCATGCTGCTGACCTTCCATGAGCGCCGCATGGCCGATAGCCGGCTCAAGGCGCTGACGCAGCGGGTCATCGATACCCAGGAAGAAGAGCGCGCCCGTCTTGCTCGCGAACTGCACGACGGCATTTCCCAGAATCTCGTCGGTGTGCGTTACGCGATGGATCTCGCCGGCCGCAAAGTCAGGACCAATGTCGACGATGCGGCTGTCACCATCGACCGCGGTATCGAGGCGCTGAATGGCGCCATCAAGGAGATCCGGCGGCTCTCGCATGATCTGCGCCCGCGCGTGCTCGACGATCTCGGCCTGACGGCGGCGATCGAGGCGCTCTGCTACAATTTCGCCGAGCGGACGGGGATCGAGACTGATATCGATGCTTCAGGCTTCAGCGATACGCTGAAGGCCGAAGCCAATACCGCGCTTTATCGCGTCGCGCAGGAGGCCTTCAACAATGTCGAGCGGCATTCGGGCGCCTCCCGGCTGGCGGTCAAACTCTGGAGCGATGGCGGCCGCGCCCGCATGACGATTTCAGACAACGGTGCCGGCTTCGATGGCGCCAAGGACGGCGCATCGGGCAGATCAGGCCTCGGCCTGCGCAACATGCAGGAGCGGATGGCGCACTTCCGCGGCCTGTTGCTGATCAACAGTAGCGAGGCCGGCACGACGCTGACGGCGATGCTGCCGAAGTCGGCCAATCGTGCCTCCGACCGGCAGGCGGAAGCGGCATGACCGAACGCCCCAAGATCAAGGTGCTCTTGATCGACAATCATCCGCTTGTGCTCGACGGTCTGAAGGCCGTGCTCGAAACATTCGACCATATCGAAGTCGCAGGCACCGCCGGGCTTGCGCAAACCGGGCTCGACATCGCTCGGCAGGTCCAGCCGCAGGTGGTGCTGATGGATATCAACATGCCGAAGCTCAGCGGCATCGATGCGATCGAACTGTTCAGGAACGAACTTCCGCAGACCCGCGTCGTGATGCTCTCCATGCATGACAGCCGCGAGTATATTTCCTCGTCGGTCATGCATGGCGCCGCCGGTTACATCCTCAAAGACGTCTCGACCGACGAGATCGTCTCGGCCATCGAGACCGTTGCCAGCGGAGGCACCTATTTCTCGTCGGGTGTTTTCGACGCGCTGATGGGCGAACGAACAGAGGAGGGGAGCGATCCCTTGACGCCGCGCGAGCGTGACACTCTAGGGCTGATCGTTGCTGGCCGGAGCAATCGCGAGATCGCCGAGGCGCTCGGGATAAGCTCCGCTACGGCGGAAACGCACCGCAAGAACCTCAAGAAAAAGCTCGGCATCGCAACGACGGCGGGCCTTATCCGCTATGCGCTCGACCACGGCATCGTCGCAAAAGCCGATGCGAATTCGCGCCTACCCACTTCTGGGTAGGCCCCGGCGTTTCACCCTTGCGCCCATCTTGTGGGGATGAAATCAGCGCCCTAGGACTCCAATCACGGCTGGCCAAGCGCTGGCCGTTGGGAGGAATTCACATGCGTTACATCAGCTTCCGAACGTCCGGAAAAGCTCGAGCGACCCGAACCGGGCCTGCTGCCGCCGCCGGCTGACAGGCCTGCCTTCCACGCCGACAACTGGAACATGGCGACCGCGGCCCGCGGCGCCTGAAAGGGATCCCGACATGGAAAAACCACGTAGCAAGGCAGCGCTCTGGCTGCTGATCATTCCGTATATCGGTCTGCTCTGGCCGCCGTTTTACAATCTCCGCGAACCGTCGCTTTTCGGCTTCCCCTTTTTCTATTGGTATCAGCTTCTCTGGGTGCCGATCACCGCGACGCTGACCTGGATCGCCTATCGGAGCACCCGCCATGACGACTGATATCAACGGCACGGCGCTGGCCGTCTTCATCTTCTTTTTCGCCCTCGTCACCGTCATGGGCTTCGTCGCCAGCCGCTGGCGCAAGCCCGAGACACTCGCCCATATCGATGAATGGGGTCTCGGGGGCCGCAATTTCGGCACCTGGATCACCTGGTTCCTCGTCGGCGGCGATTTCTATACCGCCTATACCGTGATCGCCGTCCCGGCGCTGGTCTATACCGTCGGCGCCTACGGCTTCTTCGCGTTGCCCTACACCATCGTCGTCTATCCCTTCGTCTTCATGGTCATGCCGGTTCTGTGGAAACGCGCCAAGGATTTCGGCTATGTGACGGCGGCCGACGTCGTGCATGGGCAATACGGATCGCGCGGCCTCGAACTCGCCGTCGCGGCCACGGGCGTCGTCGCCACCATGCCTTACATCGCCTTGCAGCTTGTCGGCATGACGGCGGTTCTGAAGGCGCTCGGGCTGCATGGCGAACTGCCGCTGGCGATCGCCTTCATCGTGCTGGCGCTCTACACCTATTCGGCGGGCCTGCGCGCCCCGGCGCTGATCGCCTTCGTCAAGGACATCATGATCTATATCGTGGTGATCGCGGCCGTCGCGTTGATCCCGTCGAAGCTCGGCGGCTATGCCAATGTCTTCGCCTCCGCCGATGCGGCCTTCCAGGCCAAGGGCTCTGGCAGCCTGCTGCTCGGCGGCAATCAGTATGTCGCCTATGCCACGCTCGCTTTCGGTTCAGCGCTTGCGGCCTTCATGTATCCGCATACGCTGACCGGCATCTTCGCCTCCAACAGCGGCAAGACGATCCGCAAGAACGCCATCATGCTGCCGGCCTATACGCTGCTGCTCGGCCTTCTGGCGCTGCTCGGCTATATGGGCCACGCCGCCAACCTGAAGCTCGACAGCGCCAATGACGTCGTTCCCACGCTGTTCAAGACGCTGTTTTCGGGCTGGTTCTCCGGCTTCGCCTTTGCGGCGATCGCCATCGGCGCGCTGGTGCCGGCCGCGGTGATGAGCATTGGCGCTGCCAATCTTTTCACCCGTAACTTCTGGAAGGCCTATGTCGATCCCAAGGTCAGCGATGCGGGCGAGGCCAAGGTCGCGAAGATCACCTCACTCGTGGTGAAGGTCGGCGCGCTTCTCGTCATTATCTTCCTGCCGACGCAGTTCGCACTCGACCTGCAGCTGCTTGGCGGCATCTGGATCCTGCAGACGCTCCCGGCGCTGGTCTTCGGTCTCTACACCGGCTGGTTCCGTGCACCTGCTCTGCTTGCCGGCTGGTTCGTCGGCTTCTGCGGCGGCACCTTCCTCGTCTGGGATGCCGGCTGGAAGCCGCTGCACCTGATCAGTCTCGGCGGCGAGCCCTTCACCGTCTACACCGGACTGCTGGCGCTTGCGGCAAATATCGGCGTTGCCGTCGTGATCAACGCCCTTCTTCCGGCCAAGGCTCCGGTTCAGGCATAAGATGAAAATGCGAAGGGCAGCCAACGCTGCCCTTCGCCATTGCCGTCCGGCGGAAGCCGGAGAGAAATCAGTGCGATTTAAAACTCTTCCCAATCGCCGGCCACGGCCGCATTGCCGTTCGACTGAAACGACTTGCCGACTTTGGCAATCATCTGGCGGGCAGGCGAGGAAACCGGCTGGGCATGTTGTGCGGCGGCAGCCGGCTGCGATATGCGCCTGGGCGCTGCCACAGCGCCGCCAATACTGAACTGACCGAGGAGCTGGAACAGCGCGTCGGCTTCTTTGGCGAGGTTATGGGCGGCGGCCGTCGCTTCTTCGACCATGGCGGCATTCTGCTGCGTGCCCTGATCCATCCTGTTGACCGCAGTGTTGATTTCCTTCAGCCCCGTTGCCTGCTCCTGCGAAGCGCCGACGATGGCGCCGACATTGCCATCGACCTGCTGCACCTGTGCGACGATCTCTTTCAGGGCTTTGCCTGTTTCGCCGACCAGGGCCACGCCGCTTTTGACATGTCCGTTCGAAGCATTGATCAGTTCCTTGATTTCCTTCGCGGCCTTGGCGGAACGTTGGGCCAATTCGCGCACCTCCTGGGCAACGACGGCGAAACCCTTGCCTGCTTCCCCGGCGCGGGCAGCTTCGACGCCGGCATTCAGCGCCAGCAAGTTGGTCTGGAAGGCAATCTCATCGATGACGCCGATAATGCTGCCGATTTCAGTGGCGGAGGATTCGATCTTGCCCATCGCATCGACCGCGTCCTGAACGACGTTGCCCGAGCGTTCCGCGCTGTCCTTCGTCTTGCGAACGAGCTGTCCTGCTTCCTGAGCCTTGCTGCTCGAGTCGGCGACGGTGGTGGTGATCTGCTCCAGAGCGGCGGCGGTTTCCTCGACGGAGGCAGCTTGCTGTTCGGTCCGCTTGGCAAGATCGTCCGAGGAGGATCGGATCTCCTGTGCCCCGGCGGCGATGGCGCTGGCGTTCTGGGCAACCTTCTGCATGGCGGCGCGGAGCTTTTCGACTGCCGTATTGAAGTCGGCGCGGAGTTTTTCCAGCGACGGGATGAACGGCGTGTCGATCTGCTGCGTAAGATCGCCGTCGGCCAGCGCCTGCAGTGCGGTGCCGAGCTGGCCGACAGCCCGGTCCGTCTGCTCGGCAAGAGTGCGGCGTTCATCGGCATCCTGCTCGAGCCTATGCCGTTCCGCGACAGCCCTCTTGGCCTCCGCGTCAGCTTCCCGCTCGGCCTTTGCCGAGATGGCGTCGCGCAGGCCAGCCACGGCACGCGCAAGCTTGCCGATTTCATCGCCGCGGGCTTCGAGACGACGGTCACCGTCGAGATTGCCTTCCCCCATCGCTTTCAGCGAAAGCTGCAGTCTTGCCAGCGGTCCGACGATCGTGCGCGCGGTAATCGCGGCGGCGACGATCGAAAGAAGTGCTGCGATGCCCAATGCCGTCAGCACGATCGGCTTGAAGCCGCTTGCCGTGCTGCGAACCTCGCCGCCGATCGATTTGTTCAGCGCTTCCTGATAGTCGATGAATTTGTTGATGGCGCCGAGCCACGCAACGAAGGCAGGCCTCGCCTGCTCGAGCAGGATCTTGCGAGCCGCCTCGCCGTCACCCTTTTCCTGCAGCGCAATGATCTGGGCGACGAGGGGATTGGTTTTCGCCTGTATGTCGGCGATTTCGCCGAGGATGGTCTTTTCCTGATCCGTCGCACCGGCCGGAGACGCAACCATCTCCGCCATGCGCTTTTCATTCTCGGCATAGGTAGCAGCCAGCTTTTCGATCAACGCCTCGGCCGCCTTGCGTTCATCGGCTGATGTCACCAGGGTCACATCGCGAATGGCAATCGCCCGATCGTGCACGCTGCCGCGATAGTTGATGGCAAAGCGCTGCTTGACGCTGTTGACGTCGTTGATCGTCCCGAGATTGTCGTTGATTTCCGCGACCTGCACGGCCGAGTAGATACTCAGGCCTGCCATCAGCAGGATCAGAAAGCTGAAACCAAGGGCGAGACGCATCGCGATCCCGAAACTCTTAATGCTGTTCATTCGCGCTCTCCATCGTGTCGGCGAGGTTTAAGGGTGTCTGTGACCAGGATCTGTCCCCGAATGATTCGCCGGGCACCACTGCGCGTCGGTCGAAGGCCGGGCGAGCATCAAGGTGACAACGTCGATTTCATGCGAGATTTCGGGAGACCTGGCCGGCCATCATGGCGTAGGTGACGATCCTCAGAACGTCGCTCCGATACCCTTAAAAATAGGAGGAGATATTTTAGAGAGTGTAAACGAAGCCGAAAGGGCGCCATTAAACTGCGCTTTTTGTATATTTTTTCGCATTTTTCGTCCCAATGGCCCCGGCGCCCACCCCGGAAAGAGTACACCAAGTTGTTGGTTCGAATTGGTATACATTTCCTATTGCAAATGGGCCGTTTGTTTCCACTTGCCGGCATCGATGTCAGGGATGAAGTTCGCCGTTAAACGCAACTCTTTGAGAATTGTTAGAAGTTCTCGCAGCTTGCGGTGCGGAAAGGAATAGGGCAGAGGTGGCACGACTGTCGGACAGCACGAAATGCGTGATCCCCAGATCCTGGTATCTGCGCAGCGAGCGAGCGACATCTGCCGCCGACCCGACCAGCCATGTGGTGCCGGCGCCACCGCCACCGAACTTGCCCGGCGCGGTATAGAGATTGTCGTCAAGGACGTCGCCGCGCGTCGTAAAGCGCAAGCAGCCGCTGCTGGCCGACGGCAAAGGCGCGCTGGTGATCGTGCCAGCCGATGCCCTCGCTCTTCGCCATCTCGGCGACCTTCGCCTCGGAGTCGGACGAAGCCCGTTCGGTCCTGTCCGGGCAGCGTCCGTCGCTCGAGTCGGCGTGGAAGCCGCCCGGAGGTCAGGCAATGGCTGGCGGGTATTCGTTGGCCTGGAAGACGTGATGATGCACCTTGCCGGTGAAGAGTTGCAGGAGTTCGCCGGTGACCTCGCGGCTCTCGAAGCGCACATTGGAGCGAAGCGCTGCGTTGACCGCATCCATATCGGGATAACGAATGGCGAGAGCCATGGCATAGACCGGGGCGCCTTCGTCGCGCTCCATTCCATCAAGCACCCGGACTTCCTCGGCGCCTGGAAATTTCGTCCAGAGAGGGACGAGCCGCTGCCTGACAAAGGCGCGGAATTCCTCTTCTCGGCCGGGATGGATTTCGCCTTCAAACAAAGCATAACGAATGATCATAGGTTCTCTTTTCCAATACTCGCCGGAGCTGGATCGATGTTGGCGTGGTCAGGATGGTAAGGGCGTATCGGTCGATACGCCCTTGGGAAGGCTTATTTGCCCCAGATTTTCTTGTATTGATCGCGATAGCCGTTATCGGGATCGAAGCTGTTCT
This sequence comes from Rhizobium hidalgonense, assembly GCF_002914525.1. Classification (GTDB taxonomy): domain Bacteria; phylum Pseudomonadota; class Alphaproteobacteria; order Rhizobiales; family Rhizobiaceae; genus Rhizobium; species Rhizobium hidalgonense. The sequence goes on along the minus strand of NZ_LODW01000059.1, from coordinate 213,122 downwards.
TCGGCCCGCCGTCGAATTCGACATTCGCGCTGGTCACCACGTGGAGCGGCGACACGTAGCCGGACCATGGAGCTTTCGCGAAGGCGCGGTTCAATTCGTCGACGAGCTGCCAGCCTTGGAGGTTGAGCGGCTCAGCGACCGTGACGGCCTGATACTGCTTGGCGCGGATGCGCTGATAGGCGCTTTCCGAACCGTCGCCGGCTGCGACATTCACCGGCTTTCCGTCGCCGGTAATGCCGGCCGAGGCGAGCGACGGTCCCATGAAGTCGTAATATAGGTCGTTGATCGCCAGCGAATGCGTCCACTTGGCGCCATACTTCTGCAGCAGCGAAGTGGTCAGCTGCGGCATGCGCTGCGAGGTTTCGGCGATCGGCGTATCGACATATTCAAGCACCGTGCCGCCGAGATCCTCAATCTCCTTCTTCATGCGGTCGGCCTTGGCGATCGCGATCGCGTAGGTCGAGTCGGTGAAGATGATGACGCCGGGCTTGCCGCCGGCATCGGCGAAGGCCCAATCGGCCGCGGACTTCGATACTTCCATCGCATCGGTGGTGACGTTGGCGAAAACGCCGACTTCGGGAACCGGGCCAACGGCCGAGGCGGCATGCCAGGAAACCATCGGAATGCCGGCCGCCTTGGCCGCTTCCATCGCCGGCTTCTGCTCGACGGCGTCGAAGCCGTTGATGATGATGCCATCCGGCTTCAACGCCATGGCCTGGCCGAACGCTGCCGTGCGGCCGCCGATCGAACCGGCGCCGTCAAGGGCCTTCACCGTCCAGCCGAGCGCGCCAGCTGCTTCCTGAACGCCATTGACCACGCCGAGGATGCCGCCGTTTTTCATATCGCCGGCAAGAATGACGATGTTCTTGCCGCTCGCGCCCTTGGGGCCGCTCGTCGGGCCATCCCAAGCGCTCACCTTGGACGCATACTTTTCGACCACCGCCTTGGCGTCGGCCATGGAATCGGCCAATGCCGGCATGCTGAGCATAACGGCGACGGTTGCGACCGTTGCCTGCAATAACGTTCTGCGTTTCATGTTCACTCCTCCATTTTGTTTGTTATGAAATGCCGGGATGAGCCGGCATCTTCATTTGGATGCGGGTGTGATCCTCCTCACAGCTCCGCGCTTGCGCTGGGCGTAACCTGCTATGCCGATGGCAATCAGCAGGGTCACACCGTTGAACAGCGGTTCGACGAAGAACGACCCGCCGAATTGCTGAATTCCGGAAATGCCGACCGCCAGGATGATGACGCCGATCAAGGTGCCCCAGACGTTCACCCGGCCCGGCTTGATCGTCGTCGACCCGAGGAATGCGCCGACAAGCGCGGGCAGCAGATATTCGAGGCCGACGCTCGCCTGGCCGATGCGCAGCTTCGAGGCGAGAAGGACCCCGGTCAAAGCCGCCAGCAGGCCTGACGTGACGAAGGCGCCGATCACGAATTTGCGGACGGGAATGCCATTGAGGGCCGCAGCCTTGGGATTGGCGCCGATGGCATAGAGATAACGGCCGATCGGCAGGTATTCGAGCACGATCCACATGCAGATTGCGATCAGCAGCACGTAGAAGCCGGTGATCGGCAGGCCAAACAGCATGGTGCCGTTCAACGCATAGAAGCCCTCAGGCAGGACGCCGACCACCTGCCGGCCGCCGGTATGCCAGAGGGCGAGCGCGTAGAGGACCGTCCCGGTGCCGAGCGTCGCAATGAAACTGTCGATCTTGGCGACCTCGACCAAAAGGCCGTTGATGCAGCCGGTAAGAACGCCGAGCGCAAGCACGATCAGGACCGCGACCGGCCAGGGCAGGCCGTAGGCCGTCTGCAGGCTGATGGCGAGAATGTGCCAGAGCACGATGCCGTAACCGACGGTCAGGTCGATGCGGCCCGACGCCATCGGGATCATCGCGGCGAGCGACAGAAGCGCGATGATCGCCTTGTCGGAGACGATCGAGCGGACGTTCAAGACGGTCGGAAACGTATCGGGCAGCAGGATCGAAAAGAGCACGATCAGCCCGAGGGTCAGGATCACCAGCCCGTAAACCGGGATCAGGCGTCCGATCTTCTGGCCTGCGGACAGGCCGGCCATTTCGCTCTTGGTCGGCTCCAGCGCGGTGGATTCAATGGATTGCATGGCTGTTCTCCCGATGGCTCAAGCCGCTTCCGATGCGGATGCAGCTGTTATGACTGCCTCCGTCGTCAGGGCGCTTCCAGTCAGTTCGCTGACGATTTTGCCGCGCGAGAAAACCAGCGCGCGGTGGCAGATATGGGCGATTTCCTCGAAGTCCGTCGACACCACGACGACCGCGAGGCCGGCTTCGAGCGCCTGGGTGATCAGACGGTAGATCTCCGCCCGCGCACCTATATCGACGCCGGCGGTCGGATCTTCGGCAATCAGCAGCTTGCGGCCGGTCGCCAGCCAGCGGCCGACGACGACCTTCTGCTGATTGCCGCCCGACAGGGCCTCGACAGGCAGATCCGGATCGTTCGGCCTGAGGCCGACGGTATGGCCGATCGCATGGGCAAGATCGGCTTCGCCGCGCGGCGACAGGAAGGACAACAGCCCGCGCCCGACAGCGCCCGGATTGAGGTAGGTGTTTTCCCGGATGGAGAGCGAGAGCGCGACGGATTCCTCCGTGCGGTCACGGGCAATCAGACCGATGCCGGACGCCATGGCCTGTCGCGGGCTGGAAAGATCCGGCGCCTGGTCATGCAGCAGAACCGAGCCGTCGAAGGGCTCGCAGCCAAACAGCGCCCGGCCTATCCGTTCCTGACCGGCGCCACGCAATCCGGCAAGGCCGAGCAGCTCGCCCTCTCTTATATCGAAGGATATCGGGCTGGTGCCGGCGCAGACCAGGTCACGCACCTTGACGATCGCCTTGCCGGGCTTGATCTCGGTCTTCGAAAAGAGACTGTCGCCGCTGCGGCCGATGATCATCGTCACCAGTTCGTCGGGAGTGGTCTCGCTGACGGGCTTCTGTCCGACCATGCATCCGTCGCGCAGCACGGCGACGCGATCGGCGATGCGGAAAATCTCGTCCAGCCTGTGGGAGACATAGATCATGCCGACGCCGCGCTCCTTCAGGGGGCGGATCGCATTGAACAGCCGATCGACTTCGTCGGCCGGAAGGCTCGCCGTGGGTTCGTCGAGCACCAAAACGTCGGCTTCGACGGCAAGCGCGCGGGCAATGGCGACGAGCGATTTTTCGGTGCGCGACAGGGCCGAGACCCGGGTCGTCGGATCGAAATCGCAGCCGACCAGCTTCAAGGCTTCTTTGGCGCGCGCCTGCGTCCTGTTCCAGTCGATCAGGCCGCGACGCATGGAGAAGCCTTGCGACAGGCCCATGTTCTCGCCGACCGTCATCCACTCGATCAAGCCGAGGTCCTGATGGATGAATGCGACCGGCTGCCGCTCGTTCGGCTTCGGCGGACGATGATGGTAACTCTGGCCGCGAAAAAGGATGTCGCCGTTATCGGGCTTGTAGATACCGGCCAGCGTCTTGATGAGCGTCGATTTCCCGGCTCCGTTTTCCCCTAGCAGCGCAAGGATCTCCCCCTCGCGCAGATCGATCGATACGTCACGCAGTGCCTGCGTGCCGCCGAAGCTCTTGGTGATCGATTGGAACTCCAGCAGTCTCTTGGCTTCCACCGTGGCTCCTCCCAAAGCTGCAGTTGTTATCCTGAATGTATGTTATCGATAACATTCGTGAATGGTCAAGCAGAAAGATAGTGATCTCGCATTCCCGCAAGAGATTTTCAGCCGGCCTGAAATCCGTCGAGAAGACGCATCATCTCCGCCGAGTCTTTCGGGCCGAGGCCGGCTGCGCAAAGCAGGCGATGAATTTCGACCACTGCGCCCGTCATCGGCAGCGGCGTTTTCGTCTTCAATGCGAAGGCCTGAAGCGAATCCAGGTCCTTCAGCATGTTGTCGATCCTGCCTGTCGGCGAGAAGTCCCGGGCGGCAAATTTTTCCATGAATTCCTGCATTATCCGGCTGTCCGCCCTGCCGCCGGCAAGGGCGGCCGGGATGGCGGCCGGATCGACACCACCGGCTTCCGCGAGTTTGACGGCTTCCGCAACCGACTGGAACAGCACAGCGCAGAACAGCTGATTGATCAGCTTGGTGGTCTGCCCGGCGCCGGAGGCACCCATCAGCGTATAATTGGCGGCAAGATGCCGCATCACCACCCGCGCCCGCTCGAAATCCTCGGGGCTGCCACCGGCCATGATCGTCAGTTTGCCGGAAAGCGCGCCGGGCACGCCGCCCGAAAGCGGGCAATCCACCCATGCCATGCCCGTTTCCGCACGCAGCCGCTTCGCCATGTCGGCGGTCTCTGCCGGGTCGATCGAGGACATATCGATCAGCAACTTGCCGGCATTTGCCGCCGCCGCAACACCCTTCTCGCCGAAGACGACTGCGCGCACGATATTTGCGTGATTGAGGCTGAGCACGCAGAATTCCGCGGCTGAGACGGCATCCGCCACGGAGCTCGCCGTCTTGGCGCCCTTGGCTGCCAATGCGGCGACCTTTTCGGCATCGAGATCGAAGACCGATACTGTGTGGCCGGTTTCAATCAGTCGGGTGACGATCGCCGTTCCCATAATGCCGGCTCCGATAACGGCGACATTTGCCCTAGAATCATCCTGCATGAAACCCTCCCTTGATGGCCACGCCTCTCAGCTCCTCACAAGCCAGCGCCACCATATCATCCAAAACACCATCGATCGCGACCGTCACAACACCAGGCTCACCGGTCGGCGGTTCCAGCGTCTGCAGCTGGCTGTCGAGCAGCGACGCCGGCATGAAATGGCCTTGGCGAGCCTGCATCCGCGACAGCAGGAGCTCGCGCGATCCGTCGAGGAAAACAAAAGCCAGGCGCCCGCCTGCCGCGTGTCTCAGCCTGTCCCGGTAGCTTCTCTTGAGCGCCGAGCACGAAATCACCACGCCTTGCGACTGGTTTTGCGCAGCCTTTATTTCCGCGCCGATCCTGTCGAGCCACGGCAGGCGGTCGTCATCGGTCAGCGGTATGCCCTTAGCCATTTTTTCGACATTGCGAGCGGGGTGGAGCTGGTCGCCCTCCAAAAACGTCAGGCCGTTTTGAGCGGCGATACGCTCACCAACCGAGGATTTGCCGCAGCCGCTGACGCCCATGACGACGACGGCCAGAGGCGGTGTCTTTTGCTCGAAGCCCATCGTCGCGTCTCTATCAGAGGCAGGTCGTGATGCCGCCGTCGACATAAAGCGTATGCCCGTTGATGAAGGACGAGCCGCGACCCGCCAGGAAAACGGCAGCTCCCACCAGTTCCTCGACATTGCCCCAGCGGCCGGCCGGCGTCCGCTTCTCGAGCCAGGACGAGAATTCGGGATTGTCGACGAGCGCCTGGTTGAGCGGCGTCTTGAAGTAGCCGGGCGCGATCGCGTTGATCTGCAGGCCGTGTTTGGCCCAGTCGGCGCACATGCCGCGCGTCAGATTGCGCACTGCGCCCTTGGTCGCCGTGTAGGGGGCGATGCCGGGACGGGCGAGCTCACTCTGTACCGAGGCGATGTTGATGATCTTGCCCTGACCGCGAGCGATCATGGCTTTAGCGGCCGCCTGTCCGACGTAAAACACGCTCGAAATATTGGTGGTCAGCAGCAGTTCCCATTTGTCCGCCGGAAAATCTTCCAGCGGCGTGCGAAACTGCATGCCGGCATTGTTGATCAGGATGTCGAGCGGCCCGATATCGGCTTCGATCGCGTCGATGCCCTGTTTGGCGGCGTCCTTGCTAGTGACGTCGAAGATGGCCGCATGCGCAGACAGGCCTTGAGCCTTGAGGCTCTCGACTGCGCGTTTGACGCTTTCGGGGGTGCGGCCGTTGATGATGACCTCGGCGCCGTGCTGCGCCAGGCCCTCGGCCAGGGCATAACCGATCCCCTGGCTCGAGCCGGTGATCAGGGCAAGCCGCCCGCTAAGATCAAACAGGTTCTTCATACAAATCACTCCTCCGGTGTCGCTGCGAATGAGGGCTTATACCGCTACTCGCGGTGAAACTCACTTGACATCGCTTTTCCGAATTATATGTTATCGATAACATAATCAATTGTCAAAATGCGGGATGGAAGCGGTGCCTGAGGTAGAGATCTTGATGACCGGAGCCTATCCGGAATGGGACATGGTCGATCTGGAGGCGAAGTATCGCGTTCACCGCCTGTGGGAAGCGGCAGACCGGCAGGAACTGATCGCAAGGGTCGGCAAGGATATTCGCGCCATCGCGACGCGCGGCGAACTCGGCGCCTCCGCCGACCTGATGACACAATTACCGAGACTGGAAATCGTTTCCTGTTACGGCGTCGGCACCGATGCCATCGACCTCTCCTATGCCCGCGCCAACGGCATTCGCGTCACCAATACCCCTGACGTGCTGACCGAAGATGTCGCCGACATCGCCATCGGACTGCTGCTTGCGACGGCCCGGCAGATTCCTCAGGCCGACGTTTTCGTCCGCAATGGCCAGTGGGGCAATATCGCCATGCCGCTGGTGACCCGCGTCTCCGGCAAGAAGGTCGGGCTTGCCGGCATGGGGCGGATCGGCAAGGCGATCGCCAAGCGGGCTGCCGCTTTCGGCTGCGATGTCTCCTATTTCGCCCGCAATGAGCATAGGGATGTTGCCTATGCCTACCAGCCGGACCTGATCGCGTTGGCCGACTGGGCCGATTTCCTGATCGTCATCGTCCCCGGCGGGCAGGCGACCATGAAGATCATCAACGCCGATGTGCTCAAAGCGCTCGGCCCCAACGGCATGCTGATCAATGTTTCGCGCGGGACGACCGTTGACGAAGAGGCGCTGATCTCAGCTCTTCAGGACGGCACCATCCAGGCCGCCGGCCTCGACGTGTTCCTGAACGAGCCGAAGATCGATGCGCGTTTCCTGGCGCTCCAAAACGTGGTGTTGCAGCCCCATCATGGCTCCGGTACCGTCGAAACCCGCAAGGCCATGGGCCAGCTGGTCAGAGACAATCTCGCCGCGCATTTTGCCGGTCGCGCGCTTCCGACTCCGGTCGTATGAGGATCCCAATATGAAAGCCATCGTCATTCATGCCGCCAAGGATCTCAGGATCGAAGAGCGCGAGCCGGAGGTTGCGGGAGCTGGGCAGGTGGAGGTTGCCATCGAAGCCGGCGGCATTTGCGGCTCCGACCTGCATTATTACAATCATGGCGGCTTCGGCACCGTTCGCCTGCGCGAACCGATGATCCTCGGCCATGAAATTGCCGGCACCGTCAAGGCGCTGGGTGCCGGTGTGAGCGACCTTGCTGTCGGAGACCGCGTTGCGGTTTCTCCGAGCCGGCCGTGCAATCATTGCCAATATTGCCTGAAAGGACAGCAGAACCATTGCCTCAACATGCGGTTTTACGGCAGCGCCATGCCGATGCCGCATATTCAGGGCGGCTTTCGCCAGCGGCTGGTGGCTGAGCGCTGGCAGTGCCACAAGGTCGCCGACGGCATCTCCATTCACGAGGCCGCCTTCGCCGAACCCTTTGCCGTGACGCTGCATGCGGCTAGCCGCGCCGGATCGCTGCTGGGCAAGCGGGTGCTGGTCACCGGCTGCGGTCCGATCGGCATGCTGGCGATCGTTGCCGCCCGCGTTCTCGGCGCCCGCGAGATCGTCGCGACCGATGTGACCGACAGCGTTCTGGCAATCGCCCGCACCAGCGGCGCGGATCGAACGATCAACGTTGCCACCCATGCCGCCGACCTTGCCGATTACGGCGCCGACAAGGGATATTTCGACGTTATGTTCGAAGCGTCGGGCAATGAGCGCGCCGTGCGCGCCGGTCTCGAGGTACTGAAGCCCCGGGCCGTTCTCGTCCAGCTCGGCCTTGGCGGCGATGTATCGATCCCGCAGAACATGATCGTCGCCAGGGAAATCGAGATGCGCGGAACATTCCGCTTTCACGAGGAATTCGCCCTTGCCGTCGAACTGATCAACGCGCGTCGCGTCGATCTGAAACCGCTGCTGACGGGCGTCTTCGGGATCGACGAGGCCGTCGCCGCCTTCGAGCTGGCCAGCGACCGCAACAAGTCGATGAAGGTGCAGATCGCCTTCTGATATCGTCGCCAGCTATGAGGCGCCGCGGTCGGTACTTTCGCGCAGAACGACCCTATAGCCCGTCAATGTGATCTCGTCGCCGGTCGCCTCGCCGCTGCCTTGCAGGGCATCGAGCAGGCGGGCGGCAGCCTGACGGCCGATGCCGTAACAGTCGACATTGATGGTGGTGATGCTGGGATGACAGATCGACGAGATCTCGTAATCGCCGAAGCCGGCAATGGCGATGTCACCTGGCACGCTCATTCCCCTGCGCTTGCATTCCATGATCGCGCCGAAGGCCGAAAGGTCGGAGACACAGAGAACCACTTCCGTGTCCGGCCAGCGCTCCAGCAGGCTGACAATCGCCTGGCCGCCCTGTTCCATGGTGATTGGCGGCACGCCGAAGGAAATCGCCCGGCCTGGTCCCAAGCCTAGTTCTTCGACGGTTTTCAGGAAACCGCTTCGCCGCTGGCTGCCGCGTGTATCGCGCGCCGTCGTTCCGCCGATATAGCCGAACCTCCGATAGCCCTGGCTGGCGAGGGTGCGCACCAGCAGGGACATGGCCTCGCCATTGGAAAAGCCGACGACATGATTGATCGGCTCCTCCGGAATTTCCCAGGTTTCAACCACCGGAATGCCGGCCTTATCAAGCATGCGGCGCGCGCGCGCGGTGTGCGAACCGCCTGTCAGGATGATGCCTTCGGGGCGTCGGCGCAGCATCGCCTCGATCAGTTTTTCTTCTTTTTCGGCGGAATAGTCGGTATAGCCGAGAAGTAGCTGAAGGCCGGTATCCTCCAGCGCATCGGTAATGCCGCGCGCGGTGTCGGAGAAATTCGAATTGTTGATGGAGGGTACCAACGCCGCGATGAAGCCGCTGCGCCGTGAGGAAAGACTGCCGGCCGAAAGGTCGAGCACGTAGCCCAGCGCGTCGACAGCTTCCATGATGCGCTTGCGGGTCTCTTCGGAAACACTCGCATCCTGCCGAAAGGCGCGCGAAACCGTCATGGCCGATACGCCGACATATTTGGCGACCTCAGCCATCGTCAGCTTCTGGACGTCTCCTCCCTTGAGACGCTTGTCTTTTGGCTCATCCTCGTTTTTCACTGGCCCCCGCTTTCAAAACAGCTTCCAAGTTGGGCAACTCAGGATACGATAAAGTTATCGCTATCATCGTACAATCGATATTATTGCAGAAACGCGGCCTTCCACAGTCCGTCGGCGTCTATACGAAGACTGCAAAACAAGGCAGAATGGTATCGATAACAATTTTAGATGAGGAAGCAACATGTTCGGGGAAATCGAGGGTACGGGCTTTGAGGTTCTCGACCCGCGCTTTGAAAACTGCTTCGTCGGCCATGCCCGCGTCGAGCGGCTTTGGACAGGCGGCCGCTGGCTGGAGGGACCGGCCTGGTTCGCCGCCGGGCGTTATCTGGTCTTCTCGGATATACCCAACAATCGCATGATGCGCTACGACGATACCAGCGGGCAGACGTCGGTGTTCCGCTCGCCCAGCAACAACTCGAACGGCAACACGGTCGACAATCAGGGAAGGCTTGTTACCTGCGAGCATCTGGCGCGTCGGGTCACGCGGACGGATTTCGATGGAGGGATTACCGTGCTGGCGGATCGCATTGCCGGCAAACGGCTCAATTCTCCGAACGACGTTACCGTCAAATCCGACGGGACGGTCTGGTTCACCGATCCGAGCTACGGCATCCTCCACGATTATGAGGGCGATTACGGCGAAGAGGAAATCGGCGGATGCCATGTCTACCGGCATGATCCGGCCACAGGTACGACCGACCGGGTGGCGTCCGATTTCGTCAAGCCGAACGGGCTGGCTTTCTCCCCCGACGAAAGGGTGCTCTACATCGCCGATACCGGCGGGACGCACATGGCGGACGGTCCGCGTCATATTCGAAAACTCGGCGTATCGGAGAGTGGAAAGCTGACCGATCTCGGCATTTTCGCCGAATGCACTTCAGGCTTTTTCGACGGCTTTCGCGTCGACCGCAAGGGCAGGATCTGGACGAGCGCCGCCGACGGCGTGCATGCTTACGATCCGGATGGCACCCTGCTCGGCAAGATCCATATTCCCGAGATCGTCTCCAATGTTGCTTTCGGCGGCGAGAAACGGAACCGCCTCTTCATCACCGCAACAACCTCTCTTTACGCCGTCTATCTTACGGCTAACGGATCGAGACCGGGATAGAGCGCTGGCGTTCCGGTCTCGGTTGAGGAGTTGTGTGTGGTGGTCGACCTGCGAAGAATCTACCGATGGGCTTGCGAAGTCCGCTCCTTTTTCTCTCTTCGCTATTCTGCACCTAGCAATAAATCAGTCCACGATCTGTATTAATGGATGTCTGTTTCATCCTGTGGACTGATTTGGCCATATCCATCAGTCGTCAGACTGAACGCGAAGCTGAAAATTCTAGCTCTGATCTTCAAAGCCAGACGCGGAGACCGCCTTTCCCAGGCGGTCCCTGATTTGCGGTGCATCGCTCCTCATTGGTGACTGAGGCTGTCCGCCAGCCTGACGAGCCCGAGGAAATCCGATCTGTAGCCGAAGGGATCCGGTCCCCGCGATGCCGCAGCGAGATCGGCAATCGCCTGATAGGAATAGGCATCGACGGCGGCGACACGGCCCAGTTTCTGGCCGAAGGCGGCGACGGCTACGGAGAAGCGGACATCCCCAGGCGCGGCGTCGATGCTGGCGACTGCGTTGTCGTCACCGACAGGCGTGGTGATCAGTGCGCTCTTGTCCTCGCCCGGCCGCTTGTAGCGCATCTTGACGAAGGCAAGTTCGCCCTGACGTGCGTTGTCCGAAGTCGCTGCCGGAGCCTTCTCGGCTGCGCCATATCGCAGGTCGTCATTCATCACCGCGGGGCTTCCCTTCGGGGTAATCTCGTAGATGGCCGTGACGCTGTGGCCGGAGCCGATATCGCCGGCGTCGACCCGGTCATTGTTGAAATCCTCCCGCTTCAGGGCGCGCGTCTCGTAGCCGATCAGCCGGTATTCGGCGATCCGTTCCGGGTTGAACTCGACCTGGAACTTGACGTCCTTGGCGATCGGAAACAGCGTCGATCCGGCTTCTTCCACCAGTGTCTTCTGCGCCTCGGCCAGAGTGTCGATATAGGCGGCGCTGCCATTGCCGTTCTGCGCCAGTGTCTGCATCAGGGAATCGTTGAGATTGCCGCGTCCGAAACCGAGAACGGTCAAGAAGATGCCGTCCTTGCGTTTCTCCTCGATGATGCGCTTCAAGTCCTCGTCGCTCGACGGGCCGACATTGAAGTCGCCGTCCGTCGCCAGCATCACCCGGTTGACGCCGTCCTTGACGAAGGCCTGCTTGGCAAGACCATAGGCAGCCTCGATCCCCTCGGCGCCGCCGGTCGAGCCTCCAGCTTCCAGCCTTTCGATTGCCGAGAGGATCTTCGACTTCTCCGCCACGCGCGTCGGTTCCAGCACCGTACCGGCATTGCCGGCATAAGTGACGATCGAGACGGTGTCGTCCGCCTTCAGCCTGTTGACCAGGAGACGGAAGGCGCTCTTCAGCAGCGGCAGCTTGTCCGGCTCGTCCATCGAACCCGAGACGTCGATCAGGAACACCAGATTGGCATGCGGCGCGGTCGCCGGCGCGATGTCGTAGCCCTTGATCGCCACATGCATCAGTTCCGTGTCGTGATTCCACGGCGTCGGCATCACTGTCACGGTTGCCTTGAAAGGCTGATCGGCCTTGTCGGGACGCGGCCAGTCGTAGGGAAAATAATTGATCATCTCCTCGACGCGAACCGATTGCGGATCGGGCATCGCCCCACCCGTCAGCGAGCGGCGGACGAAGGAATAGGACGCGCTGTCGACATCGGCGGAGAAGGTCGAGACCGGATCGGTCGCCACGCTCTTGATCGGATTTGCCGCGGCATTGGCAAACCGCTCGCGGTTTGGATCGAGCTGGATCTGGGCACGTCCCTCCGCTGGCGGAACAGGTGAGGGAGCGACGGCCATCGGTTCGGCCAATAGCTGCCCTTGAGCCACGATGCCGGGAGTGGCGGGGGCAGCGCGTTTGGCCAACCCCAGGGTCGCGGCGGAATCCTCCGACTTGTTCTTAAGAGCAGCGATCTCCCCGGTATCGGATTCGGAGGGCGGCGCCGCATCAGGCTTTTCAGATTGCGGCTCCTCGTCCCGCAAGGCTTGCGCGCCGCCAGCGGCCGACAATTTTGCCAGCCTCTTCTCTTCGGCGGTCGCCTCGGGAAGCTGAGGTGCGGCCGCCGCCGGCTGATCGCCCGGTTTCGGCATGTTGTTTTGCACGAGGTTGCCGGCGATCTTGGTCTGGTCGACGACCGGCGATCCGTTGCGGGTCAGCTCGATCGTGAGGTAACCGGCGGCGGGAATGACGAGCAGCGTCGCGAGGGCTGAACCGGCGAGGAATTTCTTGTTCATGGCAGGGCTCCATATCCAGCTGATGATGGAGCTTGGACGCCAGCCTTTCGCATTTCCTTGGGCTGCCGCCGCATTAGTTTCCGCACTGTCGAAGGCCTGCATCGCCGCGGCAAGGGCGCGCGCGCGCGCTTCCGGATCGGCGGCCGGGGCTATGAGACGGGAGAGCTTTTCGAGTTCCTTGTCCATCATACCTCTTCCTTGCCGAGCGTGGTCTTCAGCCTCTTGCGCGCCTCGTGCACCTGCCAGGACACGGTTGCCTCTGAGCAGCCCATGACATCGGCGGCAGCCGAATGGCTGAGGCCTTCGCCATAGACGAGCAGCACCGCGTCGCATTGCCGTTCCGGCAAGGCACGCACGGCCGCCCATAATTCGCTCGATAGCTCGTCATCATTTCTGCCCGGCGCGTCCGGCTGCGGTTCGGCGGCATAAGCGCGGAATGTCTGTTCTTCCCGCGCAATCTTGCGCCGATGGTCGCGGGCGGCGTTGAGCGTCAGCGTATAGAGCCACGTCCTGAAGCGGCTGGCGCCGCGAAAACCGCTGATCGCCGCGCCGAGCTTGACGCAAACCTCCTGGGCGATGTCGTCGGCGTCGGTTGAACTGCCCGACCATCGCCACGCCGTCGCGTGGACGAAATCATAATGGCGCGAGACCAGTTGCCCAAAGGCCTCCCGGTCGCCCCCCTGCGCTCGTTCTATGAGCTCCGCATCCAATGCGCACCTACCCCCAAGCTATCAGCCAAGATGCTATTTCGGGATTGAGACGTTTCTCCAATAGCTTTCCTTGGGTCGACGACGAAAAAATTATCGGATTTTTTTGAAAAAGCGGCAAAGCCCGGAAATAGAGGATCAAAATAAGCAAGCATCGCGACATCCTTGGGTCGCGGCCAGACAGATTGCCTCCAGGGCAAAGGCGCATGATGGGGTCAGAGTCGGCCAGGGACATGATCTGTGTGTCCCAACTCGAAAGGACCCTGCATGTCCGCTCCATCGCCTGCGCCCACCGAAAAGGGCATTCTGCAGTTTCTCGACATCTGCGACAGTTTCTATCCGCCAGATGCCGTCCAGGCATCGGTCGAGCAGCAGCGGCATTGGTACGACGCGCTTTGCGCGCGCTTCGACCGCGCACTGCCCCCTGATATGATCTTTGCGGACGGCATGCTCCAGCGCATCCCGATCCGGCGCTATCGTCCGCGGAAAATCAGCACGCGCACCATCCTGCTCTACCTTCACGGCGGCGGCTTCGTCGTCGGCTCGCTCAAGAGCCATCATGCCATCTGCGCCGAGATCGCCGATTTTTCCGGCGCGGAACTGGTTTCCGTCGATTACCGGCTGGCCCCTGAATATCGCTGGCCGGCACAGACGGATGACGGTTTCGCCGTCCTCAAACATCTTCTTGCCGCCAACAATAAGGTCGTGCTGATCGGCGACAGCGCCGGCGGCAACCTTGCGGCCGGCCTTGCCTTGCGGGCGCGCGATGAAGGACTGACCGGAATTGTCGGACAGGTCCTGATCTACCCCGCGCTCGGCGGCGACCTCGATGCCGGTTCCTATGTCGAAATGGCAGCGGCGCCCGGCCTGACGACGGCCGATGTCGCCTATTACCGCGATATCCTGCAGGCGCCTGATGGAAACGAAATCGCCGAGCCGTTAAAGGCATCTTCGCTTGCCGGACTGCCGCCGGCCTTCATCACTGTGGCGCATTTCGATCCGCTCCGGGACGACGGTCGGCACTATGCCGCCCGGCTCACCGCGGAAGGCGTCGAAGTCTGGTTCCGGGAGGAGCCGCAAATGGTGCATGCATGGCTGCGCGCCCGCCACATCAGCGATGGCGCGCAAGACGGCTTCCGCGCCGTTTGCGAGGCCGTCAGGCATTTTGCAACGCCTTGATGATTACATCAGGTCGCGCGCGATCCGCTTTTCCGCAAAGACCTTTTCGAAGATCTGCACGTCATCTTCAAAAGCGGTGACGATGGCAGCGATGATCCACTCGGTGCCGGTGCATGCAATCCGCGCGGTCGCGACCGTGCGGGCGGACCAGCCGGGTCGGCGCATATCGCAGGTCCAGGTCGACGTTCCCGTCATCGACAGCGGATCATCCGGTGCAATTGACCAGACTTCCTCGCGCAATTGCCGGGTCGACAGGCCGGTCTCAGGGTGTTCGGTGAGCCCGGTATCCTCATGGATATGATAGTCCGTCCGGTTGGCCGAGAGATCGCGGATGACCTGCCGCTTCGTCGCCGCGGCCACGTGTTCGATATATTTTGGCAGGGGATCGGGATTGGCCGGCTCGCTGATTTCGATCCGGCGATGGTCGCCGATCACCGGCAGCGCCAGGCCGAGTGACGCAATATCGACTTCGATGCCTTCATCCTCCGGCGGCGGCAGGATCATCGGCCAATAGGCGGTGGAAAGCGAAAGACGGATGCGATGGTCCTTGCGGAAGCGGTAACCGCAGGCGTCGAGCACCAGCCGGACCGACACCGTCTCGCCCGGCACCAGCGGTTTCGGATCGGCATTGCCGTCGCGATGGGTGAGATTGATGACGCCGAAGGCGACGCGCGTTGCCGTGCCGTCCGGATGGACGTCGACGAGCCGGGCGCAGAGATTGCCGCCCGCCGCGTGGGCGCGCAGCCTAAGCGTCAGCACGGGCCGGCCGAGATAGTCGCAATCGCCGGCGAGCGGCATCGTATCGAAGACCAGCGAGCCGGCATCGTCCGAGCGCTGATCGATCGCCATTTCGGCGTCGGGCTTCAGCGTGAAATATTCGCCTGCTGCCGTGCCGGTATCGAGCGGCGAATGAAGATAGACGGGATGTTCGGGCGCATGCGGGATCGGCATACCCTCCGTCAGCCGGCCGAATTGCTCGACATAGAAGCATTGCATGTGCGGCGGCGACCAGACATCCTTGGCAATCCAGAAGCCCGTATCGCTATCGCGGCGCGCGGCAGGGCGGATCGCATCGAGAATATAGGCGCGGGTCTGGGCAAGCCGGTCGATCCCATTTTCCTCGCCGCGCAACCATTTATTCCACCAGGCAATTGCCTCGCCGTGGAAATCCGTGCGCGGCTTCGGCCAGGCGAAATGCGGATATTTGTGGACCCAGGGACCGATCAGCGCCTTTGCTTTTTTACCCAGGCCTTCGACCGCCATCAGTGGCGTATTGCGGTAGCCGTCCGCCCACCCGGCGATGACGAGCGCCGGGATCTGCACCTTCGAAAAATCCTCTGAGATCGAGCCATGACGCCAGAAATCGTCACGACGCTGGTGGCTCAGCCATTCCTCCAGGAAGAAGGGCTCACCGGCCAGGCGTTCCAGCCACATCTCCTTCCAGCGTTCACCGATAAGGGCAGGATCCGGCGGGCGCGACTGGTAACCGAGCATGGTCGCCGCCCAGGACAGCTGGGCGGAGAGATGGCAGCCGTTCTTGTAGTGAATGTCGTCGTTGTAGCGGTCGACGGTCGATGCGATCGAGATGACGGCCTTCAGCGCCGGCGGACGCAGTGCTGCCACCTGCAGGCTGTTGAACCCGCCCCAGGAGATGCCCATCATGCCGACCGCGCCGTTCGACCACGGCTGCGCGGCAATCCAGGCGATCAGCTCGCAGGCATCGGCAAGCTCACGCTCGGTATATTCGCCATCGATGACGCCGTCGGATTCTCCCGATCCGCGGATATCGACGCGCACGCCGGCAATCCCGGCTGCAGCGAAGACGGGGTAGGTGGATTCATCACGCGGGCTTGTCCCGTCGCGCTTACGATAGGGCAGGAACTCGAAGACCGCCGGCACCGGATCCTTCTCCGTGCCGGCGGGCATCCAGATGCGTGCGGCGAGCCGCGTGCCGTCCTTCAAGGTGATCCACTGGTTTTCGATGGTCGTGAAGCTGCGGTCTGACATGGTCATATATCCAGAAGAGTTTTAGGCATTAAGCCACACACGGCTGCCGATGTAGCCGTTGGACATATCGTTGCCGATATCGTCGACATATCCCTTCAGCGTTTTCGAAGAGGCCATGATATAGTCGTTGAAGACGGGCAAGATCAGACCGCCATCGTCTCGCACCATCAGCGCCAATTGCCGATAAAGCACTTTTCGCTTGGCCTCATCAAGTTCAGACCTTGCTTGCAGAACGATTTTGTCGAAGTCCGCGCGCTTGAAACGCGTGTCGTTCCATTCTGCGGTCGACAGGTAGGAGGTGGAATAGCGCGAATCCTGGGTCGGACGACCGCCCCAGAACGAGGCGCAGAAGGGCTGCTTGTTCCAGACATTGGTCCAGTAGCCGTCTTCCGGTTCGCGCTTGACGTCGATCGTGATGCCGGCCTTGCGCGCGCTTTGCTGGAACAGGATCGCCGCATCCACGGCGCCCGGAAAGGCCGCGTCTGACGTGAGCAGCTGAATGGAGCGGTCGAGACCCGATTTTTTGAAGTGGAAGGCGGCCTTGTCCGGATCATAAGGGCGCTGCTCGATATCGGTCGGGGCGAGGGCGTAGTTGGAATTGACCGGATAGTCGTTGCCGATCGTTCCGTAGCCGCCCAGAACCTTGTCGAGGATCGCCTGACGATCGATGGCATATTTCAGCGCAAGCCGAAGATCGGCGTTCTGAAAGGGAGCGGTGTCGCAATGCATCAGGAAACAATAGAAGCCCTTGCCGGCATTCCGGAGGATGTCGACGGTCGGTGCTCGCTGCAGCATCGGGACGGTCTTGGGGTCGACGTTGTTGACGAAATGGACCTGGCCGGAGGCAAGTGCGGCAATGCGGGCGGTGTTGTCGTTGATCACTAGGATTTCGACGCTGTCGACAAAGCCGCGGTCGGAGCGCCAATCCTTCGGGTTTTTCTCGAAGGCTGCGCGAACGCCCGGTTCGAAGCTTTTCAAAATGTAAGGACCTGTACCGATGGCCGCCGCAGGATTGTCGACGCCGCCCTTCGCCTGGATGATCAGGTGGTAGTCGGTCAAAAGCAAAGGCAGGTCCGCATTGCCTTCCGAAAGCGTCAGGATCAGGTCGCCCGCTTTTTCTTCGATACCGGTGATCGAGGCCATGAGCCCCAGAGCACCCGACTGCGAATTCTTGTCCGCATGTCGCTTCAGTGTCGCGACGATGTCCGCGACGGTCATCTTGCTGCCGTCGTGAAACTGCACGTCGTTCCTGATCTTGAAAGTCCAGACGGATGCGTCCGCTGATGGCGTCCAGGAAGTCGCCAGCGACGGCAAGGGCGCACCGGTCTTGGGGTCGGATTCGACAAGTGTGTCGCCCCAGAGACGGCCAATGACGAACAACACGGAAGCGCTATAGGTCGCAGGGTCGAGCGCATCACTGGTGGCGCCGCCCTTGAGGCCGAGTTTCAGATGACCACCGCGTTTCGCTTCCTGCGCGTGGGCATCGCGCGGCACCAGCAGGCCGGAGGTGAGAGCAGGCAAAGCGCCCAGCGCGACGGCACCGCCCAGGAAGTGACGGCGGCCGATACTCAGAGGCGAAGATTGATCCTTTTCACGTGTCATTGCAGTTCCCTTTTCAATTTTATTAGAAGGGAACGTAGAGGTCAGGCTGCTCCACGCAATTTCGCGACTTGACGCATCTTTAAGCGAGTTTACGCTACTAACATTTAAGACGGAGCCGTCGATGCGTCACCTGGTCGAGAACCTCAAGATTGCCTGCGCCACGCAGCGTTCCATTTCGCATCTGTGCCGCGCGATCGATATCAATCGGCAGCAATTCAATCGATATATCAACGGCCAGACGAGCCCGTCTGCCCATAATCTCGCGCGCACAGCCAAGTATTTCGATCTCGACGCAGCCGACTTTGGTCTCGCTCCCAGGCTCTTTCGCGAGCGGCTTCGCAAACCGACTCTGGGCCTCAATCAAAGTTCCGAACTGTTAAAGGCGTTCCCAGGAGATCTGACCGCGCTCAGGCGCCATATCGGCTATTTCCAAACCTATCATCGTTCACCGTCCTGGCCAGGAATGGTTGTCTGTTCTTGCAGTCGCATTTTGGAGAAGGGTGGGCTTGCGCATGTCAAATCAATGGAGCGTCTGCGGGACCCCGGAAACGGCATCCAGCAGTTTTCGAAATATGTCGGCCTTGCTGCCTTCTATCGAAACCGGATTTTCATTACGGAGCGGGTGGTCGGCTCGAATCCGATACTGTCACAGACGATCCTCCTGCCATTCGACGAGTACCAGCGCGTCTATCTGCGCGGGACGACAATGGGAGTTTCCTGGCGAAGGGAAAATCTCCCCTATGCGTCGCGGATGATCTGGCGGCATGTCGGCGCCGAGCCCGACCTGCGCGAGCTTCTGTCGCGCTGCGGACCACTCACGCTGTCTTCACGCCAGCTGCCACCGACGGTGCGCTCGTTCCTCGCAGATCCATCCGCGGAAGTGTATGCGGTGCCGGCAGAGTATTGAAGACACCGATTTGCGACCAAGCCATCAGATGCGGATGACTGCCGGAAGATTTGGAGCCTTCAATTTCCAGCGCTTGCCATCTTCCGCGTCGTCAGTACCCGCTCCAGCCAGCCGATCTCCATCTCGGGCACGGATTTCAGCAGCAGGTCGGTGTAATCGTCGAAGGGCGGCGACAGCGCTTGGGATTTGGGACCGAAGCGGACGAGCTTGCCGCGATGCATCACCGCGACGCTGTCGGCGATAGCGCGCACGATAGCGATGTCATGGGTGATGAAGACGTAAGAGAGCTGTTCCTCTTCCTGCAGCTTCAGCAGCAGTTTCAGAATGCCTTCGGCAACCAGCGGATCGAGCGCCGAGGTCGGCTCGTCGCAGAGGATCAGTTCCGGCTTGGCGGCAAGCGCTCTGGCGATTGCCACGCGTTGCTTCTGCCCGCCGGACAGTTCGGCCGGATAACGATCGATGAAGCCGTTGCCCATTTCGATCTGGTCGAGCAATTCCTTCACGCGGACGGTCTTCTCGGCGCCTCTCAGGCCATAATAGAAGGTCAGCGGCCGGCCGACGATGTCGCGCACCGTCTGGCGCGGGTTCATCGCCGTATCGGCCATCTGGTAAATCAACTGGATCCGCCTGAGGTCGTCGTTCGGCCGGCTCTTCAGACCAGGCATAAGCGGCTTGCCGTCAAAGACGATCCGCCCGCTGGTCGGCGGCAGGAGGCCGGTAATGACGCGCGCCAGGGTCGACTTTCCCGAACCGGATTCGCCGACGACGGCGAGCGTCTGCCCCCTCGGCACATGCAGCGAGACATCGTGGAGCACCTTGAAGCCGTTGGAATATTCGGCGCTGACCTTCTCCACTTTGAGAAGGGCTGCGGACTGATCGGCGGCTTCTTCGCGATAAGCCTGTCTGACATTGACGAGGGCACGGGTATAATCTTCCCGCGGCGCCTCTATGATCTGCTTGACGCTGCCATATTCCACCTGCTTGCCATAGCGCAGAACCATGATGTCGTCCGAGATCTGGGCGACGACGGCCAAGTCATGGGTGATGTAGAGGGCGGCAGTGTGGGTTTCCTCGATGGCATGCTTGATCGCCGCCAGCACGTCGATCTGCGTGGTGACATCGAGTGCGGTGGTCGGCTCGTCGAAAACGATGAGTTCGGGATTGGAGCAGAGCGCCATCGCCGTCATCGCCCGCTGCAGTTGGCCGCCGGAAACCTGATGGGGAAAGCGCTCGCCGAAGGTTTCGGGATTGGGCAAGCCGAGAACTCCGAACAGATAAAGCGCCCGTTTGCGCGCCTCGTCCTTGGTCATCAGGCCATGTTTGATGGACGCCTCGATCACCTGATCGCCGAGCCTGTGAGCCGGATTGAAGGCGGCGGCGGCCGATTGCGCGACGTAGCAGACCCGGGCCCCACGAATTTTCCGGATGCCATTCTTGCCCAGCGCGAGGATATCGGCGCCGTCGAGCCGCACTTCGCCGCCGGTGATTTCGGCGCCACCCCGGCCATAGGCAAGCGCCGAGAGACCGATCGTCGACTTGCCGGCGCCCGATTCGCCGATCAGGCCGAGAACCTTGCCCTTTTCTAGATCGAAGGAAACCCCGTCGACGATCGTCACCCGCTTGGGCGCTTCGCCCGGCGGGTAACTGGTTGCTTCGATTTTCAGGTTGCGGACGGAAAGAAGCTCAGGCATCGCCGCGCCCTCCCTTGAGGCTGGATGTGCGTTTCAGGAGCCAGTCAACGACGAGGTTGACGCAGACGGCGAGGGTCGCAATTGCCGTGCCCGGCACCAGTGCCGCCGAGATGCCGAAGATGATGCCATCCTTGTTGTCCTTGACCATGCCGCCCCAATCGGCCGCCGGCGGCTGAATGCCGAGGCCGAGGAAGGACAGTGTCGAGAGGAACAAGATCGAGAAGGCGAAGCGCAGCCCAAATTCGGCAAGCAGCGGCGACAGCGTATTCGGCAGGATCTCGCGGAAGATGATCCAGATCTTGCCTTCGCCGCGCAGCTTCGCCGCCTCGACGAACTCCATCACCGCGACATCGAGCGCCACGGCGCGGCCGAGACGGTAGACGCGGGTGGAATCGAGGATCGCCATGACAAGGATCAGGACAATCAGATTTTGCGGCAGGACCGCAAGCACCACCAGCGCGAAGATCAGCGTCGGGATCGACATCATCAGATCGTTGAAGCGCGAAAACACCGTGTCGATGATGCCGCGCGAGACGGCGGCGGTAAAACTCAGGACGATGCCGAGCGAGAAGGAGATGATGGTCGCGGCGGATGCGACCAGCAGCGTCGTGCGCGCGCCGTAGATCAGCCGCGAAAGGATGTCGCGGCCAAGATTGTCGAGACCGAAGATATATTGATTATCCGGCAGCTGCCAGACATCGCCGACAACCTGCGTTTCGCCATAGGGAGCGATCCAGGGGGCGAAGATCGCGAAGATGAAGGCGATGGCGATGCCTGTCATGCCGATCCAGGCGGTGATGGGGATATCTCTCAATCTCATCGCGGATGCCTCAGCCGGGGATTGGCGATAATCGCGAGGATATCGGCCGTCATGTTGAGGAAGATATAGACTGCCGCGAAGATCAAGCCGCAGGCCTGCACCACCGGCATATCGCGGACGGTCACCGCATCGACCATGTATTGCCCCATGCCGGGATAGACGAAGACGACTTCGACAACGACGACGCCGACCACGAGATAGGCGAGGTTCAAGGCGACGACATTGATGATCGGCGCAAGCGCATTGGGAGCGGCGTGTTTGACGATTGCGCGGAAGGCACTGAGGCCCTTCAGCTCCGCGGTCTCCATATAGGCAGACGACATCACCGAGAGGATCGCGGCCCGCGTCATGCGCATCATATGCGCGAGCACGACGAGCACGAGGGTCGCCGTCGGCAGGGCGATCGCCTTCAATCGCTCGCCGAAGCCCATGCTGTCATAGACGGTTGCCGGGAAGGTTGCCATGCCGAACTTTACCGCGAAGAACAGGATCAGCAGGTAGCCGATGAAGAATTCCGGCAGGGAGATCGCCGCAAGCGAGATCACGTTGATGATCTTATCCGGCATGCGGTTGCGGAAATGCACCGACAGCATGCCGAGGCCGACAGCGAGCGGCACCGATATCACCGCCGCGAAACCTGCCAGGAAGAGCGAATTTCCAAGGCGCTTGCCGATCTGTTCGCTGACCGAATTCTTGCTGGCCCAGGAGGTGCCGAAGTCGCCTTGAACCGCGTTGCCGAGCCATTCGACGTAGCGGGTCGTGACCGGACGGTTCAGCCCGAGATCCTGACGGATATTGGCGACGGCCTGCGGCGTTGCCGACTGGCCGAGATAGGTGGTGGCAAAATCGCCGGGCAGGGCTTCCAGGCCGCCGAAAATCAGGAGCGAAACGGCAAAGAGCAGGATCATGCTGAGCACGAAACGCTCGAGGATGAGGGCCAGCAGCGGAAAACGCTGCCTGAACCGGAGGCCGGGCAAGGTGTTGCTCGGGACAGGATTGGTCATGGCGAGGACCTCGCGCTAAAACGTCGGGAGGGACCGCGGGTTTCATCCCACGGTCCCGGTTTCGTTGGAGATCGGAGGGGCAGCCGCCCCTTTGCCATCAGGCGTCCAGCCAGACGCGCGTTGCGACGTAGCCATTCGACATGTCGTTGCCGATGTCGTGGACATAACCCTTCACCTGCTTGGTGGAGGCGTTCACGAAATCGTTGAACATCGGCAGGATCACGCCGCCCTCGTCGCGCACCATCATCGCCATGGTGCGGTACATGTCCTTGCGCTTGGCTTCGTCGAGTTCGGAACGGGCCTGCAGCAGCAATTTGTCGAAGTCAGGACGCTTGAACTTGGTGTCGTTCCAGTCCGCCGTCGAGAGATAGGCGGTGGAATACATCTGGTCCTGCGTCGGCCGGCCGCCCCAGTAGGAGGTCGAGAAGGGCTGGACGTTCCAGACGTTGGTCCAGTAGCCGTCACCCGGCTCGCGCTTGACCTCGATCTCGATGCCGGCCTTCTTGCAGCTCTCCTGATAGAGGACCGCTGCATCGACACCGCCGGGGAAGGCGACTTCGGAGGTGCGCAGAAGAACCGAGCCGCTGTGACCCGACTTCTTGTAGTGGAAGGCGGCCTTGTCGGGATCGTAAACGCGCTGCTCGATGCCCTCCGGGAAGAGCGCATAGGTGCTGTTGATCGGGAAGTCGTTGCCGACCTTGCCGTAGCCGCCGAGGATCTTCTGCACCATGGTCTCCCGGTCCATGGCGTATTTGAGGGCCAGGCGCAGGTCGTTATTGTCGAACGGCGCCTTGTCGCAGTGCATGATGAAGACGTAGTGACCGCGGCCGGAGGTCGAGAGGATCTCGACATTGGGTGCGCGTTTCAAGAGGTTGACGGTCTTCGGATCGACGCGGTTGATGTAGTGCACCTGGCCGGACGAAAGCGCGGCGATGCGGGCCGTCGCATCGTTCATGCCGATGATCTCGATCGAATCGACATAGCCCCGGTCGGTGCGCCAGTCGTCCTTGTTCTTTTCGAACGTGGCGCGGACGCCGGGCTCGAAGCTCGTCAGCTTGTACGGACCGGTGCCTATCGAGGCCAGCGGATCGTCGACGCCGCCGTTCGGCTGGATGACCAGATGGTAGTCGGAAAGCAGCAACGGCATGTCGGCATTACCTTCGCTGAGCGTCAGCACGAGATTGCCGCCGTCGGCCTTGATTTCCTTGATCGAGCCAAGAACACCAAGCGCACCGGATTCCGACTTGGCATCGGTGTGGCGCTTCAGCGTCGCGACCACGTCGTCGATCGTCATTTCCTTGCCATCGTGGAACTTGACCCCCTTGCGGATCTTGAAAGTCCAGGTGACGGCGTCCTTCGACGGCTCCCAGGATTCAGCAAGCGATGGCACGGCGGCACCCGTCAGCGGATCGGACTCGACCAGCATGTCACCCCAGCAGCGGCCAATGCAGAACATGACTTGCGATAGGAATTTTGCCGGGTCCTTGGAATCCGTGGCCGCACCGCCTTCGAGGCCGAGCTTCAGGTGGCCGCCGCGCTTCGGTTCGGCGGCTTCGGCGCTTTCGGTGAAGAGTTTGTCGGCGACGGCAAGTGTGATGCCCGCCGCCATGGCGCGTCCCATGAATTCGCGGCGGCTGAGACCGCCGGCGGTGACGCGGCTTGTCAGATATTTCGTATAGTCGTTCATTCCCCAGTTCCTTCTTTATGGTGCGTTGACAGAACTTCCGGGCAGATCCGCAGGCGGTTTCCTCTCCACCTTGGGTGCCCGCATCATGCGGGAAAATGCTGCGGTTGCCGCCGCCTCCCTATTCTCCTTTCCAAACGGGGCTTCGCTTCTCCGCGAAAGCCCGTGCGCCTTCCAATTGGTCTTCGCTCGAATAGAGCCTGTCGACTGTTGCAAACTGCCGCTTGGTGATCTTGTTCATGGCAGTCTGGAACGTCGAACCCTCCGCTTCGCGGACGATTTCCTTGATGGCCGCATAGACAAGCGGCGGCCCGCTTGCGAGCAGCCGGGCAAGCTCCCAGGCTCTCTCCATCAGCCGGTCGGCCGGCAGGATCTCGTTGACGAAACCCCAGCGATGCGCCTCGTGAACGTCGAGCCAGCGCCCGGTCAGAAGCATGTCCATGGCGATGTGATAGGGAATGCGCTTCGGCAGCTTGATCGAAGCCGCATCGGCAACCGTGCCCGAGCGGATTTCCGGCAGGGCGAAGGTCGCATGCTCGGCGGCGAGGATCAGGTCGGTCGACAGCGCGATCTCCAATCCGCCGCCGCAACAGATGCCGTTGACCGCACAGATGACCGGCTTGTTGAGGTCGCGCAGTTCCTGCAGGCCGCCGAAGCCGCCGACACCGTAATCGCCGTCGACCGCATCGCCTGATGCAGCCGCCTTCAGATCCCATCCCGCACAGAAGAACTTTTCGCCGGCGCCCGACACGATAGCCACACGCAAGGTCGGGTCGTCGCGAAAATCCCGGAAGATCAATCCCAGGGCGCGGCTGGTCGCCAGGTCGATGGCATTCGCCTTCGGCCGGTCGATGACGACTTCGAGCAAGCCGCCGTCCTGTCGTGTGCGAATGTAGTCGCTCAACCTATGCTACCTCCTCCGCCGTATCAGGGCATCGACAGCAATAACGCCGTGTCCTTCGGGAAGAACCATCAATGGATTAATGTCCAGTTCCTCCAGCCGCGCGGCGTTCGTTACGACATAATCTGCCGCGGCTGCGATAGCGGCGACCGCGGCGTCGAGATCGCCTTTCGGGCGCCCTCGATAGCCATAGATCAATTTTGCCACTTTGAGGCGTGAAATCGCCGCATGAATCTCGGTTTTCGTCGCCGGAAGCGGCAGGATGACGGAATCTTCAAGCAATTCAACGAAAATCCCGCCAGCGCCCAAGGTCAGCGACAATCCGAAGACGGAGTCGCGGATGGCGCCGACAATGAGTTCGGCGACCGGCGGATCGATCATCTTCTCGACGAGATAACCGCCATTCGGGGGCATCGCCAAGGCCGCGTTTGAGACCGCCCCACTATCCCTCAGGTTGAGCGCGACGGCGCCGGCCTCGGTCTTGTGCGCAATGCCAAGCCCCTTCAGCACGACGGGGAAACCGAGCCGCTCGGCCTGCTCGGCGGCTTCACGGGGAGAAAAAGCCTGCAGCCCCCAGGGAACAGGGAGGCCGCAGGCAGCAAGTTCCGTCTTCGCATCGGCTTCCGTCAGCGTCTCGATTTCACCGTCCAAGAACGGCCCGTCGAGCAGCGGCAGGGGTGCCGGGCAATCCCAGACCTTGCCAATACCGGCAGCGACTTCCGCCGCAATGATGGCTTCGTCGATGCCGGAGAAGGCGACGATGCCATTGGCTATCAGCCGGTCGGCGATCGGCTCCGGCATATTCTCGGGAAGGGTTGCGAGAAGGCCGGCCAGCGCACCGGTGGCGGAGGCCGCGGCGATGACCGCGTCTGCCGTCGTCGCCCATTCCGACGCATCGCAGCGATCACCCCGGGGGAAATCGAGGACGACGAGATTAAGGGCACAACCGCCTTCGAACATGGCGCTGAAGGCTTCGGTCTGGCGTTCGAAATCACCCCAGACAAAGGTGTGGTAGTCGAGCGGATTGGAGAGCGCCACCATCTCGCCGAGGGCTCGCCGAAGACGCGGCAATTGCCGTGGCTCAAGCGCAGGGAATTCGACATCGCGGCCGACGGCGGCATCCGCCATCAGCGAAGCCTCGCCGCCGGAACAGCTCATCGACGAGATCGAATGGCTTGGGAGAGGGCCGGCGACATGCAGCAGCTTCAGCGTTTCCAGCAATGCCGGTAGGCTTTGGACACGGCCGATGCCGAGGCGGGCAAGCACCGCGTCGGCCACCGCATCGCTGCCCGCAAGCGAGGCGGTGTGCGACACCGCCGCATGTCTTGCCTTCTCGGACCTGCCGACCTTCAGCACGACGACCGGCTTTTTAGACCGGCGGGCAATGGCGGCAAGGCGTTCGAGGCCGGCGAGATCTCCGAAACCTTCGACATGAAGGCCGACCGCCGTGACGCGTGGATCGTCGATCAATGCGCAGGCGACATCGGCAAGAGATGTCTGCGCCTGATTGCCTGCCGTGACCACATAGGCGATCGGCAGCCCGCGTGTCTGCATGGTCAGGTTGATGGCGATATTGGAAGACTGCGTGAGGATGGCGACGCCACATTCGATGCGTTTCATGCCGTGTTGGTCGGGCCAGAGCAGCGCGCCGTCGAGACCATTGATCAGCCCGTAGCAGTTCGGCCCGAGGATCGGCATGTCTCCCGCCGCCTCCAGAAGGGCCCGTTGCAGATCTGCGCCATCGCCGAGTTCCGCCGTCGCCTCGCTGAAGCCCGATGCATAACAGACCGCTCCGCCGGCGCCGGCCACAGAAAGGCTGCGCACGATGTCGACGGTGAGCGTCCTGTTGACACCGACGAAAGCGGCGTCCGGAGCCGAAGGCAGATCGGATACCGAGCGATAACACCGCCGTCCGAGCACCTCGTCGAGCTTGGGATGGACGGGCCAGATATCGCCGGAAAAGCCCATGCGGTCGCACTGCTCGATCACCCTGCGCGCCTCGCGCCCGCCGAAGACGGCGATCGTTTGCGGTCTGAGCAGGCGGTCAAGCGGGCGAGAGGTCATCGGCTCATGCTCCCAAGGGCCGGAGCAGATCGCGGCTGATGATGTGCCGCTGAATCTCGGAGGTGCCGTCCCAGATGCGCTCGACACGGGCGTCGCGCCAGAAGCGGGCAAGCGGCAGGTCGTCCATGAGACCCATGCCACCAAAGATCTGGATCGCCTCGTCGGTAACGCGGGCGAGCATTTCGGAGGCGTAGAGCTTGGCGGAGGCGATCTGCCGGTCCGCGGGACGGCCGGCATCGACCTGCCAGGCGGCAGCAAGCGTCAGCCAGTCGGCCGCGTCGATCTCGGTGATCATGTCGGCGAGCTTGAACGACACGCCCTGATTGGCGCCGATCGGCCTGCCGAACTGCTTGCGTTCGGCGGCATAGGGCAGGGCCATCTCGAAGACGCGCCGCGCCCGGCCGACACAGGTGGCGGCAACCGTCAGCCGGGTGCCGTAAAGCCATTGATTGGCGATATCGAAGCCGCGATGCACCTCGCCCAGCACCTGGGCTTGCGGAATGCGGCAATCTTCGAAGCTGAGCGTTGAGTTGTGGTAGCCGCGATGCGAAACGGACTCGTAGCCTTTGAGGATTTGAAAGCCGGGCGTGCCGCGATCGACGAGAAAGGCGGTGATCTTCTTCTTGATGCCTTTCGGCGTTTCCTCCTCGCCCGTCGCGGCAAATACGGTGACGAAATCGGCGACGTCGGCATGCGAGATGAAATGCTTCGTGCCGTTCAGCACGAAGTCGCCGCCGTCGCGGCGAGCAGCGCATTTCATACCGCGCATATCGGAACCGGCATCCGGCTCGGTGATGGCGAGCGCATCGATTTTCTCGCCGCGCACCGCCGGCAGCAGATAACGTTCGCGCTGCTCGCCCTCGCAGGCCATCAGGATGCCGGAGGGCCGGCCGAAGAAAACCGTCAGCCCGAGGGACCCGCGTCCGAGCTCCCGCTCGACCAGCGTGAAGGTGACATGATCGAGGCCGGCCCCGCCGAGTTCCTCCGGAAAATTGCAGGCATAGAAGCCGAGCTCGATGCATTTGCGCTGGATCTCGCGCCCGAGTTCCGGCGGAACCATGCCGGTGCGCTCGACCTCGTTCTCATGCGGATAGATTTCGGTTTCGACGAAGGCGCGAACCGTATCGACGATCATTTCCTGTTCCTGGCTGAGCCCGAAATCCATGTCGCTCCTCCTACCGCCTCTGGCCGACGGAACGGCCGGCACCTTCCGGCAGCGCCAAATCCGAATGAGCCACGACGATCGCCTTGATTTTATCGAGCACAGCGGCCGGCGCCGGCACGGACTTGCCCGCCTTGCTGTCGACATGCAGCAGCATCTGTTCAGCAGTTGCGATCACCGCGCCCGTCGCCGTGTCTTGCAGTGTATGGAAGAGATGCAGCCGTTTCTCGTCAGCGGCGAGGACCTGGCAGGTGGAATGGATCGCCTGCCCGAGTTTGGCTTCGCCGAGATGGCGGATATGGCTTTCCACCGTATAATAGCTCTGCCCCGCCTCGACATAGGCGAGATCGACGCCGATCAGGCGAAGCAACGCATCGGAGGTATCGCCGAACACCTGCAGATAGCGGTGTTCGGTCATATGGCCGTTGTAATCCACCCAGGCGGGGCTGACCTTGGTTTCGACCAGCCTCAGCGGCTTCGACGGGTCGAGTGAGGCGGTCGCGCCGCCGTCTGCCCAAAGTGATTGCTCGAAATCCTTCAACAGCTTGCCGGCGCCCCAGCCTTTGCCGCCATCGCCGCCCTTCAGCGCCTGCAGGATGCCGACGAGGTTTTCGTCGCGAATGCGTTCGAGCTCGCGGATCGACAGGCCGGCCGCCTGTTCGTCGGATTGCCGGCCGATCTTTTCGATCAGCGCATCGTCGAGATCGACGACATCGGTGAGCTTGGTCCAGGGCCAGGCGAGGCAGGGACCGAACTGGGCGAGGAAGTGGCGCATGCCGGCCTCGCCGCCGGCGATGCGATAGGTCTGGAACAAGCCCATTTGCGCCCAGCGAAGGCCGAAGGAATAACGGATGACGTCGTCGAGCGTCTCGACGGTGCAAATATCATCATGGATGAGCCAGAGGGCCTCGCGCCAGAGCGCTTCGAGCAGCCGGTCGCCGACGAAGGCCTCGATCTCCTTGGCGATGTGGACGCCCTTCATGCCGATCGGCGGCAGTCTCTCCATCGCCGACTGGATGGTCGCAGCCGAGGTTTTTGCACCGCCGACGATTTCGACGAGCGGCAGCAGGTAGACGGGATTATAGGGATGGGCGACGAAGAGCCGTTCGGGGTGTCTCATGTCGCGCTGCAGATCGGTCGGCAACAGGCCCGATGTGGACGAGCCGATCAGCGCGTCCGGACGCGCCGCGGCGTCGATCTCGGTCAGCACGCCGCGCTTGAGGTCGAGCCTTTCCGGCACGCTTTCCTGGATCCAGTCGGCATCGGCAACGGCTTCCTGCAATGTCGCGCAGAAACGGAGCCTGCCCTGCGGCGGCAGCGGTGCGCCGGTCAGCATGGCATAGGCTTTTTCGGCATTGGCGATCACTTCGCCGACGATGCGGCCGGCTTCCGGATGCGGATCGAACACATCGACGTCGATGCCGGCCAGCAGAAAGCGGGCGATCCATCCGCCGCCGATGACGCCGCCACCGATACAGGCCGCCTTGCTGATCTTGGTCATGATATCCTCAGCGTTTCGTCAGCTTCAGCTTCTTGCGCACATCTTCCGGTCCGATGATGCGCGCGCCCATGCCTTCGATCACCTGCGCGGCCTTTTCGACGAGCTGCGCATTGGTGGCGAGCTGGCCTTTGCCGACAAAGAGATTGTCCTCGAGGCCGACCCGCACGTTGCCGCCGGCCAGAACCGCCGCCGCCGGATAGGCCATGGCGTTGCGGCCGATCGAAAAAGCCGAGAAGGTCCAGCTCTCGGGCACGTTGTTGACCATCGCCATGAAGGTATTGAGATCGTCCGGCGCGCCCCAGGGAATGCCCATGCAGAGCTGAATCAGCACCGGGTCTTCGATCAGGCCCTCTTCGGCAAGCTGCCTGGCGAACCACAGATGGCCGGTGTCGAAGGCCTCGATCTCCGGCCGCACACCAAGAGCCGTCATCTTGCTTGCCATCGCCCGCAGCATGGCCGGCGTGTTGGTCATGACATAGTCGCCGAGGTTGAAATTCATCGTACCGCAGTCGAGCGTGCAGATCTCGGGCAGGCATTCGGCAACATGGCTGACGCGTTCGGTAGCGCCTGCCATATCCGTGCCTTTTGGATTGAGGGGAAGTGGGCTTTCGACATCGCCGAAGATCAGGTCTCCGCCCATGCCGGCTGTTAGATTGAGGACGACGTCGACATCTGCCGAACGGATGCGGTCCGTGACCTCCCTGTAGAGATCGTTGCGGCGGCTGGCGGTCCCCGTTTCCGGATCGCGGACATGGCAGTGAACAACGGCCGCCCCAGCCTTGGCGGCGTCGATCGCGGAATCCGCGATCTGCTTGGGAGTGATGGGAACGTGGCTGGATCTGGAAACCGTGTCGCCGGCGCCGGTGACGGCGCAGGTGATGAAGACATCGCGGTTCATCGCAAGAGGCATGTTTTTGTTCTCCCGTCTTATCAAGCATTACGCGGCAGGATGGGCGGAGATGCTTTGCATTCTCGGAAGCTATTGATACATTATCGGAACAAGCGGGAGGCGACTTTGCTGCAGCGATCAACGGAACGGCTTGATATCGACCTTCTCGTCCTGCCGGAGACAAACCTTATCCTGGTCGCCTCGGTCATCGAGCCGCTGCGCGGCGCCAACCGCATCGCCGGCAGCGAGCTCTATCGATGGCGGCTGCTGACGCCGGACGGGGCGCCGATCCCGACCACCAGCCATATCGCCATTCCGGCCGACGGAACCTTCCGGGTGACGAGTGAGGAGACGCCGCTTTTCGTGCTGGCCAGTTACAACTGGCGGAAAAGCGCGACGCCGGCGCTGAAGATGCAGCTCTCGCAGGCTGCCCGCTACCGCACGATGATCGCCGGTATCGAGTCCGGCACCTGGCTGCTGGCCGAAGCAAGCCTGCTCGACGGGCAGCCGGCGACCGTCCATTGGGAGGATTACGAGGACTTTGCCACGGCTTATCCTGAGGTGCAGGCCGTCAGGGATCGTTTCGTCGTCGACGGCAAGCGGCTGACGACCTCAGGTTCGCTGCCGACTGTCGACCTGATGCTTGAGGTGATCCGGCAGCGGCAGGGTTATTCGCTGGCACTCGAGGTCAGCCGGCTGTTCCGCTACGAGCAGCCTTCCTTCCATGTGGACGAACCGCTTTTCGCAGCTTCGGCGGGCCTGCGCATGCAGGACCCCCGCGTGACGCAGGCAGTGCGACTGATGGAAGAACATATCGAGCAACCGCTGGTTTTGACGCGACTCGCCCGCAGGATAGGCGTCAGCGCCCGGCATCTGCAGGATCTCTTCCAGCAGAGCATCGGCGCGCCGCCCCATGTGCATTATCTGGCGCTGCGTCTAAACACGGCGCGCCGCAAGGTGATCGAGACGACAGCATCTTTCGCCGACATCGCGGCGGCAACCGGCTTCAATTCGGCCTCGGCCTTTGCCAGAAGCTACCGGGCGAGTTTCTCTGAGAGCCCATCGCAGACGAGGCACCGCTTGCGCCGGCGCATCATGCCATCGGCGCCGCCGACGTAGGCTGGAACGCCTCCCGGATCATTTCGGCAAGCTCGCGGATGGCTTCGGTGGAACGGTAGGTGCTGCGTCGGAGCACGACCTTCGACGAATCAACCGGCGGGAAACCGTCTTCGGCAGTCAGCTCCCGGCAGCCGGGAGGGATGCTGCTGCGGGAAAGCGTGGTGACGGCAAGGCCGGCGATCAGCGCATTTTTCAGTCCCGAACCCGTATCGGCGATGAAGGCGATCCGGTAATTGCGGCCGATCTGCTCCAGCGACCGGAGCGCAAAGTCGCGGGACCAGGTGGAGTTGCGATAGGTGGCGATGGGAAGCGGATCGAGATCGTGCAGCCGATGGACCAACGATGTGACCCAGACGGTGGGATCAATGCAAATGACTTCGCCTTTCGTCTCGTCGCTCCAGTCGAAAACGACGGCCAGATCGAGCT
Source organism: Rhizobium hidalgonense (assembly GCF_002914525.1). GTDB lineage: Bacteria > Pseudomonadota > Alphaproteobacteria > Rhizobiales > Rhizobiaceae > Rhizobium > Rhizobium hidalgonense. The sequence continues at coordinate 180,960 of NZ_LODW01000059.1, read as the reverse complement.
CGTCCCGCTCCAGGGCGGCGAGGTTGCGTGATGTATAGTCGCAGGAGACGGTGACCTCGACCGCCGGGTGGCGTACGGCGAAAGCTGCAAGGGCTGCCGGCAGCACCGTCTGGCTATATTCCTCGGGAATGCCGATGCGTACCGGTCCATCGAGCGGTTTGCTGCGGATCGTCGCGGCGGCCTCGTTCAGCAGATCGATGACCCTTCGGGCATAGGGCACAAGCTGGATGCCCGGGCGCGTGAGTTGAACGCCACGGGCGCCACGCTCGAAGAGAGCCTCGCCGATCGTCTGCTCAAGTCTCTTGATCTGGGTGCTGACGGCTGACTGCGTCCGTCCGATGCGCTGGGCAGCCGCGGAGAAATTCGACGTCTCGGCGACGACCAGGAAGGTCCTCAGCAGCTCGCTCTCGATGGGTTCATGCATCAGATAGCCATAGAAAAAATCGATGAGAGCTATCTCTACTATTCGTTTGTCTTATGTCAATTGCTGGGGCAGAAATGGGCGGCGTTCGACTTCCTTCTTTGAGACTATCAGCGTGACCATTCAAAATCCGACCACGCGCCTCGCAGGCAGCGAGCACGAGAAGGGTGTGCTTCTCATCGTTGCCGCGACTTTTGCCTGGAGTGCCAGCGGCGTTTACTCGCGGCTGCTCACGACCGACGTATGGACGGCGATCGCCTGGCGGTCGTTGTTCGGAGGCCTGTTCCTGCTGATCCCCTGCCTTTTCCTCGAAGGGGGCATTTCGCGGCGGCAATGGCGTTCCGTCTTCCATCCGTCGGGCCTGGCGATGATCGCATGCCAGACCTTCAGTCAGGGATGCTTCATCGGATCGCTTTATATGACCACCGTCGCCAATGTGACGATGATCTATGCGACCACGCCCTTCATCGCGGCCCTGTTCGGCTGGATCATTCTGAAAGAAAAAGTTGCCCGGCGGACCCTGATTGCCGGCGCCGTCTCGTTCTGCGGCGTCGCGGTTATCGTCGCCTCGTCGATCGGCGGCGGCACCGGTTGGGGCGACCTGCTGGCGCTCGGCATGACTGCCTCTTTCGCACTCGTCATCATCATTCCGCGCATCAGTCCCGGCGTGCCGAGCCTACCGCCGACCGTCGTCAGCGCCTTTCTGACCCTCGTCATATTCGCGCCGTTCGGTTCGGTCGGCTCGCTCGACCTGCACAACTGGATCGTTCTTGCCGCCTTCGGCGCCACCAATTTTTCGCTGGCGCTCGTGCTCTTCCTCGCCGGGGCAAAGCGGATGGCGCCGGCGGAGGCCGCGCTGATCGGCACGATGGAAATCGTGCTGACGCCCTTCTGGGTCTGGCTGCTGTTTTCCGAGCAACCGCCGATCGCCACCTATTTCGGCGGCGCGATCATCCTTGGCGCCGTGTTCTGGCATACGGCAATCGACTTCAACCGCAGCCAGCGGTTACGAGACGGCTAGAGCCAGCTTTACAGCGTCATATGGTCTTTGGCCTCGATTAGCCGAAGAACGCACGAAGCTGAGCGAAAAATCCGCTTGGTTGGGGATCTGCCATCTTACGCACACGGCGAGCGACTGTTGCCGCGCTGACGCGTTCACCGAAATGGCAGAAGCAGACAAGCTCGTGCAATTCCCCGTCACTGAGTTCGAAGAATCGTATGGCTTCTCCGTAGCTGTCATTTTCCATTCCTGCCGCCCGCAGAATGGGATCAGCAAATGCCACAGAGATCGGAGTATCGTCATCGCGCAAGGCAATACGATCTGCGATCGGCTGATATTCTGTTTCGTGAAGCGTCCTAAGAAACGGCTTGGGGCTGCGTTCGAGACTTTCGGCCCACCGTTCAATCCGTTCGCGCCGTGTCAATTCAAGGCGCTTGCAGGTCGTGCTGACCTTCGCAATCGTTTTCAACTGCTCCAGTGCATACTGTTCCATTTCGGCCTCCTATCCTCGAGAAAAATAGATGGTCCGCTCCCAAGAATAGCGTCGCTCAGGTCGCAGCCGATGTCCAATCACGATTGGAAACGGCATTTGCCCCTGGTTGGACAGATGCGGTCACAGCGTGATGGAGGAACCCTGCATCGCGCAAGCCATTTCATCCGGGGCCTGCAATCAAATCTTCTGAACCGATCCGGAAAACCGCCCTATTCCGGGGATCAACTCATACCTGCCGGCGACATGCTATCGGAGTTTTCCGACTGTCGTCTTTGAGTTGCACCCATGTCGTTTTTTCGGGCGCTGTTTTCTGCCGGGCATGGTTTGCTTATGGTGTTCAAGGCGCTCGTCACTGGCGACAGAACCGTTGGAAGGCCGACCGAAGATTCCAGGATGAATCGAAAGGAGGTTCTGGAGCCCGGAAACCAGCTCTTGCGCAGCAAATCGGCGGATTGCGGCGGCGATGACGAGCGGAACGACAGGCCCGACCTATCGTCTTCACTCTCCCCTCCATCAATCTGTCCCCGCCAGTTTGCGAAATTCGAATATCGCCGGATGTGGCGTTGTGAATACCGGGCTGCAGAGGAGGCAGGCCGGCGGAAAGTTGCCATCGATTGCATCGGTTGCAGATCGAGGCGTTCAACGAATGGGAGGAATCCATGAGCAAGAATAGAGGCGTCGTTTATTTGAGGCCCGGCAAGGTCGAAGTTCGCGACATCGACGATCCGAAGCTGGAAGCGCCCGACGGCCGCCGTATCGAGCACGGCGTCATCCTGAAGGTGATCTCGACCAATATCTGCGGCTCCGACCAGCACATGGTCCGCGGCCGCACGACGGCGATGCCGGGTCTGGTCCTCGGCCATGAAATCACCGGCGAGATCATCGAGAAAGGCGTCGACGTCGAGATGCTCGACATCGGCGATATCGTCTCGGTGCCCTTCAACGTCGCCTGCGGCCGTTGCCGCTGCTGCAAATCCCAGGATACCGGCGTCTGCCTGACGGTAAACCCGGCCCGCGCCGGCGGCGCCTATGGTTATGTCGACATGGGCGGCTGGATCGGCGGACAGGCACGCTACGTCACCATTCCCTATGCCGATTTCAACCTGCTCAAAATCCCGGATCGCGACAAGGCGATGGCAAAGATCCGCGATCTCACAATGCTTTCCGACATTCTGCCCACCGGCTTCCATGGGGCGGTGCGGGCAGGCGTCGGGGTCGGCTCGACCGTCTACGTCGCCGGCGCCGGCCCGGTCGGGCTTGCGGCTGCCGCTTCGGCTCGCATTCTCGGCGCGGCCGTCGTCATGATCGGTGATTTCAACAAGGACCGCCTGGCGCATGCGGCGAAGGTCGGTTTCGAGCCGATCGACCTGTCCCAGAGCGACCGCCTTGGCGACATGATCGCGCAGGTGGTCGGCACCAATGAGGTGGACAGCGCCATCGACGCGGTCGGCTTCGAGGCGAGAGGGCATTCGGGCGGCGAACAGCCCGCGATCGTGCTCAACCAGATGATGGAGATCACCCGCGCCGCAGGTTCGATCGGCATTCCCGGCCTCTACGTCACCGAGGATCCGGGCGCCGTCGACAATGCCGCCAAACATGGCAATCTGTCACTCCGCTTCGGCCTCGGCTGGGCCAAGGCCCAGTCCTTCCACACCGGGCAGACGCCGGTGCTGAAATACAATCGCCAGCTCATGCAGGCGATCCTGCACGACCGGCTGCCGATTGCCGATATTGTCAACGCCAAGGTCATCCCCCTCGACGATGCCGCTGCTGGATATGAAAGCTTCGACCATGGCGCGGCGACGAAATACGTCCTCGACCCGCATGGAGAGGTCGCGAAAGCCGCCTAACACCGAGGAATGACGAGCAAACTGGCGGCGCCGCGTATCTTTCAGATGCGCGGCGCCGTAGCATTTTGAAACTCGCAATCATAAGAAATTGCCGGCGAAACTACTCGATGCTGAACGGGAAGTATTTTGCGTTGATCATGTCATAGGTTCCGTCCGCCTTGATGCTCTTCAACGCTTCGTTCAAGCGCGTCAGACGCTCTTTGTCATCCAGGCGCACCGCGATGCCGGCGCCTTCACCGAAATATGTGACGTCGACCAGATCCGGCCCTTTGAACTCGCAGCAGGTTCCCGCCTTGGTGTTGGCGATCCAGTCGTAGATGGCGAGTTTGTCCTCCAGGATGATATCGACGCTGCCGTCCGACAACCCCTTGTACAATTCAGGCGAAGACCGGAAGACCTTCTTTTTCATCTCCGGATAGAGATGGTTGGCGTAGGATTCCTGAGCCGTCGACGACGTCACCCCGAGTATCTTGCCGCTGAGGCCAGCGGGGCTGACATCGCTGATCGGCGAATCCTTCCGAGCGATGAACACGGAGGGGCTGTTGTAGTATTTCTCGGTGAAAGCAACCTTTTGGCGGCGCTCGAGGCTCATCGACATGGACGAGATGATCGCGTCGTATTTATCGGCAACCAGATTGGGGATGATATCGTCCCATTTCTCGATGATGAACTGGCATTCGAACTTGCCGACCTCGCAAAGCGCATTGGCAATATCGATGTCGAAGCCCTGAAGCTTGTTGTTTGCATCGAGATAGTTGAAGGGCGGAAATGCGCCTTCGACGGCAATTCGCATCGGCATGCGATCCTGCGCGGCCGCTGGGATTGGCGAGGCCGCGGCCAAGACCATACCCAAGCCCCCCGCCATCAGCGCTCCGCGCAACATCGTCTGAAGGGATATGCGCAGCATCGTCGGGAGCTCCTTGGGCCGTATTCGATCTCGCCCATAGTGCGCCGTAGCTTTTAATTCTACGTGAACGCTTCTTTGTTAGCGTCGACGCATGCGCCCGTATTGTGGTGTTCAGGGGTCTAGGCTTGCATATCGTCGTTCCTTCCAGCTCCAATACGTTTCAGCAATCCTGGATCGCCTCGGGAAGAATTCTCTTTCTGATTGCCGTCAGCGGGCTTGGAGCGATTGGACTCGTCGTGCTTTCGGCTCTCTGGGCAGGAACCGAGAGCGACGCGGCCGCCCTTGATCGCCAGCGCCAGCTCGTGAATGCGCGCCTGCGCGAGCAGGTCGACCAAGTCGCGCATGTTATCGGCCAGTTCGGCAACGGCTACCTCACACGGATTTATCCCGCCGCCCGGTCAACCGGAGGCTCCTCCAGCCTCGATGCCGTCCTGACGGCGGCAGCCGGCAGTGCGATCAGCCAGACGGCAATGTCCGCCTTCGGCTACGACCAGGCTTTCGTCGTCGACGAGAAGGCCCAACTGCTCATGCTGGCGGACGCCCAGACGGAAAAGCGTTATCGCTGGATGAAGCCTCTGTTTTTGCCTCTCCTCCAGGATGCTCGCCTGGGGGTCACACAAGGGGCGGCGTCCGAACGAACGCCGTCCTCGATGGAAAGCCGCCTTGCAAGCGTCGCCGGCTCCAACCCTGCGTTGGCCAATCTGATGCGGCTCGAAGGTCGTCCGACGATCGTCGGCGTCGTCGCCATCAACGATGTCGGTCAGGGACGGCAACAGCCAATGCGGCAATCCCTGATCGTCGTTCGGTTTATCGATGGTGCGGCACTCGACGAATTGAGCCGGCAACAGGGGCTCAACGGCGCACGCTTCGCGCGCACCGCCGATGCCGACGAGAACGAGGTTGCATTTCAGATCGACGCGACGGCAAACGGTGAACCGATCGGCTTCATCGTCTGGCGGCCTGATCTTCCGGGTTCAAGGGTCATCGGCCGTTTGATGCCGGCCCTGTCGATCGCGGCCCTGGTGATCGCAGTCCTGTTTTCGGTTCTGCTGGTGCGCCTCAGAAGCAGTCTCGGCAAGTTGAAGAAAAGCGAGCTGCATGCACGGCAGCTTGCCTTGCATGATGTGCTGACCGACCTTCCCAACCGCGCCTTGTTCGCGATGCGGTTCGAAGAGTGCCTGGCCGAGACGCGGAATTCCACCGAGCGCTCGGCCGTTGCGCTTCTCGACCTCGACCGCTTTAAAGCCGTCAACGACACGTTCGGCCACGCAGCCGGCGATGAACTCATCAAGATGGCTGCGGAGCGGATCCGCTCGATATTGCGTCCAGGCGACACGCTTGCCCGGCTCGGAGGGGATGAATTTGCCCTGCTTCTGCGGGACATCAAAGATCAAGATCTAGTTTTGCCGGCGATATGCGAAGCGATCGTTGCCGAACTTGGCAAGCCCTTCCCGCTTTTGCGCGGCGAGGCGGTCGCCCGCGTCGGCGGCTCGATCGGCGTGACCGTAGTGCCGGACGCCGGCCGGAATGCCGACGACGTCATGCGCTACGCCGACGTCGCGCTCTACGAGGCAAAGATGGGCGGGAGAGGTCAATGGCGGCTCTATTCGCCGTCCATGGACGGCGGCAGGAACGCGCGCGACATTCTCAAGAACGAATTGCGCGAAGTTCTGGCCAAAGGCACGTCTTCAACCCCTGGCCTACAGTCGGATCCCATTGCAACCAAGCCGGACTTCGGATCGCTTGAGGTCTATTACCAGACGGTGCACCGAGCCGAAGGAGGATACCCCGCCTCGGGTGCGGAGGCCCTCGTGCGCTGGCGTCACAGCCAGCGCGGCCTGTTGACGCCAGCCAGCTTCATCCCTGTCGCCGAGGAAGGCGGCCTTATCGACGCTCTCGGTTTCTGGGTGCTGCGCGAAGCCTGCCGAACCGCCTGCAAATGGCCTGAGCATACGTTTGTTGCCGTTAACGTGTCTCCCGCTCAGCTGAGACGGCCGAATTTTGCTGAGGAAGTCTTCGCCGTGCTTGAAGAGAGCGGCTTGCCGCCATCCCGGCTCGAGCTCGAGCTTACCGAGTCCTCGCTCATCGAGGACAACTCGGACGTCTATTCGGTGCTACAGTCGCTGCGCAGCCAGGGTATTCAGATTTCGCTCGATGATTTCGGAACCGGCTTTTCATGCCTCAGCCACCTGATGCGCTTCGACATCGACCGCATTAAGATCGATCGTTCGTTCGTCTCGCTCCTCGGCACAAAAGCCAACGGGGCAGCGATCATCGGCGCCATCGTCGCGCTCAGCCGCAACCTCGGTATCTCGACGACGGCGGAAGGGGTTGAGACCGAATATCAACGCGACTTCCTCGCCGCCCTCGGCTGCACCGACCTCCAAGGCTATTTCTTCTCCAAACCAGTTCCGCTACGCGAACTCGATTGTTTCCGAGAAGCCGAGAGCGCTGCCGGATTGCTGACGCCCATTTCCGGCGCCGTCGCCTGAAGGCTTCCGATCCTCCATGGGTCACGGGAACTTTCGCCGCGGACGGCGGTTGACGCCCGAAGACCGAATGGAGGATATGATGGGCGAGATCGGCGAGTGGCGGCACCTCTGCGTCGACATGCAGCGGATGTTTGCCGAAGACACGCCCTGGCACGTTCCCTGGATGGCGCGGGTCGCTCCGCAGATCGAGGAACTCGCCGGCCGGCACCCATCCCGAACGATCTTCACCCGCTTCCTGCCACCCGAGCACGCCGACGAGATGCCGGGCAAATGGCGTGATTATTACCGGAAATGGTGGATGATGACCGGCGAGCACCTTCCGCGCGACCTCGTCGATGTGGCCTCGTCGCTGGCGTCGCTGGTTCCGCCGGCAAGGCGCTTCGACAAGCGCACCTATTCCCCCTGGATCGACGGACGGCTTCATCAGACCCTTCAGTCGGAGCGGGTCGATACTCTGGTGATCACCGGCGGTGAAACCGATGTCTGCGTGCTTGCCACCACGCTTGGTGCCATCGATCTCGGCTATCGTGTCATCGTGCTGAAAGACGCCGTCTGCAGCAGCGCCGACGACACCTATGACGCCTCGCTGGAACTCCTGCACGACCGCTTCTCCGTGCAGCTCGAACTCATGGAGACCGAAGCGTTTTTGCGGAGCTTTGGCTGAAACAGCCGTTTCGCCACCGCCGCACTCCCCGCTCACGATGCGATCGTCAAGTCCGGACGAGGTGGCCGCTTGAAACTTGCTCGATTGTGGTAACGCCAAGCAGGGCCATGTTGCTATGGATCTCAGCCTTCAGGATGCCTGCCGCCCTCAATACGCCAGGCAGACCGGCTACAGCAGCCGCATAGAGAAACGGCCGCCCGACAAACACGAAACGTGCCCCCAGCGCCAAGGCCTTGATAACGTCAGTTCCGCGGCGGAAGCCGCCATCGATCATGATCGGGATCCTGTCGCCCAGACGTTCCACGATTTCGGGAAGCGCCATCAGGGGAGTGATGGCGCCATCGAGCTGTCGGCCACCGTGATTGGAGACGATCACCCCGTCAGCCCCTGTCTCAGCAGCACGCGCTGCATCGTCCGGATGAAGAATGCCCTTGACGATCAGCTTGCCGCTCCAACGGTTGCGGATGCGCTCGAGATGGCTCCAGTTCAGATGGTCTCTTCGGCCAAAGTCACGCATGACGTTGGAGGCGATGATCGGTGCGCCTCTGGTTGCGTAGGAATTTTCAAAATGCGGGATGCCGTGGCGCGCGATCGTGCGCAAAAACGTCCCGATGGTCCATTGCGGGTGCGTCACACCCTGCCATGCCAAAGCGAGACTGGGCCGCAAAGGCGTCGAGAAGCCAGCCCGGATATTGTTTTCCCGGTTCGAGAGAACGGCCGTATCGACGGTAAGCAACAAGGTGGTAAAGCCTGCCGCAGCAACGCGGTCCACCAACGCATCGATGCGTTCGGGCTCTCCGGGCAGGTAGGCTTGGAACCAGGTCGCGGGCGCGGCGGCAATAACCTCTTCGAGCCGAATGAGCGAGGATCCGCTCATGATCATCGGAATCCCGCACTGCGCTGCGCCAGCGGCAAGAACAATGTCGCCGCGATAGGCCATGAGCGCGCTGATTCCCATTGGGGCGATACCGAAGGGTGCGGCATAAGTCCGACCGAATAAGGTGGTTTCCGTGCTTCGCGTCGATACGTCCTGGAGAATCCGCGGGCGCAACGCATAAGTCTGAAAGGCTTCGACATTTTTTCGCAGCGACGCGTTGGTTTCGCTTCCACCGGCAATATAGCCGTAGAGAGGCTTTGGCAGATGCCGTTTTGCCTTTGGCTCGAAGTCATCGAGGCATAGCATAGCCTGCGCCAGCCGGGTCAACCGACGGGAGTCGACGCTGCTTACTTTCATGGGCTTGCTCCGTTGGATTAGAGACTTAATTTATCTTCTGGGAGAGGGCATGAACGCCATTGCATCCACCGCTGTGGACTGTGCCTCCCCACAGCTTCAAACTTCACCTGCTTCGAATGCTTCCTTGCGACCCTTCCGAATGGACAGGAAATATCAAAGTTATCAGCATACCGGCGGTAATCAACAGCAGGGCAGCGCTGATCGGGCGTTCCGGGAAGACCTGCAGATCGCCTCGGAAAGAAGCGGGCCTGGCGGCTGAAAGGATCAGTAGACTTTCACATCGGTCCCTCTCCTCGACCTCGGCATTGCGGCTGACGATCGCGCCCATCCAACGCATGTCGATCTGGTCTGGCCGAACGGCGCGGCCGCCGCCGAGTCGCGAAGGCTCGCCCAGCTTGCGCCGTGGCGAGCCGACAGGTCGATGACGCCGCCCTCGACGGCAATCCGATGCTTTTTCTCGGGCCTTCTCTTGACCTCAGGCGATGCCGCCGAGGCAGACATATTTGATTTCGGTGAATTCCTCGATGCCGTATTTCGAGCCTTCGCGGCCGAGGCCGGAGAGCTTGACGCCGCCGAAAGGCGCTTCGGCCGTCGAGATCAGCCCGGTGTTGACGCCGACCATGCCGTATTCCAGTGCTTCGGCCACCCGGAAGACCCGGGCGAGATCCTTGGCGTAAAAATAGGAGGCAAGGCCGAACTCGGTGTCGTTGGCCTGGATGATCACATCAGCTTCGTCCTTGAAGCGGAAGAGCGGCGCCACCGGCCCGAACGTCTCTTCCTTGGCCACGGCCATGGCAGGGGTGACGTCCGCCAGAACGGTCGCCTCGTAGAAGCGTCCGCCGAGTGGGTGCCGCTGGCCGCCGGCAACGACGCGCCCACCCTTGGAAAGCGCATCGGCGACATGTTCCTCGACCTTGGCAAGTGCCGATTCGTCGATCAGCGGGCCGAGATTGATGCCCTCGTCGAAGCCGTTGCCGGTCTTCAGCGCCCCGACAGCCTTCGAAAGTTTCTCGGCGAAGGCATCATAGACGCCGTCCTGCACATAGAGCCGATTGGCGCAGACGCAGGTCTGGCCGTTGTTGCGGAATTTGGCGATCAGCGCCCCTTCGACGGCCGCATCGAGATCGGCATCGTCGAAGACGATGAAGGGGGCATTGCCGCCGAGTTCCAGCCCGAGCTTCTTGATCGTCGGCGCACTCTGCCGGTAAAGCTCGGCGCCGACTTCGGTCGAGCCGGTGAAGGTCAGCTTGCGCACCACCGGGCTTGCGGTCATTTCACCGCCGATGGCGCGCGCCGAACCGGTCAATACGCTGAAGAGTCCCTTCGGGAAACCGGCGCGTTCGGCAAGAATGGCGATGGCGATCGCCGAAAACGGCGTCTGCGAGGCCGGTTTCAGCACCATGGCGCAGCCGGCGGCAAAGGCCGGTCCCGCCTTGCGGGTGATCATCGCATTGGGGAAATTCCAGGGGGTGATGGCGGCAACGACGCCGATCGGCTGCTTCATGACAAGGATGCGCTTGTCCTTCTGGTGGCCGGGAACGATGTCGCCATAGACACGCCTTGCTTCCTCGGCAAACCATTCGATGAAGCTCGCGCCATAGGCGATCTCGCCCTTGGCTTCGGCAAGTGGCTTGCCCTGTTCTGACGTCAGGATGCGGCCGAGATCGTCCTGATTGTCCATCATCAGCTGGAACCAGCGCCTGAGGATCACCGAGCGATCCTTGGCGGTGCGGGCCGCCCATTCCTTTTGCGCAATCTCGGCTGCGGAAATCGCCGCCTTGGTTTCGGCTGCGCCCAGATTGGGAACGCGGCCGATGATCTCGCCGGTCGCCGGGTTGTCGACCGCAATCCCATTGTCCCCCGCCTCGATCCAATGGCCGCCGACCAATGCGGCCTGTCGGAACAATGTTGCGTCGTTCAATTCCATGACTTTATCCTCGCCAACGTTGAAAAGCGCGCGATTTCGCCCGCTCTCGGGGTAAACGTTCAAGGCGCGATAATCGGCTGTGCCTTCAAATCAGGCTCGACCACTTAGGCACCGGCGCGCAGCCTACCATGTTCGAACCAGGATTTGGGAGCATTGCGGCTCCGAACGCGGCAAGTTCATGAATTGGCATCCTGCTTGGATCCTCAGTGCATGTCCTCCGGAAGAGTGCAACTGTTCCGGGCGACATGCCTAAAACAAAAGGGATCAAAGCGCGGCGCATGAATCACGTTTGATCCGACGCGCTTTGGAATCCGGGCCGGAGCGTTAAACTTGATCGAAGAGCGACTGTCGAGGGCTTAGCCTGCTCACCACGCCTGGGAACCTTTCCTCATGCGGCCGATTGTCATAAATCTGTCATAAAGACGCCCAGGCAATTGAAGCGGCAAACAAATTCGGTAATTCATTCGTTATGACACCGAGCAGAAAAAGCAGGAAGCCTCGACCGGACAAGTCCCAGCCACTGCTACGGCAGCTCGCTGCTGTTCCTGAAATGCTGTTCGCCGGTGCATTCCGTCAACAGTACGGCGCTGTCTGCTTCCGCCACGGCAATGCCGGATCCGCGATCGAGATCCTGGTGATCACATCGCGCGACAGTGGACGCTGGGTCATTCCGAAGGGGTGGCCGATGAAAGGGAAAAAGCCTTTCGAAGCAGCAGCGATCGAGGCCTGGGAGGAGGCCGGTGTGCGCGGGACCGTGAAGAAAAAACCGGTCGGTCGCTATACCTATCTGAAAGAACTCGACAATGGCGACGTGGGCCCCTGTATTGTCGACATGTTTCAGATTGAAGTCACTGATATCAGCAGCGATTTCAAGGAGCGGGACCAGCGCATTCTCGAATGGGTCAGCCCCGACGAAGCGGCACGCCGCGTTCGCGAGATCGAACTCAAATCGCTTCTCGTCCAATTTGAACCGCAGGGACGCAAGAAGCGTGTTCGCGGCTGACCACGGGCTTCTTCGCCGCGTCGCAGCGCCGCGCGTCCTTATCGCTCGAATGGTTCGCCGAGCGAGGCGACGCCGTTCAGTTTCAGCAGGCGGCGATCGGCGGAGATGATGCCGAGCACGATGATGGCGACGAGATAGGGCAGGCTCGACAGCAGCTGCGAGGGAACGTCGAGCCCGGTTGCCTGGGCGGCAAGGCCGACCAGCGAGACCGCCCCGAAAAGGCAGGCGCCGAGGAAGATGCGGCCGGTGAGCCAAGTTCCGAAGACGACGAGAGCGATGGCGATCCAGCCGCGCCCCGCGATCATTCCATCGGCCCAGAGCGGTGTGTAGACCACCGCCGCGTAGGCGCCGGCGAAACCGGCCATCGCGCCGCCGAAGGCGATGGCAAGGACGCGGACCGATATCACCGAATAGCCGATGGCATGGGCGGCCTTTGGGTTCTCACCGACGGCACGGACGATGAGACCGAGCTTGGTATAGGCAAACATCGCCCAGAGAGCGAGGGTGGCGGCGAGCGAAATCCACACGACGACATCCTGGACGAACAGGCCGCCGATAACAGGCAATTCCGAAAGCCAGGGAAGGGCGAGTTTCGGCAGTCCTTTGACCGTCAGGCTTTCGTAGGTCTTGCCGAAAAGGGCGGAGAGGCCCTGGCCGAAAATGCCGATGGCAAGGCCTGCCGCCACCTGATTTGCCCGGAACCCGAGCGTGACGAAGGCAAAGAGCAGGGACAGGGCTGCACTGCCCAGCCCCGCGACGACAAAGCCGAGAAGATGTCCGCCGCCGTGGTAGACGACGATGAAGGCAAGCACGGCGCCGAGGGCCATCAATCCCTCGACCCCGAGGTTGAGGACGCCGGCGCGCTCTGCCACCAGTTCGCCGAGCGCTGCGAGAAGAAAGGGTGTCGCCGCCGCAAGCATGCCGGCCAGAATGAACTCGATGGCGTTCATGAATGGCTCCGATGGGCGGTGCGGGGCCATTCGAGACGGTAGCGCACGAAGGCGATGGCAACGAGATAGGCAAGCAGCAGGCTGCCCTGGAAAACCCGAACGGCGGCGATCGGCAGGTTGGCCGAGACCATGGCATTGTCGCCGCCGATATAGATGACCGCCATAACAAGCGCCGAGACAATGATGCCGAGCGGGTGCAGGCCGCCGAGATAGGCGACGATGATCGCCGCATAGCCGTAGCCGCTCGAAATCGAACGCTGCAGCTGGCCGAGCGGACCGGCGACTTCGGCTGCCCCTGCAAGACCGGCGGCAAAGCCGCCGATCAGCAGCGACAGCCAGATTGCCCAACCCTCCCTGAAGCCGGCATAACCGGCAGCCCGCGGCGCCAGACCGCCGACCTGCAGCTTGTAGCCGATGAAGCTCTTCTGCATGAAGATCCAGGCCGCGAAGGACAAGACAAGCGTGATGAGGAACGAGACGTTGAGGCGGGTGCCGGAAATCAGGGTCGGGATCATCGCATCATATTGGAACATCACCGACTGCGGGAAGTTGAAGCCGTTCGGATCCTTCCAGGGGCCGAGCAGCAGATAGTTCAGCAGTTGCACCGCAACGAGGCTCAGCATCAGCGAAACGAGGATCTCGTTGGCATTGAGACGCACGCGCCAGAAGGCGGTGAACGAAGCCCAGAAGGCGCCGCCGAGCGCGCCGAGCAGCAGCATCGCCGGCCAGATCCACTGGCCCGTCGCCTGCGGAAACCAGACGGGAATGGCAGAGGCGAAGATCGCGCCGAGAATGAACTGGCCTTCAGCGCCGATATTGAAGACCTTGGCGCGGAAGCCGATCGCCAGTCCCTGAGCGATGAGGAGAAGCGGGCCGGTCTTCAAAAGCACTTCCGAAAATGACGCCCAGGAGAGGAAGGGCTCGAAAAGCAGCGCATAGACCACCGCGACGGGGTCGCGGCCCATCAAAATGTAAAGGCCAAGGTTGAGAACGATCGCCCCCCCGAGTGCGATAACCGGCGCAAGGAAGGCCGCGGCAAGCGAGGCGCGCTCCCGGCGCACGAGCGTGGGGAGGAAAGCAGGAGACCAGGCACTCATGAATGGACTTTCTCGGGCGAGGTTTGTGCTCCGATCATATATCGGCCGATCTGCTCGGGTTTCGTGTCCCGGGTGGCGAGCGGCGGGCTGAGCCTGCCGTGGTACATCACGTGGATGGAATCGCAGAGTTCGAACAGCTCTTCGAGCTCCTCGGAAATGACGAGGATCGCCATGCCCTGGTTGCGCAATGCGATCAGGCGGCTGCGGATGGCGGATGCGGCGCCGATATCGACACCCCAGGTCGGCTGCGCCACGAAGAGCAATTTCGGCGACAGCATGATTTCGCGACCGACAATGAACTTCTGCAGATTGCCGCCGGACAAAGTGCCGGCTTCCGCATCCGGGCCGGGCGTGCGGACATCGTATTGGTGGATGCAATCGCTGGTGAAGGCCACCGCCCGCGTCCTGTCGATGAGACCACTCCGCAAAAGCTTGAGCGGATGGGCCGTCAGCAGGCTGTTGAGGACGAGCGACATTTCGGGGACGGCGCCGCGTCCGAGCCGGTCTTCCGGCACGAAGGCAAATCCGAGCCTCCGCCGCGCGGCGGCATCGAGCCTGCCGACATCCGTTCCCAGCATATAGATCCGGTCGCGCTGTTCGCGCCCCAGCACCGTCTCGCCTGAAATCAACGCGGCAAGCTCGCTCTGGCCGTTGCCCGAAATGCCGGCAATGCCGAGAATTTCGCCGGCACGCACTTCGAGGCTGATGCCGGAGAGCGGCACCGCAAAGGGATCGTCGGGCCGGTAATCCAGCCCGATGACCTCCAGCCGCTTTTCCCCACCCGACCGCGGCAGCGCCGGGATGGGCGTTGGCATATCGCGGCCGATCATCATGCCGGCAAGGTCATGGGCATCATGTTCACGGGGGTCGACGTGCCCGGTCACGCGTCCGCCGCGCAGGATCGTCGCCCGGTCGCAGATCGCCCGGATTTCCTCGAGCTTGTGGGAAATCAGCAGGATGGAAACGCCGCCGTCGCGCAGACGACGCAGCGTGTCGAACAGCTTCTCCACCAGCTGCGGCGGCAGGACGGAAGTGGGTTCGTCAAGGATCAGCAGCTTCGGATTGGCCATCAGGCTTCGGATGATCTCCACCCGTTGCCGTTCACCGACAGACAGCGAATGCACATGGGCAAGCGGATCGACTTCGAGGCCGAATTCCCGGCCGAGTGTGCGGATGCGTTCTTTAAGGTCGGCCTTCCCACCCGGCACGACCAGCCGAATATTCTCCAGGACGGTCAGGGTCTCGAACAGCGAAAAGTGCTGGAAGACCATGCCGATGCCGTTGCGCCTCGCTTCCGCGGGGTAGGCGAGGCGCAGGGGTTTTCCTTGCCAAATGACGTCCCCGTCATCCGGTTGCTCGACGCCGTAGATCAGCTTCATCAGCGTCGATTTTCCCGCACCGTTTTCGCCGAGGATCGCATGGATCGATTGCGGAGCCACGTCCAGATCGATCGCCTGATTGGCGTGGATCTGGCCGTAGCTTTTCGAAATGCCGCGCAGCGACAGGAGGGGAGCGGTCATGCGTTATTTCGGCAGCGGCGTCGACACGCCCTTGACGTGCCAATTCATGGCGATGATCTCGGGGTCGGCCATGGTGGCGCCCGATGCGACACCTTCACTGCCGTCGGCTTTGGCGATCGGCCCGGTGAAGGGCGAGAAGCTGCCATCGGCGATCTTTGCCTCGATCGCCTTGATCTTGGCCATCACGTCGGCCGGAATATCGGCGCTCCAGTCGACCACCTCGACGACCTTGTCGGCGACGCCGAGGAACGCATTGGCCCCCTTGAACGTACCGGCGAGATGGGCATCGACCGAAGCCTTGAAGAACGGCGACCAATCGGTCGAGACGCAGCCGAGATAGGTTTTCGGCGCATATTTCTTCATCGACGAATTGAGGTTGAAGGCGTAGACGCCGGCTTCTTCGCAAGCCGAGATGACGGATGGCGTGTCCTGGGCGTTGGAGAAGATCACGTCGCATTTCTGCGCGATCAGTGCCTTGGCCGCCTCCTGCTCCTTGGCCGGGTCGAACCAGGAATTGACCCAGACGACCGAGACTTCGATATCCGGCTTCACTGCCTGGGCGCCGAGCGTGAAGGCATTGATGGAGGTGATGAGCTCAGGGATCGCAAAGGCCGAGACGGAGCCGAGCTTGCCCGTCTTGCTGAGCGCTGCTGCTGCCATGCCGAGCAGATAGGTGCCCTGGAAATATTTGGCGGCGAACGGCGAGAAGTTCGGAGCCACCTGGAAACCGGAGGCATGCAGAACCGTGACGCTCGGATCGCGGCGGGCGATCTGCAGCGCACCGTTCTGATAGCCGAAGGAGCCGGCGATCAGGAACTTGTTTCCATCGGCAACGGTCTTGGTCATGATGCGATCGGCATCCGGGCCTTCCGCGATATTCTCAAGCACGGTGACCTTCACCTTGTCACCGTAAGCGGCCTTGATCGGCTCGAGACCGGCGGCCAGCGCGTGCCCCCAGCCGACGTCGCCAATCGGCGAGGGGACGACGAGCGTGATGCCGAGCGGCGCGTCAGCGGAAAAAGCCATGCGGCTGCCGAGCACGCCGGCAAGGCCGGTGGCGGCAGCGGCCGTCATCAGGTTTCTGCGGGTCAGTCTTGTCATGTTCTCAGTTCCCTCTTTGGTTTTCTAAAATTCCACGGCGGATAGCGCCGCCTCGGCGTCGGCAGCCAGCTTGGCTTCGTCAAGCCCGGGAAACTCGCCCTTCTGCCAGACGATGCGGCCATTGATCATGGTCAAATCTGTCGCCATGCTGATGCCGACACGGGCAATCAGGCTCAGCGGATCGTGCCGCGTGCCGACATAATCCATGCGTCGGGTGTCGATCGCAAACAGGTCGGCGGCCATACCGGGGGCGAGCCGGCCGATATCGCGCCGGCCGAGCAGGCTGGCGCCGCCGGTCGTGCCATAACCGAGGAAATCGGCCGGCGGCGGCACGGGATGGGCGCGGCTGGAGGAGACGAGGCACTGCAGCATGTAGGCGGAGTGCAGGCAGTGCATCAGGTTGGAATTGTCGTTGGAGGCAGCGCCGTCGCAGCCGAGGCCGATGCGCAGGCCGAAAGCCGCCATGGCGGGAATGTCGGTAACCTCGGCGCCGACCAGATAGACCGGTTCCGGGCAATGCGCGACACCAGTGCCGCTGGCAGCCATCGTCCTCAATTCGTCGTGGGTCAGTTCCCAGCAATGGGCATAGAAGGCGTCGGGTCCGGCAAAACCGAGTTCTTCGAGATAGTCGACGGTGCGCATGCCATGCCGCGCTTGAATGACCGGGCTTTCGCCCTCACCGACATGCGTGTGCATCATGACGCCGCGATCGCGCGTCAGTGCCACCGATTCCACGAAGGTCTCACGATAGCAATTGACCGGCTGGCAGGGCGCGACCACGACCTGGCGCATGCTGAAGGGGCCAGTATCGTGATAGATGTCGATCAGCCGGGCGCAGTCGGCGATGAATTCGTCGGTCGTTTCCAGCATCTCGTCGGGAATGGTCGAGCCCTCCGACTTCGGCAGGGTATTGCCGCCGCGGCCGGCGTGGAAACGCATGCCGAGCAGTTCGGCCGCCTCGAACTGCCGGTCGATCAGCCGCTTTCCGGCATGCCGGGGGAAATTATACTGATGGTCGAAAGCCGTGGTGCAGCCATGCTTGATCATCTCGGCCATCGCCGTGACCGAGGAGTGGTAAAAACATGCCTCGTTGAGCTGCGAAAAGATCGGGTAGATGCGATCGAGCCACTCGATGACCGAAAGCTTCGTCCAGTCGAGATCGGCGCGGTTGCGCACGAAGCATTGGAAAAAATGATGATGGGTGTTGACGAGGCCGGGATAGACGAACCAGCCGGCAGCATCCTGAACAGTCGTGCCGGCAGGCAGCGCGTCCGCGGCCAGATTTTCGCCGATGGCCACGATCGCCGGCCCGTTGGTCAGGAGGTCGACATTGCGACGGGCGACCGGCCCCTTGCCCTCATCGACGATCACAGCCGCGCAGTTCTTCAGAAGATAGCCGGCCATGTCACGCCTCGCCCGGTGCGATATGGGGTTCGGGCTTCAACTCGTGCAGCCGGTGGATACCCGGCATCTCGATGAAGTTGTCGAGGGCGCGCAACGCCCTGGACCAGAGCCGGATGGCCGGATAAGGATCCAACGTTACGCCGCCATCGGGCGCCAGCGCTACATAGGGAAAACAGGCGATGTCGGCGACCGTCGGCCGGTCGGCGGCGAGGAAGCGCTTGCCGTGAAGACCCTGCTCGACAAGCCCGGCCTCGAGCTCGCGAAGTGCTGTAATGCCCTGGGCCTGCAGCGCAGCGATATCCCCGGGCCGCAGCAGCATTTCATGCAGCCGCGCGCTGCCGAGGCTTGCCGTCAGCCGGCCGGAGAAGGACAGCCATTGCTGCACCTGGGCCGCTTCCCGGGCCGCACCGTTGCCCAGCCATACGGGTGCGGCCTTGGCGGCAAGATAGACGAGAATGGCCGAGGATTCGCTCAGGATCAGATCGCCATCCTCCAGGATCGGAATGGATCCCGCCGGATTGAGCGCCAGGAGTTCCGGGCCGCGATGCTCGGCGCCGGGATGGAAATCCACCGGGCGCAGTTCAAGCTTCACGCCGGTCAGCGCCGCCATCAGGCGCACCTTGTAGCAGCTCGGAGAGAGGATGTAGTCGTAGAGCTTCATTGCGCCACCAGCTGTGCGCCGTAAGTATAATTGTGCCGCTTCAGCCAGCGCCGGTAGGCGATCGACGTCAGATCGGCCCGTGTGGGGATTTCCATGCCGGGGTCGAGCGGCAGGAGCCGCGGGATCTGGTTTTCGAGGATCGAACGGTCCTGCAGGAAGATCGTCTGCTGAAAGTGGATAAGATCTGTCATCGCGGTCTCGTCGTCGAAAAGCGCCATCCATGGCCAGACGTCGCAGAGGTCCTCGGCCAGCGGCTGCACGAAGAGCGTGATGACATCCCATTCGCTCGGGCGCGGCGGACAGGTCTTGTAAAGCACGGAGCAGGTCGGTGCCGGCACGCGGTACATATATTCGGTGGTGATGCCCCCGCTTGCCGATTTGGCGGCCTGCGGCTGGTAGAATTTCACCTGCGTTGCCCAGACCTCGTCTTCTTCCTCGCGGATCTCGACCTTGTAGTTCTGGACCTCGGTATGCGGCTCGGCGCCGAGAATATCGGTGTGGACGAAGGGGAAATGGGCGATATCGAGGAAATTCTCGACGGCGCGCAGCGGCGAGCAGCGCACCCGCACCACGCCGACGTCGACGAAGCGGCGGCCGGGCTGGTCGGCCTCGGGAATCGGGAAAAGCTCCTTCTTCGGCTCGCCCAGCGAGGACCAGACATGGCCGTAGCGGACGCGCACCGGCAGCGCTCGACCATCTCTGCCCGTCACCCTCGCATTGCCGTCGGCATCGCATGCTACGTCGATCGGCTCACCCATCAGCGCCGTCTTGCGACCGGCGCGGTCAAGCTGGCTGAAAAGCCCGACCGGATACCATTCGTCGATCATCGCCTGCATGCTCACCGCGCGACCTCCTTTTTCTGAAGTCCCTCAGCCCGGCGGCGCAGGCTTTCGGCGGCCCGCGACGCGCCGATGGCTCCGGCTGGGCCGAGATCGCCCTTCAGCAGCACATGGATCAGCGTCTGTCCGTCTTGGGGGGATAGTAGCAGAGAGATGGTCCCGGTGGATGCATCGATCTCGACGATACCGTCAGGGCTCGCCTTCGCGCCGGCCGCCGCCTCGATCGCCGCAATGTTGGCGAACGCCGTCAGGGAACGCAAGGGAACAAGACCGTCAAGCCTCGGCGGCTTCGACGCCGGCGTGCCCATGGCCACCCAGATCACGCTGCCCGTTTCCTCGACATCATAGGTGGCAACGCGGATGGTTTCCGGTGGCGCTAGCCCCGGATGGGCGGGGATACGCAGGCAATGCCCGGCCTGGTCATAGCTCCAGCCGTGATAGATGCAGGAAAGCGCCTCGCCGCGCACGAAGCCGTGAGACAGCCGCATGCCGCGATGCGGACAGCGGTCCGCCGATGCCGATATGCGCCCCGAAGCGCTTCGCCAAAGGGCAATCGAACCAGATGCCGTCCGCGCCGGCATCGCGGTTCCGGCCGGCAAATCCCGGGAGAGGGCGACTGGCGTCCAAAAGCCGGTCGTATCGGATGGCATGACGAGACTTCCTGAACATGGCTGTTTTGCCGAGCTCGCTCCCCCTGGGGCATCGCGCTCAACGGCTCACGTTTGCATAATTATTTCGCATTGGCAACGTTGATTAAATTATATGCACACACCAAAAGATTGTGGCTGGCGCTGGGCTGTTTCGCGGGTAATCGCCGTGCGTTCTATGCTCTCGACCCATACGTCGATTGGCCCCAGAGAGCAGCCCACCTCCATCATGTCGATCAAATCCTCCGGTCCTGAAACCTCAACCTCGATCCGCATCGAACTCGTATGAGATATGTGGTGCGAGAGCCCGAGCTTGGCGGCATGGCGCCGGATCCAGGGGACAAAGGAGGCAGCGTTGAGATCGCCGACAATCGTCATCCTCTGCTGAAGGCTCGTAACCTGTCCCATGCTTCGCCCTTGCTTTCCCTCACCATAGCGCCTGGACGCAGTTGCGGCAGGGTCATCGTCGAAGCGAGGATAGGGCGTTTGCGTTTTCTTTGCAAAAACTCTGCGGTATCGCCCGGCAGTTCCGTTCCACGGCTGCCTAGCTTAAGGCATGGCCGGCCAGACCATACACCGCCGGCTCGCCGCTCTTCCCATTCAGGAAATGGCGCCCCCTGGACATGGTGGTAACGGTTTCCGAGACGGCAAGGCGGCTTTGCTGAAGGAACTCGGCGAACAGACCCTTCTCCCGCGTGTCGACGCGCGCGAAACGGCCTGCCAAATCCTTGAGATGCACGGCTGCGAGGTGGATCGCGTCCTGATCATTACTTGCTACGATCGGACCGATCACATGGCCGCGTCCGAACTCGCGGCACATGGAATAGCCGACGATTTCGGCGCCCCTCCGGAGCGTGCAGATGGCAGCACCTTCCGCAAGCAAGGCGAGCAATTTGCCGCGATCGGTGCCGAAGGCGCGGGTATCGAGAGCCTTGATCTCCTCGACATTGTCGTTTGACAATTCGCTCAGCTGCCCATTCAGCTCCGGCAGGGGAGGGAGCTTAGGCGTTACATCTCCCTGGTATTGATAGACAATCGCTTCCTTGGTGAAGCCAAGAGAAACATAGAGCCTATAAGCCGCATGAGTTGAATTCAGACTCAGATTGCGGTCGCCGCACTGCTCGAACACTTGCTCCATGAGCCATCGGCCGGTCCCTTGCGCCTGCGTGCGTGGCGACGTGATCACCAGCCCGATCGTGGCGAAATCCTCTCCATGCGGAAACCACATCGCGCTTCCGAATACACGTCCGATCCCATCGACGGCGACGATGCCCGGGCCCGCGCGCCGCAGGAAATCCCAGTCCTTGGGCCGGTGCGGCCAGCCGACACCGATCGACAGCGCGTGAAGCAGGCTGACGTCGACACTGTTGATATCCTGTGCGATCAATTCGAACGATTTCAGCCGCACTGATTTTTGCATATTCGGGTATCCGCTCCATTCGCCAGATCACCAGACTGCACTGGAGGTAGACAGCGTCTTTGATCCGCGCCGATTGCAACCAAGTCACAATATCGCACACCAAGGCCAGCAGGATTGGCCTGTTCGCCGCAACAATTCGAAATCTTCAGCTGAACCAAGGCCCCACTCAGCAGGCAAATCTCCTGCCTTTGCTTAGGCTAGTTAGCATCTGGACCCCTCAAAAGGCAACTTGGTCACCCATGAACGTCACCGATATTCTCGCGAAGCTGGTCGCGTTCCCCTCCGTTGTTGGAACGCCGAACGGCGCGATTGCCGACTGGATAGGCGACTATTGCCGAAAGGCGGGAGCCGACGTGACAGTCCATCCTGGCCCGGAAGGTGACCGATACAACCTTTTTGCGACTGTCGGACCGCGCGAAGGCCGAGGTTACATTCTGTCCGGGCACATGGATGTCGTGCCGGCCGGCGAACCGGAATGGAGTTCGGATCCATTCGTTCTGCGCGCGGCGGGAGACAGGCTTTATGGACGCGGCGCCAGCGATATGAAAGGTTTTCTCGCCTGCGCCTTGGCCGCACTGCCAAAACTTGCCGCCATGAAGCTCCGGCGGCCAATTCACCTTGCCTTCTCCTATGACGAGGAGGCAGGCAGCCGTGGCGTCCCGCATCTCATTGCCGAGCTGCCGAAGCTGTGCAATGCCCCGCTGGGGGCGATCATCGGCGAACCGAGCCGAATGCAGGCGGTGCGCGGGCATAAGGGCAAGGCAGCCGTCCGGCTGGAGGTGATCGGCCGGTCAGGTCATTCCTCGCGCCCCGACCTGGGGCTGAACGCCATTCATGCCATGGCCAAACTGATCACGGAGGTCGCGGAATACGGCCAGTCCCTGACGAGCGGCCCATTCCACCATGATTACGCGCCTCCCTATTCGTCACTGCAGGTTGGGGTCATTGCCGGCGGCCAGTCGGTCAACATCATTCCGGATCGCTGCACCTGCGATGTCGAGGTCCGCGCGGTGCCTGATATTTCGCCGTCATCGCTGCTCGAGCCGGTAAAAACCAGACTCGCTGCACTCAGAGATCAGGGATTCCAGGTGGGCTGGCATGAGCTGAGCGCCTATCCCGGACTTGCGCTCCCCGAAGGCAGCAATTTCGCGGCGCTGCTGACGGAATTGACCGGGCGGGAGCCGCTTGCCGCTGTGAGTTACGGCACAGAGGCAGGCCTATACCAGCAGGCCGGCATCGATTCCATCATCTGCGGGCCCGGGGATATCGCCCGTGCGCACCGGCCCGACGAATATATCGAGGTCGGCGAGCTTGCAGCATGCCAGACGATGATCGCCAAACTCGGCAACCATCTTGCCGAAGGCTGAAGGATAAGCGATTTCCATGGCGTTTCTCTTCAACTCCGATGCCGCCCGCGGTGCGATTTTCCGGGAGATTTTTGCGCGCGAGCTTCCGGATCTGCAGTTCGTCGGGCCGGGCCAACCGGTGGATCCGGACAAGGTACGCTATCTCCTGACCTGGACGGTCCCCGCTGACATCTCGCGCTACCGCAATCTGGAAGTGCTGTTTTCCATCGGCGCCGGCATCGATCAATTCAAACAGGACAGCGTGCCGGAGCCTGTAGCGGTCGTCCGCATGGTCGAGGATGGTATTATCCGGATGATGCAGGAATATGTCACGCTTGGCATCCTGACGCTCCACCGGGAGATGCTGGCTTATCGGGAGCTGCAGAAACAGTGTGCCTGGCAACCGCTGGCCGTACCGCAGGCCGCCCGGCGCAGAATAGGCTTCCTGGGTCTCGGCATCCTGGCGCAGGCGGCGATCGAGCGTTTGAAGCCATTCCAGTTTCCTCTCGCAGGATGGAGCCGAAGCAAAAAGCAAATTGACGGCGTCACCTGTCATCATGGCACGGATGGGCTTGCCGCTTTTCTGGCAGAGACCGACATTCTCGTCTGCCTGCTGCCGCTTACCGATGAGACGCGCGGCATACTCAATGCCGACCTCTTCTCCCAATTGCCGGCCGGCGCACGACTGTTGCATGTCGGTCGCGGGGCCCATCTCGACCAGACGGCACTGATCGAGGCGCTCGACCATGGCCGTCTCGCCGCGGCCATGCTCGACGTCACCGATCCCGAGCCGCTGCCGGCAGAACATCCGCTCTGGCAACATCCAAAAGTGGCGATCACGCCGCACATCGCCTCCGTCACGCAGCCGGAAACGGCAGCGCACTCGGTCATTGAAAATATTCGGCGCCACCGCGCCGGCAAAAACCTGATCGGCCTGGTCGATCGGACACGCGGTTATTAAACGAGGAAAATGACATGTCGCTTCTGTTGACTATCGATACCGATCCGAATTTTGCCCCAAAGCAGGCCGTGCCGGACCCAGAACGGCTGATTTCAGGCAATCCGGCCTACAAGACCTGGGCACAGGATGCCTCAAAAGGTGAAAAGGTGCTCACCGGCATTTGGGAGGCGACGCCCGGCGAACACCATTCGATCAAGGGCACGGTCTACGAATTCTGCCACATCCTTTCCGGTGTTGTCGAAATCGATGAGAAAGGCGGCGAGACGATGACCTATCGAGCTGGCGACAGCTTCGTGATGAAGCCCGGTTTTGTCGGCGTCTGGCGTACCATCGAAACCGTGCGCAAGATCTACGTTTGCGTTTACGACTGAGCACTCGCCGACGAGGCGCGCCGAATGACGGCGCGCCTCTCATATCGGCTGATGTCTGAAAAGCAGATCGGGGCGGCCGATCCGGTTATCTCGCCAAGCCGATCCGGCGGGAACCCGCCCGAGGCGCTGCTCCAAACGACGTCGCGGTCGGTCCCAAATATGTCGTCTGGTCCCAAGGTGCTTCGTTTGCCTTCAGAGGCTGATACGCTTTTCGCCTCGATGAGCAGCATGGGTTTACCGGTCATCATGTCACTCCCATTTTTGGTGCCGGTGCCCATCCGCACCTCGGTGCCGGGCCGTTGTTCGCCCGGCTTCCTTGAATCCGGGCAAGGGACAGAATGCTGCATAGATCCGAATCTGTGGCTTCCGGGGGTGGACTGCGGGGTTGGCGCATAAACAGAATATGCTGTGGTTTGCTGCCCCGAACACAGGCGATTGTTGCGAAACAAGGCCGCCCGCGCCGCACTCCTCCAACGCAAGCGGGCATATACTCCATGCATTCAAATTGACGAGCAGAAGGCATACGCCAATGAAATTTGCTTCCTACTGGCATGATACCTCGATCCCATTCGCCGGAAGCAGCGCCGACCCGGTCTCGGGCGATTTCGAGGTTGCGGTGATCGGAGCCGGCTTCACCGGGCTCAATGCCGCGCGCACGCTGGCCCAATCCGGTGCGAAGGTCGCTCTGCTGGAAGCCGAGCACGTTGGGTATGGTGCGTCCGGCCGCAATGGCGGGCACCTTAACAGCGGTCATTTCGCAAGCTTTGGCGCCGCCAGGCAGCATCTCGGAGAAGACCGGGCGCGCCGCTTGTGGCGCGCCTATGATGATTCGATCGACATGATCGAACGGATCATCGAGGAAGAAAAGATCGCCTGCGACTTCCGCAGGGGCGGCAAGCTCAAACTTGCCGCGAAGCCGTCTCATGTCAGCAAGCTGCAGGCGATGTCCGAAGAAATCCGTCGTGAGGTCGACCCCTCAGCCGAATGGCTTACGCGCGAGGATCTCCGCAAGGAGGTGGTATCGGATGCCTTCCATGGCGGGATTCTCTATCCGAAATCCGCCATGATGCATATGGGGCGCTACGCCAACGGCATGGCGGAAGCGGCCCACCGCCATGGCGCGGTGATCTGGGAGCGGAACCCGGTCACCGGCCGAGAGCAGGTGCCCAATGGTTGGCGGCTCACCACATCGACCGGCTCGCTCACAACGCGCCAGGTCATCCTGGCGACCGACGCCTATACGCCAAGCGCCTTTAACTATTTCCGCCGAAGGCTGATGCCAATCGCTTCCTTCATCATTGCGACACGTCCGCTAACCCCGCAGGAGGTCGCCGCGACGGTTCCCGGCAACCGCAACTTCACCAACTCGCTCAACATTTCCAACTATTTCCGCCTGACGCCCGACAACCGCATGCTGTTCGGGGGGAGGGCGAGATTTTCGGCCGTGTCCAACCAGAAAACCGACGTCAGCTCCGGCCAGCTTTTGCGCCAGCAGATGGTCGGCATGTTTCCGCAGCTTTCAGACGTCGAGATCGATTATTGCTGGGGCGGCCTCGTCGGTTGCACGCAAGACCGTTATCCCCGCGCGGGCAACGCCGACGGTGTCATTTACAGCATGGGCTATTCCGGCCATGGCGCCCAGTTGTCGACCCTCATGGGCAGCGCGCTGGCCAATATGGCGATGGGGCGCAAGGACGCCAATCCGCTCGACGGCTTCGCCTGGCCCGCTGTTCCGATGCATACCGGAAACCCGTGGTTCCTGCCCGTCGTCGGTGCCTATTACCGCGTTAAGGACCTTGTCGGATGACAGCACCTCTCGAACACCTGTCCCGCGGCGGTCGTCTCGACAAATTCTTCATCGACGGTCAATGGCTCGAAGCCAGGGGCGCCGCCAAGGGCACCTTGGTCAATCCTGCCACGGAAGAGGCTGTGACGCGGTTTGCGCTTGGAAACCACTGGGATGTCGACGCTGCGGTTTCCGCGGCCCGGCGGGCCTTTGCCACCTGGAGCCGTACCGAGCCGAACTATCGTATCGGACTGCTTGATCGCCTGCAGGCGCTGCTCGAAGCGCGCAGCGAGCTCTTCGCACAATGCCTGAGCCTCGAAATGGGCGCGGCGATCGGATATGCCCGCACCGCGCAAGTGCCGCTGGCGATCGCCCATGTCAAGGCCGCTCGTGATGTCCTGCAAGCATTCCCCTTCATCAAGCAGCGCGGCCACACCGCCATCGCCCACGAACCGATCGGCGTCTGCGCGCTCATCACGCCATGGAACTGGCCGCTCTACCAGATCACCGCCAAGGTTTCGCCGGCGCTCGCCGCAGGCTGCACGGTCGTGCTGAAGCCCAGCGAGCTTTCTCCCCTCGACGCGCTGCTGTTTGCGGAGGCGATCGAGGAAGCGGGTTTTCCTGCTGGCGTCTTCAACCTCGTCAATGGCGACGGCCCGTCCGTCGGTTCGGCTCTCGCGTCCCATCCGGATGTGGACATGATTTCCATTACCGGCTCTACCCGGGCGGGAATCGCGGTGGCCCAGGCGGCCGCGCCGACCGTCAAACGCGTCGCCCAGGAGCTCGGCGGTAAGTCCCCGAACGTGATCCTGCCGGACGCCGATCTCGATTTCGCCGTTTCCATGGGCATCGCCGCTGCCTTCCGCAATCTCGGCCAATCATGCAGCGCGCCGACGCGGATGATCGTGCCGCGGGCGCGACTGCCCGAAATCGAGTCGCTCGCCAGAAAAGCCGCAGACAAGATCGTGATCGGTGATCCCCTCTCAGAAGCCACTACGCACGGTGCGATCGCCAACCGCGCCCAGTTCGATCGGATCCAGACCATGATCGGCGTTGGTATTGCCGAAGGCGCAACGCTCGTCGCCGGCGGCGAGGGTCGCCCCGCCGGTCTGAATGCAGGCTTCTACGTTAAGCCGACGATTTTCTCGGACGTGCACACGGAGATGCGCATCGCCCAGGAGGAGATCTTCGGCCCAGTTCTCTGCCTCATTCCCTACGACACGGTTGAGGAGGCCATCACCATCGCCAACCATACTGTCTACGGCCTGGGTGCGCATGTGCAGGGCGGGAATATGGACGTCGTTAGGGACGTCGCGTCCCAGATCCGCTGCGGTCAGGTGCATCTCAACTACCCTACCTGGGATCCACACGCGCCTTTTGGCGGCTTCAAGCAATCTGGAAATGGGCGCGAGTACGGCGTTGAGGGCATGCTGGAATATCTCGAGGTGAAATCTATCCTCGGCTACTTCTAGAGCATGATGCCGAGGCCCGACTGCGCGTTTGGGATCCCTTCGCGGTCGACTGTACGGCATGCTTGCCCTCTGCCGCGCCGAGATGACTGTGACATCGCTGAAAACGTTATTTTCCACCGCAGCGGCCCCCACAGTCGATGCATGCTGCTTGTCCCGTTTCGGTAGGCTTTGTTCAGAAACACGCATCGATGACGGCGCAAGACCGAATTCATCCAACACGGTGGCTCTTGCGGCCGCAGCCAATGGTCAGAGAGGAAACCAGATGCTTGAGTTGAGAGACAAAGACCTTTTCCAGCAGGCAGGCCTGATCGACGGAATCTGGTCGCCTGCAACTTCGGGCCAGACGGTGAGCGTCGTCAATCCCGCCACCCAGGAGAACCTTGGCACTGTTCCGGACATGGGGACCGCCGAGACCCGCGCGGCAATCGAGGCAGCGCAGGCAGCTTTCGCGTCGTGGAAGAAGAGGACACACGCCGAACGCGCCGTTCTGCTCGAGCGTTGGTACGCGCTGATGATCGAAAATCTCGAGGATCTGGCGCTGCTCATCACGCTTGAACAGGGTAAGCCACTCGATGAATCGCGTGTCGAGGTCCGTTACGGTGCTTCCTTCGTCAAATGGTTTGCCGAAGAGGCTCGCCGCATCGGCGGCCACACCATTCCCTCACCGACACCGGATCGCCGCATCGTCGTGCTCAAGGAGGCGGTCGGCGTCTGCGCCATCGTCACCCCGTGGAATTTCCCGATCGCCATGATCACCCGAAAAGTGGCGCCTGCCTTGGCGGCCGGCTGTACGGTTGTCATCAAGCCTTCGGAGTTCACACCCTATTCGGCGCTCGCCATGGGTGTCCTTGCCGAGCGTGCCGGCATTCCGGCAGGCGTGATCAACATCGTCACCGGCATGCCGACGCAGATCGGCAACGAGTTCATGGTAAACCCGACGGTGCGCAAGATCTCCTTCACCGGCTCGACCCGGATCGGCTCGCTGTTGATGCGCGGCGCCGCCGACAGCGTGAAGCGGCTCTCCCTCGAACTGGGCGGCAATGCACCGTTCATCGTCTTTAACGATGCCGATCTCGATCTCGCGGTCGAAGGCGCCATCATGGCCAAGTTCCGCAACGGCGGCCAGACCTGCGTCTGCGCCAACCGCATCCTGGTGCAGGCCGGGGTGTACGACGCCTTTGCCGAGAAGCTCGGCGCCCGCGTCAAGGCCATGAAGGTCGGTCCCGGAACGGAACCAGGCACTGTCGTCGGCCCGATGATCAACGCTGCGGCCATCGAAAAGATCACCCGCCATGTCGACGACGCTCTGGGCAAGGGCGCCAGGATTTCCGCCCGGAGCAGCTCGGTGGCGGAAGGGCCGCAATACGCCGCGCCCATGGTGCTGACGGAGGCGACGACCGATATGTTGCTCGCCAGCGAAGAAACCTTTGGCCCCGTTGCTCCGCTCTTCCGTTTCGAGACGGAAGAACAGGCGATTGCAATCGCCAACGGCACACCCTTCGGCCTTGCTGCCTATTTCTACACCGAAAACCTGAAGCGCTCCTGGCGCGTCGGCGAAGCCCTCGAATTCGGCATGATCGGACTCAACACCGGCGCGATTTCCACCGAAGTCGCCCCCTTCGGCGGCGTCAAGCAGTCCGGCCTCGGCCGCGAGGGAGCGCAGGTCGGCATCGAGGAATATCTCGAAATGAAGAGCTTCCACATCGGCGGGCTGAGCTGAGCCTGGCGCGCTAGCGAGATGAGAACCGGCAATGTGGCGCACGCGGGCGCCACATTTTTGCGTAACGGCCATCGCGACACACATCTTGGCAATCTCGGGCTTCGATCGATCCGGCTGCAGGCCGGCCCTCGAGCTTTACGTCTTTGGAGAGTTCGCGTGGTCCTCACAGGCAGGCTTAAGGCCGACAAGGAGGGAACCACATTGTAGGGGCGCTACGGCCACTATCGAATTGCGAGTCTGCGAGCACGATCAACCACTTCGAGGAATGCGCGGGCAGACACGCCCGCGCATTCCTCGTTTGGGTCAGAGACCGAAAACGCCCGGCAGGCCGGAAATGTCGGCGATCTCGACATAGCCATAGTACGGGTTGGCGGGTTCATGGCGGCGGTTGACCCACACCTTGTTCTTGATGCCGATATCGTTGGCCGACATAAGGTCATAGCGGAACGACGAGGAGCAGTGCACGACATCTTCGGGGCCGCATCCAAGCATGTCGAACATATATTCAAAGGCCTGCAGGCGCGGCTTGTAGGCCTGTGCCTGTTCGGCGGTGTAAACCGCATGGAACGGAGCGCCGAGCTTTTCGACATTCGACATGATTTGCGAATTCATCGCGTTCGACAGGATCACCAGCGGGATTTCCTTCGCGACCTTCGCAAGGCCAGCCGGCACATCCGCATGCGGACCCCAGGTCGGCACCCGCTCATAGACCATGCGAGCGTCTTCTTCGTTGAACTTGATACCGTTGCGCTTGCAGGTGCGCTCGATCGAATTGTGAACGACCTCGGCATAGGACTTCCAGTCACCCAGAACCTCGTCAAGGCGATAGGCGGCGAAATTGCGGATGAACTCGGCCATCCGCGCCTCGTCGAGCTGGTTGCGGTAAAGGTCACGGGCCGCTTCCGCCATCTGGAAGTTGGTCAGTGTGCCGTAGCAGTCGAAGGTGACGTATTTCGGGCGCAAGAGGGTCATGGGCATATCCTTTGGAGAGTGAACCGGGGCATGTGAAGTCATAATAGACGCGTCCCGCCCCCTGCTTGCCTGAATGTGGCGGCTGGCGAAGCAGATTATTTTGTATCCAAAGCGGCTTTGGCAGATGCTTGTGCATCTCAACCCTCCGGTAAATGCTGAACGACGGGGGACGGGAGCTGCGTCCCCCTATATTATATTGCTCTGCTTCGATCAGCTCATCGCACTGGAGACGGCTATTGCATCAGCCTGGCCGGTCGCAGCGAGCTCTGGGCACATGCCAGCATAAGATGCGGCGGGCGACAAAGGGAAAACGATAAGATACCGCTCGAAGCGCAGCCTTCAGACGATTAGCCAACCCGCACTCCTTCACACTTCCACTTGAGAAATGAAGGAAATGTCATGCAGACAAGCCAGATCGATTTTGCCGCTTTCGGCACCGAACACCTGGGTGCCGCCGTCCAGCTGTCGCGGCAGGCCGGCTGGCCCCATCGCGTTCAGGATTGGGAGATGGCGCTCGCCTTGAGCAAGGGCGTCGTGGCCATTGAGAACGACCGGGTGGTCGGCACCGTGCTCGTGACCCCCTACAAGCAGGATTGCGCCACGATCAATATGGTCATCGTCGATGAAACCATGCGCGGCCGCGGCCTTGGCCGCAAGCTCATGCATGCTGCAATAGAGCTTGCCGGCGAACGACCGCTCCGGCTTGTTGCAACCGCCGAGGGCCTTCCCCTCTACGAGAAGCTCGGCTTCCGCCAGACCGGCCGCATTCTGCAGCATCAGGGCATCGCAGCAGAAGTGGCCACGCCGATGACCACGTCAGCCGCCACCATGACCGATTTCTCCGCGGTCACCGAACTCGATCGGCAGGCCTTCGGCGCCGATCGCGCCGATCTGATCGCCTATCTCGCCAAGGTCGGTGAACTCGCCGTGGTCCGCCGCGACGGAGGCGTCGCCGGTTTTGCAGTGCTTCGCACCTTCGGCCGGGGCGAGGTCATCGGCCCCGTCGTTGCCGGCAACCTGGAAGACGCCAAAGCACTCGTCGCGCATTTCATCGCACTGCGGCCCGGCGCGTTCCTCAGAATCGATACCACAGCTGCATCAGGACTGTCCGACTGGGTGGCCGAACAAGGTTTCGCCCATGTCGGCGGCGGCATCGCCATGATGAAGCCCTCGTTTCCCGGCGCCGAACCCGTCGCCACTATCTTCGCCCTCGCCAACCAGGCACTCGGCTGATCCGGAGAGCAACATGTACAGCAATTCTCTTGTCGAACTCGACCGCGCCCATCTGGTCCACCCTGTCGCCTCCTACCGCAATCACGAAAGGCTCGGCGTACGTGTGCTCGCTTCCGCCAAGGGGGCGACTGTGACCGATGCTTCCGGCAAGCAGCTGGTCGATGGCTTTGCCGGCCTATGGTGCGTCAATGCCGGTTACGGTCATGAATCAATCGTCGAGGCGGCAGCGCGGCAGATGCGCGAATTGCCTTATGCGACCACCTATTTCGGTCTCGGCTCGGAACCGGCGATCCGGCTTGCCGCGGCATTGGCCGAACGGGCGCCGGGGGATCTCAACCATGTGTACTTCACGCTCGGCGGGTCGGATGCCGTCGATAGCACGATCCGGTTCATCCGCTACTACTGGATCGCCCGCGGCCAGCCGCAGCGCGACCAATTCATCTCCATCGAGCAAGGCTATCACGGTTCATCGACCGTCGGGGCAGGATTGACGGCGCTTCCGTTATTCCACGCCGGCTTCGGCATCCCCTTCGACTGGCAGCATAAAATCCCCTCACATTACGCCTACCGCAACCCTGTCGGCCAGGATCCGCAGGCCATCATCAACGCCTCCCTCGCGGCACTGCGGCGCAAGGTCGGAGAGATCGGCCCGGAGCGCGTCGCCGCCTTTTATGCCGAACCCATCCAGGGCTCCGGCGGCGTGCTGGTGCCGCCGAAGGGCTGGATGAAGGCGATGCGCGGGCTCTGCAGTGAGCTCGGAATCCTCTTTGTCGCCGATGAAGTGATCACCGCCTTCGGCCGCACCGGCCCGCTCTTTGCGTGCGAGGAGGACGAGATCGTTCCAGACTTCATCACCACGGCGAAGGGCCTGACCTCCGGCTATGTGCCGATGGGCGCGGTCTTCATGACCGACCACGTTTACCAGACGATCGCCGATGGCGCCGGCGGTGCAGCCGTCGGTCACGGCTATACCTATTCGGCCCATCCCGTCAGCGCCGCTGTCGGCCTCGAAGTGCTTAATCTTTATGAAAAGGGCCTCCTGGAGAACGGCCGCAAGGCCGGTGCACGGCTGATGCAAGGACTTGTGGGTCTCAAGGACCATCCGCTCGTCGGTGACGTGCGCGGTCGCGGCATGCTGGCCGCCATCGAGCTGGTGGTCGACAAGGAAAGGAAGACACTATTGCCGGCAGCCGCCGACCCGGCGCGCCGGGTCTTCGACCGCGCCTGGGAAAACGGCCTGGTCATCCGCGCCTTCGCCAACGGCGTCCTCGGCTATGCGCCGCCGCTTTGCTGCACCGACGCCGATATCGACGCCATCATCGAGCGCACGCGCAGAACGCTGGATGACACGCTTGATGACCCCGATATACGCGCGGCCATGAAGGGCTGACCGCAGCCAACTGCTGATACAGCAACCCATAACAAGTTGTGCCGCACCACCTGCTGGAGCTGGTGCGCCCGCAAAGGGCTCAACCGATCGCCCCATCGCAAGCAGCACTCCTTTTGATCGGAGAAAAACGTGTGGTGCAAGGCGATGTCACGCGTGCATTCTGACCTTGTTGCCGCCGCGGCCGGGCCGACAATCGCACTAAAGCGGAAACAGGCTCGTCAATGGCATGTGCGATTTGACGATGGGCGATTTCAGAACGACGAAACTGAAATACTTGTCGATGCCGATCTCCATATCGGAGAGCCGCTCCATGATCGTCTGGTATTCGCCGATGCCGGCCGTCACGAATTTCAACAGATAGTCGTAGCCGCCAGAGACCAGATGGCATTCGATCACCTGATCGATCTTCTCGACAGTTGTCAGGAACCGGGCGAAATCGATCTGCCGGTGATTTTTGAGGGTGATCTCCGTGAAAACGGTCAGCGTCTGGCCGAGTTTGGCGACGTTGATCTGCGCGGAATAACCCTCGATATAGCCTTCCGACTGGAGCTTCTTCACCCGCATCAGGCAGGGGCTCGGCGACAGGTTGACGAGCTCGGCGAGCTCGACATTGGTGACACGGCCATTCTTCTGCAACTCATGCAGAATTTTTACATCGATCCGGTCGAGTTTCATCGTTCCACTCCGCCTGTCGAACCTGCCAACGCCGCAGCATATTGTGCCGCCACCTCGCCACACTACCACATTGAAGGCGCGAGTCGATCGCGATTCGCCGGCCCCGGGAGGGACAAACAGGATGCTGCCGGGCCTCTGACAGCATTTTATGCTGTCCTCCGGCGACGCGGTGGTGCCGCCGAGGTCCTGGGTGAGCGCGCCCGCGCCTTTGACCGCTTCCGCGGCGCGCATGAGACGGGCCGAAGCACTCTGCTCGCCGAGTGCAGGAGGGGCAGGGGTAGAGCTAGTTTGGCTGTCGCGGCCAATAATATTGCGATAGCGGCATCGCATCCATCATCTTTTTAGGTTTTGCTAACATAGTCTGATTCTATCGTTGTTTTGAAAATGCTTGGAACAGTCGAATGACCAAGATATCGGAGCGGCTCGCGGGTTTGAGTGAGGAGAGTGCAGTCCTGATTGCGCTTTACGATCAGGATGATCGTTTGCGCTATGCAAACGCCGCGTTTCGTTCCACCTACGCCTTGGAAGCTGAGGAAACGCCCTTATGGGCTGATCTCATGCGACGAAATACCAAGGCGGGGAAGGGCACGATCATCAAGACCGCCGACTTCGAGACATGGCTGGTCTCGGCACAGTCGCGGCGTGGCAAGCTCCCGTTCCGTGCCTTCGAAACCGATGTGGCCGACGGAAGATGGTTCTGGATGACCGAGACCGTCCAGGGCGACGGATGGATGCTATGCATCGCCAGCGACATCACGCCTATGAAGACGAGCGAGCGTGACCTAAGGCAAGATCGTGATTTTGCCTTGCGGGCTTCGCAGACGGACGAACTGACCAGCGTCTCCAACCGCCGCTTCATGATGGCAGCGCTCGAGAGCATGGTCGCGCGCCAGGCATTGGCGCAGTCGGTCAGCGGCTGCGCCTGCATCATGGATCTAGATTACTTCAAACGCATAAACGACGTTTACGGACATCAAGCTGGAGACGGCGTGCTCATCGATTTTGCACGCCGCGTCCAGCCTCTGGTTCGCCGCCGCGACAGTTTTGGGCGCATCGGCGGTGAGGAATTCATGTTGATCTTGCCCGATACGACGCTCGGGCAAGGCGAACTGATCGTCGACCGGATCCTTATGGCGGTTCGAGGCGCGCGGCCCATCCGCTCGGCGCCGACATTCTCTTATACCTGCTCGGCTGGGCTCGCCGAATTACACCCGGGCGAGACGGCACGCGAACTTTACGCCCGGGCGGACGAGGCGCTTTACCATGCAAAACAAAGCGGTCGAGACCGGTTGAAGATCGTCGCCTAAGGGAAAGAGTTATCGACCGCTGAGAAAGGCGGATATGACCTTGAAGCGGACGTCCATGCGGCCAAAGGGCGCGCGCATCGAACGCTTCCTTCTGCTATTCGTGTGAGTTAAGCAACCAGTTCCATAATTCAGCTTATGCCGCAAAGTTGTGTAAGGGCTATTTAGTAATGCGACAGTTGGGCCAGTTAGAGATGCGACAGTCTCGCCTCTCGACGCACTGGTCAAAGCCAACGTTGGGAGCAAGGATGACGATCTTCAGCCTGGTTGAGACCATGAGCGGTCGGAGTCGTCATGTCCTGTTTGATCACCATGTCGCAGAAAGAGTTGCATCGCCTCGAACTTATTCAGAAGATCCGTGACGAACGTCTGAGCGTCGTCAAGGCTGCCGAACGGCTCGACCTCAGTCGAAGCCAGGTCCATCGGCTGCTGCAGGCTTATGACCAGTATGGTCCGGCCGGGCTCGTTTCTAAGAAGCGATCTCAACCGAGCAACCGGCGCCACAGCGAGGAATTTCGCAATGCGGCGCTGGACCTGATCCGCGAGCGCTATCTGGATTTCGGTCCGACGCTGGCGCGCGAGAAGCTGATCGAGCTGCACCGGATCTCTGTGGCCAAGGAAACGCTGCGGCAATGGATGACCGAGGCCGGCATCTGGATCTCGCGTCGCGAGCGCAAGAAGCGGGTTTTCCAGCCACGCGGCCGGCGCGACTGCTTTGGTGAGCTGGTGCAGATCGACGGGTCGCATCACTGGTGGTTCGAGAACCGCGGGCCCAAATGCGCCCTGCTCGTCTATATCGACGATGCCACCGGAAAGCTCTTACATCTTCGCTTTGCTGGATCGGAGAATACGTTCGACTATCTGCATGCGACGAAGGCCTATCTGCAGCAATGGGGCAAGCCGCTGGCTTTCTACAGCGACAAGCACGGCGTCTTTCGCTCCACCCATGCGTCGGAGAAAGACCGCACGAGTGGTCTGACGCAGTTCGGTCGGGCGCTTTATGAGCTGAACATCGACATTATCTGCGCCAACACTCCGCAGGCCAAGGGCCGGGTGGAGCGTGCCAACCAGACATTGCAGGATCGACTGGTCAAGGAGATGCGGCTTCGCGGCATTGATACGATCGAAGCTGCCAATGCCTATGCGGCTGAGTTCATTGCTGATTTCAACGCGCGTTTTGGCAAGCCGCCACGTAATCCGAAGGATATGCATCGGCCACTGGCCGATCATGAGAATCTCGATGGTGCCATGTGCCGCAAGGAAGTCCGTACCCTGTCGCAGTCCCACTGCGTTACGACAAGGTGCTGTTCATTCTCGATCCGACCGAGATTTCCAGACCTTTGGCCGGTCAGAAAGTGATCGTTTGCGACTATCCGGACGGCCGGCTCGAGATCATGCACGAGAGCTTTGCCCTGCCCTACAGAACTTTCGATACGTTACGCTCGGTGCATCGTGCCGAGGTTGTCGACAACAAGCGGCTGGACGACATGCTGTCAATTGTCGCCGAGATGCAGGCCGGACGCCAACAGCAGCGCAGCAAGAGCGGCCCTCGCCGCACTGGCCAGACGGATCATATGTTCGCCATTCGCGACGGCAGCACCGCCAACGGCTATCAGAAGCGGGGACGCAAGCCGAGGACAGATTACATGAACGATCCGACGGTGATTGCACGGCGAGAGAAAGCGTTATTGAGGCAGCCAGCGGCGGAATAAAAATCGTCAGTGCACGCCGATGTCGCTCTGCGTATCCGATTCCAATTGCAAGCAGGCGGACCAAAGTGGTGTCTTGTGGAAGGATCCGTCCTGGAAGAGTGTGAGCCCTTCTCTTGCCTCATAGAGCAAGCCGAGCCAGCACAAGCGTCGAAAGACGCCGTATTTTAGATCGGATTTCAGCTCCCAGGCTTCTATGGTCATTTCGGTTTCTGAAAGAGGCGCCAGATCTGGATAGAGGATCTTCACAACATCCAATGGCGTACAACCTTCTCTGGCTTTGATGTTGAGAAGGTTGAGGAACATGCGCCACCAGCGTAACCGCGCTTGGACCTCCTCTTCCCGCTCGGTGGCGTGGACATAGGAATAGAGGTAATCTGTGGCGACCAGATCGAAGAAGGCTTGCGGGTTCATCAGGAACTCCCGGCCGCGTCTGGTTGGCAGCAGCACATCCTTTCTCCGGCGCAGCAGGCTTTAGATGACGGGTCATGTCGCGCACCACCCAAAGCGGCGGCATGTCGCTTTCATTGAGCACCTTGTTCATGCTGTAGAGATCTTTTGCTGTGAAGTCGGGCCAGAGGAAGTTCACAGCGGCCCAATGCACGAACTTGCGGTTCATGGCGCCGGTCGCCGTCAATCCAATGCCACCTTCACCGTCAGCATAGGCAACGGACAGAAGCATGCCGCGAACAAGTGGTGACAGCGCGGCGACGTCGACGTCACCCTGCAACTTGATTTCCGGAAGCATCGTGCGGCTTTGATCCCTACCCTGCCTCATCAGGTGCGAATGAGTATCAGTCGGCGACGAAACAATTGCTACTGAGAAAGCTAAAGCCGAGAGGAGTGTTATCACCCGCCCCCGCTCCGCCATTTCAACCCGGCCCAGCCGGTCGGATCGGGGGCTGCCATCAGCGCCAGCGACGATGCTGAGTGTCGCATTTCTAAGTGGCTGAGGACGTCGCGCCTCAATAGTTCCGGACCAGATTTACCGGGAGGGCTACAACTGGACCTTCCGTGCCTCGCGCCAACAGATCGACGATTTCCTGTCGTCGACGACGCTGCTCGCCGAATTCGGCCCTGCGAATTATTTCGAAACCTATGATGTGTATCTGTTGGACGGTGATCGGAAACAGACCGTCTGGCGATGAAGGAGCGTCCGGCATGAACACAAGCCTAAGTGACCGCAGGGTGAGCGCATTGGGACGAGCGGGCTTGCGCGACTATATCGCCATTGCACGGCTCGATCACAGCACGAAGCATGTGTTCATCGTTCCCGGCATCATCCTCGCCTATCTTCTACGGGGGGTGAGAAACGACGACCCGGCGTCCTCGATCCTGCTCGGACTTGTGACCGCGCTCTGCATC
Organism: Rhizobium hidalgonense; assembly: GCF_002914525.1. Lineage (GTDB taxonomy): Bacteria > Pseudomonadota > Alphaproteobacteria > Rhizobiales > Rhizobiaceae > Rhizobium > Rhizobium hidalgonense. The sequence goes on along the minus strand of NZ_LODW01000059.1, from coordinate 143,026 downwards.
GCATCCGCCAACTATTGCATAAACGAGTGGTTCGACCGCGAGTTTGACCGGCATCATCCGACGAAATCGCTGCGGTCCGCCGTGCAAAGCGCGATGAACGGCAGGCTGGTTCAGCTCGAATGGACTGTGCTGCTCATCGTCGGCCTCGGCTGCGCAATCCTATCGAGCAAACTTCTGTTCTTCGTCGCCTGCCTGTTTGCGATTCAAGGAATCCTCTACAATCTGGATCCGATCAGAAGCAAGGACAGGGCCTATCTCGATGTCATCTCAGAATCGATCAACAATCCGATCCGCCTGGTGATCGGCTGGTCAATGATCGACTCAACGAGCCTGCCGCCGGGATCGATCATCCTGGCTTACTGGTTCGGCGGCGCGTTCCTTATGGCGGCCAAGCGCTTATCGGAATATGACGAGATCGTTGCGTCGCATGGCAAGGAGCTGCTGTCGCGTTACCGGGCGAGTTTCGCCCGGTATACCCAGGTCTCGCTGGCCGCCTCCTGCATTGGCTATTCACTTTTTTCGATTGCCTTTCTGTCCGTCTTCCTGGTCAAGTATCGCATCGAGTACCTGCTCGTCCTGCCGTTCGTCGTTGCCTTGTTCACGGCGTATTTCGTAATGGCGACGAAGCCGGGCTCTACGGCGCAGAAACCGGAAAAGCTGTTTCGCGAGCCCGGCCTGATCGCGATCGTTGCGGCCCTTGTGGCGGCCTTCATCTTCACGACGTTCGTCGACATTCCGCTTCTAGTCACCCTGACCGAGCAGCATTACATCACCATCCGATGATCGCGAGGGATGTCGACTGGGGCAGTATCCACTTCGTCATCTTCGACGTCGACGGAACGCTATACAACCAGCGCAGGCTGCGCCTTAGGATGGCCGCCGAATTGATTGCTGATGCGGTGGCGAGAGCCAGCCTGACCAATCTGCGTGTGTTGCGCGCATACCGCGCCCTGCGTGAAACCATCGGCGAGGAGGAGATCGACGATTTTCAGGCGAGCCTTATGGCGCGAACCGTCGCGAAAACCGGCCAGCCAGCTGAAAGAATAACTGCCATCGTCAGCGAATGGATCGAGCGCCGTCCGCTCGCCTATATCGCATCCTGCCGGTACGACGGGCTGGTGGAGTTGTTTGCCGGGCTTAGGCGGCAGAACAAGGCGATTGGGATCTATTCTGATTATCCTGCCGACGAGAAGCTGCGGAGGTTGAGATTGTCGGCCGATTACATATTGGCCGCAAGCGATCCGGGCGTCGGCATCCAGAAGCCTGATCCGCGCGGCCTGCAAATACTGATGCAGCGCGCCGGCGTCGGTCCGGCGCAATCCGTTCTGATAGGCGACAGACCCGAGCGGGATGGCCTTGCGGCGCGCCGCGCCGGTGTCCTGCCGCTCATTCGCTCCGACGGACCGCGGGCGGGCTGGCTGACCTTTTCGACCTATTCGGACCCGGTGTTTGCAGCGCTGCGGGCAGAGGAAGCCTTCGGATGATGTTGTCCAAGGCTATCCGCTATGTGTTCACCGGAGGTCTGGCTGCGTTCGTCGACCTCTCGGTGTTTCGTTTCCTGCTGGCGTTTGGCATGCCCCTCAGCCTTTCGGCAACATCCAGCTGGCTGATCGCGGCCGCCGTCAATTACAGCGTCACCAGCCGCTACGTCTTCAATCAGGCAATAAGCCGCAAGCGCGCTTTACTATTCCTGATCGGCGCGCTGCTCGGCCTGTCGATTAATGTCTGCGTGACACTGAACCTTGTGAAACAGGTCGGGCTCTCGCCCCTGTGGGCAAAGCTTTTCGGCATCGGCACGGCCTTCGTCTTCAATTTCCTGATAAACCTTCTTTGGGTGTTTAGGTAGAGCCCGCAAGTGACGGCGCTATATCTTTCCCGACCTCTGAAGGACGGTGCCGAGGATAAGAGGCGTTCAGCGAGCTTTCGCTCGGAATGTGTTCGACAGTGGCGCGATATAATCATGCGTTAGATATGCGTCCGCCAGCGTCTAGTGAATATTTGCTTAATGTCCGCCCCGAAGGGAAGAAGACATGGTGAAGCTCTTGATGGGAAGCGAACCACTCTCCCGCCTTTCAGTACCAGGCATAAAACACACGCGCGAACGGCCATTTATACCGTAAAGAATTGGCAATCGGCACTGAAGCGGCGGAGTTCGCATAGCCGAACTCGAAAGCTTTCAGAGATGCAACCATTCAGCCGTCGCTGAACAAGAGCGAAGCCCGAGTATTTCGGGAACTCGACGGCATCAATTCGCAAGCCTGGACGAGCGGGACAGGAGCAATGTCTGAGCTGCAAAAGTCTTTGGTGATCTGGTAACAGACGCGCAGGACTGGCGTTCCGTCAGCCATTTTTATGATTTTCGTCTCTCTGCGGTGAGGCTCTCGGCTGGCTTTCAGAGCAAACCGCCTTGTTACTTTAACTGGTCAAGATGGTGTGCTCCGAGCATCTGGAGACCCCTTGAGCGGAATAGCGGTTAACGGCGTCGCGAAGTAAATTCCCGAGCTTCGCATTTCCTGTAATTGGATATGTAGAAGCCTCACCTCAAATATGCAACGCGCTTCCCAAAGCTTTCAGTGCCGCCTCCATGACCGCTTCGCTGCGGGTCGGATGCGCGTGGATAGTGCCGGCGATGTCCTCCAGGCGCGCGCCCATTTCGATCGCCAACGCAAAGGCCGCCGAGAGTTCGGAAACCCCGGCTCCCACCGCCTGCAGGCCGAGCACGAGGTTGGTGTCGGCGCGGGCGACAACGCGCACGAAGCCTTCCTCCGACTGCATCGTCATTGCCCGTCCATTGGCGCTGAATGGAAACTGGCCGGTGCGAATTTCATAGCCTTGCGTCCGCGCGTCCGCCGGCGAGAGGCCAGCGCTAACGATTTCGGGGTCGGTAAAGCAAATGGCGGGAATGCATCTTTTGTCCCAGGCCCGCTTTTTGCCGGCGATGATCTCAGCCACCATCTCTCCCTGCGCCATGGCCCGATGGGCCAGCATCGGCTCGCCGGTCACATCGCCGATCGCAAAGATGCCACGCATCGACGTGCGGCAGCGATCGTCGATCCTGAGATAAGGCCCGGCGCGATCGAGATCGAGCTCCTCAAGACCGGAGCCCGCCGTCCTCGGGCGGCGGCCGACGGTGACGAGGATGCGGTCCGCCGGCAAAGTCTGCTGGTGGCCATCGGACGTCTCGACGATCAATGCTTCGCCGCTGCCGGCAAGACCTATCGCTTTCGCACCTGTCAGCACCCAAATTCCGCTCTCAGTGAGCTTGCGCATGACGGGGCGCACCAGCTCGGCATCATAGAGCGGCAGAATCTGCGGCGTCGCCTCCACGACCGTCACCTCGGATCCCATCTTGGCCAAGGCCGTGCCCAGCTCCAGCCCGATATAACCGCCGCCGACCACCACGAGCTTTTTCGGCAGCTCCGTCAGCGACAGCGCCTCCGTCGAGGAAATGACGCGACCGCCGAAAGGCAGGTTGGCAAGTTCCACCGGATCGGAGCCAGTAGCGATCACCACGGTTTCGGCGCGGATGAGCTGCTGGCCGGTTTCCGTCTCCACTTCCACCGTCTTGCCGTCGCGGAAACGGGCTCGCCCGTGGACGATCTTCACCCGCGCCTTCTGCAAGAGCGCCGAGACGCCGCTTGTCAGCCGGCCGACAATACCGTCCTTCCAGGCAATCGTCCTGCCGAGATCGATCGAGGCGCCTTCGACCCGAATGCCCATCGGATTCTTGCCGGTGAGCATCTTTTGCGTTGCGTCGAACTCCTCGGCGGCATGGATCAACGCCTTGGAGGGGATGCAGCCGACCGTCAGGCAGGTGCCGCCCGGCTTGCCGGCCTCGACGATGACGGTATCGATGCCGAGCTGGCCAGCGCGGATGGCGCAGACATAACCGCCCGGACCGGCGCCGATGACGAGGAGCTTGCAGACAATCTCTTTCATTGGGTCAGCCTTCGATGAAAATGAGCGCCGGCGTTTCCAGCAGCGTGCGGATGCGCTGCACGAAGGTCGCCGCATCCCAGCCGTCGATGATGCGATGGTCGAAGCTGGAGGAGAGGTTCATCATCTTGCGCGGCACGAATTGCGTACCGTCCCAGGCCGGCCGTGTGGCGATCTTGTTGACGCCGATGATCGCCACCTCGGGGTGATTGATGACGGGCGTCGAGACGATGCCGCCGAGCGCGCCGAGCGAACTGATGGTAACGGTGGAACCGGAAAGCTCGTCGCGCGTGGCCGTGCCCGACCGCGCCGCTTCCGCCAGCCGGCCGATTTCGGCGGCGCAATCCCAGATGCCGCGGGCTTCCGCATGCCGCACCACCGGTACGGTCAGGCCGGCCGGGGTCTGCGTGGCGATGCCGATATGGACGGCACTATGGCGCGTGATGATGCCGGCATCGTCGTCGAAAGTGGCGTTGACCTCCGGCTGCTCGGAAATGGCTTTGACCAGCGCCCGCATCAGGAACGGCAGGACCGTCAGCTTCGGATGACCCGGCCGGCGGTCGCCGTTCATGGTGGCGCGCAGCTCCTCGAGCGCGGTCATATCCACTTCCTCCACATAGGTGATGTGGGGAATGCGCGAGGTGGACAGCACCATCTTCTCGGCGATGCGGCGGCGCAAGCCAGTCAGCTTGATCTCCTCGGTCGCCGTCTTCCTGGCAAGACCGTTCTTTGCCGCGACAGGCCCGCTCCCCTGGGCGAGGAACTGCTCGATATCCTCGCGCAGGATCCGCCCGGCCGGCCCGGTCCCCTGCACCTGCCTCAGATCGACGCCGCTTTCCCTGGCAAAAAGCCGCACGGAGGGCGAGGCAAGCGGTTTTTCGGGAGGCGCAGCCGCCGCAGGAGCCGGGGTGGCCGGGGCCGGCTTCGCAGTCGCGACTTTCGTCGTCTCGGCAACCGGCGCCAACGCAACCACCACAGGCTGAGCCTCGACGGCATCGCCCCCCGTCTCGATCCGCACCAGCGGCGCCTTGACCGCGATGCGGTCTCCGACCTCGCCGGCGAGCCAGATGACGGTGCCGTTGACGGGAGAAGGAATTTCGACGGTCGCCTTGTCGGTCATTACGGCGGCGATCACCATATCCTCGCGGACGGGATCTCCTGCCTTCACATGCCATTCCACCAGCTCGGCCTCGGCCACCCCTTCACCGACATCCGGCATCTTGATGATAAATTCGCCCATGGCTCAGGCCTCCATGACTTCGGCCAGCGCGCGACCGACACGGCCCGGACCGGGGAAATAGTCCCACTCCTGCGCATGCGGATAGGGCGTGTCCCAGCCGGCGACGCGCACAACAGGCGCTTCGAGATGATAGAAGCAATGTTCCTGCACCAGGGATACGACCTCGGCACCGAAGCCCGACGTCAACGTCGCCTCATGGACGACAACACAGCGCCCGGTCTTCGTGACCGAATTGACGATCGTATCGAGGTCGAGCGGCAGCAAGCTTCTCAAATCGATCACCTCGGCATCGATTCCGGCATCTTCGGCTGCGGCCAGCGCCACATGCACCATAGTGCCATAGGCAACAACGGTTACCGCCGATCCCACCCGCCGCACCTCGGCCTTGCCGATCGGGATGGTGTAATGGCCATCGGGTACCTCGCCGAGATCGTGTTTCGACCAGGGCGTCACCGGCCGCTCGTGGTGACCGTCGAAGGGGCCGTTGTAGAGCCTCTTCGGCTCCAGGAACATGACGGGATCGGGATCCTCGATCGCCGCAATCAGCAGGCCCTTGGCGTCATAGGGATTGGAGGGCACGATCACCTTCAGCCCGCAGACATGGGTAAAAAGCGCCTCCGGGCTCTGGCTGTGCGTCTGGCCGCCGAATATGCCACCGCCTGTCGGCATGCGCACGACGATCGGGCAGGTGAAATCGCCGTTGGAGCGGTAGCGGATGCGCGCTGCTTCCTGCGTCAGCTGATCATAGGCCGGGTACATGTAATCGGCGAATTGGATTTCGACACAGGGTTTGAGCCCATAGGCGGCCATACCGATCGCCGTGCCGACGATGCCGGATTCACTGATCGGCGTATCGAAGCAGCGTGTCCTGCCGTATTTTGCCTGCAGTCCCTGCGTCGAACGGAAGACGCCGCCGAAATAGCCGACATCCTCGCCGAAAACCACGACATTGTCGTCCTTCGCCATCGAGACGTCCATGGCGCTCCGCACCGCCTCGATCATCGTCATTCTGGTCATGTCAGTACCCCGCCTTCTGCCGCTGGCGGCGGATATGCGGCGGCATCTCGGCATAGACGCCCTCGAAAATATCGCGCACCGACGGCCTGCCACCGGCATGCAGCGTGCCGTGCGCCTCCGCCTGGCGTTGCGCCTCGATCACTTCGTCCATGATTTCGGCTTCCGCCTGCACATGCCGCTCCTCCGACCAGACGCCCTTGACGATCAGATGTTTCTTCAGCCGCAGCACGGGATCGCCGAGCGGCCAGGCCTCTGATTCCGTCTTCGGCCGATAGGCGCTCGGATCGTCCGAGGTCGAGTGCGCGCCGACGCGATAGGTGACATGTTCGATCAGGGTCGGCCCGAGATTGCGCCGGGCGCGTTCGGCCGCCCAGCGGGCGACCGCATGGACGGCGAGATAATCGTTTCCGTCCACCCGCAGCGCCGGAATGCCGAAGCCGAGGCCGCGGGCGGCAAACGTGCCGGAGCCGCCGCGGGCAATGCCCTGGAAGGTCGAAATCGCCCACTGATTGTTGACGATGTTGAGGATGACGGGCGCCTTGTAGGTCGAGGCGAAGACGAGGGCCGAATGGAAGTCGGATTCCGCCGTCGATCCGTCGCCGATCCAGGCCGCAGCAATGCGGCTGTCGTTCTTGATCGCCGAGGCCATGGCCCAGCCGACGGCCTGCACATATTGGGTGGCGAGATTGCCCGAGATGGTGAAAAAGCCGTGTTCCTTGGAGGAATACATGATCGGCAGCTGACGGCCGTGCAGCGGGTCGCTCTCGTTCGAATAGATCTGGTTCATCATCTCGACCATCGGATAGTCGTCGGCAATCAAAAGGCCTGCCTGGCGATAGGTCGGGAAATTCATGTCGCCTTTCGCGAGCGCTTTGCGGAAGGCGCAGCTGACGGCTTCTTCGCCGAGATGCTGCATGTAGAAGGAGGTCTTGCCTTGCCGCTGCGCCATCAGCATGCGGGCATCGAAGGCGCGCAGCGTCATCATGTTGCGAAGCCCGGTCAGCAATTCCTCATCGGCGAGCGACCCGGCCCAGGGACCGACGGCCTCACCGTCACGGTTCAAGACGCGGATGATCGAATAGGCAAGGTCACGGATATCCTCGGATGCGACATCCACCTCCGGCCGCGGCACGGCGCCGGCCTTGGCGATCTTGACGTTGGAAAAATCGGGCTGGCCGCCCGGACGGACAGCAGGTTCGGGGACGTGCAGGCTCAAACGAGCGGAATCCACCATGTTTTTGTTTTCCTCCCTGTGCCAGCCGTGCTCCCCTCCCCGGAAGCAGGGCCGGATGTGGTTCTTATAGATTGCGGGCGATCACCATGCGCTGCACGTCGCTCGTTCCCTCATAGATCTGGCAGATGCGCACATCGCGGTAGATGCGCTCGGCCGGATAATCGGCCATGTAGCCATAACCCCCATGGATCTGGATCGCGTCCGAGCAGACGCGTTCGGCCATCTCCGAGGCAAAGAGTTTTGCCATCGACGCCTCCGACAGGCAGGGCAGCCCGGCTTCCCTGAGGGAAGCCGCGTGAAAGACGAGCTGGCGCGCTGCCTCGATCCGCACCGCCATATCGGCAAGACGGAAGGCAACGGCCTGATGTTCGAAAATCGGCTTGCCGAACGCGGTGCGCTCCCTAGCGTAGTCGCGCGCCGCCTCGAAAGCCGCCCGCGCCATGCCGACCGCCTGCGCCGCAATGCCGATCCGCCCGCCCTCGAGATTGGCAAGCGCGATGCGATAGCCTTCGCCTTCCGCGCCCAACCTCAAATCCGCAGGAATGCACATGGCGTTGAAGGCAATCTGACAGGTATCGGTGGAATGCAGCCCGAGCTTTTCCTCGACGCGGATCACCTCGTAGCCCGGCGTCTCCGTCGGCACGATGAAGGCGGTGATGCCCTTCTTGCCGGCGTCGGGATCGGTAACCGCAAAGACGATGATGACATTGCCGTTCTTTCCCGAGGTGATGAACTGCTTGGCGCCGTCGATCACGTAGTGGTCGCCGTCACGCCGCGCCCGGGTTTTCAGGTTCGAGGCATCGGAACCGGCTTGCGCCTCGGTCAATGCAAAGCCGCCGATCCATTCGCCGCTTGCGAGTTTCGGCAGGAAGCGCTGCCGCTGCTCCTCGGTGCCGAATTTGAGGATCGGCACGCAGCCGACGGAGCTATGCACGCTCATGATCGTCGAGCACGGCCCGTCGCCGGCGGCAATCTCCTCGAGTGCTGCAGCATAGGCGAGCACACCGGTATCCGAGCCGCCATAGGCCTCCGGCACCAGCATGCCAAGCAACCCGAGCTCGCCCATCTCCTGCAGTTCCTCACGCGGGAAGAGATGCTCCCGGTCGCGTCTGGCTGCCCCCGGCGCCAGCCGATCGCGGGCAAAATCGCGGGCGACATCTGAGATCTGCTGCTGAAGGTCGGAAAGGATCATCTGCCTGCCCTCCCCTCAGTCCGCTCGATGGCGACGGCCGTCGCCTCGCCGCCGCCGATGCAGAGCGCGGCCATGCCGCGCTTCAGATCGTAGCGCGCAAGCGCCGCAAGCAGCGTCACAAGGATGCGGGCGCCCGACGCGCCGATCGGATGGCCCAGCGCGCAGGCACCGCCATGAACATTGACCTTTTCATGCGGCAGGTCGAGATCGCGCATCGCCGCCATGGCGACGACGGCGAAAGCCTCGTTGATTTCGAAGAGATCGACGTCCGAGATTGCCATGCCGGTGCGGTCCGACAGCTTCTGCAGCGCGCCGATCGGTGCGGTGGCGAAAAGATTAGGCGCCTGTGAATGGGTGGCGTGGCCGAGGATCGTGGCGAGCGGCGTCAGGCCGCGATGCTCGGCCTCGGAGCGGCGCATCAGCACCAAGGCTGCCGCGCCATCGGAAATCGAGCTGGAATTGGCGGCCGTCACCGTGCCGCCGTCGCGGAAGGCGGGCTTCAGGGTCGGGATCTTGTCGAGCCTGGCCTTGCCGGGTTGTTCGTCGCGGCTCGCCACCTGCTCGGTCCGCCCCGATTTCACCGTGACCGGCACGATCTCGCTTTCGAAACTGCCCTCCGCGATCGCCTTCTGCGCCCGCGTCAGAGAGGTGATGGCGTAATTATCCTGCGCCTCGCGCGTGAACTGATAGGCCTCAGCGCATTCCTCCGCGAAGCTGCCCATCAAGCGCCCCTTGTCATAAGCATCCTCCAGCCCGTCGAGGAACATATGATCCACGACACGCCCATGGCCGAGCCTATAGCCGGCGCGGGCTCGATCAAGGAGATAGGGCGCATTCGTCATGCTTTCCATGCCGCCCGCGACGGCTATCGAGCCGCTGCCGGCGGCGATCAGATCATGGGCCATCATGACCGCCTTCATGCCGGAGCCGCACATCTTGTTGACGGTGCTGGCCCCGGTCGAAAAAGGCAGGCCGGCATGGATCGCCGCCTGTCGCGCCGGCGCCTGCCCCAGGCCTGCCGGCAGCACGCAGCCGAAGACGACCTCCTCGATCGCCTCGGCCTCGACGCGGCTGCTCTGCAGCGCCGCGCGGATTGCCGCAGCTCCGAGGCCCGGCGCCGTCGCCTCCTTCAGCTCTCCCTGGAAACTGCCGATCGGCGTGCGTGCCGCACCGACGATGACGATGGGATCCTGCTGTGCCATCTTTCCTCCTTCGGGCAAGCGCTTACCGCGCGCCCATTCGCAATGCCCCGTCGAGGCGGATGACCTCGCCGTTCAGCATGTTGTTTTCAAAGATATGGCGCACCAGCCCGGCAAATTCCGCCGGCCGGCCGAGCCTCGGCGGAAAGGGCACGCTTTGGCCAAGGGCTGCCTGAACCTCGGCCGGCATGCCGGCCATCATCGGCGTCTCGAAAATGCCGGGCGCGATCGAGACGACGCGGATGCCGTGGCGGGCAAGCTCGCGGGCAATCGGCAAGGTCATCGCCGCCACCCCGCCTTTGGAAGCGGCATAAGCCGCCTGGCCGATCTGGCCGTCGAAGGCGGCAGCCGACGCGGTGTTGACGATGACGCCGCGTTCGCCTTCCGCATCCGGCTCCGCCGTCCGGATCGCTGCTGCGGCAAGCCGGATCATGTTGAACGTGCCGATGAGATTGATGCTGATGGTGCGCTCAAAACTCTCCAGCCGGTGCGGCCCGTCGCGGCCGATCACCTTTTCGGCCGGCGCAATGCCGGCGCAATTGACCAAGCCGTGCAAGGCGCCGAAGGCTTCCACCGCTGCGGCGACCACCGCAGCCCCACCCTCGCCATCGGTCACGTCGGCTTTGACGAAGCGGGCATCGCTGCCGAATTCCCGGGCAATCCTTTCGCCCGCGTCGACGTTGAGATCAGCAATCGTCACGCGTCCGCCGGCCTCGACCAGCATGCGCGCCGTCGCCGCTCCCAGCCCGGAACCGCCGCCGGTGATGATGAAACTTGCTCCACGGATCAGCATCAATCTGTTCCTCCCCGCCGGCCATGCCCTCCTCGAAGCGCAACCGGCAGAGATGATTTTATTCACTCCGCCTATTGCAAGCGATGACAGAAGTGCTCCATTATTTCGGCCAGTTTTGCCATAGCGTGAGGTTTGATATGGCCGAGATCGAGCGACGGATGATCGCACCGGGCTTTGTCGAGGAGGCGCTCGACAGCCTGCGGCGGCTGGGCAAGCCGACGGAACCGATCCTTGACCGCGTTGGGCTGCCGGTCGTCATCGACCAGCCGGTTTCGGCGGAAACCTATGGCGCGCTCTGGCTGGCGATCGCCGCCGAACTCGATGATGAATTCTTCGGCATGGGCTGCCGTCCGATGCGCAGCGGCAGCTTCACGCTGCTTTGCCATTGCGTGCTGCATGCACCGACGCTCGGTCATGCGCTGCGCCGGGCGCTGCGCTTCCTCGATGTCGTGCTCGACGACCCCTGCGGCAGGCTCGTCATTCGCGACGGCCTCGCCGAGGTCGAGCTCCAGGATGCCGGCGGCCCGCGCTCGGCTTTCGCCTACCGCACCTACTGGATCATCCTGCACGGGATCACCTGCTGGCTGGTCGGCCGGCGCATTCCGATCCGGCTCGTCGATTTTTGCTGCGCCGAGCCGAAGCAAGGCGCCGACTACCGGCTTTTCTTCGGCGCACCAGTACGCTTCTCGCAACCGGTCAGCCGGCTCGGCTTCGACAGCGCCCTGCTCGACCTACCGATTTCACGCAGCGAGCTGGCGTTGAAACAGTTCCTGCGCGGCGCGCCCGCCAATATTCTGGTGCGCTACCGCTACGATGCCGGCATCGCCGCCGCCGTCCGCCGGCGATTGAACCAGGTGACGCCGGCCACGTGGCGCAGCTTCGCCGAACTCGCCGCCGACATGCGCATGCCGCCCTCGACGCTGCGCCACCGTCTGCACGACGAGGGACAAAGCTATGCCGCCATAAAGGACGACATCCGCCGGGACCTCGCCGTCGAACTGCTGCTGAATACCTCGAAAACGATCGGCGAGATCGCCGTGCAACTCGGCTATTCCGAACCCAGTGCCTTCTTTCGAGCCTTCCGGAAATGGGTGGGCAAGAGCCCTGAGACTTTCCGGCGAGAGGAAGCAGAGAATCTATCGTAGGGTCAGTCGAACCGCTTAACTTGACCCGATTGACTTCGCACTTTTGCGAACAACGCGGCAATTTTCATCACGAAGGATTTGCTGAAGCGACCGAGGACTGCCTGATAGGGCTCGATGTACCAGGAGTGCTCGACGATATCGTAATTGTATTCGTCTACGACGATCCAGCTCTGCTTGAGATCTCCAAGGCCGGCCCGCCGACGCTCGATATCGGGAATTTCAAGGGCAATTCTCCCCGCCTGCGGCGGCTGCGTGGTAATTGCCAGGAGCACAAGGTGCGTATTTCCGTCACGCGCACTACGAATTGCGATCACGATACAGACCGGTCGCGGTTTTCGTCCTTCTGTCTCGCCGCGTTGCTGCTGCCATGCCCAGAGATAAGGATAGCTTATCACCTCACCGGGGCGAAACTCATGGCTCATCGTCGTAGCCTTCGCCCTGTGCCAGTCGCTCGATCGACTCACCGAACAATTCGGCATGCTCATCCGGCATCTCCGAGGTAGTATGGGCGCGACGCGGATCCATGCCGCTACGCATCCGTTCGTAGTGCTCATAGCTCATCAGCACGAAACGCGGCTTGTTATGCCGGGTGAGAACGATCGGTTCGCGGCTCGCAGCATCGGTAACGTCGCCGACCTGCTTGTTGAGATCCCCTGTCGTGAACTGTCGCATGATAAAATCTCCCACGTTATTTCCATATATTCCATGTTTTCCATGTTTTCAAGAAAACAGAGTTCTTGCACACCTCCTTCCGAGGCACTTTGAACCTTTCGCAACCCGCGCTACATATTTCAGCGGGAGGAGTGCCATGTTTGATTTCTCGCTCGGGGAAACTGCGGACGCGATCCGTGAAACGACGGCGCGATTTGCTGCCGATCAGATTGCTCCGCTGGCTGCGGAAATCGACGAAAGCAACACGTTTCCGCGCCAGATCTGGCCCGAAATGGGCGCACTCGGCCTGCATGGCATCACCGTCGAGGAAGAGTTCGGCGGCGCCGGTCTCGGTTATCTCGAGCATGTCGTCGCCATGGAGGAAGTCTCGCGCGCCTCGGCCTCGGTGGGTCTTAGCTACGGCGCGCATTCCAATCTCTGCGTCAACCAGATCCGCCGTTGGGCCTCGACGGAGCAGAAACGCCACTACCTGCCGAAGCTGATCTCCGGCGAACATGTCGGCTCGCTTGCCATGTCCGAGGCCGGCGCCGGTTCGGATGTCGTCTCGATGCGACTGCGTGCCGAGCCAAAGGGAGACCGCTATATCCTGAACGGCACCAAGTTCTGGATCACCAATGCGCCGCATGCCGATGTGCTCGTCGTCTACGCCAAGACCGATCCGGCCGCCGGCGCGAAAGGCATCTCCGCCTTCATCATCGAAAAAGGCCTGCCCGGTTTCAGCGTCTCGAAAAAGCTCTCCAAGCTCGGCATGCGCGGCAGCGACACTGCCGAGCTGGTCTTCGAGGATAGCGAGGTGCCGGCCGAGGCGCTGATGGGCCGGGAGGGAGAAGGCGTGAAAATCCTGATGTCCGGCCTCGACTACGAGCGCACGGTGCTTGCTGGCGGTCCGCTCGGCATCATGCAGGCCTGCCTCGATGTCGTGCTGCCCTATGTGCGCGATCGCAAGCAGTTCGGCAAAGCGATCGGCGATTTCCAGCTGATGCAGGCCAAGATCGCCGACATGTATGTCGCGCTGAATTCGGCGCGCGCCTATGTCTATTCCGTCGCCCGGGCCTGCGATGCCGGCCGCACGACGCGCACGGATGCGGCGGCCGCGATCCTCTTTGCCAGCGAGAATGCCGTCAAAGTGTCGCTGGAGGCGATCCAGGCGCTCGGCGGGGCCGGTTATACCAAGGAGTGGCCGGTCGAGCGCTTTTTACGCGATGCGAAGCTGTATGATATCGGCGCCGGCACGAATGAAATCCGCCGCTATCTCATCGGCCGGGAGCTCATCGCATCATGACCGTGATTTCGACGGCGATCGACCGCGACAGCGAAAGCTTCCAAGCCAACACAGCCAAGAATCGAGCCCTCGTCGCCGAACTCCAAGACCGTTCGGCAAAGGCGCGCGAGGGCGGATCGCCGACGGCGCGCGAACGCCACACCGGCAAAGGCAAGCTCCTGCCGCGCGACCGCATCCAGTTGCTTCTCGATGCCGGCAGCCCCTTCCTGGAGATCGGCACGCTGGCGGCCAACGGCATGTACGGCGACGAGGCGCCCGGCGCCGGCATCATCGCTGGCATCGGCCGCGTATCCGGCCGCGAGGTGATGATCGTTGCCAATGACGCGACGGTAAAGGGCGGCGCTTATTACCCCCTGACGGTGAAGAAACATCTCAGGGCGCAGGAGATCGCCCTGCAGAACCGGCTGCCCTGTATCTACCTGGTCGATAGCGGCGGCGCCAATCTTCCGCATCAGGCTGAAGTCTTTCCCGACCGCGATCATTTCGGCGCGATCTTCTACAACCAGGCGCAGATGTCGGCCGAAGGCATTCCGCAGATTGCCTGCGTCATGGGAAGCTGCACGGCCGGCGGCGCCTATGTGCCGGCCATGTCTGATGAAACGGTGATCGTGCGCAATCAGGGCACGATCTTCCTCGCCGGCCCGCCGCTGGTCAAAGCCGCCACCGGCGAGATCATCTCGGCCGAAGAACTCGGCGGCGCCGAAACCCATGGCCGCCGCTCCGGCGTCGTCGATCATGTCGCCGAGAACGACGAACATGCGCTGCTCCTCGTGCGCGATATCGTCGCCAGCCTCAACAGCGTGAAATCGGTCGATATCGACATCCAGCCTCCGCGGCCGCCGAAACTCGATCCCGAGGATCTCCACGGCCTCATCCCCGATGACGTGCGCTCGCCCTATGACGTGCGCGAGGTGATCGGCCGGATCGTCGACGGCTCGGAACTGCATGAGTTCAAACCGCTCTACGGCACAACGCTCATCTGCGGCTTCGCCCGCATCTGGGGCATGCCGGTTGCCGTCATCGCCAATAACGGCGTGCTGTTTTCCGAAAGTGCGCTGAAGGGCGCGCATTTCATCGAGCTCGCCTGTCAGCGCCGGGTGCCGCTGCTCTTTCTGCAGAATATCTCCGGCTTCATGGTCGGCGGCCGCTATGAGGCGGGCGGCATCGCCAAGGATGGGGCAAAGCTGGTGACGGCGGTCGCCACCGCGACCGTGCCGAAGGTCACCGTCATCATCGGCGGCAGCTTCGGCGCCGGCAATTACGGCATGTGCGGCCGCGCCTATCGCCCGCGTTTCCTCTTTACCTGGCCGAACAGCCGCATCAGCGTCATGGGCGGCGAACAGGCGGCCTCCGTTCTCGCCACCATCCGCCGCGACGCAATGGAGGCGCGCGGCGAGAACTGGCCTGTTGGCGACGAGAAGGCCTTCAAGGCGCCGATCCGCGCCGGCTACGAGGCGGAGGGCAATCCCTATTATGCCACCGCCCGCCTCTGGGACGACGGCATCATCGACCCGCGCCAGACGCGCGATGTGCTGGGTCTTGCCTTTTCCGCCTGCCTGAATACGCCGATCCCGAAAGGGCCGCGCTTCGGCCTGTTCCGGATGTGAGGCGCGATATGATGGAAAGCCTGCTCATTGCCAACCGGGGCGAAATCGCCCGCCGCATCATCCGCACCGCAAAGCTTGCGGGCATCCGCACGATCGTCGTTTATTCCGAAGCCGATGCCGGCTTGCCTTTCGTGAGAGAAGCGGACGAGGCAATCGCCATCGGCCCCTCCCTGGCTCGCGAAAGCTATCTCTCGCCGGACCGCATCCTGGAAGCAGCCCGCAAAACCGGTGCTGCCGCCATCCATCCCGGTTATGGTTTCCTGTCGGAAAATGCCGAATTTGCCGAAGCGGTTGAGATGGCCGGAATCATCTGGGTCGGCGCGCCGCCGGCTGCCATCCGGGCGATGGGGCTTAAGGATGCCGCCAAGGAACTGATGCAGGCAGCCGGCGTGCCCGTCACCCCGGGCTATCTCGGGCCGGACCAGAGCGAAGCAAGACTGGCGGCCGAGGCCGATGCCATCGGTTATCCCGTGCTCATCAAGGCGGTTGCCGGCGGCGGCGGCAAGGGCATGCGCCGCGTCGACCGCCCGCAGGATTTTGCCGAGCTTCTCGCCTCCTGCCGCCGCGAGGCAGCCGCCGCCTTCGGCGACGACCGCGTCCTGATCGAACGCTATATCGCCAATCCGCGCCATATCGAGGTGCAGGTCTTTGCCGACACGTTCGGCAACTGCGTCCACCTCTTCGAACGCGATTGTTCGCTGCAGCGCCGTCACCAGAAGGTCATCGAGGAGGCCCCTGCCCCCGGCCTCGATGCCGCCACCCGCGCTGCGATCTGCGATGCGGCGGTGAAAGCGGCAAAAGCGGTGAACTATGTCGGCGCCGGCACCATCGAATTCATCGCCGACGCTTCTCAAGGCCTGCATCCCGACCGTATCTGGTTCATGGAGATGAATACGCGCCTGCAGGTGGAGCATCCGGTCACAGAAGCCATAACAGGCGAGGATCTGGTGCTCTGGCAGCTGAAGGTCGCGAGCGGCGAGCCGCTGCCGAAAAGCCAGGACGAGATCGTCATCAACGGCTGGGCCTTCGAAGCCCGGCTCTATGCCGAAAATCCCGCCGCGGGCTATCTGCCTTCGATCGGCCGGCTCGAACATCTCAAACTCCCGGCGAGGGTCCGCGTCGATAGCGGCGTCGAACAGGGCAATGAGATCACCGCCTTCTACGATCCGATGATCGCCAAGATCGTTGCGCATGGACCGACCCGCGAGGCCGCACTGTCGAAGCTCGCAGCCGCCTGCACCGGCATCGAGGTCTGGCCGGTCAGATCCAATGCCGGCCTGCTCGCCCGCATCGCCGTCGATCCGGATTTTCGCGCCGCACGCATCGATACCGGCTTTCTCGACCGCCACGGCGAAAGCCTTGTCACAAGCGAGCCTGACGAGACGGTCATCGACAGGGCAGCCACGGCACTTTCGAAGGATACGTGTGGCGACCCCTGGTCCGCACTTGCCGGCTTCCGCATTGCCGGGCCAAGCGACAGCCGCGTGCGCCTGCGCATCGACGGTCACCTCCATTGGGGACGCGCGCGCGCCGATCTCGAAGCAAACGTTATCGAGATGGACGAGGCGACCGTGCTTTTCGATGCGGGAAATGCCTGGTCGATCGGCCTGCCCCATGCGGGCGAAATCGAGGCAAATCACGGCGCGGGCGACGGCGCGATCCTTTCGCCCATGCCAGGCCTCGTCATCTCGGTGGATGTCGCCGAAGGCGACCCTGTCGCCAAGGGGGACCGTCTATTGACGGTGGAAGCGATGAAGATGGAACATGCGTTGCGCGCACCCTTCGACGGCATCGTCGGAAAATTGCAGGTTTCCACTGGGGCCAGGGTCTCGGAAAACCAGCTAGTCATCAGTGTCATCAAGGAGGAGGCATGATGGCCGGCCGCTATTTCGACGAGTGGACGGTCGGCGACCGCATCGCCCACGCAATCCGTCGCACGGTTACCGAGACCGACAACCTGCTGTTCACGACGCTATCCCACAATCCGCAGCCGCTGCATCTCGATGCCGATTATGCCGCCGGCACCGAATTCGGCCGGATCGTCGTCAACGGCACCTTCACCTTTGCGCTGACCGTCGGCCTTTCGGTCGGCGACACCACGCTCGGCACGCTCGTCGCCAATCTCGGCTATGACAAGGTGACGATGCCGAAACCGGTCTTCATCGGCGACACGCTGCGGGTGGAAACCGAGGTGACAGAGCTGCGCCGCTCGAACTCCCGCCCCGATGCCGGTATCGTCACCTTCCGGCATGTCACGTTGAACCAGCGTGAAGAGATCGTCTGCCAGTGCCTGCGCACGGCGATGCTGAAGGTGAAACCGTCATGAGGCTGCGCTCGTTGCTCTTCGTGCCCGCCGACCGGCCGGAGCGTTTCGAAAAAGCGCTCGCCTCCGGCGCCGATGCCGTCATTGTCGATCTGGAAGATTCGGTTTCGCCAGCGAACAAGCCGCGAGCACGGGAGGCCGTGCGCGAATTCGTCCTCCGCTATGGTGGCCAGACCGCACTCCTGATCCGCATCAATCCCCTGACCTCCCCCGAATTCGAAGCCGACCTTGCCGCTCTCAGCGGCCTTCATCCCTTCGCCGTCATGTTGCCGAAGGCCGAGGGCGCCGCTTCCGTGCGCAAACTCGCAGTCTCGCTGACGCCAGCCATTCCCATCCTGCCGATCGCCACCGAAACGCCATCCGCGATCTTCGAGATCGGCAGCTACCGGGAGGTCTCGGCGAACCTTTGCGGCCTGACCTGGGGCGCCGAGGATCTGCCCGCCGCGATCGGGGCTACGACTGCGCGGAGGACGGATGGCCGTTATACCCCGCCTTACGAACTTGCGCGCTCGCTGACGCTGTTCGCGGCCCATGCCGCCGCCGTTCCCGCGATCGAAACCGTCTATCCCGATTTCCGCGATCTCAAGGGTCTGAGCGCCTATGTCGGCCGCGCCCGGCGCGACGGCTTTTCAGGCATGATGGCCATCCATCCGAGCCAGGTCGAAGCGATCAATCACGCCTTCACGCCTGACGTTTCCGAAATCGCCTGGGCAGAGAAAGTCGCCGCCGCCTTTGCCGCCCGGCCCGACGCCGGCGTCATCCAGCTTGACGGGCGCATGCTCGACTTGCCGCATCTCAAGCTCGCGCTCCGCCTTCTGGAAAGCGCCGGGCGATAGGCCGAAGTGACGGCGAATCAGCCCGATTTTGCCGTTGGCTTGGCAGCGGCATGCTCCGGCCCGAGGTAACCAGCGCCGATGGCGACGTAGAGATCGACATAATCCTTGGCGACCTGCTGCACCGCGGCCGCAAGACTTGCTTGAGCATCGGAGACCGAACGCTGCGCGTCCAGCACGTCGAGCAGCGACGAGGCGCCGTCCTTGTAGCTCGTGGTCGAAAGCGCCAGCGATTCCTGCGACGTCTCTACCTGCCTGCGCAATGGCTCGAGCTTCTGCGTGTCACGGCGAACGGCCGAAAGCGCGTTTTCGACCTCTTCGACACCGTTTAACACCGCCGCTTTCCACGCCAGATATTGCGTTCTGGCATCGGATTTCTCGATATTGACATTGGCCCGCAATTTGCCGCCATCGAAGATCGGCAGGTTGAGCGATGGTCCGAAGGACCAACTGGTCAGGCTGGCGCCGCTGGCGCCCGATGGTTTGACCCAGCTCGGCGAAATTGAGCCGGAAAGCGCGATCGACGGGTAAAGCTGGGCTTCGGCAGCACCGATATCGGCGACGGCAGCGGCCAACTCGCGTTCGGCCTTTCTTATATCGGGACGGTTGCGGAGGAGATCGGCCGGAATGCCGGCGCGAATGTCACCGCGGAAAACCGGCTGGCCTACACCCTTCCGCAGTTCGTCCGTCAGCGAAGCTGCCGGCATCCCGAGCAGAGTAGCAATGTGATGGGCCGATTCGGTGAAGCTCTGTTCGAGGCCGGGAATGTCGGACTTCGTCGACTGTACCAAGCCTTCGGCCTGAACGACGTCGAGGCGGGAGGCCGCACCGGCTTTCAGCTGCAGCTGCGTGAGTTCGTAAGTCTGCTGGCGGGATTTCAAGCTCGTCTGTGAAAGCGCGATCCGCTCCTGATAATAGCGCGCGTCGATATAGCTCTCGACCAGGTCTTTCAGGAAGGTGAGCTTTGCATTGTCGGCCGTCGCATAGGCGGCCCCCAGCGAGGCAAGCGCACTCTCCTTCGAGCGGCGGTACTGGCCGAAGATGTCGAGCAGCCAGGAAAGGCTGGCCTCCCCGCCTGACGTGTTCGTCGTGCCGACGGTCGTGCGCAACCGCCCCTTCTCGCCGGATAGCGTATGCGATCCGTCGACCGTCAGGCTCGGCAGGGCGCCGGCGCCGGCAACCGTGACATTGGCTGAAGCCGAATTGATGCTTTCGAGTGCCTGCAGCACATCGAGGTTCTCGGCGAGGCCGTGGGTTACCAGGTCGTCGAGCCGCTTGTCGCGATAAGCGGTCCACCACTCGGCCGTCACGACATTGCCGTTGCTCTTGCTGCTCCCCTCTTCGAATTTCGCCGGAAGCGGCATCTGCGGAGGAACGTGATCCGGGCCGCTGACGCAGCCTGCCAGCAGAAGCGCGAGTGCCGATGTCGCGTAGCGGAGGGATGATAGTCTTGTGCAAAGCGACGTACTCACTGGGGAGCCTTCCGAACCTGGATCGTGGGTTCAGGCTTAGCGACGCCAGCGTTAATGGCGGTTAAGAAACTGTAAAGTTAGGTAAAAGCCGGCAGAAGGGATCAGCGCCTTCTCGGAAGCTCCAGGGTGATCGCCAGCCCCCCCGCCTCCGGCAATGACGCATGCACGCGCCCGCCATGACGTTCGATGGCCTGCCTGGTGATGGCGAGACCGAGACCGTATCCGCCTCTCGGCACCGCGTCTTTCCCGCGTGAGAACGGCTGGAAGATGCGTTCGAGTTCATCCCGTTTGACGCCCGGCCCCTGGTCCGTAACGGAGATTTTGAGGCGGTCAGCTGTCGTCTCGCAGGACACCGAGATGGACGAATGATCGGCCGTATATTTGACGGCGTTGCGAACGACGTTTTCGAGCGCCCGGTAGATCAGCTCGCCCTCGACCTCGGCCCGGAAGACGCCCTCGACACTCGTCGTGATCGAGACCTCCCGTGCCTGGGCCTCGAAAGCCGCATCGCCGAGGATTTCGTTCAGCAGCTCGATGACGTCGACCGCCTGCGTCTGCAGCGGCAGGCCGGACCCTGCCGTCAGCCTGGCAAGGGTCAGAACTTCGCCCACCAGCGCATCGAGCCGTTCGACCTCCCGGTCCATCCGGTCCAGCATGGCGCCGAGTTTGGCCGGGCTCTGCCGGAGCACGCCGACGGCAGCCTGCAGGCGGGACAAGGGCGAACGCAGTTCGTGAGACACGTCATGGAAGAGCCTCTGCTGCGCAGCCTGAAGCTCCTGAAGCCTGGCAGCGGTGGAATCGAAATCATGCGCAAGTGCGGTGACCTCGTCCCTGCGTCCCGCCATCTTCTCTCCAATACGGACGTCGAAGCGGCCATGGGCAAGCGCACTCAGCCCGTCGCGAAGGTGGACGACGGGACGAATGAGGTATCTGGCGAGTGCTGCCGCTGCGACCGTGCTCGAAACGAAAATCGAAAGCCACGGCACCAGCAGAGCCAGATTGTCCATCACGTTGAGAAAGAAGCTGGCTTCCGGCGCCACGGAGATCCGGTAACAAGTTCCGCCCTTGAGGATGGATCTCGCCTCGGCCGTGCTCTCGTCTCCGCACACTGTTGAATCGGCGATTTTCGACAGCGTCAGGCCAAGCGGCACCGCATCTTGGCTGCTGCGGACGAAGCGCGCGGCGGCGTCCTCGCCATCCCTGGCAAGCACGTTCGCCGTCAGCTTCAGAATGATCGCCCGCTCCTGGTACTCCCGATCGCGGCCGGGGGGCGGGATCTGAAACAGGTTGACGATCACGATGATGACCGCGAGCGTCGTTGCCAGCGTCAACCAGATTGTCGCGAAGAACTTCCAGAAAAGCCGGGGCATGGTCAATCCACGAGAAGTTGATAGCCCTGGCCGCGAACGGACTGGATCCAGGATTGCCCGTCCTCCCTCAGTCCGAGCTTCTGGCGAACGCTGCTGATATGGACGTCGATCCGGCGGTCGAACGGGGTGAGCGGCTTGCCGAACGCCCGCTTCGAAATATCCTGTTTCGACACGAGCTGGCCGGCGCTGCGGGCGAGAACTTCGAGCAGGCTGAACTCGGTGCCGGTCAGGTCAAGGGTCTCGCCGCGCCACTCGGCGATCCTGCTGCCCGGATGGATAACCAACCGCCCCGCCCTCACCGTGTCGTTCGCGGCGCCGGCCGCCGGCTGACCCGCCCGGCGCAGGATGGCGCGCAGCCTCGCGGCAAGTTCGCCCGGCGAACATGGCTTCGGCACATAGTCGTCGGCGCCGAGATTGAGACCGGATATCCTGTCCACGTCGTCGCCTCTGGCCGTCAGCATCAGCACGGGCACCTGGCTCAGCTTCCTGATCCGCTGCAGGACTTCGATGCCGTTCATCCGGGGCATCATGATGTCGAGCACGATGATGTCGACCGTATTACCGGCAGCCGCAGCAATGGCGGCGCGCCCGTCGGTATCGGTGACAACGTCATATCCTTCCTCGACCAGATATTCCTGCAGAAGCGTCGTCAGCTCGGCATCGTCGTCGATGAGGAGAACCTTGTTCATTCGCGTTATCCATTATCAATCCCGGCAAGCCATACAGCACGAACACCATCAGGCGGCCAAGTTTTACCCAACTTAACACTAACTTGACCGCACTTAACGTTCGCCCCGCTACATATCCTGCCATGACATCGACGCGAGCCGGGATCGGATTGGCGTGCATGAGCCGCAATCCACCATCGAGTTGATCCCGGATCGGGAAAAGGCAGCGATGCCCTTGACCACAAAGGAGTGCATCGTTGAGAAGACCATCAAGGCTATGGGTCGCCGCGTTCGTGACAGCCGCGCTTTTCTTTCCCTTGCGCAATGCCCTGGCCGAACAAGCCGCACCCGCTCTCACCGTCTCGCTGACGACACCGGCGCAGCGGGACTGGCCGGAGACCGTTCCGGCGAGCGGATGGCTGAAGCCGTGGCAGGAAGCCGTCATCGCCTCCGAGACCAGCGGCCTGCGCATAACCGATGTTCTGGTCGATGTCGGCTCCGTGGTCACCGAGGGCCAGACACTCGTCCGGCTTTCCCAGGAAAGCGTGCTCGCCGATCTTCGCAAGCAGGAGGCAGCCGTCGCGACCGCCAAGGCGAGCCTTTCGAAGGCCAAAGCCAACGCCGACCGGGCGCGGCAGCTCCAACCTTCAGGCGCGCTCTCCGACGAGAAGATCGTCGAATATCTGGCCGACGAGCAGACGGCAACGGCAAGTCTTGCATCCGAAGAGGCCGCACTCGACAGCGAAAAGATCAAGCTTGCGCAGACGACCATCACCGCCGTCGATGACGGTCTCATCACCTCGCGTTCTGCCGATCTCGGCGCCGTCGTCTCGGCCGGCACCGAGCTGTTCCGCATGGTTCGCCAACAGCGGATCGAATGGCAGGCTGAAGTTTCAGCACGCTACCTCCCGCGCATTTCGGAAGGATTGAGCGTCAGGATCGACGGGGCGGACGACACCGTCATCGAAGGCAAGGTGAGACTCGTCGGTCCATCGGTCAGCACCGATACCAGCCGGGCGATCGTCTATGTCGCGCTTCCCGCAGACATGCGTCCGCGCACCGGACTTTACGTGACCGGCAACATCGAGCTCCAGACCTCCCCGGCGCTGACCGTTCCCGAAACGGCGATCGTCTTCCGCGATGGGATCAGCTACCTCTTCACTACAGGCGAGGATCAACGGGTGCAAAGGGTCCGGGTGGAAACCGGCCGTCGCAACAATGGCGAAGTGGAAATCGTCTCCGGAATAGATCGCTCGTCGACGGTGGTGATCTCGGGTGGCGCCTTCCTGTCTGACAACGACCTCGTGAAGATTGCGGAGAAAAACTGATGAACTTCTCAGCCTGGTCGATCCGCAACCCCGTACCGGCGATATTGTTGTTTGTGATGCTGACAGGCGGCGGGCTCCTGGCCTTCAAACAGCTGCCGATCCAGAACTTCCCCGATATGGACCTTCCGACGATCAACGTCACCGCCACGCTCGACGGCGCGGCGCCGACGCAGCTCGAAACCGAGGTCGCCCGCACCATCGAGGATAGTCTTGCCGCGCTCACCTATCTCGACCATATCACCACGACGATCACCGACGGTACCGTCTCGATCAAGGTGTCGTTCAAGCTGGAAAAGAATAGCGAAGCGGCGCTGAACGAAGTCCGCAATGCCGTTGACAGCGTCAAGGGCGACCTGCCGGCGCAGATGGAGACGCCTGGTGTCACCAAGGTCACGGTACAAAACTCGGCGCTGGTCACCTATGCCGTCGGCTCGACTGCGCTCAACGAGACAGAACTTTCCTGGTTTGTCGACAATGATCTCACCAAGGCCCTGCTTTCGGTCTCCGGCGTCGGGCAAGTCAACCGCATCGGCGGGATCGACCGCGAGGTTCATGTGGATCTCGATCCCGCCACGATGGCGTCGCTCGGGGTCACCGCGGCCACCGTATCGTCGCAGCTGAAGGCCGTGCAGACGGATACGTCGGGCGGCCTTGGCGAAATCGGTGGCGCCCGCCAGACCTTGCGCACACTCGGCGCCCTGCCGTCGGTGGAGGCGCTGAAAGGGCTCAAAATCCCCCTGGCCAACGGCCAGCAGGTTCGCCTCGATGACGTCGCATCCATTACCGACAGCTTCGCCGAGCGGTCCTCGATGGCCTATCTCGACGGCAAGCCGGTGATCGCGGTCGAGATCAAGCGCTCGAACGGATTTTCCGACAGCGGTGTTGCTGATGACATCGACAAGGCGATCAAACAGTTCGCAGCCAAGCATTCCAACGTGCAGATCGACGCGGCCTACAGCACGATCGGCCCGATCATCGGCAACTACGATGGTTCAATGCACATGCTGTATGAAGGCGCGATCCTGGCGATCATCGTCGTCTGGCTTTTCCTCCGGGACTGGCGGGCGACGATCCTGTCGGCCGTGGCGCTGCCCTTGTCTGTCATACCGACCTTTCTTGTGATGTACCTTGCCGATTTCAGCCTGAATATCGTCACGCTGCTCGCGCTGTCGCTGGTGGTCGGCATCCTCGTCGACGATGCCATCGTCGAAATCGAGAATATCGCCCGCCACCTGCAGATGGGCAAGCGGCCGATCGATGCCGCCCTCGAAGCGGCCGACGAGATCGGACTTGCCGTCATCGCAACCACCTTCACGCTGGTCTCCGTCTTCCTGCCGACGGCGTTCATGAGCGGCATACCGGGCCTTATATTTCGCCAGTTCGGCATCACCGCCGCCGTCGCCGTCCTCGCCTCGCTCGTTGTCGCGCGCCTGCTGACGCCTATGATGGCCGCCTATTTCATGAAGGCCCATCCGACCGAGCAGAAGGATGGCCGAATCATGCGTGCCTATATCGCCATCGTGAAGACCGCCATGAACCGCAGGAAGACGACCGTGGCCATGACTGCCATCGTCGTTGCGCTCTCGCTTTCGACCATTCCCCTGTTGAAATCGGGCTTCCTGCCCGCTTCCGACGACGCGCGAACCCAGATCACGCTCACCATGCAGCCGGGCGCCACCATCGAACAGACCGACGCCACGAGCAGGCAGGCCGCGGATATCGTCAGCAAGCTTCCCGACGTGACGCATGTCTTCTCTGCCGTCGGATCGGTATCCTCGGGCGGCGGACCCAATGCCAGCACCACGAGCGATGTCGGATCCGCCACGATCGTCGCCGTGCTGCCGCCAATCGACGAGCGCAGCTGCAAACAATCGGAAATCGAAAACGACATCCGGCAGGCGCTCTCCGCCCTCCCCGGCGTGCGCGTGGAGGTCGGTGGCGGCGGCAATGGCACGAAGCTCGAGCTCACGCTGGCGAGCGACGATGCAAACCTCCTCGACAGCGCAAGCACGGCGCTCGAGGAACAGCTCCGCTCGCTGCAGGGCATCGGCGCGGTGACATCGACGGCGGCCCGGCAGGCGCCGGAAATCCAGATCACACCCGACTTTGCGCGCAGCGCAGCGCTCGGGGTAACGTCGAGCGCCATTGCCAGCGCCGTGCGCGTGGCGACGAACGGGGAATATTCCTCCGATCTGCCGAAGCTCAACCTCCCTCAGCGACAGGTTCCGATCGTCGTCCGCTTCAGCCCTGAGTCACGCACCAAGCTCGACGACATCAGGAATATGCGGGTGGCGGGAACGCACGGCAACGTCGATCTCGGATCGATTGCCGATATCCGGATCGGCGGCAGCCCCTCTCAAATCGATCGGATCGATCGGATGCGCAATGTCACCATTTCCGTCGAACTGAATGGCCGTATCCTCGGCGACGTCAACCGCGAGGCGCAAGCGCTGCCGGCGCTCCAGCACCTGCCGCCGGGCGTCACCCTTGTCGAACAGGGTGAACTCCAGCGCAGTTCGGAACTGTTCCAGAGCTTCGCCCTTGCAATGGCAATCGGCGTGTTCTGCATCTACGCGGTTCTCGTCGTGCTCTTCCACGATTTCCTGCAGCCGCTCACCCTGCTGATGGCTCTGCCGCTCTCGCTCGGCGGCGCACTGGTGCCGCTCGTGCTGACCGGAACGAGCTTCTCCATGCCTGCCGTCATCGGCCTGCTCATGCTGATGGGCGTGGTGACCAAGAACTCCATCCTGCTCATCGAATATGCGATCATGTCGCGCCAGCGTGGCATGGCCAGGTTCGATGCCTTGGTGGATGCCTGCCACAAGCGTGCACGGCCGATCGTCATGACCACCATCGCCATGGCCTCGGGCATGCTGCCGGCCGCACTCAGCCTGATGGGCGGGGATTCGAGCTTCCGCCAGCCGATGGCGATCGTGGTGATCGGCGGCGTGATGATGTCGACGCTGCTCAGCCTCATCGTCATCCCCGTCATCTTCACCTTCGTCGACGATCTGGAACAGATCCTCAAACGGCTGCTGCGCCGGATCGGACTGGTCCAGGAAATCGCCGGGGATAAACCGCATGCCTCCAACGATCATGCAGCGATCGCCTTCCAGCCCGAGCAATCAAGACGGGGGCACGGTCAGCGATGATCTTTTCGGCTAGCTGCCAGATGCTCCCGCACCCGATGCGGGCAACGCCTGGCGACTTTCACGGCAACCTCTTCGGTCGAATTCCCTCCCCCGGAACGAGACCGCGGGACGTATATCCCCCGCAGGCGGCCCCATGCCGCCTGCGCGTCCTGCCTGTTGAAAGCGGTAGTCCAGGCACTCATCACCCCGGTTGCAGTTGCCCTCGCTCCTTTTGGCGGCATCGCGCTTTTAACCGCGCTTAATATCAGCACAGCTATTAGAATTCCGACCATTGCCGGGCGTCATGACAATGGCGTCATCGCTTCAAAATCGGGCAAGACGCCGCTGGCATAACCGACAGCGGCGAGCGAACCGATCGCGATCCGACCCTCGCGGATCGACAGCAGCGGGCCGTCGGCACCCCACGCGTAGAGATCGGGATGGGCCGCGGCAAAGCGTTCTTTCTCCGCCTGCGGCGCACCCTGCATGCCGGCCACATAGTGATGGCCGTTGCGCTCGACATGGGAAAGGCCGAGCAGAGAACCCAGCGCCAGATCCTGCTGCACGGCGAGCCCGGCCTGGCAGGTCAGGTCCTCCCCCGACAGGAACAGCCCCGGCGTCGGTCCGGTTCGGATGCGGATCGCCTTCATGAGCGAGCGGTAAACGCCCTTGCAGGTTTTCGAGGACACGCCGGTATAGCCGAGCCCCCGGGCGCGGGCGAAGGCATCGTCGCCGTCATCGCTCTCGTCGATCAGGAAGGCCAACCGCGCCGCCAGATCCCCGAGCGGCGTTTGCATGGTGATATCGCGCGAGAACGGCTGTTCGACAAAGGCGATGGCCGCACGCAGCCTCGCCAGCCGCGGTGTTGAATCGATCCGTGCCAGCAAGGCGGCGAACTGCTCGGCCGCACCAAACTGTTCGTTGCCATCGACCGTCACCCGATAATCGGGCAGACGGTCCAGCACGGCGGCGATCCGCGCCAGGCGGTCGATATCGGCGTCGACCGCGCCCGAAAGCTTGATCTTGAACCAGCGATTGCCATAGCGCGCGCTCACTGCCTCAAGGCTTTGCGGCAGGCCATCGCCGATGGGATCGACGATATCGCCTTCGGTGATCGGGTCGACAAGTCCGATCGTATGGCGCGCCGATATCGAACCGGCCGGGCGAAGGCCGGCGAGCACGGCGGAAGCCTCGTCCGCGCCGATATCGTCGGGCAGCATCGGGCCGCCGATGCCGACAAGATTGCCGCGCACCGCATCGAAGAAGGAAATGCCGGCAAGGCGGCAATAGGCATCGAGCGCAGCGCGGGCAATGAGCGAAGGCCCGAAGCCGGCGGCCAATAGATTTCCGGGCAGGCGCCGCAGGGTTTCCATCTCGTTCAGGCGGGCGGCGGCAAACAATGTCGTCGGCGCGGAGGCTTCGAGCGAGGCGGCGGCGGCGGTGCGGATCGAACCGCGCAATTGATCGACATTCTGTGCCGGCGTCAGCGCCGGGTTTTTGTCGAACCATTTCGGCACCATCATTTCGGCGGCAGCGCCGATGGCCGTCCTTCCCCCTTCATCCTCGACGCGCACCCTGAGGAAGGCCTGCGGCGCCTTTTCGAGAGTTGCTGCGCCGAAGCGGAACGGCAGGCGCAGCCTGATGTCGCGCTCGAAAGCGTCGATCTCGGCGATTCTGACACGCGGCGCCGTCACGGAAGCTCCCCTACTTCTGTCCATGTCATGCCATCCGGTCGAGCATGGCGCGCGACACTTCGTGCTGGAGCGGTTCGCCGCAGCAGCCGGCCTATCTCATCCACCATGGCCTGCCCCTGGGCAAAATGCGCCTCCTCGGTGTGGCCGGCGGCATGCGGCGAAATGGTGACATTGACGAGTGCGGGGGCGCGGAAGGGACTGTCCGGCGGCAGCGGCTAGTTGTCGAAGACATCGAGAGCCGCCTCGATACGGCCGGAGCGGATCTCGGCGAGCAAGGCGGTCTCATCGACCAGCTCTGCGCGCGCGGTGTTGATGAACAATGCGCCGGGGCTCAGCAACGCCAATTCACGGGCACCAATCATCCGGCGCGTTTCGGGCAGAACGGGCGCATGCAAGGAAATCACATCGCTCGCAGCGAGTGCATCGTCCAGTCCTGTTCTGACGACGCCGAGCGCTGCGGCCTCGCTGTCGCTGAGATAGGGATCGACGACCAGCACGCGGCAGCCGAAGGGAAGGAGCAGCCGCATAACCGCCCGTCCGACATAGCCGGCGCCGACGATGCCGACCGTTCTGGCGCCGAGCAATCTCTGCGGCACTGCAGCGCGGACGTCGAGCCATTCGCCGCCCTTGCGCAATCGCTGATGCAACCGATGAATGCCGCGCATGGCGAGCAATGCTTCGGCGACGACGAATTCGCAACCGAAATTGCAATTTTCGAAGCGGCATGACTGACGCGAAGGCCGTCTTCGAACAGACCGGCGGGAACGAGCGTGCGGACGCTGCCGGCCGAATGCGCGACGAGGGCAAGTTGCGAATGGCGTTGGCGCGCGGCGGGATCGAAGGGTGGCGTGCCCCAGCCGGTCAGACAGGCCGTGGCGCCTTGCAGCAGCCGGTCGGCATCGGCGGCATCGATTGTGGCGCCGGTCGGCCAGCGTACCTCGCCGAGGGCATTCAACTCAGCGGTCGCCGCATCGTCCAACATCATGCGGCGGGTCTTTTCGGTCAAAAGGACGGCAATGACGGGAGCTTGTTCACGCAAGATTTTGCTCTTTCGCTGCGGCGACCAGGCGCCTGAGATGGGTGAGATCGGCGCGGATCTTGTCGAGCGCCTGTTCCCGGGGGACCCGGTATTGGGAATGCATCGAGAGCACCCCGGCAAAGCCGTGGCGACCAGATGCGGAATGATTTCGTTCCAGGGCACCATGCCGTCGTCGAGCCCATACCAATCCGAATGCCAGGTACGCTGGCCCTCTGCCCCATAGACGCCGGGAAACCAGCCGCTGTTCTTGACGCCCATGCAGCAGAACCACGGATCGAGAAGGTCGAGGGTCAGACGCCAGTCCTCGGTCCCCTCGCGAATGACCTGGTTGGCCGGATCGGGATAGGCGCCGATCCTGACGGGATCGCGCCCAGCCAGCAAGTGCATCGCCAGAGCGCCCGAGCTGTGAAGCGTCCCGCCGTGAAGCTGGATCGTCAGCTTGACGGCGAACCGTTCGGCGAGGCGCTCAAAACCATCGAGGTCACGCCTGGCTTCATCGACCTGAACCTTCCAGCGCTGGGACGGATCATAACGCCAGAAGCCGAGCCGGACCTGGCCGATGCCGGCCTCGCCGCAAAAGCCGAGCAGCCGGGACGCAGCATCGTCGGGCCGGATGGCGTCGATGGTCGCCATCGGGACGCGCAGGCCGCCTGCGGCAAAGAGCTTTGCGGCCTTGACGATTTCCTCCGGCCTCTCCGGGGTAACGGCCTGGCCGTCGCGAACGAGAAGATCGGCACAGTCGAACCCCAAGCCCGCCGTGATCTCCGCCGCCTTCTCCAGCGGCAGGCCCTCCAGGGACTTGGTGAAATAGGCGATATTCATGATTTCCCTGCTCATCGACTGGAAAGGCAAAGCTCGCTGCGGCGGCCGAACGCATCGCGGGCCCGCACCGCGTATCGCGCCCCCTCCGGCGCCGACATGTGCAGAAATGCCGTCGAGATCAGCGGCACGGAGCTGACCTTTTCAAAGGTCTGGCCATCGGTGCAGGCCAGAACATCATAGAAGATGGCGGGGCTGTTATCACCCGCCGCCCAGAACAGCATGCGCTCTTCCCGGCCGCCGAGACCAAGGTAACGCTCGACGACGAGACCGGTGGGTGCGGCCGGCGGCGCGCCGCTGTCGGGAACGACAATCACTTGCGTCAGCGACGGCAGCGGCACATCGATGTCGACACTGATCCGGCCCTCCTCGCAATCGACGATGCTGATCGGATGCAGCAAGGCGGGTTCCTGCGCGCGGCGCAGTTCGGCAAACTGCGCTTCATCAGGCTGAGGCGGCGCGCCGACCGGCTCGAAGAGCCCGCGGGGATTGCTTTGGTCGCGTTGGGCCTCCCACACCTCCATCGGATTGGTGAATTCCTCGTCGATGCGCAGCAGGCAAAGCGCGTGGCGGCCAGGGACCAAGCCGTCCACTTCAAGACGAACGGCGGTGCGGCCCGACCGATTGATGGCGTCGACGCTGTGGATGAGGCTGATGGAAACACCGCCGCCCGGCAGCCGTGTCGGCAGGATTGCCAGGCCATCCTGGTCGGGAGCCAGCGGGGGTTCGGCCGTCACTTTGCAGACAGTGTCGCCAAGCGTTGCCAGCAATTCCATCGACGTCAGGCCGGGCTTCTTGATGAGATCGAACGGCGGGGCGGCATCGACATCGGTGACCAGCGTGCCCAAATCGGTCTTGTGCTCCCACTGCGCCTTGGTGAAATTGCGCGGACCGAAATAGGCAAAGATCGTGCGCTGGCCCCAGCCGCCGATAAAGGCGTGGTCATTGCTGAGGAAGGTGAAATCCGCCGCTTTCGGGGCAATGATGCGCCGGTCGTGCTGCTCGATGATGCGGGCGATGATCCCGGCGTAGTAGGCCTTGCCGTGCCAGCTGTGATGATCGCTCCAGCCGAGCTGTGGATCGCATTCGTCGTTGACGATCGGCAGGCCCGCAAGCCGCGGGTGGTGCTCCTTGAGATAGTCGACGACGAGAAGCGTGCGGTCGACGATGGCGTTGGTTTTCGGCGTCAGGTCTTCCTTGCTGCCGTTGACGCCCTTTTCGTGGATCGAGATGTAGTCGATGCGCGGCGGGCCGTCGCCGGTCAGGCAGCTCGTGCCACTGTCGCAATGGGCCATCAGGGCGCGAAAGATCGGCGAGAGCGTGCGGGCGGTGCCGGGCCCGCCCATGGGCAGGCCGGGATCGATGGCGTCGAGGCCGGCGACGCAGGCGTCGTAATAGTTGGTATAGCTCTTGATCCCGTAGGTCCACCAGCCGGAGTCGGCCTCGTTGGTCGTCTCGAAATACCATGTGCGCAGTTCGCCCATACCGTAGCGCGCGCCATAGCGGTCGGCCGTTGCAGTCACGAGATCCCGCCAGCGCTTGACCTGATCCATGTCCTCATAGTCGGTGAACATGCCCGACGGATTGCCCATCAGCTCGAAGAACGGCTTCAGGCGGTGTTCGATCATCACGTCGAGCGCGCGATCTAGCAGGGACCAGTCATAGACGACCTTGTCTTCGCCGCCGATGGCGCGCAGCAGATTGTAGAGGTAGTGGACGCGCAAATACCGGATGCCCTCGTTCGGCAGGCCGCCGATATAGGCGAGCATCTGGCGCATCTCGGGTTCGAGCAGCAGCTCGGCCGGCGAAAAGCCGGTGCCGCGCCAGAACCGGTTGAACGGACGCAGCGCTTGGCTGGCATCGACGTTTATTCGCGTACGGTCACGCATCGCTGATATCTCCGTGGGCGGAAGTTTGGCAGTACGCCGGGGCGCACCGGATTATTTGAACTTGTCGCGCATCGCATCGATGCCGGGGATGGTTTTGGTCAGATGCTGATGGGCGGGATCGAAGCGCTGGATCAGCCCCCGGCGATGCTTGCCGACAAGGATGGTGAAGATATAGCCACGATGCCCAGGCGAGGTGACGGTCGGATGGTAACCCCGGTCGACCAGGACAGTGTCGCCGTTGCGGGTCATGAGGATCTTGACCGGACCATTGTCGTCATAGGTGATCTGGCTGCCGAAGCCGGTCTCTGGCTGGAAACGGTAGTGATAGAGCTCCTCATGCAGGGTCTCGGCATCGCCGTCTTCGGTGTCGTGCTTGTGGGGAGGATAGCCCGACCAGCAGCCCTCACCGGCATAGAGTTCACTCACCAGCAGATTGCCGCAGCGGCCGTTCTGGCGTTGCCCGAGCAGGTGGACGATCCGCCGCTGGCTATGCGTGTCGGGCGAACCGACATTGACGGCGTCGACCTCGTCGGGCGAGATCCGGAACGGGGCGTAACGGGTCTCGCAGAGGCCGCCGGCGATGGCGATTTCCGCCGGGCCGCCACGGGCCGATATCCGGACATTGGCGTCGACGGGCGCGTAAACCGAATCCGCATCGCCTCCCCAGATATCGGCTCGCCGGCCCACAGCTTCGAAGCTGATCTCGTCCACCTCGATATCCACCTGCCCCGACAGCACGACGTAGAGGCTTTCGTGCAGAGGCAGCCGCCGCGTGTCCCGGCCATCGGCCGGAAGCGTGACGAGGTCGAAGTAGATGAGATCGAGCGTCCTGGAGGAGGTATCCACAATGGGACGCTGCTCGGAGCGTGGAATGAATTCGGGCATCAATTGAACTCCGGAACGGTACGATCGGCGAAAGGATTGAGGGTCAGGGATTCGGCATGATGGCAGGCCACCGCATGTCCATCGGCGGTGACGGTGCGCAAGCCTGGCACCTCCTGCCTGCACAGCTCGGTGGCGTAGCGACAGCGCGGATGAAAGGCGCAGCCGGGAGGCGGATGGGCAGGGTCGGCGACTTCGCCTCCCAGCCGGATGCGCCGGCCGTGACGGCGCAGCCTCGGATCGGCGATCGGCACAGCCGACAGCAGCGCTTCGGTATAGGGATGGAGCGGACGCGAAAAAATCTGCTCGGTCGGCGCCTTTTCGACGACGCGGCCGACATACATGACGGCGATATTGTCGGAGATATGCCGGACGACCGAGAGGTCGTGGGCGACGAAGAGATAGGTCAGGCCGAACTGTTCCTGCAGGTCCTGCAGGAGATTGATGGTTTGCGCCTGCACGCTGACGTCGAGCGCGGAGACGGCCTCATCGGCGATCACCAGACGCGGATTGGATGCAAGCGCCCGGGCAATGCCGATGCGCTGGCGTTCACCGCCGGAGAAAGCATGGGGATAGCGGCGCATATATTCGGGCCGCAGGCCGACGCTCTGCATCAGCTCGGCAACCCGGTGTTCGAGTTCCCGGCCCTTGGCGATGCCGTTGACGCTCAGCACCTCGCCGATGATGTCGATGACGGGAAGGCGCGGATTGAGCGAGGATTGCGGATCCTGAAAGACGATGCGCAGGTCGCGATGGATTTCGTCCAACGCCGGACCGGACAAAGTAGCGAGATCGACCGTGCCGCCGCTGCGGTCGCGATAGCGGATTTCTCCGCTGGTCGGCTGGTAGATGCGCAGCACGGTGCGGGCCAGTGTGGACTTGCCGCAGCCGGACTCCCCGACGATGCCGAGCGTCTCGCCGTCTTCGACGCGAAGCGAGACGCCGTCGACTGCTTTGACATGCCCGACCACCCGCCGGAACGCGCCCTTGCGAATGGGGAAATGCATCCTGAGATCGTTGAGTTCGAGCAGCGGACTTGGTTGTGTCATGGGATCGGCCATCATCGTCCTCCCTCATAAAGCAGACAGCTGGCGACGTGCCCTTCGCCGATGGCGACGGATTGCGGATCCCGTTGGTCGCACAGGCCCGCCCTCGCCTGTTTGCATCGGGGATGAAAGCTGCAGCCCTCGGGCCTGTGGAAACGCGACGGTACCATGCCGTCAATGATCGCCAGCCGTTCGGTCGGCTGGCCATGCATGCGCGGCACCGATTGCAGCAGCGCTTTGGTGTAGGGATGAACAGGTGCATGGAAGATCGTGTCGACATCGCCCGCCTCCACCACCCGGCCGACATACATGACGACAACCTCGTCGGCGATCTCGGCGACGACGCCGAGATCATGGGTGACGAACAGCACCGAGAGCCCGAATTCGGCCTGCAGCGAGGCGAGCAGATCGAGAATATTGGCCTGGGTGGTCACATCGAGCGCGGTGGTCGGCTCGTCGGCGATCAGGAGTTTGGGGCGGCAGGCGAGCGCAAGCGCGATACAGACGCGCTGACGCATGCCGCCGGAAAACTGGAACGCGTAACTTTCCATGCGCTCAGCCGGACGGGGGATGCCGACCAGGGCAAGCGTCTCGATGGCATGTTCGCGCGCCTCCTTGCGTCCCATCTTGAGGTGCAGGCGGATCACCTCGACCATCTGATTGCCGATCGTATGGACGGGCGAAAGGGCAGCCATCGGCTCCTGGCTGATCAGCCCGATCTGGGCGCCGCGGATCGCCCGCATGTCGCGGCCGCGCGGATCGAGTGAGGCGAGATCGATGGCGGGGGCTGCCGGATCGGGCCGGTAGCGGATCGCGCCCGAGACGATCCGCCCACCGCGCGGAACCTGGTTGAGGATCGAGCGGCCAGTGATGCTCTTGCCGGAGCCGGATTCGCCGACGACGCAGACCGTCTTGCCGCGCGGGATGGAAAAGGAGACGCCGTCGACCGCCCTCACCGTGCCCGCCCTGCCGAAGAAATGGGTCCTGAGGTCGTCGACCTCGATTAGCGGGTCGCGATCGGCGCGCCGGCCGCCGGCGGCAGCGAAATTTCTATCAGTATTCATAGGGATCTGCAGCATCGCGTAATCCATCACCGAGGAAATTGAGGGCGAGCACGGTGACGATCACCGCAAGGCCGGGAAGGAACAGCCAGGGGGCGCTCGAGACCGCCAGAATGTTCTGCGCTTCCTGAAGCAGCACGCCCCAGCTCACCACAGGCGGACGCAGGCCGATGCCGAGGAAGGAGAGCGCGGTTTCGGCGAGAATCATCGTCGGGATGGCAAGCGTCACCGAGGCGATGATGTGGCTCATGAAGGACGGCACCATATGCCGCCAGATGATGCGCATCCGCGAGCAGCCGTCGAGATGGGCGGCGATGACGAAATCTTCCGTCTTCAGCGACAGGAAACGTCCGCGCACCACCCGCGCGAGATCGGTCCAGCCGATCAACGACAGGATGACCGTGATCCAGAGATAGACCAGGATCGGATCGGCGCTGATCGGAACGGCGGCCGCAAGACCCATCCACAGCGGAATGGTCGGGATCGAGTTGATGAGCTCGATGCAGCGCTGGATGACATCGTCGACCCAACCGCCGTAGAGGCCGGAGATGCCGCCGAGGATAATGCCGAGGATCAGGCTGATCGCCACCCCGATCAGGCCGACCGACATCGAAACGCGGGTGCCATGCACCGTCCGACTGAAGACATCGCGACCGAGCCGGTCGGCGCCGAACAGGTAGAACGGCTTGCCTGCCTCGTTCGGGCCGATCAGATGCCGGTCGAGATCGAACAGTCCCCAGAGCCGATAGGGTTCGCCTTTGACGAAGAAGCCGACGGGAATGACGACGGCCGGATCGGCCACGTAATTGCGGCTGAGCGCAATCGGGTCGATCTTCATCGAATAGCCGTTGACATAGAGCGGATGAAATTGCCCCGCCGCGTCGTAGCCGGCAAACCGCAGCTGCTGGGGCGGCGCATAGGTGTAACGGGAATCATAGGCCTGCGACGAAACCGGGGCGAGAACCTCGGCAAAGAGGGCGACCATGTAGATCAGGAAGATGACAACGCCTGCCGCCAGCGCCAGCCGGTGGCGGCAGAAGCGCCACCAGATGAGCTTCCACTGCCCTGCGACGGCGGCAGTATTTCTGATCGGTTCAGGAGATAGCGCGATGGCTTGATCGGTCATTTCTGTCTCCTTCAGCCGTTGCGGATGCGGGGATCGAGCCAGGCGAGCAGCAGGTCGGAGATCAGCGTGCCGATCAGCGTCAGCATGCTCATCAGCAGGATGAAGGTGCCGGCCAGATACATGTCCTGGGCAAACAAGGCATTGAGCAGAAGCGGCCCGGTGATCGGCAGGCTGAGGACGATGGAAACCACCACCGAACCCGAGACGAGGTGCGGCAGCACCCAGCCGACAGTGGAGACGAAGGGATTGAGCGCCACCCGCACCGGATATTTCAGCAGCAGCCGGATTTCGCTCAGGCCCCGGGCGCGGGCCATATCGACATAGGGCTTGTAGAGTTCATCCAGGAGATTGGCGCGCATGATGCGGATCAGCGCTGCCGTGGCGCCGGTGCCGAGCACGACGACCGGGATCCACATGTGCGAAATCAGGTCGCCGAATTTGGCCCAGCTCCAGACCGCATTGATATAGGTGGGCGAGAACAGGCCGCCGACACTTTGGCCGAAATACTGTGCCGAGACATACATCAGCACCAGCGCCAGCAGGAAGTTTGGGATGGCGAGGCCGAGAAAGCCGAAGAAGGTGGCGAAGTAATCGCCCACCGAATATTGCCGCACCGCCGAATAAATGCCGATCGGAAAGGCCACCGCCCAGACGAAGAGCAGCGTGGTGACCGAGACCACCATGGTCAGGCCCATGCGCGCCCAGATCAGCTCGCTGACCGGCTTATTCCAGTCGAGGGACTGGCCGAAATCGCCGCGCAGCAGGATGCCGCTGATCCATTTCCAGTATTGCACCGCCCAGGGCTGATCGAGGCCATAACGTTCGCGCAGGCTAGCGATGACGCCGGGATCGATCGTTTCGTTCTGCGAGGCCAGGCGCGCGGTCATCGCAGTCAGGAAGTCCCCCGGCGGCAATTGGATGATGACGAAGGTCACGACCGAGATCGCGAACATCATCGGGATCATATAAAGCAGACGTCTGATGATGAAGCCGGCCATGTTCAAGCTCCTTCGACCAGCGACCGCCGATCGGACTGGATGATTGGGACTGGGCTGGTGTCGGAATGGCGACCGCGGACGCCATTCCGGCCGATCGTCTACCCTTACTGCTGGTAGTAGAAGGTCTCCGGCTTTGCCGGTCCCGGCGTCATGTAGAACGAGGTGCTCGGAATGACCTTCGGCACGTTGTGCATATTAATCTTGACGATGCCGACGCGATCCGGCTCCAGGTTCGTGCCGATGACGTAGAATTCGTCACGGGTGATCGCCAGCAATTCCTTCATGGCGGCGAGCTGCTTTTCCAGCGTCGGGGCTTCCTGCACCTGCCGGTAAAGCTCCATCTGCTTCTTGGCGGCCGGGCTCGGCTCCTCAGCGTTCGGATCCTTGGGATTCTGGTAGTAAAGGCCCCAGGCCGTGGCGAAGCTCGACTCATATTCGTGCGGGAAATACCATTTGGGATCGAGCAGGCCGAGGAAGTCGTAGCCGCCGCCGCCAACCCATCCGAGGCCGTCATTCTCATTGTTCTGCAGGCGGGAGAAGATCAGCGACCGTTCGGCCGGGCGGGGCTGCATGTCGATGCCGACGGCCCGCCAATAGCGCTGGATCATCTCCAGCGCGTCGACCTGGATCGGGCTTCCGGTCAGCGCATCGATCGCAAAGGTGATCCGCTTGCCGTCCTGACCGAGACGATAGCCTTCGGCGTCACGTTTGGTGATGCCCGCCTTGTCGAGATACTGATTGGCAAGGTCGACATTATATTCCAGATATTGCGTCGCCATCTTCTCATCGTAGAGGGCCGTGCCTTCGCGCGGAGCTGCCTGATAGGGCTTGGCCTGTCCGGCATAGATCAGCTGGTTGAGCTCCTCGCGGTTGATCGCGTAGCTGAGGCCGATGCGAAAATCCTTGTTGGAGAAGACAGCGCGGAGCGCCGGATTCTTGTGGGTCTGGTTCAGGGTGATCAGCAGAGCGTTCGACCATGCCGGCCGGGCGATGAACAGCCCGTAACCGGCCTTTTGCTGGTTCTGCACGATCACCGTGCGGGCGTCCGTCGTCTCGATGAAGCGGTTCTGCATGTCGATTTCGCCGCTGATCGCCTTCAGGATGATCGCCTGCGTATCCTGCATCACGTCGATGGTGATGCGATCGAAGTAAGGCAGCTGGTTTCCTGCGGTATCGACCTTGGCATAATAGGGATTGCGTTCGGCGACGACTTGTGTGGTGCCGTTATAGGGCGCGGTCAGCACCCAGGCATCGAGCGTCGGCCGGCCGAGATCGCGCCAGCGGCCGGGAAAGCCGATCTTGTTGTTGAAGAGCTGGACCCAGTCGGTTGCGCCGGCTGCCTTGACCAGGGCGTCGACGCCGTCGGGGTTGAAATCCTTGTGGAATTGCTTGAGGTAGTGCGCCGGTGCGGCCGCCAGGATGTCGGAGCCGCGCACGGTCGCCATATTCATCAGGAACAGGCCGTTCGGCGCGGCGAACTTGAAGACGACCTTGTCGCCGGCAAGCTTTTCGACCTTGACCGGCTCCCCGCCTGCGGTCAGCCAGTCGGGTGCGGCAGGCGTGATCTTCGTGTTGCGCAGCACATTCTCGTTCCACCACACCAGATCGTCGGCGGTAAAGGGCTCACCGTCCGACCAGCGCGTGCCTTCCCGCAGGGTGAACGTATATTCGGTGGCGTTGTCATTGACCTCGACGCTCTTGGCGATGTCTGGGATGACCTCGGTCCATTCCGGGTTCCAGCGGACCAGCCTGGTATAACCGATCGAACGCTCGATCTCGCTGTCGCCGCCGCCGAAGGTCGCCGTGCGCCAGGTGCCGCCATAGGTACCGACCGATTCCAGCGGCGTCAGGACCAGAGGTTCCCTGGGCACCCGCTTTTCGACAGGCGGCAGCTTCCCGGCATCGACGAGCGCCTTGAGCTCCGGCGCTTCTTGAAAGCCGAGAGCGGCGCCGGCCCAAGTGGAACCGATGAGGATCGCACCGGCAACGGTCGAAACTACCTGCCGTCGTAGGATTCTGACGTGTTGCATTGTTTCCTCCCAATGATCTCGTCTAGGTTATCGTTAACGTATTCTCCTCAACTCCGAACGTTAACGTTATCGTTGCATCTTGTCAAAAAAAATTCGTATTGACCAATTCAGACCCGCCAAAGCTTGGCTTTCGCCGAAACTATGTTAGTTATCGTTATCGTAAATATCGCCCTCTCAGAGACAGCCCTTGAGCAGCTCCAAAGAACCAGATTCCAAAATCACCATCGCCGACGTCGCCCACGCCGCCGGCGTTTCGCCGATGACGGTATCGCGCGTCCTCAACGGCCGGGGCGGCGCCAGCGCCGAAACCAGTCAACGCATTCTCTCAGCGGCGAACGAGCTTAATTACCGGCCCAATCCCTTTGCGCGCGGGCTGCGGTCCGATCGATCGAAGACCATCGGCCTACTCGTTCCCGACATCACCAACCCGTTCTTTCCCGAGGTCATCCGGGGCGCCGAGGATGCGGCGAGCGCCGCCGGCTACAACCTGCTTCTCTCCAATGTCGTCGAAAGCAGCAAGCGGGAAGAGGAACTGATCGAGACGCTGCTCAGGCATCGGGTCGACGGCATCATCGTCTGCAGCGCGCGACTGCCCGATGCAGCACTTCACAAAGCGCTGGCACCGCATCGCGCCGTCGTGCTTATCAACCGCGAGGCTCCGAACGAGATCGCCGGAACCATCGTCACGGATTACGAGACGGGCGCCTCGCGGGCCGTCGACCATCTGGTCGAGCGCGGCCGCCGCAAAATCGCAGTCATTGCTGGGCCGCGCAGCTCGTTCGGCGGCAAGAGCCGCCTTGTCGGCATTCGCAAGACTCTGGCGGCCCATGGGCTCAAGGCGCACGGCATCGTCTATTGCGATCCGACGGCCGCGGGCGGACAGACGGCGGCGGCCGAATTGCTGGCGGAAACGCCCGGCATCGACGCCCTCGTCTGCTACAACGACCTCAATGCGATCGGCGCCATGAAGGCCTGCCGGGCCGCCGGCATTTCGATCCCCGAGCAGATCGCCCTGATCGGCTTCGACGACATCCCGACCGCGGAACTGCTGTCTCCGGCGCTCACCACGCTCAGGGTGCAGAAACGCGAAATGGGAGAGGAGGCCGTGCGGCTGCTGCTCAGCCGCATCGCCACCAAGAACCGTCAGCACGGCATCATCATCGTGCCCGAACTCATCATCCGCGAAACGACCTGACTCCAAGACCAACAGGAGGAATATCCGATGGATGCCGGCAATCTGCAGTCACTGGCCCTGCCCGAGGAGAAAAAGTCCTGGTTCGTCCATGACCGGTTCGGCATGTTCGTGCATTGGGGCCTTTATGCCCTGCCGGCGCGCCACGAATGGGTCAAAAGCCGCGAGGAACTTGATGACGCCGACTACCAGAAATATTTCGATCACTTCGATCCCGACCTCTACGACCCCCGCGAATGGGCGAGACGCGCCAAGGCGGCGGGCATGAAATATGTGGTGCTGACCACCAAGCACCATGAAGGCTTCTGCCTCTGGGATACCAAGGCCACCGGTTTCAAGGTGACCAACACGCCTTACAGAAAGGATCTGCTGCGGCCTTTTGTCGACGCCTTCCGGGCGGAGGGCCTGAGGATCGGATTCTATTATTCGCTGATCGACTGGCACCATCCCGACTTCACGGTCGATCCGCGCCACCCGCAGCGCAATCATCCGGATGCCTCGAAGATCAACGAAGGCCGGGACATGCAGCGATATGCAGCCTTCATGCGCGAGCAGGTGCGTGAACCGCTGACCGAGTTCGGACAGATCGACATCATGTGGTTCGACTTTAGCTATCCGCAGTGGAAGCTCGGTGAACTTGTGGGAAAGGGCCACCAGGATTGGGAAAGCGAGAAGCTCGTGCGCCTGGTTCGCGAGCTTGCCCCCGATATCATCATCAACAACCGGCTCGACCTTGCCGGCCTGCAGCCCGATATCGTCACGCCAGAACAATATATGCCGCGCGCCTGGCCGAAACGCGACGGCAGGCGCGTCGTCTGGGAAGCCTGCCAGACGCTGAGCGGTTCCTGGGGCTATCACCGCGACGAGGATACCTGGAAAAGCACGGAGCAACTGGTGCAGATGCTGGTCGGCACCGTTGCCATAGGCGGCAATCTGCTGATGAATGTCGGCCCGACGGCGCGTGGCACGCTCGACCACCGCGCCATATCGGCGCTTTCAGCCTATGAGGACTGGATGGCGCTGCACGAGCGCAGCATCGTCGGCT
This sequence comes from Rhizobium hidalgonense, assembly GCF_002914525.1. Taxonomy (GTDB): domain Bacteria; phylum Pseudomonadota; class Alphaproteobacteria; order Rhizobiales; family Rhizobiaceae; genus Rhizobium; species Rhizobium hidalgonense. Next base: position 101,763 of record NZ_LODW01000059.1, on the reverse strand, counting down.
GCACCCAGTCCGATTTCACCGCCCCACCCGATTGCCGCCTGACCCAGAACGGCGACCGCCTCTATATCCACCTCTTCAACTGGCCCTACAAACATCTGCATTTCGATGCGCTGGCGGGCAAAATCGAATATGCGCAATTCCTGCATGATGCCAGCGAGGTCACCTGGCTGCGACCGTCGGCGAATACGCTATGGGCAAACACCCAGTTCCCCGTCGGCGAGGACGAGCTGACATTCGTCCTGCCGGTGCGCCGCCCCAAGGTCGTCGTCCCGGTCATCGAGGTCAAGCTCAAGGCGGGGAGTGCGTCCGGTATTCAGGACTAGCTAATGAGTCTCGGCGTTTGCCGGAGCGGGCAAGACGTAGTCCGCTTCGGAAATAGCTCGCCTGGTCCCGCTACCGGCCCTTACCATCAGCCCTGTTTCGTGCCGTCAGAAAGCTCAAGGCTGCCGCGGCTGACCAGCGAGGGTATCTGGAGAATATGCTCGGCGCCGGTGCGGCCCTCGACCCTGGAAATCAGCGTCTGGGTGGCGACCTGGCCGAGTTCCCTGCCCGATTGATCGATGCTGGCGAGATTGACGAGTCCAAGGGCTGCGGTCGACGAGTTATCATATCCCACGACGGCGAGATCTTCGGGCACACGCACGCCCATCTCCATCGCCAGGCAAAGAAGCGTGATCGCGTCGAGATCACTCCAGCAGAAAACGGCACGCGGCCTGTCCTTCCTCGATAGGAACTTTCGCATCGCCTCTTCCCGCTTTGGCGAGGCGATTGGAATTTTGCCGATCGGCGCGGAGGACCCCAAGCCCCCGCGCTGCATCGCTCGGCGGAAACCGATCTCTCGCTGGCGCACGACCGAAACGGCATGCCCCTCGCGCTCGCCGAGGCTGAGCATTTCGATATTGCGATAGCCGCAGGCAATCAGCGCTTCGACCGCAATCTCAGCGCCGCGCTGGTCGTCGGCATTGACGGTGTCAAAGGCCGTGGCGCCGGCAGCGTGGTAACCGACGGCGACGATCGGGATCTGCACCGCAAACTTTGCGATGATCTCCGAGGGCAGCCGCGGCGCAACCAGGATAAGCCCGTCCATCTTGTAGTCGATCATCGACTCGATCAGGGACGTCTCGAGCTGCACCCGCGCATCGCTGACGCCGATCATCGCCTGATAATGCGACGGCGCCAGCACGCCATTGACGCCGGCAATCACCTCCGGCAGGAAAGGATTGCGGATGTCGATCAGGAGCACGCCGATGGTGAAGCTCCGGCCACGCAACCCCCGCGCCGCCCGGGAAGGGCGATATCCGAGCGCATCGATCGCGTCGGTCACTTTTGTACGCAGCGCTTCGCTGACGCCATAGGCGTTTCGCATCACCTTGGAAACCGCTGCGACCGAGACGCCTGCACGGGCTGCCACGGTCCGGATCGTCACCCGATCGTTTCGTTGTCGCGTTTGTTTGTCGTCGATGGACATGAAATCTCTGTCTTCGGCTGCGGGTCGTCAATCGCCCGCAAAACCACCATGGCAGACTGGCAACGAAATTTCTATTGCACTTCCGAAGAAAATGTAGAACGTTATATGGAGAACGTTCTACAAATCATCGGGAGGCTTTGATGAACTTTCAGCCGGCAGCCATCAGCGGCAATCTCGTTTCGCGCCCCTGGTCCGGAAATATGATCGCGCCGCTGTCGGATGGCGGTCAGGGAACGCCGGCAAGCTTCATCGCCAAAAGCTTCGAACATGATGGCCCCGGCCTTCCGGTCGAGCTGTTCATCTCCGCACTCGGCCTTTACCGCTGCTTCATCAACGGCGAGCGTGTCGGCAACGACCTGTTGACGCCGGGCTGGACGAATTACGACGATCGCATCGCCTATCAGCGATACGATGTCTCGAACCTCATCAAGCCGGGCCGGAACCGCATCGAGATCTGGCTGGCCGACGGATGGTACCGGTCGCCCTTGATGTGGGGCGCCCAGGCAATCCCGAACTGCTGGGGCGACAGGATCGGCGCCATCGCCGATCTGATCGGGCCGGGCGGCACCCTTCTTTCCACCGACACCACCTGGCGGAGCGGTCTTCTGCCGATCGTGAAGTCGGGGATCTATTTCGGCGAGGTCTACGATGCTCGCGCGGAAAATCTTGTCGAGACCCATGGCACCGAGAATTTGCCGTTCGACAAGGCGCTGCTCGTCGCCCATGAAACCGCGGCGGTACGCGAATTGCCGCCGCTCGCCCCCGTTGAAAGCTGGACCGACGACGGCAGGACGGTCTACGATTTCGGCCAGAATGCCGGTGGTTATATCAGATATACGGTCCGGGGCGCTGCCGGCGCCGAAGTACGGGTCGAGCATTCGGAAGTGCTCGGCCCCGACCGTCACTTCGACAATCGCAACTATCGCACCGCCGTGGCGCAGACCATCTATACGCTCAGCGGCGACGGCGACGAGACCTACGCCCCGCATTTCACCTTCCAAGGTTTCCGTTATGCCCGGGTGACGATCAAGGGCGATGCCGAAATCATTGCCATTGCCTCCGTGCCGATCTCGTCGGTGCCGGAGCCCGCGGGCGGCTTCACCTCGGGCAACCCGCTCGTCAATCGCCTCGTTGAGAATACTATCTGGTCGCAGCGCGCCAACTTCGTCGAAGTGCCCACGGACTGCCCGCAGCGCGACGAACGGCTGGGCTGGACGGGCGATGCCCAGGTATTTGCCGCAACGGCCTGCTGGCTGAGCGACAGCCAGTCTTTCCTGAGGAAATATCTGCGCGACGTGATGGCCGACCAGCGCGAGGACGGCGCCGTCTCGCATTTTTCGCCGGATCCGACACGCCTGCATCCCGCCAATTTCCCGGGCTTTGCCGGATCGACGGGCTGGGGCGACGCGATCGTCGTCATCCCCTGGGTTCTCTACACTCATTACGGCGATCGCGCCGTTCTGTCAGAGTGCCTGGATTCCATGGTTCGCTGGGTCGATTTCGTCTGGTCGATCTCGGATGGTCCGCTCGTGCGCCCGCCGTCGCGCTGGGGCGATCGCGGCTTTACCTTCGGGGACTGGCTGCAGCCGGTTGGCGATAACCGAAAGCCGCGTCCGACGATTGCCGACGATTGCGCGGCCACACTCTATCACTTCATCTCGACCGAGCTTCTGGCCAAGATCGCAGCCGTTCTCGGCGAGCATAAGATTGAAAATGAGATGAAGCGGCGCGCCGGCGAAATCCGATCGGCCTTCGCCAACGAGTTCATCACGCCGGCTGGACGGCTGGCGCATAACGACCAGACATCCTATGCGCTGGCCTTCCTCCATGACCTGATACCGGCAGAGCATCGGCAAGCCGCCGAGCGGCATTTCCGCCAAGTGATCATCGATGCCGACTACAAGATCGGCACCGGCTTCATCGGCACGCCCGCCCTTCTGCCGGCCCTGACCAAGCTCGGCATGGACGATCTCGCCGAAAAGGTCTTCCTGCAGGAGGATGTGCCAGGCTGGCTCTACCAGGTCTCGAAGGGAGCGACGACGATCTGGGAGCGCTGGGATTCGATGGCGCCCGACGGCACCATCTACGAACCCGACATGAACAGCTACAATCACTATGCTTATGGCGCCGTCTGCCAATGGCTGTTCGAAAGCGTCGCCGGAATTTCGCCGAACCCGGACGCACCCGGCTTTGCCGAGGTGATCGTCGATCCTGCACCGATCTCGTCCCTGTCACCTGTTTCAGCCCATCATGACATCAGCCGGGGGCGCATTGAGGCCGGCTGGCATTGCACCGGCAATCAGGTCACCTATGTGCTGACGCTTCCGGACGGCTGCACCGGCCGCTTCCGGCCCGGGCGGCGGCACCGGAACCCGACACTCAACGGAGAGCCTGTCGGCGAGGAAGCCGTTCTTCCCCCGGGCACACACCGGCTGGTCTTTTCGCTACCCTTTATTTGAGGAGCATACACGTCACATCGTTCAGAGGAGGAACGTCATGACATATCGGATAAAGCGCATTCTCGCCGGCGCATCCGCGCTTCTGGCCTTGGTCGCGGCCAGCACGTCGCATGCGGAAACCACGCTGTCTTTCCTGATCGACAACAACCCCGACACGGTCGCAGCGGCCGAGGCTCTCGTTGCCGCCTACCAGACCAAGGCGCCCGACGTGACGATCGAAATCGAGCCGCGCGCAGGCGGCGGCGAGGGTGACAACATCATCAAGACGCGCTTGGCAACGGGCGAGATGTCCGATGTGTTCCTCTATAATTCCGGCTCGCTGCTTCAGGCGCTGAAGCCGGCGCAGACGCTCGTCGATCTGAGCGCCCTGCCGGCGCAGGCAAAGGTTGACGACGGCTTCAAGTCGGTCGTCCGCGCCGATGGCAAGCTCTACGGCGTTCCCTTCGGCACGGCGATGGCCGGCGGCATCCTCTATAACAGGAAGATCTATCAGGACCTCGGACTCACCGTTCCAAAGACATGGGCGGACTTCATGGCCAACAACGCCAAGGTCAAGGCATCTGGCAAGGTTGCCGTGGCGCAGACCTATCGCGACACCTGGACCTCGCAGCTGTTCGTTCTGGCCGATTACTACAATCTGCATGCCACGGTGCCGAACTTCGCCGCCGACTATACCGCCAACAAGGCCAAATATGCAGAGACGCCGGCAGCCATGAAAGGCTTCGAACGGCTGAAGGACGTTCACGACGCCGGCCTGATGAACGAAGATTTCGGCGCGGCAAGCTATGATGACGGCCTGAAAATGGTGGCGACCGGTGAGGCCGCGCATTATCCGATGCTGAGCTTCGCCATCGGCGCGATCAAGCAGAACTATCCCGAGAACCTTACAGATGTCGGTTTCTTCGCGCAGCCGAGCGATGATGCGGCGACGAACGGCCTGACGGTGTGGATGCCGCCGGCCCTTTATATTCCTCTGACCAGCCAGCACGCCGAGGAAGCGAAGAAGTTCGTCGATTTCGCCGGAAGCGTCGAAGGCTGCAAGATCATGGTGGAAACCAACACCGTGCAGGGGCCTCCGCTGATCGACGGCTGCGATCTGCCCGCCGACGTACCGCCTGCGGTAAAGGACATGCTCCCCTATTTCGAGGCCGAAGGGAAGACGACCCCGGCGCTGGAATTCGTCTCGCCGGTCAAGGGGCCGGCGCTCGAGCAGATCACCGTCGAGGTCGGCTCCGGTATTCGCCAGCCGGCCGAGGCTGCGAAACTCTATGACGACGATGTGCGCAAACAGGCCAAGCAGCTCGGCCTGCCGAACTGGTAGCGGTCTTTCGGGCCAATCACCTCGCTCCTGAAGGAGCGAGGTTCCACCCGATCGAAGAGGTAGTCATGACCGAGACACGCCCCCGCTCGCGCAAATCGCCCTATCCGCTATGGTTTTTCATTCCCGCCGCCGTCATCTACGGCGTGCTATTTCTGTTTCCGACGGTATCGTCTCTCTGGTACAGCCTCACCCGCTGGGATCTTTCAACGGCTGAATTCATCGGGCTTGAAAACTTTCAGCAGTTCTTTTCCGAACCGTTCCTGGTCAAAGGGCTGGTCAACACGCTGATCTATGCCGTCACGACCTCCGGCCTGAAGACGGTCTGCGGGCTGCTGCTGGCGGTGCTCTTGACCAGCAATATCTTTGCCCGCGGCTTCCTGCGCACCCTGGTCTTCTTTCCCGTCCTGGTCTCGACGATCGGCATCGGCATCACCTTCACGGTGATGATGCATCCGACCAAAGGCATCATCAATGTCACGCTCGAGACCCTCGGCATTCCGGGGCCGGGATGGCTGACAAATCCGGCGCTCGCGCTTTTTTCCGTAGCCCTGGTCGATGTCTGGAAGGGTGTCGGCCTCGCCACCCTGATCTTTATTGCCGGTCTCGCTGCCATCAGCCCCGATTATTACGAGGCGGCGAGAATCGATGGCGCGACGCGCCTCCAGCAATTTTTTCGGATCACCCTGCCGCTCGTGCGGCCCGCCACCGTCATCGTGGTGACGTTGTCTCTGATCGGCGGGCTTCGCTCCTTCGACCTGATATGGGCCATGACCCGCGGCGGACCCGGCTTCTCCTCCGACGTGATTGCCTCGGTCATCTATAAGCAATACCAAGCGGGTTTTTATGGTCTGTCGACCGCCGGCAACGTCATCCTGTTCGCGCTGATTGCCGTGATCATCTTGCCATTCACACTGTGGTTCAATCGGCGCGGGGTCGAAGAATGAGAGGGACCCGACCTTATGTGACCGGCGCGATCGCCCTTGCGGCGGCGGCCGTCATCTTCGTCATGCCGTTTGTTTTCGTCGCTCTCCAGGCGGTCAAATCGAAATCGGAAGCGTCCCGCCTCGATTTTGAATTACCCGAGCAATGGCTGTTCTGGGACAATCTCGTCGCCGTTTTCAAAGCGCGCGACTATCAGCTGGCGCTCGCCTATTTCAATTCGACCCTGATTACCGTCATCTCCGTCACGATCCTGATCCTGCTGTCGGCAATGGTCGGATATGTCATGCAGCGCCGCAAGACCGCCTGGAACAAAGTGGCCTTCATTGCCCTTTTCATGGGCCTGATGATGCCGCCGGCAGTCGTGCCCACCATCGGCCTGCTGCAGGAGATCGGTCTCTTCAAGACCATGACAGGCATGATCCTGATCCAGGTCGCCTATAATCTCTCCTTTTCGATATTGCTCTACCGGTCGTTCATTTCGACCATCCCCCGCGATCTCGATGAGGCGGCGCTGATCGACGGCGCCAAGCCCCGGCAGATCTTCTTCAGGGTGGTGCTGCCACTTTTGAAACCGGTGACCGTCACCAATATCGTCGTGCAATCGATCGCGATCTTCAACGACTTCACCAATCCGCTCTATTACCTTCCCGGCAAGGAGAACGTGACGGTGCAGCTGACGCTCTATAACTTCCAGAGCATGTATTCGAGCCAGTACAATCTGCTCTTCATGAACATCCTTCTCGTGACGATCCCGCCGCTGATCGTCTTCATCTTCTTCAACCGCCAGATCGTTGCGGGCATGACGGCAGGCGGGGTCAAAGGGTAGCAGAATGGCTGAGCTCACTCTCAAACAGGTTCGCAAGAGCTTTGGCGCTCTCGAGGTCATCAAGGGCGTCGATCTGGAGGTTGCCTCCGGCGAATTCGTCGTTTTCGTCGGTCCGTCCGGCTGCGGAAAATCGACGCTGCTGCGCATCATCGCCGGCCTGGAGGAGACGACGTCGGGCACGCTGACCATCGGCGGCAAGGATGTGACCTATGCCGAACCCTCGGGCCGCGGCATTGCCATGGTCTTCCAGAGCTATGCGCTCTACCCGCATATGACCGTTGCCGAGAATATCGGTTTCGGACTTTCGCTTGCCGGCCGCCCGAAGGCGGAAATCGCCGCCAAGGTGGCGGCGACCGCAGAAACGCTGCAGCTCACCCACCTCCTGCAGAGAAAACCGAAAGCGCTCTCCGGCGGCCAGCGCCAGCGCGTCGCCATCGGCCGCGCGATTATTCGCAATCCCAAGGTCTTCCTGTTCGACGAGCCGCTTTCCAACCTCGACGCTTCGCTCAGAGCCCAGATGCGTCTTGAGATAGCCGATCTTCACGCGCGACTGAAATCGACGATGATCTATGTCACCCATGACCAGGTCGAGGCGATGACGATGGCCGACAAGATTGTCGTCCTCAACGGCGGAGCGGTCGAGCAGATCGGCAGCCCGATGGAACTCTACCGCAATCCCGCCACCCCCTTCGTCGCCGGCTTCATCGGCAGCCCGAAGATGAACCTCTATGGCGGCGAGATCGCACGGCGATTGAACTGCACGACCTACGGCATCCGCCCGGAACATATCAGGCTCTCGGAAGGCGCCGGCAAGTGGCAGGGCAAGATCCGGCATGTCGAGCGGCTCGGCGCCGACGCGATCCTCTATCTCGATGTGCCCGAACTCGGCGAGATGGTCGTGCGCGCCGATGGCGAGACGCCGTTTGCATCGGGCATGACGGTCTGGGCAAATCCGGTCGAAGGGACAGAACACCGGTTCTGAGGCGATCAAAGCTCCCAAGGAGCAGTCCTGCCGACCAAGTATCCCTACCGTTGTTTATTTAAGAGAGCCGCCAGATCAGCCGATCCTCGCATAAACGCTGCAAATAAGGCGTGCAGCCCCAGATCATATGCCTCGGCCTGCTTCTAGACCGTATCGCGCCAGATCTTGTCTTTCGCGGCATCGGCGCGCGAATAAAATCGATGGCCGCCATCAGGCTTATCGGCGCCTGTTGCGGCGGATGACGTCTTCGGCCAAAACGGCGACAAATTCGCTGTCGTCGGCCCGCATCGCCGGCGCCAGCTCCTTCTGCAGCACATCCCAGGCCTTATCACAAGTCTGCAAGTCGCGGCGAATGAGGGCGCGAATATATTCGCTGGCGTTTTCATAGAGGCCGTCATCGCCGACCTGCTGCTGGATATGATGCTGCAACTGACCGCTGACCTTCACATGAATGCTGCCCGATGCCATCGGCATGTCCTTTTTCGCTTCGCCTTATCATGGATAGCGTAGCATATATTGTCCATATTCATCACGCCGACCTTCGCTCACCCGAGGTCCGTCCGCGGTTCAGAATCGGTCGGGCCGCAGGGGCGTGAGATCGATGGCCGGGATCCGTCCCGCGACAAGCTGGGAAACCAGATAGCCAGTCAAAGCGGACAATGTCAGGCCGAGATGGCCGTGGCCGAAGGCATAGGTGATGCGAGGCCAGCGACGGGACGCGCCGATCACAGGAAGCGAATCCGGCATGGACGGACGAAAACCCAGCCACTCGTCGCTGCCTTCTCCTGCTCCCGGCAGAAGCTTTTTCACGCCCTCCCGGATCATCGCGGTCCGCTTCGGGTTCAACGGAGCGGCAAGCCCGCCGAGTTCGACTGTTCCGGCCGCGCGCAATCCATCTGCCATCGGCACCATGTAGAAGCCGTGCTCGGGATAGCAGACGGGACGCGACAAGAGATTGCCCGCCTGCGGGAACAGGACGTGATAACCGCGCTCGGTATCGAGCAGAACGCGGTCGCCGACCGATGCAGCAAGCTTGCGCGAATGGGCGCCGGCGGCGACGACAGCGTGGTCCGCAAGGATCTTCTTGGCCGCGATCCTGAGGCCAATGCCGTCGTTACGCGGCTCGATCGCCGAAACTTCGCCGCGGACGATGTCTCCGCCGCCGGTTACCAGCGCTTGCGCCAGCGCGAAGGCGAGTTGCCTGGGGCTGGAAAACATATAGGCGTCACGGAACAGCACGCCCTTGTGGTAGAGCGGCGCCAGATTGGGCTCGATGCCGCGGATATCGGCCTGGTCCAAGAGGTCCATGGCGACGCCATGGCGTTCACGCAGCCCGTACTCGGCATCGCCCGCCCGGAATTGCGCTTCCGTCTTGTAGAGATAGAGGCAGCCGTCATGCCGCTTTAGCCGTTCGGCGCCTGCCTGCGTCACCAACGGTTGCCAGGCGGCATCGGCGTGAGACAGCAGCACTGCCAGTGTTCCAGCGATCCGCTCGACCTCGGCCTTCGTGCTCGAGGCGAGGAAAGCGCGCAGCCACGGCGCCAGTTGCGGCAGGTATCTCCAGACAATCGCCAGCGGACCGAGCGGATTGAGCAGCATTCCCGGCACGCGCCAGATGACGCCAGGCATCGCGACGGGAACGACGCCGTGCGGCGCAAAGGTGCAGGCATTCCCGTAGGAACAAGCCTGCCGATAAGATGCATCACCCAATGGCGGCGCCGGATCGATGATCGTGACCCGATACCCCATCCTCTGCAGCCAGAGAGCCGAGCAGAGGCCGACCAGTCCCGCGCCGACAACGGCCACATGCCGGCGCTCTGCGTCGGGCAAGGGCTGAAGCTCGGGCAGCGGCTTGTTCATGGCCTAGACCAGGCCCGCCAGAGCACGGGGACGATCGTTCAGCGTCGCGGCGATGATGCGCAGCGCCGTCGCAAGTTCGTCCCGTGACGACGCGCAGCCGACATTGACGCGGACGGCGTGCTCGACCGGCTGACGATCGCAGGCAAAGGCGGTGGCAGCCATGACGGCAACCCCGTGGGCGCGCAGATTGGCGGCAAAATCCTCGCATCGCCACGGCGCCGGCAGCCTCAGCCACAGGAACATGCAGCGCGGATCAGCGGAGAAGGCGTGGCCGGCAAGGATCGTCGCGACGATCGCATGGCGGGCGCGCAGCTCGGCAAGCTGGGCCTTCAGGATCGCATCGGCCGTGCCGTCCTCTAGCCAGCGGGTCGCCAGCAGCAGCGGCAGTGGCGACGGCATCCAGGCGGTGGTGCGGACCGCCTCGGCGGAGAGCAGCGCGCGGCCGGGCGGGCACGTGAGATAACCGACGCGCAGACCCGGCGCCAAGGCCTTGGAGAGCGCCGATATATGGTAGGTCCTGGTCGGAGCGAGCGTGATCAGCGCGCTCGTGCGCGTCCCGAGCATCGGTCCGTAGACATCGTCCTCGATGATGACGAGATCGTGCTTTTCCGCGACTTCGACCAGCTCCCGGCGGCGCGCCTCGCTCATCGTGACGACGGTCGGATTGTGCATCGAGGGGACCGTAAAGACGGCACGCACTCTCTCGCGGCTGCAAAGATCGTCAAGCTCCACCGCCGACATGCCCTGATCGTCACTGCCGATGCCGATGATGCGAAAGCGGAACATCTGGGCAAGCGCAATCAGGCCGTAATAGGTCAGCCGATCGCAGACGATGGTGTCGCCGGGCTCTACGAGGCTGCTGATGACAGCCAGCAAAGCGTGCTGGGCGCCGCTGGTCACCACGATATCATCCTCGGACGGATCGAAGCCGTTGAGCGATATCCATTTTCTCGCCGCACGGCGCGCCCAGGCCGGCCCTTCCGGCGGCTGATACTCCTGCATCTGGCGAAAGCGCGGGTCAGACGACAGGTCCGGCAGGGATTGGGCAAGGCGCTGCTGGAAATCGTCGACAGCCGGCCGGTTGACGGTCAAGTCGATGATGCCTGCCGGGCTCGCCGCCCGGTCGACCCGCGGCATGGCGCCGTCGCCGGTGACGATCGTGCCGCGCCGGGTGCTGCCCATGACAAGATTGAGGTTCTGCAATTCCCGGTAGGCGCGCGTGACCGTGGAGACGTTGAGCGAGCGCTCGCGTGCGAGCTCGCGCTGCGGCGGGAGCTGGCTGCCGGGAGGCAGGGCGCCCGAGCGAATCCTCGCCTCGAGCTCGCTCGCGAGTTCGAGATAGGCCGGCATGCGCGTTTCCCGCTCCTGGTTTGTCTGGCTCAGTTCCGATCCTTCAGACATACAATTCCTGCAATCCGTGTACAATTCCATCGGCCGGACGCAAGGTATTTGGTTGCCGTATCGCGATTCAGCTCGATTTCTGCGACATAACACGCTTTCCTTAGGTTTTCGAGACCCACAGTCGCTGCCATACAAAATAATTTGTGTGGCTTGACAAACAGAAACTGACCGAGACAATATGGTCATGCATCGAGACAAAGAGGCAGGGACCCGGCCGATGCAAACAGGAGGAATTCATGAGCGAGCGCTTCATTGCTTTCGAGGGCGTGCGAAAATCCTATGACGGCGTCAGCTATGTCGTGCGTGGCCTGGACCTCGACGTCGCCAAGGGCGAGTTTCTGACCCTTCTCGGCCCTTCCGGATCCGGCAAGACCACGACGCTGATGATGCTGGCCGGTTTCGAGGCCCCGAGCAGCGGGACCATCATCCTTGCCGACAACAGGATCGACAGCGTTCCGCCGCATCGCCGCAATATCGGCGTCGTGTTCCAGAATTATGCCCTCTTCCCGCATATGACCGTCGGCGAGAATCTTGCCTTCCCGCTGAAGATGCGCCGGCTCGGCAAGGCTGAGATCACCGAGCGGGTTCGCCGCGCTCTCGACATGGTGCGCATGGCGAGTTTCGAGACCCGGCGGCCCAATCAGCTCTCGGGCGGACAGCAGCAACGCATCGCGCTTGCCCGCGCGCTGGTCTTCGAACCGCAGCTCGTGCTGATGGACGAACCGCTCGGCGCGCTCGACAAGCAGCTTCGCGAACATATGCAGCTCGAGATCAAACACCTGCATGCCCGCCTCGGCATCAACGTCGTCTATGTCACCCACGATCAAAGCGAGGCGCTGACCATGTCGGATCGGGTCGGCGTGTTCAATGACGGCATCCTGCAGCAGATCGCCCCACCGCATGCGCTCTACGAGACGCCGGCAAACCCCTTCGTCGCAACTTTTATCGGCGAGAACAATGCGATATTGGGCGACGTCGTCGCGATCGACAATGCCCTCTGCCGGATTCGCGCGCCCGACGGTTCGGTCATCACAGGCCAGGCCGGAGAAGGATTGAAGGAAGGGGCGCGGGCGACCCTGGTCCTGAGGCCCGAGCGGATCCAGCTGGCGCCTGCCGCCGAGGTTCCGAACCGGTTCACGGCAACGCTCAAGGAAATCATCTACCACGGCGACCACGTCAGACTGCGCGTCTCAGCCTGCGGTTGCGACGACGTCTTCATCAAAGTCGCCGCCGCACAGGATATTCCGGTCCAGTCACTCGGCGCGAATGCCGTCATCGGTTGGGCGCCGGAGGATTGCCGCGCGCTCGCGCTGTCCTGACCGGACCACTCGTTCTTTCGCAAACGCAGCTACAAAAAGGGGAACCACCATGATGCGTTTAAACTGCATGCTTCTCAGCTCCGTCATGGCTCTTGCGATCGCAGGTGCAGCATTTGCCGGAGACACGCTGACCGTCACATCCTGGGGCGGCGCCTATACGAAGAGCCAAGAGGAGGCCTTTTTCAAACCCTTCGCCAAGGAAACCGGCACCAAGATTCTCCAGGATGAATGGGACGGCTCGACCGCCAAGCTGAAGGGCATGGTAGAAACGGGCCAGGTGACCTGGGATGTCGTCGACATCGAGCCCAGCCATGCGCTGCAGGGCTGCGACGAAGGTTGGCTTGAAACCATCGACTATTCGAAGCTCGGCGGCAAGGATGCCTTCATCGACGGTGCCGCAATGGATTGCGCGGTTGCGACGATCGTCTTCGGCACCATTTATGCCTATGACGCTGCCAAGTTTCCGAATGGCGGGCCGACGACCATGGCCGATCTGTTCGATACGGCCAAATTCCCTGGACCGCGCGCCTTGCGCAAGTCGCCGAAGACCACGCTGGAATTCGCGCTGATTGCCGATGGCGTCAAACCCGCCGAGGTCTACAACGTGCTCGGAACGCCTGAAGGCGTCGATCGCGCCTTCAAGAAGCTCGACACGATCAAGAAGGATGTGAAGGTCTGGTGGACGGCAGGCGCCCAGCCGCCGCAGCTTCTCGCCGACGGTGAAGTCGTGATGACCACGGCCTGGAACGGGCGCATCTTCGATGCCGTCAAGAATAGCGGCAAGAACTTCAAGATCGTTTGGGACGGCCAGGGAATGGATTTCAATCTCTGGGCCGAGCCGAAGGGCTTGAAGAACAAGGAGTTAGCGGACAAATTCGTCGCCTTCACCGTCAATCCCGACGTGATGGCGCAGCAGTCCAAATACATCTCCTATGGCCCGACCCTGAAAGCGGCCATCGCCAAGGTTCCGCCGGATATTCTCGTCGATCTGCCGACCGCGCCTGACAACACGAAGAACGCATTTGTCGTCTCCTCCGAATTCTGGGCCGACCATGATGAGGAGTTGACCGAGCGCTTCAACAAGTGGCTCGCACAGTAACCTTGTCGGGCGGGCGAGTGTCCCCCGGCTTCGCCCGCCCCTTTCTCTCAGGAAGGCATCAGCGATGGTAATCGCGACAATGAATGACGGCGACGAGGCGACGAGTGCAGCCCGCATACGGGTGAAAACCCTCGGCGGCGCAAAAACCAACGCGCAGCTGAGGGCATTGCTGCTGGTCGCGCCTCTGCTGGTTTTCCTGCTGCTCGTCTTCGTCCTCCCGATCGCCCTGTTGTTGACGCGCGCCGTTGACAACAGGGCGGCTTCCGCCGCCCTGCCCTATACGATGTCGGCGCTTTCAGCCTGGGAGGAACAATCGCCTCCCGACGAAGCGCTGTTTGCCGCCTTTGCCGCCGATCTGAAGCAGTCGCCGCGCGATCAGATCGCCGAGGTGGCCAAACGTCTCAACTATTACGAGACGGGCATGCGCTCGATGCTCCTGAAAACCGCACGCACGATCCGTGACGCGCAGCCGCCTTACAAACCCGCCTTCGTTGCCATCGATCCCAAATGGGAGACCCCGCATTACTGGACGATCATCAAGAACGCGTTGCCGCCCTTCACCGATTATTACCTGCTCGCCTCTCTCGACCTGGAGCGCGACGCCTCGGGCGCCATCGGCAGGGTTTCGGCTGAAAATGCGGTGCATGTCGATGTCCTGATCCGCACATTCGTCGTCAGCGCTTCGGTGACCGTGATCTGCCTGCTTCTCGGCTATCCCCTCGCCGCCCTGATCGCCCGGTCGAAAGGCGCAGTTGCCAACACGCTGCTGATCCTGGTGCTTCTGCCGTTCTGGACCTCGCTTCTGGTCCGCACCAGCGCCTGGGTCGTGCTACTGCAGGGGCGCGGCGTGATCAACTCAGGGCTCATCTGGCTGGGCCTGATCGATCCCGCCCATCCGCTCGATCTGATTTACAATCGCATCGGCGTGCTGATCGCCATGACCCATATTCTGCTACCATTCATGATATTGCCGATCTACAGCGTCATGAAGAGCATACCGCCGGTCTATCTCAGGGCCGCCTCGTCGCTCGGTGCGCCGCCGGTCTCGGCCTTCTTTCGCATATATCTACCGATGAGCATGCCCGGCGTCAGCGCCGGCGGTCTGCTCGTCTTCATCCTGGCGCTTGGCTACTACATCACCCCGGCCCTGGTCGGCGGGCCGGGAGACCAGATGGTCAGCTATTTCATCGCCTATTACTCCAATCAGGTCACGAACTGGGGCATGGCGGCGGCTTTGAGCACGATCCTGCTGGTGGCGGTGCTGATCCTCTATACCGTCTACAATCGCATCGTCGGCATCGACAGGCTGAGGATCGGCTGATGATCAACTTCCTTTCTTTCCCGCGGCTGTTTTCGATCCTTCTGTGGCTGATGGGCGGCCTGGTGATCCTGTTCCTGATCGCACCAATCGTGGCGATCGTGCCGCTCTCCTTCAATGCCGAGCCGTTCTTCACCTATCCGATGCCCGGCCTGTCGCTGCGCTGGTATCGCGAATTCTTCGATTCCGACGTCTGGCAGCTGGCGCTGAAGAACAGCATCATCGTCGCCGTCTGCGCCACTGTCCTGTCGACCTTTCTCGGCACGCTTGCCGCCATCGGCCTCAGCCGGCCATCTTGCCCGGCGCGGGCGACGCTGACCGCCATCCTGATTTCGCCGATGATCGTGCCGGTCATCGTTTCGGCGGTCGGCATCTATTATGCCTTCGCCGCCGTCGGGCTGCTCAACAGCCTGACCGGGCTGGTGCTGGCGCATACGGCGATCGGCGCGCCCTTCGTGGTGATCACCGTGACGGCGACACTCGCAAGCTTCGATCACAATCTGATGCGGGCGGCATCGAGCCTCGGCGCAGCGCCTGTTGAAGCGACGTTGCGCATTATGCTTCCCGTCATCGCCCCGGGAGTAGCATCCGGCGCTCTCTTCGCCTTTGTGACGTCGTTCGACGAAGTGGTGATCGCGCTCTTCATCGCCGGCTCCGAGGAGCGCACGCTGCCGCGCCAGATGTGGAGCGGTGTGCGCGAAACGCTGAGCCCGACGATCGCCGCCGTCGCCACGTTGCTCATCCTGTTTTCGACGCTGTTCCTTGCCACGATCCAGTGGCTGCAGCGACGCGCCGAACGCCAGAAGATTGCGCATAGGGATTGATCCAAGGGGTGAGCATGCAGATCGAACGCTACGAAACCGGAAAGCGGATGAGCCAAGCCGTGATCTATGGCGGCTTTGTCTTCCTCGCAGGCCAGGTCGCCATCGATGCGCCGGGTTCGTCCGTCCGCGAGCAGACGGCCAACATCCTGGCACGGATCACGAATCTCCTGGAACGCGTGGGCAGCAATCCCACACGCATCCTCAGCGCGACGATCTGGCTTGCGGATATGTCCAGCTTCGAAGAGATGAATGCCGTCTGGGATGCCTGGGTGCCATCGGGCCATGCGCCGGCGCGCGCCACGGTCGAAGCTAAGCTCGCCGAGCGACAATACAGTGTCGAAATCGGAATTATCGCTGCCGCCGCATAACAAAGAACTCGTCGCTGGACATTCCTGTGACAATAGCAAGATCACACTCGCGGAGTTGAAGCCGCGATGGCCACAGGCATTTTGCGCGATCACGAGCGACGAATAGGCCCATGAGAGCCGATAAGCGCGTTAGGTTCACGCTTGGCGACGGGCTCTGCCACTTTATGATAGAAGCTCGGGGAGTGCTGCTGCATCAAGCATCTGTTGGCGAGCAGCTTTTTTTAGCCTTGTGTTCTTTCCTCAGCCCTTCCGCCGCCTCGCCGGCCGCGGGCGTTGCGAAGCTTGGCTCTCGCAAGGAAGCCAAAGCGGGGTCGTCACGATGGCGCAGTTGTGCAAGATTGGCCTCCGCAGCAGCGGAACGTGCTCCCGGCGCCACAGCCAAGACGAGAAATCCGGCAATCTCCGGATTGCAGCATCGCATGGGATAGGGCCAATGCCGCTGGCAAAATCCATAACAAACAGAAGAACATCAACGTGGTCAGCCTACCTTGGAAGGTCGGTGCGTGCAGCAGCGATTGCGTCAGCCGGTTCCTTCCATAGTCGAGGGCTGAAGATTTTCGCACGGCGGAGCCGCTCTGGCTGACAGGGCCAGATGAATTTGCCTGTTTCCAGTCGCTCACATGAAGCGGTCTGCCGACCCCGTTAAACGAAAGGACATTGATCAGATCGTCTTCGACCGCGAAAGCAAAAGACCTCGTGGCGATAAGGATCAGGCCAAGCCGTTCTTGGCCGGTCACGCCGCCCGCGATCCAGACCCTCATACCTGCCGGAAACGCAATCAACGAGCATTCAGAATTAGCAACGGATGGTCGCAAAAATCTACTAAACCTTAACTTGTGATTAGTAGAAGTTCGCAAACACGTTAAAGGCTTATCTCATGACCGAGACATCCAGAGCGCGAGCCTTTTTGATAGGCCTTACCGGATTCGTTTACGCGATTGTTCCGATACTGGCTTGGCTCGTTGGCCTGTCAGTGGATCCAAGAGGGTTCGCGCAGCTAAGCACGGTCGCCCTGATTTTTCTTTTGGGCTTCGGCCTCCTGTGCCATTGGCGTGGGATCCCGTCACTACTCTGCATTGTTGAATGCACTGGCTTTGGCTTATTGCTAACAAGCCCGCTTGTCGTATCCACCTACATTGCTTTTGCTCTGAAGCTGCCTCTGCAGGATCAACAGCTTCTCCAACTGGATCGCTTTCTTGGCATCGACTGGATGAGCTTGATTGCCTTTTTCGACGCTCATCCGCTGCTCGCAAAGTCACTGATGCTTGCATATCAAGCATTCCACTATCAGCTTCTATTCCTTCCCATCGTGCTGAGCCTGTGCGGTCATCGCTCGCGTGCGTATCAGGTCGTTGGTACATATGGCCTCATTTGCGTCATCGCGAGTATCATCACCATTTGGTATCCAGCGCTCGGAACCTACACTGATTTTTCCCTGCGTCCTGGCGATCTCAAAAACATCAATGGCATACTCGGCGTCGAATACGTTCCACAAATTTTAGCCGTCAGAGATGACCCGAATTTTGTCCTGCAATTGGAGCATGCAAGTGGCATAATCTCATTCCCCTCAGTCCATGCGGCGGTAGCGGTTTTGTGTAGTTGGGGCGCATGGGCAATACGATGGATAAGATTTCCGATGATGCTCTTAAATACGCTAATGTTGCTGGCCGCCATCACCGAAGGCGGACATTATGTCGTCGATCTGGTTGCTGGAATCGGTGTTGCCGGCTTCAGCATAGCATCGGTGCTGTATATTTCGCGTAGCGGGAGCGTTCAATTCTATCGCAGCCAATTTTCAAGAAACGTGCAACAGTTATAATCCCCTGATGATTCAGATGGACTCCTTGGAAGCAATCCGCGACCATCGCACCAGCAAATGCTTAAATGCCATCTGTCGATGAAGCCGGCGCTCGTCACGGCTGGTTCTGCTGTTCCGTAAAGCTCCGTTTCTTCAGTCGTCCGTCCTTTAATCGGCCGGACTCTAATCCATTCTGAAGGAAATTCTCAGTGGCAGGTCATCATGGCCAATGCCGACCGCATCGCTCATCGTCTCGCCGAAACGAGAGCAAAGCCAGGGCTCTGAAACAAGAAAAATCTGGGTAAAATCGGCCTGCCGTTCAAGCTCGCAGCTGCGGCAACGCCTCGCCGGTCAGCGACAAGAGCGGCTGGTAGTCATCCTCGGAAAGCACGGCAAAATCGACAAGGCCAAGCGTGGCGCGCATGGCAGCCAGCGAGGGCTCCCTGATGGCGGCGCCGAGTGCGCGCCGCATCAGAAGGACCTGGTCGTCCGAGGTGTTGCCGGAGGTGATAAACGGCAGCCCCGGGCCTTTGGGCGTTTCTGCGATAATGCGGACTCCCTCGACAAGGGCGGGATCGAAACGGCGGATATTGGCATAGGTGACGCAATCGATGGCCGCGCTGTCGGCCCTACCTTCAGCAACCGCCGCAATGCTGCTGCCATGGCTGCCGGTGTCGATGATCCGGCCGAAGAAGCGGCCGCCCTGGGCAAGCGGAGCGACGGCGGCGCGAAAGAGATTGCTGCCGGAATTGCTGTCAGGGCTGTTGATCGCAGCCGTGGTACCGCGCAAATCCTCCAGCGAACCAAGCGACGAATCCTTGCGGACGATAATGAAGCTGCACATCAGCGGGCCGTCGCAGCCGGGATGGTCGTAGACCGGCGTCGCCACCAGGCGAACGCTGCCGCGCAGGCTTCTGGCAAAGGGATAGCCGCAGGTCTGCGAGAGGAGGAGATCCGGTCTCAGCCAGGCCTCGTCATAGGGCACCGTCCGATCGGGTGTCTTAGGCAAGTCCGTCAGGCCGGCTTGCGCGAGATAATGCCGGAGGAACGACCAGAGCTCAGCCGTCGCAGCCGCGAGCGGTTCCGATGTGACATACATGGCGATGCTGACGAGAGGCATTCCGATTTTTCCTGCGGCGAAGCGCAGGCATCGACCAGGTCAGGCGATGCCGCCCAGGCATACATATTTGAGTTCGGTATATTCGTCCAACCCGTGCCTCGACCCTTCGCGGCCGAGGCCCGACATCTTGACGCCGCCGAACGGCGCCTCGGCGGTTGAGACGAGGCCGGTGTTGACGCCGACCATCCCGTATTCGAGCGCTTCGGCGACACGGAATACCCGCGACAGATCACGCGCGTAAAAATACGAAGCAAGCCCGAACTCGGTGTCGTTTGCCTTTTCAATGACATCCTGCTCGTCGCGGAAACGAAAAAGCGGTGCAAGCGGCCCGAAGGTTTCCTCGCGCGCGACCTGCATGCCGGCATCGACATCGCGCAGGATCGTTGGCTCGAAGAAATGGCCGCCCAAGGCGTGGCGCTTGCCCCCCGATACGATGCCGGCGCCTTTTGCAACAGCGTCGTGAATATGGCTTTCAATCTTGGCGACGGCGTTGTTGTCGATCAGCGGCCCCAGCGCGACATCACGCTCCAGGCCATTGCCGACCTTCAATGCCGATACGGCCTCGGCGAGCTTGGCGGCGAAGGCTTCGTAGACGCCGTCCTGGACATAGAGCCGGTTGGCGCAGACGCAGGTCTGGCCGTTGTTGCGGAACTTGGCGATGATCGCGCCCTCGACCGCGGCATCGAGATCGGCATCGTCGAAGACGATGAAGGGGGCATTGCCGCCAAGCTCGAGGCCGAGCTTTTTGATCGTCGGCGCGCATTGCCGGTAAAGTAGCTCGCCCGTCCGGGTGGAGCCGGTGAAGGTCAGGACCCTGATGTCGCGGCTTGAGGTCAGCACTCCGCCGATTGCTGCCGCGTCGCCGGTCACGATGCTGAGCAGACCGGGCGGCAGGCCGGCTCCCTCCGCGAGAACGGCAAGCGCGATTGCCGAGAACGGCGTCTGCGGCGCCGGTTTGAGAACGACGGCGCAGCCGGCGGCAAGCGCGGGCCCGACCTTGCGGGTGATCATCGCGTTCGGAAAGTTCCAAGGTGTGATCGCCGCCACCACGCCTGCCGGCTGGCGCAGGACGAGGATGCGCTTGTCCGGTTGATGTCCCGGTATGGTCTCGCCGTTGATACGTCTTGCTTCCTCGGCGAACCATTCGATGAAACTTGCGCCATAGGTGATCTCCCCCTTGGCCTCGGCGAGTGGTTTTCCCTGCTCCAGCGTCAGGATCATCGCCAGATCGTCACGGTTTTCGATCATCAGGCGGTGCCATGCCTTGAGAACGGCGGCGCGTTCGCCGGCGGTCTTCTTCGCCCAAAGCTTCTGGGCAATGACGGCGGCGCGGATGGCCTCTTCCGTTTCCGCGGCGCCGAGATCGGGGACCGCGCCGAGCGCCTCGCCTGTCGCAGGATTGCGGATCGTCGTTGCTTGCCGGCCTTCCGCTTCGATCCAGCGATCGGCGACCGGGCACGCCTCACGAAACAGCGAGGGATCATTGAGCTTCATAGGACAACTCTCAACAGAACACGTGAGCAGCACCCGGATCGAAATCCAGATGGACTGTATCGCCGCGGCTGAGGCCGGTGATCGCCTCATGACCGAATGGCAGGCGAACCGCCAACGCCTCGCCATTCGCCGTTTCCGTGGAAACGTGGATGTTGTTGCCGAGGAAGGTAATGTCGCTGACGGTGGCGGCGAGACCCGCGCCCGCTTGGGCGCGCGACAGCCGAATGCGCTCCGGTCGCAACATCAGGGCCGCCCTCGTGCCCGAGGCGGCTTTTCCATGCACCGGAATGCGGTTGAAGACAGTTCCGCGGCCGAGCGAAATGGTGGCCTGCCCATCGGACGACGACACCAGATCACAGGAAATGAAGTCGCTATCGCCGATGAATTCTGCGACGAAGCGGGTCTTGGGATTGGCGTAGAGTTCGGGGCCGGTTCCGATCTGATCGATGACGCCCTTGGAAAAGACGGCGATGCGGTCGGAAAGCCGCAGGGCCTCCTCCTGGTCGTGCGTGACGTAGAGGATCGTGACTTCGGTCTGCTGGTGGATGCGGCGGATCTCGTGCTGGATTTCCTCGCGCAGCTTCTTGTCGAGCGCCGACAGCGGCTCGTCCATCAGAAGCACCGGCGGATCATAGGCCAGAGCCCTAGCAAGGGCGACGCGCTGCTGCTGGCCACCGGACATTTGCGCCGGCTTGCGATCCTCGAAACCTTCGAGCCGGACGAGACGCAACATCTCCTTCACCTTGCTGTCGACCTCGGCCTTGGATTTGCGCCGGACCTTCAGCGGAAAGGCGATGTTCTCACCCACCGTCAAATGCGGAAACAGGGTATAGCGCTGGAACACCATGCCGATGTTGCGCTTGTGCGAGGGCGTGGCGAGCAGGGTCTTGCCCTCCAGCGTAATGTCGCCCTTCGTCGGATTGTCGAATCCGGCCAGGATGTAGAGCGTCGTGCTCTTGCCGGATCCGGAGGGCCCGAGAAAGGTCAGGAACTCCCCGCGCCGAACGTCGAGCGTGACATCGTGGACGGCGACGACAGGGCCGTATTCCTTGCGTATGCCGCGGATCTGAAGGAATGGTTCGTTCATTGTTTCAGTACCTTACGCACGACGGCAACCAGGGCCATCAAGATGATCGTCAAAAGGATGAGAAGGGTCGACGCGGCCGCGACAACAGGCGTCAGGTCTTGCCGCAGCGTCGCCCATACTTTTACGGGCAGCGTTTGCAGGGTCGGGCTGGACATGAAGATCGCCACCACCACTTCGTCCCAGGATGTCAGGAATGAGAAGACGGCAGCCGAGAACAGCCCATGGCTGATCGCGGGAAGCGTAACCTGGATCTTGGCTTCCAGGGGAGAGGCGCCGCAGAGCACCGCCGCATCTTCGATCGACTTGTCGAAACCCTCCAGCGCATTGGATATCGACAGGATCGAAAAGGGCAGTGCGAGCACGAGGTGCGAAATGACGAAGCCGGTCAGAGTGCCGCCAAGGCCGATCCTCAGGAAGAAGGCGTAGAGGGCGACCGCGAGGACCACGACCGGAAGGATCATCGGGGTCAAGAACAGCGCTTTCAGCGCATCCCGGAACATGAACGAACCGCGCACCAGTCCGAAGGACGTCACGAGCCCGAGCAGCACCGACAGGATGGTCACGATGACCGCGATCTTGAAGCTCGTCAGAGCCGATTCCAGCCAGCGCGGGTCGGCGAAGAGCTCGCCGTACCACCGAAACGTCCAGCCGGGCGGCGGAAAGATCAGCCATTGCGAGGAGCCGAAGGACAGCGCCGCAATGAAGACGATCGGCAGCAGAAGGAAAGCAGCGGTTAGAAGCGTTATGCCGAGAAGGACATATTTCCACCAGCCGAGACGGTCGAAATTGAGCAACATATCAACGCCCTCCCGGGTTCTGGTTGCCGAAAAAACGCAGCTGCACGGCATAAAGCGACAGGGTCACCACCAGGAGAACCAGTGCGGCGGCGCCGCCCATTCCCCAGTTGACCAGCGACTGCACGAACTGCGCGATCAGTTCTGCGAGCATCATGTTGGCGGTACCGCCGAGAAGCGAGGGCGTAACGAAATAACCGAGCGACATGACGAAGACCATCAGGGCGCCGGCCGCCATGCCGGGTGTGGCCAGGGGCAGTAGAACCCGCGTCAGACACTGCCAGCGGTTGGCGCCGCAAAGGGCCGCCGCCTGCAGGATCGACGGGTCGATCTTCTTTATCACGCCATAGAGCGGCAGGATGATGAAAGGCAGCATGATATAGGTCATGCCGATCGTCACGCCGGTCAGATTGTTGACGAGCGCTAAGGGCTGGTCGATCAGCCCCATTCCCATCAGCATCTTGTTGATCAGCCCGGTCCGCTGCAGCAGCACCATCCAGGCATAGGTGCGGGCGAGCAGGTTGGTCCACATCGACAGGAGCAGGATCGCAAAGATCACCGAGGTCAGCCGTCCGGGCATGATCGCCAGCGCCCAGGCGACCGGAAAACCGACCGCGAGCGAAATCACCGTGACGAGACCGGAGACGATGAATGAATTGGCGAAAATCTTCAGATAGGTCGAAGACCCGATCAGCTGCGCATAGTTTCCGAGACCGGGCACGGGTTCCAGCACGCTTCGCAGCAGCAGTATCGCCACCGGCACGACGAAAAAGATGCCGACGAAGGCGAAAGCCGGAACGACTCCGCTAAACCCTGTTGGCCTGCGTATCTTCGGCAAGGGCGCAATTACGCCGGAGGCATCGCTATACGTCGACATGACAGTCCTTCCCACCCGTCAATCCGCGGGCGCCGGGGGTGCAACCGATTGGCACTGGCGCTGCGGGGCACGGCGACCTTCGCCGTGCCCGTTGATCTTAAGCTTCAGTCTTATTTCGCCTGCCAAGCGTACCACTTCTCGCCAATGGCATCGCGGTTATCAGCCCAGTAGTTCATATCGGCGTTGACCTGGCTTGCGGTCTGCTGGTCCGGCAGGGTCTTGGCCGTTTCCGGGTCCATCAGCTTGGCCGAATCGACGTTGATCGGCGCATAGCCGGTGGCTTTTGCCAGGGCTGCCTGCGGTTCGGCCGAGGTCGCCAGTGCAATGAACTTCATCGCAGCGTCGACATTCGCCGAACCCTTCGGCACGACGAGCGCATCGGCGGCGGTGATGTTCTGTTCCCAGGAGGTTTCGACCTTGATGCCGGTCGCAGCAAGCGCCGTCATGCGGCCGTTCCAGACGCTGCCGAAGGGCGCTTCGGCGGATGCCAGGAGCTGTTGCGACTGGGCGCCGCCCGACCACCAGATGATATCGGACTTGATCGTGTCGAGCTTCTTGAAAGCACGGTCCAGATCCAGCGGATAGAGCTTGTCGGCAGCCACGCCGTCGGCAAGCAGCGCCGCTTCGATCACGCCGGGAGCCGACCACTTGTAGAATGTGCGCTTGCCCGGGAATTTCGCTGTGTCGAACAGGTCCGCCCATGTCTTCGGGCAGGCTTTAACGGCGTCGGCATTGCAGCCGATGACGAAGGAATAATAGAAGCTCCCGACCGAATAGTCGGTGACGAAGCGCGGGTCGAGCTTGGATTTGTCGATGACGGAGAAGTCGAGCTTCTCGAGCTGGCCGTTCTTTCCGGCCTGGGCGGCATAATCGCCTTCGACGTCGACGACGTCCCAGGTGACTTCGCCGGCCTCGACCATGGCCTTGAGCTTGCCGTAGTCGGTCGGGCCGTCCTGAACGACGGTGATGCCGGACTTTTCGGTGAACGGGCTCGCCCATGCCGCCTTCTGCGCGTCCTGGGTCGTCCCACCCCAGCTGGAGAAGACCATGTTGTCGGCTTTGGCCGGCGCGGAGACCGCAACGAATGCGGCAACCGCCGCGAATGCAAATGTCGTTTTCATGTTCCCTTATCCCTGTTTTGGTTTGTCCTACGGGTTATGCCTTATGCCGTCAGTGCGCCTCGCCCCTGGGAGAAAAGCTTGCCGGCTTCATAATCTTGTTTTCCGCCACCTCGATGAGATCGCGAATCTTTGGCAGGAAGGCCTGCCATCGGGGATCGGCCAGAAGCCGCTGGCGCCTTGCCTCCCGGTCGTCCAAGCTTGTGAAGGCCCAGATGTGGACGATCTCGTTGATCGTCCCGATCTCCGAGAAGAAGTAGCCGACGAGCCGGCCGAGATGGCTCTTCTGGATCTCGATTCCTTCTTCCTCGACGACCTTGAGATATTGCGGGATCGTGCCGTTCTTCAGCCGATAGGTGCGGATTTCGTAAAACATCGGCGTCACCTCATCACGAAGGGATCGGGGATCGGATCGTCGGAGGTCCTCAGCCAGATCGTCTTGGTGCGGGTATAGTCGAGGGCTGCGGCCATGCCGCCTTCCCTGCCGTGGCCCGACAGGCCGAAGCCGCCAAAGGGCGCGATCGGCGATACGGCGCGGTAGGTGTTGACCCAGACGATGCCGGCGCGAATGCTCTTCATCAGCCGGTGCGCCCGGGTGAGGTTCTGGGTGAAAACGCCGGAGGCCAGGCCGTAGCGGGTGTCGTTGGCAAGCCGCAGCGCCTCGGCCTCGGTCTCGAAGGACACGACGGAGAGGACCGGGCCGAAGAATTCCTCGATCAGCGAGGGCGAGGCGACATCGTCGCAATCGAGAATCGTCGGCGCGAAGTAAAAGCCTTCGCCGTCGATCTTGCGCCCGCCGGTGACGAGACGGGCGCCGCTTTCGATCGACCTCTCGACGAGGGCGCCGATATTGTCCTGCTGGCGCCTGGTGGCAAGCGGGCCCACTTCGGTCGCCATATCGAGCGGCGCGCCGATCCGGATCGCCTCCGCCTTCTCACGCAGCAGCGCGACAAATTTGTCCTTGATGCTGCGTTCGACGATCAGCCGCGATCCGGCAACGCAGCTTTGTCCCGTTGCGGCGAAGATGCCGGCGACCTGAGCGTTGGCAGCACTTTCGAGGTCGGCATCGGCAAAGACGATGAAAGGCGACTTGCCGCCGAGTTCCAGCGATGTCGAAGCGAGGTTTTCGGCCGAGTTGCGAACGACGTGCCGGGCGGTCTCGGGACCGCCGGTGAAGGCGACGTGGGCGACCTTCGGGTGACGGCCGAGGGCCGCACCGCAGGAGGCGCCGAAACCGGTGATGATGTTGACGACGCCAGCGGGAAAGCCCGCTTCGTGCACGAGGCGGGCGAATTCGAGCAGCGGCGCCGGACCATCTTCCGAGGCCTTGACCACCATGGTGCAACCGGCCGCAACCGCCGGGCCGATCTTGACCGCGGACAGGAAGAGCTGGCTGTTCCATGGCACGACCATGGCAACGACGCCAATCGGCTCGCGGCGCAGCCAGACATCCATGTCGGGCTTGTCGATCGGCAGATAGGCGCCTTCGATCTTGTCTGAGATGCCGGCATAGTAGCGATAGTACTCGGCGACATAGGCGATCTGCGCGGATGTTTCGCGGATGATCTTGCCGGTGTCGCGCGTTTCCAGCTCCGCGAGCACCTGCGCATTGGCGGCAACGAGGTCGGCGAGCTTATAGAGCAGCTTGCCGCGCTGCGTGGCCGTCATTTTCGGCCAGGCGCCTTCGTAAAGTGCCCTGTCGGCAGCGTTGACCGCCCGATCGACATCCCCTTCACGCGCTTCCGGCATTTCAGCCCAGACCGCGCCGGTCGCGGGATCGATGCTCGGGTAGGAGGCTTCGCCATCCGAGAATTCGCCGTCGATATAATGCTGGAAAGGCCGCATGGTCCTACTCCTGAAATGCCGGCATGACTTCGGTGATGAAACGTTCGAGCGACGCCTTCTTGCGCTCGAAGCTCATGCCGGTGTCGATCCAGAAGGAATATTCGTCGTAGCCGAGGGCTTCATAGGCCTTGAGCCTGCTGATGACGGTCTCGGCGTCGCCAACGACATTGTTGGTGCGCATGACCTGATCTGAGAGCATCGCGTTCGCTTGGATCTGCTCGTCCGGGATCCGTTCGATCAGCCCTTGGGTCACCGGCTTCTCATTCTTGAACCAGGCGAAGAAGTAGTTGTAGTAAACGCTGAGTTCATGGGCCGCCTGGGCAACGTCTTCTTCAGAAGAGCCGACATAGGTGTGGCGCAGCAGCATGATCTTCGGCCGCTCGACATCGGGATTCTTGGCGCAAGCATCGTTGAAGCGCTCCATCAGCGACTGGACCTCGTCGTCACCCTGCCAAAGCGGCGTGACCTGAACGTTGCAGCCGTTGGCGACGGCAAATTCATGCGAGTTCGGATCGCGTGCGGCAACCCAGATCGGCGGGTTCGGCTGCTGCAGCGGCTTCGGCGCAGACGTCGTCGCGGGGAACTTGAAGAACTCTCCGTCATGGGCGTAGTCGCCGGCCCATATGCCCTTGACCGCCGGGATGAGCTCACGCATGCGCTGGCCGGCACCCCAGGCGTCGAGGCCGGGCAGCAGGCGCTCGTATTCGAAGGAATAGGCGCCGCGCGCAATGCCGATATCGAGCCTGCCGTCGCAGATGATGTCGGTCATGGCAGCTTCGCCGGCAAGCTTGATCGGATGCCAGAAGGGAGCGATCACCGTTCCCGTGCCGAGCCTTGCCCGCGATGTGCGGCGCGCCAGATCGGCAATGGTCACGAACGGGTTGGGGGCAATGGTGAAATCCATGCCATGGTGCTCACCCGTCCAGATCGCATGCATGCCGCCCTTGTCGGCGATCTCGCAGAGCGCGACAAATTCGTCGTAAAGGCTCTTATGGCTCTGGCTGGCGTCGAGCCGTTCCATATGGACGAAGAGGGAGAACTTCATGCTTTTGCGCCCTTGGCTGGAATGGGATGAACTTTGCCGCCGGTCTCGTCACCGAAATAGACGCCGAAATTGCCGATCGAGCTTTCCATCGCGAAACGGTTGACGATATCGGCGGTCGAGCTGGTCTTGAACTTTGCCGCAGCCAGTGCGTCAGGTTTTACAAACCTGCCGCCGGCAGGCTCGCCATCCCCGGCAACGGCGTGATAGACAATGTGCTGCTTGCCGTCGCTCTTGCCCTCGTAGACCGAATAGAGAAAGCCGATGCTGACCTTCAGCCCGGTAAGCGTCTCCAGATATTTTTCCAGCGCCTCGGTCGGATTGCCGTCATGGGCGTCGATGCTTGGGAGGGAGAGCACATCGTCGCCGAGGAGCAGAACCTCGCCGCGGCGTTCAACGACGGCTGCAAGTTCGATATTGCCTTCGCTTGCGGCGGAAACCGCCTTGCTTGCGAGCGTCGGGGTGAAATAACCGCCACGGGCATAACCGAGGCCATTGCGGCCGCTATTGTCGAAGGATTCGATGCGTCCCATCAGGATGACGTGGTCGCCGGCCTCGATGACCTCTTCCATGGCGCATTCGAACCAGGCCGCCACATTCGAGAAGACCGGGCAGCCTGCCGATCCCTTGGCCCATTCGACCGCCGCAAACCGGTGTTCGACCGGTCGGGCAAAGGTGTTCGACACGTCTTTCTGCGTTTCCGACAGCACGTTGATCGCGAAATGGTCCGCGCCGGTCATGACGGCGAAATTGCGCGAGGTCTTGGCAAGGCATACGAGCAGCAAGGGTGGATTGAGCGAGACCGATGTGAAGGAGTTCGCGGTGAAGCCGATCGGATTTCCATCCCCGTCGCAGGCGGTGACGACAGTCACGCCGGTCGGAAAAGCCCCGAATGCATCTCGCAATGCTCTTGGGTCGACAGTCTGCATTGTCATCGTCCATCCTCCCCGAACGATAGCCACTCAGCGAGCAGCGAATTGACGAGATCAGGCGCGGTCAGGTTCACCATGTGACGATGCCCTTCCACGATACGGGCCCAGCCCTTCGGCGCGAGCGCCGCCATTTGCTCTGCCATCAAGGGCGTCGAATTCGGGTCATCGGACCCCGTCAGGAACAGGGCCGGACCTTGGACGTCCTTCCAGCGATCGGCATAAGTCTCGTCTCCGCCGGCAAAGGCGGCGTAAGCGACAGCATACCCCTGGGGATCGACGAGGTTGAGCCATTTCCGTGTCAATTCACGCGCAACGACGCTATCGGGATCGTCACCGAACCAGCGCGCCAAGGGACCTTCCTTGTCCACGCCTGTAACCGGAATGGCCGCGGCCCGTGCGAGCACGGCGGCCTTTGCTTGCCGGTCGCGCCTGTAGACGCCGTTGAGGTAGGCGACACGTCTGATCCGTTCGCCGAACGTCGCCGCCGCCCCTCCCGATACCAGCGCGCCCATCGAGTGGCCGGCAACATTTGCCGCGTCGATCGCCATCTCGTCGAGAAACCGCCCGAACCAGGCGACGAACTCCTCGAGGCGGCTGCCCGCCGGCAGTTTTGCACTCTCGCCATGGCCCGGCATGTCGACGGCGATGACACGATGGCCGGCCGACAGAAATGCGATCTGCGGAGCCCAGGCTTCGAGCCGCATGCCGACGCCGTGGATCAGAACCAGCGGCTCACCGCTGCCGGCCTCGTGATAGGCCGTTCCGCCTGCGGTCTTCTTTCGGGTCAAGTCAGCGGCGGCGCTCTTTGCTGCAGCGGTGCCCGTCGTCGATCCGGCTGTCAGCATCTCAGACGCGCTCCCTCAAACGCCCGCAGGATTGGCGACGTCCTGCCCCAGGTCCTTCAGATCCTGGTAGCGGTCGCCAATGCGGTGGTGAGGACGTCCGCCGACCGAAGCGCCGAGAGCGACGACGATCTCGTCTGCGGCAGGCGCGTCGGGGATCGAGGTCTGGATGGTCAGGTAGTGCGAACGGCGGCCTTCGTCATTCTTGTCCATCAGCGGGATCATGATCGGTGCATTGGCAGGACCGCGGGTGTTGCAGAAGGCGAGATAGGACTTGGCGCCGACGGCATGGCGATAAAAATTGCCGAAGCGCAGCGTGTGGATGAGCGCAGAGGCATGTTCGATCTCGCCATTCAGGCCGACGACGGCAGCCTTTCCATAGGCTTCGACAGCCTCGCCGGACCCGACCGCATCGATGATCATCTTGGTCAGCAATTCGCCAAGAATGGGAGCCGCCGCATGGATTTCCGGCTTGAGGTTCTCGACAAAGCCAAGTCCCGCCCAGGGATTGTTCACCACCGCGAAGGCGGTGAACAGCTTCAGCGGCACCGCCGCGGCCTTGCCGCCCTCAATCAGCGTCGTTTCGATCTGCAGTCCCGTCTTGCGAATTTGAATGGCCATGGAACACCTCGTCTCTCTATTCCGTATTATGGTATACCATAATATATGGGTGTCAAGTTTCTTTCTGCTGAGACGCAGGTCGAGATCCGGCCCAGTTCATATGATGCCGCCTTATATTATTGATTATGGCATACCATCACATCGAGCAAAGTTGGGTGTCAAGCTTGGAGTTTGAATTCTCATCGTTCCCGTAGAATGTGATGCGGGAGGCAACGACAAGTGTCGATGCGATAGCGCTGCCGACGGTATCCTGCGAGATCGCTGGAGACATCGTGCGGCACGCGCCAACCGCTTCAAGCCGCGCGCCAGACTGACGCGCTGCTGGTCACAGAGCTTTTTCGCTGGGGCCGCTCCACAGTGGATCTGCTCCACACCCTTCGCGAACTGGAGGTGGGAAAGTCTCGGCCATTACCATGAACGGAATGGCGTTCGATCTCTCGTCGCCCCATGGCCGCATGCTCGCAACATTTCCTCTGGCATTGCCGAGTTTGAGCGTGACCTTATCAGTGAGCGGATGAATCCGGGCTTGCTGCAGCGAAGGCGCGGGTAAAAGGCTTGGCCGCAACCCGGCGAACGCCCTAAATCAGACCGGCTCGCACCGAAAGTCGTGGCGTTGATTACTGAAGGCCGCAGCTACCGTTGGGTTGCGCGCGACCTTGGCATCGGCAAGAATACGGTGACCAGCATCGTCCAGCGCTATCGCTCTAGACTTTGCAATCCAACATCCACTGAACCCCGTACCTATCCGTGAGCTTCCCATAGTAGCTCCCCCAAGGCTGCATCGCGAGAGGCGTCGTCACCTTGCCGCCAGCCGCTAGCTTCGCAAACAGATCGTTAGTCCGGCCACGATCGTCCAGGAGGAGAATATGGGCAGAGCCTCTCATCGGCTCTGCGTCGTCATTGTCCGAGGCGAAGAACAAAATGCCCGGTCCCTCGAAACGGGCATGCATCACCTTACTCTTCATTTCCTCGCTGGCGAGTGGAATGCCGTGATCTCCGTGGCGCATCAAAATCGTTGTCCGACCAAGGCCGCATTCCGTATAGAAGGCTAACGCAGCCTCACACTGGGTGGTGAAGAAGAGATAGTTGGCCAATTGCATACATCAAATTCCTATAGTTGCCGGGCCTTCTGGCCCGGCTTTTCCCGATGTCCAACCGTCTAGGCAACTGACCCCGTGATGGCGCTTACCAGGTCAGCATTGCTGTAGCTGCGGCCGGCAATCCCCCAAGCTCCCTCGGGCGCATAAACAATGTTCGACCAGATGTTTTCGCGCCGGAGCCGCCCGGCCGCAGCGCGTTCGACGACGTCCGTTGCCTTCTCGATAAACGCTCTCTTCGTTTCCGGCGTCGCCAGGGCGATTTCGGGCAGTTTCAGTTCCACGAACGCTGCCTGCGCTGGTTTCCCTGCCACAAGCACGTGCTCTTTGGGAAGCACGTTGATCGAGCCGACAACATTCGAAGTCATGAACGCATTTCCATCGAGGCCGGAGACCTCGAGGACGGCCTCCGTCAGCCCTGCAAAGGCCTCCGCTTGCGCGCTAGGGGACAGCAGGCCTTCCGGTATGGTCAATGTGATGGGCATGGTCTCTCCTTGTTTTCAACATGTCCGGATGCAATATGTACCGAACGCTCTCTATCAGTAGAGAGCAATAACTCTCTATGCAATATAAAAGAGAGCGATCTCTCTTTATGGGGTTTTAAATGCGTTACAGCGCTGAACATAAGCAGCGTACTCAGGCGAAAGTCATCACCGCAGCTGGACAGGTGTTCCGCAAAGAAGGCTATGGTGGTGCGGGGATCGACGCACTGACAAAGGCAGCAGGAGTGACAAACGGTGCCTTCTACGGGCATTTTCGATCCAAGAGCGAAGCCTTCCGCGTTACCGTCCTTGCCGGGTTGGAAGAGTTGCGGCTGGGAATATCGGCCCTCAGGGCCCAACACAAACGGGGCTGGTTGAAAACCTTCGTCAACTATTATTTGGGCTACAAGCGGACCTGCGATCTCGGCGAAAGCTGCGCATTGCCAACTTTGTCAGCCGACGTGATGCGCACCGACAACGAAACCCGAGATGCTTATACCGAAAAACTGGAGCGCCTCATCGCGGAAATCGCTGCTGGCCTCCCAGATGCACCAGACGCTCCTGAAGGTTCCTCGCGGGAAGATAGGGCCATTGTGTTACTCGCCCTGCTTACCGGCGGTGTTACTCTTGCCCGGGCTGTCTCGAATCCTGCGCTATCCGAGAAGATCGCTCGGCTTGTAACAACGGAAGCATTGCGCGGGGAGAGGCCGGAAGCATGAGGCCGCGAGCCGTTCTAACGCTCGCCGGCTCTGGCGGCCCATCAACATCTTTCTGAAGAAAATATTCAGCGACGGCCTTCTAACACCAAGCGATATGCCCACCACGCCCAGCCCGCCTACGTCCAACAGAAAGCTCTGGCGGCTCCAGCCCTATTCGGCAGGCTTCTGCGTCGACAATACCGCTTCGGCAATTGCGCAGGCGGCGGCCACATGATCCATCGCCGCCCGCTGGGCTCCTTCGCCATCGCCGCGCCGGATGGCGTCGATGATCTTCGACATCTGCAGCGGCCCTTCGATGCTGCGCCTTTCCGTCTTGATCGTCATCGAGCGCAGGTGGTTGATGCGCACGGTCAGCAGGTTGACGACGCCCCAGGCGACATGCCTGTCGACCATGTTGAACAGCGTTTGATAGAAGGAAGAGGTATTGGCAAGCACGCCCGCCATATCGTTATCGTGATAGCTGTTGCGGATTGCGGTCAGGGATTCCTCGAGTGCTGTGACGATCTCGGGGCTGCCGCGTTCGGCGCACAGCCGCGCCGCCATGCCTTCGAGCGCACCGCGGATCTCATAGATCTGTCTGGCTTCGTCGATATCCAGCTGGGCGACGATCGGTCCCTTGTTGGGCAGATTGGCAACCAGCCCTTCTGATTCCAGATGTCTCAGAACCTCGCGCACGACTGTGCGGCTGACGCCGAGCTGGGCGCAGAGGTCACGCTCGACAAGCCGGACTCCAGGACGAAAATATCCATTGACGATGGCCTCGCGGACCTTGTCGAGCGCCAATTCCCGCAATGTCTTCGCAGGACGCTCGACCCTGATTGCTGCGTCCTTCAGAGCACCGCTCATGCTGTACCTCAGTATTGGATTGACTTCGCACGCTCACGTTCTGCCGCGACAGCCGAATTCAGGAATCGTATTATGGCCTACCAAATACTGTAACTGTCGGCGGCCGGCAATTCAACAGCACCGTGCCGATCCCAGGATGGTCAGCCTATGCATCGGAATTCGACCGCGCTCTGACAATCTCTTCGACCACGGTCTTTGCCTGTACCCGAATGTCGGGGACGGCGGTGATCTCCCAGAATTGCCCCGCAGTCAAGGCGCCGACGGCAAACAGCCGAGCGGGCGAGATTCGACACGGGGCGGTCACTTCGGAAGCCGCATTCACCTGGATGCCGAGGCCGAGAGGATCGGGAACGATCAGCTGAAATCGGCTCATTTCCTTCAAAAGCGGCGAGTGGCTGATCCCGGCGCGCTCCATACCCGTGCAGTTGACCAGCCAGTCCGCCCGGATCTCTGCGATCTCCCCCTTCGCTCTGACCCTGTAACAGGCGATGAGCCCGTCTTCCCCGGCCTCCAGCGATTTCAAGAAGCCCGCGTGGAAGCGAACGGTTCCGTCCGAAACCAGTTTCTCGAACGCGGAAAACACGTCCGGCGCGACCCGGTGACGGTGGATGTTCCACCATGCAAGCGCATGTCGCAGGAAACGCGCCCGCTCCTCGCTCGAAAGCCGTTGCCAGAGAATTTGCGTGACCGGTCTCAGGCCGTCCATCACGCTCCGCCAGTCGGCGACCTCCCGACTCTTTTCCCGCAACGTCTTCAATAGGCCGCTGATCGTATCCGGGAGCCTCGCGACGTCGATCGGCAGAGGCGCCGGCGGCGTCCTCGCATGTCCGAGCGGTGCAAGCCCGCGCCGTGAAAGCACGTCGATCCTGCCCCGATGGCCGTGGGCGCGAAGTGCCAGAACCTGATCGATCATCGTCAAACCGGAGCCGAGGATGCAGACCGCATCGAAGGGTGCGACGCGCCTGAGCCAGGAGAGCCGCCACGGGTTCTCGATGATCCGTGATCGCAGCGATGGCGGGACTCCGTCCGGAGCGACCGGAAGGGTCGCGTTCCCCACGCCGAGGCAGAGCACCACGTTCTTCCCGGCAATCTCGTCACCATTGCCGAGATGGAATGCCAGCGTGCTGCTGTAACGTTCAACGCATCCCGCCGCCTTGGCCTTGATGAAGTCCACCCGGCAACGGCCGTCCCGCTTTCGAAGCAGCCGCGCAAGCGTATCCCTGACATAAAGACCGTAATCGCCGCGCGAGGCGAAATCGCCGGCCTGCAACTGACGTCCATGGTTTTTCAGCCAGTCGACAAAGTCGTCGGGTTGATGCGGCAACAGGCTCATGCGGCCGGCGGGAACATTGAGGCGATGGAGATAGAGTTCCGTCCGGTACGCCGTCCCGCGGCCGAAGCCAGGATCGTCGCCGACGACGGCGACTTTCGCCGAAGCGGGAAGCTGTTCGATGAGATTACAGGTAACCGCTATCGCCGAAAAACCGGAACCAACCACGATAACATCATATGTCAAATGCACTCTCCCTGAAGCTCAGAACGTCATCGAGACATTTCGTCATTCAAGCCCCGTGTCGCTCACCGGTCCCTGCTGATCGCACCAGCGGCAGAATCACGAAAACAATTATCTCTATAGTCTATAAATATAGTTTGTTATTTCTCCCGCCAGCCCATTCTCAACGATTACCCTTTTGAGGGTGAGATCAAGGGGGCCGGGTGGCCCTCAAACAAAGGGGC
The DNA here is from genome assembly GCF_002914525.1 of Rhizobium hidalgonense. Taxonomy (GTDB): domain Bacteria; phylum Pseudomonadota; class Alphaproteobacteria; order Rhizobiales; family Rhizobiaceae; genus Rhizobium; species Rhizobium hidalgonense. The sequence continues at coordinate 67,125 of NZ_LODW01000059.1, read as the reverse complement.
TTAGGATGAATTTCAAAAAATTGGTTGCCGCGATCGCGATCGGCGTCGGCACTCTTGCAACGGCAGTTATCGCTGAGGCGGCAGACAAGAAGGTCGTCGTCGGCTATCAAACCGATGCCTTGCCGTCTTCCGTGGCGATCGCCAACGGCGAATTCGCCAAGACGACGGGATATGAGATCGATTTCCGCAGGTTCAATTCGGGCGCCGAGATCTTTGCGGCCATCGCCTCCGGCGACGTCCAGGTCGGCTATGTCGGCTCCAGTCCGTTTGCGGCTGCGGTCTCGCGCGGGCTCGAGGTCAAGGCTTTCTACCTCGCCTCCATCTCCGGCATCGACGAAGCGCTCGTCGTGCGCAACGGATCCGGCATCGACAGCCTGAACGATCTGAAGGGCAAGAAGCTTGCCGCCGCGCCTGTTTCCACCGACCATTATCAGCTCCTGGCGCTGATCAAATCGCTCGGGCTGACCGAGAAAGACGTTCAGGTCTTCGCCATCCCGCAGCCCGAAATCGTCGCGAGCTATAACCGCGGCGATATCGACGGCGGTTTCGTCTGGGATCCGGCCCTGACCGAGCTCAAGAAGAACGGAAAGGTGCTCGTCACCTCCAAGGACGTGGCAGACAAGGGGGCCCCGACATTCTCGGCCTGGGTCGCGACCTCGAAATTTGCCGGCGACAACCCGGAATTCCTGAAGGGCTTCGCCTCGGTCATTAACAAATATTACGCCTCCTTCGCATCTGATAAAGCTGCCTGGGGTCCCGACAGCGACAATGCCAAGTCGCTCTCCAAGCTTCTCGGCGGCACGCCCGAACAGCAGGCATCGGCCCTGAAGAACCTGACGCTTCTGACGCCTGACGTCCAGGCATCGGACGCCTGGCTCGGCGGCGGCGAAAAGGCGGGGGCCGGCAAGATCCTCAAGGACACCGCTTCGTTCCTGAAGGGGCAGGGCAAGGTCTCCGATGTGCTGGAAAATTACGGCGCCTTCGTCACCGCAGACGCGCTCACCGGCGTCAGCAACTGATCCTCCCCGACCCTGGCGCGGTACGCGCCAGGGTCAACCTGCGAGCGGCACCATGCTTAAAGTCGACCACGCCAGCGTTTTCTTCTCAGCCCGCGACGGACGCACCGTCCAAGCGCTCGATCGCGTCTCCTTCGATATTCCCGATCGGGGCTTCGTGGTTGCGCTCGGGGCGTCCGGATGCGGCAAATCAACCCTTCTCAACGCGATTGCCGGCTTTCTCCCGATTTCCGATGGCCGGATCACGCTCGATGGCCGGGCCGTTGAACGGCCGGGCGCCGATCGCGGCGTCGTTTTTCAGAAGGACTCGCTGCTGCCGTGGAAAACGGTTGCCGACAATGTCGCGCTCGGTTTGAAATTCGCCGGCGTCAATCGGAGGGAGCGGCAAGCCCGCGCCCTGGAACTGCTCCGGCTCGTTGGCCTCGACGAATTCGCCGGCGCTTTTCCCTATGAACTGTCGGGCGGCATGCGCCAGCGTGTGGGCATCGCCCGAGCGCTCGCGACAAATCCCGACATTCTGCTGATGGACGAACCGTTCGGCGCGCTCGACAGCCTGACCCGCGAGCAGATGCAGGAACTACTGGTGTCCATCTGGGATAAAACGGCCAAGAAGATTTTCTTCATCACCCATTCGATCGAAGAGGCCCTGTTCCTCGGCACCCAGGTTCTCGTCATGTCGCCTCGGCCGGGGCGTGTCGTGGCGCGTTTCGATCTGGATTTTGTCCGCCGCTTCGCCGAAACCGGCGATGCCCGCTCGATCAAGGCGTCGCCGCGATTTGCAGAACTGCGCGAGGAAATCCGCGCCATCCTTCACAGCAGCGAAGATTTGAGGAGTGCGGCATGAGCGATATCGTCCAGGCCCCGCCGATTGGCGCGCATAGAGAGGACCGTCAGGTCAAGCTGGTGAAAATGGCGAGCTTCGGCGCCGGCGAGAAATCCACGGTGGCCATCAGCATCGCCACCGCCCTGGCGATCCTGCTGCTGTGGTGGCTCGTATCCGCGCTCGGCGTCGTCCCGCACCTGTTTCTGCCGCGCCCGGATGAAGTGCTGACGCAGATCGGCGCCATCTATCGCGACGGTTACGCCGGAGCGTCGCTCTCCGAACATGTCTTTGCAAGCCTGTTCCGCATCGTCGTCGCTGCCCTGATCGCCATCACCGCCGGCATTCCGCTCGGATTGCTCATGGGACTGAACCGCTGGGCGAAAGGCGTGCTCGACGCGCCGATCGAGTTCTACTGGCCGCTTCCGCCCCTCTCCTACCTGCCGCTGATGATCATCTGGCTCGGCATCGGCGAAACGTCGAAGATCACGCTGCTAGTGCTGGCGATGTTCGCGCCGATCTGCCTCTCTGCTCAAGCAGGCGTTCGGTCTCTCCCGATCGAGCGCGTCAATGCCGCCCGGTCGCTCGGCGCGAGCCGGCTGCAGCTCTTCCTCGACATCGTCCTGCCATCCGCCCTGCCCGAGATCCTCACCGGCATCCGGATTGCGCTTGGTGTCGGCTGGGGCACGCTGGTTGCGGCGGAGCTGATCGCCTCGACGCGCGGGATCGGTTTCATGATCATGTCGGCATCGCAGTTCCTGGCGACCGACGTCGTCTTCGTCGGGATCGGCATCATTGCGATCTGCGCCTTCACCTTCTCGGCCGCTATCCGGTTCCTCGAGGCATTCCTCGTCCCCTGGAAAGGCAAGCTCTGACCGAACGGCTACAGGCAGCCATGTTCAATGGCTGCCTGTCGCCCCGTTCAGCCCGTGTATGGCGACGAGTTCGGCTGCGACCAGTTGCTGAAGCCGCCATAAATTGCGGTCCCGAATGCCGCGTTCCTCCAGATGCTTCACGGTCAGATAGAGATATTCGGCGCAGGAGCCCATGTGCCCGCAGGCGCGCGCCAACACCCGCGCCACCGTCTCCAGCGGCAACTTGCGGGCAACACGCTCGCCCTTGGGGCCAGCCCAAAAAACCAGCGCGCGCACGAGCCCATGCGCAGTCACGACCGGGATCCAGCGAACCGTCGCGGCGTCGTCCATCGTGCCGACCTCACGCCGGATCAACCGCGGGAGCTGGCCAAGGCGATCGTCGTCGGCGAGCCTGAAGACGATGCCGTTGCAACGGCCACCCCGGTCGAGCGCCATCATCAGGCCGGGCTGCGCCCGCGTTCCCCGCCAGCGGGTCATCTCCAGGCAGAAGGAGCGGTGCCACCCTCGTGTGGCGCCATGTTGCGCTTCGACGGCGTCAAAGTCCGGCTTCCATATCAATGATCCTTAGGCGAAGATCCAAAGCGGCGCGCCCGCCGACTCGTGAAGGAGCCGCTCGGCAAGCATCTCCAGCTCCGCGTCCGTCAACGGTTTTCGGTGCGGCTCCGGACCGACATCGACCTCGGGGCGAAGGCTCAGCGACACGAGTTCGTCGGTCAGAGCCATTCCCGGTCCGGTCATCAATATCGTGCTCCCCAGGTCGCTCATCCGTCAATGCACCGAGGATGTGGCCGGCTCGGCCTGCCGCAGTTGCAAGCTGCGCAGGAGCATCGCGGCTTCCCTGACGATTGCCGAGAATGTCGCATCATCGGCCTCTGCGATCCTTCCTGTCATGTCGCGGATGATCGTCGTCAGTTGGACGATCGACGTGCGATGCTGCGCATCTTCCGATCCCGTTTCGGCATCGGCCATGGCCAGCAGCGTCTGCACCAACCGTTCCATCGTCTGCCGGCGCCGTCTCCTTGGATCGGCGTTCGGACCTTCACTCAGGCGCAAGAGATCGGCGACGATATCGGACATTGCGCTGTCTCACACCGCAAAGGCCGGCAGCATGGAAACGGCGGGCCTGCGCCCGCGCGCCTGCGTCTTCAAGGCCTCCAGCAGCCGGTAACCGCTGCGCCAGCGACCAAAGCCGCTGGCGACATTGATGTGGCCGGCAAGGCCGATATTCCTGGTCTCGGCGTTCCACAGACGGCCGAAAAGGCTGAGCCGGTCGACCGTCATATAGGCATCGTTCATGCTGCCGACGACGATGCTGGGGAAAGGCAAAGGCGCCGTCGGCATGCCGCCGAACGTGATATGTCCCGGATGCAGAATTTCGGTGTCCTGCAGATCGCAGGGAGCGACGAGCAGCGCCCCCTTGACGCGGCGCGCCGCACTTCGCCCCGCCAGGCGGGCGGCAAGCAGGCATCCGAGACTATGGGCAACCAGATAGGCCTCGCCGGCCTCTTCAAGCGCGCCTTCCAGCCGCGGCAGCCAAGCCTCGAGGTTCGGACGATCCCAGTCATCTTGAGCGACGCAACGACTGCCCGGCTGGTCCTCCAGCCAGTGGTGTTGCCAATGCCCTTCTCCAGAGCCGAAAAGGCCGGGAAGGATGAGGACTTCGCTCATCGAATCAGCCCGATCACCAGAGCAAACAGGAAGGTGAAGGATCCGGCGATCGTGCAGAGCCCGACCGCATGCCGAAATTGCGACATGAGGCTCGCCGATGTTCTGCTTCCACCGTGCCGACCAAGGCCGCTCTCAAAGACGACTGCCATGACGCTATCTCCTCAATACCAAAGGCCGGGCACAGTGCCCCAATAGTGAAGCTCGTATTCTCGGGCGGACAGGTCGCGCTCGTCGTCCCGCGCGAACAATGCGTCTACGGGCTTCGACATCTTCGGCATGAGCAGACCGAGCGCGCGTTTCAGCCACAAATGGAAATCAAGCGTCATGCGAACCTCCTGTCAGGGACCGATATTCTGCAGCTGGAGCCGTGCTCTCACTCTTTAAATCGACGCATCGTTTAAAGCGCGTCGTTCACGCAAACCGCTGCACAGCTCTCCACGACCTTTTTTACGAAAGCAGCGAATGGCGTTGCGCATTGGCGAGAAGATCGTGAAGCGACGCGGTCGGTCCGTAGAGCATCAGCAGACGGTTCTCCTCGCGTTTCGCCAGCCGATACCGTCGGGCGAATTCGAAGACGCTCCACAATTGCTCGCCGGCGGCCGGCCGCTCCGCATCGGGGATCGTTGCTTCCTGAGATCGGGCCATGGCGACGGTCCTTATTCCGCCGCCGCCAATGCCGGGTTTGCGCCCGGAAAGAAGGCTGCCAATTCGCCGACCACCTCGCCCACGCGGCTCAGAATCGGATCGGATGAGACCGCATAATCGGTGAAATCGCGATCGGACGCATAAACGGCCGTCGGCAACGTATGGGCCATGAAAAAGCCGAACAGCGGCCGAAGCTGATGCTCGACCATCAGAGCATGCCGGTCACCGCCGCCTGTCGCCGTGATGATGATCGGCTTGCCCCGAAGCTCCTGCGGGTCGATCAGGTCGATCAGGTGCTTGAAATGGCCGGGATAGGAACCCTTGTAGGTTGGCGAGCCGATGACGAGGGCATCGGCCTGCACGATCTCGTCGACGACCCGCCTGGCCTGCTCGTCGAGGTCCTTGCGCCACAAGGCGCTGCCCAGCGACGGACCGACATCATGCAGATCATAGGTCTTGCTTGCAAATCCGTAGCGAATACTCGCACGTTCGGCGACGTGCCGCACGAGCGCCAGTGTCTTCGATGGACGATTGAAGCTGCCGGCAATGCCGACGAGTTTGAAACCTGACATGAGTTTTCCTCTCTTTAGGTTGCCTCAATTATTGTCTATCAAATTCATAGATTAAAGGAATGTGCATCTCTCCTTGTTTGCGCCGTTGAAAAAAACGTTCGCCGTCGCGTGAGCACGCATAAGCTGCACCCTGATCGACGGAGGAGCGACTCCATGATCAAGGCTTGTCGCCGTGAAGATGCCGTTCGAGGAAAGGCAAATTGTCCTGTCCCCAATAGATCTCGCCATCATAGACATAGGTGGGGAAGCCGAAGACGCCGCTGTCACGGGCATGGACGCGGTCCGCCGACCACTTGTTTTGGACATCGTCGTCGGCTTGCCGCCTGAGAAGGGCGGCGCCATCGAAACCTGCGGCGACGACGATCGCCTCGCGCACATCGGGCCTACCGATATCCTTCGCTTCGCTCCAGAAGGCGTGCTGGAGGGAGCGGGCAACACCGATCCAATCCTGTCCGTCGAGATAGGCTGCAATCACGAAGAGGGAAGCCGGCGTCGGATCGCCGAGCTCCGGGCGATGATCGAGCCGCAGCTCCTTGCCGCGGACGCGCGCCCAGCGCTTGAGATCCCGCATCCAGTAAGCGCGCCGGATTTCCGGGCGGTTGCGTGAGAAGATGCCGCCATTTTCCTCGACGACCGTCGTCAGATAGGGCGTGACGACGACGTCGTTCTTCGCTGCCAGTTCGGTGAAAGCGTCGAAGCCGATGTAGGACCAGGGCGATCCGATCGAAAAGAAATAATCCACGGTTTTGGTCACTGATCAATTCCTCGTAGATGGTTGTTCCGACGTGACGTCCGTCAGGACGCAACCCGGATGTCCGGCTGCCGTTTCCAGCCGAGCTCCGGTGCGATCGTCGTCACGAAGTCGTGGAGGATCTGGCGATATTCCTCGTGCTCGAACTCGTAGGGAAGCTCCAGCCGCAACGCGCCCACCTCGGGCAGGATGGGATCGGCGAAAAGCTGCTCCAATATCTCGTCCGACGTGCCGACGACATCCCGAGCAAACAAGGTGCGCCGTTCGCCCTGCGGCGAAAGCGTCCGCTCGTGGCGGCCATTGGCATAGTCTCGATACCGCCGGCGCGTTGCCGCATCGGCGCTGTCGAAAGGCACGATGACGCGGCCGACTGCGACGCGGCGATGGCTGCCCGCGCGACGAAAGGTTTCGATCAATCGCGATTGGGCAACGAAGAAATCATCCGTCCCCTCGCCCGCTATCACATTGCCCGTCAACAGGTTGAAGCCGTTACGGCCGGCCCACGCGGCCGAACGCTGCGACCCGCCGCCGTACCAGATCCGGTCGATCAAACCCTTGGCGTAAGGCTGCAGGCGCGGCCGCTGCGGACCGAAGGGCGTCTTGATCAAAGTCTGCGCGTCGCCGAGATAGGCGCCGCGCAGATTGTCGGCAAAGCGCAGCACGCGATCATGCGAGAAATCGCAACCGCTCCAGTCGCCGTCGAAGACAAGCGGGGCGATCAGCTCAGCGTGCAGCGGCCGGCCGGCGCTGACGCCGATGTTCAGCCGCCCACGTGCGAGAACGTCGACGGTCGCCAGGTCTTCGGCCAGCCGATAGGGGCTTTCATAGCCGATCGGAATGACCGCGGTTCCGAGCTCGATCCGGCTGGTTCGCTGCGTCGCCGCCGCCAGGAAGGCGCTCGCCGAAGAAATTCCCGGCTCCAGGTGCCGCTGGCGGACCCAGGCGCTCTCGAAGCCCAGCTCCTCGCCATATTGCAACTGCTGAAGCGTCTGCTCCAATCCCGACAGCGGATCGTCGTCGGAATAATTGCCGGGGGTGAGAAAGCCGATATGGCTGATGGATATATTGCGGCTACTCATGTCGTCCCTTCTCCTGCTGCCATCAGACGATCAGTATTTCGGCAGGCCGGGCGGGTTGGTCTCGGACGCCAGCAAGGCCTCCTCGGAAAGATGCCAGTGCTCGAGGATTTTGGCGTAGGTGCCGTCCTTGATCAGGCCGTTGGTAGCGATGGTCAGCGCGTCCGCCAGCCCGCTTCCCTTGCGCGTGGTGATCGCCACATCCGAGCGATCCGGCCAGCCGGCGCTCAGCGTGCCGACCCGCTTGATGTTCTTGTCGCGCGCGGCGATGAAGACGAGCTGCGCATGCGGCTGGACGATGACATCGGCCCTGCCCGACTGCAGCGCCAGAAGGCTCGTCGCCTCATCGTCGTAATATTGCAGCTCGATCGGTTTCAGGCCTGCGGCGACATCTTGCTCGCTCCATTTCACCAGGATGCGCTCCTGATTGGTGCCGGCGCCGACGACGATCCTAAGCCCGGCCGCATCCTTCGGCTCCTTGATCGAGGCAACGGGACTGTCCGATTTCACGAAGATCCCGTGCAGTCCCTGGCGATAGGTGGAGAAATCGAACTTCTCCTTGCGTTGCTCGGTGACGCCGACATTGGAGATGACGGCATCGTATTTACCCGAGGCGAGGCCGAGCGGCCAGTCGATCCAGGCAACGGGTACGATCTCCAGCGTCAGGCCGAGGCTGTCAGCAATGGCGTAGGCATAGTCGGGATCTGCCCCGACTACGGTCTTGGCGTCGGTGGCATAGGTCGCAAGCGGAGGACCGCCGGGGCTGACGGCGATGGTGAACTTGCTCGGCGTGACGAACTTGAATGCCACAGGGATAGAGGCAATCGCCGCCTCGTTCCTGGCAGCATGCAGCCTGCCCGGCTGCTGCGGGCTGAGGTCGAAATCATCGGCGGCACGGGTTGCACCGAAGGAAAGGCCGGACGTCATGGCGGCGATCAGCAGGGTCCGGAATGCCGGGAAGGCAGTCATCGTCTTCAATCTCCTAATTTGGCAGGCAGGAATGGCCGGCAGGAATACTGCCGGCCGGACAAGGATCAGGAGCCGCTCTTCGGCAGGCCGGGCGGGTTGGTCTGCGCTTTGTCGATCGCTTCCGGGTCGAGATTCCAGGTATCGAGGATCTTCTTATAGGCGCCGTTGGCGATCAGGTCGTTGACGACATCGGTCACCGGCGCCGCCAGGCCACTGCCTTTGCGAGTGGTGACCGCAATCTCGGCGGTGATCGGCCAGCCGCCGCTGACGGTACCGACGAGCTTGGTCTTGCCGTTGATGCCGGCCGAATAGGCCTGCGTCGCGTTGACGCTGAAGATGGCGTCGGCCCTGCCCGACTGGACGGCGAGATCCTTGACCGCGTCGTCGTCATAATATTGCACCTCGATCGGCTTGAGGCCGGCCGCAACGTTCTGCCGGTCCCATTCCAGTAGAATCTTCTCCTGGTTGGTGCCGGCATCGGTAATGACCTTCAGGCCGGCGATATCCTTCGGCTGCTTGAGCGCCGTGATCGGGCTATCTGCCTTGACGTAGAAGCCAAGCTCGTCCTTCCGGTAGGTCGAGAAGTCAAATTTCTCCTTGCGCTCTTCCGTGACGGTCACGTTCGAGATCACCGCGTCGAACTTTCCTGACGTCAGCCCCAGCGGCCAATCGGCCCAGGCGACGGAAACGAGATTGAGCTTCAGGCCGAGGCTGTCGGCAATGACCTGCGCGAGATCGACGTCGTAGCCGATAACCGTCTTGGAATCGGAGGCATAATCATGCAGCGGCAGGTTGCCGCTCGAGCTGATACCGACAGTGAAGACGCCGTTTTCGACGAATTTGAAGTCCTTGACTTCGGCAATGCGCTTCTCGTTCTTTTCCACCCGCAGCCGGTTCGGCTGTTCCGGGCCGAGATCGAATTTCTGCTGCGCCTGCGCCGAACCGAAGCCGATCGCGGCAACCGTCACGGCTCCTGCTATCAGAAGCCTTGCTTTAACTGCAAATGTCATGCCCCATCTCCATTTCATCTTCAGGTTGTGACTGTTGTCATTCGACCGGAGCAGCCCGTCGCGGCCCGGCATTTCGCCAGCGCTATCGGGCGCTAGAGAACCTTGGCGAGGAACTCGCGTGTACGAGGATGCTCGGCCTGCGTGAAAATGCGGGCCGGCGGGCCGGCCTCCAGAATGCGGCCGCTTTCCATGAAGACGACGGTATCGGCGACCTCGCGGGCAAAACCGATTTCATGGGTGACGACAACCAGCGTCGTGCCAGTGCGGGCGAGTTCCTTGATGACGTCGAGCACCTCGCCGACCAGCTCCGGATCGAGTGCAGAGGTCGGCTCGTCGAAGAGCAGCACCTTGGGACGCAGCGCCAATGCGCGGGCGATCGCCACACGCTGCTGCTGGCCGCCGGAGAGCTGGCGCGGATAGGCGTTGATCTTGTCGCTGAGGCCGATGCGCGCCAAAAGCTCCTGCGCCAACTGCACGGCATCCTCGCGGCCGATTCCGCGAACCTGGATCGGCGCCTCGATGAGGTTCTCGAGCACGGTCAGATGCGGAAAGAGATTGAAGCTCTGGAAGACCATGCCGATATCGGCGCGGGACTGGAGGATCTCTTTCTCCTTGAGCTCGTAGAGCGTGTCGCCCTTCCTGCTGTAGCCGACGAAATCGCCGTCGACCGAGATGAAACCCTCGTCGACACGCTCCAAATGGTTGATGGCGCGCAGCAGCGTCGACTTGCCGGAGCCGGACGGACCAAGGATGGCGGTCACGCTGCCGGCCGGCAGGCTGAGCTCGACATTGTCAAGCACCTTCAGAGTGCCGAAACTCTTGGAGATGCCTTGAATGCGCACTGCGCCGCCTGCGGCCCTGAGGACCGCCGCATCCCGGAATCCGACCTTGCGCGCGATGTCGGTCGCCGTATCGACGACAGGAAGCGGACGGCGGAAGCGCTGGAAAAATGCCTGAAAGGGCAGCGGAGCCGGATTGCGCACGGCGCCCTTGGAGAAGTAGCGCTCGATATAGCGCTGCGCGACCGACAGCACCGTCATGATGATCAGATACCAGACGGTCGCGACCATCAGCAGCGGGATGACTTCGAGATTGCGGCGATAGATCACCTGCACCGTGTAGAAGAGTTCCGGCAGCGCCAGCACATAGACCATCGACGTGCTCTTCGCCAATCCGATCAGCTCGTTGAAGCCGGTCGGCAGGATCGATCGCATGGCCTGCGGCAGGACGATGCGAAAGGCCTGGCGACGGCGCGGCAAGCCAAGTGCGGCGGCGGCTTCCAGCTGCCCATGATCCACCGACAGAATGCCGCCGCGGACGATTTCGGCGAAAAAGGCCGATTGGTTGAGCGTGAGGCCGAGGAAAGCGGCGGCAAAAGGCGTCAGCAGCTGCACCGTAGGATAGTCGATGAAGACCGTATCGGTGAAGGGAATGCCGATCTTGATCGTTTCGTAGAGATAGCCGAGATTATTCAATATCAAAAGCAGCACGATGACGGGGATCGACCGCAGCAGCCAGATATAGCCCCAGGAAAGACCCGATAGCAGCGGCGACCTGGAGACGCGGGCAAGCGCCAGCGCCGTTCCGAGAATGGAACCCGATATGGCGGCAAGCACGGTCAGGAGCAACGTCCTGCCGAGGCCGACGAGCACCGGCTCGGCAAAGAACCACTCGGCAAAGACGTTCCAACCCCAGCGCGGATTGGTGAAGGTCGAATAGAGCACGGCAATGATGACGACGGCGGCAAAGATCGTGCCTGCCAGACGGCCGGGATGGCGTGCCGGCACGATCCGGTAACGGGAATAATCCTGCTTCGATTCGACCTTCCTGCTGCCGGTGTCGATACCGACGAAATCCGTTGTCAGTGCCATTGCGCTTCCCTTTTATGATTGTCGATCTTTGCCGTTTTCAGTGATTTGCGCCGGCCACGCGCAGGCGCGGTTCGGCCGCCACATCCTCCAGGGCAAGCCCGGCCAGATGGCTGATATCCTTCTCGAAGGGTAGGCTCTTGTAGATCTCTGGGTCGGCCGATGTGTCGAAGAGAGCGGTGTAGCCGTCCTTCAGATAGAGGCCGACGGCCTCCGGCTGGCGGAAACCGGTTGTGAGGTAGATACGGCCGTAGCCCTGGCGGGCGGCCTGGATCTCCAGTTCCACCAGTACCTTGCGGGCAAGCCCCTGGCGGCGCAGGTCGGAACGCGTCCAGATGCGTTTGAACTCGGCCGTGCGCTCGTCATAATGCTTGAAGGCGCCGCCGCCGATGGTTTCACCATTACGGATCAGCAGCAGGAAATTGCCCTGAGGCGGCGCAAACGCTTCGGCGGGATAGCGGTTGAGCTCGGCCGCGGCACCTTCGGCATTGAAATAGGTGCCGTAGCGGCTGTCATATTCGTGGATCAATTCGTCGATCAGCGGCTTGGCGCGCGGATCGAGAGGGCTCGTATAGAGAAACGTTTCGCTCATATCGCTCGTCACCCGTTGTCATCAGTGAGGAAGGTTTCGGCGAGCCGCACCCAGTAGCGGGCGGCGGGCGCGATGATCGCGTCGTTGAAATTGTAGTGAGCGCTGTGGAGAGGCGCGCTGTCGCCATTGCCGACGAAAAGGTAGCTGCCGGGATTTGCCTGCAGCATGAAGGCAAAATCCTCGCTCGCGGTTCTCGGCCGGAAATCCTTCTCGATCGCCGCGAGGCCGAGTGCGTCATAGGCGACATCACGGGCAAACGCCGTCTCTTTGGCGTGATTGACCAAGGCCGGAAAACCGAGGCGATAATTCACATTCGCCTCGGCGCCGAAGCTTTCGGCCTGGGCGCGGGCAAGGGCTGGAATGCGCTGCTGCAGCAGCTGGCGAACCGTCTCGCTGAAGGCCCGCATGGTCAGCTGCATCTCGACACTTTCCGGGATGACGTTCGAGGCGGAGCCGGCATGGATCGAGCCGACGGTTACGACCGCCATGTCCTGCGGGTCGACATTGCGCGAGACGACGCTCTGAAGAGCCGTGATGAAGGAGGCGGAAGCGAGCACCGGATCGACGGTCCTGTGCGGTTCGGCGCCATGGCCGCCCTTCCCGACGATCTTGATGATCGCCTTGTCGACCGAGGCCATGGCCGGGCCGCTGACGAAGCCGAATTGGCCCGTCTCCACACCCGGCCAATTGTGCAGCCCGAAGACAGCATCGACCGGAAAACGCTCGAACAGACCTTCCGAGATCATCTTGCGGGCGCCGGCGCCGATTTCCTCGGCGGGCTGGAAGATCAGCCTCAGCGTGCCGCTGAAATTGCCGTTCTCTGCGAGATAGCGGGCAGCCGCCAGCAGGATCGAGGTATGGCCGTCATGGCCGCAGGCATGCATGACGTTGGGATTGCTGCTGGCATAGGCAAGACCGGTCGCCTCTTCGATCGGCAGCGCATCCATGTCGGCGCGAATGCCGATCCGCTTTCTGCCGTCACCACGCCTGAGGGTGGCGACAATGCCGGTGCCGGCAATGCCGGTAGCCACCTCGTAGCCCCAGGCGGACAGGCGGGATGCCACGAGCTTGCTGGTCCTCAGCTCCTGGAACGCCAGCTCCGGATATTGATGCAGGTCATGGCGAAGCGCGATGATCTCGTCGAGATAAGAGGCGATGCCCTTCTCGACCGGATCGTTGCTGCGTGGGTTTTGAGCGATGATATCCATGGCGGTTCGCCGGCGCCTCAGGCGCCGACAGCCTTTCCGGGCTCGACCTGGCTGGCCTCAGCCGCATAGCGGCTTTCGCGGAAGGGCAGACCGAGATGGTCGCGCAGCGTCTCGCCCTTCAGGATCGGATCGAAATAACCGCGTTCGGTAAGGATCGGCAGAACATATCTGGAGAAATCGTCGAAACCCTCGGCGATGACGGGAAAGCCGAGAATGAACCCATCGGCCGCACCCTGATCCACCCAGCGGATGATCTCGTCGGCGATATGCTTGGCGGTGCCGATGAAGGCGGTCCGCGGTGTTGCCGAATCGAGTGCGACCTGGCGGAGCGTCAGGCCTTTCTCCCGCGCCGTCCTTTTGATGCGGTCGGTGGTGGCGCGGAAATTGTTCCTGCCGATATCACCGAGTTCGGGGAAAGCCTCGTCCAGGGGATAGGTGCTGAAGTCGTGGTGATCGAAGAAGCGGCCGAGATATGCGAGCGCTTCCTCGATGGTGACGAGATTTCGGATCGCCTGATATTTGGCGTCCGCTTCCTCGGCCGTCCTCCCGACGATCGGGCCTATGCCGGGATAAATGCCGACCTCGGCCGCCCGGCGCCCATGCGCGATGACGCTGTCCTTCAGCTGTCGATAGAAGGCCTGCGCCTCCTCGAACGGCCCGCCATTGGTAAAGACGGCATCGGCATGTTTGCCGGCAAGCCTGATGCCGGAGTCCGACGCTCCTGCCTGGAAGATCACCGGCTGGCCCTGCTTCGAACGGCCGATGTTGAGCGGCCCTTCGATGCGGAAGAAGCGGCCCTTGTGGTTGAGGCGATGCATCCTGGTCTTGTCGGCATAGACGCCGGTCTCGCGATTGCGCACGAAAGCGTCATCGTCCCAGGAATCCCAGAGGCCCTTGATCGCATCGATATAGTCCTCGGCGATCTCATAGCGCAGCTCGTGTTCGGGGTGTTCGCGGCTGTAATTGCGCCCCGAGCCCTCGAGCGGCGAGGTCACCGCATTCCACCCTGCCCTGCCGCCGCTGATGAGATCAATCGAGGCAAACTGGCGGGCGATGGTGAAGGGGTCGCTGTAGGAGGTCGAGACCGTGCCGACGAGGCCGATTTTCGAGGTCGAGGCGGCAAGCGCCGAGAGAATGGCGATCGGCTCGAACCGGTTGAGGAAATGCGGGATCGACTGCTCGTTGATATAGAGCCCGTCGGCGACGAAAGCAAAAGCGATGCCGGCTGCCTCCGCCTTGCGCGCCGTCTTGACGAAGAAGTCGAAATTGACGCTGGCATCAGCCGGTCCGCTGGGATGTTTCCAGGCATTCATATGGCCGCCTGGCCCCTGCAGCATGATGCCGAATGTGACGTGTTTCTGAGCCATGGGATCAATCCTTGTTGAAACGGTCAGGCGACGAGCGAAAGCCGCTCCTCGGCGAGCAGCTCGATGGAGGCGAGGCGCTCGGCGACCGAAAGCGCCGGCGTGTCGAGCACGAACTCCTTGACGCCGTAGCGGTGGTGAAGTTCGTCCAACTCCTTACGGATCTGCTTTGCTGTGCCGTGCAGCACGCTCGGCACCTTCTCCTCGACACGGTAGTCGGTGACGCCGGCCTGGAGGGCAAATTCGGCCGCCTGTTCCTCGCTGCCGACATTGACGGTCTGGCCGTTCGGCAGGAACACCTTGACGATGCGCAGCCTGCCGACACGCTCGCGGGCATAATCCTCGCTTTCGGCGGCAAAGGCTGCGAGCGCCAGGATCGGTCGTTTACCGCCGGATGCCCGCTCATAGGCCTCGAAAGTCCGGCGCAGATTGTCAGGGTCGCCGTTCAGGTGGCCGGCAAAGACCAGTTCCCAGCCCTTCTCCGCGGCGAGTTCGGCGCTCTCGACGCTGGCGCCGAGCAGGAAACGTTCAGGCGCCGTCGGCGGGAACGGCGTTGCCTGGGCGCCCTGGTAATTCGGGTCGGCGGCGAGATAGGTGTTGATATCGGAAAGCTGGCTCGCGAAATCCGGCTTCCTGGCCGGATCGACAGCAAGCTGCAGAGCCCGGGTCGACAACGGAAAACCGCCCGGCGCCTTGCCGACGCCGAGATCGACACGGCCGGGCGCAAGCGATGCCAGTAGATTGAAGGTCTCGGCGACCTTATAGGCGCTGTAATGTTGCAGCATGACGCCGCCCGAACCGATCCGGATATTCGAGGTCCTGGCGAGGAGGTAGGCGATCAGCGCCTCCGGCGCGGAACTCGCCAGATTGGACATGTTATGATGTTCAGCGACCCAGAAACGGTGATAACCGAGTTCCTCGGCGCGGGCGGCAATCTTGACCGTCGCCCGCAGCGCATCCGCCGCGGTAAGCCCCTCTTCGATTGGACTTTTGTCGAGCAGGCTGAGAAGGTAAGTCATGAGACCACGATCCGATCGCTGGTTGCAAATCTTAGTCTATAAAATCAGTAGACAAACTCCTTTATAAGAAATGGCATTCTCTTTCGGACGCATTGTGTGAAAAAAGCAGCGCACCTGAATCGGACAATCGGATGTCGCGAACGTGTTATGCCGTCGATTGAAAGTCGTCTTTCAATCGACCATTTAATGATCTATATTCTGGTCGAAATGGAGCTCGCATGAAGCTTTCAGCACAGGTCAAGCCGATCAGCTACCTCAAGGCACATGCGCCCGAGATCATCCGGACGCTGAAAGATAACCCGCAGCCGGTGGTCATCACGCTGCACGGTGAGGCGAAGGCGATCCTTCAGGATGTCGGACAATATGAAGAAACCCAGGAGACGCTGGCGCTCCTGAAAGTGCTGGCCCTCACCAACCGGCAGGTCGACGAGGGCAAATTGCGCCCCGCTGCGGAAACCTTCGCGCGCCTCCGCAAACGTCTGGCCGATAGCCAGTCCTGATGGCCTATCGTGTTCTTTTCGCCGAGGACGCGGAACGGGACATCGAGGATCTCTATCGGTTCATCGCCGGCCGCGACGGCGCCGAGACTGCAGAGCGGGTGCTAAGCGACATCGAAAGCACCTGCGCCGATCTCGAAGAATTCCCGGCCAGCGGAAATATTCCAAAGGAACTGGCGAGTATCGGAATCTCCGAATATCGCGAACTCCACCACAAGCCATGGCGCATGATCTATCGCATCCTCGGCACCGATGTCGTCGTCTACTGCGTCGTAGACGGACGCCGCGACATGCAGGCGTTTCTGGAGCGAAGGCTCATCCGCTAACACGGCGCGCTGTTTCAAAGTGTTAGAGCGTCCTTTGTGCGGCCAAAAGAACGCACGCCGGGCGAGCTTGCAGAACGAGGCCGAGCGGGAAGGTTTTCAGTCAGCCACCCTCATCGTGGTTGCCCGGTCGCCCGCCTTGCGCTTCGTCCTGCCGGTTCGAAACGGCCGTCTCCCCGCTGCCCTGCTCTCGCGCCTCGGCCGCGGCCCGGTTGTCTTGCTCAGCCAGCGCCCTCATGAAGGCCTTGGCATAGGTCGTGTCGTCGAGCCCGTTGGCCTTTCATGGCATAGGAGTAGAGTTCGTAATCGCCCTGAACTGATCGACAGTGGTGACCTTGCCGATGTTTTCCTTGTAATAGGCTCTGTCGCGCAACCGTGGCCTGGGACGCCACGCTCGAGAGGCTGGCGTCGGATTTGGTGCGACTGCGAGATAGCTTACCTAAGTGGCGACCAACGTCTGTCCCATGTCATGGGCGCGGCCAACGGGCGCGAAAGCCTGAATCAATTTAAACGAACTGTATAGTTCTATTATTCATCCAATATGGAATTGGAACAAAAGGCGGAGGATGCCTTTTTGGGCCTACGAGGCCCCGACGCCGGCTGCGAAGATTGCGATGCAGCGGCGAAGATGGGCGAGCAGTTCGGCCCGGTCGGGCCAGGCCTGAGCGCGCCCTTCCGGCGGGACCATCCCTCCGAAGATCATGTCCATCAGCATCCGGGCTCCACTCGCCGGATCATCGAGCGTCAGCTGGCCTTCCGCCTGGCGATCGCTCAACCACTCGGCGAGGTGTTGACGGCTAGCAAGGATGCCTTCGCGCTGCAGAATGTCGACAAGCTCAGGAAACTGCGACGCTTCGTGAAAGACAAGCTGCAGAAAACCGGCGTGATCCGCATCCTTCTCCTCATCCATGTCGATCATGAAGATATGTTCGAGGCTCTGGCCGATCGGAAGGTCTTCCGCGGGCCTCGGCAGGTCGAGCATCAGACGCCGATGCGCACCGACCACGGCGGCAAACAGCTCTTCCTTGCTCTGAAACAACTTGTAGAGCGTCTGTTTCGAGACGCCGGCCTCGGCGGCGACGACCGCGGTCGTACTTCCGGCATAACCGTATTTTACGAAAACGCGGCGGGCGATTTCGACGATATGCGTCCGCTTGTCCTCATCGCTGGAGACTTTCGGCCGGCCTCGCTTGCGCGGCTCATCTGCGGGCTCATCAACACCACCCATGACGATCTTAAACCGCTTTACCGAAGTGCACGCCGACCGCCCTGAAAAGCAAACCGCGAATCTGAGGGATGATTTTTTCGGTTGTGGCATTAGCAATTTCTATTAGAGAACTAATCAGTTCTGCAATGCGTTGCATCCCGACCCTCTTAGCGATGGAGCGCGTATGACAACCGTTTCCGCCGCGACATCGATTTCCTCCTATTCCTGTAGTAAGAATTCGACATCCGCAGCCCAGGACATTCTATCCTGTAGTACGGTTTCGGCAAAAAAATCAACCACAAGCCAGCAGTCCGACAGCGCCGAGAAACTCATGTCCCAGCTGATGTCGCTGGCGATGAACGGCCTTACCGGACAGTCCGGCTCCAACGGGGGGCAGGACGGCGATGACGGCACGGACGTTGCGCAGCTTGACACCGATGGCGACGGCTACGTGAGCAAGGCCGAGTTCGTCGCAGCCAGACCGTCTGATGTGACCGAGGATCAGGCCGGCACGCTATTCGACAGCTTCGACAGCGAAGGTTCCGGCTCGCTGTCGGTCGATGCGCTCCGAGGCCATGTCC
Organism: Rhizobium hidalgonense; assembly: GCF_002914525.1. GTDB lineage: Bacteria > Pseudomonadota > Alphaproteobacteria > Rhizobiales > Rhizobiaceae > Rhizobium > Rhizobium hidalgonense. The sequence continues at coordinate 49,064 of NZ_LODW01000059.1, read as the reverse complement.
GCCCAGAGATCCGCGCGGGCGGGCGGACCACGGCCGCCGCCCGAAGGTGATGACGAGCTTGCATCGCTGCTCTCCGATCTCGATACCGATGGAGACGGGCTGGTGAGCAGGGCAGAATTCGTCGCAGGCCGGCCGTCCGATGTGAGCGAGGATCAGGCCGGCACACTGTTCGACAGCTTCGACAGCGAAAGCGCCGGCTCGCTATCGGCTGATGCGCTGACCGAGGCTATGTCCTCTCCTTCGTCGCAGCGTCCCGACGGACCGCCGCCCGCCGACGATGACCAGTCTGCATCCCTGCTCTCCGATCTCGACACGGATGGAGACGGGCGCGTGACATTGGAGGAATTCATGGCCGGCAAGCCGGAGGACGTGGATTTAGGCCGCTGCTTGCTTCGGGAGATCAAAACTCCCACGGGGAGATCAATTCAAGGTTCGTGGTGACGAAATCGCCCAGGTTTCGCGTGGCAAGTCGACCACCATTCACCTGCGCAATAGCTGCGATCATGCCATCCGGCGCTGACATGCCGCGCCCGTGACGAGTTGCCGTCCCCATGATCTCGCCATAGGCAAGAGCGGCCTCCTCGGTCAGGCCAAAAATCCGGTCCGCGAACCGACGCCGCCAGTCGGACAGTCCCCGTTCGAGGCGTTCGGCCCGATGATCGGGCCGGATCTTCTGGATGCCGAAAGCGATCTCGGCGATCGTCACCGTCGGCAGAGCCAATTCAGCATCATGCCGGATGAGCCATGCGATCACCGCTTCATCCGGCGAATGTCTCAAAGTTTCCGAAACAATGTTAGTATCGAGAAAAATCAAAGCTCGAGGCCCTTATGCGCCTGCCGGCCTGCCCTGACAACGGCTTCAAGGTCGATATCCGTCCCGCTTTGCTGCGAAAGCCTGGTGTAGAAGGATGATGCCGGTTCACGACCCGCTTCGCGTATTTCATAGGATTCAAGCGCTCGCTCGACAATGTCGGCTATCGAACGGTTTTCGCGGCGGGCAAGCCGGTGAGCAAGGTCACGCGCCCTCGCGCTCCGTACGGAAAGCTGAGGTTCAGCCATGTTGATCTCCTTTGCGATAGATATAGCGGCCTCGCCGCAAGCCATCAAGATGGCAGATGGTGGCTTGGTGCCAAAAAATAACCTGAACGATCCCTCAAACACCCCAATTTTGGACGCTTGCACCGCCTCGGACAGGCCCAATCAACCTCTGATACTTAGAAGAATTAACCATATTTCAGCGTTCGCGCGAAATAATGCCATACGTAGATCAGGCGTCTTGCGGGCGAAGCCACAAGTTATTTGGAGACGGTCCTTTGGCCTTTACTATTGCGCGCAGCTTGGTGGCATTTGGTGTCGCCGTTTCGACAGGCCTTTTCATGTCGATCGGATTGCAGCAATCGGCGCTCGAACGGCTGAAAGTCAACGGCCCGGTTTACGAGCAGGTCGTCTACGGCAAAGATCTGATCGCCGATATCCTGCCGCCCCCGCTCTTCGTGGTCGAATCCTATATGCTCTCCTTCGAGGCGAGCAAATTTCCCGAACTCACCGCCACCAATCTCGCCAAGATCGCCAATCTCAAAGCCGCTTACGACGACCGTCGCGCCTATTGGAAAACCACCCGGCTGCCGCAGGCTTTGAAGGACGAACTCGAAAACGATGTTATCGCCAAGGGTGATACATTCTGGGACGTGATGAACCGTGAGATCATCCCGGCGCTGAATGCAAAGGACGAGGACAAGGCGCACGGTGCGATCGAGCAATTGCGCGTCGCCTTCCATGCGCACCAGGACGCGGTGGAGAAACTCGTCGCCAATTCCGATGCCTTCCTGAAGGGCGAGGAAAAGAACGCAGCCTCCGAAATCGTCACCTGGACGATCTATGCCGGCGCTGCCGGCTTCGGATCGTTCGGGCTGCTGCTGGTCGGACTCTATCTTCTGCGCCGCCGGGCAATCGTGCCGCTCGATGGCATGAAAGCCTATATGGGCAACCTCGCGGACGGCGACTTTTCAACCGACGTCCCTTATGCCGACCGTCCCGACGAGATCGGCGCAATGTCCAAGGCCGTGGCGGTATTCCGCAGCAACGCGCTCGAGCGCCAGGAGGCGCAGAAGCGCGAGACGGCACTTCGCGATGCGGAATTTGAACGTGAACGCAGCCAGATGGCCGAAAAAGCCGCCGAAGAGCAGATCCGCGAAACGGTGATCGCTCAGCTGACCCATGGCTTGGACCAGCTATCGCACGGCAATCTCGATTGCCGGATCACCACGCCCTTTGCCACCGCCTACGAGACTTTGCGCGCCAAGTTCAACGACAGCATGGATGCGCTTTGCGCCTCGATGGCCGAGATCGCCCAAACCTCCAAACAGGTGGATAGCGCCTCGGCCGACATTACGGGTGCAACCGAGAGCCTCGCATCGCGCACGGAACAGCAAGCCGCGATGCTTGAAGAGGCCGCAGCCGCGCTCGGCGAGATGAATGCCAAGGCGAAAGACGCCTCGGATCATGCCGGCAAGGCGACCGGCATGATGACCGAGACCCGCAGCAGCGCCGAACGTTCGGCGGCCGTCGTCCGCGAAGCGATCGCCGCCATGGAACGGATCGAAGGCTCGTCCTCACAGATCGGCGACATCGTCAATGTCATCGATGAAATCGCCTTCCAGACCAATCTTCTGGCGCTCAATGCCGGGGTTGAAGCGGCCCGCGCAGGCGAGGCGGGCAAGGGTTTTGCCGTCGTGGCACAGGAGGTGCGTGAACTCGCCATGCGCTCGGCCAACGCCGCCAAGGAGATCAGGGCTCTGATTTCCACATCCTCCTCTCAGGTCTCCACCGGGGTGGAGCTTGTCAACCGCACCGGCAAGGCGCTTCAGGAAATCGAAGGACAGGTCGAGCAGGTTGCCGGGCTGATCGCCCGGATCGTTACTGTATCCTCCGAGCAGGCGGTCGCGATCCGCGAGATCAATGCCTCCGTCAACGCTCTCGACCAGGTGACGCAACGCAACGCGACGATGGCGGTCGAAACCGCTTCGGCCTGTCGCGCGCTCGGCGCCCAAACGCAGACATTGGAAGGGGTCGTCAGACGCTTTCAGATCGACGCGGCAGCCAGCATGTCAAGGCCGCGTCAAGCCGCTTGACGCGACGGTCGGGCTTCTTCCGTCACCTCATTCGTCGACGGTTGCGACGACGGCAACGCAATCGCCTGGTTTGACCAGGCCCGGGAAATGCCGTGCGCAGAGAATGCCGCTCATGCCGGCGCGGATCTCGCAGGGGGCCACCCCGGTCCGCCCGGTCGGATAGATCCGAGCAATGACTGCATCCTCACTGACGGCTTCACCGAGATCGATAAGAGGCTCGATGAGGCCGCCCTCCTCCGCAAAGGAGAAACAGCGGCCGTCCGGCATGTCGAGCCAGGTCGTCGGATCAATATGGGCGGCGCCTGCAACGATCCCGGCATGGCGCAGCACATTCATGGTGCCGCGCTTGGCAATCGCCGCACTCTTGGCCGTAGCCGTCCCGCCGCCGCCGAGTTCCGTGGTAATGAAAACCTTGCCCATCTCCTCGGCCGCGGTGTCGTACATGCCGACCGCATCGATCTCCAGCATCTTCATCGAATAAGGCGCTGCAAAGGCCGTGACGAATTCGAAAGCCTTTGCCTCCTGTTGCTTGTTCGCCAGGATGTGTGCTGCGCAGAAGGGCAGGAAATCGAGCGTCTTGCCGCCGGAATGAAAGTCGAGAACGAGATCGGCCATCGGCAGGAGCACACGCTGGAAGTAGTCGGCGATCTTCTGCGTCACCGTCCCGTCCGGCTGGCCTGGGAAGCTGCGGTTCATATTGCCCCGGTCGATCGGCGACGTCCTGGTTCCCGCCAGAAACGCCGGATAGTTCATCGCCGGTACGATGATGACCCTGCCGCTGACCTCCTCGGCCTTCAGCGAGCGGGCGAGATCGAAGAGCGCGATCGGTCCTTCATACTCGTCGCCATGATTGCCGCCGGTCAGAAGCGCCGTCGAACCGTTGCCGTTGCTGACGACCGTGATCGGGACCATCACCGAGCCCCAGGCGGAATCGTCGCGGCTGTAAGGCAGCCTGAGGAAACCGTGCTGGATGCCCTCGGCAGCGAAATCCACCGTCGCGCTGATCGGCGACGGCCGCAAGCCAATCTCGTTCATGACAGCCTCAATCCTTGACCATCAGTTTGCGCGGCACGTTCGCGAAACATTCGACGCCGCTCTCGGTGACGAGAATGCTCTCGGTCGTCTCAAAACCCATGTCCTCCAGCCAGAGGCCGGTCATGAAATGGAAAGTCATGCCGGGCTTCAATTCCGTCCGGTCGCCGGGGCGCAGGCTCATGGTGCGTTCGCCCCAATCCGGCGGATAGGACAGACCGATCGGGTAACCGGTGCGGTTGTCCTTGACGATGCCGTATTTCTTCAAGACGCCGAAGAAGGCGTTGGCGATGTCCTCGCAGGTATTGCCGGGCTTTGCGACCGCAAGGCCGGCCTCCATGCCTTCGAGCGTTGCCTTTTCCGCATCGATAAAAGCCTGTGTCGGCTTACCGAGGAAGACGGTGCGCGACAGCGGCAGGTGGTAGCGATTGTAGCAGCCGGCGATCTCGAAGAAGGTGCCCTCGCCCTTCTTCATCGGCCGGTCGTCCCAGGTTAGATGCGGTGCCGAGGCTTCGACGCCCGACGGCAGCAGCGGCACGATCGCCGGGTAGTCGCCGCCGATGCCGTCGACGCCACGGGTGCCGGCATCATAGATTTCGGCGACCAGATCGCACTTGCGCATACCGACCTCGATTCTGTCGAAGATGCGGGCGTGCATCGCTTCGACGATACGGGCGGCGTTGCGCATGTATTTGATCTCGGTCTCGCTCTTGACCGCGCGCTGCCAGTTGACGAGCGCGGTGGCGTCGACGAAACGGGCATTGGGCAAATGCTTCTGCAGCGCCGCAAAGGCTGCGGCCGAGAACCAGTAATTGTCCATCTCGACGCCGATCGTCAGCTTGCCGAGGCCACGCTCGGTCAGGATGCCGGAGAGGTAATCCATCGGATGGCGTTCGGTCGACTGTACGTAATGATCGGGATAACCGACAATGTTGTCGTGCTTCAGATAGGCGGTGAACTTGGCGCCATTGGCATCCTGGCCGCGGCCGAACCAGATCGGCTCGCCGGACGGCGGCACGATCACCGCCTGGTGCACATAGAAGGACCAGCCGTCATAGCCGGTCAACCAGGCCATGTTCGAGGGGTCGCTGACGATCAAAAGCTCGACACCCTTCGCTTCCATGGCACGACGTGTCTTCTCCAACCGCGCGGCATATTCGCCGAGCGAGAATTTGAGATTGGGCTGGGTCATGTCTCTTCCCTTCTTGTCCGGCGCGGTGCCGGTCAGCTTTCGAAAGTGGTTCCGGCCTTCGCCGCACCGGCCCGCGCAAAGGCGAGCGTGGCGATGGCGGTGTCCTGGATGCCGGTTCCCGTGAGGTCCGCAATGGTGATCTGGTCGCTCTTCGTCCGCCCCGGAGTTCGGCCGGCAACGATCTGCCCGAGCTCGGTGAATTCAGCATCGCTCGCGACCAATCCGGCTTCGATGGCGTGATGCAGCTCGCCGAGGCGGCGCGTCTGCTTCAGGCTGTCGGCGACGTAAAGGCCGGCGCCGGCGATGACAGCCGGGTCGATCTCGTTCTTGTGCTCGGCATCCGAGCCCATGGCCGTCAGATGCTGGCCGGGTGCCAGCCATCCGGCCTCGATGATCGGTTTTTCGGAAGGCGTGGTGGTGACGATGATATCGGCGCCGGCAATCGCCCGTCCGGGGTCCGATATAGCAGTGACGGGAAACCCAAGCTTTTTCGTCAGGTCAGCGGCCGCAGCTTCAGCCTTTGCGGTATCGCGCGCCCATATTCGCGCTTCACGGATCGGCCGCACCAGCGTTAGCGCTTTGAGCTGCAGCCGCGCCTGCATGCCGGCGCCGAAGATTGCGGCGACGGTGGAATTTTCACGCGCCAGATGTTTGGCCGCGACGGCGCCAGCCGCCGCGGTGCGCACATCGGTGAGGTAGCCATTGTCCAGCAGCAGCGCCTGCACCAGCCCGGTTTGGCTCGATAGCAGCACCATCATACCGTTGGTGCTTGGCAGACCAAGCTTGGGATTGTCGAAGAAACCGGGACTGATCTTGATCGCAAAACCTTCGACGCCGGGGATATAGGCGGTCTTCACATCGACCTCGCCCCGATGCTCCGGAATATCGAGCCGCAGGATCGGCGGCATGGCGACCGCCATGGTCGCCAGCGCTTCGAAAGCCTGCTCGACGCAGCCGACGGCATCGCGATTGAGCGTGATGACGTTCCTCAGTTCCGCTTCCGTCAGAATGATCATCCGGCTCATCGCCCATCCTCCGCAAACAGCATCTCGCCATTGATCACGCGCCGGTGCTGCTCCATGTCGACATTCCGTCCGGACAGTATCGCAACGACAGGACCATTGGCCCTGACCTTTCCGGCAAGAAGGGCCGCGATGCCGACGGCTGCCGCTCCCTCGACGATCTCGCGTTCGAGGGCATAGGCATGGCGCATGCCGGCGGCGATTTCCGCCTCCGAAAGCAGGATGACGTCGTCGAGGAGATCGCGGCACATGGCAAAGGTCACGTGATTGTCGAGGCCGATGCCCCCGCCGAGCGAGTCGGCGAGGCTCGGCAATTCCTCGACCTGCACCGGCCGCCCAGCATCGAGGCTCGCCTTCATCGCCGCGCCCCGCTCCATCGTCAGGCCGATCACCTTGGTCTTCGGATTGACGCCCTTGATCGCGGCGGCGACACCCGCCGCAAGGCCACCGCCCGAAAGCGGCACCAGCACCGTCGACACCTGCTGCAATGCCCCGATGATTTCGAGCCCCAGCGTGCCCTGCCCGGCCACGACGGCGGGATGGTCGAAGGGCGGGACCATCACCAACCCCACCTCGCGCACCAGCCGGTCAACCTCCTGCTGCGCCTCGTCCTGCGAGCGCCCGACAATGCGGACATCGGCGCCGAGGCGGCGAATCTCAGAAACCTTGTTCTCAGGCACCAGCCGCGACATGCAGATGGTCGCAACCGCGCCTTCCGCCTCTGCGGCATAGGCAAGCGCCCGGCCGTGATTTCCAGTCGAGGCCGCAACGATACCGCGAGCTCGTTCAGCCGGTGACAATGACAGCACCGCATTGGTCGCGCCGCGCAGCTTGAAGCTGCCAGTCGTCTGGTGATGTTCGAGCTTGAGATGGACGGGCACGCCTGCGATTTCACTTAGCGAAACCGACTGCGCCATCGCAGTCACGCGCACCCGACCAGCTATCCGGCGCGCCGCAGCACGGATATCCTCCAATGAAACCGGCCATGTGCTCGCCATCGTCTCAACCCTCCGGATAGGGCATGGCCATCAGCCGCCCGAGTTCGGGCCGCGGCCGGTCATCGCCGCAGAGCCTCAGGCAAGCCCAGGCGGTGGCGAGATTGCTGGTGACGACAGGTCTGTCGATCTCCGCTTCGATCCGGGCCGCGACCTGAGCGGCGCGCACCGCCGTGCAGGAGATGAACAGCGCATCGGATTGTGGCGCCGTCGCCTGGCGCGCGAAGGCTGCGATTTCATCGGGCGCGATCCGCGCCATCTCGCGATCATCCGCGAGGCCAAGACAGGTGAAGCGGTCGATCGCAAAGCCGAGATCCGCGAAATAATCGGCCATTGGCCGGCTGGTCTCGACTGTATAAGGCGTCAGCACCGAGATCCGTCTGGCGCCGAGCGCCTGCAGCCCTTTCACCGCCGCCGCCGTCGGCGTCACCACGGGAGCACCCGGTTTGGCCGCATGGATCGCCGCTTCGATGTTGCGGTCGCCAATGACGACCGAGGCAGAGGTACAGGAATACATGAGCGCATCCAGCGCCTCGTCCGGCAAGATCAGCGCAGCACCCGCCGTCAGCGACGGCTGCATCTTCAAAAGGTTTTCCGGGGTCACGGGATTGGCGTAGTGGATACGGCTGACATAGACGCCGATATCGTCGCTGGCGACCATCCGCTGGAAATCGACTTCGGTCGTATGGTCGGTGGCAAGGATCACCAGGCCGACGCGTTTTTTGAGCGGGCGGTCATCCAGTCGCGGCACCCGGCCGGCGGTTATGATCTCGATCTTTGCAGTCATGCTCAGTCATCCATCCTGGCGTAACGTTCTTCGAGCCAGCGCAAGCCCAGAACCGAGATCAGGCTGACGACGAGGAAGAAGACGCCGACCAGCGTCATCGGTTCGATATAGCGATAGTTGCTGTTGGCGATACTTTTCGCCTGGTTCATCAGTTCGAGCACGGTGATCGCCGAAAGCAACGGCGTCTCCTTGAACATGGCGATGAAATAATTGGCGAGCGCCGGAATCATCGGCGGGATCGCCTGTGGAATGACCACGTGGATCCAAGCCTGGCGTGTCGTCAGATTGGTGGCCTTGGCCGCCTCCCATTGTCCGCGCGGCACATTCTCGATGCCGGCACGATAGACCTCGGCGGTATAGGTCGCATAGTGAATGCCCATGCCGATGACGCCGGCGACCAGCGGCGCCAGCCGGATGCCGATATCCGGCAGCACGTAGAAGATGAAGTAGAGCTGCACCAAAAGCGGCGTGCCGCGGATGAATTCGCAGACGAAAGCGACGGTCCTGGAAACGGCGGCGATCGGTGACCGCCGCGCGATGGCGAGGCCGAGGCCGACGACCATGGCGACGACCGCCCCGAGGATGGTCGCGAGAATGGTGATCTTGAACCCTTCGAGAAGGGTCGGCATGATCTGCCAGACGAAGTCCCAATCCCATTCCATATGATCAGGTCCTTATGCCGTCGACGCCACGTGCCATGCGCCGCTCCAGCCAGCGCATCGCAGCCGAGATTGCCAAAGCCATGAGAAAATAGAGGATGAGGATCGTCGCGAAGGGCACCAGCGTATTGCCGGTCTGCGCCCGCACGACCTGCGCCTGAAAGGTCATATCCGTCAGCGAGATCAGCGACACGACGGCCGTGCCCTTCAACAGCTCGATCGCATTGTTGCAGAAGGTCGGCAGCATCAGCGGCAGCGCCTGCGGCAGGATAATGTGGCGCATGCGCTGATAGCGCGAGAGATTGAGCGCGATGCAGGCTTCCGACTGTTCCCGACCGACCGCCTTGACGGCGCCGCGCACCACTTCCGCGCCATAGGCGCCGACGTTGAGCCCGAGCGCCAGCACGCCCGCCTGCAGCGGCGTCAGCGTCAATCCCGCGAAGGGCAGCACGAAATAGACCCAGAAGAGCTGGACGAAGATCGACGTGCCGCGGAAGAACTCGATATAGGCCGTCGCCAGAGCCCTGATGGCAAAGAAGCGCGACAGGCGGCCGAGGCCTGCCAGGAACGCCATAACAAGCGCCAGCACTGAGCCCATGACCGTCAGTTCGAGCGTCACCAGGGCGCCCTCAAGGATCAATGTCAGATAGCCGGACCATACCGACATCGGCAACTCACTTCTCTGGAGATGGTGCGAGGAAAAGCCGGCCATGCCCAAAGCACGGCCGGCTGCTTACCCCTGGTTACTTCGCCGCGGCGCAGAGCTTGTCGCGGCTCGTCGACATCGCCGCCTTAGCCGAGAAGCCGTAAGGCTCAATGATCTTGGCGAATTCGCCCGATTCCTTCAGCTTCTTCAGCTCGACGTCGAAGGCATCGCGCAGCGCGACGTCCTGCTTGCGGAAGGCGGCGCCATCGCAATAGACTGGCGCATTGACGACGGGAGCGACGGTTTCGAGGTTCGGATCGTTTGCCTTGGCCATCAGATCGTGGATCGACAGAACCGGCAGCGAATAGACGTCGATGCGGCCGTCCTGCAGCATCTTGATGCCGCTCTGGCCGTCCGGAACGACGATGACCCGGTCACGCGGCACGCCGGCCTCAAGCGCCAGCTTCTCCTCGGTGCCGCCGCCCGGCGCGCCGATCTTGGCATCCGGATTGTCGGCGATATCCTTGTAGCTCGTCAGCTTCAGCGGGTTGCCCTTCTTGAGAGCGAAGGCTTCGGCGTCGCAGAGGATCGGTTCGGAATTGGCGACGGCGTTGCAACGCTCCGGCTTCATGAACAGGCCTGCGGTGATCGCGTCGTGGCGGCCGGCCTGCAGGCCGGGGATCATCGCGCCATATTCGGAGATCGAGGCGACCACTTCCTTGACGCCGAGCTTTTCGAAGATCGTGCGCGCCACATCGGGGGCGGCGCCGGACACTTTGCCATCGGCGCCGACGGCGGTGAACGGCGGCTCGTTGGCGATGGCGATACGGGCAAAGCCCTGTTCCTTCAACTGTTCGAGCTTGTCATCGGCAGCTGATGCCGGGCAGGCGGCGGCCATCAGCAGCACCGACAGGCTGGCGGCGGTCAAAAGATATCCTGCATTCATCGTTCCCAACTCCTCTGGCTTTCGTTTGAGTTTGTTTTTGCGGGCAGTGTCTGGTTCAGACGCGGTGCCCAGCCGCAATAATCTTGCGCAGGAAGGTCTGCGTCCTTTCCTGCGTCGGGTTGCGAAAGATGTCGGCCGGCTTGCCTTCCTCGACGATCTTGCCGCGATCGAAGAACAGCACACGGTCGGCGAAATCATGGGCAAAGCCCATCTCGTGGGTGACGAGTAGCATGGTCATGTCGGTCTCCGAGGCGAGCCGCCGCATGACACTCAGCACCTCTTCGACCAGTTCCGGGTCGAGCGCCGAGGTCACCTCGTCGAACAGCATGATCTTCGGCGACAGCGCCAGCGCCCTAGCAATGGCGACGCGCTGCTTCTGCCCGCCGGACAGTTGCGCCGGGACGCTCTTCGCCTTGTCGGCCAGGCCGACCATGTCGAGAAGCTCCATTGCCCACTTTTCGGCCATGGGGCGCTTGATGCCCTTGGTCAGCATCGGCGCCAGGGTCACGTTGTCGAGCACGCATTTATGCGGAAACAGGTTGAAGTGCTGAAAGACCATGCCGATCTTTTCGCGCATCCGGTGCAGATGCCGTTCATCGGCCGGCACCAGCCCGCTGCCGGCAGGCATGTGATAGAGCTGCTCGCCGTCGACCTCGATATGGCCGCCGCTGATCGTCTCAAGCGTCATCAGGATGCGCAGGATCGTCGTCTTGCCGGAGCCGGACGGCCCGATCAGCGCCAGCTTTTCGCCGGGCATGACATTCATCGACAGGCCGTCGAGCACGGTCAGCGGGCCGTATCTCTTGACGATATTGTCGATGCGAATGATGGGCGAAGGCATCCATGTCTCTCCCTGTTGAGACAAGCAATGCCCTAACGATGACGGTGCATCAAAATCATGTCAATTCGTAAAATAATATCATGACAATTATTCTGCGCCTGCTCAAACACGCGGCAGCTGCATCAAATTGCAAGCAGCAGCTCTTCAGGATTTCCTTGCGCCAGTGAGGCGACGATCCCGAGCCCGGTCCGCAGCTCGCTTTCTGTCGTCGAACCAAGCGAAATGCGCACCGCCGGCGTCCAGCCCTGATCCCCGGTGCGGAACGATTTGCCGGGGGCGATTGCCACGCCGTGCAGCCGTGCCTGCGACACGAAACCGTCCTCGGTATGATTGCCGGAGAGCGGCAGCCAGACGTGCAGGCTTTGCGGGTGGGATCGGTAGGTAAGCCCGGTCAGCATCTCCGCCGCGATCGCATGCCGGCTCGAGAGGGCGCGGCGCTGCCAGTTGACCAATTCCATCGCCGTGCCGTCGCTGACCCAGCGGGTGGCAATCTCGGCCATGGCCGGCGTCGCCATCCAGTTGGAGACCAGATGACGGTTCGCGACAGCGGCGACATAGCGGTCGGGTGCCGTGAGATAGCCGATCCGCAAGCCGGGAACAGTGATCTTGGTGAAGCTGGTGACGTAGAGCGTGCGCTCCGGCGCGAATGCCGCCATCGGCGGCGCGCGGTCCTCGACCATCGGGCCGAGAATATCGTTTTCGATGATGGCTATGTCGTGTTTGGCGGCCACGGAGGCAAGCGCCTGCCGGCGCTTCGCGCTCATCAGGGCCGCCATCGGATTGATTACCGAGGGCTGCAGGAAGATTGCCCGGATCGGCCCCGTCCGGCAGGCTTCGTCGAGCGCCTCCGGGATCATGCCTTCCTCGTCGATCGCGATCCCCTCGAGATGCAGACCGAGATAGGTGGAGAGCGGCACCAGCGTATGGTGGCTGATCGCCTCGGTCGCCACCGTCGAGCCGGGCGGCGCAACACTCATCAGCGCCACCGTCATGCCCGATGTCGCGCCGTTCGTGACACTGATGTTCAGCGGCGACACCTCCAGCCCGCAGCGCGCTAGCCATTCGGTGGCAACAATGCGGTGGCGCGGAAAGACCATGTTCGGCCGGAACGAAAGCGCCGAGCTGGAGGGCAGGTTTTCCGAAAGCCAGCCGAAGGCCTGGCGCATCTTTTCGAGATGGATCTGCTCGCAGACTGGTTTCAGGATCGAGAGATCGATCAGTTCTCCCAGCCGTTCCGGCAGATAAGGCGGCTCCGGCTCGCGCGGCCTCGTCTGTACGAAGCTGCCGCGCCCGATCTCGCCTGATATCAGCCCCCGGCGGCTGAGCTCCTCATAGGCGCGGCTCACCGTTTGCACGGAAAGATGCAGATCATCCGCCAGCTTGCGATGCGGCGGCAATTGCGCCCCATCGTAAAGCTTGCCGTCGGTGATCGCGCTGGCGATCTGCTCGGCGAGCGAGAGGTAGGCCGGTCGGCGAAGTTGCGAGGGATCGGGGCGCCACTTTGTCATGATTTTAACACTGCTGAAAATCAGTTCAATTGACAATGCCAAAGTGCGCTCCCATTGTCTTTTCGCAGCGTTTGAAATGATTTCTTTCCAAAGAAAGCCCCATGAAGCTCGACGCCATCGACCTGCGTATTCTCGACGCCGTCCAGCGCGACGGCCGCATCACCAAACTGGCGCTGGCCGAAAAGGCCGGCCTGTCGCCGACGCCGTGCTGGATGCGGCTGCGCAAGCTCGAAAAGGCTGGGATCATCACCGGCTATCACGCACGCCTGGCACCGCGGCGGATTGCACCGGTCGCCAGTGTGATGATGGAAGTGACGCTCGCCAACCATCGCCAGGCGGATTTCGAGCGCTTCGAGCGCGCCGTCACGGCAATCCCTGAGATCGTCGCCTGCTGGTCGGTCGGCGGCGGCGTCGATTACATCCTGAAGATCATGGCGCCCGATATCGACGCCTATCAGCGGTTGGTCGACGGGCTTCTCGACCGCGAACTCGGCATCGACCGCTATTTCACCTACATCGTCACCAAGGTGGTGAAGGAGGAAACGGTGCTTCCGGTTTCGTCCTTCGTGGCCGACAGTGAGGAGCAGTCCGCGTCGTAGACAATCTCTCTACGAGAGCGCTGCCCTTTAGACCATCTCTCTCTTTCCGCATCCGCCAACAGACAATCTCTCGCCCGCTTCCGTGGAAGACTCGGCTCTTCCGCAACGAGGAGATTGGACATGACCGCCGTTTTTGCCCGCCCCGCCTTTCATGACGCGCTGTCGCAGCTTGCCGACCGTCATCTCCTGCGCGATCTCGCCTATGTCGGCGGTCGCTGGATCGCCGGCGCCGCGGGAAAGAGCTTCGAGGTTACGGATCCGGCTTCTTCGGTGACGCTGGCCTGGGTTGCAAGCCTCGGCGCGGAGGAAACGGCGGCGGCGATCGATGCGGCCTCGCAGGCTTTGGCCGCCTGGCGCGCCATGCTGCCGCAGAGCCGCGCAGCGATCCTGCGCAAATGGTTTGAGCTGATGCTCGCCGCCAGGGAGGATCTCGCACTGATCATGACGCTCGAACAGGGCAAACCGCTGGCGGAAGCGCGCGGCGAGATCGACTACGCCGCCTCCTTCGTCGAATGGTACGCCGAGGAAGGCAAACGGCTGAATGCCGAGAGCGTCACCAGCCATCTGCCCGGCGCGGAAATGCTCGTCCGGCGGGAGGCGCTCGGCGTCGTCGGCGTGGTTACACCCTGGAATTTCCCCTCTGCCATGCTCACCCGAAAGGCCGCCGCCGCGCTTGCGGCAGGCTGCACGGTCGTCGCCCATCCCTCTTCCGAGACGCCGCTTTCCGCCCTTGCCCTTGCCGAACTCGGCGAACGCGCCGGCATTCCCGCCGGCGTCTTCAATGTCGTCACCGGCCATGCCGCAACGATCGTCGGACGGATGTGCGCCGACGTCCGTGTGCGCGCCATGAGCTTTACCGGTTCCACCGAGGTTGGCCGCCTGATCGCCGCCCAGTGCGCTCCGACCATGAAGCGGCTGGTGATGGAGCTCGGCGGCCACGCGCCGCTGATCATCTTCGACGACGCCGATATATCAAAGGCAGTCGAGATCGCCGTCAACGCCAAGTTTGCCACGTCAGGCCAGGATTGCCTCGCGGCCAATCGCATCTTCGTCCAGCGGCGCATCGCCGATGCTTTTGCTCAAGCCTTTGCCGCCCGCATCGCCGATCTCAAGGTCGGGACGGGGTTTGAGGATGGCGTCGACATCGGACCGCTGATGCATGAACGCGCCATCGCCAAGGTCGAGGAACAGGTTTCCGATGCACTGGCGCGCGGCGCGCAGCTCGTCATCGGTGGTAAGCGCCACAGGGCCGGCCGGTTCTTCTATGAGCCGACGCTGCTGACGGATGTGCCTGAAGATGCGCTGATCATGCGCGAGGAGACCTTCGGACCTGTTGCGGCTGTTGCCAGCTTCGACACCGAAGAAGAGGTGATCGCCCGCGCCAACGATAGCGAATACGGCCTCGTCGCCTATGTCGTTACCGAAAACGGCGCCCGGCAGATGCGCCTCGGCCGCGCGCTGGAATACGGCATGGTGGCTGTCAACCGCGTGAAGGTCACCGGCGGCCCCGTTCCCTTCGGCGGCTGGAAACAGTCCGGCCTCGGCCGCGAGGGTTCGCGCCATGGGCTCGAGGCCTTCACCGAGCTCAAATATCTCTGCATCGACACGGCCGCCTGACCCATTTCAAGTCAGCCCATTTCAAGAAAGAGGATAGGACATGCTCGAGAAAAGCAACGAACTCACCGCCTGGGACCGCGATCACTTCTTCCATCCCTCGACCCATATGGGCGGGCACGCCCGCGGCGATACGCCGACACGCGTCGTTGCCGGCGGCGAAGGCGTCTACATCACCGACACGACAGGCCGCAAAAGCCTCGACGCTTTTGCCGGCCTCTATTGCGTCAATGTCGGCTACGGCCGCCAGAAGATTGCCGATGCGATCGCCGAACAGGCGAAGAACCTCGCTTATTACCACGCCTATGTCGGACATGGCACCGAGGCCTCGATTATGCTTTCGAAGATGATCATCGACCGTGCGCCTGACGGCATGTCCAGGGTCTATTTCGGGCTTTCCGGCTCTGATGCCAACGAGACCAACATCAAGCTGATCTGGTACTACAACAACATCCTCGGTCGTTCCGAGAAGAAGAAGATCATCTCGCGCTGGCGCGGTTATCACGGCTCCGGCGTCATGACCGGCAGCCTCACCGGCCTGGCGCTCTTCCACAATGCTTTCGACCTCCCGCGTGCGCCGGTGCTGCACACCGAAGCGCCCTATTATTTCCGCCGGTCCGACCGCTCCATGGACGAGGAGCAGTTCTCGCAATATTGCGCTGACCGGCTGGAGGAGATGGTCCTCGCCGAAGGCCCGGAAACGGTCGCAGCCTTCATCGGCGAACCCATCCTCGGCACCGGCGGCATCGTGCCGCCGCCGAAGGGCTACTGGCAGAAAATCCAGGCCGTGCTCGACAAATACGACATCCTGCTCGTCGCCGATGAAGTCGTCACCGGCTTCGGCCGTCTCGGCACGATGTTCGGCTCGGATCACTACGGCATGAAGCCGGATCTGATCACCATCGCCAAGGGCCTGACCTCTGCCTACGCTCCGCTTTCCGGCTCGATCGTTTCCGACAAGATGTGGCAAGTGCTGGTGCAAGGCTCCGATCAGATGGGGGCGATCGGCCACGGCTGGACCTATTCCGCGCATCCGATCTGCGCTGCCGCGGGCATTGCCAATCTCGAACTGATCGATGAACTCGGCATCGTCGAGAATGCCGGCGCCACCGGCGCCTATTTCCGCTCGGAACTGGCAAAGGCGGTCGGCAGCCACCGAAATGTCGGCGAAGTCCGCGGTGACGGGCTGATGGCAGCAATCGAATTTGTCGAGGACAGGGACGACCGCAAATTCTTCGATGCCGACCGCAAGATTGGCCCGCAGGTGGCATCCGCCCTTCTCGAACGCGGCGTCATCGGCCGTGCCATGCCGCAGGGCGATATCCTCGGCTTCGCCCCGCCGCTCTGCCTGACACGCGAGGAGGCAGACATCGTCGTTAAGGCCGCGGCAGAGACGATCGAAACCGTCTTCAACGGTCTCTGAGGGGAAGCGGCATGACGATCCCGGAAAAGATGGCGGCCGTATTGCTGACCGGCCATGGCGGCTTGGACAAGCTCATCTACCGCAGTGACGTGACGGTGCCGGCGCCCGCAGACGGCGAGGTGCTCATCCGCGTCACCGCCTGCGGCATGAACAATACCGACGTCTGGGTGCGGGAGGGCGCCTATGGCACCGAGGATGACCCGGCCGCCGTCTCCACCTGGCGCCGGCAGGGCAATACGCTGACCTTCCCGCGCATTCAGGGCACCGATACGGTCGGCCATATCGTCGGCGTCGGTGCCGGCGTCGACCCGGCGCGGATCGGCGAGCGCGTCATGGTCGACTTCTCGATCTATAACCGCGACGACGACAGCCTCGCCGACATCGACTACATGGGGCACGGGAGGGATGGCGGCTATGCCGAATATATGGCGCTGCCGGCCGAAAACGCGCATGTCGTCGCCACCGACCTGACTGACGTCGAACTCGCTACCTTCTGCTGCGCCTATCTGACCGGCGAGCGGATGCTGGAACGGGCAAGGCTTACGGCTGGCGAACGCGTCCTCGCCACCGGCGCCTCTGGCGGCGTCGGCTCGGCGATCATTCAGCTCGCGCGTGCTCGCGGCGCCATCCCGATTGCTGTCACAGGCCCCGGCAAGGAGGCGGCGATGCTCGCTATCGGCGCCGAAGCGGTGGTGACCCGCGGCAGGGGCGAACTGGTCGAAGCAGTGCATTCCGCGAGCCGTGGTCAACCGATCGATGTCGTCGCCGATCTGGTCGGCGGGCCGCTGTTCAACGACCTCCTTAAGATCCTGCGCCCGGAAGGCCGCTACACCACCGCCGGCGCCATTGCCGGCCCGGTCGTCCAGCTCGACTTGCGCACCATGTATCTGAAGCAATTGGAATTGCACGGATCGAGCCAGGGAAGCCGCGCCGATTTCCGCCGGCTTATCAGCTATATCGAGAGCCGGAAGATCCGGCCTCTCGTCGGCGGCGTCTATCCGCTGTCGGAATTTCACCGCGCCCAGACCGATTTCATGGCGAAGCACTTCGTCGGCAAATTGGTCGTGGTGCCCGACAAGAGATAAGCGCGATCTCCGATCACGCCGCAGGCGAACCTTATCGGTTTTGCGGCGTTTCAGGGCCATGGACACCGGCAAAACGACATACCTCAACTCTGCCGAACTCGGGCGAATTCGGCGCGCTGTCGGCATAGCCCGTCTGATGGATACGGCGGTTCGATTGCCGGTCATCGGCGTCAGGATCGGCGCGGACTCGGTCCTCGGCCTCATCCCGGCCGTCGGCGATATTGCCGGATCGCTGATCGGTCTTTTCATCATCGATGAGGCAAGGCGGCTTGGCCTTCCCACCCACAAGCTCGCCCGCATGGCCGTCAATCTCGGGATCGACGCCGCCGGCGGAACGGTCCCCCTGATCGGCGATCTCTTCGACGTCTATTTCAAGTCTCACCGCCGCAACGTCGGCATCATTCTCGAGCATTTCGGCGTGAACGAAGACGAGCTCGATCGCCGAATTTGACAAAACCGATCGTCCGGGGACCCGCTCACGTCGGAGCGACCTTCCCCGCCAGAAATGCCAGACCCGCCGCGCCGATGAGACCCGAGTTCTGATCCAAAGCCGCCAGCATCACTTTGACATCTTTGAATGCCGACATTGCCCACTGGCTGATATAAGCCTGAATGCCCGGTTGCAGCCGATCGAATTCGTGGGAGAGCCCTCCCCCCATGACGATGATATCGGGACTGAAGATATGGATCAGGCTGGTGAAGCCGCGACCGAGAATTTCCGCTTCCTCGTCGACGAGCTGATTTGCCAGAGGGTCGCCATTTCTGGCCGCCGCGAAAACGCTGCGGCTGTCGATGGCGCCGCCATCGCGACCGATCGTCGTCCCGCGACTTTCCATCGCCCTCAATTGGGCGCGCCGCGCAAAAGCCGGTCCGGATCCATAGGCCTCGAAACAGCCCCTGTTACCGCAAGGGCAAAGCTCGCCGTCCGGCACCACGGACATGTGGCCGACATGGGCTGCCATGCCCTTGCGGCCGCGGATCACGCGGCCGTCCGAGATGACGCCGCCGCCAATCCCGGTGCTGACCGTGACATAAACGAGGTTATCGAGCCCCTTGCCGATACCGAACTGCCACTCCCCGATCGCCGCGGCGATGGCGTCGTTTTCGAGGTCGACCGGAAACGGAAACCGCTTCTGCAATTCCGCCTTCAGCGGAAAATCGACGAAGCCCGGAAGGGTCGGGATATCGGTTGCGACACCGGCAACCGTGTCGAGTGGGCCCGGGGCGGATACGCCGACGCCCACCACCGAAGCAGGCTTCGACGCTGCAAGCAATCGATCGGCCAGGCCGCAAATCTGGGCGAGCACCCGGTCGGGACCTGCCAGCGCATCCGTTGGCTCGGCCAAGCGTGCCAGGATCCTGCCCTGCTCGTCGACAAGGGCTGCGCGCACCTGCGTTCCGCCTAGGTCTATACCAATGGCAACCTGCTGCATGTGAAGACCAAGAGTTAGAGGCCCCGAACCCACGTCATCCGCTCATCGAGCGAGGGCGCATTGAAAGCCAGAGAACCGAGAACGACCGTTTCCGCACCGGATTGGCGCAGCAGAGGAACCGTGTGCTCGCGAATACCACCATCGGCCGCAAGCACGATCCGATGAGCCGCACCGCAATTGGAAATGATCTGCTTGGCCTGTCGAAGCCTGGCCCCGGCCTTTTCGTCGAGACCCTGGCCCTTCACACCGATCGCCGTGCCGAGCAGCGTCACGAAGCGCAGCCGGGACACGTATTTCTCGATCCGCTCGACAGGAGTTTCGACCTTGAGGACCATGCCGGCTGCGACACCGCGGCGATCGAGAAGATCGAGGGCCTCCTCGGCAACGCTTTCGTTTTCAACATGAAGACTGATAAGGTCGCTGCCCGCATCGGCAAACTGCTCGATCTGCGACAGGAGGATGCTGTCGGCGACCATCAGGTGAACATGGATCGCGCGCGCGGAAAGCTTGCGCACACCGGCAACAAGATCAGGGAAAAACAACATTGCCGGCGCGAAATGGCCATCGGCGACATCGATGTGGAGGATGTCGACGTAAGGATCGACACGCGCCAGATCATCCGCCAGATGCACGAGATCGGCCGACCAGACGGAAAATTCGGCAATCAGGCGATCCTTGGGGAGATCGTCGATCCAGGCCTTGGAGGGGGTCGTCATTGTTTCAGAGCTCCTTCAGAAAATTGCCGACGGCAAGCCGAAAGTCGGCGACATATTGCGGCCGGCTCTCAGCTTTCGGCGTGATCTGCACGAAACGCGCGCCGGCGATCCGCGCGGCGAGAGCACGCGCGTGGCCAAGAGGATGGATGCTGTCACGTTCATGGCCGATGACGAGCGTCG
This sequence comes from Rhizobium hidalgonense, assembly GCF_002914525.1. GTDB lineage: Bacteria > Pseudomonadota > Alphaproteobacteria > Rhizobiales > Rhizobiaceae > Rhizobium > Rhizobium hidalgonense. The sequence goes on along the minus strand of NZ_LODW01000059.1, from coordinate 29,255 downwards.
GCAGGGCAAGATTGCAAATGTCCGCGTCGGTCACGCCAGGGCCGTCGTTGGAAATCCTGGTCAGCAGCTCGGCGGTCACATCCAACGGCGTGCGGGAGAAAAACCCGGCAAGCGAGGCCAGATTGTCCGGAGCCTCGGCGGCGAGCCGTACACCGACCGATCCGGCAAGGAACACCTGCTTTGCCTCATCCGGCGGCAGGATTTTCAGAAGCCCCCCGACGTCGGCATTGGGCGCCATGTTTTCCGGCGCCGATGCAGCCAGCCAGGCCGGCCTTGCGATGATCAGAGCCTTGACGAGATCGGGCCGCTTGACTGAGAGACGCAAGGCGATCGCGGCCCCCATCGAGATACCGCCGATCACAACCGGCGCTGCAAGGTTCTTCTCGATATAAGCGGCGATATCATCGCAGAAGGTCGCGATCGATAGCTGCTCCAGATTGCCGGCTTGGGAATAGCCGTGGCCGCGCGCTTCGATCGTCACCCGGCGAAAACCCGCGTCGGGCGGAAAGACCTCGTCGGTCTGCGCCGCGTCGCCGCATAAGCCATGCTGGAATATGACGGACGCGCCGTCGCCTGCCATATCCACGTTAAGAATGGTCCCGTCTCTGGTTTCGAACGGGTCAGCTCGTCTCATCCTCCTGTCCCCGCGGTTTCATCGTCGAGGTTATTTTTCAGGAAGATCGCCACTCCGGCCGCCTCCGAGGCCGAAAGACCATGAGTGACGAGACTGCCGGCAAAGCCAATCGCCCTGAGCCGGCCCAGATAATGCGGATAGTCGAGGACGCCCTTGCCGGCGGTCGCGAAGCTGCCGTCGGGATTGCGATCTTTCGCATGCGCCATGACGATCCGATCGGCCAGGAGGTCGATGGCGGAAGACACGATGCGCCGCTGCTCATCCAGCGTCGCAACCTCGAAGAGATTGGCCGGATCGAGCACGATCTTGATGCGAGGGCTCTTCAGTGCCGTGATCAGCCGATGGGCTTTCTCAGCCGAGTTGACGACATTGGCAAGCTCGGGCTCGATGCCAAGGTCCACATTGTGGCGCTCGGCAATCTCGCTGGCCGTCTCCATGGCTTCGAGGAGATCCCGCCACGCCTCCGGCGTGTCGTTGTCGGCGTGGGACTTCCACTGGTCGATGGGGTCGCGCGTGCCGGTGCAGAGCGTGATCAGGCCGGTCGACATGCCGGTGCTGCGCTCGGCCAGCGTCGCCAAATTGCGAAGGCCGGCCGCGCGAACGGAAGGATCGGGATGGATCATGTTGAAGGTGCCGGAAACGGCAACAATCTCGACGCCGCTGCTCAGCGCCGCATTGGCAACCGAACGAGCCTGTGTTTCGGTAATCGTCTCCGGCATCGGGGCAAGACCGGAGCACGCCATATTGTATTGTGCACAGGCGAATCCAGCCTCGGCGACCGCATTCAGAACGGTTGTGGGTTCCGTTCCCTCGAAAGTCTTTGCGAAGATGCCGAGCTTCATCACACGCCACCCGTGACGTCAGCCAGCGCAACCGCCTTGCCGCTTTCGGCCGAACGGGCAACGGCGACCATGGCACGGACGGATGCCAGGCCGTCATCGATGCCGGCGCCTTCCATGACAGCGCCATCGAGAATGGTGCGAGCGAAGCCTTCGACCTGGCGGCGGTAAAAATGGCCGTCGGCACCGAGAACGCGATGGGTGGCGCCGTCGGCTTCGCGGAAAATATCCACCTCGCTGGTCTTGTAGTACCACGGGTTATAGGTCTTGCCCAAAATACTGCCGTTCCGGCCATAGATCTGGAAGCCTTCGTGCCAGTCCATGCGCACCTGGACGGTGAGATCGAGATGGCCGAGCGTGCCGGAGGCAAATTCGACGTCCACGAACCAGCACCAGATACCGGCCCGTTCCGACAGGCGAGCGGTGACGGAGACGATGTCGCCGGCGAAATAGCGCGCCGTGTCGATCAGGTGGCAGCCATGCGCGAGCATATAGTAGCGCCGCAGGTCGGCCTTCGGATTGGCCGAAGGTTTCTTCGCGTTGGCGCTGGTGACGATCAGGGGCTGGACCGCATCGGTCATCGGATAGCGGTGCGTGCTGTCGCAATACCAGGCTTTCAGAGCGACCATCTCTCCCATTTCATCACGGATGAAGGATTTGGCAGCCTGGAGCCCTGCGTCGAAACGCTTCATATGCCCGACCTGAAACACCCTTCCCGATGTGTCTACCGCGGCCTTCAGTTCATGGCACTCCTCGACGGTGACACCGACGGGTTTTTCGCACAGCACATGTTTGCCTGCCTGAAGGGCGCGAATGGAGGCCGGGACGTGAAAAGCGTCGGCGGTCGCGATGATCACGGCGTCGAGGTCGGGATCGGCCAGCATCTTATCGTAGTCGTCATAGGTTTTTTCCGCCCCGTGGGTGATTGCCATACGTTCGCGGAGATCTTCGGCAACGTCGCAAATCGCATAGAGGTCTGCATTGGCTGCTTTCGTGCAGCTCTCGAAATGCGCGGCCTGGGCAATCTGGCCCGCACCCAATACGCCGATGCGGAGACGTCGTTCCTGTTTTGCTGGCATCGATAAACCTTTGAGCAGGATATTGAAGAAGAACGCCGGTTCGGCGTGGACTGGAATGCTTTCAAGACATCAAACGCCGAACGCGTCTTCTGGCCGACCGCAACCAGGGCGAGCCGCTCTCCTCGTCGTCAGAGCGCAACATGTGTTTGAGGATTGAAAAAGTGCAGTTTTGCCGGGTCGATTGCTAGATCAATCGATTGTCCGGTCTCGACGGTGCTGACCGCTTCGAACCGCGCAACCGCGTTGGCGGCCCCGCTCAGGTCTTCGACGGCATCGGGATCGCCCGAGTCGATCCGGACCGCGTCGACCTTCAGATGCACGATCAACTCGGAGCCAAGCTCCTCGATCGATCTCACGACAACTGGGATCGTCGGATGGGAGGCTCCAGACGGCAACCGGCTGTCGTAGAGGTCCTCGGGCCTGACCCCAAAAATTACAGCCTTTCCTTCGAAGTCGGAAAGACCGGGAGCGCGCTCGAAGGCGCCGGCGGACAAGGGGATGGAGAAGCCGGGTAGATGGATTCGCCCGCCCTCCAGACGCCCCTCGAAAAGGTTCATCGACGGCGAACCGATAAAGCCGGCGACGAACGCATTGACCGGGCGGTGATACAAGGCCTTCGGCGTATCCACCTGCTGAAGCACGCCGCCCTTCAGCACCGCGACGCGATCGCCCATGGTGAGCGCTTCGGTCTGGTCGTGCGTCACGTAGATCGTCGTCACGCCGAGCTGTCTCTGCAGGCTGGCGATCTCTGCCCGCATTTGAACACGCAGTTTCGCATCGAGGTTCGAGAGCGGTTCGTCCATGAGGAATGCTGCGGGCTCGCGGACCATGGCGCGGCCCATCGCAACACGCTGGCGCTGGCCGCCGGAAAGCTGTGCGGGCTTGTTGCCCAGCAAGGATTCCAGCTGCAGGATCTTGGCGATCTCGTGCACGCGTTTGGTGCGTTCGGCCTTACTCTTTCCAGCCAGTTTCATCGAAAAGGCAATGTTTTCGAAAACGGTCATGTGCGGATAAAGGGCATAGCTTTGAAAGACCATGGCGATGTCCCGGTCCTTCGGCGCCAGATCGACGACGTCCTGACCGCCGATGCTCAAGGTACCACTGCTGATTTCCTCGAGCCCGGCAATCATGCGCAGAGCGGTCGATTTTCCGCATCCGGACGGACCGACCAAAATCAGAAACTCGCCGTCATGGATCGTCAGGCTCAGATCCTTGATCGCATGGTAGCTGTTTCCATAGGTCTTGCAGATCTTGTCCAGTACAACCACAGCCACGTCTCGTCCTCCCGCATCAGTCCGGAACAGATCTCAAACGGCGCCCCCTGCCGTCTCCGACCCTTTCGACAAGAAGGCTCAGGACTGGGCGTCAAAGTCAATAAAAGAATCGAAGTCTGCCTCGCGGCGAGCGCCCGCCTATTCCGATTATCAAACTGAAATTTAACGATTTTATTCGTTTTATTTGCGAGATTATATTTTTTATCGCGCGTAACTTTTTGGCGGGCTTGGCGGGCATTGAGATCTCGCCAAGCGATGATTTTTCATCAGCCGTGAGTCGACCAGCATCGACATTGGTCACCGCGTGGACCTGGCTCATATCCGGAAGACGCTTATCCGGGCATCGGGATCGGCATTGGTGCGTTCTCGGCCGCCATCCATGCCAGGCACGTCCGATTGTCCGGTAAGCCCCTGCGCCCTCCCCGTGCGGTCACGGAAATGGCGGCAGCCGCCGTGGCATAGGCTACGCAATCAAGCGGGCTCTTTCCCGCGGCAAGCGCAAGAGCGTAGGCGCCGTGAAAACAATCGCCGGCGCCGGTCGTGTCGACCGCCTGAACCGCATAGGCCGGCAAATGCCACCTGACGGAATCACCGCTCTGGCGGAGATAGGTCCCGCGCTCGCCATCGGTCAGGACAACAGCGGAGCGATCTGCGGACCAGAGCCTGTCGAGGATCATCGTGGGATCACCCTCACCGGTGTATTGCTGCCCGAAGGCGAGCGGGAGCACCAGATGATCGGCGAAAGCCAGGATGCGGTCCGTCGCAGTGCCGACTGTCCATTCGATATCGGCGATCACGGCAAGGCCAAGCGCGCGGGCCCGCGCCACGACACTTTCCGAATGGGTGGCATAGCCATCGATCAGCAATACCGGGGCCTGGGTCAGAACGTGGTCGGGCAGCGCATCCGAGGTGCCGTGCAGCACATCGTCGTCATAGGCTATGAACCGGTCGCCGTCAGGGCCGACCGTAATTACGGAGCGGATCGGCGCCGCATCGGCGTGGCGGGGTGCAAGTGATATGTCGACGCCGTCACGCTCGAGTTCGGCACCGGCTACATCGTCCGCCGGCTTATCGCCAAGCCAGCCGATGAAGCCGGCGCGCCCGCCGAGCCGGGCGACGGCAACAAGAGCCGTCGCCACATTGCCGCCATGGTCGGTGGCACGCTTCGTCACCTTCCCCTTGCCGGCCGAAAGCCCGCGATCGACATAGATGATGTCATCGATGGCAAGGGCGCCGAAGCCCAGAACCTGGAAAGGGCGCGACACCTCTCAAGCACCGGCCGCAGCCAGCGCATCCTCCGGCGCCATCCCCTTGTGAATGACGAGCTTGAAGGCGCGCGCGGCCATGGTCGTATCGCCGTGACCCCAAAGGTTGCGGCCGACGACCGCGCCTTTGGCTCCGGCCCGCAATGCTTCCGAAGTCTGGATGAGCGCTCCGAGCAGCGTATCGGTCTTCGGGCCGCCGGCGATCACCACGGGTATAGGGCAAGTCGCAACGGTCTCGCGGAAGGACTCGAAATCGCCGGTGTAGCCGACCTTGATCACGTCGACACCGGCCTCGAAGCCGATGCGCACCGCGTAAGCAATCTCATCCGGGGTGAACACGATCTTGCCGCCGTCGGAGAAATCGCGGGGATAGACATGGGCGACGACCGGCATCTCGAAGCGGGCGGCGGCGTTGACCGTGTCGGTAAGCCAGCGGATGTATTCTCCTTCGGTGGCGCCGCGCACGGGAATGGCAACAGCCAGCGCATCCGCACCATAACGCACCGCGTCTTCCGGGGTGGCAATGAGCTGTCGAATGCGGTCGTCGGCGGTGAAGCAGCCGCCCTGAATGACGAGCGCTGCCTTTCCGGCATAATCCGACCAGAGGTGGCGCGCCGCACCCGGCTGGATGCTGATGTAGTCGGGGCCTCCGGCCATCACGCGTTTGAGCGCGCCCGGCAGATCGGCAAGCCCGCCCTCACGCACATTGCCATAACCGACAAAGTGATCAACCGCGCCTCCGAACAGATGGCCCGATGGATTCGAGAACAGGCGTGCGAGGCGGATTTTGGTGCCGAGACCCATGGCGATACTTCCTTTGTGATTGCTGATGGCGAGGCTGAGAAAACCCTAACTCGAAAATAAACAAACATTCAATATTTCGATTTCTTTCGTTTTTGGGTGAATGCCGAATTTTCAACGTGCATTTCCGCCGCTAAGGCGCTATTTCTACTGGATGAGCCGAAAACCAAGGCGGCGAACTTTCGTTTTTCAAAAGTCAGGATGTCGCCAATAGCGGCTGGTCGGGATCACATATGCTTGCAGAACAGAGGCGGCAGCAGATCATGCTGGAACTTCAACGGGTCGGTCAGGCACGCACCCGGCAGCTCGCGGAATTCTTCGAGGTCTCGGAAGTCACGATCCGCTCCGACCTCGAAATCATGGACGCCAAGAAGCAGCTGATCAAAACGCATGGCGGGGCAATCGCCCTGCCATCCGACTCGCCGGCAGCAGCCTTCGAGGAACGCATGCAGCGCAACTTCGATGCGAAGCGACGCATCGCCCAAATGGCGGCGCGGCAGATCATCGACAATCAGTCGATTGTCTTCGACAGCGGCTCAACGCTGCTGCAGGTGGCCATGCAGATGCCGCCGGTCAACAATGTCGTGGTCGCGACGACGGCGATGAACATCGCCCAGCATCTGATGTACCGGCCGGGGCTCGACGTGCACATGATCGGCGGCCGGGTGTTTCCGAGCACCGTCAGCACGATCGTCTCGGATTCCGACAAGGCGGTCGGCGGACTCGTCGCCCACCAGGCCTTTGTCAGCGCCCATGCAATCGATCAGGCCTTCGACGTCGTCGATGTTTCCGAGGATATTGCGCGCACCAAGCGCAACCTGGTTCGCATGGCCCGGCGCGTCGTGCTCGTGGCGGATTCGAGCAAGTTCGACATCGGCGCCTCCTCCAAAGCCTTCTCGCTGTCGCGTGTCGATCTGATCATCACCGACAGCAACATGCCACACAGCATTCGCCACCGACTGGAAAAACTCGGCGTGGAGGTGCGTTACGCGTGACAGGCAGCCTGCCCAGTTTCGAACGGAGCCTGGAGGGGTTTGGGCGCTCGCGAAAGGTTTCGGCCAGACCGGGGAAACGCAGTCGGCTAAAACCCCAGTCGTCGAAGCGTCTCGCGGTTCTTGCGAACCGCCGCGGCAGGATCGGTTCCGGCATGGTCCGATTCTTCCTCTACTACGATCCAGCCGGCGAACAGCGGTGCCTCCCGAACGGCCGAAATCACAGCAGGCACATTGCAGACACCTTCGCCGAGCATTACCCAGATCCCGCCGGCGTCGACATCCTTCAGATGCACGTAGCGGATGCGGTCCCGGTGGGTCGAAAGCGTATCGTCGACCTGTTGGCCGCCACGCAGAATATGGCCGGTATCCGGCACCCAACCTACCCGCGGATCCAGCAGAGCAAACAGCCGATCATAGTCGTTGCGGGTGAAGAGCAGCGTATTGTGGTGCGAGGAAGGGTGGACGGCAACGGCGACGCTGGCCGAGCGTCCGATCTCGGTCGCCCGATTATAGCACTCAGCCGCAATCGCGAATTTCTCATCACGCCGGCCGTCCGAAACGACGGTGGCCGAGCCCATCGACACCATCGCACCGGGAAAGTGCGCTACGAAATCTACCCATCGCCGCGCCGCCTCCAGATCGGAGGCAATCTTTTCCGCCACCGTGAAGCCGCTGCCCGAGCCGAAGGCAAAGGAAACCAGCGTCAGGCCGGCAACCGCGAGAGTCCGGGCGAAGTCGGCGGGCCTAAGCGCGTAGTAACCGATCATCGTGTCGGTGATTTCGAGACCGGCATACCCGCCATCGGCGATGGCGCGCACCAGATCATCCGGCCCGCCGCGCCAGCCCTTACCCAGCATTTCCCAGGTGAATGTCTGGCAGCCGATCTTCAGCTCAGCATTGTTCATATCTTGGTCCTGACCTACTCGTTTTTGACAGCCGATATCGAAGTCGGAGCGAAGCCGATCATTGTGGGCATTGGCGCCCACCTTGCAGAAAGTCACCCTTCACGAGGCGGTCGAGATCGCGAACGGAGAGTTCGTCATCGGATCTTACGACGCCTGCCAACGTCTTGTCATTTCGTAGGGGAAAATGTTAGCGTGCGTCAACATAATTTCTTCCTCGCGCCTCCGACGCAAAAAATCCCCAACTCTCCGAGCACGAAACGGCAAGGTCAGGTTCTTAGATGGCACAGGCGAATAATATGAAACTTAGAATCGGCGTTGTGGGATGCGGCAGCATTTCGCTCGCCTATATGCGCAACGCGCCGCTGTTTCGCGGCGTCGAAATCACCGCCTGCGCAGATCTCAACGCCGACGCCGCCAAGCGCCGTGCATCTGAGTTCAATTTGCGTGCGGCCGACGTCGATGATCTGATCGACGACAAGAACATCGACCTCGTCCTCAACCTGACGATTCCGGCTGCACATTTCGATGTCTCGATGCGGGCGCTGTCGGCGGGCAAACATGTCTTCACCGAGAAGCCGCTCGGCGTCACGGCCGCGGAGGGACGCCGATTGGTGAACGCGGCCGCCGAAAAGAGCCTCATGCTCGGTTCGGCGCCCGACACGTTCCTGGGGGCGGCCGGACGTCATGCCCGGTGGCAGATGGAGGCCGGCGCCATCGGCAAGCCGGTGACGGGAACAGCCTTCATGATGGGCCGCGGCATGGAGCACTGGCATCCGGATCCATGCTTCTATTACCAGGCCGGGGCAGGCCCGGTCATGGACATGGGTCCCTATTATCTCACGATGATGGTCAATCTGATGGGGCCGATCCGCCGCGTACAGGCCGTCGCTACAAGCGGGCAGAAGGAGCGGCTGATCACCGCCGAGGGGCCGAAGCAGGGCACCACATTCAAGGTTGGCACGCCGACCAGCGTGCTTTCGCTGCTGGAATTCGACTGCGGCGCCACGGTCACCTTCGGCACTTCGTGGGACGTGTTCCGCCACTCGAACCACCCGATCGAGCTGCACGGCACCGAAGGCTCGCTGCGCCTGCCCGACCCGGATAATTTCGGCGGCCGCGTCGCGTTCTCCAGCCGGGGCGCGCCCTGGCAGGAAACGGATACATCAGGCGCACTCTTCGGCGCGGTCAATTGGCCGGTCGCAGCGCCTGATCGTGCTAACTATCGCATGCTTGGTCTTGCCGATCTCGCGCGCGCCATCATCGAAGGTCGTGCGCCCCGTGCCTCGGGCGAGCTCGCGCTGCATGTGCTCGACGTCATGGAGGCAATCCTTCGCGCCGGTGAAACCGGTGTCGCGCAGACCATCCCCGGGACTGTCGTGCAGCCGAGGGAATTGAAAGAAGACGAAGCAAGGAGCTTGCTGGCATGACGCAACTGGATGGATCTGCAAGACTTGCACTTGAATGGCCGGGCGATCCGCAAGAGCCTGTGGAAAGCTGCACGCCGGCGCTGGCGAGGCGACAGTATCTAAACAGTTTCGCAGACATCCAGTGGCCGCTCGAAGACGTGGCGGAGGTCCGGGAAAGGTATGCCGGCGCAATCAGGTTGAAGATATGGCGCGGCCGAAGCGCGCCGCGCCAGGCAGCGCCCGCCATGCTTTATCTCCATGGCGGCGGATTTGTGATCGGCGCACCGGAAACCCACGAGGATATTTGCCGGAGCCTCGCCAATATGGCCGGCGCCGTCGTGGTTTCGCCCGACTACCGCCTCGCCCCGGAACATCCCTTTCCGGCAGCGATCGAAGACTGCGCAGCGACACTCGTCTGGATGACGGATCAGGCTGACGCACTCGGCGTCGATCCCTTGCGAATTGTCGTCGCCGGTGATAGCGCCGGCGGAAATCTCGCCGCCGTCATCGCTCTGCTCGCACGCGACGGACAGGTGCCTGATATCATCGGCCAGGTGTTGCTCTATCCGGTGACCGACCAGTTGCAGGTTGCCGACAGCTATTCACACTACGCATCAGGTTTCGGCCTGACCGCAGCGGCGATGAAATGGTTTCGAGACCACTATCTGCCGCAAGCCGGGAGCATGGTGGACTGGCGGGCCTCGCCGCTAAGCGCGGCGTCGCTGACGGGTGTGGCACCGGCCTTCGTCATCCTTGCCGGACACGACGTGTTGTTCGACGAAGGCGCCGCCTATGCCGAGCGGCTCCGTTCCGAAGCGCAGGCCATAAGCCGGACCTGGCCCGGACAGATCCATGGCTTCGTATCGAAAAGACGAGCCATTCCGGAGGCCCAAGAGGCCATTGAAGCCATTGCAATGGCGTGGCGCGGCATGGACCCTGCGCTTACCCGCTGAAGCCGTAGCCGCGATTGGATCTCAAGCCGAGTCGCGCATAACAAGCGTCGCTTCGAGGATCACCTTGTTCGTCGCGGGTGTCGTTCCGTCGTCCTCGCTCTCGATGTGCGCCAGTAAAAGCTCCACGGATTTCGCGGCGATTTCGGACGCATTCTGAGCCATGGTCGTCAGCGACGGACAGGTATATCGGCTCAACGGGTGGTCGTCGTGCCCGGCAATGCGCACGTCACAGCCATCGTTGCGGCCGATCTTCAGTCCCGAAGCGAATGCCGCCGCCATCGCGCCGAAAGCGAACCGGTCGTTTGCGCAGAGAAGCGTTTTGCCGGGAAGGCTGCCTTTCGCGAGCATCCTCTGCATCTGCTCGTATCCGAGGCGCTCGAACTCCCAGGAGGGTGGCGCGTCGCAATCGATGACCAGCGGCGAATGTCCCTCCCTCACCATGGTCGCGCGGTAACTCGCCTGCCGTTCGCCGGCATTTTCCGTCATATGCGGGATTTCCAGGAATATCGGTGGCTCACCGGACCGGCAGAGATATTGCACGATGGCTGCCATGCTTTGCGCATTGTCGTTGCCGACATAAGGAAGGTCAGCGCTGGCAGGATTGTCGAAACAGACGACTGGAATCGCATCCTTTAATCTTTCCAACGCGGAACGGCGCGAACCGGCTCCGAGCGGCGCCACGATCGCGCCGGCGACCTTCAGCGAGAGCAAGGTCCTGACCGCCTCCGCCTCCAATTCCGGCCGCGTGTGCGAAGAGATCTGGACAGGCCAGAACCCCTTTTCGCGCAACTCCAGCTCGATCAGCGAAACGACTTGCACATAAAAGGGATCCGACATGGTCGGGACAAGAATCCCGATATTCCTGGTCCGCTTGCGATTGAGGTGCCGCGCGAAAAGGTTGGGCTCGAAATTCGACTTCTTGAGAGCCGCCTCGATCCGCTTGCGGGTCACCTCCTTGATCTGCGAGGGATCATCGAAAAACTTCGACAATGTCGGACGCGATACGCCAGAGGCGGCCGCGAAGTCGTCCATCGATTTATAACTCTTCTTGGCCATTCAGTTCCTATCGGAGGGGCGACGACACGCTGGATCGCAATGATCTCACATCGGCAGCAAATTCATCGACGCGCCAAATCACGCATGGGGCAATTTGTACAGCACGATCTGCTTTCCGGATTTTTCGGAACTCGCCGGGCAAGCCGGCGTCATCTATCATCTTCGGTACCACCAACGCCTGTCTTTCGAAAATCGAAATATTTTTCATTTGTGCCTTGGGCAAGCCTGCGCCGCGTGATTGCACAATGGGCTTGTTTCAGGCCCTGAATTCAAATCTGCAGTCGGGAAACCATGGCGCCGCGTATTTCGTTTTGCTGGGCAAACTTTCATTTGTTTACGAAAGTAAAGAAAAAATGCGTCACAAGCAACACAAATGCTGCAAAAAATCAGCAGCGACGTACACATACTTCGTTCAGTTATATCAATAACTTAACATACGAAACACCGTGAATGCCGGCTTGCCGTTTTTTCCCTATGACAGTTCTTCATTGACAGGCGGGGACCTCAGGGACCCTACTTTGCCTACGATCTTGAGGAGGATCGATTAACTGAAATCTCTGGGAGGCACACATGAAAATCAGAAAATTCGGCGTGACGATGCGGGCGGCCGCCGCTGTGTGGGCGCTTTGCGCCACATCGGCGTTTGCCGACACCACCATCGAATTCATTCAATGGTGGGAACCGGAAATGCCGTCCGGTGCGCTCCGCGGCATCATGAACGATTTCGAGGCAGCCAACCCCGGCATCAAGGTGACGCTGGTCAGCGGACCCTATGCCACGACGCGTGACCAGATCGTCGTCGGCGCCGCCTCCGGAACGCTGAGTGATGTGGTGGGCCTGGATGGCGCCTGGGTAAACGGGCTTGCCAAGCAGGGCGCGATCGCCTCCATGGACGAACTGATGGACCAGGCGAAATACGACAAGAGCCAGATCACCGATATCGTCAAGGTGGACGGCAAAAGCGTGATGTTCCCGTTGGCATCCTTCGTCTATCCCGTCTTCGTCAACCTCGATATCGCCAAGGCATCCGGCGTCGACAAGCTGCCGACCACCCGCACGGAATTTGCCGAAGCTGCGAAGAAGATGACCGATGCGCCGAAGAACCAGTATGGCTGGGTGCTGCCGCTATCGCTGCAGTCGCCGAGCGGCATTCAGAACGACGTGATGTCCTGGGTCTGGGCCTCCGGCGCCTCGATGCTGAAGGCTGGCAAGCCCGACCTCGAAAATGACGCTGTCGTCGGCACGCTCGACTATATCGCCTCCCTCAACAAGGCAGGCGTTATTTCTCCCGGCATTTTCGCCAAGAAAGAACAGGACAAGGTCGAGGAATTCGTCAATGGCCGCGTCGGCATGATGGTCGATTCCCTCGCCCATGTGAACCTCATCCGCGAGCGCAATCCGAAACTCAAGTTCGGCATCTCCGCCTTGCCGGCCACCGATGGCTATACCGGCAAACGCGGCATGCCCTATGCCTCCTGGGGCATCGGCATCAGCGAGGGCAGCAAGCATAAGGAGGAAGCCTGGAAGCTTGTGGAATATCTGATGAGCCCTGACGTCAATGGCCGCCTGGTGTCGATTGCCAACGCCTTCCCCGGCAACGTCCATGCCAAGCCGGACTTCGTCAAATCTGACCCGATCTTTGCGGAAGCTTTCAAAATCTTCCAGAGCGGCTATCCTGCAAACGAATTCGTCGGCCTTCCAGTTGCCGAAGAGCTGATGCGCGACATGAATGTGGAAGTTCAGAAGATGTTCGACGGTGGGCAGTCAGCCAAGGATGCCGCTGCCAATACCGAGAAGGCGTGGCTCGCAAAGTTTTAAGCACGTCGCTTTCACGAGATCACCGGCAGCATAACCTGACGCTGCCGGTGCAAGTCGTCAATCTCGGCAGAATGGGAAGTTACTGCTCATGAATCATTCCGCTCCGGCTCTGGTCGCTGCCCAAGTCAAAGCGCGAGGGAAAAGAAGGTTTCGTTACAGCACTTTGAGGAAGCTGGTGCCGTATTTCTACGTGTCGCCGGCGACCTTGCTGCTGGTTCTGCTGATGCTGTTCCCGATGGTGATGGTCCTCAAATATTCATTGATGGACGGCGCCATCATGAAAAAGGACGCGGCCTTCGCAGGGGTGCAGAACTATCTGACCATCTTCGAGAATCCGGTCTTCTGGCAGTCGGTGGTGCAGACGCTTTATTTCACGATCATGAGCGTCGTCTTCCACTTCATCATCGGCTTGGCCTTCGCGCTGCTGTTGAACACCAACCGCGTCGATCCGCTCATCCGCAGCATCCTGCGTGTGCTCTTCATCCTGCCCTGGCTGTTCACCGCCGTCATCATCGCCATCATCTGGCGCCTACTGCTCGACCCGAACGGTGTCGTCAACAGCGTGCTGATGGCGCTTCATATCATCAATTTTAAGGTCGAGTGGTTCTCCTCCACACGCACCGCCATCCACGCTTTGACCTTCGCAAATATCTGGGCGGGTTATCCGCTCTATATGGTCAGCCTGCTTGCCGGCCTCCAAGGCATTTCGAAGGAGCTTTATGAGGCAGCCGGCATCGACGGCGCCAACGAGCTGGAAAAATTCTGGTACATCACCATTCCGCAACTGATGCCGATCATCATCAGCATCGCGCTTCTCGACTTTATCTGGACGATGCAGGTTTTTCCGCTCGTCTGGATGACGACCGGCGGCGGTCCGATCTATTCGACGGAAGTGCTCTCCACCTTCACCTACAAGCTCGCCTTCTCCCAATATGAATTCTCTCTGGCTTCGGCCAGTGCAATGATCATCCTCATCATTTCGATGAGCGTCACCTACTTCTACATCAAACACCAGCAGCGCAGGTGACCGCCATGGCAAAGCGTTCCTTCAAGAGCTCGGCACTGCCGACCATCCTGACTTATCTCGGGCTTGTGGTCGGCCTCATCTTTTCGACATTCCCGATCGTCTGGATGTTTTTCAGCTCGCTGAAATCGAATACGGAAATCTTCGCTCTTCCGCCGCGGCTATTGCCGGAGGATTTCACGGTGGCCGCTTATCTGACGATCTTCAACGATCCGGTGAAAGTGCGGTTCTTCATCAACAGCTACTTCGTCGCCGGCGTCGTCACCTGCCTGACCCTCGTCATCGCGATCCTGACTGCCTACGGCTTCAGCCGCTATCAGTTCCGCTTCAAGAACACCTTGAACATCTTCATCATCAGCACGCAGACCGTTCCGCCGATCACCCTTCTCATCCCCTATTTCGGCATGGTCGTCGCCTTCAGGATCTTCGATACGTATCTCGCACTGATCCTCACCTATATGGTCTTCACGCTGCCTTACGCCGTCCTGCTGATGACCGGCTACCTCAACACATTGCCGAAGGAGCTGGACGAGGCCGTGCTCGTCGACGGCGGCTCGAGCTGGACAGCGCTCTGGCGCGTCATCGTTCCCGTCTCCATCCCCGGGATCGTCGCCACCGCGGTCTATACGTTTCTGCTGGCGTGGAACGAATTCCTCTTCGCCCTGACGCTGACAAAATCGATGGACCTCAGAACCGTTCCGATCGGTATCCAGCTGCTGATGGGCCAGCACGCTTTCGAATGGAATGAAATGATGGCGATGAGCGTGCTCGGCTCCCTTCCCCTCCTGGTGCTTTACCTGGTTGCCCAACGCTATTTCCTGGCGGGTATGACCGCCGGCTCGGTCAAAAGCTGATGGTGGCCTGGCTACCAGCCCGTCGAGGCTAGAGCTCATTCTTCCCAGGTATTGGGGCGTGCCTCTCGGCGACCGCGTGCAGGATCGTCCGGGCAATATCGGCAAAGCCGAGGCCGGCGGGTTGCGACGAGACCCACTTCGGCGCGTGCTGCAATTGTGACAGGACCGGGATGATGTTGTTGACGCCGAAGGAGTTGCGGATAAAGCCGAACATCGGCGCGTCGTTTCGAGAGTCGCCGACAAAGGCGGTAACGGCTGGCGTCTCCGCCGGATCAACACCAAACAGCCCGGTTAGAACCCGCTCGCTCATCGACCGCTTGTTGTAGTCGCCGATCCAGGTGTTGATGTGGATGGAACTGATCGCCACCGTTCCGCCGATAGCTCTGATGCTGGAGGCGAGATCCTCGACGTCATGCGGATCGTGACCCTGTATGTCGATTGCGACATCCGCCAGCCGGAAGACCTGATCGTGGGCGATCCTGAACGGCCTGCTCTTTTGCGCGATCAGCGCTTTGATCGCCTGAATGTGCTGGCGTTGCCGCTCACCTTGCAGCGCGGCGTCCTCCCAATAGGCGAAGACGACATCGCCATCCCGGCGGGTCACGCAATATGCGCCGCTTTCGCCGATGACGGCGGCCACCGGCCAGGCGCGGACGATATGTTCGCACCAGCCGGCTGAACCGCCCGTGACCGGCACGACGGCAATGCCGGCCCGGCTGAGATCCCACAGCGCCTCGTAGGTTTGCGGCAGGAGCTTTCCCTCTGTCGTCAGCGTATCGTCGATGTCGGTGAACAGGTAACGCACTTCCTGCAGTTCCCGCGCTGATGGCGCCCGGTCTACGTAGCTTATGTCGTCTACGGAGCTCATGTTGTCTCCTCGCTGCATGTCACCACTTCCAAGCCGCTTTCGGCGAGAGCATTGGCGGCCGACGCTTCGCCAGGAAGCCGGTCCGTGTAAAACCGGGTGAGTTTGCTGAATGGCGCAACCCGCACGGAGGCGGTGCGCGTCCACTTGCTGACGTCTGCCGCGAGAAACTTCGTTTGTGAATTTTCTAAAAGCGCGTTGGTGATCTGGGCTTCGCTATAGCTGAAATCCATCAGGCCGGTGAGCGGGCTCAGAGCACCTGCGCCGACCACCGCGTGGGTTGCATAGAATTTTTCGATGAACCGGATCACATCGGTGCCGACCACGTCGCGGTCATCGTGACGCAGAAGACCGCCGGTCAAATGGACCTCGACACTCGGCGCGTCGCAAAGGCTCAAGGCGACATGGATGTTGTTAGTGATCACCGTCAGACCCTGGTGATCGCGCAGCGCGTCAGCAACAAATTGGACCGTGCTGCCGATCCCGAGGAATACTGTCGCCTCCGCTCCAATGTCGGCTGCGACGCGCCGTGCGATAAGCCGCTTGGCCCGCCGGTTGAGCTGGGCGCGTGCATTGAGCGAGATGTTGCTGCCCTCGACCGGCAGGTCGACGCCGCCGTGGAAGCGGCGCGCATGCCCCAGATCGCACAAAGCATTGATATCGCGCCGAATGGTCTGCGTCGTCAAATCGTACCGCCGTGCCAAGTCCTCGATGTACTGAACACCTTCGGTCTCGATCAGCCCAAGGATCTCGCGTTGTCGGCTCGATATGATCCGCTGCCCCATCGCCGCTCCTTAGGTGAGGTAGACACTGGGGTCGTCTGTTATCACGCCGGCCAAACCCGCGTCCCAGAAAGATGCGAGCCGCTTTGGATCGTTGCAGGTCCACGCCCGAACCTTGATGCCGCAACGGACGGCCTCTTCGAGAAAGCCGATACTCAGAGCCTTATAGTCAAGATGGATGGTCGATGCCGGGATCGACCGAAGGATATCAAGCCAATCCGCAGGCACCCTACTCCACAGCATGGCGAGTTCGTAGCTTGGATCGAGCGCATGCATTCCTCTCAGCGCAGCCGCATCAAAGCTCGAGATCATGATCCTGGTGTGCGGTGCCCGCGCCTTCAGATGTCGGTCGACGATGTTTACCAACTGGTCGAGCGATTTGTGATGGGCATGCTGCTTGATCTCGACATTGGCGTTGAGGCCCAATTCGCCGAGTGCCGAAACGACGCTCGCTAGCGTCGGCAGCGGTTCGCCCATAAATTGCGGGGCAAACCATGCGCCGGCATCGATAGCCTTGAGATCCGACGCTGTGAGGTCTGCGAGATTTCCCTTTGACGACGAGCAGCGGTCAATGGAAACATCGTGGATCACCACCGGAGTACCATCCCCCAGAAGTGCGACGTCGAGCTCGACCCATTCAGCGCCTTGTTCGGCGGCGGCACGGAAGGCTGCAATGGTATTTTCGGGCGCCACGGCTGAGGCGCCGCGATGGGCCTGAACTTCACTGCGTGTCGGGCCGGATCGCGGCTCTACGGGCGTCATCGTCTCATCTCTTTCGTCGTTTTCTGCTGAATGAACAAATGAAAATCCTGCGTCAATCCGTGCGTTTTCCGGTATCGCTGTTAAAGGGGTGCATCGCGTCAACGCGGGCGAAAACGTCGATATTCGCATTCTCGGCAAAGTCCGGGCGACCCGGTACGGTCAGGACAACTGTCCGCTGGCTCTTACCCAATCGCACATGCAGATGGCTTTCTCCGCCGATCGGTTCGAGCAACTCGACCGTCGCATTCAGGCGAACGGTAGGCTCCACCGGCTTGATGACGAGCAAGGCGTCGGGGCGAAGGCCGACCATGTCGGTGCCGGCAGGCAATACCAGGGTGCCTGCACTATCAGCGGCCCTCACCACGTCGACCGGCACAAGGTTCATAGGCGGCGAGCCGATGAAGCTGGCGACAAACAAACTCGCCGGCCGGTCGTAAACCGCCACGGGCGTGCCGACCTGTTCGACAAGCCCGCCGTTCATCACCACCAACCGATCTGCAAGGGTCATTGCTTCAAGCTGGTCGTGGGTGACGTAGATGCTGGTCGTCTTCAAACGCCGTTGCAGCCGGCGGATCTCGACGCGCATCTGCACTCGCAATTTGGCATCGAGATTGGACAGCGGCTCGTCGAAAAGAAAGGCGGCCGGCTCGCGGACGATGGCGCGTCCCATCGCCACGCGCTGACGCTGCCCGCCGGAGAGTTCGCGCGGTTTGCGATCCAACATCGGCCCGATTTCGAGGATCTCGGCGGCTTCCGCCACCCGGCGGTTGATTTCGGCCCGTTCAGTGCCGCGGTTTTTCAAACCATATTCGAGATTTCCGCGCACCGTCATGTGCGGATAAAGCGCATAATTCTGGAAGACCATCGCAATGTCGCGGTCGGCCGGTTCTGCCTTGTTCACGTTGCGGCCGGCAATCTCGACATCGCCTTCGCTGATCGTTTCCAGCCCGGCGACCATGCGAAGCAGGGTTGATTTGCCACAGCCGGAGGGGCCGACGAGCACGATGAGTTCGCCGTCCGCCACCGACAGGTTGATGCCTTTGACAGCCGGAACGGCGCCATAGTTCTTCTTGACGTCGATGATATTGATCGTGGCCATTTCATTTCTCCGTTTCGACCAGGCCTTTGACAAAAAGGCGTTGCATGGCGACGATGACGAGGACGGGTGGCAGGGCAGCCAGAATGACGGCCGCCATCACAAGGTTCCAGCGCGGCTCGGCATCGGCGACCGCTGCCATGCGCTGAATTCCCATCACGACGGTGTAGAAACTCTGGTCGGTGGTTATGATGAGCGGCCAGAGATACTGGTTCCAGCCGAGCACGAAGAGGATGATGAAGAGCGCTGCGATGTTGGTGATCGACAGAGGCAGCAGAATATCACGGAAGAACTTCATCGGCCCCGCCCCGTCGACACGGGCGGCTTCCATCAGTTCGTCAGGCACTGTCAGAAAGAACTGACGAAACAGGAAGGTCGCCGTTGCCGAGGCGATCAGCGGAATGATGAGGCCGCCGTAATTATTCAGCATTCCGAGGTCGGCGACCACCTTATAGGTCGGCACGATGCGAACCTCGACCGGCAGCATCAGCGTGATGAAGATCATCCAGAATGCCAAGGTCCGAAACGGAAACCGGAAATAGACGATGGCAAAGGCCGAAAGGATCGATATGGCGATCTTCCCGACGGCGACGCCGACCGCCATAATCAGCGAGTTGATCATCATCGGCCCGATCGGCGGCGCTCCCGAGCTTGTCATCCCGGAAGAGAGCATCGTCGAATAGTTCTCGATGATGTGGCTGCCCGGGGTCAGCGGCACGACGCCTGACAGGAAGTCATTGGGACCGTGGCTCGATGCGATGAAAGCCACGTAGACGGGAAACACGACGATCGTGACGCCGAGGATGAGAACAAGGTGGGCCAGGAAATTTAGGAAAGGGCGATTTTCAACCATCCTTAAGCTCCCTCAATATTGCACGCGGCGTTCGATGAAGCGGAACTGCACCGCCGTAAGGGCGACGACGATCACCATCAGAATGACGGACTGGGCCGCCGACGAGCCCAGATTCAGTCCGATGAAGCCGTCGAAGTAGACCTTGTAGACCAGGATCTCGGTTGCGCGCGCCGGCCCGCCCTGGGTGGTCGCATGAACGATGCCGAAAGTATCGAACATCGCGTAGACGATATTGATGACGATCAGGTAGAAGGTCGTCGGCGAGATCAGCGGGAAGACGATCGTCCAGAAACGCTTCACAGGACCGGCCCCATCGATGGCCCCGGCTTCCTGAAGCGAGCGCGGCACGGATTGCAGCGCAGCCAGGAAAAACAGGAAGTTATAGGATATCTGTTTCCAGGTCGCGGCAATCACGATGAGGATCATCGCATCGTCGGGATTGATCAGATGGTTCCAACTGACGCCCATCGCGCGCAGCATATAGGCGACGATGCCGATCGACGGATTGAACATGAACCACCAGAGAATACCGGCAATCGCCGGGGCGACCGCATAGGGCCAAATCAGCAGAGTCGAATAAATTCGAGAGGTGCGGAGCACCCGCATTGCCGCGGCAGCCAGGAGCAGCGCGATCGCCGTTGACAGCACCGTTACCAGAATGGCGAAAATGAGGGTGTGGCCGAAGGCATTGATATAGATCGGATCGGCAAAAAGCCGACGGTAGTTTTCGAACCAGACGAAATTCGTTTTGAAGCCGAAGGCGTCCTGGCGCAGGAAGGATTGCCAGAATGCAGTTGCGGCGGGCCAGAGGAAGAATACCACGGTCACGAATATCTGCGGGGCAATGAGCAGGTAAGGTAAAAGCTTGTTGGGAAATACGGTCCGTTTGGTTTGCATGAGTCCTCACACTGACGGATTAAAAACGGGGGCCGGTCTTTTTCATCAGCCCCCGTCGTGATGCCCATTAGTTGGCGGACTCGAAATCGCGAAGCTGTTCGTTGCCGCGTGAAACCACCGCATCGACTGCTTCCTTCGCCGTCTTCTTTCCGCCCAGCAATGCGGCAAACTCATCGTCGATGATGCCACGCACCTGGACGTAGTTGCCGAAGCGGATGCCCTTGGAATTGTCGGTGGGCGTCACCCGCGTCAGTTGCTTGATGCCGATATCGGAGCCGGGGTTCTTCTCGTAGTAGCCCTGATCCTGGCCGAGCTTGTAAGCAGCTTCGGTGATCGGCAGGTAGCCGGAGAACTGATGCCAATCGGCCTGAACTTCGGGTTTCTGCAGGTATGTGAAGAACTTCGCCACGCCCTTGTATTCCTCTTCCGGACGGCCCTTCAGCGTCCAGAGCGTGGCACCGCCGATAATCGAATTGAGCGGCTGCTTGATGACGTCATCATAGAAGGGAAGCGGTGCAAAACCGACCTTGAAGCCTTTCGCGTTGTTGATCACGCCAGCCCGGCCGGCCGACGAGTTCATATACATCGCGCATTCCTGCGAATAGAACATCGGGGGCGCGTTGTCGCCGCCGACAGGTCCACCGAATTTGAAGAGGCCTTCGTCCTGCCACTTCTTCAAGTTGTCCCAGTGACGGATCGTCAGATCGTTGTTGAAGGTGAATTCGGCGTCCAGGCCGCCAAAGCCGTTGGCCTTGGTGGAGTAGGGTTTGTCGTGCAGGGCATTGAGATTTTCGGTCTGGATCCAGGAGATCCAGGCGCTGGTGAAGCCGCATTTGGCAGCACCTGATTTCATGATCGTCCGCGAGAAGGATTCGACCTCCGCCCATGTTTTCGGCGGTGTTTCCGGATCAAGCCCGGCCTTCTTGAAGACGTCCTTGTTGTAATACATGATCGGCGTCGAGGAATTGAACGGCAAAGACAAGACGTTGCCGCTGGTGTCTGAGTAATAACCGACGACAGGGGCAATGAATTTGCTCTGGTCCCAGGCCTCGCCTTCGTCTTTCATCAGCTGGTAAACGGGATAGACCGCACCCTGGGCTGCCATCATGGTGCCGGTGCCGACTTCATAAACCTGTACGATTGCCGGTTGCTGGTTGGCGCGAAACGCGGCGATCGCACCCGTCAGCGTCTCGTCATAGGTGCCCTTGTAGACCGGCACGATCTCGTAATCGGACTGAGATGCGTTGAACCCCTTGGCGATCTGTTCAAGCTTCGCGCCGTTCTCGCCGCCCATCGCGTGCCACCACTGGATCTTCGTGGCGGCCATTGCCGGAACGGATAAGAACAGGCTGGTCAATCCTGCCGACAGGAAAAAAGCGATCTTGTTCATGTTCACTCCCACTTGTTGTCGGTCCGCAACCTCCCGCTACGAACGTGAGCCGATGCTAACAGGCGATCTTCACTTTGCAACAATCAAATGTTCAAATGAACATTTGATTGTTGCACAACGACAGATCAATCTCTGTAGGAGCGACGACCCCCTCATTTCTACGTGAGGCTGCGCCTGCCAGAAATTGATTTCAAATGTTGATCAGCGATGTGGCTGAGCGCACTTGTTGCCGGCGCAAAAAGCGTGATCGCAAGGCTATCCATTCGGGCGATTGAAGGCTGCCGGCCTTTAGCTGATTCCTGCTTTGTGGCTGGCAATTGATGGCGCACTTTCGTAAACTCGGCTTTGAAGCCTCATATGCGTCGCTCCTGCGATCTGCCTGCTGTCGGGGACATCAACCATTCCATTGCCGCAGGGCATCGCAGACCTCCGCTCTGGTGGGCGCGCCTGTACGACCGCCGAACACCTGGCATTTGAGCGCCGCCGCCATGGACGACAAGCGCATCGTCTCTAGGATCGGCAAGCTTTCGGCGATAGCCAGCGCGAAAGCGCCATGGAAGATATCACCTGCTGCGAGCGTATCGACCGTCCTCACCTTGGGAGCGGCGAGATGGACGATTTCGCCGGTTCGGTCATCGAACCAGAAGCACCCGTTTTCGCCTGCCGTGACGCTGATGAAGGCATGCGCGAACTTTCGCTTCAGAAGGCGGACGGTCCCGACGAGTTCGGTAGTTCCGGTAAGGCGCTCGGCGGCCGGCTGCGAGAACACGATGTGGCTGGCAGCCGGTGCCAGCATTTCGATGACGCCCTCGCCTGCAACGTCGCCATCGAGAATGGCCGGCTTGCCCGCCTCTCGGGCCGCCGACAGCGTCCGCAATGCAAGCTTTGGCCAACGAACGTCGACCAGCACCGCATCGAAAGCGGATACGTCCTGCTTTGCGACCGGCTTGACCACCTCGTGCAGGGCCGCATCGTAGAAGGGCACGATCAGGCGCTCGCCCTGATCATCGACAAGGATCGTCGAGACGGCCGAGCGGGCGCCTGCCACACGGACCATGCCGCTGGTATCGATACCGCTATTGCCGAGGTCGGCGATGATGCGATCGCCGGTTTCATCATCACCGACCGCACCCCAGAGGCTGGCATTACCACCCAGCCGGGCGACCGCAAAGGCCGCACTCGACGCCATGCCCTCGGCGACCTGCAGCATATGGTAAGGCAGAATTTTGCCCTGGCCAGTCGGCAACGAGCGCACGCGAAACAGCGTGTCCAGGACGGCAGCGCCGACACATAAAACGCTGCGCGCCGAACCGGAAGGCGGGTCTAAGGCAGAAGAAGTCGTCACGGCTGTCGTCTCATCGGCTCACTTGACGGCGCCGGCCGTCAGCCCCGCCACGATCTGCCGTTGCGCAAACACCGTCAATATCAGCACAGGTAAGGTGACGATCAAGGCGGCCGCGGCAAGCGGTCCCCAACTGACCTGTTCAAAAGATAGCATGTTGTAGACGGCGACCGGAAGCGTGCGCGTTTCGCGGCTGGCAAGCACGATGCCGAAGACGAAGTTGTTCCACGAGAAGATCACCGACAGGATGAAGGCGACGACAATCCCGGGCCTGGCGATCGGCAAGGCGACCAGGCGGAATGTCTGCCAGGGTGTGGCGCCGTCGATGCTTGCAGCCTCTTCCAGCTCCATCGGCGTCGTCTCGAAATAACCGATCATGATCCAGACGACGATCGGCACTGTGACAACGAGATGGATGATGATCTGCGGCATCAGCGTGCCGAGCAAGTTCAGCCATTGGAACAGCAGGAAGAGCGGGATCAGGAAGGAAAGGCCGGGCGTCATGCGCGCGATCATGATGACCATTGCGGACTTCTCCGCCTTCAGCCGCGCGATGCCGTATCCGGCGGGTACGCCGATCAGCAGTGCCAGAAGCGTCGCGGCACCCGTCACCAGCACCGAATTCCAGAGATAGAGGAAGAAGTTGTTCTCCTCAAAGACCTTCAGATAGTTCGTCCAGGCGAAACGCTCCGGAATGAAGATCGGCGGATAGGCGCCATTGTCGATCTCGTATTTCAACGACAGCGAGATCATCCAGAGGAAGAACAGGACGACCGGCGAGATCATCACCAGCGCAACAAACAACAGTCCGATGCGATCGAGTGTCTTGCGGTTCATCAGCGTGCCTCCCCGTCGGTCCAGTTGGCGCGCTGCCGGAGCATCAGAAGGACGAAGGAGAGCAGGACGATGAGGACGAAGAAGACCACCGCCATGGCCGAGCCATAGCCGATATCGTAATAGGCGAAAGCGGTGTTGTAGAGATAGATATTGATCGTTTCCGAGGCCGTGCCCGGGCCGCCCTGGGTCATGGCATAGATAATGTCGAAGCTCTTCACCGCATCGATGCTGCGGATGATCACCGCGATCATCAGGAACGGCGCGATCATCGGCAGCGTCAGATAGCGGAATTTCTGCCAGACATTGGCGCCGTCGATCTCGGCACTTTCATAGGGCTCGCGCGGAACCGCCGCCAGGCCGCCTAGCACAATCAGCATGATCAGCGGCGTCCATTGCCAGGTTTCGACCAACACCAGCGAGGGGATGACGCTGCTCTGATTGTAGATCCACTCCTGGGGGCCGATGCCGATGAAGGAAAGAAGATAATTGAGCACGCCGAGCTGCGGATGGAACATCATGGTCCAGACAAGGGCGATGGCGACCGGTGTCGCCATCATCGGCATCACGAAAATGCCGCGCAGAAGGCCGCGCAGCGGAAATTGCGTATCAAAAATCAGCGCGGCGAGCGTCCCCAGAAAAAGGGGCGCCACCACGGAGAGCGTCGTATAAAGCACCGTATGCCACAGCGACTCCCAGAAGCGCATGTCGACGGCCAGCCGGGCATAGTTGTCCAGCCCCGCGAAGACCTGGGACTGGCCGAGCGTCCAGCTGTTGACGCTCATCCAAAGGGTAAAGACCCATGGAAAAACGATGACCGCCGCAATGACGATCAGCGCCGGGATAACGAAGGGCCAGTAATTGGGAGCAACGCGACCCGCGTTGCTCCTTGCCCTCGAGGCGGCCTTGGCGGCTGCGGCCGTTTCGATGCTTGCCGAGGCCATTATCCCTCGCTTTTCGCCAGGACGGGTTCGAACTGTGCCGTCGCGGCCTTGAGCTCTGCCTCAGGATCGGCGCCGCCGATCATGTTGGTGAGGCCGACGCCATAGATGTCACGGAACTCGGTGACCGGAATGATGACCGGCAGCGCGAGCTGCGAGATCTTGCCGGAACCGACGACGGCATCCAGCCAAGCGCCCGGCATCTTGACGCCTTCGCGAACCTTCGCATCCTCCAGCACGGACTGGCGGAAAGGAACTCCGGCGCCGGCCTGCAGCAGGCGGGCGCCCATGTCATGCGAAATCGCCCATTGGCAGAAGAGATAAGCTGCTTCCTTGTTCCGGCTGGCCGCGACGACCCCAAGCCCGTCGCCAAAGGTGCCGGCGGCCTGTGCCTTCGGGCCTTTCGGCATGATGCCGTAACCGACCTGGCCGACGACGCGCGATTTTTCCGGATTCTCGATCGGCGGCGCAAAGCCGACGCCATCCAGCCACATGCCGATCTTGCCCTGCAGGAAGGCCGACTGGGCCTCGGCCCAGTTGAAGCCGGAGACCCCGGGAGGCGCGGTTTTGGTCATCAGCTTCTGGTAAAGCTTGGCCGCATCGATCGCTTCCGGCGATGTCGTGCGCAGCTTGCCGTCAGGGCCGAGCGGGCTCGAGCCGTAACCAAGCAGCAGCGACGTCCAGACCGGCGTATTGGCGTTCTTCAGGCCGCGGGCAACGAAGCCGTAGGTGTTGGTCGAGGGATCGGTGAGGGCTTCGGCCGCACTTGCCAGCTCTTCGAACGTCGTCGGGTAGGAAAGCCCCTTCTTCTCGAACAGCGCCTTATTCCAGTAGATGATCCAGTAGTCGACCGAGAAGGGAAGAGAACGCAGAACACCTTCGGCGTCCTTGGCAAAGGCGAGGCCGGCTTCGGCGAAATCACCCTCGGTCAGGGATGGATCGGTCAGCGAGGGATCCTTGAGGAACCCACCGATATCGGCAAGCCAGCCGCCCTTTTCGAACTGCCGCTTCTGGACGTGATAGCTCATATGCACGACGTCGAAACTCGGTTTGCCGGAGCTGAGTTCGATCGTCGTCTTCTGGCGCTGCTGCTGCTCCGGTGTCGCTTCGGCATTGACCTTGATGCCGGTGAGCTCCTCGAATTCGGGCAGGTACTTCAGAAGGATTTCGCTGCGCGGGCTCTTGACCAGGTTGACTTCGAGCGTGGTGCCGGCGAAGCGCTTCCAGTCGACGGCAGCAAATGCCGAGCGCATGCCGAGCATGCTACTGGCCCCAAGCGCGGCCGTGCCCGCCAGAAAGCCTCTGCGCGTCGGGTTCGAAAATGATGGCATGTGATTCCTCCTCCTTTTGCCGTCGATCTCCTCATCTCCGGCTGATTATTCCCGATTATATCCTCAGCGCACGATCCCTTGCACCGTTGATGTGTGCGACAAGGCTGTTGACGGCGTCCTCCGCCGATCGTCGTTCGATCGCCTCGAGCACCTTCAGGTGCTCGCCCATGACAGGCCCGACGTGACCGTCGATGCGAAACCGGTCCTGGCTGATCAGGCGCATCTTGATCGAGTTCACGCGGTAGGCGTTCGAGATGATAGTGTTGCCAAGCGCATCGATAAAGGCGTCGTGCATGCCCCAATCGACGGCCTGCGCGCGCAGTTCCAGCTCATGCGAGCCGTCGCCGCTGCGAATGGCGTCGGCGATATCGCGATGCTGCTTCAAAAGCCTTGCGATCGTCTCGTCCGACGCGGACCGGGTGAAGAGCGCCACGGCCTCCTTCTCCAGGAACACGCGTAGCTGGAATGCCTCGCGGATGAGATTGAGATCAATGTGAGCGATCTGCAACCCCCGCTGCGGCACGGTCTTGATCAGCCCTTCGGCTTCAAGCCTGGGGATGAGTTCACGGATAGCGCCGAGCGTCAGTCCCGTCAGTTCCACGAGGCGGCGCTGGGAAACGAACTGGCCGGGACGCACGTCACGCGCAAGAAGATGGCGCGTGAAGCTCGCATACGCCTTTTCCCGCAGCGTCGGCTGCTCGTCCGTTCCGTCCATCGCCTCTTCCCGAAACATGCCTGACCTATGCCGCTTGCGACTGAAAAAGCTTATCGAAAGCCAGAGCAAGCCGCGACTGTCCTTCGCCGGATAGTGAAGCAAGCGGCGGACGAACCGCAAGCCAGATTTCCTCCGACATCACGTGCGCCACCATCGCCTTCACGGCGGGGACAACAGGATATTTCAGAAGTTCGGCCACGAAACCCTCGATGCGGGGGTCGTCCTTGCCTTCTTCGGCCATCAGCTTGACGTCGCGGGGTACGAAATTCGCCATCCCAGAGATCGCCCCCTGGCCGCCGAGCCGCACGCCTTTGGCGAGATGTCGTTCATCACCCACCAGGATGATGAGATCGCCATGCGCCTTGAGCAGGCTTTCGGTATACGGCCAGTCGCCGGACGAATCCTTGACGCCGGCCACGATATCGGGGAAGGCGGTCCGCAACCGTCCGATCAGCGACACGGTCAGCGGAACCATGGTGAGCGAAGGAAGGTTGTAGACGATGATGTCGCGCGCCTTGTCGCCTAGCATGGCGAATACCGCCGAAAACCACTGGAAGACGCCATCGTCACTAACGTTCTTGAAATAGGATGGCGGGGCAAGAAGGATATTGCGAGCGCCGTTGGAAAGCGCATGATCGGCCTGCATCGCCGCATCCTCGGCGGCGTCGACCAGCACGCCGACGATGATGTTCTTCGCCGCGATCCCGGCATTGAGAAAGGCCGCGAAGACGCGGTCACGTTCCCGGCTTCCGATCGAGGAGCCTTCCCCCGTCGTCCCGAACAGCGTGACGCTCGAGCACCCGGCCGCAAGGCATCGCCTCGCCTGCGCGATCATAACATCGATCGCGATATCGCCGTTACCGTCGAACGGCGTGGCGAGAGCGACTGACAGCCCAAATTTCTGGGTCAAATAAATCCCTCCCGATTGCTGGAGATTAGATGTAGCAGGCTGACATGTTAGCTGTAAAGAGGTGATTGCGTACTACAACGCCTGGGAGGTGGTGGTCCCGCTCCTCCACAATGTCCTTTTGCACCCCCGAAAAGGCCCCAAAGTATCTGGAATCGATGTCCCCCGTGGGCATCGCTCGCAGTGGAAATAGTCCGATCCACAGACACGGAGCGCCGATCGCGGTCACTGCGAATGCGGGATGGGATGCCGCCCGAAGGCTGAGGTCGAGTGCTCGAGTCTCATCGGATGCACCACTCGCCTTCGACGCTGCAGGTCAGGCAAGAACGTCCTGTGGTGGTAAGCCCGCGAAGGTTTGCGCCTATAGATAAGGTCTTGCGGTTTCTCCGCGTTAAGTTTGAACGCGAGTGCGGGGGCCGCCGGAGGTAATAGGCGGACACCGATCCAGTCGACCTGGTCATGGGAAGTCTTGACTTGCCTCAGTGCCGATAACGGTAATCTTCGGCCCCCTCAAGATGGCGCTTACGGTCTTCCTTCATGAGATCCCAAAGCTTCAGATCTACGTTCCTGCCGAAGGTCTTCTGCATGTGAAGACTGCCCCATAGCCATAAATGCACCCCCAATTGCGTAAAATGAAATAGCTACCACGGTCGGACGTAAACGTCCAAGGAAGCGAACTAAGTGTAAGCTTCCGCTCATTTTTTCAGGATTACTTCCTTTCATGGTGGCGACCGCGAGCGTGATCTGCAAGCGTTTTCCGGCCAGCGTGTAGCGTCTACACGATCAATGCATGAAGATAAGGACGTAAAGACACGCACTGTCGCGCGCTGATATGGAGCGCAAACTGTCCAAGTGGTGATGAAGCGCCATGAGCTGCGCACCGAATGGGCCCAGGATCTCGGCATCGGCATCCGTAGCCGGTCTGACGTGGACTGTGGCATCGCCCTGCAGGATCGGCTAATAGTTGTTTCGTCCATTTCCCAACCTTCATCCTCGGTAGCGCAGCGCGTCCACCAGGACCGAGAACGCCGCCGAAGGTTGCCGCCTGCTCGGGTAGTAGAGGTGGTAGCCCGCGAACTGCGGGCACCAGTCCTCCAGAACGCGCACGAGGTCTGCCATGCCAGCCCTACTCGATCGAGGGCATGGGTCGAGGCAAGGATGACCCGCGCGACCTGCTGTTGGAAGGAGCGCGAGCAGTCGACGAGATCAGGCCGCGAAGCTTCGTATTCGAGAACGTCGTGGGGTTGCTGCATGCGAGGCACGCTGATCACCTCGGAAACTTCCTCAAGCGACTGAAGAAGACCGGCTATATGGTTCATCGTTCGACTTGAAGCGGAAGACTACGGTGTTCCTGAGGAGCGCACGCGCATTCTTATCGTGGGCATGTCGGCCGAGCACATGGGCGGGTTCCGCGCCCCGCCGCGGTTCCCCGAATGGCGGACCAATCTCGGTGACGCCCTAGGAGAGATGATGGCTGAGCTAGGGTGGCAGGGTGCGAAGGCCTGGGCCGAGGCTCGTCGCCAGACGGTGGTCGTTCGGGACGGCGTAGAGCTGAAAGGCGCCCTTGCTGCGCGGCGACAATCACGGTGAGATTCGTATTGCCTCACCCAAGAGTGTTCCCAGAGAATAATGTCGTT